>CAWCZP010000021.1:0-283720 GCA_963800055.1 uncultured Acidobacteriota bacterium
CGCGCAATTTCATAAAGTGAAATCGCGCTGTTACCGGAATCAACAACTTACGCGGACGATTCGGTCATAAAATGAAATTCTTTTCCGGCATAACGTGAAAATTTCCTACAGTTGTCGGGCATAACTTGAAATTTTCGCTCACGGCCCATTGATCAGTGTTCGATATCTTTCATATTGCCGGTGCAGTCCCGGATTAATTTTAAATCGGGCCGCCGTGTTGTGAGTGTGATCGGTGACGTCCGTGATTTTGCCAGTGAAGACAAGCTGGTCAGTTACTTAGGGCTGGTGCCGCGCGTGGCTAACCCAAACGAAACGATTCATCGCAGCCGCCGGAAGGGCCAAACTCGTAGAAGCACTTGACGGGAGCACTCAGATAATTCCTGGCGCTCGGGGGCGTCAGAGATCCTCGTGCTTGCGGCGTGCACACCGAACGCGCTAGGGATGAAGATTCATGCGCCGCAACAACGCGACGTAGCGCGGGTCAGAGCGGAGACCGTCGAACTGCGGCATGATTACGATCTTCCAGGTGAAGGCGAAGCGTTCCTCGAATGCCCTGTCGAGCCAGGCAAACGCCCGATCCTTGTCGCCCAGTCCCGTATAAACTTCCGCGACTTCAAAAGGCGTCTTTGGTGTGGGCCTCTCCTGCAACTGCTTGATGATCTTGAGCGCATCGCCTTTTTTCCCTGTGACCCCATACAAATAGCCAAGTTCGGTAAGCGCTCTCGTCGTCGGTTGCCGGGGAGGTTAACAGCGTGCTGAAGTTCTGATGTCGCTTCCTCATACCTCCCTTGCTGAGTGTGTGCCTGACCGAGTATGCCGAAGGCGAAATAATTGTTCGGATCCAACTTAAGCACCTGCCGACTCTGCTCAATCGCCTCGTCGTACCGTCGTGCCGAAAAAAGCGCTGAGAGGTAATCATTGTTCGGTACACGCCACTCGGGGGCCAACTCCTTCGCGCGCTTTAGCTCGACGACGGCGTCGTCACCTTTTCCCATAGCCTGTAAGTAGTACGCGTACAGGTTGTGAGCGTCCGGATAGTTCGGGTTCAGCTCCATTGCGCGCTTGAACTCTCGTTCCCCGCCCGCCCAGTCCCATTCGTAAAGGATCTTCACGGCGCCGAGCGCGGTGTGGGCCTCGGCCAGATTCTCGTCGAGTTCGAGCGCTCTCTGTGCGGCAGCCCTCGCTTTGGGCATGGCCTCTCGGGCAGACAACGGGCCGTAGATGCCGATGACGGAATAGGAAGTAGAGAGCCCGCTGTAGGCCAGCGCATAATTCGGGTCTTTCTTAAGCGCTTCGTTGTAATAGTTGATGCTTATCAGGAGTCCGGCCTGTTGGAACGTGCTCCAATGGTGGTGGCCTTTGAGGTAGAGATGGTAGGCTTCGACATTCTCAGTGTACCGTTTGGCGAGCCCTTTCTTCTCTTCGCCGGTCAGATTCAACGCGAGTGCCGCAGCAACTCTTTCGGAAATCGCATCCTGCACGGCAAAGATGTTCGTAAACCTCTCGTCGAAGTTGTCCGCCCAGAGCGGCGTCGAGTCGCTGGCCCTCAGCAACTGTACGGAGAGCCGGATGCGGTCGCCCGCCCTCTGCAATTTGCCGTCGAGCAGCACGTCAACCTTCAACTCCTCTCCGGCGGCGCGCAAGTCGTGACCCTCGCCCGCATACTTCATGACCGAACTCGTGGGCCGCACGGTGATCTGGCGGATGTTGGTGAGCTTGTTGATGAGCGCATCGGTCACACCGAGTTCGAGGTACGGGTCGCTGGACGAGGAGACCAGTGGCTTGAACGGTAGGATCGCGATTGACTTTGCCCGCGGCTCTTGACCCGCTGGCTGCTCCGGCCTGCCGTTCAGTGCGAAGTAGGCCGCGAAGCTCAACCCACCGACGAGCACACAGGCAAGGCCGATGACCAGGGGATTCAAGCGCCGCTGCCAAGCGCGCGCGGGCCGGGTGGCGGAAGTGACCGACTGCCGATGAAGGTCGTTCGCGTTTGATTCCATTCCGTCAGCGGGCGGCATGTCAAGTTCCTCTTCGATCATCATGCGCGTAGTGTGGTCGAGGAGGGCGATTGTCTCGCCACGCACCTCGCGCACGTCAGCGAGGAAGCGGTAACCGTGCTTAGGGATGGTCTCGATGAACTGAGGATTTCTGGTTCGGTCGCCGAGGAACTTGCGGAGCGTCGAAATGTTGTCGGAGATGCGATTGTCTTCGACGAAAGTCCCCGGCCAAATTCGCTCCATCAACTCTTCACGTCCAACCATCTGGCCGCTCTGTTTTACGAGCAGCAGCAGCAGATCGAACGCCTTCGGAGTCAGACGATCGCTCCTGCCATTCTCACTAAACATTACCTCCTCGCCCTCTCGCAGGAGTCGACGCTCTTTTTCATCCAGCCGGAATGGCCCGAATTCGTAATAAAGCCTCGAATTTTCTCTCATTTCGCGATCGGAGACCCGTCAGAGGTTTTTCGGAGAACTAAACGAGTCCGCCCGGAGGACTTTCACGGGGCGGGAGGGTAACGTCGGCGACGCATCGAGCAAGGGTCGGTTGCTCAAGTGAGGCGGGAACGTTACACGGTCGGCGCGCACGAATTCTAGCGCAGCCTCACGAACCGGGCAAACAAACTTCTGCTGATGCAAGACGGTCGTTGTTGATTTCGGATGAAAAGCGACAACGAACATTGAAAGACGAATCAAGATAAGAGGAGAAGACTGATGAAGAATCTTAACCAACGTTCGGCCAATCCCACTTGCGAAGTTCGACGCAGCCGAATGATCACCTCAATATTTCTCACAGTTGTTGCACTCGTCGTCATAGTCGCGGCGAGCGCTTCGGCTCATGGTCAGGAAAAAGTCCTTTCCGTCAAACCCGGTTGGGATGTCTTCGACCCGGGTACCGGGCAGGTCATCTATAAAGTTACGACCATCCGATGCCGGTCAAGACTACATATCACCTTCATTCTGAAGGGAGCCACGCCTCTTCAGAAATACCACGTGGGCGTCGGCCTCTATAACCTGCCGGGAGACGGTCTGAAGTTTTTCGGCGTCCCCCGTTTTGGGCGAGCCATTCACACAAGAGAAGGGGTCACCGCGATGCAGGATGCGTTCATCCTTGGCGAATTCTTTACCGACCGCTTTGGAAATGGCCGGAGGAGCTTTGAGCTTGATCTCTCTGGCGTTCCCGCAGGTTCATATGACGCGCTGTTCACCTGGACAAAACTTATCGACACGCGGGGTTACTATCGGACCGGATCGAAATACGGCGAAGGCTTCGCCAAGATCGTCGTTCTGTAAACAAGCGCTGTGATGCGCCAGAGCAAATGGACGCAGGCCTGGGGTGTGAGCCCCAGGCCTTCATGCTGACACCCGGGGCCGGTGACAAGTTCCGCGAAGTAATTCGAAGCGGGCGAGATCCTTCGCAACTCCTGAAAAAACAGCGTCTCTGATTTTCAAGGGCGCCGGCGGAATTGATTGACTACTCCGGTCTTAATTCTTGGCCGAGTCGTGATGAATGGAATGGGTTTACCACAAATCCAACAAGGACAATTTCATTTAATGACCGACAAATTTCACTTTATGACCGACAAATTTTACTTTATGACCGACAAATTTCACTTTATGACGGAACCCACAGGTAGGTGGTAAGTTGCCTACAAGTGCCAGTTAAGCGCGTGCTCTTGCTGAATGAGCGTTCATTCAGTATTATGGGCGGACCTTATAATGGTTGGAGTGTGTTGAATATGCGGATTGAGAAGGCGGCGGTGCTCGGGGCGGGAACTATGGGGGCGCAGATCGCCGCGCACCTTGCGAATGCCGGTGTGCCGACGCTGCTGCTCGATATTCCGCCGCGCGAATTGACGCCGGAGGAACAGGCAAAGGGACTCACGCTCGAGAGTCCGCAGGTGCGCGGGCGTATTGCGCGCAGTGGTTTGGATGCAGCGGTGAAAGCGAAACCGGCCGCGTTCTTCGTGCCGGAACTCGCTTCGCTCGTGACGCCCGGAAATTTCGACGACGACCTCGCAAAGATCAAAGACTGCGATTTGATCGTCGAAGCGGTCGTTGAAAATCTCGAGATTAAACGCTCGCTCTACGAGCGCGTCGAACAACATCGTCGCCCGGGATCGATCGTCGCGTCGAACACTAGCGGTATTCCGATTCACTTGCTCGCGGAAGGTCGCTCCGACGACTTCAAGCAGCACTTTCTCGGCGTCCACTTCTTTAATCCACCACGTTACCTGCACCTCGTCGAAATCATTCGCACTGAATGGACCAAGCCGGAAGTGTCGTGCTTTCTTTACGGCTTTCTCGATCAGCGACTCGGCAAGGGCGTTGTGCCCGCCAAAGATCGTCCAAACTTCATTGCGAATCGCATCGGCACGTTCGGCGCGCTCTACACGATCAAGACGATGCTCGACGATGGTTACTCGATCGAGGAAGTCGACAAGATGACAGGGCCAGCGGTGGGCCGGCCGAAGTCGGCCACGTTCCGGACCTTTGATTTGGTCGGATTGGACGTCTTTACGCACGTCATCAAAAATCTTTTCGAAGCTCTTCCGGAAGACGAAGAGCGCACCATGTTCGTCGTGCCTGAAGTGCTCGGCAAGATGGTCCAACGCGGCCTGCTCGGCAACAAGACGAAAGCGGGCTTCTATAAAAAGCAGAAAGGCGAAGGCGACAAACGCGAGATCTGGGCACTCGACACGGCAACACTCGATTATCGGCCGTTAGAAAAAGTGAAACTGCCCTCGCTCGACATGGCGAAGAACATCGAAGATCTTCCCGAGCGGATCAAAGCCTTGACGTGGGGCAAAGATCGAGTCGGCGCTTTCTTGTGGAAGACACTGGCGAAGACGCTCACTTATTCGGCGAAACGAATCCCTGAAATAGCCGACAACGTTGTCGAAGTCGATCGTGCGATGCGCTGGGGCTTTGGTTGGGAGCTGGGACCGTTCGAAGTTTGGGACGCGATCGGTGTCGAGAAGTCAGTGTCGCGAATGAAAGAAGAAGGCAACGAGGTTCCCGCGAACGTCGAAAAGATGCTCGCCTCAGGAGCCACGTCTTTTTACAAGAAGGAGGATGGGCAACAGTTTTACTTCGATTTTGCGACGGGCAAGTATCTTCCACTCGCCGATCCTCCGGGCGTCCTGTTTCTCAAGTCGATCAAAGATCAGACTGGCGTTATAAAAAAGAATGCGGGCGCGTCGCTGATCGACATTGGCGACGGTGTCGCGTGTCTCGAATTTCACTCGAAGATGAATGCCATCGGCGGCGACACTCTTCAGATGTTGAAGTTCGCTTTGGGTGAAGTCGAGAAAAACTTTGTCGGACTCGTGGTAGGCAATCAAGGCGCGAACTTCTGCGTCGGCGCAAACATCATGTTGATGTTGATGGAAGCGCAGGAGGAAAACTGGGAAGAGCTCGACATGATGGCGCGAGTTTTTCAAAACTCGACGATGAGTTTGCGTTATTCGCCGAAGCCAGTCGTGGTTGCGCCTTTTCAGCTTGTCTTTGGTGGCGGTTGCGAAATGGTGTTGCATGGCGATCGCGTCAGAGCCGCGGCGGAGACGTACATCGGATTGGTTGAAGTCGGCGTCGGGATCATTCCGGCGGGCGGCGGCACGAAAGAGATGTTGCTGCGCACGTTGGATTCGATTCCGAAAGGCGTAGACGACGCGGATCCGTTTCCGTTTGTGAAACGCGCTTTCGAAACGATCGCGCTCGCGAAAGTCGCGACTTCAGCCGAAGAAGCGAGACGCCTCGGCTTCCTGTCTTCCGACGATTCGATCTCGATGAATGCAGATCGTTTGATCGCCGACGCGAAGAAGGAAGTACTGGCGTTAGCGGCGAGTGGATACGTCGAACCACAACAACGCAAAGACATTCTGGCGTTGGGCAATTCGGCGCTTGCGACTTTGAAACTCGGTATTCACCAGATGAAGCGCGCAGGATATATTTCAGATCACGATGCGGAGATCGGAACGCAGTTGGCGCGCATTCTGACCGGTGGCGATCTGAATCATCCAACGCGGGTTTCCGAGCAGTATCTTTTGGATCTTGAACGCGAGGCGTTTCTCTCGCTCGTCGGCAAACGCAAGACGCAGGAGCGGATTGCGCAGATGTTGAAAACTGGGAAGCCACTTAGAAATTAACCAAACCATCCACAGATTACACAGATTGTTTAAATTGTAATCTGTGTAATCTGTGGATGGCTTTGAAATGCAAAGAGAAGAAGCAATATGAGAGATGCAGTAATTGTATCGGCGATTCGTACGGCAGTGGGCAAGGCTCCGAAGGGAACGTTGCGCACCACGCGTCCCGATGAGATGGGCGGGACAGTGATCAAGGAAGCGGTTGCGCGTGTGCCGGGTCTCGACACTTCGGAGATCGAAGACGTGATCATGGGATGCGCAATGCCTGAAGCTGAACAAGGAATGAACGTCGCGCGCGCAGCAGCGATTCGGGCCGGGTTGCCGGTTGAAACCAGCGCGATGACGATCAATCGTTTCTGCTCGTCAGGCTTGCAGTCGATCGCGATGGCGGCGGATCGGATCAAGAGTGGCAGCGCTGAGGTGATCGTCGCGGGCGGACTGGAAACGATGTCCATGATCCCGATGGGTGGTCACATCATCCGCCCGAATCCGTATCTCGTCGAACACTATCCTGACTTTTACCTGAGCATGGGCCTCGCGACTGAGAATGTCGCGCGCAAGTATGAAGTGTCGCGCGACGAGCAGGACGAGTTTGCGCTCCGTTCACATACGCGCGCTGCGGCAGCGCTGGATGCGGACAAGTTCAAGGAAGAGACAGTGGCTTTGAACGTTGTCCTTGAAGAGTTAGACGAAAAAGGCAAGAAGCAGCGGCGCGAAGTCGTGTTTGATAAAGACGAAGGGGTCCGGCGCGATACGTCGGCAGAGGGTCTTGGGAAACTCAAACCCGCATTTCACGTGAAAGGCACGATCACCGCCGGAAATGCGTCGCAGATGTCCGACGGCGCGGCTGCAGCGATCGTCATGTCAGATTCACGCGCGCGTGAACTCGGAGCGAAGCCGATGGCGCGATTCGTGGCTTATGCGACGGCGGGTTGTCCACCGGAAGAGATGGGAATTGGACCAGTGTTCGCGATCCCGAAAGCGTTGAAGCTCGCAGGTCTAACGCTCAACGACATCGACGTGATTGAGTTGAATGAAGCGTTCGCGGCACAGTCGCTTGCGGTGATTAAGACGTTGGGACTCGATCCTGACAAAGTTAACGTCAACGGAGGCGCGATCGCGTTGGGCCATCCGCTCGGATGCACTGGCGCAAAACTGACTGCGAGCATTTTGCGCGAGCTGGAACGACGCAACGGACGATACGGGATGGTGACGATGTGTGTTGGCGGTGGAATGGGCGCCGCCGGCATCTTCGAAAGAATATAAAGCCATCCACAGATTACACAGATTGATTTAAAGGAATCTGTGTAATCTGTGGATGGTTCTAAAGGAGACAAAAACTATGTCAGCCGTAGCCGAACAGAAACTGATTTTTAAAGGTGGCTCCTTTCTGATCGAGGAGCGAACTCCTGAAGAGATCTTTACCCCGGAAGACTTCACCGAAGAGCATCGCATGATCGCCGAGACCACGCGGCAGTTTATCGACAACGAAGTCGTGCCTCGCATCGCTGAACTCGAAAAACATGATTGGAAACTGTCGCGAGAGCTCATCGGCAAGGCGGCTGAACTCGGATTGATCGGGGCGAACATACCCGAAGAGTACGGTGGACTTGGTCTCGACCAAACCAGTGGGGCGTTGATCGGCGAGAACATCGGACGCTCTGCTTCTTTCGCGACGACACTCGGCGCGGAGAGTGGCATCGGTCTGTTGCCGATCGTTTACTTTGCGACTGACGCTGCGAAGCAGAAATATCTTCCGAAGATCGCAGCTGGCGAGCTGATCACTGCGTACGCACTGACTGAAGCCGGCGCGGGTTCCGACGCCATGAGCGGAAAGGCGACGGCGCGTCTGAGTGAAGACGGCAAGGAATACATTCTTAACGGCGAGAAGATGTGGATCACGAACGGCGGCTTCGCCGACATCTTTATCGTGTTCGCGAAAGTTGATGGCGACAAGCTCAGCGCGTTCATCGTGGAGCGGCAGCCGGGACTAACTTCCGGCGCCGAAGAGCACAAGATGGGCATCAAGGGCTCGAGCACCACTGCCCTCGTGCTTTCCGATGTGCGCACTCCGGTTGAGAACCTGCTCGGTGAAGTCGGCAAAGGACACAAGATCGCCTTCAACGTGCTGAACATCGGGCGCTTCAAGCTCGGCGCGATGTGCGTTGGTGGAATGAAGTTGATGGTCCATGAGTCGGTGCGGTACGCGAATGAGCGTCACCAGTTTGGTAAATCGATTTCATCCTTCGGTGCGATTAAAGCGAAGCTCGCTGAACAGGTAATTCGCACGTGGGTAGGCGAGTCGATGATCTATCGCACGCTGGGAATGATCGAAGCCGGAGTCGGGGCGGTTGATCCAAAGGACATGGACGCGCGGTTGCGCGCGATCGAAGAGTATGCAGCCGAGTGTTCGATCATCAAGGTTGCGTTGTCCGAGTACTGCGATTACGTCGTGGACGAGATGGTCCAGATTTACGGCGGATATGGTTATTCCGCCGACTACCCGGCGGAGCGGGCTTATCGCGACTCGCGCATCAATCGCATCTTCGAAGGCACAAACGAAATCAATCGCATGCTCATACCGGGCCGGTTGATGAAGAGCGCACTCAGCGGCAACCTGGCGCTACTGCCTGCCGCACAGGCGTTGATGGATGAAGTGTTGTCGCCGCAGCTCGGTGGTTTTGACGACGACGACAGTTTGTTGGCTGTCGAGCAAAAGCTCACAGCGAATGCCAAGAAGGTTGCGTTGATGACGCTCGGCACCGCGGCGCAGAAATACATGATGAAGCTCGCCGACCAGCAGGAGATTCTAATGGGCGTTGCCGACATCATTATGGACACGTACGCGATGGAGAGCGCGATCCTGCGTGCGCGGAAGCTGGCCGCGTCGCAGGGTGAGAAGGCTGCTGAGCGTTATGTCGAGATAACGCGCGTCTTTTGTAACGACGCCGTTGAGCGCATTGAAGCGAAAGCGAAGAACACGCTGGCGGGTATGTCCGAAGGCGATGAATTGCGGACGCTGCTGGCTGCGTTAAGACGGTTTACGAAGTTGCAGCCGATGAACACGATCGCCGCACGACAACGCATTGCGGATGATCTAATCGCCGCTAACAAGTGGATCTACTGATTGCCAATTGGCGATTGCCGATTGCCTATTTTGTCTTATGAAACCAATTGGCAATTGGAAATCGGCAATCGGCAATTACACCAAATGCGCATCATACCGATCTCCGTACCCACGCCGTTCTACATCGGTCCTGTCAACGTCTATCTGATCGCCGAAGATCCGTTAACGATCATCGATACGGGTCCGAAGACGAAAGAGGCGATCGAAGCGCTGCGTACGGGTTTGCGCAACGCCGGCTTTCTCGTCTCCGATCTCCGTCGCATCGTACTAACTCACGCGCACGAAGATCACTGTGGACTCGCGCGGTCTTTACGCGACGAAGCAAAGAACGCGGAAGTGTTCGTTCACAACTGGGAGACTGGTCACCGGCACAGTCGCCTGGAGTACGAAGAGCACAAGATGTTGCTCGTGCGCGCGGGTGTTCCTGACGAAGATATCGAGAGTATGCGCCGCTTGTATGAACGCATGCGCAAGTATTCCGATTCGTTTGGCGACGACGAATACACGGCCCTTCACGACGACGCTGTGCTCGAGTTTGAGTCGGGAAGTTTGCGCATTCTTCACACGCCCGGTCACACGCCCGGATCGTGTTCGTTTCTGCGCGAGGCGGATCGCACGATCATTGCCGGCGATTGCGTGTTGAAACGAATCACGCCCAATCCGGTCCTGTCGCCCGATCCGATCGATCCGTCGCGGCGTTTTCCGTCCCTGGCCGAGTATCTCGTCAGCATTGCGCGTCTGCGTTCGTTCTCACCGACGCTCGTTTACGGCGGGCATGGCGAGCCGATCAGTGATTACGAAGAGCTTTTTCACCGCTATTTCCGGTCGTTCCAGGAGCGCCAGGCTCAGGTGATTAGCCTCGTGGCGAAGTCTGGCGTCACCGCCTGGGATGTAGCGCTCGAGATGTTTCCCAAGGCCGACGACGTTCACCGGTTTTTATCCGTTTCAGAAGCCGTCGCACACCTCGATCTCGCGCACACCGAAGGCAAGATTGCGTTCGAACTAGGCGGCCAGCGAGAAATCTACAAACCACTTAATTAATTTTGGAACCGACCTGAAACGCCCGCGTGTAAGGCGAAAACTCTTCCGGAGGATAACCTGCATGAAAGCGAAATATCTGCTCGGTCTCCTACTCCCCATTATTCTGGCCGCGGGTACCGCGTTGGCCCAGGAACCCGCACCGCCTTCACCGCCGGCCGATGTTGAACCGTTCGAACAAAGCTTTTCATTTTTCGTCGACGGTGGATTTCTGGGCGTCTATGCGGAGAACATTAACCGCGAAAACATGGGCCGCTATAACTTGAACCAGGTGCGCGGCGTCGGAGTGACCCAAATAGTCAAAGACAGTCCGGCCGAGAAGGCGGGCTTACGGAAAGACGACGTCATCCTGCGCATCGACGGAGAAATCGTAAACAGCGTACGAAAACTCAATCGTCTCGTTTCGGAGATGTCGCCCGATCATTCTGTAAAGATTACTGTCAGTCGTGGTGGCGCGGAGCAGGAGGTTACTGCGACGATTGGCAAACGTACAAACTCGAGCATGGCTCAAGGGCTCTTCCGCGGCGAGCCGCGCGTCTGGAAGTGGGAGGGTGACGCTCCTAAAGCCTTTAAGTTTGAAGGACCACTCTTCGACCGGGAACCCCTGGAAAACTTTGGAAGCCTGACATTCGCCCTCGGCAATAGTCGCAGGATCGGCGTGAGCACGATGGCGCTCACCAAACAACTCGCGGACTATTTCGGAATCGCAGCCGGCCGAGGCGTGTTGGTTACTTCAGTATCGGATGATAGTCCGGCGGCGAAAGCGGGCGTGAAAGCCGGCGACGTGATCACCGCCGTTGACGGCGAAACAGTGGACTCTTCCGGCGAGCTCTCGCGTGTAATCAATCGCAAGAAAGAAGGCGACGTTACGCTCACGATCATTCGCAACAAGGCCCAACAAACAATTCGCGTGGCGCCGAGAGACGGCAGTGGCGTTTCAGGTACGACAACCCAGCCGCAGCTGGGCGCCGTATAGTGATTCCACGGATCGAGATCGCAACCCCTGAGATCGACATCGCAATGCCACGAATCGTGATTCCGGCTATCCCGTCGATCAACATCGACCTCCCGCGCGTGCGCGTCACACCGCGCGCCAGAATAAGGACCGTGCAGGGCCCGATTTAGTTACATACCGGTGGGAACAGGCCCGCGTTTATGCAGTTCAGCGCACTCTGAATGCACTCGAGCTGAAAACGCGGGCTTGCTGTTTCGATATGCAGGAGCCAGCTTGCGCCGGATGCATCGGTTGTGTGATGATCGCAGCGATGAAAGTCGTCATAATCAGTCCTGATCTTTTGAGGAGTGCATAAAGAGTGAAAGCGGAATTGCAGAAGTTAATCGCTTTGCAGAATCTCGATACGACCATACGAAAGCTAGAAAAAGACCAGCAAGCGATACCTGAAAGGCGCGCGGAGATCGAAAGAGAGTTCGATCAGCGCGCCTTTGAAATTAGAGCACTTGAGAACCGTCGCGATGAGGCAAAACACACCCGCGCCCGCCTGGAAGATGAAGTAGTCGAACAGAGAGGACGCGCCGAACGAGCTGAAAGAAATCTGATGTCGTCGAAGAAGCAGGACGAATACACTGCGGCGATCCGTGAAGCCGATGCCGCGCGAAAACAGATTTCGGCGCTGGAGACTCAGATCCTCGAACAGTTAGAGACTCTCGAACAAGCGGAAGCAGCTTTGAAAGAGCGAGCCGATGAGATCGCGAGTTTAAATTCTGATCGCGACGCTCGACTAAAAGCATTTGACGACGAGACAGGAACGATCGGAGATCGACTCACCATCGCTCGCAAGGAGAGAGAGGAAGTGTTTGCAAACCTGCCGAAAGCGATGAGCGGAATGTACGCGAGGATCAAGGCTCGAATTCGCGATGGGGTAGCAGTCGCAGAAGCTCGCAATCGTTCGTGTACGGCCTGCTTTATGTCGCTCAGGCCGCAGGTGATGGCCGAAATCCGTCGTGGTGAAGAGGTCCTCACGTGCGACAACTGTGGTCGCATTCTCTACTTTGTGCATTCAGATTCGATCGAAGCGGACGCCGCGGCACCCCAACCAAACGTCGCTATAAGCTGACTCCTGTAATCCTTTTTTATGCGCGTACTTGTGACCGGCGGCGCCGGCTATATCGGAAGTGTCGTAACCGAGCAGTTAATCAGCGACGGCCATACGGTTGTGGTCTACGACAATCTCGCGAAAGGCCACGCGCAAGCGGTGGTCGATGGGGCTGAGTTTGTCGAGGGCGATCTCGCCGAAGGCGACACGCTTAACCACACGCTCGCAGAACATCGAATCGAAGCAGTGATTCACATGGCTGCGTCTTCACTCGTCGGTGAATCTGTTTCGGAACCAGCGAAGTATTACAACAATAATGTAGTCACCGGGCTCGTGTTGCTCAATGCGATGCTCGCCTGCGAGGTGAAGAAGATCGTCTTTTCTTCAACCGCGGCAGTTTATGGTGAGCCCGAGGAACAACCAATCTCCGAGAGCGCTCCTACAAACCCTACGAACACGTACGGCGAAACAAAACTCGCGTTTGAACGAGCGATGCACTGGTACGAAGGCGCTCACGGACTGAGGTACGCTTCGCTACGATACTTCAATGCCGCGGGCGCAACGGAGAAGTGTGGTGAGGATCACGATCCCGAGACGCACCTGATTCCGATCACGTTGCAGGCAGCAGCCGGGAAGCGTGCCCACGTCGAAATCTATGGCGAAGATTATCCGACATCGGATGGAACGTGTATTCGCGACTACATCCACGTTGTCGATCTGGCGCGCGCTCACATCCTCGCGCTCGACGCGTTGAGCGAACGCAGTGCGGTTTACAATCTGGGATGTGGTGGTGATGGTTACAGTGTTCGTGAAGTGATTGAAACAGCGCGTCGCGTAACCGGGCGAGAAATTCCGGTGCGTATTGGGCCACGACGCGCCGGGCGACCCGGCGGTCCTGATCGCGAGCTCCGAGCGGATCAAACGCGAGCTCGGGTGGGCGCCGGAGTTTCAGGATCTCGAGCTGATTGTCGAGTCAGCGTGGAACTGGATGCAGGCGCACCCCGACGGGTACAGCCGTTAGACAGGATATACAGGATTTTCTTCAGGATTTACCTACGTCCTACGATATCAAACTCAAACTTCACCTTATTCCTCACGCGCACGAGGCCATGAAACGCTGACGTCGCCTTCACCCCGAAATCATCTCGATCGACACTGAACTCGCCAACCGCGCGCAAAGTATCTCCACTCAACGTAACCATCGCCGGAATCGTGATTCGCTTCGTGACTCCGTGCAAGGTGAGATCACCGTCGATCTTTACCTCAGAACGTCCAGCGCCGGAATTCTTCGCGGTAACATTCGTGCTCTGAAAAGTGATATCAGGATAACGATCCGGATGCAGCACGATCTCGCGGAGCTCTCGGTTGATAATTTCCTTCTGCGGTTCGGTAAACTCAGCCCCGGTTTCGTGCAATGAAGCTGCCTTCACGAGGAGACGCAGCGACGCAGGCGTGATCGTCTCCGGCGTAATCTCCACCTGGCCCGTGAACTCGCGAGCAGCAAGATGATGATCTTTCCCCTTGAACCACAGGAGACCGCCGGCGTTCGCGTGGGCCATGAATTTGCTTTGGCTTGCGTCGAGATTATAGGTTACCGTGGCAGGAGCCCCCAGCAACGATCCGGGACCGATGATTGTCGCTAGTATCAGGCCAGCAATTATCGTTCGCATCGTAAACCTCCAGGATGAACTTACAAGATGGCCGTCAAGCGAACACGTCAAAAGGGTGGCACAGTTGTCACGGTTGAGGACTTTCTTGGTCTCGAGCGTCCGAAAGGCGATCTGCTTCTGAAGGTTGGGCGCGAGCAGGTTTCAGTCACGAGCCTGGACCGCGTCTATTGGCCCGATGAAAAGCTCACGAAGTTTGATCTGCTCAGCTACTACTTGAAAGTCGCCGATTACATAATGCCGTTCCTTCAGGACCGCCCGGCGATTCTTCAACGCTATCCACGCGGAATCAACGCACCCATGTTTTTCCAGCAGGATCTCGATAGCGCTCCGGAGTTCATCAAGACAGCACGACTCACAAACCAGGAAGGACGCGATCTTGACTACGGTGTCTATTCCACTGTGGGCTCACTGCTGCACTTCGTTAATCTTGGAACCATCGAGCAGCATCCCTGGCATTCCCCTCTTAAGCATCTCGACAAGCCTGATTGGATCGCGATCGATCTCGACCCGAAACGCGCGCCATGGGAGAACGTTTTGCAAGTCGCGCTCGTTGTGAAGGAAGTTGCAGATGAGGTTGGACTGAAAGCGTTTCCGAAAACCTCGGGCTCGTCAGGCATTCATATTTACGTGCCGTTGAAGGCAACGAACGAGTACGACAAGGTTGCGGAGTATGCGCGACTGTTTGCGAGTGAGGTGGCGCGGCGCGCCCCGCAGATCGCGACGGTCGAGAGGACGATTGCGAAGCGAAAGAGCACGCAGGTTTATGTCGACTGGATGCAGAATGCCAGAGGCAAAAGCCTCGCATCGACATTTACAGCGCGCGCAAAACCCAAGGCGCCCGTTTCGATGCCACTGACGTGGAAACAGATCGAAAAGGGGGTGAAGATCACTGACTTCACGATCACGAATGTCTCGGCGCTTTTGAAGAAGAAGGGCGATCCGTGGGCCGATTTTTTAAAGTCACGGCAGACGCTGAAATTCTAAAGAGTTTTTCCGACGCAAAGGCGCAAAGGCGCAAAGACTGAAAATAAAGTGGGGTTATTAAGAGTCTTTCTTTGCGCCTTTGCGCCTTTGCGCCTTTGCGTCAGAAAACCTTACCCTTGACGATCGCTAATTCGAGCGCTATTCTGTTGCCAAGTCGTCATGTACGGAAGCTCCTATCGCTATTATTACTATTACGGCCCGCTCTCCACTGGGAGGGACGGCCAGGCGATGGGCTGTCGGCCTACATTGACGATGTAGCAGCTTAGACAAGTTTCATTAACCGGCCATCAATCCCAGGCAGGATTGGTGGCCGGTTTTTTTGTGCCCTTAAACGCGAGGTAACCTGTGATGACATCAACTGAGACCCAAACCGTATTACTCGATCATGGCAACGCCCTTGTTCAACTGGAGGCGGACCATCCCGGATTTCGCGATCCCGAGTATCGCGCACGTCGCAATGCCATCGCGCAAATTGCCATGACTTACAAACCCGGCTTGCCAATACCCGCCGCGCCTTACACCGAACTCGAACACGGCGTCTGGCGAACGATCTGGAAAGCACTCGGCCCTGCGCACCGTCAGCACGCGTGTGCTGAGTATCTTCAATGTCTCGAGCGGCTCGCGTTCGACGCCGATCG
This sequence comes from uncultured Acidobacteriota bacterium, assembly GCA_963800055.1. Classification (GTDB taxonomy): domain Bacteria; phylum Acidobacteriota; class Blastocatellia; order Pyrinomonadales; family Pyrinomonadaceae; genus PSRF01. The sequence goes on from CAWCZP010000021.1 coordinate 15,657, forward strand.
CATTCCGCAGCTAGATGAAGTGAGTCAAAAAGTGGAGGCGATCAGTGGCTTCAGGCTCGAGCCTGTTGCGGGGCTGGTTGAACCGCGTGTGTTTCTCGAGTCGCTCGCCCGCGGAGTTTTTCTGTCGACGCAATATATCCGGCATCACTCCACTCCTCTTTACACACCGGAGCCAGACGTCGCGCACGAGATAATCGGCCACGCAGTAACACTGGCGAGCAAACGTTTCGCAGAACTGAATCGACTCTTTGGCGAAGCGGTTAGCCGCACAACGGATCCAGACGAACTCGATCGCCTTTCACGCGTCTACTGGTTCACGATCGAGTTTGGTGTGTTGCGTGAAGACGGCCGGATCAAGGCGTACGGAACCGGGCTGTTGTCGTCGGCAGGAGAGCTGGCTGAGATGCGCAAGGCTGAACTGCGACCACTCGATTTGGATGTGGCGGCGAACTACGTCTACGACCCAACGCATTACCAGGCGATTTTGTTTTGCGCAGATTCGTTCGAGGAGATGTACCAGACCATCAGAACGTTTCTGTTGCGATGGTAGCCCATAAAAAACGGGTCAGGAAGGAAAAGAACAAGTCAGGAAGGTGGGCTTGCCCCCGCTTGTCGCGAGAGCGGGGGCAAGCCCACCTTCCTGACTTATTCTTTCCTGGGTTGCTGTCTTTTCGGATGGGCTTGTCGTTTTTGGATCGTGAAGCTCGTAGTGGATCGTATTTTCCTCAGGAATTCGATCAAACGCTACGGCATCATCATTGCTTAAACATTTTTCTCCCTCCCCTAACAATTGACAATTTACCCTGCCCAGCCATGTCAGGAGGTTTTATGCTTAGCAAAAGGATCCGCGTGTTCTTTCCGTTCTTGCTGCTAGTAGCCGCTCTCCTTGCGACTTCCCCAGCATTGGCCCAATCAACCGCCACCCTACAGGGCACCGTTAGCGATTCCAAAGGAGCTCTGGTTCCAAACGCTACGGTCCTGGTTAGAAATAGAAGCACCGCTTCTGAACGCACGACCCAAACCGACAACGACGGGAATTATCAATTCGCGGCCTTGCCTGTCGGACTCTACACCGTCGAGGTGCGCGTCGAAGGCTTCAAGACTCAGGTCGCGGATCAGGTGACCATCGAGGTCGCGAAAACCGTCGTCCAGAATTTTCAAATGGAAGTCGGCGCAATCACCGAACAGGTGCTTGTCTCATCGGATGTTCCCGTGATCGAGACCGCAACGACTTCAGTCGGCACAGTCATCAACCAACGAACAGTGCAGGAGATTCCACTGAATGGCCGTCACTTCGTCGATCTCGGACTGCTGATTCCCGGCTCCGTAACGCCGCCGCAAAACGGTTTCTTAACTGCGCCGCTTCGCGGTCAGGGCTCATTCGCGTTCAATACTGCGGGCGCTCGTGAAGACACGGTTAACTTCATGATTAACGGCGTCAACCTCAACGACATGGTCCAGAACCAGATCACGTTCCAGCCTTCAATAAACACTGTGCAGGAGTTTAAGGTTGATAACTCAACCTTCAGCGCCGAGTACGGCCGAAACTCCGGCGCGATCGTCAACATCGCAACTCGTTCAGGCACGAACGAATATCACGGGGAACTCTTTGAGTTTCTCCGCAACGAGGCACTCGACGCGCGCAATTTCTTCGACGCGCGGAAGCCGCCCTTCAAGCGCAATCAGTTCGGCCTCAACCTCGGTGGTCCTGTAAATCTCCCACGCTTTGGGACAGGCGGCCCGGTGTTCAGTTACAAGGGCTCGAACAAGACGTTCTTCTTCTTCAGTTATGAAGGACTGCGACAGCGCCAGGGACTGACACTCAACAGCAACGTGTTGACAGACGCGCAACGCGCATCGGTTACAAACCCGACGGTGCTCCAGTTGTTGCCATTGATTCCGCTTGCGACGAGCGTGGATATCGTCAACGGTGTTCCAATCGCAAGGTTTCAGGGATCAGGCACCGCTCCCGTCGATCTCGATCAGTGGACCGGCGATGTGAGTCACAACTTCAGTTCCAAAGATCGGCTGCACGGCTACTACGCATTTCAACGCGACAAACGTGGCGAACCAAACCTTCAGGGCAACACGGTTCCGGGTTTCGGAGACACGCGGCAGTCGCGTCGTCAAATATTCACCTTGAACGAAACGCACATCTTTGGTCCAAACCTGACCAATGAAGCGAGGCTTGGGTTAAATCGCATAAACATTACCTTCACGCCCAACTTCCAGGCGAATCCGGCGGATTTCGGCATCAACAACGGAATCGATCAGGATCTTGGGCTGCCGCAGATCAGTATCACGGGCTTCAACTTCAACATCGGTGGACCACAGGGCTTTCCCCAGGGCCGCGCCGACACGACCATCGTTTTTTCCGACACCCTGAACTATCTCCGCGGCAATCACTCGTTCAAGTTTGGCGGTGAGGTGAGGCGTTTTTACAACAACAACTTCACGCTCGATACAGGTGCCTTCAGTTTCGCCAACGTCAACAGTTTTCTGACGGGCAATGGCAACGCATTCAGCGTGACGCTTGGCGATCGCTCGAGTGCAATCGTTCAGAATGCGTTCGGCTTGTACGTGCAGGACAACATCAAGGTGCGTCCAAACCTTACTGTCGAACTGGGCTTGCGCTATGACTGGAACATGACTCCAACTGAGCGCTATGACCGGTTCGTCGTTTTCGATCCCGCAACGAGATCGCTGGTGCGTATCGGTTCCGGGATCGATAAGGTCTACGAGGAAAACAATAAGAATTTTCAACCACGCGTCGGTATCGCCTGGGATCCGTTCGGCGATGCCAAGACTTCAGTGCGTGCCGCGTATGGGATTCTTACCGATCAACCGGTGACGAACGTTGTGACGCCGCTTACCTCGAATCCGCCGTTGGCGACACCACTCACTTTCACCGGGCCAATTACTTTCGCGAATGCCGTCACGACCGCTGGTCTGGCGGGACTTGCGCCCAATACAGTCGATCTCGGTTTCAACAACGCCTACGTTCAATCGTGGAACCTGAACATTCAACGTGAACTGGGCCGCGATCTCGGGATGTCGATCGGCTACTTCGGCGCAAAAGGAACTCACCTGCGCATTTCGCGAAACCTTAATCAACCGATAAACGGCGTGCGACCGATTCCGAGCCTCTCTGCTTCAAGTGAGATTCGGCCGGGCGCTGCTTTGAACAACATCGTGCAGATCGAGGGAAGTGGAAACTCGAGCTACAACGCGCTCTGGCTCACCGCCAACAAGCGCCTCTCAAGAGGGTTGCAGTTCAATGCTTCTTACACGTTCTCGAAGTCGATCGATTACAACTCGCTGAACAGCCAGGGCATAGTTATCCAGGACAGCTACAACCTTCGCGGCAGTCGTGGGCTTTCGGATTTCGACGCGCGTCATCGCTTTGTGATCAGCGGTCTTTACGAGTTGCCGTTCCGCGGGAATCAATTGAAGGAAGGTTGGCAGCTATCGACGATCGTCCAGTCGCAAAGCGGCAACCCGGTGAACATCGTTGTTAATAACGCGGCGTTCACGGGCACAAACAACACTGTCAGGCCGGATGTAACTGGTCCAGTAGAAATCCTGGGCACGCCGAATCGCTGGTTTGATATTGCGCCGTTCGTCGTGCCGGTGGGACGTTTTGGGAATCTCGGTCGCAATGTAGTGATTGGACCAGGGTTCAACAACACCGACTTCTCGGTGATAAAACGAACGAAGTTGACTGAGACACAGTTGATTGAATTTCGGTGGGAAGTGTTTGACCTGTTCAATCACGCGAACTTCGGTCAGCCGGGGCGTGTGGTGGGAACTGCAAACTTCGGACAGATTACGAACACGAGGTTCCCGACGGGAGACTCAGGTTCGTCGAGGCAGATGCAGTTTGCGTTAAAGTACAAGTTCTAACTTTTTCCTTTGCGCCTTAGCGCCTTTGCGTTGAGAATTTTTGACGCCAAGGCGCAAAGGCGCAAAGAAGAGCGTTTACTGCGTCTCCAGTTCGTGCTGAATGCTGGATATTAGATCCTCAAAATTTTCATTTCGGAAAGCAATTCGAATATCGGCTAACTGATAAATTGATCTACGTTGCTCGTAGAGTGTTTGCGCTTGTTCTTTTGTTTTCCCGAGTGGCCGGCTCTCACCGGACTCCTCGCATTCTGGCCCAGCAGACCTCGAAGGGCGTATCCAACCATACACTTGAGTAATTGTACTCGTGAATCAGATCGCGATTACTCTTTGGGATCCACGCGCCGCCCCCAAGTGCGATCACGTGTGCCGTGTCAGTCTCGAGTAACTCATGCAGCACCGCTGACTCAATCAAACGAAAAGCTGCCTCTTCCTCTTCGATGATGAGTTGTGCCGAAGATCTTCCCTCCCTTTCCATAATCCTTTCATCCAGGTCCACCATTGCGAGATCGAGACGCCGAGCCAGTTCGCGCGCGACGCTCGTCTTTCCGCTACCCATAAAACCTGTGATTACGATTCTCATCTGACAGCACGTGAGTGAAGCAGGCCATAGAATTCAGGAAAGGAGATGGCGACGCATTCGGAACCGTGAATCTCAGTGTCGCCTTCTGCGATCAGCGCCGCGATCGAGAACGCCATTGCGATGCGATGATCTGCGTGCGAGTCGATCCTCGCGCCGCGCAATCGCGTTGGTCCTGAAACCGAGAGACCGTCTTCAAACTCCTCAACTTCAGCACCCATCGCGCGCAGATTCCGCGCGGTAGTTGCGAGTCGATCACTCTCTTTCAATCGCAACTCGCCTGCGTCCCGTATTCGAATACCGCCCGAGATCTGAGAACCGACAACAGCGAGGAGCGGCAGTTCATCAATTAACGATGGAATCATCGAACGGCTCAATGTTCGTTCCTCTTCGCTTGCAGTTTTCGCGATGCCGCCTCGAATTCTGATTGTGCCGTATGGCTCGTTGCGCTCTGTTTGCAAGTCAGAAGTTGAAATATCAGCCCCCCATGAACTCAGCACCGATAAGAACGCGGCGCGCGTTGGATTCAAACCAACGTCTTCGATCGTCAGTTCGGACTCGGCGAAGAGCATTGCCGCCGCAACGAAATACGCCGCCGACGAAACGTCGCCAGGGATCGTAATTGCGCCACCGGTAAAACGAGCTGGGCCGTCAAGCGTGACTGACAGATCAGGGTTTGTTGTTACCGGCACGCCGAAACCGTTGAAGAGACGCTCCGTATGATCGCGCGACTGCGAAGTTTCAATCACTGTCGTGCGTCCCTCGGCGCTCAGTCCGGCAAATAAAATCGCAGATTTTACCTGGGCGCTGGCGATCGGAAGTTTGTACCTGATAGGGGTTAATGTTTTCGAACCTCGGATCTTCAGCGGCGGCTTCCCGTCAGTGGACTCGATCCTCGCTCCCATTAATTCGAGAGGTTCAATAATTCGTCTCATCGGGCGAGAACTCAAGGATTCATCACCTACAAGCTCCGCGCTGAGATCGTGTCCGGCCAATACGCCGGCTAATATTCTTAAGGTTGAACCGCTGTTGCCGCAGTCCAACGGTTTGTCAGGCGGAACCATCGTTTCGCCACCGGAAAAGAGTAATTTTCCGCTTTTCTGCTCGATCGAGATACCGAGGTCGCGCAGGCAGGAAACGGTTGAGGCGCAGTCACGGGCTGTAGAAAAGTTTGAAATTTCTGAGGAATTCGAGGCCAAAGCGGCAATGAGCGCGGCCCTGTGGGAGATCGACTTGTCGCCAGGCAGGCGCAGCCGGCCTTTGATGGAATGTGCTGGTGTTACCTTCATTTTTGTGACTCGTTTGGAGTTCAACCTCTAAATTGTTTTAAGAGCAAGCTAAAGCTTGAACTCCAAACGCGTTCTAAGGTGCGCTGGAAGACATATGAGCTTTACGTGTGGTATAAGTAAACACATCCCACGAGCGTCATTTTCCCCTCAGCGGGATTCCCCCCCTAAAAACAGATTTTATAACGGGCAAGGAAGTAAAGCCTGATGCAAGCAGTGTCTGCAATACTTTATCCGTCGGTCCTGGTAGCTGAAGATTCGTCTGACACGCGCATTATGCTCAAGCGCGCGTTCGAATTAAAAGGGTACCGCGTTTTTGAAGCCGAAAACGGGCAGCAAGCGCTGGAGATGGCGCAGAAACACCGTCCCAGTTTGATGGTGATCGACTTGAACATGCCGGTTCTTGACGGTTTAGAGACTATCAAGAGCCTTCGAGAACTCGAGGCCAACGACGAACGAACGCCGATCGTGGCTATCACAGCTTACGATTACTACGGCATGGAAGAAGCGGCGTTTGAGAACGGATGCAACAAGTATCTCGCCAAGCCACTCGATTTAGCGGAGCTGGATCGCGCTTTGAAGAGTCTCGGGTTTGTTGTGTGAGGACGTATTGAACCGATATGACCTAAATTCTTGACATCCTTGCATCCAGCATGTTAAACCCTCGGACTCCTGATTAGTGTCTGATGGTTAGAAAGCAGCCAGAGTCCTCGCGCAGTGGCTTTCGGAGAGGTCATGCACAAGAGTGACCGGAGAGACTACCGAGTTACAGTTGCCCAGCCGCATTGACACGGTTGCTACCGCGGCCGCCGCGGTTGCTGAGTTTGTTGGCCGTTCAGGCATCAGTGATGACGCTGCGTTTGGAATCGATATGGCCGTCCGCGAGGCCGTCACTAACGCAGTGCTACATGGCAATCGTCAGGATGAAGGCAAGGTCGTAGAAATCATTTTGAAGAGCTCGCCTGACGCTGTTGAAATCAGCGTTCACGACCAGGGTCCCGGGTTCAACCCGGAGGCAGTCCCAGATCCAACAGCACAAGAGAACATCTTGAAGGCCTCCGGTCGTGGCATCTTTTTCATGCGCAGTTTTATGGACGAAGTAGATTGGTCGATAAGACCGGGCGGTGGAACAACAGTGCGCATGCTCAAGCGGCGTTAATTCGCAATTGCATAAAGGAGATTTCTTACAATGGCTGAGTTGAATATCAACGAACGTCAAGCCGGAGACGTCACCGTCCTCGATATGAGCGGGAAGATAACCATCGGTGAGGGAAGTGTTGCACTGCGTACTGCCATCCGGCGATTACTCGAAGAAGGCAAGAAGCGCATTCTTTTAAACCTTGCCGGTGTCGGTTACATCGACTCCAGTGGCATCGGTGAACTCGTGTCCAGTTACACCGCAATCGGCAAAGAAGGCGGACAGCTCAAACTGCTCAATCTCACGCAAAAACTTCAGGATCTGTTGACCATAACGAAGCTTCTTACTGTTTTCGATGTTTATGAAAGTGAAGCTGACGCGCTCAACAGCTTCAAATAGACGTGCGAAGACTTCGTTTTCAATTGAACGGAGAAAGCAATGGCTGAGCTTGATGTGAAAGAACGACAAGCGGGAGACGTCACCATTCTCGATCTGAGTGGTGAAGTGCGGATCGGTGAAGGAAGTATTTCCCTGCGCGATTCGATCAGGAAATTGGCTGACGCAGGCAAGAACAAGGTTTTACTCAACCTTGCGGGTGTGAAGTATATGGACTCGAGTGGGGTCGGCGAGTTAATTGCTAACTACACGACCATCAGCCGTCAGGGCGGCCAGCTCAAACTATTGAGCCTGACGGATCGAATTCAGAACCTGCTGGTGATTACTAAACTGCTAACGGTGTTCGACTCGTACGATAACGAAGCAGAGGCATTGAAGAGTTTTCAGTAATTGCCGATTGCCGACTGCCAATTGCCAATTTGCCGATTGAGGGGTTTTGCCAATTGGCAATTGAGAAATTGGCAATCGGCAATCTTAAATAATGTTCCGCGCTACATTTCGCCGTCTGCTTGCGATCGATGATCCACCGGAGCGGACGGCGCTTGCTTTTTCAATCGGCGTCTTCATCGCGTTTTCACCATTCCTCGGTCTCCACACGATCATGGCGACCGCCGTGGCCTTCATCTTTCGCTTCAATAAGATTGCGATCTACACCGGCACGTTTCTTAACAATCCTTTCCTGACGCTCGTTCCGATCATCATCGTTTCCTACGCAGTCGGTGCATTTCTCCTCGGACGGCCGTTGAGTATCCCCGACGAAGGCTTGCAACTGCTCAAAAATCCGCACATCTTTTCCGGTGACTATTACCGGCAACTGTTTCTGCAAAGCTGGAACATCGTTTGGCCCTTTACCGTCGGCGCCACCGCCCTCTCCATCGTTTGTTCGCTTCTCGCTTATCCGCTAACATTACGCATGTTGCGCGCATACCACCGTCGGAAGGCCAATGCAAGGGCCACCGATTAACCCGTACAAACATCAAACTCGTTCTTATGAAGCAATACTTACTGATCGTGCTCGCCACAATTCTGGTTCCCGGAGTTGTTTCGGCGCAGACCACCACACCCAGCCCTGCTCCACAACGGCAAACGCCACCGGTCCAACAAAGGCAGCGGAGCTCCATTTGAAGTTTCTGAGTACGGCGTCGTTTTTGAGGCTGACCCACGACTCATCGTCGTGATGGCTGCACTCGATGCTGCCGGACACGATCCAGTTCCCGCTGGACGAGCGCCTTCCGCGTTTCGCGCGAAGTTGCGTAGAGACCTGGCGAATCTCGATCCGGATCTGCGTGCTCGGTTGAAGAACTTCTACGATCGCAATCTACTGCCCGCTCCAGCTGGTCCGGCCGAGCAATCTGCGCGCTACGTTTCACTTGCACTCGCGCTTCAGACAGCGCCACCGTTTGACGCTCCGCCACGCTCCGAAGACATGCCCGCAGGACTTTTGGAAGTCCTTGATTTCGCGCCGCTGGTCCAGGAGTTCTATCGTCGCTCGGGAATTGATGAGCGAATGGTTGAGTATGTTCGTGCTTATCAGGCCGAGGGCGACAGGCTGCGCGCGCCGACAACTGAGATGGTTCGTTCGCTGCTAACCTATCTCCACACCAGGCCAATGACTGCGACTTCGGAACGAGTGGAAGTGAAAAATCCGAAGAAGAACAGCAAGGACAAAGCCTACACTTTTCGAGACAAAGAGCGACGGTTTTTGATCCTGCCGGATCTGCTGGCAGCGCGTGGCGCAATCAACTTCCGTATCATCGGCGACGATTACTATGCAGTTATTCCCGAAGGAACTGATCCGACGTCGTCGGAATTGCGGCGTGCATATCTTCAGTATGTTATCGACGCGCTCGTGCTGCGTTTCAATAAAGACATTGCGCAGCGTCGCGAGCACATAAAGCAGCTTTTGACGGAACGGGAAAAAGCGGGCGCACAGGTTAGCCCGGATGTGTTTCTGAGTGTGAGCCGTTCGCTCGTCGCAGCGTCTGACGCGCGTTACGAGGAGATGAGAAAGATCGACAGTCTTTCGCGCGAGACTCGTGCTGCGATGGCCGCGACGAAGAATGAAGCGGATCGCGCGGCGATGGGCAAAACAGCGCAAGCGGAGATCAAGTTGATTCAGGCTGAGACGATTGCGCGTTTGGCTGAAGAATATGAAAAGGGCGCAGTGCTGTCGTTCTACTTTGCGGATCAATTGAAAGGCATCGAGAGTGCGGGGTTTGATCTCGCGAATTTCTTTTCTGACATGATGGCGTCGTTTGACCCGGTGCGTGAAAGTAAACGGCTAGCGGAGAACGCGGAAGCGTTGCAGAGAGGCATTGCGGCACGGGAGGCGCGAACAGCCGCGCGCAAGTCGCAAGCGGAACTTAATGTTGAGACTAGTGGTCGTGAGTCGGCGCTGGTCCGCGATCTCGCGGCGATTGAAGATACTCTACGAAACAAGGATTACAACGACGCGGAAACTCGACTGCGTGAGATGTTGAAGGAATATCCGCGCGAGCCACGCATCTTTTTCGCACTGGGTCAGACCGCGAGCCTTGCAGCGAGCGATGCCACAGATGAGACAGTGCGTGACGAGCGATTGAACCGCGCGCTGGGCCATTATCGTTTGGCAGTCGCGGCGTCGTCACCTGATACTGACAAAGCGATCATGTCGCGCGCGCATGAGTCGATGGGACGGATCAACGCGTTCCTTGAGAACACGGCTGATGCTGCGAAGCATTTTGATGAGGCGATTAAGATCGGTGACGTGCGCGGCGGGGCTTACCGAGAAGCCCTGGAGGGTAAAAAGAAACTAAGCCAACCTTAGACAGGATTTACAAGATTTTTCATGATAATCCTGAACAAATCCTGGTTATCCTGTCTAAAAGCTATTGCAACGCTTTCGCTGCGTTGATCCTGCCGCCTGAAACGGTCTTCCCTTTCAACGCAACGATCGGATCGGTCGAATCCATAAGCTTCTTCCGCAGATCATCCACCGACATACGTGGATTTTCCGCGAGTATCAGAGCGGCGACACCGGAGACCACGGGCGTCGCCATCGACGTGCCGGATTTCTCTTCGTACTGATTTCCCAACCACGTACTCAGAATCTCAACACCTGGCGCAGCGATCGCAACACTCTTCACGCCGTAATTCGAAAACCTCGCCAACTGATCGTTCCGATCCAACGCGGCCACGCTGATCACATTCGGCACGTTATAACTCGACGGAAAGTGCGGCCTGCGGTCGTTATCAGTCGTTGCATTCCCCGCCGCCGCGACAAACAAAATATCGTTCTCGTAAGCCTTGCGAATAACATCCTCGAGAGCGCGAGATTTCTGCGTCGAACCCCAGCTCGCACTGATTACGCGAACGTTCACGCCGGCTTTCTTCCGATCGATCACATAGTTGATCGCCTCGATCGCGTCTTTCGTCGTCCCAAAGCCGCCCGAGTTCATAAACTTCAGCGGCATGATCTTGATGTTCCAGTTCACACCCGCGATTCCAAGATTGTTTTCACCTTCCGCACCGATGATGCCCGCGCAATGCGTGCCGTGGCCGTTCTCGTCCATCGGATCCGGAATCCCTTCAATCGCGCTATAGCCATTTTCGTCGTCGACTGTGCCCAGCTCGCTGTCGTGATAAGGCGCCATGCTCGCAGGACGCATCCACATGTTTCCCCTCAGATCTTCATGCGCGTAATCAACACCGCTATCGAGCACGGCGACGACAACGTCCTCGCTGCCTGTCGTCGTGGCCCATGCGAGTGTGGCGCTGATGTCTGCACCCTGCTTGCCACCGCGTTGACCGGAATTGGCGAGGGCCCATTGATCGTTGAACTGCGGATCGCGCGGGAGTATCGGCTCGAGTGGGCCCGCCTCAGAGAGCGAGATCTCAAAATTGGGTTCGGCGTATTCGACTTCCGGGAGCGAAGTGTATTTCGCAACGATGGCATCCGCGTCCGCGTTGTCGAGATCGTCAATCGACGTCCATCCGGCAACACTCTCGATGCGATCTTCGACGCGGTCGTTCATACGTGAAGTTAAACTCTCGATAGTTTCAAGAGTCACGCCATCCCTGAATTTGACGAGCACTTCCGGGCGGCCAAAGCTGCGAGTTTCGCCGAGTGCAATCTCCTCAGCTGTGGCCGGCTGCTTTTTATCACCGGTGTGCACGATCCGCACCTGCGATTTCCATTGTTTTCGCCAGCGGTTCAGTTGACCCGCGAAAGCAGCGACGAGAATGAGGACGAGCGCCAAAGCGATATGAATGAAAATGTTATTGCGGTTCATGGTGGTACCTCTTAGATCCGATAATTCTTGCCCTTAAACTTGTAGAGCCTTACTTGATTCTTATCAGCGCGGTATTCGTATGTTTTTCCCTGGGCTTCGAGTCGGATGCGCCAGCCGGGCGTGATCATCTGCCCGCTCATCTCTCCGTCCTCGGCGGCGCCCAGCGACATGTCGGGGAAGTCGGAGTCTTCAACTGATCCCTGTTTGACGTCAGCGGGATCAATATTCAGTCGCTTCGCTAAGTCGTTGCGTGCGTTCTCGACGGCTCCATCTTTATTTGGCATGACCAGTCAAACGACCCCCTCGCATCCTTTGTTCCGCGTTAGCGGGTACATTTTGAGCCTGATATTCGCGCCGGTCAACTCCGTTCCGAGCCATCCACAGATTACACAGATTTTTGGTGCAGAATCTGTGTAATCTGTGGATGGCCTTGGAGCGGCTCATTTCAAGTCGCCGAATAGATGCTGGAGAAGCGCGGCCACTGCAATTGCCGCAGTTTCAGCGCGAAGAATTCGGCCACCCAGCGTAACGACATGGAAGTTTTCTGCCCGCGCACGCTCGATTTCTTCATCTGACCAGCCGCCTTCGGAACCCACCAGGGCGGTAAGAGATTTCGGCGTCGATTGGTCGATTTCACTTAAACCGTCACCACCGCGTTCCGAGAACATTAGACAAAGTTCAGCATCTTTTGTGCCCGCAACAAACGAATCAAACGACACAGGCGCGCTCACCTCCGGCACAAGCGCCCTGCCCGATTGCTTCGCCGCTTCCAAGGCAATGCGCTGCCAGCGTGCAACACGCTTGCTCGCGTCAGCTGCGTCACGCAGGTGAATGTCAGCATAGCGAGTAATTAACGGAACGATCGCGGTGACGCCGAGTTCAGTCGCCTTCTGAACGACGAGATCAAACTTTTCACCCTTCAAAAGCGCGACGCACAATTTGAGCTGCAACTGTGATTCTGGTTTTGCGGGTTCAACTTCGGAATCGATTCGAAGCTCGGCTGAGTCGCGCTTCGCGTTAACGACCGTGCAGCGAAACTCGCGTCCAGCGCCGTCGAAGACGTAAACCTCGTCGCCTGGCTTTAGCCGCAGCACATCGCGAAGGTGCCGCGCTTCATCTGCCGCGAGCGTTAGAGTTTGAGTTTCGAAATTAAAAGCACTCGGCAGGGCATGAAATCTTCGACGTGTCATCTGCTTAAATGATCAGCGCCACCCACTCGCCATCCTGCGCAACTTCAACATCGGATACTCCGCATTCGTGAAGAGCGGTTTGGACCATCTCGATCTGTGTTTCGAGAATGCCTGAAAGTATCAACTTTCCGCAGGTCAAACTCACGAGCGTTCGCGCCAATTGAGCGATCACGTCGGCGGTGAGGTTTGCGCAGACCATATCCGCTGAAGCAGTTGATTCGTCGATCGAACCAGCGCGAAATTCGATCTGGTTCGAAACTCCATTTGCTTCGGCATTTTCACGAGCAATCTTTATGGCCATCTCGTCGGTGTCGCAAGCGTCGATACGCGCTTCGGGAAAAAGCTTGGCTGCGGCGATCGCGAGGATGCCGGTCCCGGTGCCAACATCGAGAAAACTCCCTCCCGCGAAATGTTTCTCGATTGCCTGGAGGCAGAGACGAGTTGTTTCGTGAGTTCCAGTGCCGAAAGCCATGCCGGGCTCGATACGAATGGGGATCCGATCGTGCGCCTCTGGCAGTTTGGACCACGGCGGCGCGATTATAAAACGCCCGACTTCAACGGGCTGCCAGTTCTGCTTCCACTCTTCCAGCCAGTCGTGTTCAGCAACCTCGCGAACGCTCATGTCCCGCACGGAAGAAGTCGGCAGATTGTAGATTCGCAACGCTTCGAACAATTCGTCTCGAACTCTTTCGCGCTGCGGCACGGTCTCAAAGTAACCGGTCACGTGGATCAGCGCGTCGTCACTGGTTTCAGTTTCGGTGCCGAGCGCGCCCGCTTCCATCAAGGCGTACTCGACCGCCTCACGCGCCCCGGCTTCCAGTTCGACGTCTAACGCATGCCATCTTGTGTGAGCGGGTTTGATCATGCGCAGAACCGAGCGCGGTAGCGCCGGGTCAACTTCGTTTATCGGCGCTCCCTTGGAATGTTGACCCGGCGCTACCGCGCTCGGTTCTGTTATCCGAGTCCATACTCGTCCAACAATTGTCCCTTGTTGCGCCAGTCCTCTTCAACTTTAACGAACAATTCAAGATGGACGCGATGGCCCACAAGGTTTTCGATCTCCTGGCGCGCGCGTATGCCGATCTGTTTCAAACGACTTGCGCCTTTGCCGATGATGATCTTTTTTTGCGAACCCCTCTCGACGACGATCACGCAGTAGATTCGCGCGAAGTCTTCTCTAACTTCTTCGAACCGTTCGGTCACGACTGCGGTGACGTACGGAATCTCGTCACCGGTCACGTGCAACACCTTTTCGCGCACGATCTCGGAGACCATCACGCGCAGCGTTTGATCCGTCAGCTCGTCTTCAGAAAAGATTGGCTCGCCTTCCGGGAGGTGACGTAAAAACGCATCCATCAACACGTCCGTCATCTCCTCTTTGAGCGCTGAAATCGGAATGATCTCGCGCCACTCGTGCTCGTTGCGATACCAATCCATCAGCGGCAACAGCGCGGATTTATCTTCAAGCTTGTCGATCTTGTTGAGCAGGAGCAGCGCCGGCTTTTCCGAACGCTTGACGAGATCGAGGACGAAGCGATCGCCATTGCCCGTCGAGACTGATGCGTCACGAATGAGCCCGACTACATCGACGCCCAGTAACGCATCCTGCACCGACGCCATCATGCGGCGGTTCAGCTCATAGCCGGGTAGATGAACGCCAGGTGTGTCGACCAACACCACCTGGCCGTCAGGTTTCGTGATGACTCCCTGAATCTTGAATCGGGTCGTTTGAGGTTTATCGGAAACCGCCGCGATCTTCTGTCCCACCAGTCGATTCAGCAGCGTCGACTTGCCCGCATTCGGGCGACCAATTAACGCAACGTACCCACTGCGAGTGACTTTTTGTTCTTCTTGTGCCTTTTCGTGGCTCAACTCTTCTCCGCGAAGATTTGGACCAGGTTGATCAATGTCTCAGTCGATTTTTCCAACCCGCGTCGCGAGTTGAATTCCAACTTGCCGTGAAAATTGCTCCCACCCGTAAAAAGGTTTGGCGTCGGCAATCCCCGAAACGTCAACCGCGCTCCGTCTGTGCCACCGCGAATCGGTTTCATAAACGGCTTTAACCCTGCGCGCTTCGCTGCTTCCATCGCGTTCGTCGTCAACTCAGGATGGTCCTTGAGCACTTCCTTCATGTTCTTATAGTTCTCTTTGACGTCGATCGTAATCTTCACTTCAGGAAACTTCGCCGCCGTTTGCGTAACCATGTCGCGGAGCATCTTCTCTTTAGCATCGAGCCCACTGATATCAAAATCGCGCAGCAACACCTTTACATTCGAGCTTTCAACGTCGATCACGCCGGCGTAAGGATGAACAAAACCGACGCGGCCCTCAGTTGTTTCAGGCAGCATGTCTTTCGGAAATCGTCCAAGGTAATCACCCAGCGCATACATCGCATTGATCATGATGTTCCTGGCTGATCCAGGATGCGTGCTCTTGCCCTGGAACGTGATCGTAGCCGTGCGCGCGCTCCACGTTTCATCGCTGATCTCTCCGAGCTCGCCCCCGTCAACCGTGTAGGCGACCTTTGCGCCGAAGGCTTTCACGTCAAACTTCTCGACGCCTGTGCCGACTTCTTCATCCGGTGTAAAAGCGATCGCGATCGTGCCGCGTTTGAGCTGCGGGTTCTGTTTGAACGTATCGATCATCGTCATGATTTCCGCGATGCCGGCCTTGTCGTCGGAACCGAGCAGCGTCGTGCCGTCGGCAGTGATGATGTCGTCCCCAATCAAAGCCTTCAACTCGGGATTCTTTGCAGGCGTGATCACCTGCGTTGGATCTTTTGGCAACACGATGTCGCCGCCCTGGTAATTCTTGTGAAAGATCGGATTGACGTTTTCACCAGAGACTGCGGGCGACGTATCCATGTGCGCAATGAATCCGACCACTGGCGCCTTTGAATTGTCGGGCAGGTTACCGGGGATCGTCGCGTAGACGATGCCAAACTCACTGACACGCACGTTCTCCGCGCCGAGCGCGGTCAGCTCCTTCGCTAGCAGATTCGCGAGGGTGAGCTGCTTGCGAGTGCTCGGCGTCGTTGTTTGATCTTCCTGCGACTGTGTATCGATCTTCACGTAGCGAAGAAAGCGGTCCAGGGCGGCTTCAGTCGGCGGTTTGAGCGCCGTCTGGGCATTCGCGACGCCTATAAAAATCAAACAAAAAATTGAAGCTAAAAATGATTTCATGAGTTAAATACCCTTGTTTGTGAAATCCTCGGAGAGTTGGTTTAGATGGTCAAGTGCTTGCTGGAGTTCGTCACGTTTGGCGGTAAGTGTTTTTTCATCGGCGTCCGCCGGGACGTAAATCGGTGACGCAACGTAAACCCGCGCGCGCGTAAACGGCTTCGGAATCTGGAATGAATCCCAACTCGGCGTCGTCCAGTAGCGTTGCAGCGCCATCGTTACGGGCATGATTGGGTGGCCTGACTTTTTCGCCAGCATCACTGCGCCCATCTTCGCGACGTACCGTGGACCTTTAGGACCATCGATCGTAAACGCTGTTGTGCAGCCCGCGCGCATGAGACGGGCCATCTCGACGATCGCGCCGACGCCGCCGCGCGTGCTGGATCCGCGAACCGCTCCGTAACCGAAGCGTTGAATAAAGCGGGCGATATATTCACCATCGAAGCTGCGCGACGTCATGACGACGATACGGCGTTTGCGCCACCAGTAGGTCGTCAGAAAAATGCGATCGTGCCAGAAGACGTAGATCGGGAGGCTGCCTTCCTTCTCGACCTTTTCGTGATTCTCCCACCCGATCACCTCAAACCGCGCCGTCAATCCGATCAAGTTGATAAGAACATAGAAAACGACATCGGCAGCACGAATGAGCACGCGTTTCTTGAACGAATACTCAGACAAGTCGGCGAATTCGTAAGCGCGGTTGACTCGCGCGTGGGAGAATTGATTTTCCACAGAAACCTGCATGAGCGTGAGGAGTATAGCTAACTCAGGTCGACACCAACTAGAGCGCTTCTTAGGAGTGAGCTTCTTAAATAGAGCAAGTCAGGAAGGGTGGCTTGCCACCGCTTTCGGGACAGCGGGGGCAAGCCCACCTTCCTGACTTGTTAATTATGGAGGGCGTTCCATCAACAGAGGCGCTCATCAATAAATCCCCGGCTCACCGGGGGGGCGCGTTTTCCAGCGCTTGTGGACCCAGAGCCATTGGCTTGGATAACGCCGGATTTGATTCTCGATCCGCTGCGTCAGACCAACGGTCAACCGCCTGACATTCTCTTCTTCATCATCCGTTCGTTCAAAAGTAACCGGCTTCTCGACGATGATCAGATACTTTCCCTTTTCCTCATCCCACGGCGAGAAGACGGGGATGATCGGCGTGTTGGTACGCAACGCAAACTTCGCGAACAGGAAAGTCGTCGCCGCCGGAACTCCAAAGAAGTCGATGAAGATCGCCTCATCATCAAGCGTGTTCAGATCGGGCAGCAGTCCAATGGAAGTCTTGCCGTGGCGCAAAATTCTGAGCATCTCGCGACCGGCCGAGAGCTTGTCGATAGTTTGATTTCCAAACCTCGAGCGAACACGATCGACCATTTGCTCGATCTTCGGATTGTCAATTCTCCGAACAAGAAACACGAACCGGTGACCCAAAAGCGAGAACCCGAAACTGGTTAACTCCCAGGCCCCGAGATGCCCGGTGTAGAGAAACAGCTTTTGCCCATGAACATCTCTTTCCGCTTCCAGATTTTCCCAGCCCTCAACGTGGATCAGGTCTTTCAGTTCCGCTTCCGACCGCGACGACATCTGGCTGAAGAACCCTAATAAACGACCGAGACTATCAAAGGTATCGCGCACAAGCTGCGCGCGTTCCTCGTCGCTTTTCTCAGGAAATGCGAGCCGGAGATTGGTCGCCGCCGTTCGTCGCAGGTCGCGGGCGAGGAAATAAGCGACTCCGCCCACCGTTCGGCCGACTCCCATCGCAAAGGAAGGCGGTAAGTAGCCAAGGGTCGTAAGCACCGACCTGGCCACCGAGTATTCCAAAATTGTTTGTAGTTTTCCGCGTTTAGCCATTCGTGGGACAGGATTTACACGATTCGCGCTTAATCCGACAATCCCTTACATGATATATTGCGAACGGGTGGCGAAAGTTTTTCGTACAGATCTCTCTCCTCAACATTTCGACTAGATTGGAGCCTATGGAAAAACGCCGGATCCTCATCGTGGACAACAACGATGAGCTGCGTGTTCTGCTTGAAAAGGCACTCGGGGGCCTCGGTCACGAAGTGATCGTGACGGCAGAACGCGCACAGGCGCTCCGTCGCGACGATCTCGACAGCTTCGATCTCATTATCAGCGATCTATCGGAGGCGGAAGTTAACGGAGAACCCATCAGCGAACTCCACCGCAAGCACCTCGTTACTCCCCTCGGCGAGCAGTACAAAGGTCCGGGCGTCATCAAGGCTTTCAAGATGGGCGCCGCAAACTATCTGCGCTCCCCTTACAATCGCGACGAGCTACGCGAGATCGTCGAACAAACCCTCTCTAATAAACTCCTTTACGCCGACGACCAGAACATCTTTTCGCACGTACACGAAAAGATCGAATTCGAACTCCCGAGCGACCTGAGTTTAATGAATGGAGTACTCGAATACCTTCAGGAACGCGTTGCTAAGCTCGGTTTGATTCAACCCGAGCGCTCGAATCTCTTCATCGCACTCGACGAGGCGTTCGTCAACGCAGTCAAACACGGAAACAAAAACGATCCCACCAAACTCCTCAAGATTACTGCTGAATTATCGCCGAAAGAAGCGGCCTTCACTGTCGAAGACGAAGGCCAGGGGTTCGACATTCAGGAGATTCCCGATCCGTGTGATCCAGCCAACTTGTTCAGAGCGTCGGGCCGAGGGGTCCTCCTCATCTATAACATCATGGACGAAGTTGAGTACAATGCGCAGGGAAATCGCGTAAGAATGATTAAACGACCCGATTCACCGGTTGAAGCTCAACTCGTTGACACCCCTGACGACAAACACACCTGACACGCCTGAGACCTTTACCCCGCTTGAAGCCAGCGCCGC
The DNA here is from genome assembly GCA_963800055.1 of uncultured Acidobacteriota bacterium. Taxonomy (GTDB): domain Bacteria; phylum Acidobacteriota; class Blastocatellia; order Pyrinomonadales; family Pyrinomonadaceae; genus PSRF01. The sequence goes on from CAWCZP010000021.1 coordinate 34,449, forward strand.
GACTGGCGCCGCATCCTTTTGGAAACTGTGGCGATGGTGGTTGCCACCGGCGCTGATCGCCCTCGCGCTTGTTCTTTATTTTGTCGATCCGTTCATTGGCGACTGGGACGGCATGGACTACACCATGCTCTCGCTGGCTGGATACCCCTCGTCGATGGCGCTGGGTCGCAACCTCTTCATCTTCACGAACCACGCGATGTTCCGGGTCGCACAAGCGCTGTTTGGACTGCAGCCGGAGCAGGCGTATCTAATCTTCAAATATGCCGTGGTCGCGCAGGTTCCGTTTACTGTCGTTGCGTGTTGGATCCTCGCTCGCGACATAAGCGGCTCACTTTTCACAGCCACGACCGCGGCGCTGCTGATTGTCTTCTCGCCAGTTTTTGTTCTTTACAGCGGACAGGTGATGACTGACGTGCCCTCGGTGTTGGTGCTTGCGACGGCGCTGATCGTTCATCTGCGTGGCGTGCGACAGAGAAAGTTTTGGATGGTCCTTGTTGGAGCGGGACTGATGGGTCTCGGCGTCAATCTGCGCGAGACCGTCGGATTTTATGCGCCGTGGCTCGTGGTGGCGCCGTTCTTCCTGGGATGGAAGTTTCAAAAACGAGAAGTTTTGTGGGTTGTGGCTTCGTGCGCCGTGTTTGGGGTTCTGGCCTTCGGTTGGTTTGGTTACTGGTTCATTACCGACGAGCATTATCGTTGGGTCTGGAATGGTTGGCGTGAATCGATGCGCGACGAGTCGTCACGGCATCCTGTATCGATCACTAATTTTCGTCCCTACCTGACTTACTTTTTTATCAGCGCGCCGTTGGTATTTCTGACACTGCCGTTTGCGCCCGTGCTCGAGTGGCGCAAACGTGGCATGTCGCCGATGCTGTTGCTTTGGGTCACGGGTTTCGTCGCCGATCTGCTTTTGTTTTTGAACTACAGCACGATCGTCAACTGGCGTTATTTCCTGAGTGGACTGCCGGCTATTGTGCCGCTTGGCGCGCACTGGCTACTTCGCATTGCTCAAGGGCGATTGGGAACTGAGCGGCGCGCGTTAATGGCGTGCTCGGTTGTGATAGTGGCGATGGCGGTGATCTTTTTCATTTACATGCGTCCGATCAGTTATGAGTTCATTGAGCGGCGCGCGATGAGTAAGCAGTACAGGCAACGGCTCGAGGCGGTCCCGCTTGATGCGATCATGATTTCGGGATCGCAGACGATTGCTGTTCACTACTGGGCGTCGATTGGATCCGGGCGTTGGAAGACGATTGGGACGGGTGGCGGGTGGCCGGGTGATAAGTTGGTTCCGATTATTCAGAATCATATCAATCATCGCCGGCGTGTTTTTATAGATGCGGATCCGCGATGGTGGATCGTGTGTGGTTGGCAGCGTGACGAGATCCCGGCGATCGTCGAGTTGGAGCAGCACTTTAGTTTCCGGCATGTGAAGGACACGATCTACGAGTTGAGTTGGCACGGCGACCCGACGGCGCAGGATGTTCCGAAATTGGGCCGGTTGTTGCCTGAGAACCGACCGGAAGACACGAGGAAGTGCCCACCAGCCAGAGGTGGCTGATGCAAACAACACGAACCGATTGCATAGAACAAGTCAGGAAGGGTGGCTTGCCCCCGCTGTTTCCCTGATGCGGGGGCAAGCCACCCTTCCTGACTTGTTCTAATTTCCGGCTTCGGTATCCTGCCCCAATATGCCTTACGAAGTTTTTCTTGCTCTTCGCTATCTTCGCTCGCGGCATAAACGGGGGCTCGCTCGCGTCACTGCAATCGCGGCCGTGCTTGGCATCGGGATGGGCGTGGCTGCGCTCCTCGTCGCCCTCGCTTTATCGAACGGCTTTCGCGACGAGATGCGCGACAAGATCCTGCAAGGCACCTCACACATCAGCGTCGTGCGCTCTGATGGACGTGCGATCGAAGACTATTCAGAATTCGTAAACCGTTTACGGCAAATCGACGGCGTCGTAACTGCCTCGCCAACAACTTACGACGGCGCGATCGCACGCGGATCTAACGACACAGGCTACGCAGTGATTCGCGGCATCGAAAATGATCCCGGTCAGTCAACGCAAGTCCGCCAGTGGCTGAGGGAGGGTTCTGTTGGGCCATTGTTCGAGTCGTCAACAGAGCCGAACGCTGTGATTGGCTCCGAGCTCGCTAACAGAATTGGCGTCTCAACCGGCCAGGTTTTTCAAGTCATTCCTGGAAGCGAATCCGCCCGCGGCCAGACGCACCGCTTGCGAGTGGCAGGTATCTTTCGGTCAGGACTGTTTGAATACGACTCCACCTGGATTTACGTCGCCTTCCCCACCGCGACGGCGCTGGCCGGCAACGATCATGCTGCTTCCGTGATGAGCATCCAGGTGCGCGATCCGGAAACCGTCAAGCAAGTCGTCGCGAATATTTCAAACGCTCTCGGCAACGCCTACACCATCGTCGACTGGCAGCAGGCGAATCAACCACTCTTCGCTGCTCTCGCACTCGAACGCCGCATGGGTTTGTTCATCATTGGCCTAATCATCGCGATCGCTGCACTCAACATCACGACGATGCTGATCCTCGTCGTCGTTGAACGCAGACGCGACATCGCGATCCTCAACGCGCTCGGTGCGACGCGCACCGGAGTGATGTTGGTCTTCATGATCGAAGGCGCGGTTGTCGGCGCCATCGGCGCCATTGCCGGTGTCGTAGTTGGACTCGCAGCGTGCCTGATTGGAAATCACTACAAGCTCGTAAGCTTGCCCGCCGATGTTTATTCGATCAGCAACGTCCCGCTGAACACAAGGCCTACTGAAATGCTGCTGGCCGCGCTGATCGCTTTCGCACTGAGCGTGCTGGCTACGATCTATCCCGCTCGTGCCGCATCACGCATGCGACCCGTCGAGGCCCTCCGCGACTCATGATCAGCGTTGTCGATCTGCGTAAGAGTTTCGTGGCGCCGGACGGTGAGCGCCTGGAAGTTTTGCGTGGAGTCACGTTTAGTGCGAACGCCGGCGAGACTGTCGCGATCACTGGCGCGTCAGGTTCAGGCAAATCAACTCTGCTGCACCTGCTCGGTGGTTTGGAGGCAGCCGATCACGGGAGTGTTACGTTGAATGGCGCAAATGGTCGCCGTCAGGAGATCGGATTTGTTTTCCAGTTTCACTACTTGCTCTCTGATCTTTCGGCGGTGGAGAACGTTGCGCTGCCGCTGCTTATCGCCCGGCGCAACACCCGTCAGGCGTATGAACGCGCGCTGGAACTTTTGAAAGAGGCGGGTCTCCAGGCGCGAGCTAATCACCCCGTTTCGCATCTTTCGGGCGGTGAACAGCAGCGTGTAGCCGTTGCGCGGGCGCTGGTTACGGAACCGAAATTGTTATTGGCGGACGAGCCGACCGGTAATCTCGATACCGCAATCGGTGAGGAGATCGCGCGCACTCTGCTCGGTTACGCCCACAAACATTCAGCAATTCTAATAATCGCTACTCACAGCGCGACCCTCGCCGAGCTGTGCGATCGCTCACTTCTTCTTGAACGCGGCCGCGTTATACCTCTGAAATGATCGAGCTGTTGGGCATTTATTGTAGGGGTGGCCCTCCGTGGCCACCCGTCGTGCTCATCATCCATCAACGGGTGGCTACGGAGGGCCACCCCTACAATAAATTCCCGTGAGAGTTCTCATAGGTTATAATGCGGGCAACTTCCCCGAATGTTTTTAACGGGCAAAGGCAATAATAAGGACGTTTTACAGAAACCAAGATGTTCGAACGCTATACTGAAAAAGCGCGACGGGTAATTTTCTTCGCGCGATACGAAGCGTCACAGTTTGGAGCTCCGGCGATTGAACCGGAGCACCTTTTATTGGGTCTGATGCGAGAAGACAAGACCCTGACCGGACGCTTTTTCCCACGAGCACAAGTTTCCATCGAATCGATTCGCAAAGAGATCGAGGGCCGCACGCTGCTGCGCGAAAAGATCTCAACCTCCGTCGAACTCCCACTCGCTCCCGAAACAAAACACGTTCTGGCTTACGCGCACGAGGAAAGCGACCGTCTGCAACACCGTCACATCGGAACCGAACATCTGTTGCTCGGGCTGCTTCGCGAGGAACGTTCGATGGCCGCGGAGATTCTTTACGAACGTGGCCTTCGGTTGAACGCAGTGCGCGATGAGATCGCACGGCAGTCAGGCGCGGACGCGCGGACGTCGCAAAAGAAAGACACGCCGCATCTCGTCGAGTTCTCGCGCGATCTCACTGACGACGCTGCAAACGACAAACTGGATCCGTTGATCGGCCGTGAAGCAGAGATCGAACGCGTGGTTCAGATTCTTTGCCGTCGCACGAAGAACAATCCCGTTTTGATCGGCGAGCCGGGTGTCGGCAAGACTGCGATCGTCGAAGGTCTCGCGCAAAGAATCGTGCGTGGCGATGTTCCTTCGTTCCTCGAACACAAACGCATTCTGTCACTCGATCTTTCGTTGATCGTTGCAGGCACGAAATATCGCGGCCAGTTTGAAGAACGACTCAAACAGATCATGCGCGAGCTCGTCGAAAACCCGCAGTACATCGTCTTCATCGACGAGTTGCACACGCTTGTCGGCGCGGGATCGGCGGAAGGCTCGCTTGATGCGGCGAACATTTTGAAACCCGCGTTATCGCGCGGCGAAATTCAGTGCATTGGCGCGACGACACCCGCTGAATTTCGCAAGTCGATCGAAAAAGATCGCTCGCTCGAGCGTCGTTTCCAGGCGGTAAAAGTTCCGCCTCCGTCTGAAGCTGAAGCAGTCAGCATTCTCGACGGCGTGCGCGAACGTTACGAGAGTTTTCACCAGGTTAGATACACGGACGAAGCGCTGCACGCCGCGGTTTATCAATCTCACCGCTACATTCCCGATCGATTCCTGCCCGACAAAGCAATCGATGTGATTGACGAAGCCGGCGCGCGTGTGAAGCTGCGTGTGAGGCGCGAACAGGGCAATCTCGCTGACTGGGGCGAGCTGAATGAATGGTCGCGATCTTACGGAGACACTTCGAACCTGCGAATGCAGCACGAAGATGCGCTGGTTTCCGCCGAAGTGACGCGCGACGACGTCGAAGACGTGATCGCGCGCTGGACAGGCATTCCGGTAAACTCTTTGAAAGAGGAAGAGACGCAGAAACTCCTGCGCATCGAAATAGAGCTTCACAAGCGCGTTATTTCTCAGCGTCCTGCAATCTCCGCCCTTGCTCGCGCGATTCGCCGATCTCGTGCTGGTTTGAAGAATCCATTGCGACCCGTTGGTTCGTTCCTGTTCCTTGGTCCAACAGGCGTCGGCAAAACTGAAGTCGCACGTTCGCTTGCGCAGTTTTTATTCAGCAGCGAACGCGCTCTCATTCGTTTTGATATGTCGGAGTTTATGGAGAAGCACTCCGTCTCCAAGTTGATCGGATCGCCGCCGGGATACGTCGGACACGAAGAAGGTGGTCAGCTCACCGAACGTATCAAGCGCTCGCCCTATGCGGTTCTCTTGTTCGACGAGATTGAAAAGGCGCATCCCGACATTTTCAACATCCTGCTCCAGGTGTTTGAAGACGGCATACTGACTGACGCCCTCGGCAATACCGTCGACTTCAAGAACGCCATCATCATCATGACTTCCAACATCGGCGCCCGGTTCATTCAGAAGAAGGGTACGCTTGGTTTCCAGGCAAACACCGATGCCACACGTGAAAAGATGGAAGAGATGGTGATGTCGTCAGTGCGCCAGACGTTCAATCCGGAGTTTATTAATCGTCTCGACGAGATCATCATCTTTGATCAGTTGCTTGACCACGAGCTGCTCGAAGTCGTGCAGTTGCAACTGGATCAGATCAACAAGACGATGATCCGGCACGGGTTCGAAATTAGTTTGACGGACGAGGCGAAGCGTTGGATTGTTGATAAGACTTGCGCGGATCGTTTGTACGGCGCTCGTCCAATTCGCCGCGCCTTGCAGAAATACGTCGAGGATCCGCTGTCAGAGGCGTTGATTCAAGGTCAGCTCGAGGGCGCTACAACTATCGAAGTCTTCCTGAGTGGGCAGGAACTCGATTTCCGTCCTACGGGCGTGGAAGCAGCAGACGACGCGCTGCTCATTCACTAAGACAAGCATTCAAAGACACAAAAATGCAAAACCCAAAGTTTGTGTTTTTGTGTCTATTTGTGTGTACCATCGTGTGTGGCACTTTCAACTTTTTTGCCTTATAATGCGCCACTTTGCTACTCAAAAGCTGGCAACGGGCTCTTCAGCCGAAGAATCAAAGGGCTGTCTTTGAGCCAGTCAGCACTCATAAGCTCCCCGAAGTTTCTGAGGCCCGGTAAGAACTACTGAGGGAATTGGTGCCTATGCACTCATATCGCGCGTTTTGGCTCTTTTTTCTTGGCTTATTTGCAGGAATCACCGCAATCTTCGCGACGACCAGTGGCGTCATCGCTCAACAAACTCAAACCCCCACTCAATCGCAACGGCTCGTCGAGAACGTCGATATCATCGGTAATCGTCGTCTGAGAAAGGACGACATCCTTTACTACATTCAGACGAGACCCGGTGACGTTTACAACGAAGATCAGATCCAGCGCGATTACCAGGCACTGCTCTCGCTAACTTTCTTCGACAAAACCGCGACCCGTGTTTTTACTGAAAATGGCGTGCGTGGGGGCATAAACGTCATCTTCGAAGTCAAAGAGCTTCCGATCATTCGCGACCTGACTTTTGAAGGTCTCAGCAGTGTTCAGGAATCAGACGTGCTCAAGGCTTTTCGCGAACGACGCGTCGGCGTGTCGAAGGAGAGCACTTACGATCCCGTTAAGGTCCTCAACGCGAAACGAACAATCAAAGAGATGCTGTCGGCGGCCGGACATCCTAACGCAATCGTCGAAGAACGCACCGAGGAAGTTTCAGCCACGTCGCTCGCAATTACTTTTGACATCGACGAGGGCGATCGGGTTCGCGTCGTAGATGTTCAGTTTGAAGGCAACACTGTTTTCAGCGACGGCCAGTTACGCGGCTCGATGAAATACGTTAAAGAGGCCGGACTGATCACGCGTTTCAAAGGCTCGGATATTCTCGATCGCGAGAAGCTGGACGTTGACCTGCGACTGGTCCAAAACTACATGCGCTCGAAGGGTTATCTTCAGGCGCGACACGGCGAGCCGCGAGTCGAAAGCGTCGGCCGTCGCCGCACCGGTTTCCCGATCCTGCCGTTGCCGTTCTTGTCGTCAGTCGACGAGGGACTGCGCGTCACGATCCCGATCGTAGAAGGCAAGGTCTATCGTCTCGGCGAGTTCAAGGTTGAAGGCAACTCGATCTTCTCGGAGGATCAGATCAGGGCAGTAATCGGTCTCAACAAAGGCGACATCGCGAACGGCGAAAAGGTCAGCAAGGGCCTCTTTGAGAACCTCAAGAAGTTTTACGGGCAGCAGGGGTTCATCGAATACACGGCAGAGCCGGTTCCGACCTTCAAAGACAATCCGCAGAACCCCAACGAAGGCATCGTCGACTTCACGGTAACGATTGAAGAAGGAAAACAGTTTACGCTCCGGCGTTTGGAATTCGTCGGTAACACGTTTACGCGCGATAACGTGTTGCGTCGGGAAGTGCTCATCAACGAAGGCGACATTTACAACGACTCTTACTGGGAATACTCGGTCGTGAAGTTGAACCAGTCCGGTTACTTCAATCCCATCGACAAAGACAAAGACGTCGATCGCCGCACGAACGATGAAGAAGCGACTGTCGATCTTTCTTTGAAGGTGAGTGAACGCGGCCGCCAGCAGATCTCTTTCAACGGCGGTATCTCCGGAATCGGAGGTTCGTTCTTCGGTCTCGAGTATTCGACCAACAACCTGCTCGGTCGCGGTGAAGTACTTTCATTTAACCTCGCAGCCGGCAACCGGCAGCGTTCGTTCCAGTTTTCGTTTACTGAACCGTACATTCGCGACAGGCCTATTAGCGCCGGCTTTTCGATCTTCGCTTTCACGCAAAAGTTCTTCGGCGAAGGTACGTTCCTTTCGCAGAACCTAGGCGCGCAGCAAGATCTGTTGGGTTCTCAGTTCAATTTCAACCAAATCGACGAAGCGAATCTCTTTACGAGAGATTCGTACGGCGGATCGCTCTTCCTGAGCGCGCCGCTCTCGGAGTTTTATCGCAAGCGACGCTTCACGCAGTTTTCACGCGTTGGTGCGTCGTACCAGTTATCACTCTCGAGCGTGAAAGATCCGCAGAACAACGATCCGAATAATCCCTCAACTTTCATTCCGGTCGTTTACGATCAGCCGAACATTCTTACGAGCCGGATCACCGGGACGTTCTCTTACGACACGCGCAATGCGAGTATCGATCCCACGAGCGGTCGCGAGCTTTCAGGTGCGTTCGCGATCGCGGGTCTCCTCGGTGACGTTCGAACTTATCAGCCGACGCTTTCTTACACGCAGTTCTTCCCCATGCGACGTAAGAGATCCGAGCATCCTGAGGTTTTTGGTTTTCGAATTATCGCCGGAACAGTTGGCAGCTTTGCGATCAGCGATAAAGTGCGAAATGCAAACTCACTCGCGTTCGTCGCCGGCGTTCCGATCTTCGAGCGGTTCTTCCTCGGCGACGAGTTTACAATTCGCGGCTACAACGTTCGTTCGATCAGTCCCATCTCTCCGGTCGATACGTTCATCACTTCTCAGAACGTCGTCGTCGCAGAGAATCCTGCGGGTGATCCGATTGAGATTCCAAGCCTTCAGAGTGCTGCCGCGTTGGGTGTGTTTACTGGCTTGTCTGGAAACAACGTCGCAGCCTTACCGCGCTCGTTCACATCGGTCGGCGGCGATACGCAGATACTCGGAAACTTCGAGTACCGGATCCCAATCATTGGCAACACCGTGAGCCTCGCTGCGTTCGCCGATATCGGAAGTGCTTTTAACCTGCGGTCCAAGAGCGACCAGACGTTCTCGAGTAATTTCCTTACCGACCAGCCGTTCCTATCGACCGTCGGTTTCCAACAGTGTCCGAGATTTGGGGCGCCAATTGCGATCAGTTTGAGCACGCTGGCCCTTTGTAACAACCCCAATCTGGCGGCGTCGCCGTTCCTGGGCCTTGTCGCACGTGATAATCGCATCGTAACAGTGGCCGAGCTCGAGGACGCGCAAAGCGGAGACATTAGTCCCATCACACTGCTGCCGCGTGGTTTCCAGACGGTCTTCCTTCGCGGCGACGCGCAGACCAACAGCATAGTGAAGTTGTCCGAGAGTTTGTTCTCAGGTCTGGGCGATTACCGGTCCAGCTTAGGCATGGAAGTCAGGGTCCAGGTCCCCGTCATCAATGTACCGTTTCGCCTGATCTTTGCGTATAATCCCAATGCCCGGCCGAACCAATTCATTGACGGGTTTCCTTTTTTCTTTAACGAAAAGAAGAGAGTCATTCGCTTCAGCGTCGGGCGTACTTTTTAACGCCTGAGCCAACCCATGGCGGCTGGACAAACAACTAAAGAGTTTGTCCAATCGCCCTCAACGTAAGGAGTAATACAAGAAAGTCATGAAGATAGCCCGTTTTTTTGCTGCGGTCGCGTTGCTGACGACTGTTGCATTTTCCGTGTCAGCACAACAACCGCAGCCACAGAGACCTGCTGCGACTCCAGCAAACCCGCCTGCCACGGCTCCACAAACCGTCGCCGTGCCGGATAGCAAAATGGCGATGATCTATTCTGATGCGTTTCTGGATCCGAAAAATGGTATTGCCAGATACAACACTTTGATCACTACGCTGAACAGAGAGTTTGAGCCGCGCCGGGCCGAGTTGCAGGGACTCCAGACAAGGATTCAAACCTTGACCAAGGAGATCGAGGACCAGCAGGCCGTCGCCGCTCCCGACGCGATCCGGCAGAAGAGAGATCAGCTCGCGCAGTTGAATACCGACTTCAAACGTAAGGGCGAGGATGCCCAGGCTGCTTACGAGAAACGAAGACAGGATATCTTCTTGCCGCTGCAAACGGACATCGGCAAAGCGCTCGAAGCGTTCGCGAAGGCCCGCGGCATCACGGTGATCGTCGATGGCAGTAACGTGCCACTTGTTTATGCTGCCGACAGCATCGATATCACTCGTGCGTTCATTCACGACTTCAACACCAAGAATCCGGCGACTGCGGCAGTAACACAACCTTAAATAGTGCCGATTGGCAATTGCCAATTTCCGATTTATCGGACGCCTACAAACTTTACAAATTGGCAATCGGCAATTGGCAATTGGAAATAACATGATTAGACAATATTTGCTTCCAATGAGTGCGTTGATGGTCGTGGGCTTAGCCACGACCGTCAGCGCACAACAACAACGGCCGGCAGGACGTCCCGCCGCTCCTCAGCCGACTCCGACACCCGCCGCGCCTAGTACAGCGCCGCCCGCCACCGTGGCTCTGCCAGTGAGCAAGATGGCCGTGATCTACAGCGATTTGTTTCTGGACCAAAAAACCGGCATCGCCAAATTCAACAACGTCGTGACAAAACTGAATGGCGAATTCCAGAAGCTCAAAGACGAGATCACTGCGCTGCAGCAACGAGCACAGACTCTCGAAGCTGAAATCAACAAACTGCGCGAGGCGCCCGCTGGAACACCAATCGATCAAAGGTCGTTGCAGACGAAGATCGATCAGCTGGAACAATTGAAGAAAGACATTCAACGCAAGGCTGAAGACGCTCAATCCGCCTACGATCGCCGGCGCGGGGAACTCTTCAACCCTCTGCAGGAAGAGATCGCGAAAGCGCTGGAAGTTTTTGCAAAAGCTCGCGGTATCAACGTGATCATCGACGCCGCTCGAGTGCCGCTGCTGTACGCCGCCGAGAGCATCGACATCACAAAAGCATTCATTCAAGACTTCAACAGTAAGAACCCGGTGACGGCGGTCACTGTCACACCTGAATAGATTGTCGATTGCCAGTTGCCGATTGCCAATTCGGAGTCGCAAGATCGACAATTGGCACTTGGCGCCTGGCAATTTTGTTCATGGAAACCGTTCTCGATTCACTGGCGATTCAAAAGCTCCTGCCGCATCGCTATCCTTTTCTTCTCGTCGACCGCATCGTTGAGCTTGTACCCCGCGAAAGAATCGTCGGAATAAAGCAGGTCAGTATTAACGAGTCGTTTTTTCAGGGTCACTTTCCGGGCGCGCCCGTGATGCCTGGTGTGCTTGTTGTCGAAGCGTTGGCCCAGGTTGGTGCGGTGCTGGCGTTACGCGAGATTGAAGATCGAGATCAAAAACTGGTTCTGTTTACAGGCATTAAGGAAGCGCGCTTTCGTCGCCCGGTAGTTCCCGGCGACACGCTCGTGCTCGAGGTGACGGCCTTGCGCATCGGCTCACGCGTGCAGCGCATGCGCGGCGAGGCGAAGGTGGACGGCCAGCTCGCCGCCGACGCTGAGATCATGAGCATTGTAGCCCCGAGGGAAGCAGAATAATGCCAATTGCCGATTGCCAATTGCCGATTTGGCTGCTTTCTAACGGGTCTTCTAATTGGCAATCGGCAATCGCCAATTGGCAATGGTTTTAAGGTATGTCTACCGCTACCCACCCGGCAACCATTCATCCGACAGCGGTAGTAAGCCCTGGCGCGCGGATCGGCTACGACTGCTTCATTGGACCATACTGCATCATCGGTGATGAGGTTCAAATTGGCGAAGGCGTGCGGCTCGAATCTCACTGCGTCGTCGACGGCCGCACTTCAATCGGAGCCGGCACACAAGTTTTTCCATTCGTCTCCATCGGACTCGCCTCCCAGGATTTGAAGTACAAAGGCGAACCTTCCGAAACGCGCATCGGCGAGCGGAACAAGATTCGCGAGTTTGTCACCATTCATCGCGGCACGGCCGGCGGTGGAATGCTCACTAAAACCGGTGACGATTGTTTGATCATGGCCCAGGCCCACATCGCGCACGACTGCCTGATCGGCGACGGCGTTATCATGGCCAACGCCGCGACGCTCGCGGGACACGTCGAGATTGAAGACGGCGCCAACATCGGCGCATATTCCGGTGTTCATCAGTTCTGTCGCGTCGGCAGGGAAGCTTACGTCGGCGGCTATTCGGTAGTTGTAAAAGACGCGTTGCCGTTTGCTTTGACAGTCGGCAATCACGCCAAGTGTTATGGGCTGAACATCACCGGCATGAAGCGCCGCGGTTATTCTCGCGCGGCGATCGATGCTCTACACCACGCTTTTCATCTGCTGCTTTCCGCAAAACTCAACACCACTCAGGCAGTTGAACGCATCAAGGAAGAAATCAGCGGCTCTCCTGAAGTTTCCGATTTGCTTCGTTTCATCGAAAGTTCCAAGCGCGGCGTCATCAAATGAAATTCGGATTGATCGCGGGCAACGGGAAGTTTCCGTTTATGGTCGTGGAGGGTGCGCGTCGATCCGGCGTGCCGTTGGTTGTCGCCGCGATCCGCGAAGAGACTGATCCCGAGATGGACCAACGCGCCGAACGAGTGAAGTGGATCGGCATCGGGCAGCTTGGGCGGATGATACGATTTTTCAAGGAAGAAGGCGTCGAGAAGGCAATAATGGCGGGGCAAGTGAAGCACGTTCAGATCTTCAGTCGCGCGGTGCCGGATGCGCGAATGTTGAAGGTGCTTTTGAGGCTGCCGCGCCGCAATACCGATGCGCTTATCGGAGCGATAGCTTCGGAGTTGCAAAGCGAGGGGATTGAGCTCGTCGACTCGACTTGTTTTCTTCAGGATTCGTTGCCGCAGAGCGGGAACCTCACGCGCCGCCAGCCTTCTAAACAGGAACAGGAAGACATTGAATACGGGCTGGAGATCGCGCGCGAGATCGCGCGTCTCGACCTGGGCCAGACGATCGTCGTTCGTGGCAAAGCCTGCGTCGCAATCGAAGCGATGGAAGGCACTGATGAAACGATCAGACGCGCCGGCCGGTTGGTTAATGGAAGACTGACGGTCGTGAAGGTTGCGAAACCCGATCAGGATATGCGCTTCGATGTGCCTGTCGTTGGACTCCCGACGATTGAAGCGATGGTTGAAGCCGGCGCTACATGTCTCAGCATCACCGCGGGCAAGACACTCATGTTCGACCGCGATGAAATGGTTCGCGCTGCCGAGAAGAACAAGATCTCCATCCTCGCAGTCTAGCCACAAAAGGCACAAACTAAGACACAAAAAGCACAATGATTAATTTCATCATTAGTGCTTCTTGTGTCTTTTTGTGGCTTCTGTTTGTGCCTTCTGTGTCCTAGTTTGACGCTTGTACGGTTTCGGAAGCTTTTGGATCGTAAGGAGTCGCGAGATACTTTTTCGCTACTGCCTGGGCATTGTCGTAATCAATCCCTGACTGCACCGCCTTGTTGTATTCCACGACGGCCCTGTTGCGCTCGCCCTTCGCGTCGTAAGCGTTGCCACGTTTGATGTGGGCCCAAACTTCGATCCAGGCCGGCTTCAAATTTCCGATGAGTGAGGCCTCGAGGTTGTCGAGCGCCTGTTGCCAGTTGCGCTGTTCCAGAAACAGCAGCCCGAGATTGTAGTAAACCCAGGAATTGGATCTGTCGAGCTTCAGCGCAGCCTCAAACTGCTGTTGCGCTTCGGCGTAAATCCCTTCCTTCATCTGCTCGATACCACGCCGCGCAATGATCGACACGCGCAAATCGTCCGACATGCGCAGAATCTTGTTGTTTGGATCGACGAGCACTTCGATCGGCTGTCCATTCGACTCGAAGTCGAAATCATCACTCTTGCCTTCGATACGGACAATCTTTTGCTGATTGTCGCCTTCGGCGCGCAGCATCAACTCGACCGGCATGCGCAGCGACTCGAGGTTCTGTTTCACTGTGCCGCGCGTGCGAAACTTGCCCGACCGCGTGCGAATAATTTGATAGTCGACGGTGAACTCCGGAACGCCGGTTCCTTCCACCCACTGCGCAAAGAAGTAACGCAGGTTGTCCTTTGAGACTTGCGCCGCCAGCTTCTCAAAGTCGTCTATCGACGCGTTCTTTCCTTTGTATGTTTGAACAAAAGTGGCGAGCAGTCGATCGAATTCCTCACGCCCAATCGTCTCACGCAACATACGAAACACCATCGATCCTTTGTAGAAGACGATCGAATGGTAAGCTGCTGATTGATCGTCGAGCGCACTCGGCGCGCGTGCGATCGAAGCCGTTTGCTCAAACGTCAGCGCCCGTTCCTGTTGCTCGCGCTGCGCGGAATCAAGACCACCCGCGGTCAGCGTTGTTTCGCGATAAGCAAACGCGCTCCACTCGGCAAGACCCTGAGAAAGCCACGCATCGTCGAACGATTTGAGGCCCACGGTTTGGCCCCACCACTGGTAGGCGATCTCTCTCTGAAGCCTCTCTTCCGGCACGGGCCGCGTAGTATCGAACATCTTGGTCGATAAGAAGATCATTCCCGGTCCGGAATAAGTATCCAAACTTTCATCGTCGATCTGAACGACGACCAGCCGGTTACCAAAAATCGGCGCACCGTAACGCTTGGTGTAGAACTCAAGTACTTTACCCGTCAGTTCAGCAAAGACTTCGAGCCGTTTTTCGCTGCCCGGCATTGCGTATAACTGAAGGTCATAATTGCTGTATCGCAGGTTCTTGTTTATGTACTGACCCGCGGCAAAGTTGCCAATCAACACCGGTTGCCGGTGTACAAACCGATACCGGACGGCGTTTTCTTTCGGCGCCGGCTGTGCGACCACAGGATCGTCGCTTGTGCCGGCAACCTGCAAACCGGAAGGGACGATAAACGTGATATCTGACGTTGCTCTATCGGCCGCGTAGTCGTGAAATGGGAACCAGCGCGAGGCGTACATCAGGTACGAACCCTCAGTGCCGACGTAGGCGAGTCGCTTCGTGGCGAGCGGTCCTCCCTCCGGATTGATCAGCGCGCCGCTCCAGCGAAAGCGAAGTGTCACGGGCTGATTTGCCGGAACAACCTGGCCCAGATCGATGCGGACACTCGGTCCGAGAGAGCCGACGCCGACCGCGTCCTGAACAACCCCGGTCAAAACCTTTCCATCTTTTTCAATGCTCTCGACCTTCAGTGAGCCGTTAAGCTCAAAAACCACCGAGCGCGTTGCATCCACGGGCACAAATGTCACGTCGGCGCCGGCGCGCAGCACGTGTTGCTCAGGGATGATCTGAGCCTCGATGCGGTAGTGCGTCACATCAAAACGGTTGGTTTGCTGAGGTGCGGGCTGCTGTCCCGGTGTCGCGAGGGCCAGCGTGAGCACGGCGAAAGCGGTCATAACGCTGGGGAAAATGAGCTTTATCTTTTTCATGGCTTTGTACGACGATTATACAGTCGAGGACTTTGGATGGTAAGAAGCGGGACGCGGTTGGCTGCGGCGGCCGTCAAACATCGTATAGGACTTATATGAGCTATACGAGCTATTGGAAGCCGCTTCCTGACTTGCGATCGAACCCCTCTTCGCATACATTCATCCAACGCTGTTAATTTCGAATTCTTGCTCGTCGCGAGACATCATCCACATCCAAAGGAGTTTGATCCATGAGACGCGTCTCTAAGTTTTTGTCCCCGCTGTTTGTCTGCGCGCTCGCCGTCATGGCTGCCCAGGCACAGGCGCCTCGCAACCTGCGAGTTGATTTCAAAGAGACCACTTTAGCGAACGGCTTGCGTGTGATCACTGTAGAAGATCATTCCGCGCCCGTGGTGGCCATCTCAATTACCTACAACGTCGGTTCACGTAATGAGCGCAAAGGCCGCACCGGTTTCGCGCACCTCTTCGAACACATGATGTTCAAGGGCTCCGAGAATGTTGGCTCGGGTGAACACTTCCTGCTCGTCTTCAACAACGGCGGAAGCATGAACGGCACCACCAACGAAGATCGCACAAACTATTTCGAAGTTCTCCCCGCGAACCAACTCGATCTCGCTCTCTTCCTCGAAGCCGATCGCATGAAGAGTTTGGAAATTACAAAAGCCAATCTCGATAACCAGCGCAACGCTGTTCAGGAAGAACGCCGGCTGGGTCTCGATAACCAACCGTACGGCAAGAGCGCCGAGTTGCATCAGGAGATGATCTACGACAACTTCGCTTATAAGCACTCAGTGATCGGCTCGATGGAAGATCTGAGCGCTGCGACCGTCGACGACGTTGCTGAGTTCTTCAAGATGTATTACGCGCCGAACAACGCAGTGCTGGTGCTGGTGGGCGACTTCAAGACCGCCGACGCGTTGGCAAAGATTAAAACCAACTTCGAGAGCATCCCACGCCAGCCCGATCCGCCGGCCGTCGACATGGCTGAGCCGCAACAGAAAGCAGAACGAAAAGCCACCGTTGACGACGTGCTCGCACGCGCGCCGCGTGTCGACATCGCTTACAAAGCGGTCCAGGGCAACTCAGCCGACTTTTACGCATTGCAGGTTCTCGCCAACATACTTCAGAGCGGTCAGAGTTCGCGTCTCTATCAGAAGCTCGTCAAAGAAAAAGAAATGGTTACCGGCGTCGGTGGCTTCATGGATGAGAAGCGCGGCACCGGTGCGTTTTATACAAATGCCACGCTGCGACCCGGCAGCAGGATCGAGGACGTGGAACCGATCATTTATGCCGAGATCGAACGTCTGAAGAAAGAGCCCATTGCCGATTGGGAACTTCAGAAAGCAAAGAACAACACGCGACGAAACTTAATCAACGGCCTTCAGAGCTCGATCAATCGCGCCGTTACCATGGGCCAGTACACTGTCTATTACAACGAGCCGGGTTTGATTAATACTCGACTCGACAAAGTCGCCGCGGTCACGAAAGAAGACGTGCAGCGCGTTGCCAACAAGTATCTGGTCGACACTAACCGCACGGTTGTAATCACGATGCCGAAGGCGAAGGCCAAGAGCGCAACAGGCGCTTCGGACCAGTAAAGGAGTTATACCAATGAAAATGATAAAGAACCGAATTAATGCGATCGTTGCGTTCGTGCTGATTGTGCTCGTGTCGTCATCGGCGTTGGCCCAGGGCGGCGCTCCGGCCGGTCAGCAACCTCAATCGACAAAGGGCACCATCATCAAAGGCAAAGCGCCTGTTTCGAAAGAAGTTTTGAAAGTAAAACTGCCGCGCGCGCAGGAAGCAACTCTTCCGAATGGATTGCGCGTGGTCCTGCTCGAGGCGCACAAGGTACCGACATTCAATATGCAAATGGTCGTGTTGAGCGGCGGTCTTTCTGACAAACCCGACTATCGCGGCCTCGCGAGTTTCACCGCCACGTTATTGCGTGAAGGAACGGGGAAACGTTCGAGCAAGGACATCGCCGAGCAGGCTGATGCGCTGGGCGCTACGTTGACCGCAAATTCCGGCCTGTCGTCGATGACTACAAATGTCAGTACGGCCGGACTGGTGGAGAACCTGGACCAAACGCTGGAGCTGTTTTCGGATGTCATCAGAAATCCGATTTTCCCGCAGGCTGAAGTCGACAAGTACAAGACGCGTACGTTGGCCCAACTTCAGTTTCAGCGATCGATTCCGCAGTTTCTCGCGCAGGAACAGTTTAGCCGCGCAATCTATGGCTCAAGTCATCCGGCTTCACTGATAGCGCCTCCTGCCGAGTCGATCAAGAAGCTCACCAGCAAAGACCTGGCTGACTTTCACGCGGCCAACTTCCGTCCCAACAATGCAATTCTCGCGATCGTTGGCGACGTCACTCTGAAAGAGATCATGCCGAAGATTGAGAAGGCATTCGGCGACTGGCAGAAGGCCGATGTGCCGGCGTTCAGCATTCCGGCTGCCCCGGCGCAGGCAGAGTCGAAGATTTACCTGATTGATCGACCGGGCTCGGTGCAGACCGTGTTGCAGCTCGGCACGCTCGGTATCGAACGTACGAGTCCCGATTACTTTTCGGTTCTCCTCGCGGATCGCGTTTTCGGCGGTGGCCCAACGGGACGTTTGTTCCTGAACCTGCGCGAAGACAAAGGCTACACCTACGGAGCGTACAGCTCTTTCGGTGGTTCGAAGTTCAGAGGCACATGGGGCGCGAGCTCGGAAGTCAGAACGGAAGTCACCGAAGGCGCGATGAAAGAGTTTATGATGGAGCTCAATCGTATGCGTGATGAGCCCGTCCCGGCGGAAGAACTCGAGAACGCGAAGCGCGCGATCGTGGGAAGTTTTGCGCTCTCGCTAGAGCAGCCGGCCGGCTTGTTGCAAAACATCATCACGCAGAAGCTCTACAACTTGCCCGCGGATTACTGGGACACGTACCCGCAGAAGGTTTCGGCCATCACGGCTGCGGACGTGCAGAACGCTGCGAAGAAGTATCTCGTTCTTGAAAAGTTGCAGGTGGTTGCAGTCGGTGATGCGACGAAGGCACGAGAAGTCTTGACGAAATATGGCAAGGTTGAGTTGTACGACGCCGAAGGCAAACTGATAACTGCACCAAGCTCGGAAAAATAGATAAGTAAGCTGGAAATATTTGTAGGGGTGGCCCACGGAGGGCCACCCCTACAATTATGGTTTCGTTCCTGTGAAATTGATGTCTTTCTGATCGTCGATCAATCCCGCGAACGCGCGATCGATCGGATTAAAGTTGTAGCCTTCCTTGGATGGTATGATCCTGTAGGTCTTCTGTGCCGGCGCGACCTTGAATGAGTAATAACCTTCGTTATCGGTAGTCGATGCCATCACCGCGCCCGATGGACTGATCAAAACCACGACGACGTTCCCAAGTCCGGCGTTGTCTGAATCCACGATACGTCCGGTGATCTTTATATTCGCACGCAACCGCGACGCTGCATTCCGTAGAGCCTCGTCTGAAACTTCTGGAGCAGGAGCAGTTGCAGCAGGAGCAGTTGCAGTTTCTGGCTTTGGAGTTTCTGTGGGCGTCGTTTCCGCAGGCGTCGAGTCGGTCGTCGTAGTTGGCGCTGTCGTGCTGTTGCCAGCTGCTCCTGTCTCAGTTCCGGCCGCTGCTGTTGTTCCTGCTATCCGATCCTCCAGCCCGTCGAGCGACCCGGTAATGCTCTTATACAGTCGCTCAATCTCACCACGACGCACTGTCTCCACAGGCCCTCCGCGGTAGCTCTTGATGTAGACATCGAGCGCCTGTTCCTTCTCTCCTGACTGTTCCAGAGCGACGCCGAGATGCCACAGAGCTGTTCGCCCTGCGGGAGTTTCTGCGGGCAAAATCTCCGTAGCCTGTTTCAGATGTGCGATCGCGTCAGTGTACTTTTCCTGATTGAACAGCGCCCATCCGTGAAGATCCTCGAGTCGTCCTTTCAGAATGTTTGCCATCACCTCGCGCGGAGCTTCGCCAACGTCGGGCACATTGCCCGCAGCAATTGAGCGCGCGCGCAACTCTCTATATTCATCAGCCTGGACCGCCATCGTGAGCACGGGAACTTTCAGTGCGTCGTCCGACGCTTTTTTGGCTTCGGCGATAAGGTCCAGTGCTGTATCTAATCCAACACCGTGCCTGATGAGACGACTCGCCGCATACACCTGGCGAAACGCGCGCATGCCGTCAGTGCCTGATGAAAATTCCTTCGCCGCAGCGACGGCGGCGGCTTCATTGATCTTTTCACCTTCCGGCACCGCCGTCGCGGCATTGAAAGCAAGCAGCGCTTTCATGTGCTGTGCGTTTTCGGCGTTATCTGCCGCAGTCGCCTGGTAAAAGCCGGCACGCCGTTCGGGTGCGAGCAATTCAAGAAAACCCGCTTCACTCGCAGGCACGTGTCCAGCAAGGTACGTGTGAATCTTCTCTTCTTTGATCGTGAACGACTCACGCAAAACCTCAACGGCTTCTTCATAAAGTCCCATTGAAGCCAACACGTTCGCGAGCTCGTAAGTTAGTGTCGGAAACTTTCCAAACTTACGTGCGGTGCGCATTGCTCGCTCTGCTTCGATGGGCCGTTTCAAAGCGACGAGCGATCGGGCCAGCGCGATCTGGGCCCACGTGTAACGCGATTCGACTTCGACTGCTTTGCGCGCCAACTCGTAAGCCTTTTCATGCTTGTCGTGTGCTGCCAGCCAGTAAGCCGCACCGGCAAGTAGGGCCAGGTTACGTGGCTCGTCAGCCAACGTAGCTTCGAGAGCGGTATTGGCTTCGTCTGCACGACCGAGTTCAAAAAGCGCGAGCACTTTTCCAACGCGGGCTGCGCGGTCTTTTGGATCCCAGACGAGTTGTTCGTTGTAGAGCGCCAGTGCTTCTTCAGCTTTGCCCGAAGCGCGATACAGGTCTGCCAGGCTGGCTCGAGATGCTTTGGAGTTCGGATCGAGTTCGACAGCTTTTTTGTACTCGGCAATCGCGTCGTCGAGCCGGAGCGAGATGTGATGGCCCATTGCCAGCAGTCGATGCGCCTCGGCGAGATCGGGCGCAAGTCGGACTGCCGTATCCGCAATTCGCACAGCGTCGGCGGCCCGCTCGATTCCCATATAAAAGCGCGCCACGGCGAGCAGTCGTTTAGGATCGCTCCCGAACTTCGCTTCAAGATTTTGCGATGCCTTGAATGCTGCCTCTCGTTCACCGAGCAGATAGAGGTTCATTGGAAACTGTGCGATCAACGAGAAGAGTTCGTCGCTGGCCGTTACTTCTGCTTCGTTAATGACGCGAAACAGTTGTTCGATTCCACCGGCGGTGTCTCCGCCTTTCAACTTCTGATCGCCCAGCCCCGCATGCGTCATGAGTACCAATTCGATGGCTCGTGCTTTTGACTTCGACTTGGGATGCGTATCGAGAAACTCTTTTAGATAGGCTTCGCGCCGGTCCAAGGGCAGTGTCAGTGCGAGTTCGACATGTTCTGATTCGTTGGCGTCTTCTTCAGAGAGCTCGGCAGGAGTTTGCTTCCTGACCGGAGTTACTTTTGTCGTCGCGCTCGCTCTGCGTCTCGGATTCGAAGTTTCAGTCTTTGGTTCTTTCGGCGACTCAGCCGGCTTTGGCAAGTCGTTGAGTACCGATTCGGTCTTCGGCGATTCCGAAGCGACTGGTTCCGGAGTTTCAGTTGGCTTTGGCTCTTCTGAGGGTGGAGTTGCTTCGGGCTTGGGTTTCGGAGTTTCGCTTACCGTACGTCGACGAGTCTTCTGAGTTTTCGAAGCGCTCGCCAAAGTGGTTTGCGATGAGTCAGTACCCACTTCAGGACTAGAAGACCGCCACAGTCGACGACTCGAGATCCGCAACATTGAAAGCAAACTTCTCAGCGAGCGCACTTACAAAAACGTGTATGCCACCATCGACTGCTTCGGTGAAACGTCCGTCACTCAGAGCCCCTGCATGCGATAGCTCATTTCACCCAGCAGGCCTTCGGGCAACGCGAGTTGCGCTGCACGGCTGAACTGTGTGAACGACGACTTCGACGCTACCGAGATGACCATCAACAGAGACTTGGTGCGACTGGTCTTCACTCCGATATTCCAATCACGTGCGAGTTGTTGTGAGAATTGCGAAATCTCCTGCTCGCCCGTTGTGTCGACCATCGCGACGTACAATTCGATCTTGCTCTTTTCCTTCAGCTTCTGGAGGACGTTGTCGAGCCGGCTCTTGGTTTGAGCATCGAGAACACCCGCGAAATCACTGACGTGGGTGGCCGGCGCGGGCAATTTGATCGATTGCGCCAGCGGGTTCACGCTGATCAGCAGAAACAGAGCAAGCACCGGAACTACGGTTAGTAGGTCTTTCATGACTCGATATGATGGGAGCATGTCGATTAGGTTCCCTCAGGATGTGTGGGGGACGATTCGGCGCTCATGATACCATCGCAAGCCAATATGGGCGAATTAGATGAAGCTTGGGCCGCTGCTTTGTCCGAAGCCGAACAAAGAGCACGCCTTGCCGGGCGCAAGGACGTCGCCGAGTATCTCGCGCTCAAGAACTCCAACGACCTCATTCGCCAGGCAGGAGTCGACTGGTTGATCGCTGGATTCACGACGCTCGCGGGTGATGCGAACCGCTCCGGCGCGAGTATTCAGTTCTCAAAAAAAGACGGCCATCGTTTTCCGTTGGGAACGTCGACGATGGTCGGCCATCTTCTGACGCTCACAAGCGGAGTTCGCACGTTATCGATCGAAGCCGGATGGCCGAGGACGCCGCGCGACGGTTTTGTGCGCGGTGGTGGTCTCGCGTGCGCAAACATTCGTCACATGGGAATCAAAACTGCGAGCGACGAACTGCTGCTTTCGAAATCAACCTCGGGTGCGCCCGCGTGGAAGTCTCTAATAAGGAAACGCTCCTTCATCCACGAGTCTGACCTGCGCCGCCACATCGCCATTCTTATCGATCAAAAGCACTGAAGTTCAGGGGCATGTTCAGTAAGCTAGCTGCAGGTTTGACTCGCTGCTCCTGCAAACTGCTCCTGCTACCATTTCCGTTAGCCACTGCACCTTTTCCGCATCCCTGCCGGTTTCCTTCGCAAAAACCCAATGTTCTCCGCATAGGCACAGCAGTTGCCAAAGAGGGCGCGGGCCGAAGTTACACCGAGGAGACAGAAAGAAAATGACGAACCGACACACACTGAAATTTTCATTACTGGCTGCAGCGATCTTAGCGCTGTGCTTGCCCGCTGCAGCGACGGCGCAGTGGGGACGCCGGGATCGTAATGACGATCGCGGCGGCTACGGCCGCTATGACGAACGCGGACTGCGCGACTCCGTGCATCGCCTGGATCGTTTAGCAAAAGATTTTGAGCGCGAGATCGACCGTGCCCTCGATCGCAGCAGGACTAATGGCACCAATCGCGAAGATCGAATCAACGACGAAGTCCATCAGTTTCGTGATGCAGTAGGCGATTTGAAATCGCGCGTTGGTAACGGTCGTGACTTGAATCGCAGTTCCAATGAAGCACAACGCGTGCTTCAGGAAGCGCAGCAAATCGATCGTGTTGCTCGCCGGCTCGATGGCCGAACGTCGTCACAGTGGTCTCAGATCCAGCAGGAGCTGCGATACATCAGCAACGTCTACGGTATGGGCTACGGTGGCTACGGCCGTGATGACGACTGGCGCACGCAACGACGACAGGCGTCGCGACCGCAACAACCGCAACGACCGCAATAACGATTGGTTGAGACGAATCCCATTCCCTCGGTAATAGCCCGCATTTAACTTCTGCTCGTGACCCTGCCTTGGACAGGATTACAGAATTGATGTAATCCTGTCTTTCTCTTTTATGGCTGGGACTCTTTATCTGGTAGCAACGCCGATCGGCAATCTCGCAGATATCACGCACCGCGCGCTTCAAGTGTTAAAAGACGTGGACCTGATCGCCTGCGAAGACACGCGTCACACTCACAAGCTGCTTCAGCATTACGGCATCACGACAAAGACAATCAGTTATCACGAACACAACGAACAACAACGCGCCGCGGAGTTGATCGACCTGCTAAAGCAGGGCAGCGATATCGCAGTTGTGTCTGACGCTGGAACGCCGTCGATCAGCGATCCTGGATTCCGGCTCGTGCGCGCGGCGATCGAGAGTGAGATTGCGGTGGTTCCTGTGCCTGGTCCGAGTGCGCTGATCTCTGCGCTGATCGCAGCCGGACTGCCGACCGATGAATTCTTCTTCGCAGGTTTCTTGCCCTCGCGATCGAACGCGAGGCGTGTTCGTCTCAACGAACTCCGATCCGTCCCGGGCACTTTGATCTTCTACGAGTCGCCACACAGGTTAGCGACGACTCTGAAAGACGCTTACGAAGTTCTCGGCGAGCGTGAGGCGGTTGTAGCAAGAGAATTAACCAAACTGCATGAAGAGATCAGGCGCGGGCGTTTGAGTGACCTCGCGAAGCACTACGTTGATGAAGAGAATCCTCGTGGCGAGATCGTCGTATTGATTGACCGGAACGTTATCGGTGAGACGACCAGAGAAACGACATCGACTGTGGCAACGCTAGTCGATCAATTCGAACAAGACTGGCTTGGACCACCGCGCCGCACTCAAAAAAGCGGCGCGCGAATTAGGCCTCTCGCGCGCCGAAGCATATCGGAAGTTGATCGTCGAACGCGGGTCGTCAACTTAGATTGTTAATTACCGAGATCTGCATTGGCAAAGGCTTATCGACCTTCAATCTTACCGGACGATTCGCGATCTCCCACGTCGTCATGTAGATCGTGCGCGTGACCTTCTCCATCTTCTGGTAATCGATCTTATCCGCCGTGTCGCCCACACCGTGATAATCTTCATGTGTTCCATCAAAGAAGAAAATGATCGGAATGCCTTTGCGCGCGTAGTGGTAATGATCGCTGCGGAAGAAGAACCGATTCGGATCGTTTGGCGCGTCGTACTTCGTGTCGAACGTGATATTCAGGTACGACTTATTCACTGTGTTTACGAGTTCTCCCAATTCCGTGCTCATCATCGTCGAGCCGATCAAATAGATCGAATCCGGTCCCGTTAGTTCATTATTAGCACGATTCGTATCCCCTTCTTTCTTGCTTCGCCCGATCATGTCGATATTCACCTGCGCGACGATCTGGTTAAGCGGCACGGTCGGAAACTCAACAAAATAACGCGACCCCCACAATCCTTTCTCCTCGCCAGTGTGCCAAACAAACAGCATCGACCGTTTCGGACGTGTTGGTGCTTTCGCAAGCGCCTCAGCCATTCCCAACAGCGCGGTCGTTCCTGAACCATCGTCGTCAGCGCCGTTGCAGATCGTGTCCGTGCCGACGCGAGGACATCCGCTGCCCACGTGATCGTAGTGCGCGCCGAGTGCGACATACTCAGTTTTCAAAACGGGATCGCCGCCTTCCCAAATCGCGACCACATTTTGAGTTGGAACCATCTCCGTATTGTTTGCAACGTTCAGAGTTATTCTCTTCTGAGGATTCATCACGAACGGCGACGGCAAGTTGGTTCCCGACGAAGCATTGAAGATGCCCATCGCTTGCGACTCGCCGGCCAGAACCGCATTCGCAGTTTCGGGAGAAATCACAATCGCAGGCACCGGCGAACTGGTTTGGGCGTTGGTTTGAAACTTAGCGACCACGGTCGAGCCGCGTTCCATGATTCGTGCGCGATTGCGTTGCCAGTTCGCGAGATACTGAAAATCGGGAACGTAGACCAGACCAACGACGCCTTTGCTGCGCGCGTACTCAACTGGGTTCATGTAATCTTCGCCCGCCTTGCCGAACTCTGCGCGCGTGATGCCGCGTGGAAACTGATTCGGGTTGCCAACCACAACCGCGATCTTCCCGGCCGGATCGATGCCTTTGTAAGCGTCGATCTCTTTCGACTTAACAAACCATCCCGTGCCCGCGAAAACCATTTGCCCGCTAACCGTGCCCGAGCCGCCGGCGGGAAGATAATCCGTGCCGGCGTTTAGCGCGCGCCCGTTGAGTTCAACTTTTGTTTGACCACTATCGGCGCGATCGCGTCGCAAGTCGATTCGTTGAAAGAAGCTGCCCTCGTCGCCGGCGGGTTTGAATCCCCATCGCGCGAGGTTCATCGCCAAAAACTTTGCAGTTAAATCGAGTCCGCGCGAAGGTGTGTCGCGTCCTTCCATCTCGTCGGAAGCAATGAATGTTAAATAGTCTCTGATCTGATTTGCTGAAATCGTATCGACGCCACGTTGGGTGGTTACTGATACTGCCGGTTTCTTCGATTTCTCAGCAGCGCGTTGCGCGTAAGTTGCGGGAAATGTGGTGACGAGCAAACTCGCCAACACGAGTGCGGTTAAAAATCTTTTCATGTGCGCTTTTGTGCCTCTTTGTGGCTGTAAATCGAGATCTTACGCGTGTTGCACGGCTTGCACCAGCCGGGTCAGGGTGTCTTTCGCGTCGCCATAGAGCATGCCTGTTACAGGCTTAAAAAACAAAGGGTTCTCCAGACCCGAGAAGCCTTTGCCCTGCCCACGCTTCAAGACGACCACTGATTTCGAGCGGTCCACTTCCAGGATCGGCATGCCGGCGATCGGACTCGTTGGGTTGTCGCGTGCATCCGGATTGACCACGTCGTTTGCGCCGATCACGACTGCCACATCCGTCGTCGGAAATTCAGGATTGATCTGCTCGAGTTCGTACAGAGCTGAATACGGGACGTTTGCTTCTGCGAGAAGAACGTTCATGTGACCCGGCATGCGACCGGCAACGGGATGAATTCCGTATTTAACTGTGACGCCGCGCTTCTCGAGCACGTCTGCGAGTTCGCGCACGGCGTGTTGTGCCTGCGCAGTTGCGAGTCCATAACCGGGAACGAATATGACTTTGCTCGCATACGCGAGTTGAGTCGCGATGTCGTCGAGACCAACTTCACGCATCGATCCCTGTTGCTCACCGGAGCCCTCGGCGGTTGCGGCACTGCCAAATGCACCGAACAGCACATTCGTGATCGAGCGATTCATCGCGCGACACATCAGGATCGAAAGTATGAAACCGGAGAAACCGTCGAGTGTGCCCGCGATGATCAAAACTTTGTTTGAGAGCACAAAACCCGTCGCGGCCGAAGCAAGTCCGGCATAAGAGTTCAGTAGCGACATCACGACGGGCATGTCCGCCGATCCGATCGGCATCACCAGCAATAAACCGAACACGAACGCCAGACCGGCCATCGTGAAGAACAACGGCATCGAACCTGGCACGAAGATCAGATAAACGAAGATGCCGACCGTAACCGCGAGCAGGATCATGTTGAAAATGTTCTGGCCCTTGTAAGTCATGGGCGTGCCGCGTACGAGACCCTGAAGTTTTGCGAAGGCGAGCAGGCTTCCAGTGGTGGTGAGTGCGCCCAGCATGACTTCGAATCCGAGTGCGCCCATCATGACCGGTTCGAGATGATCCTGGTGTTTGAAATATTCCGAGATACCGACGAGCGCTGCGGCGAAAGCGCCAAACGCGTGTGAGAGCGCGGTTCGCTGTGGCATCGCTGTCATCGGTACCCAGAAGCCCATTGCGAGTCCGACAACGGAGCCGATGGCAAGCCCGGCGAGTATCCACGTGTAGCTGACGATCTCGTGATGCATCAGCGTGCCGATGATGGCCATCAACATGCCAAACTCGGCGAGATGCATCCCGCGTTTCGCGGTCTCGGGATGGCTCAGCCCCTTCAATCCGAGAATGAAGAGGATTGAAGCAAGCAGGTAACTGAATTCGATGAAGTAGGTTCGCAAGGTTTGTTTTTTGTACTTAGTGCTTTGTACTTTGTGCTTTGTACTGGGTTCTCAAAGACTAAATACAAAGTACAAAGCTCTATTCTTTCTTCACCAGGTCCTTCCGCTTGAACATCTTGAGCATGCGATCGGTGATCACGAAGCCGCCGACAACGTTCGTAGTCGCGCACACCACCGCGATGAAACCAAGTACTGTGCTGAGCGTGTTGTACTGCGCTCCCGCAGTCACGATTGAACCGACGAGCGATATTCCGGAGATCGCGTTCGTCGCCGACATCAGTGGCGTGTGGAGCAGCGGCGGCACTCTCGAGATGACCTGGTACCCCAGAAACGCCGCGAGCGCGAAAACATAAAGCGCGGAGATTAAGGCTTCTGCTGACATCGATTTGCTCCTACCCTGGTTGAGCTTGCAACGCGCCGGCGACGCGTTGGTTTACGACTTCACCGTTGTGGGTGACGCAAGATGGTCCAACAACATCGTCCTTCATGTCGATCTGCAATTGACCGTCTTTGATCAGTAACGAGAGAAACGACGTGACGTTGCGTGAGTAAAGCTGACTTGCGTGCACTGGAACTGTCGCCGGCAGGTTCGTTGGCGCGACGATCGTAACGCCTTCGCGTTCGACTGTTACGTCTGCCTGGCTCAACTCGCAATTGCCACCGGTTGACCCTGCAAGATCGACGATGATCGAACCGCGCTTCATGCCGTACACGGCTTCTTTCGTGATCAATAACGGTGCGCGCTTGCCCGGGACCTGTGCTGTTGTGATGACGACGTCGGCAGTCTTAGCGTGCTCGGCGATCAGTGCGCGTCCACGATTCATTGCCTCTTCGGATAGTTCAACTGCATAACCGCCGGCGTCTTCAGTTTTGATCCCACCGAGATCGACTTCGAGAAATTTCGCGCCCAATGATTTCACCTGTTCGCCTGCCGCGGCGCGCACGTCGTAACCCTCGACTACCGCTCCTAAGCGTCTCGCCGTCGCAATCGCTTGCAGTCCGGCGACGCCCGCGCCGAGAACCAACACGCGCGCGGGTGGAACTGTGCCGGCAGCAGTCATCAGCAACGGAAACATGCGCGGGATGTGAGACGCACCGATCAGCACGGCTTTGTAACCGGCAACGGTGGCCATCGATGAAAGCGCGTCCATCGCCTGCGCGCGTGTGATTCGTGGAATCAGTTCGACTGAAAAAGTGGTAACGCCGCGATCGACCGCAGGCAGAAGCATGGACGGCTCGTCGAGTGGACGCAGGAAACCGATGACGACCGCGCCTCTTTTCAGTCGTGCAAAGTCGTTTGCTGATGGTCGATTTACGACCGCGAGCACGTCGGCATTGCTTAAAAGCGCTTCTCGATCGGAACTTATTTCAGCGCCTGCTTCGCGGTAGTCATCATCGGTGCGCGCGGCGTTAAGACCGGCTCGACTTTCGATCTGAACAGAAGCTCCGAGTGCCGTCAGCTTCTTCACTGACTCGGGCATGAGCGCGATGCGTGCTTCCCCTTCTTGTGTTTCCCGCAACACAACTATGTTCATGGCCAGTTCCGTTCAAAGGTTAAAAAATGAAGGTGGTGGAGTTTGCGCGCTGAGTGGTAGCCAACAACTCGGGACTTTGGCATAGACAGACGAATCATTAAACGTGTTCGAAGAGGCTTAGCAAGCGCGTGCAGTATAGCAAATTTAATCGTAGCATTAGGCCTCAGGTGAGCATGGAATTCCAACTCGATCACGCCAAAGACATCTTACGTCGCACTCCCGCGACTCTGACTACGTTGTTGCAGGACGCTCCGGACGAGTGGGTGATTTCGAATGAAGGCCCTGAGACGTGGAGTCCTTTCGATGTTCTCGGCCATCTCATTCACGGTGAGGAGACCGACTGGATCCCGCGCGCTAAGATCATCCTCGAGCACGGCGAGCAACGCGCGTTCGAACCATTCGATCGCTTTGCGATGTTTGAAAAGTCGAAAGGCAAGTCTTTACGAGAACTGCTGACGACGTTTGAACGCCTGCGTGGCGAGAATCTGCTGCAGTTGGATCAATTGAACCTGACTCCGGATTTGCTGGCGAAGCGCGGGAAGCATCCTGAACTCGGTGTGGTAACGCTCTCCGAACTGCTCGCGACGTGGGTTGTTCACGATCTGAGCCACATCGGCCAGATCGTGCGGGTTATGTCGAAGCAGTACGGCGAAAGCGTCGGCCCGTGGCAAGCGTATTTACCCATACTGAGCCGGTAACCTTGAGACCAGCCGATGACCAAACAAACCTCACAAACAAAAAATCGCCGCCGCATTAGGGGTACTATTTGGAACGAAGCCGCGGAAAATTTTACAGGACGTTTCCCGAAATACGCTTCAATGAAGCGAATAAGCTGCTCGCTGCCGAACGTAAAGTATTTGAGTCGAATGCAGACCTAGAAAAAGCACTGTGGAATGGGACGAAATTGAAAAATGGCGGTATGATGCGCGATTCTTACTTTAGTCCGAAAGGCATCCCCACCAAATATTCGGATTGAGTAAATCAACAGCTATGGCAAAACTGAACCAACAACACGCGACAGCCGGTTTAGGGACGCTCGAACGCGCAGCCGACAGTAGTCTAAAGACACTTCATAAGCTACATATAGGCGACGCTCGTGACTTGGATTGGATTCCAGATTCATCCGTTCACTTGGTGGTAACGTCTCCGCCCTACTGGACACTGAAAGAGTACAATCACAATGATGCCCAACTTGGCGCGGTGGCGGACTATGCCGCATTTATGGACGAGTTAGATAGGGTCTGGTCGCATTGCTTCCGAGTGCTGGTTCCGGGTGGGCGGCTGATTTGTGTCGTTGGTGATGTTTGTATTGCGAGAAGGCGAAATCGTGGGCGGCATATGGTCGTTCCACTTCATGCAGATATATCAATCCGCGCTCGCTCTATTGGGTTCGACTACCTAACGCCCATCTTGTGGCATAAGATTGCGAGTGCTAGTTATGAAGTGGAAAACGGCTCTAGCTTTTTGGGTAAGCCTTACGAACCGAACGCCATAATTAAGAACGACATTGAATATCTCTTGATGTTGCGAAAGCCGGGCGGCTATCGACAACCAACCGATGAACAGCGCGAACTTTCCAAGCTTGCAAAGGATGAATACTCAAAATGGTTTCGTTCTTTTTGGGCGGATATTAAAGGCGCATCAACCAAGGACCATCCTGCACCCTTTCCAGTGGAATTGGCTTACCGGCTGATTCGTATGTTCTCGTTTGTAGGCGATACAGTGCTTGACCCTTTCGGGGGCACGTTTTCGACTGCCCTTGCAGCGATGCGAGCCAACCGCAATAGCATAATCAACGAGATTGACCCTGAATATTTTAGTTATGGGCACGCTCGCCTAAACAGCGAACTGGATAAGCTGCACGGCTTGTTCTCGCCTTCACAGGAAAGCGAGATTATGCTTGTTGAAGGTTACCAAACCGCTCTGCATAAAACCGCGTAATGCGCTCTATGAATGCATCGTAGTGGTCTACGTCGCCCGGTTGAGGCGCTGGCCTATCGGTAAATAGACTGCAACCAGTTTGATTATCGCAATCAACGACAAACGTACAGAACGCGTCAAACCCTACCTGCCCTACATCTTCTCGAATCCGCAATCCTCGTAAATGTTCAATCATGCTTGCGGCAACCCTAGGTTGTTTATGTGCTGACACGTGAAGCCGCTCGGCATCCCTTTGGCGTAGTGGTGATACAAAACTCGAAGCAATGTTAACCATTACGATACCAGCCGCGATGGTTTCTTGGTCGCCTTGGTGAACAATTTCGTGCGACGAACTAAGTTCATCAAAAACCCGTGGTTGTGACTTTTTGTGCTCAGTCATAACCGCTTTGGCTTCACAAGCAATTAGAAGTCTCGACAGTGCATTTTGCACTTCCAAAACTACACCACGTTTTCCCTTTGTCCTGTTCTGGACTGTCCTGTTCTGGACTTTGCGAATCTGCCCGAGACATTCCACTGGTAACGCGGGCTCGGATGGAGTGCCGACCGCTAAGTCTAAGGCTTTGGCTTTGCCGGTTGTCGCCCATCTGTGTCTGACGTTAATGCCGTAGGCTGCTTCGCCACGCTGAGCATGTTCTCTGAGAGTCGCGCAACTTTCAAGTAAGTCACGCATGACTAACTGGCAGAGAATCACAGAATGCTCGTCTCCGCGCGGATGATATCTATAGACGTGAGGCAGTTTCTTGTCTTTGTATGTGTTTGTCGCCATCCAAGCGGCGATGTCGTCAGGGGCACTCATTGGTCCAGTTATATTAGTTCCGGTTATTCCTACCGTAAAGCCTACTCATCGCATAGATTCAGTGATTCGTCTAGAATCTTTAGGCGGTATCGCGAAGCAAAAGAACGTCGTATCGAACGCGCTTGAACATGCAAGTTAAGAAACAAACAATTCCGCTCGTGATGAAAGTCGCTTTGTATCATGAGCATGATATGCGATGCATCTACTGTCGCAAGTTGTTCCGATTTAATGAGTTGGAGATTGAACACATTTTACCGCAGAAGTTGAAGGATAACGTTCGAGCACTCGAACGCGTCCTCCAAGAGTATGGGCTTAGATACTGATTTCGACTTGGAAGGTTATGGCAACCTGCTTCCCAACTGTTCCGCCTTCAATCTGCCGCTCCATTGCTTTCAAAATCTGCCTTGCTTCGGGCTTACTCGCCGCGCCCTTGCGATGTTTCGACGCTTTCCGTTGTTCCTGTTAGGGTCACTCTGGCAAACCATTTTCCCTGCTTATCTTTCCAATATATCCAGTCCTCTCTTTGGCATTTCGTGTCTCCGTGGTGTTGACACGGAAATTGACACTTTGAAGGTAAGCGAGGGTATTGAGGGTGAGTGCCCAAATTTGCCAACATTCGAATTACCCGCATATAATCAGGTCCACTCGTTACGGCGCATTGGTGTAGTCGGCTAACACGCTGCCCTCTCAAGGCAGAGACCACGGGTTCGAGTCCCGTATGCGCTACCACGATATTAACGAAGGTCGCTAGAATTAACTCCAGCGGCCTTTCTTTTTGCCAACCCGTGTTCGTAATTGCAAGGACACTCAAAACCTCAGCAGGAAGAAAACTCCGTCAGCTTTCGGTGAAGGTATGACCTCATCTAAGGGGGGTTATGTATGGTGAAAACAGAAAAACGAGTAGACCTTAAAGGAGGCTTGAAGCACACAGCTTCCTCCGCCCAAATTAAAAGCGATGGCAGCCTTGTAATAGAGTTACATGATTTCAGCAGTGAAGCTGAAAAATGGTTGGGAAACGAAGTCGCTTTCCTGCTCAAAGTCTCCGCTAGCGACAAGAGCAAAATGTTGTCGTGTCTGCTGGGAGGGCAGAATCAAATGCTTGATGAGCCCCAAGCGGATGATCTGTTGCTCCAGCTAATTGGGGAGCGATTTACAGATTATTTTGAGGTGAAGCAATGGATAGAGGAGAACAAGATTCCATATGAGAAGGAGTTTGATCCCTGGGCGTGAGGGTCAGAAGCAGGCGAGAGGTGTCCTGCGGCAGCCGCCTAACAACGGGTTCAACCGGAGTCACGCGGACAAGTTACTTACCAAAAGGCAAGTTCGTTCAAGTCGGCTTATTTGACGTGAAACGAGCCACGGGGAATAAAACGCCTTAACCGTTTTTGCCTTTCTTTTAGAAATGAAACCGGAGCTTTTAGTCATTGTAAAGTGGGAGTGTTTGAACGATTGGGCGAAATCGTGCCGATTCTGAGGGATTCGGCGATTAATCCAAACGAATCATGAATCACTAGGAGGACCGATCATGGCAACAGAATTTGAACGCAAGGAGTCAGCCGATGGACTGACCTTCAAGATCTATCGCGGCGAGGGAGTTGCGCTGCTAGCGTTCGATCTCGACCCGGACCAGGCCACTGACGATTTCGTTGGGTTTTCGGTTGAGGTCCAATATCCTGACTCCGATCGTTGGGGAGCGTTGAAGAACCGGTTGCACTTTGATTATCCACCAAACGTTGTGCGTCCGCGCTCGTTTCGTTCAACTGAAGCTCCGTTTCAGAAATTCCGCTGGATTCATGTTCCGACGGAGGTGAAAGAAGGTGAGTTTCGTTATCGTGTTACCGCTCGCTATATGGACGCTGCCGGCGTTCTGAATGCCGGAGCCACAAGTCGAAAATGCAATATCGCTGGAGCCGCAGACGATCAATGGATTTATGAATATCGGCTTTACGCGTGGGTTTGCATCATCACAAGCCTACGCTGACCGGTTCAACAACGAGGCCGGGATTCTTCCGCCGGTTGGCTCTCCAGCGGCGGCCAGCCTCGCTCACGACATGGAACCGTTCGAGAACAATTACGCCTGGCTGGGGTTCGAGGCTCGTCGATTGATTATTGAAGTGCTCGAACAGGTTGCCGCCGATCAATCGCTCACGCTTGACGCACTGATCTACGAGAGCAAAGAACCAGATTTCCTCAACCGCATCGAGGCCCTGGGTGATCGAGTGCGGGCCATCGTTGATGATCATGGCGAGCAGGGCGAAGCAGAGAGCGGAGAGACCATCTCAGCAAATCGGCTCATAGCAGCAGGCGCTGAGGTCAAACGCATGCACTTTGGGCGGCAGCAGCACAACAAGGTGCTGATCGTTCGCAAGGACGGGGAACCAATCCGCGTGCTGACGGGGTCGACGAACTACTCGTTGCGAGGCCTGTATATTCAGGCGAATAACGCGATCGTGTTCGACGATCCGGGAGTCGCCGCCAAGTACGGTGAGTTATTTGATGCTTACTGGACTAACCCCACAAAGTTTCGGCAGAATCCGCTCTCTCAACAGTGGTGGATAGTACGCGACGAGCCAGAGTCGCGGGTTTCGCTCTGCTTTTCACCACACTCCGACAGCGCGCTTTCGCTGGATCCGGTCGCACATGCGATTGAGGAAGCCGAAAGCTCGGTTCTCTACTCTATCGTGTTTCTCAATCAACTCACGGGCGCCGTCCGCGAGGCGCTGGACGAATTGATGGATCGTTCTTTGTTTTCATACGGTGTCGCTCAGCGCGTGGGCGGGCTCACCGTGAACAAGCCGGACGGATCGCGCGGGTTGTTGCCATTCGCCTATCTCGCTGCGAATGCGCCTGCGCCGTTCAACACGGAGTGGTCCGGACAGACCACTGGACATTCAAACATGGTGCACCACAAGTTTCTCGTAACGGACTTTAACGGTGACCGGCCCACCGTCTATACCGGCTCATCAAATATGGCTGCCGGAGGCGAGAAAGCGAATGGAGATAATTTGATCTGCATAGAAGACCGAAAGGTGGCAATCTCTTATGCGATCGAAGCATTGCGCTTGTTCGATCACTTTCATTTCCGTGTGAATGCGCAACAGGCTGGCGCGTTGCAAACACTCCGTTTGGCCAAACCGCCAGCTCCTGGAGAGAAGCCATGGTTTTCCCAGTACTATCGGACAGGTCATGTCCGGGAACGGGATCGACAGTTGTTCATTAGGTAAGCTTCCGATGCGCCCCTAAGCATTTAACGGTTCGTCACATTTTTGCGCGTTTACGGAGTCTGAGGATTCACTATTCTGAGCTTGAGGCGTAGCATTGGAGTTATGCGGATAGTTCTGGTCGTGATCGCAGTGGGATTGTTGCTGGTCGAGTCGGGCGGCGTGGCTCGACCTGCGTCAGAGACCGTCAATGCTTCATCCGCAGCAGTCGCGAAATCTTCAACTGCGAAAGCCAGAGTTGATTTCGACACTCAAGTCCAACCAATCTTCAAGTCGAAATGCATGCCGTGTCACTTCAGCGGCGGACAGATGTACGATCAGTTGCCGTTCGATAAACCTGAAACGATTCGCAAACTTGGCACAAGGCTGTTCACTCGAATCAAAGAGAAAGACGATCGACAATTGATCGAAGACTTTCTTACTCAATCACCCTAAGGCCGGTGGACCTTATCAAGGTTCCGAGTAGTCTGTTCAGTTACAGAATTTGCGACGACGTTCTTTACGTCCGCAGGTGGTAAGGACCCGCGCGCCTCGGGTTGATCTTGTGAGAGTGCGGTTTTCTTTGAAGCAGTCAATTTTTTTCGATAAGCGGTGCCGACTGTGAAACTCAACAACTGCCACATCGAAACGAATCCCAGGAAAATATAGACCAGGTACATTATCGGCGGAGTCGGTGCGCCGGTTTTCCTGGAAGCGCCATCGAAGTAACCCATCACGAAAAACAACAACAAGCCACTGACGATCGCAGTCACCAGATCTATTGTCAGAGTGAACTTGACCTGTTTCTCCGGATTGCTGATCCCAAGAATCCGAGTCATTAACGACGTACTGGTCGCAGCGCCGACAAGAAAATCGCCGCAACTACGACAGTAGCTGTCAGGAGCTTGTTCACCTTTTCCGCATTTTGGGCAGAACATTTGCCGTGTATGTTAACTTCTCTCGTGGATGACAACAAAGATAGATCGCACGAGAGTGCTACAGATCGTCGCCGTGGGCGTGGTCCTGTTGTTGATGATCGTGTTACTGCGTGCGCAGGGACGGTTGTTGCTTTGTGCGTGTGGACAGTTTGAGATTTGGACCAGCGACACGTGCAGCTCAAATAATTCGCAGCAACTATTTGATCCTTACAGCCTCACGCACGTGCTGCACGGATTTCTGTTTTTCTATCTCGTTGTGCTGGTGTTTAATCGACTTGGTCGAGGATGGCAGCTCGTGCTGGCGCTTGCGTTGGAAGCCGCGTGGGAAGTTTTTGAAAACAGCAGTTTCGTTATCGACCGCTACCGGACGGCGACGGCGGCGCTGGGGTATCAAGGCGACACGGTCGTGAATTCAATCGGCGATCTTGCGTGTGCGTTGATCGGTTTTCTGATCGCGCGACAGGTCGGGATTCGTAATTCGTTGGTTCTCTTTGCCTTGCTGGAACTGATTCTGATTCTCTGGATCCACGACAGTCTACTGTTGCAGATCCTGATGCTGGTGTGGCCGATCGAAGCGATTAAGTCGTGGCAGATGTGCGCGTAAGTCTCACTTGGGGGACGCCGTGGCGCTGGCCCTTGGCGGGAGTACGCGACTGTTCAGATCTTTCAACGCCGCAACATTGTTCTTTCGCAGTTCCAATGAATCCTGTCCAACCTGGATTTCAAGCGTTTGCGACAACGCCATCTTTTTGAACATCTCGTATGGAATCGTTGCTTCGAGCGTTTCCTGCTTCGTATCCCACGTACCCACGCGTTTGGCCGCAGGACTCATCCTTCCGAGTCTGAGCGTTTCCGTGTCGGTCACCATTGTCAGGTCTCGCTGGTCCGGTGGGTGTAAGTGAACCCAATCTTTGTTCTCAAAAAAGACTTGAATTGAGACTTGCTTAACGAAGTTAAGTTGTGTGCCGGGGCAGTGCAACGCGACTTCGATACTCACGCACGCGCTTTTGAACTTGTCTTTGAAGCCGTCGCAGTTAATCTTCATCTTTCTAAGCCGCATAACGGTTTCATGGGTAAACCCGTCGTACTTGGTCTCGATCTTTCCGCCATGCTTAACAGGTTGCTCCTCCTGTGATAGTGCCGCTCCAGGTTGAAAGACCAGGACCGCAGCACAGGCCAACACAAGTGCGAGTTTCTTCATAAGACTTCTCCGAAGCTCAAAGATTGGTTTACTTCGACTGTTGAAGAGTCGGGCGAACCGTGAGGACGATTCATAAGCAAACATAGCGAAGCTGGCGACGCCGTGTCAATACAGAACCGAGCGCGGTAGCGCCGGATCAGCCTCCAATGCGTGCGGCAGGAAGGAAAAACCACACCCGGCGCTACCGCGCTCGGTTCTGTTACTATTGAGGATATGACTGACATTACCGATCGTTTGCGCGCGGCAAACGAGGAATTCACCAGCCACTATCCTGGCGAGACTGGCCGTCGCCAACCGGTTCACACGGTTTACGGAGGCGCGCATCTGTTCAAGTCTGATTCTGCAAGCCGTCTCGGTTCATTGGCGCGACGTTCGTTGGATCAGTTTGCTCCTGACTTCATCGCTTTCGCCCGCGCCCTCAATTTGCCCGGTTCAGACGAGCTGCCGGAAACTTTCGAGAACGCCGGCGAGCTCATCGAAGAGAATAAAGCTGCAGGGTTGGCCCACACGATTTACAGAAGAGTCAGCGAGAAACTTCAGCGCGAGCCGGTCGAAGATTTCCGCATCGATTTTGAAGATGGTTATGGAAACCGTCCCGACGACGAGGAAGATGGACACGCTGTTTCCGCGGCAACCGAGACTGCTGAAGGAAGTAAGAATGCGACGCTGCCGCCATTCATCGGCATACGCATCAAGCCTTTCAATGAAGAATTGCGCGCGCGGAGCTTTCGCACGCTCGACATTTATGTCACGACGCTTGTCGAACGCAACAAAGGACATCTGCCGGAAAATTTCGTAGTGACGCTGCCAAAGATCACGATTCCCGAACAAGTGGCGGCACTAGTAGCGCTGCTGGACGGACTCGAGAAGCAGACCGGACTCGCCGCGGGAAGTTTGAAGTTTGAAATGATGATCGAAACGACTCAATCGATCATCAATCACCGCGGACAGATCAATCTTCCGCTACTTCTCGCTGCCGGCGAAGGACGTTGCGTCGCCGCTCACTTTGGCACTTACGACTACACCGCTGGTTGCAGCATCACGGCTGCGCACCAGCACATGCTGCATCCAGCTTGCGACTTTGCAAAACACATGATGCAGGTTTCGTTTGCCGGTACCGGCATCTGGCTTTCAGATGGTGCGACAAACATCATGCCTGTCGCTCCTCATCGCTTCACGGAAGGTGGTCCACCTTTGACTGCCGCGCAGATCGAAGAGAACCGCGAAGTGGTCCATCGAGCATGGAAACTTCACTACGATCACATTCAGCATTCGTTGACAAATGCTTTCTACCAGGGATGGGATCTTCACCCGGCTCAACTTCCCACGCGCTATGCTGCCGTTTACTCTTTCTTCCTTCAGAGTCTCGACGCTGCTTCCGAGCGTTTGAAAAATTTTGTGGAGAAAGCAGCGAAGGCAACGCTCGTCGGCGACGTGTTTGATGATGCGGCAACGGGCCAGGGTCTGCTCAATTACTTCTTGCGCGCGATCAACTGCGGAGCGATAAGTGAAGAGGAGGCTATCAACCTGTCGGGGTTAACGTTGCCGGAGTTGCGTTCGGCGTCGTTCGTGAAGATCCTGAAGAATCGGCAGGCGTTGTGATTGTGGTAAACTGCGAGCAACTCACCAGCATCGGAGCCTTATGATTACCAAACTACGACCTCTCACCATTGCAGATTGGGATGCCATGCCATATCGCGATGGCAACCGCTACGAAATAATTGAAGGAGAACTTTTTGTGTCCTGCTCACCAGGCCTCACACATGAAAGAGTTTTGATCAACCTCATCCTCCTGATCGGAAATTTCCTGAAAACGAGTCCTATCGGAGAGTGCTGTTGCCAACTCGGGCGTAATTCTCAGCAACGTCAGCGGAGTCATTCCCGATCTGCTCGTTTTTCTTAACGAACAGCGTGACACGATCATTACCAATGATCGGTTGACCGGGCCGCCTGCTCTCGTCATCGAGATATTGTCGCCTGGGCCCGCGAACATTCGACGCGATCGCGTAAACAAGCTTCAGCTCTATGCCAAACACGGTGTTCCCGAGTATTGGATTGTAGATCCAAAGAATATGACATTGGAGAGATACGTGCGCCAGGGATCTTCTTTGGTTTTGTTGGAGACTCTCGAAAACGAAGACACTCTATCAACCACCACTTTGCCAGGGTTCTCCTGTAAGGTGAGTGAAATCTTTAGCCGCATTGGAACGTGATGACTTCATTGAAACTTTTCATTTCTTTCGTTTTACTAATGGCACTTATTGCATCCTAATTTGACAGCGTCAAAAACCAGCCGGCGGCGACCCGGAACTCGCGCGCAAGATCGCGCGTTTCTCGCCGACGACGTTGACGGCAGACGTCTCAAAGCTGAACACCAAAGGACCGGCAGGCGCTCGAGAAGATCATCGAGGCGGCGAAGTTGTTCGATCCTTTGTTTCTGCGTCAGGTGTGGACGGGCAACGAAGCGCTCGAGAAGAAACTTCAGGCGGACAAGACACCTGCGGGCCGTCAACGTCTCCACTACTTCTACATCAACGATGGTCCATGGTCGCGGCTCGACAACAAAGAGCCATTCATCGAAGGCGTGCCAAAAGAAAAGCCGCCGCTACGCCAGTTATTATCCCGACGACATGACGAAGGAGGAGTTTAACTCCTGGCTTCAGACGCTCTCGGAGCGCCGATAAGCAGAAGGCGACTGGCTTCTTTCATCTGATTCGACGTGGACCAGACAAGAAGCTCACCCTTGTTCCCTACAGCGTCGCGTACAAAGAATATTTGGTCCCCGCGGCAAAACTATTACGCGAAGCGGCTGCGCTTACAACCAACGCTACACTCAAAGACTTTTTGAATAAGCGCGCTGACGCATTCGGTTCCGATGATTACTACGAGAGCGACGTCGCGTGGATGGCGCTCGACTCGCCGATTGACGTCACCATCGGACCCTACGAAACTTACGAAGACGAACTCTTCAGCTATAAAGCGGCATTCGAAGCCTATGTGACGCTGCGCGATGACGCTGAGACCGCAAAGCTCTCGAAGTTCAGCGGGCATTTGCAGGAGTTGGAGAACAATCTTCCGATCGAACCGCGTTATCGAAATCCAAAACTCGGCCCAGCCTCGCCGATTAGAGTTGTTAACAACGTATTTAGCTCCGGCGAAGGGAACAGCGGCGTGCAAACCGCGGCGTTCAATCTTCCGAACGACGAGCGCGTGGTTAAAGAAAAAGGTTCCAAGCGCGTCATGCTCAAGAACGTGCAGGACGCTAAGTTCAACAAAACGCTGATACCGATCTCGCGAGTGGTTTTGGATGCGTCCGATCAATCTGCGCTGGCGTTTGAGTCCTTCTTCACGCACATACTCTGTCACGAGCTGATGCATGGACTTGGACCACACAACATCAGTCTCAACGGTCAGGAAACTACCGTGCGCAAGCAGTTGAAGGAGCTTTATTCGGCCATTGAAGAAGCGAAGGCCGACATGACGGGACTGTGGGCGCTTCAGTACATGATCGACCGCGGCATTATTGAAAAGAGCATGGAGCGCACTCTTTACACGACTTACCTGGCGAGCATGTTTCGGTCGGTGCGCTTTGGAATTACTGAAGCGCACGGGCGTGGCGTTGCGTCTACAGTTTAACTATCTGACTGACGAGGGCGCGATCAGGTTCAACGAAGCGAAAGGTACATTCAGCATCGATCATTCGAAGATCAAAGAGAGCGTGACGAAGTTGACGCGTGAGTTGCTAACGCTTCAGGCTGAAGGATCGTACGACAAGGCCAAATCGATGCTCGACAAGTTTGCTTTGATCAGACCGCCGATGCAGCAGGCGCTCGACAAGTTGAAAGATGTGCCAGTGGATATCGAGCCGGTATTTCCGTTGGCGAAGTGAGCTACAACTAACCCGACGCTACCGCGTTACAGAGTACTGAGCTCATTCCCTTAGATGAGTGCTTGGGTAAAGTCAGTACCGTAACGCGGTAGCGACGGGTTGGCTTTAATTACGCGCCATGAACCAGACGTCGTCGGCCTGTTCGTACGTAGTGCCGGTCTTGCCGCCGTAGATCCAGAGTTTGCCGTTGAAGACGGTGCTGTATTCTGCGCCGCGTGGAAACCATGGCGCGTGCTCAACCTGTTGCCATGTGATGCCGTCGCGCGATGACCAGACCTCGTTGGTCGTTTTTTCCGCGCCGATGCCTCCGTAGATCCACATCTGCCCGTCGTAAACTACGGATCCGTAAGCGCCGCCGATCTGAGAAGGGCCTGCCCGTTGCGGTCTGGCGAAACGTTTTGCCGTCGTTCGTGGTCCATGCGCCGTCCTTGCCTAAAAGCCACATCTGATTTTGGAAAATAAGGATCTGCTCGTCACTCGCAGGCATCTTTGAGGAGATTTGTTTCCACTCGACCCCATCGCTTGACTGCCAAACATCGCTAAAAGCCCTGACTGGCGTGACGTCCTTTTTGCCTGAGCTTTCCGCGCCGCCGAATAGCCATAACTTTTCGTCAAACTCTATAACCAGTGCGTTGCGACGAGCCGCCCACGGCGCATGTTCCGCAACCCTGGTCCATTCGACGGCGTTAGTTGAAGACCAGATCTCGTTCGTGAACTCAGCCCAGTTGTTCATTCCACCCATCAACCAGAACCGGCCCTTGAAAAAGATCTGCGACGCGCCGGGCCGCACAGCCTGGGCGGCGTTGTTTTTAACCGTGGTCCATTTGACGCCGTCCGTCGATGACCAGGTGGCGTCTTCAGCGATCATCCGGAGCTTGTTGTCGTTGCTGGCGATCGGTACAACCCAGCGCGGCCAGGTTTTTACTCCGGGATTTACGGCACGCGTCCACTGGTAGCCTCCGGCAGTATGCGCAGGTGAACAGGTGAAAATGAGAAGCGAGATCAGCGGCAGGATTAGACGCAGTGGTTGGTTTCATGCCGGTTAGACGGTCGAGCGGCTAAGATTCTTCCGGCGAGATATGGGTCTTATTTCTTGAATTGCTTTCTGAAGAACGTCGCGATTTTCCACGCGTCGATCGCTTTCCACGGTAGTTCGGCTGTGGTGTAGTGGCCGCAAGGAAGCCAAACAATATCGAGTGGAAGCTTGTTCCGGCGCGCTTCTGCGATCACTGCGTGAGAGAGGTCGATCGGAAAGGTTAGATCATAACGCGCGACGATAAACCGAATGGGCCTATGCCCCATCTGCGCGACGCGCGGCATGAATGGAAGCGGACTTATTGGCAACCAGTAAGTACGAAGCTCCTCAAGCGTCAGGTGATCTGCCAAACCAGCACGCACGTGCGCGGCCGAGAGACCGCGCCAGATTACGTCTGCAAAATATCCCGACACGTGATTGAACGCGCCCGCCTTCAGATCCGGCTCGTGCGCGAACGCCAGGAACGCGACGCACGATCCGACGCTTGTCCCAAGGATACCAACGCGCTCGTACCCTTGATTCTTTAACCACTGAACCGCGGCGCGAGTATCCAGCACCGCTTGCCTGATCGATTGAATCGTGCGCCCGATATTACTGCTGACGAGATGATCCGCACGCTCGAGCTCGGCGGGTTTGCGTTGCTGATGGTATGGAAGCGTCAGCCGCAGCGCCGCCATTCCGATCATGTTGAAGATACGACAAGCTTCGACGTGACTCTCGGGCTGCGCGTTCCACTGCGGCAGCACGACGACAGCATTCCGCGACTTCTTTCCGTTCGCTTTCTCGGGAAAGAACCGCGCCCGCGCAGTGTTGTTTTCAATTGATGGTGTTTTTACGGCGCTCGTCCAGGTTAGCTGATCGCCATCGAGTTGGTAGTCAGTGATGGGCGGCAGTGCGTAGAAGTCGTCGCTGGCCTGCATCACGCGATCAGTGTGCCGGCGAAACATGGCGCGCGGATCGTCGCCGTTAACGTGATCGACGATGTACGACAAACCCCAGTCAAACGGGCGTACGAGACGATTATCGTCGCGCTGGTGGTACCAGCGTTCACGCCGGTGCATGTAGTTCTTCCAGAGTGACACGAGTTGAGGATACTAAGCCAGATCCTGAGGGAAAGTAAAAGACGCCAGCGGGGGCAAGCCACCGTTCCTTACTTGTTCTTTTCTGCGGGGCTCGAACAAGTTAGGAAGAGGGGCTTGCCCCCGCTCTTGTCTTTTGAGCCTAGTTACACGTCGATAGCTTGAAGCTATGAATCCACGTGCTCCAGTTGAAGCTGCCGTTCGCCGGCTGAAACTGCGACGTGAAAACCATCGTGCAGCCATCAACCGGATCGACACTGATCGTGCTGTAATCACCCCAGCGCGTGAGGTTTCCAGTTTGCGATCCGCTTCCTACGAGAATCGATGTTTCGTTGCCCAGCGTTCCCAAAGTATCCGCCGGTCCGCGAAACGCATAACGAATACTCGGGACGATACTACCGCTCGAGACGTTGTAACCAATGGCGATACCACCAGTCCTGTCAATCGCAGCGCTTCCCATCCAGCGAAAATCGTTGGTTGGCGCGAACGTGCCTTGTTGATGAACAACCGGATTCGCCGTCGCAAAACTCTGGCCCGCTGCATTGCGCAGCTCATACCAGCGAACTCCGACGCCCGAACCACTCGTCACTGCATGGTTGATCACCATCGATTCGTGCGTGCCGAAGTTGCGATAACTCAACCGGTACATCAATCGATCAGCCAGTGAGTCGAGTCGAGTTGTCGTTCCAGGTTGAGGAATGCACGCACCGCCACCGCAGGCTCTACTGAATGCAGCCACTCCGGCGACGTTGGTTGGCCCGGTCAATGTACCTGTGCCGGCGGTCCAATTTACCGAGAAGCGCCAGAATTGAAGCGCGGTTGTACTGATGCTCAACAACAGGTTCGGCGAACCTGCTGGCGGCACAGTTGTGCCTTCGAGGTCCGCCGGTTCCATGCTGTGGCCTCCAGTAGTGTTAACGCAGGCCTGACGCGCCGGACCACCAACCAGCATCTGGGCGCGTTCAAAAGCGCATACCGTGTTCCCGGTGAACGAACGACCATTTCGAAACATGTTGTAGCTGATGTAATAAGCATCCGGCCAGACACCCATCTTCGGATAATCGTTGAAGCTTTTGGCATAGGAGAAGGCATACCGGAAGTACGTTCCAGTTGGATCCGGCGTCGTCGATACGGCAACGCACTGAGTGAAGGGTTGCCCGGACACCGCGAACTGCGTCAGCACCCAGCGATCGGCGAGTTGATCGTATTGCACGATCGGATCACCGTCGTTATCTGACTGGCAGCGACCGCCAAAGCCCTGCCACACCACG
Source organism: uncultured Acidobacteriota bacterium (assembly GCA_963800055.1). GTDB lineage: Bacteria > Acidobacteriota > Blastocatellia > Pyrinomonadales > Pyrinomonadaceae > PSRF01. Next base: position 78,346 of record CAWCZP010000021.1, read on the forward strand.
TTTCCATTCTTCGGAAATCCAGGTACGAGGTTAAAGGCCGTGATTTCGTTGTTCGCGCCTCTGCTCAACGTGTAGATCGAATAACGCAGGTTTACCCATTGCACGTAATGATTTGGACCAACGTCGCCAGTTGTGTCTGGTGGCGCGACGCGAGCGTTTGGATCCACCGGCACGCCGCCTACCGAAGCTGCGATCTCAGGGACCGCGGTCGCGCCCACGCTCTTATCGGCCAAAGGATCGGTGAATGGCCGGTTGTTGTTTTCCACTGGTTGCGGCCGGCCGGGTTCGAAATCTCTGCCACCGCGCACTGGCTTAGGCGTCTCACCGGTGTCGAACATTTCGCGGAGTGGTTTAGCTGATTTGTCAAAATGGACTGGACGGCTAATCTCGGCTCGGTGTTGCAGCGCTGTGTCGCTTTGGGCTTGGACCATGAGCGGCATTGAGGTCACTGCACACAGAATCACCATCATTACTAACGCATAAACTTTTTTCACAGACATCCTCCAATGGGTCAGGGCTAGTGAGAACGAACGGCGGTAGTATTTGGGAGCAAAACTACGTCTACTACTTTAGAGCGTACACAAACTGAAACAGGGAATCCCAAAGAGTAAGTTAATGATGCTGGGATTGGGGCGCAGTATAGCACCCGGCGGACAACTCCTGCCAGCGGGTCAATGGGTGTTGCGACGCTCCAAAAGCCGCCGGATTATTTGGGGTAAGAGCCTTGAGGAACTGAGAACCGACCCCTTCGTGAAGTGTCTTGCGAAGTTACGGAAAAGCTTGGCAGCCTGCTTTGTATAGGGAAACCACCAGACATCGGGCACGCCGGGAACGGCGTTCACGTGTATGTGTTGGGCCGAAACGAGTTCGAGGAGTCCGAGACGCCCGTGCGTTCGACCATATCCGCTCTGCTTTACGCCGCCCCAGGGAGTTTGCGCCACGGCGTGTGTGTAGACAACCTCATTAATCATCACCGTGCCGGCATCGATTTGCTCGGCCAGCCGCCGCCCGCGTCCGGTGTTCTTTCGTGAAGACACTCGCAGTCAGTCCGTAAACACTATCGTTCGCCAACCGGACCGCTTCTTCATCGGTTTTGAACGTCATGATCGGCAGCAGCGGACCAAACGTCTCGTCACGCATCAGCTTCATCGAGTGATCGACGCCGGTCACAACGGTCGGCTGATGAAACCAGCCTCCCGAATCACTGATGCGATGTCCACCGGTGCGAATTTGCGCGCCGCGCCCGACTGCGTCGCTTACGTGATCTTCAACGATCTGTAACTGCCGCTCATTTGTCATTGCGCCAATGTCGACTGGCTCGGCTGAAGCTTTGTCCTGCTTGAGCAGGCGAGTTTCCTTCACCACCAGGTCGATGAACTTGTCTGCGATCGACTCGTGTACGTAGCAACGCTCGATCGAAGCGCACGCCTGGCCGGAGTTGCAGAACGCACCCCAGATCGCCGCCCGTGCTGCGTTCTCGAGATCGGCATCTTCGAGAACAATCATCGGATCTTTGCCGCCGAGTTCGAGTACGACCGGTGTCAGATGTTTAGCGGCGGTTTCAGCGACGCGCTTGCCCGTGTTCACACTGCCAGTGAACATGATCTTATCGACACCGGCATCGACAAGTGCAGCGCCGGTCGATCCATCACCTGTGACGATATGAAGCAGGCCTTCAGGCAAATTAGCTTGCTTGAATATGTCGCCGATCTTCAATGCCGTGAGTGGTGTCAACTCGCTTGGTTTTACGACTACGGCATTGCCCGCCATCAGCGCCATCACGACTTCATCAAGCGGCGTGGCCCACGGAAAATTCCATGGCGAGATGATGCCTACGACGCCGAGTGGTTTGTAGACGACGTACGACGAGCGGCCCATCAGGTTGTACTGCCCTAGACCGATACGGCGTTGGTCCAGGAGGCTCTCCGTGTTCTCGGCAAAGTAATGCATGAGATCGAGAGTGGGAACGATCTCCATCGAGATCGCTTCAGTCGCTGGTTTGCCGGTTTCGCTTGAGATTAGTTTCGCGATCTCGTCGAGCTGGTCGAGGACGACTTCGCGAGCGCGCAGGATGAATTCGGCACGCGATCGATAAGAAAGTCCCGCCCACGCGGGCTGGGCCGTGCGCGCTTTGCTTACGGCATGAGCCACATCAGATGTATTCATCAACGGCACACGGCCGATCTCTTCGCCCGTTGATGGGTCGTAAGAGATGATCTCTTCGGTTCGTGTATGTGGGAGGGTTTGGGTGCTCACTCGAAGATTATAAGTCTCTCAGTTACAATGCGGCCAACCCACACGAGGAGAAGTTCGAGATGATTAGACCCCAGCTCGAGGAGTTTATGCGGCGCATGGCGCCAAAATCCGTTGCTATTATTCCCGGCGCACACGACACCCGGCGCTCCAACGATACGCATTATCGGTTCCGCCAGGACTCCGATTTCTTCTACCTGACAGGCTTTGAAGAGCCGGATTCACTCGCGGTCATCGCGCCGGAAAAGGATCCGAAGTACACGTTGTTTGTGCGGCCAAGAGATCCGGAAAGAGAGATTTGGGACGGGCGGCGCGCGGGTGTTGAGGGCGCGAAGAGCGAGTTTGGGGCCGGTGAGGCTTATCCGGTTGAGGAATTTCAAGCAAAACTCGCCGACTATCTCGACGGGACTGACGTGCTCTATTACCGGCTCGGCGTGAATCGCGATCTCGACGACGCGATCATCAAAGAGATCTCGCGGATGCGTGCCTTGAATCGGAAACCAATTCATCCGCCGCAGACGATCGTCGATCCGGCTACGATCGTTCATGAGTTGCGCGTGGTGAAGAGTCCGGAAGAGTTGGAGATCATGCAACAGGCGGCTGACATTGCTGCCGAAGCTCATCGGGAGGCGATGAAGGCGGTTAGGCCAGGGATGAAGGAGTACCAGGTCGAGGCGTTGATAGAACAAGTGTTTCGCTCGTATGGATCCGCGGCTCCCGCATACACGTCGATCGTCGGTGCTGGTCCAAACGCGACCGTGCTTCACTACATCAATAACGACGGCGAGCTTCGTGATGGCGATCTGTTGCTGGTCGATGCCGGGGCTGAATACAGAGGTTATGCTTCAGACATCACGCGCACTTTTCCGATCAATGGACGTTACTCCCCCGCGCAGCGCGAGATCTACGACCTCGTGTTGAAAGCGCAGATGGCGTGCGTTGAGATGGTGCGACCGGGTGTGACGCACGATCAGTTGAAGCAACACTCGATCGAAGTGTTGACCGAAGGAATGGTTGAGCTGGGGTTACTTAAAGGCAAGCCCGAGGAGCTGATCAAGGAGAAGACGTACGAAAAGTTTTACATGCATGGACTCGGGCACATGCTCGGGATCGATGTGCATGACGTCGGGCGTTACTACTTCGGTCAGGAGTCACGCGCGCTCGAGCCGGGTGTCGTGATGACTGTCGAACCGGGAATTTATGTTTCGACTGATAGTAAAGATGTTCCGGAGAAGTATCTCGGGATTGGCGTGCGGATCGAGGATGACGTTCTCTGCACTAACAATGGACCAAGAGTGTTGACCCACAAAGTACCCAAACACGTCGATGAGATTGAAGAATTGATGGCCACAAAAAGCACAAAATGATCAAATAAACCTTGTGTTCTTTTTTGTGCTTTTTGTGGCTAAGCGTTCATCTTCTGAATAATCGCGTCCGCAAACTCCGCGGTCTTCGCCGTTCCGCCAATATCTTTCGTACGCACCTTGCCTTCCTCAAAAACAGCAAACAGCGCGTTTTCGATCCGATCGGCGGCGGCGCGTTCGTCAAGGTAACGCAGCATCATGATCCCTGATTGCAGCAATGCGGTCGGATTCGCAATGCCCTGACCTGCGATATCAGGCGCCGATCCGTGAACGGCTTCGAATATCGCCCCCTTCTCACCGAAGTTCGCTCCCGGCACCAAACCCAGGCCTCCCACCAAACCCGCACACAGATCCGACACGATGTCCCCGTAAAGATTCTCGAGCAACATGATGTCAAACTGTTCGGGTCGCATCACGAGCTGCATGCACGCGTTATCGACAATCTTGTCGTCAGCGATGATGTCAGGATAGTCAGCGCTGACTTTTCTAAAACAGTCGAGAAACAGTCCATCCGAAAGCTTCATGATGTTTGCTTTATGGGCCGCCGTCACTTTCTTGCGCGACTCCTTCCTTGCATGCTCAAACGCAAAACGCGCGATGCGCGTCGAAGCCTTCTCGGTAATGATCTTCAAACTCTCCACGACGCCCGGAACAACCACATGTTCCAAACCCGCGTACAAGCTTTCCGTGTTTTCGCGCACCACGATCAGATCCAGTTCCGGATAGCGACACTGCACATTCGGCAGCGCGCGCACTGGTCGCAGGTTCGCATACAAATCCAGTGTCTTGCGCAATCCGACGTTAACTGAAGTGAACCCTTTTCCGATCGGCGTGGTGATCGGGCCTTTAAGCGCGACTTTGTTGCGGAGGATCGAGTCGAGCAAATCCTGCGGCAGTGTTTCGCCGAACTTTTCGAGCGCCTGCGCGCCCGCGTAATGGGTTTCCCATTGAATCTCGACGCCTGACGCCTCAATGATTCGCACTACGTTTGAGGCTACTTCGGGGCCGATGCCGTCGCCTGGAATCAGTGTGATACGATGCATTGTTTGCAAGGATAACACAGTGTTCAACAAACATTCTGCAGACGTTGTAATCATCGGCGGAGGCGTGATTGGTCTAACGATCGCGCGTGCTCTGGCCCTACGCGGTGCGCGCGATGTCTGCCTGATCGAAAGAGCAACTCTCGGAGCCGAAGCATCCTTTGCAGCCGCGGGAATGCTGCTGCCGCAGGTCGAGGCCGCGACTAAAGGCGACTTCTTCACACTTGCCTGTCGCAGCCGCGATTCTCTACGCATCTTTCGCTGCCGCCCTTCACGATGAAACCGGGATCGACGTTGAACTCGACACGACCGGAACTCTTTATCTCGCACTTAACGGAACACGATCAGGAAGAGATCGAGAAAGGATATTACTTCCAGCATCGTGCAGGGCTTTCCGATTGAGTTGCTAACGCCAGCCGCGGCACACGAACTCGAACCTTGCATCTCAAGTTCAACTTTGGGCGCCCTGCTCTTTCCGCAAGACATTCAAGTCGAGAATCGGCGACTTCTCAGCGCCTTGGTTAACAGCGTAAGCCAGATCTCGGCGTAACTGTTCTCACTGAAACCAACGTCGACTCGTTGATAATCGAGAGGAAACGTTTGACTGGCGTGCAAACGAGCCGCGGCGTGGTCAATTGCTCGAAAGCAGTCGTTGCCGCGGGAACGTGGTCGGGATTCATCAAGCACGCGCATCCGCCGATCGAACCAGTGCGCGGCCAGATGGTCTGTCTCGAAGCGAAACCGCATTTGACGCGTCACATACTTTTCAGTCGGTCGCGGTTACATCGTACCCCGCCGTGACGGCCGCTTGTTGGTGGGATCGACCAGCGAAGAAGCCGGCTTCGATAAGATCTGTGACAGCAGGCGGCATTGGCTCGATTCTTCAGCACGCTCACGAAATCTCGCCTGCAATCTCCAATTTGCCGATTGTCGATACGTGGGCGGGGCTGCGGCCGCGCTCGCCTGACGGTTTGCCTGTTCTTGGCCCTTGTGTTGAAATTGACGGGCTCTTTTATGCAACCGGGCATTACCGGAACGGAATCCTACTCGCGCCAATAACTGGTGAGTTGATTTCAGAAGCAATCGTCGAAGGTTTTACGTCACCTTTGCTCGCGCCTTTTAGTCCTGAACGTTTTCTCCCGAGATCTGTAGCATCAGTCAAATGACTAAAGTTTCATCACTTGTACTGCTGATACTTCTGGCAACAGTGTCGACGTTTGCTCAAGGCCTCGCACCGAAAGTTGACACTAAAGCGGACAAACGTCCGGCGCAGGAACTTTACGAAGACGCGAACGGCTATCTCGGACGACGGTACCAGGAGTTCAACAAGCAGAAGCTGCCCTACGATCCAAAACTCGAGACGCAAACGAAGAAAGAGCAAAAGGATCTCGCGATCCGAAACGCCGGAATACTCGCGTCTCGTTCTCCACTTGGCGGCGACGATCTTTATTACCTCGGCCTGCTTCATCACCTCGTGAGCGACGCCGACGCTGCGCTCGCGGCGATGCGCCTCTTCCTGAAAGGCAATCCTGACGGGCCTGACGGGCAAAAGGCACAAGCCGCGCGCAACGTGGTTGTGCTTTACGCGGTCAGGAAAAATCTTCTTCCCGAAGCGAAAGCCGCAATCGAATCATACGCTCGCCATCAACCGCAGAATGCTGACGATCGTTACCGGATGGAGTTCGTGATCACCGACGGCTACCTGCGCGCGAAGGATTTCGTCTCAATGGCCGCGCACGCAAAGCAAATGCTGGCAGCGGCGAAGTCATTCGCGGAGACGCACAAGACGGAAGTCTTCCGGCGCGACGAGATACTGCTTAAGTCGGGCGTCTACCTGTCTGACGCTTACTTGAAGACAAATCAGAAAGATCTGGCGCTTGCCACGTGGACCGACCTGCGCCGCATGTCGATCGCGTTGCCTTCGGCAAATCTTTACAAAGAAACAACCGTCCGCTTGGTCCGGCTCAATCCATCGCTTGACGTCGATCAACTGTTCGATTCAAGTTGGACGTCGTCGCAAGCAGTATTGCCTGAGATGGTTGTTAACCAGTGGATCGAGCAACAGCCGGTGAAACTCACCGATTTGCGCGGTAAGGTCGTGTTGCTTGATTTCTGGGCGCCGTGGTGTGGTCCATGCCGGATCACGCTTCCGAACTTTGCGCGTTGGCAGACGACTTACAAGAGCAAGGGACTCGTGATTCTGGGCGTGACGAAGTACTATGGACACGGCGACGGACGCCCGCTGAACCCGGAGCAAGAGCTTGTTTATCTGCGTGATTTCCGGAAACGAAATTCGTTAGGTTACGGGTTCGCGGTGTCAGATTCCAACGTTAATGAATTTAATTACGGCGTGTTTGCGATTCCGACGTCGTTCTTGATCGACCGCAAAGGCGTGGTGCGTTACATCTCTTTGGGCGCTGATGAAGAAGAGGTTGCAGTGCTCGGCGAGATGATTAAGAAGTTGTTAGAGGAAAAGTAAAAGATTGCCAATTGCCAGATTCGATCATGTGATGATCGGTGCGCAGTCAAATTGGCAATTGGCAATTGGCAATCGGAAATACTAAAAATGGACGAAGGCATTACCTTATTTCGTATCGGGATTTCATTCGCCGCAGGCGTGCTCTCATTCCTGTCACCGTGTGTGCTTCCGCTCGTGCCGGGTTACATCTCGCTGATCTCCGGCGTCAGCATCGATAACTTGAAGCAGGGCGTGAGCAGTCGTCGCGCGGTGATTCTCAACTCGCTCGCCTTCAACGCAGGCTTGTCAGTCATCTTTCTTTTGCTCGGCACCACCGCGGGACTTGTCGGTTCCGCAATCACGAGCAATCCATGGGTGCGGATCATTGGCGGCATCATCATCATCGCGTTTGGTTTGCAATTGATCGGTCTGCTTAAGATCTCCGCCCTTTACAAGGACACGCGCTTCTTCTCTGACGATAAACCGCGCGGTTTTCTCGGCTCAGCTGCGTTAGGCATTGCGTTTGCCGCCGGCTGGACTCCGTGCATCGGCCCGATCCTCGGCGGAATCATCGGTCTCGCAGCAACGAGTGGCGGTTGGAAAAGCGGATTGGTGCTCTCGGCCTTTTACTCTGCGGGACTTGCCGTGCCGTTCCTCCTGACCGGCCTCGGCATCAATCAGTTTCTCAACTTCTACAAAAACTTTCGCAGGCACCTGCACAAAGTGGAAGTCGCGTCAGGCGTGATCCTGATCTTCGTTGGCGTGCTCGTAATGACCGGGCAATCAACGTGGCTCGCCAGTTCGGCATTGATGTCAAAGATTCCAAACCTGGAGGGTCTGTTCACACTTCAACAATCGACGCCTGCGCCGACGCCACCGCCGGCAAACGCAAAGTTCGAACCCGCGCCCGATGTCGAGTTTCAAACACTCGCGGGCCAGCCGTTTCGACTTAAGGATCTCCAGGGCCAGGTTGTGCTGCTTAACTTCTGGGCCACTTACTGCATTCCGTGTCGTGAAGAAATCCCCGCGCTGAACGAACTTCAGGCCGAACTACAATCGCAGGGCCTGAAGATCGTCGGCGCGTCTCTCGACGACAGCGCTGACGATGTAAACACTTATCAGGCGGAGGTCGCGAAGTTTGAGTATCAGGTGCTGCTCGGTGGCAGTGATGCAAAAGTGCAATACGCGCAGTCGGTTTTGCCGACCACTTACCTGATCGATCGCCAGGGTCGCATACGTCAAAAGATTATCGGAGCCAGAGACAAAGCCGGGTGGGAGGCCGCAGTCAAACCGTTGCTCTCGGAAGGAGCTGCAACGGCCAGCGCGGCGAATTAGCCGTTCGTAATTCGACGGAGTACTACCATGAAAAAACTGTTCATCCTCTCGATTCTTGCACTGCTCATTTCACCCATAATCGCAGCTGCGCAAACCCATGAATATTCACCGCTCGCCGAGAAGACGGTGAATTACGAAAACTGGGAACTTCCGAATGTCATAACGGAGAAACCCGAAGACTTGCGGAAGCTGATGGCCGGCAAGAAGCTGGTCATGATTGTTTACTTTGCGCCGTGGTGTGGAAACTGGAAGTTCGAGGCGCCGATTGCAGCGAAGTTGTATGAGAAGTACAAGGCGCAGGGATTTCAGGTTATCGGTGTGAGCGAGTATGCATCGCGCGCCGATGTTCGCACCTACTTCGGCGAAGCTGGACCACCGTATCCAGTGGTTGTCGAATCAGAATCGAGAGCGGACAAGATCAAATACACCTCACTACAAGTACCGGCAACTCACGGGCGATACTCGATCGTGGGGTTCGCCGTGGAATATCTTTCTCGAACCCGACAAGGTGAGTCCTACCGGCAACGTGCTCGCAGAAAAAGCGTGGGTGGTGAATGGCGAATTGATTGAGGAGGAAGTCGACAAGTTTATCGCGTCGAAAGTCGGTAATGCGACGGCGAGCGTGATCGAGCCTTGTAAGAACTGATTATTGGCCAAATGATATATGACCAATGACTCGCTCTTCCCTACACAATGAACCTTCGCCTCCTGTACCACGGTCACTGCTTTGACGGGGTCGCTTCCGCAGCGACGTTCACGCGCTTCTACAAAGAACGAATTCACCCGGAAGCTGAAGTGAATTACACGGGTCTGCTGCACCGGCCCGGCAACTTGTTTGACCTCACCATGTTTGATTCAGACGAGAACGCGATCGTCGATTTCAAATACGCCGCTTCTGAAAAACTGACGTGGTGGTTCGATCATCACGAGTCGGCGTTTCTCACTCCCGAAGATGAAGCACACTTTCGTGCCGACACTTCGGGCAGGAAATTTCTCGATCCAACAAGAAAGTCGTGCACTGAATTTATCGCCGACGTCGCTCACGAGCGTTTCGGCTTCAACCCCGAACCGATCAGGTCGCTTGTTCACTGGGCGCACATCATCGACGGCGCACTCTACGAGTCGCCGGCGCAATGTGTTGAGTTGAAAGAGCCGGCGCTACAGTTGATGCAGGTCATCGAAGCCGATCCAGACGATTCATTTATCGAGCGAATCATTCGTGAACTGACCACTCAATCGCTCGAGGAAGTCGCAACCAGCTCCGAAGTGCAGCGACGTTTCAAGCCGATATTCGAACAGCACCTCGAGACTCTTGAAGTAGTGCGAAGAAAAGCGATCGCGGCGAACGGTGTGGTCCACTTTGATCTGGTTGACGAAGGTTACGAAGGCTTCAACAAGTTCATTCCTTACTACCTGCACCCAGAGACGACCTACTCGGTCGCGCTTACGCGTGGAACACAACGCACGAAGATCTCCGTCGGTTCAAATCCATGGGCGCCGGTACCTCGAGCTCACAACATCGCTAAGATCTGCGAACGCTACGGCGGTGGCGGTCACGCCGTTGTCGGCGCAATCTCATTCAAGCCGGAAGAAGTAGAAGTAGCGCGCCAGGCCATCCGAGAAATTGTCGCCGAGCTTTCTGGAAAAGTTTAGAGTTCAGCCTTTAGGCTGCTCTTAAGAACAAGCTAAAGCTTGAACTCTGAACCAGTTATGCGCTTCAAGGGCATCCAACCGACACTCATCGTCACAATAAGTCTAAGTCTGCCGACCGTCTTGATCTTTACTCTGCTCACCGTGTCGTTTGCTCAGTCCCCGCCGCGTAAGAAAAAGGAGATCACAGACTTCGGTTCGAGTCTTAAACGACTAAAGTGGGACCCTCAGAAAAATGCGGCGGTCAACTCGGCGAATGGACAAGTTGAGGAAGTCAGTGAAGGTGACATCATTCGGATCGACACCTCGCTCGTGAGCTGCGAAGTGTCGGTTCTAAATAAACGTGGCGAAGCCGTTTCTGGCCTGACCGCAGAGGATTTTTCAATTGCCGAGGATGGTACGTCGCAAAAGGTCGGCCATTTTTTACAGGGCGACAACCTTAACGTGCCTCGCACGATTGTTTTGATAATCGACTACAGCGGCAGCCAGTTGCCGTATCTAAAAAACAGCATTGCCGCCGCGAAGGTTCTCGTTGACAAGCTTGGCCCACGCGATCAAATGGCCATCGTAACGGACGACGTTGAACTACTGCTTGATTTCACGAGCGATAAGAAGAACCTGAAGAAGGAACTCGACTCGTTGGAAGACCGGCCCAAACTGAAATTAAATCTTTTCGGACGCAGTAAGACAGTTCGCATAGGGCGAAGCCTACAGTACAGCGCTCTTATGGCGACTTTGAACGAAGCGTTCGACGAAGAAGACACGCGACCCATTATTATTTTCCAAACCGACGGCGATGAAGTTCCGTTTTTGCGAAACCCTGGCGTCACAAGGACCTTACCAGACGGACTGGAGGGCGAGGCGCTGCTGGAGGCCCAGCAACAGCATAACTATTACTTGAACAACTTCGAGAAGCGAGTAACTGAGTTCAGCCTCGACTTTGCACCCAAATGAGCCACAAAGATCACAAAAGTTGTTTCGATAATAATTTGCGCATTTTGTGGCATCGTTCAATCTTTGGTCAGTAGCTCGCTAAAAAACGCTATCGCACGTGCATCCCCAGTCTGCCCAAGCACCTGAATTGCAACCTTTCGCACAGCCATCTTCGGATGACTGCGTGCAGTACGAATCAATATGGGCACGGCTTCGTCCTTCGACCGTCTGCCAATCGCGAGCACAGCCTGTTTCTGAAGCTCGATTTCTGTATCGCCATCGACGGTGCTTGTAAGTGCGCCCAAACTCTTTTGCCCCGCTACGCGTCCGAGGTTGGCAATCGCACTTTTCCGCAGCTCGAAATCTTTATCTGCTTCCGCGACTCGAATCAGGTATGTCGCAGCGGCGTCGCTGTTGTCGTTGCGTGCGATGCCTTTGAGCGCGCGTCGCTTCAGCTCACGCGTGGGCATCGTTTCGAAGAGGTTTTGAAAGAGCGGGAGCATGCCGGCCGACCGGCTCATCGCGAGTGCCGACATTGCACTGTGGCGAACCTCGAGGTTTTCCTGTGCGTTACGAACAAGCTCGGTGAACAGCGTGTTTTTGGTTTGAGTCTCGGGGGTTTGTCCAAGCCAGTAAATAACGCGCCAACGCACCGCCTCTTCAATGGGACGCCGGATCATCTCGATCAGCATCGCATCCACTTGCGCATCGTCGTGCAAAGCAATGGCGAACACCGCACGTTCCGACATCCGGTCCATCTCGGCCGCGGATGAATCGACGATCGACTTCAGATAATTCAGGCTCTCTTCGTTACCGATGCGACCGGCCCAGTAAACCGGATAGCCGCTGAACTCACGCTGGCGACGAAGATTGTAGACTTCAGCACGAGTAAACCGCTCGCGCCCTTCATCGTAGAGCAAAAACAACCCTAGCTCGCGCGTTTCGTGAGTCGGGTCAAACATCATCGATGTGCCATCCGTCGACATGTAAATGCCGCCCGCGCTGTCGACGACCTCGAAATCAACGGCGACTCCCGGCCGTGGTTCAAACTGGTAGCCTACCCAGAATCGGCCCTGAGGCGCATTTGCTTTGCCCGCAGTGATCGCGCTGTCGAGCTTCGCCTTGAGATTCGCGCCCTCGACCGGAATGAAATTCTTCGTCTGGCCCAGGACGACGCCACACAATACGAGCACGAGTGCTGCCGCTGTTATGGTTCTTGAAATCATAAAATTAATTTGGTCTTAGGTCTTAGGTCTTAGGCTTTTGGTCTTTGAAAGTCCAAAGACCTAAGGCCAAAGACCCAAGTCCAAAGACCCCGAACTATTGCTTCAACAGCTCTTGCAGAAACTCAAGCACCTTCGGATGCTTGCTCCGGCTCAACCAACCGATCGCTCTCTTGCGACGCTCCATCGGGGCTTTTTGATCGCGCGCGATTTCGATCAATTTTGTAATCACGCGTTCGTCGTTCATCCTGCTCGATCCGCCAGCCTGCGCCGCCACCATGGCCAGCTCCGGATTGGTAAAGAAACTACTTGTTCCGGAGCCGAGGGCGTTCATGATCACATCTTTCACTTCTTCGTTCTTCTCTGTGTCGTAGAGATTGAGAAGAAACTCGATCGCTTTATCACCACCGCGTCGCGAGATAGAGCCGATAGCGGCTTTGCGGAGTTCGACGTTGTCAGAACTGCGTGCAATCTCCAGGAGCCTGTTGCCTGCGCGTTCGCTCCGGCGATTCGCAAACCCGTAGATCACAGCCTTCCGAATGTCGACACTCTGATCCGCGTCGTAGATCCGGAAAAGAGCATCGACGGCCGGCTCACCTGGTCGAGTGGAGATGCTCGAGATCGCAAGCTTCCGCTGCGCGGTTGTTTTGCCATTGGCTGCAATTTCACTGAGCACGGTGATCGCGCGCTCGCCAGTGTGTTGGCTCAGCGCGTACACGGCAGCCTCGGTGATTTCGCTGTCGGGTGAGTTGAGCGCGAAATCGCGCAGCGGATCGATCACGCTGTCGTCATTCGTTGTGCCGAGTGTAGAGATTGCGCGCGCTCGCAACTTCATATCAGTCTCGTTGCGCGCGACACCCAGAATTACCGGCGTCACTGATTTGCCGCCATTTCGGCCCAACAAAGTCAACGCGGCACTCTTGCAACGGGCCGTCTGGTTAGAGCCAGGTTTCAGCCAATCCGTGGCAGCCATAATTCCGCGTTGCAAGTCGGTTTGAAACAGAGCTTGAAGGACGACGATCTTGAATTCACAGGGATCGTCATCGTTGCCGGAAGAGGGATAAGCGTCGAAACCGGGCACTCCCGGCGCGTAGATGGCTTGAGGAGGTTGAGGAGGTTGAGGAGGTTGTGCGAACGCGATCTGGAGGGAGTGTGTAAGTCGGTGTGTAAGACGAGGGGTTGGTGTATCGTTGGCGCGGTTACTGTCGTTGTGCACGGGACGGCGTCATACCTTCATAAAAGCCTGGACTACCGGACATTTGCGCGAGCAACAAGCGAGCATCTTCTCTCCAGGTCGTGTTTGGATATTTCTGAAGGAGCCGATCAATCGTCCCGCGCATCTGATCGTACCTGCCCAATTTTTGCTGCGTGTATGCGAGCCAGTAGAGCGCAGGTTCAATACTCTTGTCGTTAGGGAACGTTTTGATGTAATACTCAAACTTCTCCTGCGCTTTCGACCATTGACCCTCATCGATGAGATCGCGAGCACCGCGAAACACGGTGGTCGCCTCATTTGTGGTTTGCTGAGTCGAGCGAGTCGACGAAGCAGCTGAGGTACTCGCTCGCTGTTGGCCCACAGCGACGTTCGCGAACAGCGCGATCACAATGAATGCCGAAAAGACCCCGCGCTTCGACGCGACTCTTTGATTCGATGTAACGTTCTTCAACATTTGTTTAGCCTCAATTCTCCGTTAACGATTGTTCGGGTCCCGGCCCTGATAGCCCATCAATGCTGCGACGATTTCGGTTTTTTGCACGCGCTCTTTAATCACGCGCACGTCTTCAGGACGCGCGTGATCGGGGAGGTTTGCGATATCGATCAGGAACGGTTCCACGTCTGCGAGGAGCGACTTGGTTGGAAACTTTGCTTTCATCTCAGCGTCGCGGCGCAACACTACGTTTTCGTTTAGCAAGCGACGCGAAAGTGCCTTGTCGTAACTGACGTCAATCTCTTCGTCTCCGTCGGAGACTGGAAAGTTTCTGATCGAGCGTAAAAGGTTTTGTGTTTGCTCGATGTGCTTGGCTGTGTCTCGTTCGTAGATATCGAGGTAGCCGAGATCGGACGACAGGACGTCGGATTGATCGATTGCGATGCGCGGTTTGATTTTGCGTTTCGGTCGTGGCGTTACGCGGATTGGATCTGGTTTTTGCGCTTCGCTCGTCCCAGGCAACATCGACCCGACGCTACCGCGTTGCGGTACTGACCCGACCCAAGCCTGATTAGTGAGGTCAGTACCGTCACGCGGTAGCGTCGGGTCCGTAGTGTTCAAAACTCCAACTGCAATCGCGATCAGCAGTATCGCCACAGCAGCAGCGACGACCGGTCTTGCAAAGCGACTAGCCACATGCTGACGCCAGCCGAATCGCGCCGGCTTCTTCTCCGCAACTGTGTGTTGAGCGATCCTGGTCCAAAGAAACGGCGGTACTTCAAGCTCGCGATCGTAACGACTAAACAACTCCTGTTCAGCCGTGAGCGTCGCGAAACTCGCCGAGCAATCAGCGCACGTGATCAGATGCGCGCTGATCTGCTCCTGCTCCACGACCGCAAGTTCGCCGTCGAGATATTCTTCCAAAAGCTCCTGACAAACTTCACACTTCATAACCAACTCCAGCGTAAGAACTGATCCTCTTTCTCATCTCGGCACGAGCGCGATGTAAATCCGTCTTCAACTTCGCTAGCGAGAAACCGGTGATTCCCGCAATCTCGTCATAGCTGCACTGGTGGAAAACTTTCAACGTGAATACCAGTCGTTTGTCGTCGTCGAGCGTCGCCAGCGAGCGGTGTATAAGCTCGTTCAGTTCCTTGCTGAGCAACCCTTCGACTGGGACTGGTTTGTTATCGCTCAAATCCATGACTGACTTATCGGCGAGATTGACGTGACTGTTGGCGCGGGCCCGGGCGCGGAGAGATTCGCGGGCGACGTTGCGAGCGATGCCGAAGAGCCAGGTCGAGAGTTTTGTTTCGGCGCGCATGGTGCCGATGGCGCGGTAAGCTCTGACGAAAGTCTCCTGCGTAAGCTCTTCGGCCAGGCCGCGGTCGTTAACCATGTCGAAGATGAAACTGATGACTGGCCGCGAGTATCGTTCAAAAATCAGACGAAAGGCTTCGGAATCGCCCTGACACACGCGGTTAACCAGGTCTGCTGAACTATTCATCAGGGTTCCCGCGAAGGCGCCAGGCTGAGCTTCCAAATTTAGTGCATCGACCGTCAGCCGTTTCATCATTGTCTCGGTAAGTTAGTGCAAGGTGAGGGCTAAAAGTTTCAGGTTACCTTAGCCACAAAAAGCACAAATAAAGCCACAAAAGGGCAGAAAACTTAGAAAAGATTAGTTAACTTTTTAAGCCTTTTGTGCCTTTGTGTACAGGTCTTTAATTCAAAAACTCTTTAGGATCAACGATCTTCCCGGCGATTGCGGAAGCGGCGACGACGTACGGTGAGGCGAGGTAGAGTTTGCCGGGGCCGCTGCGGCCGGGGAAATTTCGGTTTTGGGCACTGACCGTAACGGTCTCGGCTGAAGGCGAGGCGCCCGGGCCGGCGTTGATGCACGCGCCGCACGACGGATCGATCAACTCAGCACCCGCGCGCTCGAAGATCTCGATATAGCCACGCTGCGCGCGCGTACTGCTTGATCTTCTGCGAGCCAAACTGAATGTACAGTCGTACCCCTTCAGCCACGCGTTTCCCGTGCGCGAGGGCGTTCTCGAGCACCTGGGCATACATGTCCATGTCGGCCATCTTGCCGCCCGTGCACGAACCACCATACGCGGCATCGATCCGAACCTCTCCCTCGAGCTCGTTGATCGGAATACCATTGCGCGGATCGCCGGGCGTCGCAACCATCGGCTCAATCTCGTCGAGATTAATCTCGAACACTGCCGCATACTCCGCATCCGGATCGCTGTAAGTGAATCCTTTGCGCACAACTTCCGGATCGAGCCCGCGTGTGCCCACGATGTAATCGAGCGTAAGTTCGTCAGGCTCGATTATTCCCGTCGTACCGCCGGCTTCGACGGCCATGTTGGTCAGCGTCGCGCGTTCGTCCATCGACCAGTTTTTCAAGTCGTCTCCGGCAAACTCCAGCACTTTGCCGATGCCCTTGCTCGTCTTCATGTACTCCGTGGCGAGTATGTAGAGCATCACGTCTTTCGCCGCCACGTCAGCGCGCTTCTTCCCCTTCAACACGTAGCGCACAGTCTCAGGCACGCGAATGCGAATGTCCTTCGTGTACCACGCGTTCGCCATGTCAGTTGAACCAACACCGAAAGCGAAACAACCGAGCACGCCGGCCATGCATGTATGCGAGTCGGTACCGATCACGATCTGGCCGGGCAAGGCGAGATCCTCGACGACGGCGTTGTGGCAGATGGCTTCAGATCCGCCTTCGGGATTCTCGCCGTAAAGCCGGATGTTCTGTTTCGCAGTGAAACTCTGTTGTGTGGTCGCCAAGCCTTCGGCCTTCTCGAGCAGGCCCATCTCCCGATGCTTCGGCGACATCACTTTGCTAAGAAAAGTCAGGTGATCGCGAAACGCAAAAACTGATTCAGGTTCAGTCACGCGAGCATCGGGACCCAGCGCCTGTTTGAACAGCGACTCTGCCATCGGCGTCACGTACTCGTGTGAGAAACGCACGTCGGCCACTGCGAACAACGCATCGCCAGGCTTCACTGCCTCGACACCGATCTTTCCAGCAGTCACAAACGCATGCTGAGCGATGATCTTTTCGACGATTGTCATCGGGCGTGGAGGAGTTTCGATCGGCGGCGGTGATACTTTTCCAGATAGCCGCGCCTTGTTGTAGTTGAACAGCCCGCCGTAAGAAACAATATCCTGCGAAATCGGGTCGAGTCCTTTGGTGAACTCGGCGAGCGGAATCTCTTCACCCAGTCGAATGCGTTCGACCAGACCAAGATCGGTTGAAGTTAACAGTCCGATATTTTGCGAGTTCTGACCGTAGATCTTCTCGATGCTCTTTGCGATCACGAGTTGAATTCCGGCAGCTTTCTCCGCAAACGGCGCGGTCTCGCGCGAAGACCCACAACCTTTTGAAAGCCCCGAGACTACGACCGCAAACCCGCCATTTTTAACTTCGTCTTTTTTAACTGCGCCGTCGCGCATTCCGACGTAAACGTACTGGCCGAGCGTCTCGTCGTAGTAAAAACAAACCCAGCCTGGCGTGATCTCATCAGTCGAGATATTGCTCATCAAGGGCAGATCGCCTTCCAGCAAACGGCCGGCGAGTTCAGTTTCGAGCGTAGTGCCGGGTTCGTCGCGAGCTTCCAGTTGTTGGCGGATGAGTGCGGTATCTTCCGTAAGAAATAGTATGCGGCCCGAGAATTTTATGTGGTCAGTCACTTTAGTTTGTCGCGATCATTATTTATTATGTGATGCGAAACTGATTATAACCTCACCCGGATAAAACCTTTAGCGGCCATTCCGGCGTCTAATGGGCGACCTGTGAAGGGTCAGACAGCCAGGAGCGGAGGAAACGTGACATGAAGGTGTTCGTAAAAGGATTGGTGCTGGCGGCGTTTATGGCGGTTTCGCTGGCGGCGTTTGGCTCGATTGCCATCGCCCAGGAAACCGACGATCCGGCCAAAATCGCGATCTACAAGCAATTTGTCGACAACCGTATCCCCAATCCGACCGCCGCGTACCAGGCCGCGCGCGACTATCTCCAGAAGTACACGAAAGACAAAGATCAGTACACCGACTATCTGAGCAAGTGGGTGGCGGCCTACGAACGTGACGAGCGCAAGCGCAAGCTTCCGGGTTTTATAAACGAGAAGAACTTTTCGGAAGCCTACAGCACCGGCGCGAGGATCCTGGCCGATGAGCCCGACTATCTCCGCGCTCAAATCGACTTAGGGTACGCCGGATACCTCGCCGCTTCAGCCAAGAACGAGACTTACAACGCGCAGTCATTGGACTACGCGCGAAAAGCTATTCAAGCCATCGAAGCGGGTAAATCTCCGACAGAGTGGGCCCCGTTCAAGGGCAAGGACGACACACTGGCTTATCTCAACTACGCAGTCGGATTTCTGACACTGAAGTCCACTCCGGATCAGGCAATTGACTCGTTGTTGAAAGCGGCACAGTACGAAAGCGAGATCAAGAAAACTCCATCAACCTATTACTTTCTTGCTGTTGCTTATGAGTCGGGTCCATACAAGACCATGTCAGCGGCGTATCAGAAGGATTTTGCAGACAAGCCTGAAACCCCCGCGAGCAAAGCAGCGTTAGAGAAGCTGAACGTCGTCATGGACCGAATCATCGATGCTTATGCGCGTGCGATTGCAGCCGCGGGAACCGATCCGAAGACCGAAGCAAGTCGCAAGGAATGGATGGCGCCGTTATCCACCTACTACAAGTTTCGACACGGCGGCAGCGATGTTGGGCTCAAGGAGTTCATCGATGCCGCGCTTCAGAAGCCGTTACCACCAAAACCGTAAAAATGGTTAGAAGAGTTGACAGCGGAAAGCCGGCCGATCTCGAAACGCTTGAGCGGCTCGATCGTGCACGCAGTTTTATCGACCATTGCTACGATCATCCGCTCAGCCTCGATCAGATTTCAGAAAAGGCCTGCTTTTCACGTTATCACTTCCTCAGGCTGTTCCGGGAAGCTTTCAACAAAACACCGCATCAATACCTGATCGAGCGTCGCATCGAAAAAGCAAAAGAGTTGCTCGGCGGCGACGAACTGCGTGTGACTGACGTGTGCTTCGAAGTCGGTTTTCAGAGTCTCGGCTCGTTCAGCACTCTCTTTCATCGCAGCGTCGGTCAGGCGCCAATGACCTACCGCGAGCGCGCACACGCTAAGCGACAAGTGCCCGGATGTTTCCTCGTCATGCACAAGCTCGAATCCTGCTAAATCCTGCTCAATCCTGAAATCCTGTCAAAAAAGCAATTTCGAAGAAGCAGATTCCAGAGGAACTGACTATCTTTTATCTTCACTTTTATCCCAAGGAGAAACCGATCAATGATCCGCAAGATGTCTCACGCCACAATATTCGTGAACAATCAGAACGACGCCCTTGAGTTTTACCGCGATAAGTTGGGTTTCAAAGTCCACACCGATGCGATGGTGGGCGAGGATTTCCGCTGGCTGACCATGTGTACAAACGATCAACCCGATTTCGAGATCATCCTGTTCGAACCGAAGCCGGGAATGATGATGGACGAAGAGACAACGAAGCAGTTGCGCGCGGTCATGCAGAAAGGCGTACTCGGCGCGGGCGTGTTCAATACCGACGACTGTCGCAAAACTTACGAAGAACTGAAAGCGAAGGGCGTGCAATTCCTCTCCGAACCCGCCGAGCGACCCTACGGCATCGAAGCGGTCTTCAAAGACAACTCCGGCAACTGGTTCAGCCTCACGCAGCCAGCGAAGGGAATTAGAATTTCTTCTCGGTGTCCTGTGTCTCTGTGGTAAAACAACCACAGAGACACAGAGACACAGAGAGGACCTATGCGCATCAAGTGGACTGATCGCCGCTTCACCTTCGACTTCCCCGCGGGCATTTATCCCGAGATGATCGAGCGCGTGCGAGGCACGCCCGCTCGCCTTGAAGATCTGCTCGCCGGTCTGTCTCCGGAAATAGTCACAGCTCAAGCAGACGGGCGATGGTCCATGCAGGAGAACGCCGGTCATCTCCTTGATCTCGAAAGCCTGGTCATGCAAAGAATCGACGAATATCTCGCCGGAAATACGACTTTGCACGCGGCTGACATGTCGAATCGCAAGACGTTCGAAGCACACCACAACGAAATAGCTACCGGTGAAATCCTGAAAGCGTTTCGCACCGCGCGGCAGGGAATTGTCGAACGGCTCGAGAGTCTCGAGCCCGAGATGTTTGCTCGTTCCGCGCTTGCATCCGCGCTTGAATGTTCAGATGCGGCTCGTCGATATGTTATTTTTTCAGGCCGAGCACGACGATTATCATCTCGCCAGGGTCAGTGAGCTCAAAAAACTGTTAGCGAAAAACCGTTAGTGATTGAAATTAGTCCGACCTTCTGGAGCAAACCTTAATGCGCAATCTCCTGCTTGTACCGGCCGTTCTCGCTCTGACCGCGCTTAACGCCAGCGCCCAACCGTCGCTCGATGCAATGATCGACCGCGACATCTCTGCGCTGTTGACGACCTACAAAGCTCTTCACGCCGCGCCCGAGCTTTCGCATCGTGAAGAAAAAACCTCGGCGTTCGTTGCCGGTGAGTTACGCAAACTCGGATTTACAGTCACAGAGCGAATCGGGAAGTTTCAGAATGCGCAGTGGGTTTCGTATGGGCTGGTGGGAGTGTTGAAGAACGGAGCCGGGCCGACAGTCCTCGTGCGAACAGAACTGGATGCGCTGCCGGTCGAAGAGAAAACCGGAGTTCCGTATGCGAGTAAGGTGAAGATGAAGAACGACGCGGGCGTCGAAGTGAGTGTGATGCACGCGTGCGGGCACGACATCCACATGACGAGTTTTCTCGGAACCGCGAAGCTGCTCACGGAGTTGAAGAATCGTTGGAGCGGCACCCTCGTGATGCTGGGCCAACCGGCAGAGGAAACGGGCGACGGCGCGAACGCGATGTTGCGCGATAACCTCTACACGAAAATTCCCAAACCTGATTTCGCGATCGCGTTGCACGACAAGCCTGAATTGGAGACGGGCAAGGTTGGGTACACGCCTGGATATGCCATGGCGAGTGCGACTTCGATCGACATCAAGATCAGAGGCGTCGGCGGGCACGGCTCGATGCCCGAAGCGACGAAAGATCCTGTGGTCGTAGCGGCGCAGGTCGTGATGGCGCTGCAAACAATTATTAGTCGTGAGAATTCTCCACTCGATCCAGCAGTGGTTACCGTTGGATCAATTCACGGCGGCACTCGTTACAACATCATTCCTGACGAAGTTAATCTTCAGTTGACTGTTCGTGCTTACAAGGAAGAAGTGCGCAAGCGCATCCTGGCGTCGATTGCACGAATCGTTGAGGGAGTTGCGACAACGGCAGGCATTCCCGAAGATCGCGCTCCAGAGGTGAAGGTTAGTGAAGGCACTGGTCCAACTTACAACAACCCGGAGTTGAGCGAACGTCTGGCTGGAGTTTTCAAGCAGGCGCTTGGCGAAGATAACGTTGTGAAAGTGGCGCCGATCATGGCCAGCGAAGATTTTGGTTACTTCAGTTTGGACCAGAAGATTCCGACGACGCTTTTCTGGCTGGGTGCGTCGGAGCCTGCGAAGGTCAAGGCGTATCGAGAGACAGGCGCGCCGCTGCCGGGCTTGCATTCAGCGCTTTTCGCTCCAGTGCCGGAGTCGACTCTGCGGACCGGAGTTAAAGCGATGACCTCCGCCGTGCTCGAATTGATGAAGAAGTAAGTGAGCAAATATGGACCTCGAACAAATTCGCAAACATTGTCTTTCAATGCCGCATGCAACTGAGAGGGTCCAATGGGGCAACGACCTGTTGTTCTGCATCGGGAACAAGATGTTTGCGGTGGCGGGTCTCGGTCCGAAGTGACACGAAGCTTTCGTTCAAATGCACGCCTGAGAAGTTTGCCGAACTGGTTGAACAGGAAGGAATTATTCCCGCGCCCTATGTCGCGAGGTATCACTGGGTCGCGCTTCAGAACCTCAACGCCCTGCCGGCCCGCGAACTAAAAGAGCTGCTAAAAACGGCTTATCAGCTCGTCCACGACAAGCTGCCGACGAAGGTGCGTAGGCAGTTGGATTAAGAAGATTTTCGCAGCAGATTTTCGACGCAAAGGCGCAAAGACGCAAAGAAAAGTAAGCGTTCTTCTTTGCGTCTTTGCGTCGAAATCTACCTCCAGACAACCCCGGTCCGCCCTCCAGCTTCAAACGGTCACTCTTCCCCGTAATTCCCACATCCCAGACGTGTCGGAGGTCCCGATGAACTCGAAGTTCTCCTTCCTTTCGCTGCTCCTGCTGGCCCTGTTTTCAACGCAAATTTCTTACGCAAGTAACTCTGCCGAGGCCCTGGCCCGGAAGGCGGTTTCAGAAAACACCGCCGAGGCATCGCCCGCGATCGAAGAGCTGCGCGCACTCGGGCCCGCCGGTCTGAAAGCATTGATGGATCAGTATCGCGTCGAGATCCAGCGCCACATTGCGAACCCGTCCGTTGGACCAGACGAGCAATGGCACCGCATCGCAACGGCGCTCGACACAGTCGCCCAGCAAAAGAACAGCTACATCGCCGGTCTCTACTGGCACACGGATCTGGAGGAAGCGAAGAAAGTCTCTGCGGCGACGAACAAACCGATTCTCTCGTTGCGGCTTCTCGGAAAACTGACTGACGAGTTTAGTTGCGCGAACAGCAGATTCTTCCGCACCGTGCTCTACCCAAACGCCAACATCTCCGATTATCTGCGTGAACATTACGTGCTTCATTGGCAGTCCGTGCGTCCGGTGCCGAAGGTCACGATTGATTACGGAGACGGACGACGACTCGAACGAACGCTGACCGGCAACAGCATTCATTACGTACTCGATTCACAGGCTCGACCGATTGAAGCGTTTCCAGGTTTGTATGGTCCACAAGCCTTCCTTCGCGGACTCGTTCACGCCAAAGATCTTTATCAATCGCTCGTTGGAAAGAAGAACTGGGATAGAGAAGTTGTCCTGACTAGTTATTACCAGGACCGGCACAACAAAACGTCAGCACGTTGGTTAAAAGACACTCAGCAAATCGGCGGCAAAGTTCCTGAAGGTTTTAAGTTGATGGAAGGCACGAATGGCGAAGCACTTATGATCTCGCCACTCGCAATGACGAAAGCGATTACTGAGACGACGTATACTCCGCGCGATGACTGTGACTACAGAGGAGTTGGGAAAGGTCACTGACGAAGCTGCCTGGAGAAAGATCGCGGCGCTTCATTCGTCGGATGCAATGCTCGACCAGCGCAGTATCGGATTGATCAAACGCCAGAATCCCTCGCTGACGGACGAAGAGATGGCGCGCCTGCTGCGCAAGTTTCAGGAGTTGATCGCACTCGATACAGTTCGCAACGAATACTTGTTGCACTCAAAGCTGTACGGGTGGCTGATGAGAGATCCCGCTCGGCATAATGTGGACAAGCTGAACGAGAAAGTTTACGCGAGCCTGTTTCTGACCCCGCATTCCGATCCTTGGCTCGGATTGTTTTCGCGCGGATGTCTACACGGCGCTCGACAATGGCGGCATTGTGAAACCTGGAGAAAGATAGATCCTATAAGTTCCTATAGGAACCTATTGTGTTTCGAGGCGGCCGCATAGATAATCCCGCAATGCTGCTGCGCCACTTTCTCTTTCTGATCCTTCTACCCGTCTCTCTTTTCGCCCAGACCACGCAGGAAAAAGTTCGCGAGTTTCGACGTGCGAACGAACATCAGATCCTGAAGGAGTTCACGACACTCCTTTCCATCCCGAACGTCGCCAGCGACACTGAAAACATCCGCAAGAACGCCGCGCTCATCGTCGAGATGATGAAGCAACGCGGACTCAATCCGCGCCTGCTCGAAGGCCCGACTCCAGACACGCCGCCCGCAGTCTACGGCGAATGGAAAGTGCCCGGCGCGCAACGCACGATACTTGTTTACGCGCATTACGACGGCCAACCGACAGATCCAAAACAGTGGTCGGGAACGTTGCCATGGCAGCCTGTCTTTCGCACCGCTGCGATCGAAGCGGGCGGACAAGTCGTGCCTGGTCCAACTCCAGGCGCCGATATCAACCCGGAGTGGCGCATCTACGCGCGTTCGGCGTCCGACGATAAAGCCGGAGTGATGGCCATTCTTACCGCGTTCAGTGCGCTCAAAGATAAAGGGATACCAGTCACGTCAAACATCAAGTTCTTTTTCGAGGGCGAAGAAGAAGCCGGCTCGCCACACCTTGCTGAAATCATCAATCGCAACAAGGAACTGCTCGAAGCCGAAGTGTGGATCATCTGCGATGGACCAGTGCACCAGTCAGGGAAGAAGCAGGTAGTTTTCGGCGCGCGCGGTGACACAAACGTCGACGTGACGGTCTACGCCGCGAAGCGACCGTTGCACAGTGGCCACTACGGAAACTGGTCGCCTAATCCCGGGAATTTGCTCGCGCGCTTGCTCGCGTCGATGAAAGACGCTGAAGGACGTGTCACGATCGATGGTTGGTACGCCGACGTCGAGCCGCTCGGCGAAGTTGAGCGCCGCGCAATTTCAGAGGCGCCGCAATACGACGAGGAGCTGAAGAAACAGTTAGGCATCAAGCACACTGAAGGCGGCGGAAAAGCTCTGCTCGAGCTAATCAATCTGCCGTCGCTGAATATCAACGGTTTCGCGACCGGCGATGTTGGAAACCTCGCTCGCAATGTGATTCCGACCACCGCCACCGCCGTGCTCGATCTACGCCTCGTCAAAGGAAACGATCACAACCGTCAGGTGCAGCGACTGATCGATCACATTCGCAAACAGGGTTACCACGTGATCGATCGCGAACCCACCGATGCCGAGCGCACTCAGTATCCGCTGCTCGCACGCGTCAACGCGCGAGCCGGCGGTTACAACGCGGAGCGCACGCGCATGGATTTGCCGATATCGAAGTCGGTCATCGAAGCGGTGCAATCTACGTCGACGGACAAGATCGTGTTGTTGCCAACTTCGGGCGGTAGTCTTCCGCTCTCGATCATCACCGAGAGACTGAAGACTGTGACGATCTCAGTTCCGATTGCAAATTACGATAACAACCAGCACGCCGAGAACGAGAACATTCGATTGCAGAACCTGTGGAACGGTATTGAAACTTGGGCAGCGATCATGACGATGAAATGAGGCCACAAAAGGCAGAAGAGGCAGACAAGAATGGACCAACTAAACATACCCGTGTTGCTCGGAACGAGTCGCAAGTTGAGGAAGAGTGCATTTGTGGCGAAGTGGCTCGTTGGTGAGATGGAGAAGCGGCCGGAGATTCGAACGCGGTTGTTTGATGTTGTCGATTTTCATTTACCGCACGACGATTACGGTCAGGAAATCAAAGACCGATTTCCGGAGTGGAGGGATGCGATCGTTCAGGCGGACGGCCTCGTGATCGTTACGCCTGAGTACAACCATGGATATCCGGGTTCGTTAAAAGCGGTACTCGATCTGCTGCTGCGAGAATACGTTCACAAAGCCGTTGCGTTCGTCGGCGTCTCGGCTGGTCCATGGGGAGGCACGCGTGTCATCGAGGCGATGGTGCCGATGGTGCGTGAGTTGGGCCTGGCAGTTTCCTTCAGCGACTTGAATTTTCCCAAGGTTGAGAAGCTATTTGACGCTCAGGGGAAACTGCTCGACACGGCCTTTGAGCAGCGTGCTAAAGACTTTTTGGACGAGCTCGTGTGGATGAGCCGGGTGCTGAAATGGGGGCGTGCCAACGTGCCTTCGAAGTTTCACTAACTGTCTTTGTACTTTGTGCTTTGTACTTTGTACTTTGAAGGTTGTGATTTACACTTGCCACCAACACAAGCACAAAGTACTAAGCACAATTGCTCTCCCTAACGCGCTGTTAAAGCATAAGGAGACTGCCCGATGAAGAGCAAAGCGATCCTCGCCCTGCTGGTGTTGTTCTGCGTTTTTCTAACCGCCCTCTCCCAAACAAAACCTGCGGCCCCACCGCAACCCCAGAAGGCAAGCGACGATAAAGACGATGATGTCGTCAGGATCACAACGAACCTGGTCCAGGTCGATGTTTCCGTCACCAAAGACGGGAAGGTGGTGCCGAATTTAACAGCCGACGACTTCGAGATCTACGAAGACGGAAAAAAACAGACGATCACCAGCTTCGCTTACATCTCGAACGTTTCGAACCCGACTGCTGAACCGCTGGGGAAAGTAAAGCCTACCGAGATTGCTCCGACTCCTCCTTTGAAGCGCGACGACCCGCGCCGAACAGTCGCCCTTGTGGTAGACGATCTTGGAACTTCGGCGGAAAGCATGCATCAGGTGCGGAGGCAGTTGCGAAAGTTTATAGCGGAGGAACTGCAACCCAACGATCTCGCGGCAGTCATCCGCACGAGTGGTGAATTAGGCGCGCTGCAACAGTTCACAAATGATAAGCGCCTTTTGAACCGTGCGGTGGAGCGGTTGCGTTGGAACATGTGTAGTCGCGCGGGCGTGAGTGTCATTCCTCGCTTCGACGCAGACAGATCCTTCCTTGACGATTCCGAGTTGAGCTGTGGAGGGAATTCTTACTTCAACACATTCAAGGCCTTGCGGTTCATCCTCGACGCGATGGGCCAGCTCCCAGGTCGCAAGTCGATGGTCCTTCTGTCAGACAGTCTTCCCATAGAGAGTCAGGAATTAAGGTTTGCAAACGATGCGTTGAACACCTTCCCGAATACCATCAACTTTCACCATTTGCTCCAAAAGATTGCTGAAAAAGCAATCCGAGCCTCGGTTGTTATTTACGCCGTCGATACGCAGGGATTGCAGCCCATTGGTATCACTGCGGCCGACAACATTCGCTTGAGCCGGCAAAATATGAACGCGCAGATCAACAACATCCTGTCCAGCCGTTCCGACCTGCTTTGGCGGCGACGCGAGGGAGGTCAGTTGATTGCGAGACAAACCGGTGGCTTTCAAGTTCGCAATTCGAATAGTTTCGAGCTGCCACGCATTTTGCAGGAGCAGAACGGATACTACCTGATCGGTTACACGGCCCACGAACGAAACTTTCAACCGCCGTTTCCATCACATTAAAGCCAAGGTAAAGCGATCCGGGCTGACGCTGAGAACACGCTACGGGTTTTTCGGCGTTAGCGAGGAAGAGTTGGGTCCTGTCCAACGGTTGAATCCCGCCTCTACTAACCTTGCGCTGATGTCGCCCTTTGGTGCGCAGGACATCGAAGTCAACCTGGTCTCGTTTTTTACGAACGATAAGATTTCAGGGTCGATGGTCCGATCCTTTGTTTATATCGATCCCAGGGGTTTGACGTTCGAGAAAGTGGACGAGAGGCGACAGGCATCGTTCGAACTGCACGGCGTGATCTTTGGTGACAATGGCACGGTGGTCGAGCAGTTTTCACGTGGCGCTACTATCAGTCTTACTGATCTTGATTACGAACAGGCAGTGCGTAACGGTATGGCACTGAAGCTGGACATGCCGGTCAAGCGTCCCGGCGCTTATCAGGTGCGAATCGCAACGCGCGACAGAAACTCAGCGAAGATCGGTTCCGCAGGGCAGTTCGTCGAAGTTCCGGATTTGAACAAGAAGCGACTGGCTGTTTCGGGAATTATTTTGGGTACGGCTTCTGAATTTTCCGGACGCGACGTAAGCGACTTTATAGAACACCCGGGCGCAAGAAGTTTCGATCCAAACACAGATCTTCATTTTGCGTTTGTGACTTACAACGCGCCGAGCACCAGCAATTTGGTTATGGAAGCCAGGTTGTTTCGCGACGGCAAAGTTATCTATTCAGGACCTGAGGCGCCGATTAGCGCCGGTAAGCAGACGGATTCGAGTCGCCTGTTAGTCAGTGGTTCGGTGCGTCTGAGCCCGGATCTTGAAGCGGGCAATTACTATTTGCAGGTTGTGATCACAGACAAGGTTCCGAAAAGCAAAGTAGTGCCGGTGGTCCAGTGGATCGATTTCGACGTCGTGAAGTGACAACTTACAGAACCGAGCGCGGTAGCGCCGGGTCAATGGAAGAAGGTACGGGAGAAAAATGAAATCAACGACCAATGTTTTAGCGTTAATGTTTCTATGTTCAGTGATCGCTTATGGACAGGATATGTCCGGCCACCATCACGGCACACCGGCGGCGGCGCCGGATCCCATGGTGTCTCAGGAGTGGGCCAAACAGAAACTGGCGAAGTCGCCGCGCCATCAGGAGTGGGTGAAAGTTAAAAACGGGACGCGCGAAGTGAACAGCTTCGTGGTCTATCCTGAAAACAAGAATAAGGCGACGGCGGTGGTCGTGATCCACGAGATCTTCGGACTGAGTGACTGGATCCAGAGTCTCACCGATCAACTCGCCGAAGCGGGTTACGTTGCGATCGCGCCGGATCTTCTTTCCGGAATGGGACCAAACGGCGGCGGCACCAGCTCACTCGATCGACAGGCGATTGGCCAGGCGGTTCGCGATCTGCCGCCGGATCAGGTCACGGCGGATCTGAATGCGATAGCGGCTTACGTTTCAAAACTCCCGGCGTCGAATGGAAAGGTTGTTGTTGCGGGTTACTGTTGGGGTGGCAGTCAAACGTTCCGGTATGCGACTAACAACCCAAACATCAAAGCGGGTTTTGTGTTCTATGGATCCGGACCGGCAGCGGCCGACGGCACCCCAGACAAAGAAGCACTCGCTAAGATCAAGGCTCCGGTTTACGGGTTCTACGCCAGCAACGACGCTCGTATCAACGCGACGCTGCCGAAAACCAGTGAAGCGATGACCGAACTCAAGAAGACTTTCGATCCGGTGACTTATGAAAACTCGGGTCACGGTTTCATGAGGGCCGGCGACGCACCCGAGCCTGTCGCGCCACAAGCAACTGGTAATAAAGAGGCTGACGATAAAGCGCAGGCTGATTATCAGAAAGCGCTCGCGACCTGGAAGGGAAACAAGAAAGCCCGCGACGATGCGTGGGCTCGCTGGAAGAAGATTCTTGCGGGGTTGTGAGTATTAACAGGCGCAATAGACAGGATTGCGGGATTGTTTCAGGATTTACCCTGTTCATCCTGAAAAATCCTGAAATCCTGTCTAAATGCGCCTCTACTTCGTCAGTACTTCCTTGAAATAATCAACCGCCCTCGGATCACCGGATTCACCGAGCGAACGTATCGCCTGCTTGCGCACGAGGTGATTCGGGTGAGTTCGGGCGATCTTGATGAGGATCGGCACTGTCTCTTCGTGTGCGCCGTTCAGCGATCGATCTCACAGCCTGGACCTGCACCTCCGCATGTATATCGGTGCTCTGCGCCGTTTGACTCAAAAACTCGAAACTCCGCTTGCTAACTCGCTCGCCGAGAAGACGAATGGCCTGGCGGCGCACATCGACCGTATCGTTACTCTTCGCTACTTCAAACAACTTGTCTTCGACGCGCGGGCTCTTGGTCTCTGACAGCGATTGCAATATCGAACGTTTGATGTCAGGCACCTGCTCCGAATCAAACAGCCTCAATAGTTCGTCAACCGCCCCTTCGCCGTGTTGTGCCAACGTGCGAATCGCGGTTTTTCGCAGCTCGGAGTTGGTATCCGCCCGTGCGATTTCGAAAAGTCCAACCTGCGCGCGCGGGTTCTTCGTTTCGCCGAGCGATCGCAGCGCCGCTTTTTTGACTTCGAGGTTCGAATCGGTCTTGAAAATCTTCATCAACTCGTCAGCCGCGGTTTCGGTTTTGAAGTGTCCGAGTTCACGCACTGCCGTGCGGCGCGATTCCCAATCCGGATCGTTTTTCGCGATGCCGAGAAGAAACGCGAACGCCGGCTGCTCGTCGACGCTGTGGCCTGCTGCTGAAATCACACTCCGGCGGACCTCGACTTCCTTAACAGTTTCATAAAGGTTTTGAAGCGTCGGGATCATGCCGCGCTCACGGCTTTGTCCAATCGCATGCGCCGCTGAACGTCGCAGCTTGATCTCTTCGGTATCGTTGCGCACGAGGCCAGCGAGAAATGTTTGCTCACCGCCGACCTGGCCCAGCCAGTAAACGGCCGACGAGCGAATACGTTGATTGGGCGAGGTGCTCACGAAGGTTTTGAGCATGCCGCCGACGCGCGCGTCGTCGTGCAACGCAATTCCGAGAACCGCGCGTTCACTCAATCTATCGAGTGGAGTAGCGGCGGCGATAGCGCGCAGGTAACTCAAACTCTCTTCGTTGTTTGCGCGGCCCAGCCAGTAAACGGGATAGCCGCTGTACTCGCGTTTGCGTTCGAGGTTGTAAACCTCCATGCGTGTGATCTGGTTGCCTGATGGATCGCGCAGCAGGAAGATTGCGAGATTTCTGGTTTCGACACTCCTGCCGTCGGCTGTCGTGCCGACAAACACAACTGTGTCGCCAAACGTGTTCATCGAGCCGTGAAACTCGCGAACCGCGGGATCGACTGCTACGCCTGGACGCGCGTCGAAGGTGTAGGCGGACCAGTATGGAGTTTGGCGCGTGCGTGCACGGGCCTGGGCTGCGTCGAGCTTCGCCATGAAGTCTGCGCCTTCGACGGCCGTGAAACTCTGAACAGTGGCGGTCGCGGATTGTGTTTGCTCGTCGTCGCCTGCGGCCGCGACGGCGAGCACGGCGCGATTATCGCCGGCACAAGCGACGCCGATGATCGCGAGAAGGAGAATGGTAGAGCGGATCATGATTCCTCCGGATTGAAAAGGAGCGATATATCTAATTTCCCCCAGCGTTCGCGGCGCGACAGTCAGCTACGTGATGAGATATGGAGTGCTCACCGCCACGCCGCGGAACGCATGGAGATCGGCATTACTTCAACAAGTCTTCAAGAAACTTCAGCGCCTCAGGATCTTTGCTCTCGCCCAGATACCTGACGGCTGCTTTGCGCAGTTCAACTGATTGATCGTTGCGGGCGATGGTCATCAATTTGCGGACAGCGCTCTTCTGTTTTGAGTCGCCAAACGCCCGGAGCAACGCTGTTCTTACTTGCACGTTCTGTTCAGCGTCGTACATGGAAACAAGTTGACTTACGGTCTGCTCGTCGTCTTTATTGCCCAATACACGAATCGCATAACCACGCAGTTCAATTGCATCAGTTCCACGTGCGATTTCAAAGAGCTTGCCTTGAGCGCGCGGATCGCTGTTGTCTGCAAACGCTCGCAGCAGCCCTTGTTTGATCTGTACGTTTGATTCGGCAGAATAGAGTCGTATGAGATCGTCGAGCGCGACACGCCCGCGATCGCCGAGGCGACGAATC
The DNA here is from genome assembly GCA_963800055.1 of uncultured Acidobacteriota bacterium. GTDB lineage: Bacteria > Acidobacteriota > Blastocatellia > Pyrinomonadales > Pyrinomonadaceae > PSRF01. Next base: position 109,455 of record CAWCZP010000021.1, read on the forward strand.
GCCTCGATTCGCAATTCGGGCGTCTCGCCTTGCTGCGCGATCTCAAAAATCTTGGCGCGTGCTTTGGCATCGTCGCGTTCAGCAAGTGCGCGAATTACCTGGAAACGAATCTCCTTCGTTTTGTCGGCGTCATAAATGCGAATCAGCTCGTCGAGTGAAGAGGCGTCTTTCATCTCGCCGACATAGCGAATTGCGTATTGCCGGATCGGGAGGTCAGTGCCTGCGCGCGCAATCTCCAGCACTTTGGCGCTGCCCCGGGGCGTGCGACTTTCAACCAGCGCACGCAGAACCTGGGCACGAACCTCCTTCGTGCTGTCGCCGTCGTAAAGCTTGATGAGCTCTTCAATGATCGATTCGCTGTGATGCTCACCCAAACGCTTGATGGCAGTGAGACGCAGTTTCTGATCGCTATTACTGCGCGCGATATCGAGCAGGATCGGAACTACTTTTGGGTTACGTTGCGAGCCAAGCATTGAGACTGCTGCGGCCTGAAAACCCTGGCATGGCGTTGGGTTGGCTCTGAGTGCATCAGTAACGATTCCGATCGCGCGGTCCTGATCGGCCTGAAAAAGGCTTTGTAGCGCGAGGATCTTGATCTCGCAGTTGTCGCGGTCCAGCGCCTGCTCTACCGCTTTTCCATGACCAAGCACGACTAACAGCGCTTGTCCGTCGCGACGCCAGTTCGAGTTAGGAAACCGCTCGATTAATCGCAGTAGCGGGATTGCTGCTTCTTCCTTACGACCCTGCTTCTCTAAAGCGTAGCCATACCAGTAAAGTGCGGCGTCGAGATCCTTGTCTTTTGGATAAGCCTTGATGAAGTCGGCAAATTTTTCGGCTGCCTTTTGCCAGTTCTGAGATTCGATAAAGTCGCGGCCTTCGCGGAACACCTGCATGGATGCGGTGTTGGCTTTAGTGGTCTGCACAAAACGGTTCAGTTTGACGATGTCCTGGTCGGAACCGAACGCGAATTGGGTGCTGGCGAATACTGTTGCGGCGAACAGCGCCAGAAAAAATATCATTTGGGGGTAATGCTTAACTAAGTGCTTCATTGATCGTCGTCCTTAATCGATATGAAATTGCTTCAAGGTATTCGTGGTTCACCGCACAGGCACAGAGAACCCGAGAGCGAGCGCAGGCGATCGAGCGGTGATCAAAAACGCACATGGCCTCTCTACGTTCCCTGTGCCTCTAAGGTGATCCGCTTAAAAAGAACTGGTTTTTTACTAATCATCGAGTGCGCGAGCGAGTGCAGTTGAATTTACTCGCAGCAGCGCGACGATGTTCTTGCGTTCGACGCGTTCGCGAATAACGCGCACGGCGTCACTATCCGGTTTGTCCGGAAGATTTGAAATATCCAGAAGTATTGGTTCAAGACTTTCGAGCAACGATGCAACCTGGACGTCACCGCGCGCGTCAGCCTCGCGCCGCAACATCATGTTTTGATAGACCAGTTGTTGCGCGCGCTGTCGTTCGTAGGTGACCTCCGCAACGCTTCCAGCTTCGTTTAATCGAACGTTTCTGAACGAACGCAACAACGTTTCAGATTTCTCGAAGTGCATCGCGGTCATTGTTTCCGCGTCAGCAGAGCGCACGCGCTCGGGAATCGACGCAAACTGTTCACCGGGTTTCGGCTCACGCACTATCTTTTTTGGAGTTGATGGCGCTTTGGGTGGCGGATTGTTTGATTCTTTGTCGTCTTTAGTTGGCGCCGGTTGCTCTTTGCCCGACGAGGGTTGCGGTGATTCTTCCGGCGTCGCCTGCTTCTGTTGTTCAACGGAGGCAGTGGGCACTGGAGATGGAGCCTGAACTTCCGCATTCAATTCCGGCTGGGACCCGGGTGAATTGCTATTTTGATAAAGCAGCAGACCCAGGATTAGGCCAGTGATTAGCAGCGAAGCAAATGCGACGGCCTTTCCAAAACCCCATTGCAGCCCGAGCGCCGGACGGCGGCGTTCCACTGACAAGATCTTTTTGAGTGCGCGGTTCTGAACAGTGGGTTGCAGCGAAGTTTCGAAATTGGCGATCTGGCTGCGCAGGTTCAGAAAATCAGCGCGCATCTGTTGACACTCAACGCAGCTCAACAGGTGACGCTCAACCTCGCGCATCTCAGCCTGGTTCAACTCGCCATCAATCAACGAAGAAACTTTTTCAGTGAAATTGCAGTTCATAAATTCCTGGTTCTTGGTTTGGTGCTTTGGCTTGGTCTTGGTCTTGGGTTCTAAACCAAAGACCAAAGATCTAAGACCTAATTCTCAACTTGCACTTGCTCCGACCGTCTTTACTCGCTTGCTCCAGCGTTCCCGCAACGCCGCACGCGCGCGAAAGATGTCAACTTTGACTTTGCTCTCCGAAACGTTCAGCACCTCACCAATCTCGCGGTAACTCAACTGTTCCTGTTCTCTCAGCAGCAACGCCGTTCGTTGGTCCTCGGGCAAAGTCTGTAACATTTCCAGCACCAGCGTTTTTCGTTCCTGCGTCTCGTATTCCTGTTCCGGGTTGCGCGCTCGCGGCCTCATTGCTTCCACAACCCGATCAAAGAGCCGGTAACGCGTGTTTGACTTGCGAAACTCGTTTATCGCCATGTTGCGCGCAACGCGATAAAGCCAGAAGCGCGCCTCACCGGCCGGCAGAGTTCCCCACGCCGTCCGATGTAGTTGCAGGAAACTCTCCTGTGCCAGATCCTGCGCCAGCGGCGCGCGGCCTCCCAATAAACACTCCAGAAAGCGGCATAGGCTAGGGTAGAAATCCTGAAACAGCATGGTGAACTCGTCGTCTTCGCTCGCCATAAGCTGCGCTACGTCTCCTAAAACACGTGGGTTCGGCAAAAGTTACAAGATTTTTTCTGGATATTGGGCCGCGCGAACAGCTAGAATCCGGCGAGACAACGACGAACCTTTGACAGGATTTCAGGATTTCGCAGGATTTACAAGATGAATCCTTTGTAAATCCTGCGAAATCCTGAAATCCTGTCAAAGGTTTTTATTATGCCAACACAATCAGCATGAAAATCCTCCTTTGCAAGAGCCACTTCGCGGGTCCTGTTAGCGGCTCGGACGAGACTCTTGTGTCGTATGCGACACATCTTCACAAACAAGGGCACCGTCCCACCGTCGTCCTTTTATATGCGCCTGACGAAAGCGATCAGTACTACGCGCGGCTAAAACAAGCGGGCGTGGAAGTGATCACCATCATTTCGCACCCCTTGTTGCACAGTCTCTTAATACGACTCAGATCGCTCGCGTACTGGGTCACCACCTTTTTGCGCCTGCCTCCCCAGCCTCTGCGAGTGAGTCGCAAGTTGTGGCAAAGCGTTGCTCACGCGTTGTCGCTCATCTATCAGAAACACTGTCGCTCGTTCTTTCAGGATTGCCGTGCTGATTTGATTCACGTGATGACACCCGATCCCGGTGCGGCCGTGATGATTCGCGCCGGAGCAGCGGCGGGTATTCCAGTGCTCTATCAGGAACTGGGAACGCCGCATTACATGCCGGAGCTTGAGACTCCGTACCGGACTTTCTCGAGAGTGCTTCCTCTCTGTTCGCAGGTAGCGGCACTCTCGCCGCGACTGGCGCAACAGTGGGAAGAGAAACTCGTTCCGTCCAATCCGATTTCAGTGCTTCCGCTGTTGGTTGAAGACGGAGTTTACGTGGATGGACCAGACACGGATGCGGTTAAGACGGTCGTGTTTGGTTTCGCGGCGCGTCTTGAAAAAGGCAAGGGACCGCTCGTTTTACTCGATGCTTTTGCACGCGTCCGATCAGAGTTCGACAACACGTCGTTGCATTTGGCCGGAGCTGGTCCAGAAGAACAAGCAGTCAGGTTGCGGGCCGAAGAGCTTGGGCTTCTCGACGTGTGCGAGTTGCCAGGCGCTTACAAGACTCAGCAGCAGAAGAATGCATTCATGCAGCGTGTGGATGTTTTTGTCTTACCAACGCTCGCGGAGGGAACACCGAACAGCATTATTGAAGCGATGGCCCACGGACTTCCGGTGATAGCCTCGGCAGTCGGTGGTGTTCCTGATCTCGTGACGCGTGAGTCGGGCATACTCGTGGCGCCCGGAGATTCGCAAGCGCTCGCGAATGCGATGAAGGTTTTAGCTTCCGATCATCAGTTGCGAAAGCGAATGGGACGCGAGGCACGCGCGCGATATGAAAAGCTTTTCTCGCCTGAAGTTGTGGTGCCGATGTTGATGGACACGTACCGTCGAACTGCGACCAGGAGAGTTAATGAGAACGTGTCGCACCACCCCTGGACCGAGATTACGCACACGGTTTCTCGACGTCAGACTGTTCTTAAAGATCAGCGCATTATTTTTGTGTTGGGTAACCTTGAGCTCGGCGGCGCTGAGCGCCAGGCGTTAATGCTTGCGCGGCACTTCCGCGAACAAGAGTGTGCGAATGTCGAGGTTTGGGGATTCAACAAATCTGGTCCAGCGGCGGACATCTGCGAACGGCATGGCATCCGCTGGCGCGTGGTTGGTTATCCGTTTACAGCGGGGCCATTGAAACGTTCGCTGAATCTCATGAAGCTGTCGTGGTTGTTGCGCAAGGCGCGTCCGGACGTGCTGCTGCCATACACGACGGTTCCGAACGTTGCTTGCGGCTTGATCTGGAAATTCACCGGCGCGCGTGTCTGCGTTTGGAACCAGAGAGATGAAGGGTTAGTGCCGCTTGAGAGGTGGTGGGAGCGTTTGGCAGTGAAGCGAGTGGCGCATTTCATCTCCAATTCGTCTGCCGGCGCGCGCTTTTTGACTGAGAAGTTGAGCGTCGATTCCGCGCGAGTGCGTGTTATTCAGAATGGGAGCTCAGAAACTGTGCCCGCAACGGATCGTGGAGTATGGCGCGAGCGTCTTGAAATCCATGACGACGCTTTTGTCGCTTGCATGATCGCAAACCTGCATTCGAACAAGGACCACCAGACGCTGTTGAAAGCGTGGCGAGAGGTCGTCAGTGAATTGAAAGATAACGCGGTGCTTGTTTTGGCGGGCAGGCATGACGATGCGTATGAATCTCTGCTCGCGCTTTCTTACGAACTTGAGATCGAACACACGATACGCTTTGCGGGCCACATAGATGACGTTTCGGGATTGTTGAATGCGGTCGATGTTGGAGTGTTTAGTTCGCGTTCCGAAGGATGCCCCAATGGCGTGCTTGAGTGCATGGCGGCCGGGTTGGCCGTTGCGGGCACGAATGTTGAGGGCGTCAGAGATGTCGTTGGTCCGCAAGGCGTCGAGTTGTTAGCTTCTGCGGGCGACGCCTCGGCGTTGGCCCGGATAATCTTGAGACTGGCGAGTGATCCCGCGTTGTGTGCGACAATCGGCGCTGAGAATCGAAAACGAATCCGCGAACAATACGATTCGCAGCGCATGTGCGAAGAGACTGTCAATTACCTAACCGCCCAGAGGTAGACCATGTACATCAAACAACGCCTTTTCGCCGTTGTGTTAATCCTCATATCGATAGCACTGATCTATTACGGCTGGTATAGCTTGCGGACAGAGGGCGAATACTCCCTGAAGATGGCCGCTTTCTCACCGCTCATCGGCGTAGGCGGAATCTTCCTTATTTTCTTTCCCTCAATGTTCGGCAAGCCAGAGACTACGAGAGAAAAATTGGTGGTGATGGCTGTCTTCGCGGTCGGGATTGTCGCGGGATTGATCAACTGGTATTTGATGGATCCTGGGTACTTTGGCTTTTGAGATCATTTTTGACAGGATTACAAGGATTAGAGCAGGATTAACAGGATAGTGATAGTCTTACGGGTTCCCGGGCTCAAACCACAACTCGAGGAGTAACTCAGTGCCTGAATTTCTCTCGAATCTTAGCCCTTTAATTGTGTTTCTCGGCATCGCCACGCTGGGTTTTGTCTTCCTGCTCATATCCCTCGTGGTTGGAGATATTTTCGATAGCTTCGGATTTGAGACGGGACTCGACGGCAGTACTGACGGTCATGCCTTTCTAGACAGCCGCGTCATAAGCGTGTTTGTCACTGCGTTCGGAGGCTTTGGTGCGATCGGAATTCAAGCCGGACTATCGATCGTTGCGAGTTCGCTGATAGGCTTAGGGGGAGGCATCGTGCTAGGCGGCGTTGTCTCACTCTTTGCGCGATTTCTTTACAAGCAACAATCAACAACTTCCGTCACTACAACGCAACTGATCGGTCGCACCGCGCAGGTGATAGTTTCCATCGCCCCCGGTAGCCTGGGCCAGGTGAGCTGCCGCGTCGGCGAAGAGCGCGTCGAAAAGTTAGCCCGTGCCAGAGACGACCGCGAGATAAAAGCAGGCGTCACAGTTCGCGTCGAGGAGGTTGCTGGCGACTCTCTCATCGTCACTCCATACACCGACAGTTATAAAACTACGAACTAGCAATTTGAGGTAACAGCCATGCTCGACTTTCAGAATCTACTCATCCCCGTTGTGATCGTAGTTGTAGTGATCGGTTTCTTGATCGCACTGATGCTGATCAGCCGAAACTACATCAAAGTCTCACCCAACCAGGCTGCGGTCATTTCCGGACGCTCGCGAAAACTCGCTGATGGCACTGCTGTCGGCTACCGGCTCGTCCGAGGCGGCGCGACTCTGATCGTTCCGTTTCTCGAGAAGGTCGAATACCTCAGTTTGAACGTACTAACAGTGCCGCTCGCAACTTCGCGCGCTTACACCGTGCAAGGTGTGCCAGTGTCAGTGAAGGCCGTCGCCAACGTGAAGATCAAAGGCGACGACGATTCAATGCGCGCCGCCGCGGAACGCTTCCTGGGAATGAAGCCGGAAGAGTTTCATAAGCTCGTGTTTCAAACTCTCGAAGGACACTTGCGCGCGATTCTCGGAACACTCACCGTCGAAGAGATCAATAACGATCGACAGAGCTTTGCGCAGAAGTTGACCACTGAGGCCGCCGGCGATCTGGAGAAGATGGGAATCGGTCTCGATGCTTTGACGATTCAGGAGATCTCTGACGAGGAAGGTTATCTCGATGCACTGGGCCAACGACGAACAGCAGAAGTCCAGCGCGATGCTGAGATTGGTAAAGCCGAAGCGCTGCGCGATTCAAAGATCAAAGCAGCGCTCGCGATGCAAGAGGGCGAGAAAGTTCGTCTTGCTTCCGAAGCTGACATCGCAGCATCCACAAGAGAAACTGAAGTTAAGCGCGCTCAGTTTCAGGCCGAAATCAAACGCGAGCAAGCTACTTCAGAGCAGGCTGGTCCATTGTCGGAAGCCAAAGCGCGGCAGGAAGTGGTTGCGCAGGAAGTTCGCGTAGAGAGAATCCGCACGCAGGAACAGATCGCGGTCCAGGAGCAGGAGGTTTTGCGTCGAGAGAAAGAGCTTGAAGCGACTGTTGTTAAGAAAGCGGAAGCAGAGCGAAGGGCAGCGGTGTTACTCGCGCAGGGCCAACAGGAAGCTGCGATTCTCGAAGCAGAGGGACGCAAACAGGCTTTGATTGCGACAGCAGAAGCCGAAAGTCAAAAGCTTCAGAGAGAAGGCGCGGGTCGCGCGTCAGCGATAGAAGCAGAAGGCCGGGCTGAGGCAGAAAAGATCCGCGCGCTCGGTTTGGCTGAAGCAGCAAAGATCGAAGCGCAAGGCTTGGCCCACGCGAAAGCAGTCGAGGCGCAAGGATTGGCAGAAGCGACGGCGATCAAAGAGAAAGCCGCGGCATGGCGCGAGTTCAACGATGCGGCGCGGCTTCAGACAATACTTGAGAAACTCCCGAGCATCATCGAAGCGACGGCGCCCGCGTTGAGAGCCGTTTCTGAGCCGCTGGGAAATATTGAGAAGGTGGTGATGATCGATCATGGCGGCGATGCAAACGGCGGCGGTTCCGGTGGTCTGAATCGTTTTGCGCAAACTGGTCCAACTATGATCTATGCTCTGCTGCAACAGTTGCAGGCGCTCGGTTTGAACGTGCCTGATTTACTGAAACAACTCGGCACCAGCAACGACGTCGACGGCGTTAAGGTCGCAACTGAGATCAAAACAACAAAAGAGAAATAGAAAACTGGGCAAGGGGGAATGAATGGAACTTCTATGGCAGGAATTGACTAACGGAATACCTGAAGCGAGAAATCTCTGGATCATAATAATCCGTTTGCTCGCTGCGACGTTGCTGGGAGCAGTGGTCGGAATTCAACGTGAGAGAGCGGGAAAACCGGCGGGCCTGCGAACGCATATTCTGGTTAGTTTCGGTACGGCCGTCGTAGTTTTGGCGTGCGCCGGAAGTGGCATGGATTTGGACGGCCAATCCAGGGTCATTCAGGGCATTGTCACAGGAATTGGATTCATCGGCGCCGGTTCGATACTGAAGGTCAGTGAAGAGAAGGACATTCGCGGACTCACAACAGCCGCCGGTTTATGGCTGACCTCTGCTATCGGAGTTGCATCAGGTCTTGGGATGATCGGTCTTGCGGTAATTACTGCCATCCTGGCGCTGATTATCCTGGCGGCCGAAGGTTTAGTCGCTCGATTTCGGAAAAAACCTCAAGAAGCCTAATCGCGCAACTTTTCGGATTGAGGTCGCAACAAAACAGCATGTGTAGAAATATTAAGACCCTTCATAACTTCAAACCGCCGGCGACCGAGGAAGAGATTCGTGCGTCGTCGCTGCAATTCGTTCGAAAACTCAGCGGATTTGCGAAACCTTCTAAAGCAAACGAAGAGGTTTTCAATCGCGCAGTCGATCAGGTGTCGCAAGCCGCGCGCGAACTGCTCGAATCGCTAGTGACCAATGCGCCGCCTCGCGATCGTGAAGTCGAGGCAGCGAAAGCTCGCGCCCGAACGGCCGAGCGTTTTCAATCGACAATCGCTACGCCACAATAACGACGGTTCAGCCACAAAAAGCACAAAAGTGTCCTGGCCTGAAGCACGTCATTCAAAGCACAAAGCACAAAGTTCAAGATCGAAGTAGAGATTCAGTAAACAGTTGCCTGGACCAGCGATCCGTCGGATAATTCGCCGTTCACACCAAAGGAGGCAGACCATGGCACACATCAACTGGGGTCGACTCTTTATCAGCAGTTTGGTCGCGGCGATCATCATGTTCGCCACTGACGGTTTTATTCACGGGACCATTGCGCAAGCAGATTGGTTAGCACTCTACGACGGTTTGAGAGCTACGAGGCCCGAAGAGCACGGAGCGAATATGGCCTACTTCGCCATATTCGAACTTGGCCGCGGCTTCACGGCAATGATGTTCTACGTACTGATGCGCGCTTTCTTCGGAGCTGGACCAAAGACGGCTGTCCTGGCGGGAATCGTCGGCTGGATCGCTTTCTCACTGACTGGTCCGGTGCAGTTCATTCCACTCGGGTTCTTTTCGAATGCGCTGTGGCTAAAAGTCGGCGCCATCCACCTCGTCACTTCGATAGTTGCAACAATTGCAGGCGCAGCGTTGTATAAAGACGCAGCGAGACCAGCAGTCGCTTAAAACATATATGAACTTTCAGCCGATTTTCTTAGGCGGGCTGATAGCAGGAACTCTCGATCTGACGGCCGCGTGTGTTTACTCGTGGTTGCGAGGGAGTGTGAGCCCGATCACTGTATTTCAATTCATCGCCAGCGGCGTTTTGGGAAGAGATTCGTTCACCGGCGGCGCGAAAACCGCGGTTCTTGGCGTGGCATTGCACTTCCTGATCGCTACCGGAGCCGCCGCGGTCTTTTATTTCGCAAGTCGCAAGTGGCTTTTTCTGATCGAACAACCGATCGTGGCGGGCCTGTTGTACGGGATTCCCGTGTATGTGTTTATGAACTTCGTTGTCTTGCCGCTTTCGCAAATACAACAACGCCCGCAGCCGGTGTCGGCACGTATCATAAACCTGGTCATTCTAATGTTCTGTATTGGCCTGCCCATCGCTCTGATCGTGCGCCGGTTCGCGCGATAGTGGGCTTGTTGTTATCACGAGGCGATGCCCGATTGGTTCTATCGAACAGTAACACGGCCGATCCTGTTCCGTTTTTCCGCGCCATCGTGCGCGTGATTTTGCTCTCGGGTTCATGGGAAATTTGGCTCGCCTCCCATTTGGACCATTTTTGATCGACTTCCTCGGACACATGCGCGCCGATCCTCGGTTGCGTCGATCGTTACTCGATACAACTTTTCCAACTGCTATTGGTCTCGGCCCCTGGCTGGATCCGCACGCAGCAGCCACGGAAGCATTGTCGCGTTTTGGCATTGGCTTTATCGAGGTTGGACCAGTGACTTATCAAGGGACGACCGCTGCGCGACCGGTCAGGCGACTGGAAAATCAAGAAGCTCTGTGGATCGACGACGAACCGGGAAGCATTTCGCTGGCGGAATGTAATAAACGCTTGAGCGCCGCTGCTTTGAAAGTTCCAGTGCTCGTTCGTGTGCGTCAATCGTCCGAAGAACAAAAAACTGCAGATCTCATTCGCGAACTGAACTCCACTGCGAGTTTGATAATCGTTCTCACAACGGATTACAACTCGTCGATTGATCGATGGTCCATGCATATCGACGCAATTCTCACAGCAGCAGGATCACGCAAAATACTGCTGTGCCTCACCGCCGATCAGAACCTAAAGACATGCAGTACGATGATCGATGTGGCACTCGCTCGCGGTGTCGCAGGTTTCGTCGTTGATGGATCTATCAAAGACGATCCCGGTGGCCGTCTTATCGGTTTACCTGTTCGCGAGCATGCGCTTAGACAAGTTCGCGAACTCCGTCGGCGTTGGAGCGTTCCAATCATCGCATCCGGAGGTATTCACGAATCCGAACACGCACTCGAATTCCTGTCAGCAGGAGCGGATCTGGTCCAGGTGGACACCGGTCTCATCTACACCGGACCCGGACTTCCAAAGCGAATCAACGACTGCCTTCTCTACGAGGCTACACGCAACGCAGCTCAGCCGAATTCGCAACCGAGACCTTCAGAACTCACCTGGTTCTGGACCACTCTGATGGGCGGCGGAATGTTTATCGGAGGTCTGCTGGCATTGATAATAGCGGCGACAAAAGTTGTTTTGCCTTACGACGAGGCATTTCTCGGAATGCCGCTCGCGGATCTCAAATCGGTCAATCCAAATTTGTTAGCCTTCATGGCGCACGATCGAATCTCGCTGGCGGGCGCAATGTTGGCGATCGGCGTGTTGTATCTTGGGCTCTCGGTGTTCGGCATGCGGCGCGGTTTGCACTGGGCCAGGCAGGCAGTATTGATCTCTGCTTTCACGGGCTTTGCGAGCTTTTTTCTTTTTCTCGGCTTTGGTTATCTCGATACCTTTCACGCTTTCGTAACCGCGGCGTTGCTGCAACTGCTTTTGTTTGGTGTGCACGCTAAGCTGGGCGTTTACACTCCTGATGCTCGACCAGACCTGCGCGGCGACCGAGCATGGCGCATGAGCCTCTGGGGACAACTGCTACTCGTCATACACGGATTCGGGTTGCTGGGGGCAGGCGCAGTTATTTCTCTCATAGGCGTCACTCAAGTTTTCGTGCACGCAGATCTCGAGTTCATGGGAACGACCGCAGCAGCCCTCTCGTCTGCCAATCCACGTCTTGTGCCACTCGTGGCCCACGATCGCGCAACACTCGGCGGAATGTTGCTCGCGAGCGGCTGGGTTGCCCTGCTGCCTGCGCTTTGGGGCTATCGGCGAGGCTCGCCGTGGTTGTGGTGGACCTTATTGCTCGGCGGCAGCATCGCATACATCGCAGCCATCGCCGTTCACTTTATTGTTGGTTATTTGAATTTCCATCATTTATTGCCGGCGTTTGGAGGACTCGCGCTGTTATTGGTCGGGCTGCTGTTGTCGTATCCGTTTCTCTGTCGCAGGAGTCAAGACCCGGTATAATCTGTCGCACCATGTTTTGCCCAAATTGCGGAACCAAGACTTCGATCGACCAGAACTTTTGCCGGGCCTGCGGGTTGGGGCTGGAGAAGATCGCACTCTCACTCACCGAACAACTTCCGACGAAACCAAACCGCAGTCTTCAGGAGCAGAAAGAGCGTTTCGAGAAGTTGGGAGTCGCAGCGCTAAGCGTGTTCGGTTTGGGCTTATTTAGTTTTCTCGTCTACACCGTTGGATACAAGTTGATGACGAGCGACGCCGGCATTTTTACAAAGCTGGCTGTTGTCGGATTGATCATCATGATCGCCTGCGGCCTCGCGTCGGTGGTCCTGTTTGCGAAGGCGAACGAGGTGGGCCAGGAAGCAACGAAACGTAAGCCTGAAGAGCTTTCTTCAACCGAGTCAACCAAAGAGCTTTTGACCGAAGGTCACTTCGAACCAGTTCCGACCGTAACTGATCGCACCACCGAATTACTGACAGTTGAAAAACGCGACGTTAAGAGTCGCTAATTAGACCATGAAACTCATCCGCGTAATCCGTGTTTATCTGTGTCTGATTCTATTGCTCGTCTGCGCGACGATCGTTGATCAGCCACGAAGCGTTTCGTCCCAAACACAATCGCGAAACGTCAAAGCGCTCGTCGGTGGAACTCTGATCGACGGATATGGCAGTACGCCACTCCGGAACAGTGTCGTCATCATCGAGGGCGAGCGAATCAAGGCCGTGGGCCAGGTCGGAACGCTCGCGGTCCCGGCGGGCGCTGAGGTGATTTCAACAGAAGGCATGACCGTGTTGCCAGGGCTATGGGACATGCACGTGCATCTGATGATCAACGGCCACAGCGATTACGCGCACTGGGATAAGACGTATCCGCCGATGATGGAGTCGGTGATCATGCCCGCCTCCGCGAAGCAGTTGCTGATGGCGGGCGTGACGAGCGCGCGCGATCTGGGTGCGCCTCTCAAGGCCAGCATCGCTGTGCGCGACCGCATCAGGAAAGGTGAGATACCTGGGCCAACGCTATACGTCTCAGGTCCGTTTATTCAGCACGAGCCTTATCCGGGCACTGATTACGTTCGTTGGGGTGTCAAAGGTGTCGATGACGCGCGCGCGAAAGTACGGACCCTCGCGGAAGCGGGCGTGGACGTCATCAAACTGATCGATCAGGATCAGATGACGATGGACGAAGTGCAGGCGGTTGTTGATGAAGCACACAAACGCAAATTGCCCGTAATCGCACACTCGCACCGGCCAGAAGAGATTCGTCGCGGATTGCAGGTTGGCGTCGATTGCTTTGAGCACACAGGTCTCGCGACGGCGCCCGAGTATCCGGCTGAGATCATCGCGATGATTCGCGAACGCACGGCGAAGATGAGTCTTGGACCACTGTTCTGGACGCCGACAGTCCAGGGACTGTTGAATTACGAGTACGTTCGCGACAATCCCGAGCAACTCGACGATCCGTCGTGGCAAGTTGGACTGCCGCAGTCGATCATCGACGACATCAAAGGCTCATTGAAGAAACCCGGCCAACTCGGTTACTACCAGATCACACCGCTGCGCCGTCCCACATTGGCTCGGAAGATTCAACAGTTGTACGAATCAGGTGTCGTGCTTTTGATCGGCACGGACAGTGGCATCCCGATGAACTTCCACAGCCAAACCACATGGCGCGAGCTCGATGCCTGGGTCAACCACTTCGGCATCGACCCCATGGTCGCCATCCGCGCCGCGACGTACTGGCCGTCAGTCGCCATGAAAGTCTCAGATCAAGTCGGAACCGTGAGTGAGGGCAAATACGCCGACATCATCGCTGTCCGCGGCGACGTCCTGCGCCACATCGCTCTGCTGCAAGATGTGGACATCGTGATCAAGCACGGCCGCCGTTGGAAGTGACGCAAGAACTATGGATGCCACAAAAAGCACAAAAGGTGTAGCGACGAAAGCCCGTTGACCAATGAACACCACACCATTAACCAACATCGCGCCTGAGATCTTCCGCAAACGTCTACTGATTGAAGGCTACTTCAGCATTCAGATCTCGGCAGAGGTTCTCAGAGACTACTTCACACACATAACGAGCAAACTCGGACTGCGCACTTACGGAGAGCCGATTATTCATACGACGAGTGGTCAGGGTAAGGCTGTCAACGAAGGTTTTGATGGATTTGTGCCGCTGGTTGACTCCGGCATCTACATAGCCGTTTGGGTCAATCCAAAATTTCTCTCGACGATTATTTACACGTGTGGTGAGTTTGACGAAAACAAAGCGGTGGAATCAGTAAAGACGTTCTTTCGGATGGGTGAATTGCAGACAGCGATCTTTTAGATACGCCGGCAGCTCCCGTTAAACTTCGCGCCCTCTTCGACGATCAACGCGGGCGCTGAAAGCTGCCCTTTGACATTCGCAGTGCGGCCGAGCACGACCTCTTTGCTGGCGAGAATGTCGCCCTCGACGGTCCCGTTTATCTTTGCAACAGCCACTTTGATTACGGCTTTAGTCACCTCGGCGCCGGTGCTGACGATGAGTGTGCCGTCAGGTGAAGTAACGTGTCCTGAAAAATGCCCGTCGATGCGCAACATCGATTTGAAACTCACTTCGCCCGTAAAGTTCACCACATCTCCAACGAAACCAAGCCAATTATCTTTGTTGACGTTCGGTCCCGGGCTATTTACGAGTCTCGGTTGGGGACGTTCGTCTCTGCTCGCAACTGCTTGAGTAGTCATTGGCTGCTGCCTTTCTTTAGTCTTTTTGGTTGGGTTGGAAGCTGCCGCGCCGCCGCCGCCGCTGACTTTGATCGGGTAGAAAAGAAGAATTCCCTAACTGAATCTCACTATAACATTTGCGACTGACTCAGGAATGTTACGATTAGATTGCATTCGACCATGATCACTTACCGCTTACTCTCTTCTGCCGACTCGACGAAGTTGTTTGAATGCTTTCTCGATGCGTTTTCTGACTACCAGGTTGATATGCGACTGTCGCGTGATGAGTTTGAGCAGCGGCTGGCGCGCGATGGCGTTCGACTCGAAATCAGTGCCGGCGCCTTTGATGAAAGCCGGATGGTTGGGTTCTACCTGAATGCGCTCGGCGAATGGCAAGGCAGGCAGTCGGCCTACGATGCGGGAACCGGTGTGATCCCTGCTTACCGGCGGCAAGGCATTGCGGAAGAGTTATTTAGGTTTATGGTGCCGCGACTCAAAGACGCTTTTGTCGAACAATACCTGCTTGAAGTTTTGACTGGTAACGAACGGGCGGTTGCGTTGTACACGAAACTCGGTTTTGTCGAGACGCGACGCTTCGCGGTGTTTCGGAGGAGTGTGCCCTTGACGCCAGAGGTGGGAATAGAGATTCGTCCCGTGGACGAACCTGATTGGGAGTTATTCAAATCATTCTGGGATGGTGATCCATCGTGGCAGAATTCAATCGACGCTGTTGAGAGAGTTGCGAACGATAGAGTTGTGCTTTGCGCGTATGTAGATGAGACGTGTGTGGGATACGGTATTGCTTTCAAGCCCTGGGTTAGCTTGATGCAATTGGCGGTCGCGCCGTGCGCAGAGAAGAAAGGGCATCGGGTCGAGTATTCTGTCGGCTTTGCAGCGCGAGGTTTCGGCGGCTGAGAGTTTGAAGGTGACCAATATTGATGAGGAACTAACGAGCACGCTCGCGTTCTATGAGGCAAATGGGTTCAGGATGGTGCTGGAGCAGTATGAGATGGTGAAGATTTTTTAGACAGGATTACAGGATGAGAGAAATGAAATTCGATCTTCACACACACTTCTACACCGACGCATTCTTTCAAACTATTCGAGATCTTCCTTCAGAATTCTCTTTCGGGACGAGTTCGACCGGGCAGACCATCATCACTTACCGTGGCGCGCGGTTTTTTGGCGTGACTCCGGCGATGACCGACGTTTCGAAAAGAATCGAAGACATGGACCGTGTCGGGATCGACGTGGAAGTTGTCTCGCTCTCCACACCAAACGTTTTTTTCACGGACGCGAAGCACCAGCCGGCAGTCGCCGCGATGATCAACGACTCGTATGCCGAACTCATTGCGCGTCATCCAAAACGATTCAAAGGTTTTGCTTCGATTCCGATGGACGCACCTGACGAAGCGCTCAAAGAACTCCATCGCGCGATCGATGAATTGAAACTCAATGGAGTGATTCTGCTCAGCAACATTGGCGGCAAGGCGTTGACGTCGCCCGAGTATCGTCCGTTTTTCGAAGAAGCAAACCGGATGAAGCTTTGCATCTTTCTTCATCCGATGATACCTGCGAATTCAGATGCGTTTCGTGAGTATGTGCTTGGTCCAATTATCGGATTTCCGTTTGATACGAGTCTGGCAGTGGCGCGCATGTGCTACGACGGGATGTTTGAGGAGTTGCCGGACATTCGCTGGATCATTGGCCATCTCGGCGGTGCGGTGCCTTATTTGATGGAGCGGATGGACAATGGATTTCGAGACTTCGCGGATTGCCGGGTGAAGATCGATAAGCTGCCGAGCGTTTATCTGAAGCGGCTTTATTACGACACGGTTTCGTTCAGCCCGCATACATTGACGATGGTGCGCAACATCGTCGGCGCGGATCACATGGTGATGGGCAGCGACTACCCACACCTGCTGGGTTCGATCGATCGCGCAGTGACGTCCATCGAAGATCTGGATGTTTCTGGTGAGGAGAAACAGCAGATCTTTTCCGGGACGGCGATGAAAATCCTGAATAACCTTTAGACAGGATTTCAGGATTCTAATTGGATTATCAGGATGAAGGACGCTTGCCCCACACGGGTGGAGGAGGCTCCTTCGGTGAACGATCGACCGGACGTTCCTTCAACAATCGCATCGCTTCCTGAACGGCGCGCTCGAGTTGCGGATCTTTTCCGGCGATAACTTCCTTGGGCCAGTTCTCAACGTCGATATCAGGGCCAACGCCTTCGTTCTCAACTGCCCACTTGCCATCGCGTGTAAAGAAACCGCCGCGCGGTGCGATCATGCTGCCGCCGTCGACGAACGGTGGCGTGTCGGCAGTATGGACCAGGCCGCCCCACGTTCGCTTGCCGACGAGGGGACCAATCTTGCGCCGCCTGAACATATACGGCATCAAGTCGCCGCCTGAGCCCGCCATTTCGTTGATGATCATCACCTTCGGTCCCCAGATGCCAGCCGAAGGACTCGTGAACGGATAACGATCGCCCGCGACGTTGTTGAAGTAACCATCGAAATCGCGTTGCAGGATATCGATGATGTAGTCGGCCGCCGATCCGCCGCCATTGAACCGCTCGTCGACGATCACGCCCTTCTTGTCCTGTTGCGAGAAGTAGTAACGGTTGAAGCTCGTGTAGCCGGGCTGGCCTGTGTTTGGCAGATAGACGTACGCGAGTTGGCCGTCGGAAAGTTTTTCAACCAGACGACGATTCGACTCAACCCACGCTCTCGTGCGCAGAGCCTGCTCGCTTGCGACAGGAATCACCGTAACTGTTCGCGCGCCCTGCATCGACGGCGTGGTGTTTACCGTCAGTGTTGTTTGACGATTTGCAGTTCCGTCCAACAGCCGGTGAATGTTGTCAGGCGCTCTCAATTCGATTCCGTTGATCGCGAGGATGTAGTCGCCAATGTTCACGTTTGCTCCCGGCGTCGCCAGTGGCGAGCGCAGATCCGGGTTCCAACTCTCGTTGTCGTAGATGCGCGAGACTTTGTAGCGACCCTGATCGATCGCGAAGTCGGCGCCGAGAAGACCGGCGATCGGCTGCGGCACGGTCGGCATGTCGCCGCCGCGAACATACGAGTGTCCAACTGCGATCTCAGCGCCCATGATGTCGAGCAGGTAATTGAGATCCGCGCGATGCATTGTGTAGGGCAGCAACTGGCCGTACATCTCCTTCATCCTGGGCCAATCGGTGCCGTGCATGTTTTGCACGTAGAGATAGTCGCGTTGCAGCCGCCAACCTTCGTTGAAGATCTGTTTGAACTCTTCCTTCGGCTCGAGATACATGCGCAGTGCAAACGTTCAAACGTCCCGAACCTGCTTGTGGCGGTGTGCGATCCGCGTCGACGAGGAACAGTTGCGGAGGAGGTGGAGTGCCACCGCCGCCACCTGGTCCACCGCCCTGTCCGCCACCACCGCCTGCTGCGCGATAAACGAGCTTGCGACGATCGGCACTGATCTCATACGCCGCAACATTGGTGGCGAACGTAGTTGCACGGCGCTCGCACAAGCGATAACGCATCAGTTCGTTGCCGCCACCGCCGCCAAAGCCGCCACCACCAACGCCCGCCGGTCGAGGCGCTTCCAGATAAAACACCTGACCATCAACACCGGTTTGTAAATCAAGGTACTGACGCTCCGGCACGTTCGGCACCGCTACGATCCGTTGCTGTAATCCGTCGAAATCGATTTGCACGGTTACAGGCGGACGTGGACCACGTTGACCACCACCACCGCCTTCACCACCACCACCTGCGGGAGCGCCACCACCGCCACCGCCTCCGGCATCTTCCGCGCACGCACCCGGAGGAAGCCGGCGCGTGCCTGTTCCGACTCCGCGGTCCTCATCGCTTTCCGGCAGCAGCGGACTCGGATCGGTTTTTCGCAACACAGCGAAGTAAAGTCCAAAAGTCGTTTCGCGATCGTACGAAGTCATGTCCAGCCATTGCGAACGCAAACCAAAATCCGTTGACGCAAGAAACCAGAGATACTTTCCACTCGCATCCCACGTGGGCCAAACTGCGTCTGCCAGCCCGTCCGTGATCTGTTTCGACTCGCCAGTCTCGACATTGCTCACGAAGATCGCGTGATACATCGAACGCAAACGGCTCGAGTAAGCGACCCACTTCGAATCCGGACTCCACGTCGGGTTCAACGTGCGCTGCGGCACCATCCACGGATCCTGGCCCACGATCTTTGCCTGCTCGGTGGCGACATCGAGGACCCAAACTTTCAGGTTCGTGTCAGTAAAGAGAATTTTCTTCGAGTCAGGCGACCACGACGGCGTGTAGTAGCGAGTCGGTTTGGCGAGTGCGATCTCGCGCGGCGGCGCCAGTCCATCCTGCGCCTCGATCACGAGTTTGTATTCGCCCGACTTGTCGCTGAAATAAGAAACAAACTTGCCATCCGGCGACCATGCAGGATCGCGTTCGGCTGAACCACTCGAGTTCGTGAGATTGCGCACGTCGCCTTTGTCGGCGGGTATCGTGAAGATCTCGCCACGCGCTTCAACGACCACGCGTTTTCCTGTCGGCGACACCGCCATGTTGCTAAGACGGCTCGTCACGTCTTCCCAGTTCGGCATCATCCACGGAAAATCACCCGCGGCGACGATGTTCACGATCTTCGATTTGCCGTTCTTCGGATCGAGTTCGTGCACGTATCCGGCTTGCTCGAAAACGATCGTGCCCGCTCCGGAATCCACCGACTTCACGTCGAAGTCAGTGAACTTTGTGATCTGCGTGAGCTTCTTGCTCTTCGTTTGATACTCCCAAAGGTTTGCGACGCCGTCGCGATCGGAGATGAAGAACACTGAGTCGTCGACCCACACCGGATCGATATCTTTCGAGTCAGTCCATGGTGGCGAAATGAGATCGTAGGTTTTCAGATCGACGATCCATATCGGACGGTTTTGGCCGCCGCGATAGTTCCGGCGTTCTTCGTCCCACGAGTTGTTCATGCGATAGGCGATGCGTGTTCCGTCAGCGGAAATCTTGCCTTGATACGCTCGCGGAATCGCCATCGGTTCTTCCACGCCGCCTTCCGACGAGACGGTCCAGAATCGCGGCGCGCCGCTCGGCGCCCACGATGCGCGTGTCGAAGAAAAGAGGATCGATCTGCCGTCGTGTGTCCAGCCTTCAACCATGTCGGCGCCGGGGTGCCAGGTCAGGCGACGTGGCTCACCGCCGTCGGAGGCGACGATGTAAACGTCGAAATTACCCGCATACTCGCCGCTGAATGCGATCCAACGTCCGTCAGGTGAGAAATGTGGATTCGCTGTCTGTCCCTGAAAGCTGGTCAGACGTCGCGCGCTGCCTCCGGCTCGTGGCAGCGACCCAGATGTTGTTTGCGTATGCGAAACCGATTTGCGTGGAGCTGACGGTGGGAGTTCGCAGCAGTCGAGTGGGTCCTCCGTGTCCGTTTTGAGCGCGAACGATTGTTGAAGCGCTCAGTAGACACAGAACGACAAGAAGCACGGGAGACAAGCGGCTAGACATGTGGTGTGTCCTCCAAAAATTAGGAGCTCAAGGTGAAAAGCGCGGACATTATAGGTCCTATATGACCTAGATGTCCTATAGGGCCTATAGGGAATTCTCAAATTCTTTATTTCCCTGATATCATTGCCACCCAAACCCATCACCGAGGAGAAAGACCAATGAGTTCCCTGAAACGCAGTTCTGTTTCTCTCTTTGCCGTTCTGTTTGTTTTCTGCTTTGCCGCTTCGGCATTTGCGCAGATTCCTGTGCCGCGTCCGAGCCAGAAGGCGAGCGTGATGCAACGAATCGGGCCAACCGATGTCACGATCACTTACAGCCGCCCCGGCGTGAAAGGACGAAAGATTTGGGGCGATCCTTTGCCGGAGCAAGCGGCCAAGGCGAAAGGTGAGGCCACACTCGATAACCAAAACGAGCGTCCGAAAGATGCCGTGATCGTTCCGTACGGTCACATGTGGCGCACCGGCGCCAACGAGGCGACGATGTTTGAGGTGAACAGCGACGTTTTGATCAACGGTCAAAAACTCGCTGCGGGAAGCTATAGCCTCCACACGATCCCCAACAAAGACGAGTGGACCATCGTCTTCAACGGCACCGCGAATCAGTGGGGCAGTTTCAACTACGATCCCGCGAAGGACACGTTGCGCGTAAAAGCGAAGCCGCAGACGGTGACTGAAAATCAGGAATGGCTCGCGTACACGATCGATCCAGTCGCCGACGACACTGCGCAGGTCAACATTCGTTGGGAAAAGATAAGCGTACCGTTCACAGTTAAGGTGCCTGATGTTCCAGCGGCGACGTTGGCCAGGCTGAAGACCGTTGTTGGTGAAGCGAAAGCCGATGATTGGCGAACGCCGATGCAGGCGGGGAACTATCTGGTTAACAATCAGACCCCGGCTGATGATGCGCAGGGCATGGCGTGGCTCGAGCAATCGATCAAGGTTAAAGAGACGTTTCAAAATCTTTCGGCTAAAGCGAACGCGTTGTACA
This sequence comes from uncultured Acidobacteriota bacterium, assembly GCA_963800055.1. Taxonomy (GTDB): domain Bacteria; phylum Acidobacteriota; class Blastocatellia; order Pyrinomonadales; family Pyrinomonadaceae; genus PSRF01. The sequence goes on from CAWCZP010000021.1 coordinate 130,447, forward strand.
AGGCAGGTAAAAAGGACGAGGCATTCGCGGTGGCCGAACAGGCGATCCAACGCGGCAAGGCTGACAAGGTCGATACGACAAACTTCGAGAAACGCCTCGCGGATATGAAGGCTGGGAAGATCTAGCGATTAGCCACAAAAGGCACAGAAAAGCAGCAAACTGATTTACGGATCCTTTGTGCTTTTTGTGCCTTTTGTGGCTTCTGAATTATGGGTGTAGCTAAACTCACCGACCAGAACACGATTCTTCCCGACAGCAAATACGCGCGCGTCGAGCGCGAGCGGCGGTATCTCTTGCGAGACTTGCCCGAGGGAATGACGCGCGCCGATCCGCATCTTCAGATCACCGACAACTACATCACCGGCACACGTCTCCGGATCCGCAAAGTGCGCGATCCGCGAACAAACAAGTGGACTGTTAAGTTCACGCAGAAATTCGCGCCGGATCCAAACGACTTATCGCGCACGTTCATCACGAACACTTACCTCAACGCGCTCGAAGCCGAAACCTTGTCACTCTTCAACAGCAACGAGATCCGCAAGAATCGTTATCAGTTCGAGTTTGAAGGCCGCAAGTTCGGCGTGGACATGTTTCTGGGCGATCTTTTCGGACTCGTCCTCGCGGAAGTCAGTTTTGAAACTGACGAAGAACTCGACAACTTTCCGAAACCGCCATTCGCGACTGGCTGACGTGACTAACGAGCCTTTGTTCAGCGGTGGCAGGTTGTGTGAACTGACGTTTTCAGACGTGCGTGCAGAGATCGCAGAGCGTGGTTTGATAAGATAGGCGCCCGATGAACACCCGGATACCGCTGATCATCCTCTGTCTTGTTCTTTCGGTTGGTTGTCGAAGAGCGTCGGCGCCTCCACCCGCGGCGCCTCCGAATGCAGCGACACCTTCTCCGGAACTCAGCCATTCGCAGGGCGGCAACACGCCGGTTGCGCAAACGAAATACTTCAAAGGTTCGATCGGCACTTCGCTCGGCTTGCAGATGAAGCTGGTGCGCACAGGCGATAACCTTTCAGGCAGTTACTTCTACCAAAAGATCGGAACTCGAATTGACTTGCGTGGCAACGTCGATCAGAACGGCAACCTGACGCTCGAAGAGTTTGATAAAGGCGGCAAGCAGACGGGGGTCTTTAAAGGTCTATGGCAGGTCAGTGCGAACGATGGGCTGATCACACTCGCCGGAAACTGGTCGAAGCCGCCCAATGAAAAAGGGAGCGATAAGAAGACTGCGTTTTCACTTCACGAAGAGCCGATCTGCTTTCACTGGCGATGTCGAGTTGGTCTCGAAGGAGATCAAAGAGAACGACAAGAAGCTGATGTATGAAGTGTCGGCTCAGTATCCGCAATTGAACGGCGGCAACAATCCGAACTTCGAGAAGTTTAATCAAACGGCGCGCGCGTTAGTGACGAAGAAAGTCGCGGGCTTCAAGAAGGACATGGCGCCGGCGGAAGGCGAGGAGTCTCGTCCTGAAGGATCGATGGGAAGCAATTTGAACGTGGCCTACACGTTGATTTTGGCCCAGGATGATCTGATCAGCGTGAAGTTTGATGTGGGCAGTTATTACCAGGGCGCTGCTCACCCGAATTCATATTCCGACGTAGTCAACTACGATCTGAAAAACGGAAAGCAGTTGAAACTCAGCGACCTCTTCAAGCCCGGCGCAAAGTATCTCCAGGCGATTGCGGATTACTCAATCGCAGATCTCAAGAAGCAAACAGACAAAGGGTTAACTGCGGGCGAGATTGAGAATGGAGCCGCGCCATTGGCTAAGAACTATCAAAGCTGGAACATCATGAAGACCGGCATCGGCATCACGTTCGACGCTTACCAGGTTGGGCCATACGCGGCTGGCCCACAGTTTGTAACGGTGCCGTATTCAGTTTTGAAAGACCTCATCAATCCCGAAGGCCCTATCGCCCAGTTTGCAAAGTAGCTCTTCGACTCAGCGATGTGCTGTAGTAAAAGGCGAGCAAGAACGCGAACATCATGATCGCCGCGGCGCTCCAGAAAGTGACGAATAGCGATCGATCGCTCATGTAGTGTGGAATCCCGTCGGCCCCCATATGCGCAACTGAACTATTGATCAGCACAGCCGCCAGAAAAGGTCCGACAGCTCGCGCGAGACTCGCCACTGATTGAGTCACTCCCAAAACAACTCCCTGCTCGCCCGCGCCAACACTCTTTGACGCAAGACTCGTCAGCGCCGGAGTCGCGAGCGAGTTACCCATCGAGAAAACTCCTCCGCCCACAAGCAACGCCGCCAATCCGCCGGCCGCTGGTCCAACAAAAGGAACAGCAAACAGACTGATAGCGAAACACAGAGCGCCGAAGATCACGAGTGGCAGCTCGCCAAAGCGTTTGACCAAGCGCCCTATCAATCCACCTTGAATGATCACGGCGATCAGTCCGACGTACGCGAAGAGATAGCCCGTGTGTGTCGCATCGTAGCCGAACCTAAACATCGTGTAGAGCGAGAACGATGTCGTCATGATCGAGAACGCGACGATGAAGAGGAAGTAGATAACCAACACAAATGCGAGCCGCGGTTGTTTGAACGAATTGAGCACGTGACGAAAGCTTCGACCGCCGGCAGCGCGGTTCTTTGCAGGATGATCGGGTGTGACGGTCTCAGGCAGAGTGAAGTAGAGCAGCACGGCGTTTGCGAAGCAGAGAACTGCGGCGAAGACAAACGGCACGTGAATGCCCCACTGGCTCAGAATCCCGCCGAGCGCTGGTCCAAAAATGAATCCGAGACCAAACGCTGCGCCGATCAAGCCCATTCCTTTGGCGCGGTTTTCAGTGGTGGTGATGTCTGCGATGTAGGCTTGAGCCGTTGAGATGTTGCCGCCGGTGATGCCGTCGAGAATACGGCCGACAAAAAGCATGAAGATCGTTTTAGCGAATCCAAGTACGAGGAAACCGATGCCGGTGCCGATGATCGAAAGCAGCAGCACAGGGCGGCGCCCATGCTTGTCTGATAGACCTCCGAGCACGGGCGAGAAGATTAGTTGCATGATCGAGTAGGAGGCGAAGAGGAGCCCAACCGTGCGTGGGGTGGCGTTGAAGATCGTGCCTTCCGCGTAGAAGGGCAGAACGGGGATGACGATTCCAAAGCCGATGAGGTCAATGAAGACGGTGGTAAAGATGACGATGAGGGGCGAGCGTTTCATTTGCCTCGTAAGTTTGTGCGCCTGATCTTATTGCCGATTTCCGATTTTTGAAATTGGCAATTGGCAATCGGCAATCGGCAATTATCTACGTCCTCCAGTCAACGCTCGATCCACTGAAGCTTGTCCACCGCCCGCGATTACCAGAGCGAGCGCCATTGCTAAAAGGCTAAGCGGATACTCATAACCGCGATTGCTGCAAAGAACCCGCCTGTCCAATGAACACCAGCAATCGCAGTCAGCATCGTGCAGGCAATGAAGAATGCACCGACACGAGTCAAAAACCCGATGCCGATGAGGATGCCGCCCACGAGTTCGGAAAGCGCTGCGGCCGCCAGCCACAACCACGTGGGCCGCATGAAACCAAAAGGAGTAGTACCCGCTATAAACGTCTTAAAACCCGAGCCGCCAGAAGTGCCGAGCACCTTTTGTGCGCCGTGAGCGATCATCACGGCGGCCAATGCCAAACGAATCGGCACAGTAAACCACGCTGAAGAGGTTGCGATTATTTTTTGAAACATTTGTTGTGTCCCTCAGTCGGAGAAAGATAACTCAAACAGAACCGAGCGCGGTAGCGCCGGGTCAATTCCCTCAAGGGACGTCCGCGTGTAATCACTGACCCGGCGCTACCGCGCTCGGTTCTGTAGACACCGTGCCCTGTAGTACCATGCGACACATGCAGAGTCGAGTTCTGTGCGCCGCCGCTTGGTTGATATTTCTTCCTTTTGTGGTCGCGGGCCAGTCCGCGCCGGAAATATCTTTTACGGTTGCCATGCCGCGTCCCCACACACACTTGCTCGAAGTTCAGGTCGGAATAAAACGCGCAACAGACGGCCCACAGCAGGAGTCGCTGCTCATGCCTGTCTGGACGCCCGGGTCATACCTGGTCCGCGAGTTTGCACGACATGTACAGGACTTCACTGCAACCACCGCCACGGGCCAGCCACTGAAGTGGGAAAAGATCAACAAGAACACCTGGCGCATCACGACTAACGGCGCGCGCGATTGGCAGGCGAGCTATCGTGTTTATGCAAACGAACTCTCAGTGCGCACAAGCGAGTTGAATTCCTCACACGCGTTTTGGAACAACTCGAACATCCTGATGTATCTCGATGGGTTTCTGAAAAGTCCGTCAACCGTCCGCGTCGTCGCACCCGATGTTTGGAAAGTTGCCACTGGACTTCCGGCCGTCCTCGGCCAGAAGAACATGTTTCGCGCTGAGGATTTTGACGTTCTTTACGACTCGCCTTTTGAAGTCAGCAACTTCAAGACGCTCGTTTTCAATGTGAAGGGGATTCCTCATCGCATCGTGATCGACGGAGAAGGTAACTACGACCCTGAGCGCATGCGACGCGACGTACAGAAGATCGTCGAGACGCAGGTCGAGATGATGGGCGGTGAGATCCCTTATCGCGATTACACGTTCATTCTTCACTTGCGTGCGGACGCCGGCGGTGGTCTCGAGCACGCGAACTCGACGGCGCTCGGCTACCCGCGTTTTGGTTTCAGGATTCAATCGGGCGATCGCGCAACTTCGGCCTCGCCCACGGCTTCCGGCGCTCCGGAGCGTGACTACCGCGGTTTTCTGTCGCTCGTGTCTCATGAGTTCTTTCATCTTTGGAACGTGAAACGAATTCGTCCCGATGTGCTTGGACCATTCGATTACACACAGGAAAACTACACGAAGCTGCTGTGGGTTGCGGAGGGCGTCACTGACTATTATGCCGACCTGCATTTGCGCCGCGCTGGACTGATCACGGAAGGTGAGTTTTTGGGAGCCACGGCGCGCTCGATTCAAACGTTGCAGAACACGCCGGGACGCATGGAACAGAGTCTTGAAGATTCGAGCTTCGACACGTGGATCAAGTTCTACCGGCCGGATGAAAACACGATAAATTCGCAAGTATCGTATTACGACAAGGGCGCGATCGTCAGCTTGCTGCTGGATTTGGAAATTCGTAAACGCAGTAATAATGCGAAGTCGCTTGACGACGTTTTGCGTTATCTTTATACGGAGTTCTTTAAGAAGAACCGCAACTATGGTCCAGCGGATTTTCAAAAGGCGTCAGAGCTGATGGCGGGATCGAGTCTAGAAGATTTCTTCGGCAAGTACGTGCGTGGCACGGAAGAGCTCGATTACAACGCGGCGCTCGAAGCTGCGGGATTGCGGCTCGACACCGGCGTTGGTCCAGTTGAGAGAGTTTACTTCGGCGCCGATCTCGTGCAGGAGCAAGATCGACTGGTGGTGCGGCGTGTTTACGCCGGCTCGCCTGCTTACGAGCAAGGGCTCAATGCGGGCGATCAGATTGTTGCGCTCGATAACGCGCGAATGACTCGAGACTCTTTCAATGCGCGGATCGCAGACAAAAAGCCTGGCGATCTGATCAACTTGACGATTTTCCGTTTTGACGAGTTGAGCACGCTATTGATCAAGCTTGGTGGCCGCCGCGAAGGAACGTTTCGCGTGGTTCCGCTGCCGAACCAAACGGAAGCACAGAAGCGGGTTTATAGAAGTTGGCTCGCTAATATCTAAACGCAGTTCGCAAAAAATTAACGATGGCTTCAACGTATCAAAACATTCGTCTTCGCATCGAGGATCGCGTAGGGAGGATTACTTTTGCGCGCCCGCCGTTGAACGTTTTCAACATCGAGATGATGCGAGAGATCACGTCGGCGATCACGGAGTGTGCGCAACGCGAACTTGTGGCGGTCGTGTTCGATGCTGATAAAGAGTGTCGATCGTTCAGTGCGGGCGTCGCGGTTGAGGAGCACGTTCAGGACACGATCTTCCAGATGCTCGATTCGTTCCATTCGATCTTTCGACAGTTGGAGCTAATAGCAAAACCGTCGATTGCGCTTGTGGACGGAGCGGCGCTTGGTGGAGGATGTGAGTTCGTCGCTGCCTGCGACATCGTCATCGCTTCCGATCGGGCGCGCTTCGGTCAACCAGAGATCAAGCTGGGAGTGTTTCCACCGGTCGCAGCGGTCCTGTTGCCGTTGGTGATCGGCGAAAAACGAGCGCGCGAACTGATTTTGACTGGTGAGATAATCGACGCGGTTGAAGCCGGGCGTCTCGGGTTGTGCAACCATGTGGTCCCAGGCCCACAGCTCGAACCGAAGTTGCTCGAGGTGCTCGCGAAGTTGAAAGAGTTGTCTGGGACGTCGCTTCAGTTCGCACGACAGTCTCTCGATCTGGGTCGCGGAAGATCGATCGATGCTGCGTTGAGCGAGCAGGAAAATATGTACCTTCACGAACTGATGAAGACGCAGGACGCTAACGAAGGCGTGAAGGCGTTCATGGAAAAACGGAAACCAGTTTGGCGTCATCGATGAAGAACTTAGTTACACAAAAGCACAAAAAGAATCTCTTGAAACTCTTGTGCCTTTTTGTGGCTTGCTCCACGGCGTTTGCTCAAACGAAGTCCGGATCGCACTCGACTCGCAAACCGCCGTCGATGTCTGCGGAGGCGAAAGCGCTGGTGGAAGAGGCGATCGGAGTCGCCTGTACGCACGCGAAACTTGATCCGCAGAGCAGCCTCGCAATCGACGAAATGCAGGCACGGCCGTCGCTGCCGGTCCACAGTCCCGAGGCGCGCGCGGGCGCCGAACGCGCTCAAAGACTTCTGCCGCTCGCCAAAACCCTAGCCGCTAAGTCGCTGCGCCAGCTCGCCACCGATTATGACCTGCGCAAATCTCCGAGATTCAAAGCAAAGCTGAACCAGGCAATCGGCAGGATCAATGCTGTGCGACGCGTTCGTCCCGATATGGAATCGCGCGACAATGCGTCAGTGTTTTTGAGCCGGCCGCGCGTGATAACTTTCGGCACCCTATTCCTTGCGGGGTTACGTTCCGACGAAGGAATGATCAGTGTGTTGGCCCATGAGCTCATGCACATCGCCGACGGCGACAACGACAGTTTGCGTTTGCTCGTTGCGGCAGTTGGAAACAAGGCCTCGGATCTGACCGGACTGGACGTTCACGGCCAGCGCGGCGAAGAGATCACTTGCGATCTGATCGGCGCGATGGCGGCCCGTGCTTACGTCGCCGGCACTCCAGGTTACGAATCGATCGCGCGGCGATTGGCCCGTTCGATTCAACACAACTGCGTGGAGATCGACGAAGGGGACGAAGATCACCTTTCACCGCGAAATACAATTCGCGCGCTACTCGCGCTGAATCCTGCTCTCGTTCGAGAGTTGGTTAACAATCGCGAGGAGCAGAGGTGACCGCGACGCGTCTCCCCGTCACAATTCTTTTCTCCCTGATCATCGCCGTTGGCTGTAAGAGTGTCATCGAAAGACAAGACGTGCGGCCACGTATATTGCGCGACGTGCCCGCGCGAAATCTCGCTTATCGACTCTCACCCGACGTCTCGCCGCCGAATTCCAATCTCGAAGATCAGGAAGACAAGTTTGCTGCGGTCGCAAACTTCTTCGCCGGCAAACGAAAGGACGAGGCGTTGCTCCGCACAGTCGTGTCTCCCGACGGCCGGCGCGTGCTTGCTATTTACGTCACGGCTGACGAATCAGGTTCGGAATTTCGCATGGATCTCTTCAACTCCGACGGCGAGTTTTTGCGTAATCTCATACCGCCAGATCTCTCATGCGTTTTTCCGGAAACCGTCACGTGGTCGCCCGATGGAAACTTCATCAACTTCATCGCGCGCAAGCGTTTGATTCCGAATCCGACTCCGACACCTCCGAATGAACCTGAGCCCGATCCTTTAGCTTCACCACTTCCTTCGCCTTCGGTTGCCCCGGCGTTTGCTCCGGTTGCGAGCTTCAACACCGAACAGATCTACATCTGTAATCGCGACGGCTACGACCTGAAGCCGCTCACGTCGCGTGAAGGATTGATCTATTTCTACTTTGCCTGGGCGCCGGATGGACACCAGATGGCCGCGATGGCTTGCAAGGAAGACGAATGGAACGCGCGCGAGCGCCAATACAAATTACCAGCCGGTCGCCCGCGCCTGATTGCTCCGGATGGCACTGAGCGTTTGCTTGACGATGGTTTGACTGAAGCGCTTCCGGTTTGGTCGCCGGATGCGTCGAAAGTCGCAACTGCGTTCGAAACCGACGTTGCGATCTATGATGCAGGAGGTAAAACTCCAACGCACGGTCGTTTGCCGTTAGCCGAGCAGTTGATCGCGGCCTCAGTTGTTTACGAACAGAGAATCGCGACCAGGAAAGCTTCAGACAACAGCAACTCAAATTCAGCAGCAAGCCCAACTCCTGCCGCATCGCCTTCGACAACAACGCCTCCCTCGTTTAATCCGATCATTCGACTCGAGTGGCGCCGGCCCGAAGCACTTTACTTCCAAACAGCGTACGTTCTTCTTAGGCCAAACGAAACTATCAACACGTTTCAACGTTGGCATATGTTAAGCCTCAGTGCGCAAGCCGCGATCTTGAAGTGAAGCCGCGGAATTTGTTTCGGCTGAGCGCGAAAGAGTGATATAAGTACGCGCGCTCACCGTCTCGCCCCGGTAGCAAAACCTTAGACCAGCAACAACACTCGGTTCCTGCTGATCTTTTTTCCCGCAGTTGTTGAAACGAACAGGCGTCGACATACATTCAAGTTGTAACTACTTCGCGTGATCCAGGAGATCCGCAGGTAGTTACCCGCAACTCGAGAGCGGCACTTGAGTGTTGCGGGCTATCGCTCATGGCTAAACGGATGTTTCCTCATTTGTCATCATTAGCGATAGCCCTCTTTACCTGCATGTTCCTGTCTGAGTGTCCGCTCGAAACATGGTTGTGATGAACCAGGTTGAATGATCTTCAATGAGAAGGAGACAGCTGGACGATGAGCGATGACACCCAAGTTAAGACTCCCCCAAAAAAGAAAAAGCAGTGGACCTTAATGTTCTTCTTTGCGAGCGACAATCTTTTGTCGCCGAGCATGCTCACTCAGATCAAGTCCATCAACGCCGCGGGATACCAGCGAGATACGAACGTACTGTTGCATTTTGATCCGAATGAGAGGGGCGCGCCGACGAGGATTTTTGAGATTAACCGCAATGACAGCGACGAAGATAGACCTTCCAGAATCGGTGATTGCGACGGTCCGCTCGTTTCTGTTTTAACTCACGACGACATCACGCCAAAGGACATGCGACGTGCCGAGGTCGATGCGGTCAAGGCCCCGGAGGGTCTTGAAGGCTTTCTCACCCTCTGCCGTGAGAACTATCCCGCCGACCACTACATGCTTTTTCTGGTCGGACACGGAATGGTTGTTGGACGCGATATGTTTCTGCCAGATGAAAATCCGAAATCCTCAATCGGGCTGGCTGACCTTGGCTTAATTCTGAAAAGGTTCTCGGATGAAATAGAAACGAAGGAAGGTAAGCTTGAGTTAATCGGAATGCATAGCTGTTCGATGAGTGGTGTTGAGGTCGCGTACGAACTAAAAGGCAGGGCCAACTACATGATGGCGTCACAGGGCGTCTCGTTTATTGGCGCATGGCCCTATCGTCAGATGTTGATAAAGATCTACAACGCCATCGAGGCCCAACGCGACGAGGGCGCCCAGCCTTTGAAGGTCCTCACTCTCGTACAGGAGATGCACGAGCTGTGTATTCAACACAGCGCTGATTTCATGGTCGGGGGATACTCGGCCGATCTATGTCTGAGCTCGTTGAACTCCGATAACGTGGAGAAGCTTGATGAGCCAATTAAGAATCTCGGCGTTGCCCTGACAGACGGGCTCAATGATGCGCGCTGTCGGGATCTCATATTGTTAGCACACTGGAAGGCCCAGAGTTACTGGCAAGAGACATATACCGATCTTTACGACTTTTGTCTCTGCCTGCGCCGGCTTTGTCGTAATCGCGAAGAAAAACGTCCTGATATGAAGGATTCAAAAACACGACGTCCTCGCCGTTACGATCTCAGGCAGGAGGCAATAGAGAATGCTTGTGACAGCGTCATAAAAACGCTGCAACCAAGCGGACCCGCGTCCGAGAGTGGTCCAGTAATCCTAACTGATTTCATTGGCGCCGCTAGCCAGTATTCCTATGGCTATTCAATCTACTTCCCGTGGACGGCGCCGATTCAAGATAAAAACGAGGCCGCTCTTACCAGCTACGACTCTTACATTTTTAACAAGTCAGCAGCGGCGTCATGGCTGGAATTCCTCAAAGCATATTTCAAGCTGACGCAGCGTCCGGATCGGTTAGTTGAAGATGTTGAGTACGAAGATGTGGATCTGAAGTATCAGAGCACGCTTGGGTATCAGGAGGCGCTCGCGGCAGCGCGTGAGGCTTTTCGTATTCCAGGGATGCCGGCCATGACTCCGCAAAGCGTTCCAGATGCATTGGACCAGAAGGTTAATCCGCCAGATGCTGGTGGTGTTGGTTGTATGTGTCCAGCCCTCAAGAATTACTCGAAAGAGTTTTTGATGAGTCCGGGCGCGTCAGGGGTGTTCGTCGAAAAGAAAGAGGACCAAAGTTCGGATGAACAGGCTGCATAGTTGGCCACTACGCTGGTCCTCGTCAGCGCAGTTAGTATGAAACTTTACGTGGTTCGGTTTGTCTTGCTGGTCTGTCTTGCGTTTCCTGTTTACGCTCCGGAAGCGCAAGACACGGCTGGTGGATCGCAGGACCCAATCGACGATCTGACAACGGTTACGGCCAGACAGGAGGCGCTGGCCGTCCGCTTCAGGTCTGCACGCGAACTGCGTGAGGCGAATGACTTATTGAAGGCAGCCCAAGTCTTGAACGAAGCGGGGCGTCTGCAACTCAAGTTAAACCTGCCCCAAGAATCCTTAGCGACATTTCAGGAGAGTCTTGCTCTCACGGATCAAGTCGACAATAGGATAGCCAAGGTTGACGCACTGAACGGAGCCGCCGCCGCTTACCTGCATTCCGGTAAATATGAAGATGCGCGGCCTCTTATTCAACAAGCCATCACGGCCAGCGAACAAAACAACTACGTACTTGGCCGCGCCGAGGCAATGTTGCTATTAAGTGTTTGTGAGAACTTTACAAATCATTCTCAGGCACTGAAGACCGCGAACGATGCGCTCGCGTTATGGAAAACGATTGGCAACACGCGCGGGATCATTCGTTCTCACCTGAGGGTCGCTACCTACCAGTACGCCCAAAACAGTCTCGATGAAGCTACGCAAAGCAATGAAACGGCCCGGACGCTGGCGAACAACGCCGGCTTTAAAGAGCTGGAGGCGGAGGCGCTTGTAAGTTTGGGCTTTATTGAATATCGCAAAGGCAACTGGTCAGGTGTAACCAAATACTTGTGGGATGCTGGAAAGTTATTCGAGGCGGATTCTGATCCGTTCATGATGACCCGTATCCTGGGTACGATTGCAGAGGCTTATCTCGAAAGTGGTCAACTCGAAATCGCACTTCAAAAGTATGAAGAGGCGCTCGAATACGTTCGCAAATCAAATCGACCGCGCGCTGTGACGATAGTCAAGTGGAGTATTGGCCGGATTCTTTTCTTTGCTGGTAAGTACCCTGAGGCGCTCGATAAATTTGAAGAAACACTTCGCGAGGCAGAATTGCTTAAAGAACCCGCCCTGCTGGGGATGTGCCATGAGTTCCTCGGTCGAACCGAGGCTGCGATAGGTAACCACGCTTCAGCGTTACAGAATTTGGAAGCTGCTGTCACTTTTTACACAACCTCCTACAATCCGATGGAGATCGGGCGCTCTCGCGCTCTAATCGGACAAGTCTACGAAAACTCAGAACGGCTCGTCGAAGCACGAGAATTCTACCAGCAGGCGCTTCAGACGTTTGAAAGTCTTTCCGATCGCCTCAACCAATCAGCGACGCTTTTCGCTTTAGGACGACTGGAAATGAAGAGCCGAAACTACGAAATCGCCGAGACTCATTTGCGGAAGTCGATCGAAGTCACTGAGAACATGCGTCGCACCTCGACGAGTCGCGATCTCACGGCGGCGTTCTCCGCAACCGTCCACGATCGTTACGAGCAATATATTAAATGCCTCATGCGCAACCATCGCGATCCTGCGGCGATGTCTCAAGTGGTTCGCGCTTTTGAAACGAGCGAATCCGCCCGAGCGCGTTCGTTGGCGGAGCTACTACGTGTGAGCGATACAAATCTTTTGTCAAACGTCGTGCCGGAACTTTCGAAGCAGGAGAGATCTCTGCGCCAGTCACTTCGTATGAAAGAAGACGAGAGAGTGGGGTTATTCAGAAAGAAATATGAGAAGTCTGAACTAGAGAGATTAGACACTGAACTCGAGCGATTGAACACTGAATACAAAAACGTCCTCGCGACCATCAACCAGCGTTATCCGGCATTCGAACAACTTACACAGCCTCAGAGTTGGAACCTAGGCAGAATTCAGAAAGAAGTTATCCGCGACGACAATACACTGCTCCTGGAATTTCTCCTGGGTCCGGACAAGAGCTACGTGTGGGCAGTAACGCGCACGACCATCACCAGCCACGAACTTCCCTCGCAAACCGTGATCACCGATGCAGTGAAAAACGTTTATGAGTTGTTGAGGGAGCGACCTAAACCTGAGACTAAGAGCCACCTGGACCAGGCAACACGAGAATTGGCCCAACTGATTCTGTCGCCCGTCGCGGATCAGTTGCAGAAACAACGAATCATCGTGGCTGCTGACGCTGCTCTCAACTACATTCCATTTCAAATCCTGCCGGTCGGTCCAAACGCGGAGCCTCTGGTAGCGCAGCATGAGGTTATCAACGTTCCGTCGGCATCGATCCTTGGAGAGTTGCGGAAAGAAGCCGCGCGCCGTGGATCTCGCGACAAAGTGTTAGCAGCTTTTGGTAATCCGGTGTTTGCAGCGCAGCAACAAAATGCACAGATTGCTTTGTCGCGAGGTATCGAGATCAAAAGCGACTCCGCGGATCTTACTAACATTGGACGCTTGTTCTATTCAGCACGCGAGATCGAGAACTTGCGTGAGGTCGCATCCGCGGAGCAAACGTACGCCGCAACTGAGTCGGATGCCACGCGCGACCAACTGCTGAAACTGGACTTGAGCCAGTATGCAATTCTGCACTTCGCGACGCACGGTGTTCTTCGCCCGAGTAGTCCTGAAAATTCAGGGTTGGTGCTTTCCACGATCAATCGGGAAGGACAGAAAGTAGATGGTTTTGTCGGACTCCAGGATATTTATTCTCTTCGAGCACCGGTCGATCTGGTTGTGTTGAGTGCTTGCCAAACTGGACTCGGCAAGGACATTCGCGGCGAAGGATTGATCGGACTCACGCGCGGTTTCATGTACGCCGGCGCGACCAGTGTGGTAGCGAGTTTGTGGAAAGTGGAAGATGAAGCAACCGCAGAATTGATGAAGCGCTTCTACACTGAAATGCTCAGGAACAAAAAGACGCCGTCGGAAGCTTTGCGCCTGGCCCAGAACAGCATTCGGCAGGAACCTCAGTGGAGCGCGCCGCATTATTGGGCCGGATTCACTTTGCAGGGTGAGTATGGGTATGTCGTCAACGTCCCACGCGGCTGGCAAGTCTACCAGGTCGTTCTTCTGTCGGCGGTTGCTGTTCTTCTCTTTGGTGCTCTCGGTGTTTTTGTCTGGCGTAGGCCTAGTCGACATTGAAGAGATAACTACCCTGCACGGGCTCTTCTGTTCCGTCAGGATTATTCCGAAACAGCTTCAACGCGTATTGTCCGGGAGAGAGTTTGTTGGCCGGTATGATTACGGAAACTGAGTTGGCGTCTTGCTTCTCAATGTCGAGGTTACTAATCGGACGTCGTATGTCTTCCCATTGCACTCGATAACTCACGCCTTGCGGTGTCGACTCAGGCAACGCCAGCGAGATTCTCAAAGCGTCTTCGGGCAGTGGCAGCGTGACGCGCTGAATCTGACTACTGCCACCGCGTACATCATATGAAATCGCCAGATTGAGTTGCGCAAATGTTCGTGGTGGTGTTGTGCGAAATGGAAGCCACAGCAATGTCGCAGCCAAAGCAAGTGTCACGACGAGCGTGGCGAATTTAAGCAGTGGAACCCGAGGCGCGAAAATCAGCGACTTCAAGAAACCTATTACCCTCTGCGTCCATGTCGGCGCCGGTGCCGGCTGACTGGCTGAACAGACGACCTGTAGGAATGATCTGGCGAGTAATACCCGCTCTCTTCTTGCCTCTGTCGTCAGGTAGTTTTCTTCAAAGCGTCGTCGCCGCTCAGGACTGAGTTCGTTTTTGACGTAAGCCTGAATTAAATCTTCTTCCGCGGCTTCGAGCTCCACTTCGGGCCATTCCAGTTGTGAAAAACATTGCTCCTCGAACTGTTCAGCTTCATCTTGCAGTAGTTCGTCTAAAAGATATGCAGTAGTGCGATCGTCAATCATAAAATAGATTCAAAAACGGTTAAATCACGGGGGAACTTAGAGCATCTTGGCCGCTCTCAATTAGTATGCGCAGATCAGGTCAATAGTTACACCCAAAAAACAGCCTTACCACTTTTTGCTTAACTCCTTCACGCAGTTTTCAAGGCTGCGCCGAAGTCGGGTCACCCGGATTCTCAGGGCCGCGATCGTGGATTTCAGGCTTGCCGCGAGTTGGCGACGATGCTCCGCGCGATCGAGGCCCGGCGGCACTTTGCAATACGATGTCAGCAGATCTCGATCGTCCTGTGGCAACTGCTCGAAACACGGTCTCATAAGATTCGTGATCCGGTCGACCAGCGCCTCAGTGCTATTGTCCTGACTGCGGTCCAAAAATTTCAGAAACGCCGACTCCTCGCGTTTCCTTTGTCGCAGGCGTTCGTGAACGATATTTCTCGCGATGCCCATGCAAAACTTGTCAATATTAGGTATGTCCTGGCCCTTCACGATCTTTTCGCCCGCACGATCGAGAGCATCGTCTGCGTCGTGAACAGGGTCATACATACCCTTCAAACGAAAATAACCTGCGAGCTTCTGATGAAGACGCAAGTAGCGACGATTCGCTTCGTCGGGATCTTCCGGACAAAGAAACGTTAACAGCGAGGCAAAAAACTGTCCCTTTTCGCCTCGTCCATCGGAGTGAGTGTCTGAACTGTTATTCGGCATGGGCCGCTGGTCCACCGCATGAGAACGAATGAGCCAGATGATAGCAAGAAATACATTAACTACGTATTTCACGCCAGTGAGGACGAAAAATTGTTGGAAGGAAGGCGTGGTGTAATGGCACAAAAAAGCACAAAACGCTCGCACGATTGCCGAGACATTTTGTGCTTTTTGTGACTACCTGATTCGCTTATTTGCCGGGTTGTGACTCGGGAGCCATTTGCTGCTGCGCGACGTTTTGTACTTTGTCGATTGCTTCGCGCGCGACCTCCTGGGCCTTGTCGACAAACCTTTCACTTGTTTCGCCGATGTACTCGTTCTCGAATCTGGTCGATGGCAACACAAGTCCCACGGCTGTTCCCGCCGCAACCGCCACGGCTCCAACTGCGAGCGGATTCTCACGAAGCGCGTGTCCGAAACGATTACCCAGCGACGATGCCGTGTCTTTCGCTCTCGTACTCAGATTATTGAGCGCATCGGTGGAGCGATGGGCCAAGTCACTTGCCGTTTGCTTCACATGGTTGAGAGTACCGCCTGTCGTGTGGTCAGTTTGGCCCATCTCGTATCGACTTTGGCCTCTTCCGTATTCGGTTTGACCACCCACTGGACTTTGCTGTCTCATGCGTGAACTGGTTCGCGAACTGTCGTCATAGTCGTAGCCGTTTCCACGTCGAAAAGCGCGAACTGCAAGCATACCCAGGCCCAAACCGATCAACGCTACCGGAATCGGATTCCTGTTAATAACTCCGGCAGCAGATTTTCCGGTTTCCTTGATCGTACTTCCGGCACTATTCAGTACTTCGCGTGCTGGCTCTGCTACCTCTCCGATCGTTTCTCCCACCCTGTTCATAACTCTTTCAACCTTTCCTATTGTAGCTTCACGAACTTTCTCTTTAACCTGGCCCATCACGTTTTCCGGACTGAGCCTCTCCTGGATCTCATTAATCGTTTGACTCATCTCAGCTCGCGTACCTTCGATCTCCGCTCGGAGCTGGTCGGTATTTTCGTCGTAATCATCAGCGGATTCAGACGCGATACGAGAGTCGTAATCGTGAGTCGAAGTAGTCCGATCTTCATTCCAATCGGCAGTGTTTATTTTATCTGTTGCTTCATCCATGCGGCGTCCTCCTTCAAAGTCTCAACGGTCTCTCGCGGCGTCAGTTCAGTTTCCTGGAGCGCGTTCAGTGCCTTTCCAATCAACAACCAACTAATACCGGCGATCAAGATCCCAACCAACAGCGCCGCGCCCCAACTTGGCATCACTCTATCCAGCAGCATGATGACGGCTGCGATCACTGCCAGCAGGGCCGCATAGCCGATGGCTCCGCCGACCACGAGATAGCCGACGTTCTTTCCAATCCCCTTTGCTTTCTGCGTCATCTCGACCTTAGCCAGCGCGACTTCCTGCCTGACTAAGTTGCTCATCTCCGTGGCGAGATCGCTGAACAGATCGCCAAGAGGTTTGCTTTCAAGCGAGCGGTCTTCATTCATTCGTTGCATATGAAATACCTCCAAACATTGCTAAAAGGAGTTGGGAGCAGTGGACTGCTGCTGAGATCCCATATCCATCGAACTCTTGATCAGTCGCGCGCCGGCGAATCCCAACAGGAATGCACCGCCGAGCAATAACGCCGGCCTGCGTCGTCCAAAATTCTGCACGTCGTTAATCAATTGTTTTGGATCCTGCTCACGAATGTAGTTGCTTAACTGCTCAATGCGATCGGCAGCCTTCTCGCCGTATTCAGCGGCATACTGCACGATCTTTCCACTCTCTTCCCCGCTCAGCGTATTTCCAATGCGCCTGACGGCATTGGCAACTTGCGACAGCTCAGATGCCGCAGCCTCTTTCTGGCGATTTAACTGCGAACCTGCACGTCCTTGTACTTGATTCACGATCTCGCCGGTCGCCTGCTTCGCGTGCTGCATAAGACCTTGCTCTCCGCCGCCCGTTTGCTGGTTGGGTTGAGCGGCGGCAGTGCCTTGCTTTGTTTCCTGATTACCAGCGGTGTTTTCGTTCGCTGGGCTCGCCTGCTCGCCGGATTGTTTTCTTCCGGGCGCCTTTGAAGCAGAGCGAGCAGTTCCTTGCCCTTCATTACCTTTTCTCATTTGCATTGTAAGTCATCCCCCTTGATGAAGTGTTTGCGGCCCTCTTGCAGTTTGCGATCCACGGTTTGTTCTCGTCCATATCTGGATCGAATTGTCGCGAAACGGATTTTTCGGATCACTTTCTTGTGATGAGAGTCGCGAGCAGAGATCTGGGAGCTCGTGATTGGGCATACTGTTTGACTGTCTTCCATCTAATTAATCCAGTTTTACTTCTCTTCAAGGGGGAACTTTCCATGTCAACAAATCAAGAAACTTCGAACTACATTGGACGGACCTCGTCCTCTTACGACGAATCTGATTACGTCGCAAAGCGCGCCGAACCGGGCTTGCCAAACGCGAGTGCCAAGAGGCTCGCAAGAGGTTTAGGTTGGTTCAGCATTGGGCTTGGTGTCGCAGAACTTCTTGCCCCGCGTGCTATCGCGAGTATCTCCGGTGTTCCAAAGCGGCGCACGGGTTTGATACGACTGTACGGTCTGCGCGAAATCGCATCGGGTATCACAATTTTCTCTCAACAGAATCCGGCGGGTGGAGTGTGGTCGCGTGTTGCTGGTGATGCATTGGATCTCGCTAGTTTAGGCGCGGCGGCTACGTCGCCCGGCGCAAACAAAGGCCGTCTCGCATTCGCTACCGCAAATGTACTTGCAGTCACGGCACTCGACGTCATCTGCGCGAAACAACTGAGCAACGGGAAGCACGGTATTCACGCGAAAGCGAGTTGCATTGTCAATCATGAACCGGAAGAGGTTTACAGCTTCTGGCGTAACTTCGAAAACTTCCCGCGCTTTATGCGACATGTCGAATCGGTTGAGGACCTCGGTGATGGTCGTTATCACTGGGTAGTCAAAGGACCCGCCGGCACGACGGTGGAATGGGACGCGAAGATCGTCGCCGATGATCCCGGCACAGTTATCACCTGGCGATCGTTGGAGAATGCTGACGTCGATAACGCGGGTGCTGTTCGCTTCGAACGAGCTCCAGGCGGAAGAGGCACCATCGTCAAAGTCAACATTGAATACAACCCTGTCGGCGGCGTTCTCGGCGCGGCCGTCGCAAAGTTGTTTGGCGAAGAGCCCGAACAACAATTGGATGACGACCTTCGTCGGTTCAAGCAAATAATGGAGGTCGGTGAAGTTGTCGTTTCTGATGCGACTTTGTTAGGCACGGGTTACTTCGAACAAAGGCCGGCACGTCCTGCCGCTCCAGCAGAGCTCGAACGTGCAGAGAAACTTCCGAGCGAAACCGGGACTAACTATCGATCGGACTATCGAGCCGAAGGAAGGATGATGCAGCAATGAGAGCCAACGCTTGGTACGGTAAACACGATGTTCGTGTGGAACACGTTCCGGATCCGCAAATTCTGAATCAACAGGATGCGATCGTAAAATCACGTCAACCGCGATCTGCGGTTCGGATCTGCACATGTACAACGCATTCGTCCCGACGATGAAGCAGGGCGACATACTCGGCCATGAGTTCATGGGTGAAGTCGTCGAGGTGGGCCGCGAGGTTCGAAACTTAAAGATCGGCGACCGCGTGGTGGTGCCGTTTCCGATTGCGTGTGGCAAGTGCGGCTTCTGCCAGGCGCAGGCGTACTCACTTTGTGAGAACTCGAATCCGAACGCATGGATGGCTGAGAAGCTTATGGGCCACTCACCGTCGGGGATTTTCGGTTATTCACATATGACGGGCGGTTTTGCCGGCGGGCAGGCGGAATACGCGCGCGTGCCGTTTGCGGATGTGGGTCCGATCAAAGTCCCGAATCACCTATCGGATGAACAGGTGCTCTTCCTTTCGGACATTTATCCGACCGGGTACATGGGCGCCGAGATGTGCAACATCAAACCGGGTGACACCATCGCCATTTGGGGTTGCGGGCCGGTGGGACAGTTTTCAATTCGCTGTGCTTTCCTGCTCGGAGCAGAAAGAGTGATCGCGATCGACTACGTGCCGGAACGTTTGAAGATGGCCGAGGATGGCGGAGCGATCACGATCAACTTCAAGGAACAGAATGTTTACGAGACGTTGATGGATATGACAGGCGGCCGCGGGCCTGACTCGTGTATCGACGACGTAGGCATGGAAGCCCACGCACCACTGCCTATCTTTGCATACGATCGAATCAAGCAGGCGATGATGTTAGAAAGCGATCGGCCACACGCGTTGCGGGAAGCGATCATGTGTTGCAAGAACGGCGGGACGATCTCTGTAATCGGCGTCTATGCTGGATTCATCGATAAGTTCCCAATGGGATCTGTGATGAATCGCTCGCTTACGATCAAGACAGGCCAGGCGCACGTGCAACGTTACATGCGACCGCTCTTGGAGTTGATTGAGAGTGGCGCGATCGATCCGAGTTTCGTCGTAACACACCGGTTGCCACTTGACGAAGCACCCCACGGTTACGACATATTCGCTCACAAGGTGGACAACTGCATCAAGGTTGTTCTCAAGCCTGAATGGGATGGTAATGAGGGCAATGGATCGGTGAAAGACGACAATTATACTGTCGTGCACTGAGTTGAAGACACGAATGCCACAAAAAGCACATAGCGCAAAGATTTTGCGAACCCATTTTGTGCTTTTTGTGGCTATTAGTTTGTCATTGATCCTCGCGGTTGCGGCTGCTGCGATCTCAGCTATTTCACCATCCCCGGCGGTTCAGTCGCTATCCGGGCTGATCGTCATTCGCAACGTAACCGTCATTCCAGGTGATGGTGCTGCGCCAATTAGCGACGCCACAGTGCTCATTCGGGACGATCGTTTAGCTGCCGTCGGACCTTCAACAGAAACGGTGATTCCTACAGGAGCTCGTGTGATCGAGGGGCGCGGTAAGTTTCTCGTGCCCGGCTTTATTGAGATGCACGCGCATTTATCGAAAACACGCGCGTCTGCGCTCGGCCTTTTCATCGCGAATGGCGTGACGACCGTTCGCGATATGGGTGGCGACCACGAGGAGTTATTACGCTGGCGCCAGGAGATACGAAGTGGAAAGCGAGTTGGGCCGCGCATGCTGATAGCCGGTCCGTATCTGGAGTCTGCTCGCAACGTCGAGCGCATGCGGAGAGATCCACCTGAAAACAGAATCGAACCGTTTGAACGAACGCGAATTCCGGTTGCATCTCCTGCGGAAGCTCGTCGAATCGTAGCCGAACTTGCGTCACGAGAACTCGACTTTCTGAAGATCCGAACCGTGCAAGACCAGGCGACATACTTCGCGCTGAATGAAGCAGCTAACGCTCACGGGATTCCCCTCGTCGGTCACGTTACCGGAATTGCGCCTGAGGTCGTGCTCGAAGCCGGTCACGACGGAGTCGAGCATTTTTTCTATCCGTCGCTTGATGGAAAAACTCGAGAAGAGAGAGTTGCATTGTGGCGGAAGTTTGCTGGTCGAGGCGTTCGAATCGTGCCGACGCTCGTTGCGCTTTTTGAAGGCACGTTTCCACCTACCGAGCGACTGCGCGCGATCACGGAAGATGACGAGGGCAAGATTGAGCCGCGTCGCGCGTTCATTTCGAAATACCTTGTGCTCGACTGGCGCGAGCAAGTGGAGGAGTCTAACGAGCCGCGGCGTCAGGCTTTGCGCAAGCTAATGGAAGAAGTGATTCGTCGCGATCTGCGTGAAATGCACGAGGCCGGGATGGATGTTCTCGTGGGTTCGGATGTGGCGGTGCTGAACACGTATCCGGGGTTCTCGATACACGACGAGATGGCGTTGTTTGTTAGTGAGCTTGGTATGACACCGGGTGAGGTGCTGGAGCGTGCGACCAGCCGGTCAGCGCGGTTTTTGCGCATTGCAGACTCGGTCGGAACAATTGAACGCGGCAAAGTGGCTGACCTGGTGCTGCTTGATGCAAATCCGCTTGAAGACATTCGGAATACGCGCCGCATTGCGGCGGTTGTGGTTCGCGGTGCGTATTACGATGCGCAGGGGATCAGGCAAGTGTTGGAGGCAGTTCGCGCCGCACCCGATCGCCGCGTTGATGATTGGGGAAGGAAAAGTTCCGCGCCGCGTTGAGTTGCGTGAAGCGCAACAGAAAGAGAGTTGCACATGTTACTAAGATCGATTGGTGTATTTTTGAGTCTTCTTGTTTTCACAACTTGTGTTGCGGCGCAAACGCCACAGCCGAGTCCGAGTGCGACTGCGACTCCGAGTCCGAGTCTGACTCCGACTTCGAGTGCGACGCCGGCAGAGAAAAGTAAATACGACGTTTTGCTCGAGAAGGTTAAGCAGAAAGATCCTTCGGTTAACTTTACGGAGTTGCGGTTGGCCTTCTATGAATCGCCGAACTATAACCCGTATGCGCCGATGTTGACCTACAGACCAATGAATGCTGCTCTCGCTCAGAAGAATTTCAAAGAGGCGTTGAAGATCGCGGACTCGGTGTTGGCGAAAAACTTCGTCGAGATCAATGCGCATTTGACCGCGCAAATCGCGCATCAGGAACTGGGGAATACCGAGCGCGCGCAATTCCACAAGTTCATGGCGGATGGATTGCTCAACTCGATTAAGTCAAACTTCGACGGTAAAAGTGTGGACAGTGCTTACGAAGTGATTTCGATCAACGAGGAGTATGGGCTGATTCGTACTGTCGGGCTGAGGCCGATTAGGCAAGGGCTGGTTGAGAATAAAGGACGCCGGTTTGATGCAATCACCGTGGTAGATCCTCAGACTGGTAAAGAGTCAGTGATTTACTTCAACGTTGACAAGCCCTTTAACTGGAAACAGCGTTAAGACGGCTTTGTTATTAGCCACAAAAAGCACAAAACCGCAAGGCTTGAGTACTCAGTGTTATCGAACAGCTCCTCGTGTCGCCAGGACATGGACCAAAAATAAATCAACTGATTCTATTTTCACGTTTGTATGTTCGTGGTAATCTGAGCCGCCTTTGTTCAAGTCAGTTTGATCTCTCGGTTTTAGATAAATCTTCTCCCCGATCAAAAACCGAAAAGCGTTTTGCGAAAGGCGCTGACTAGTGTCCGCACTTCCTTTGTCGAGTGAATTACCTGGCCTTACTTTCATTCAATAAAGGAATCCGATCAACTCCTGCGACCATTAGTCAATACACCGTAATACTGCACGCCTTCGCCTAAACGTCCGAAGCCCAGGCTCCAAACTTTATCGTCGTCCGGTTCAACTATGTTCGAGCCGAGTCCAGGTTACACGTGTGTTCGATACACGATAAACGGATCAGATTAAGGGCTTCCCGATACTCAGGGAAAACGATTGCAATCACGACATTCGACCGGAATCGCAGAAAGAGGTTCACATGTCAACTTCAAAACACCGAAGTAAGAAACACACTGAGAAGATCAAACGCCCAGTAATTATTTCTTCTTTGCTGCTGTGTCTAGCACTTACAAGTGTCCTCTTTGCTAAATGGCGACCAAGCGCCAATGTGACGCCAGTCCGTCATGCTCCCGCTGCGGCTCCGCTTGCGCCACCCCCTGTACCGACCCCGGCGCTCGCAAAGGAATACATCTATGCAGGAGATCGGTTGTTAGCCACAGAAGAACCGGCAAATGCCGCTCCGGCGGTGAGCATAACGAGTCCGGGAAACAACTTCGTGCTCCTTGCAGGCTCCAATTTACCGATAACAGTCAACGCCACAGACAGCGATGGCACTATCAATCAAGTGCAAATTTTTCAAGGGGCCATCTTACTTGGTCAAGCCACGGCAGCAGGTGGCGGTGTTTACAATTTCACTTGGACCAACGTGGTCGTTGGCTCGTACAGCCTGACGGCGAAAGCGTTTGATAATCTGAACACGTCGACAACCTCGGCGCCTATCAGTGTTATTTCGAATGCGCCACCGAGTGTGAGCATCACAGCCCCGGCGAATAATGCAGTCTTCACAGCGCCGGCCAACATCACGATTACAGCCAATGCCAGCGATACGGATGGGACCATCACGCAGGTGGAGTTCTATCGAGGTACGACCTTGATCGGAAGTGATAACACTTCACCTTATTCAGTGGCGTGGAATAGTGTCGCTGCCGGAAGCTATTCGCTAACGGCCAAAGCCACCGACAACCGAGGCGCCATCACCACCTCGAGTGCGATTACGGTTATTTCGAATGCGCCACCGAGCGTGAGCATCACAGCCCCGGCGAATAATGCGGTCTTCACAGCGCCGGCCAACATCACGATTACAGCCAATGCCAGCGATACGGATGGGACCATCACGCAGGTGGAGTTCTATCGAGGTACGACCTTGATCGGAAGTGATAACACTTCACCTTATTCAGTGGCGTGGAATAGTGTCGCTGCCGGAAGCTATTCGCTAACGGCCAAAGCCACCGACAACCGAGGCGCCATCACCACCTCGAGTGCGATTACGGTTATTTCGAATGCGCCACCGAGTGTGAGCATCACAGCACCAACGAATAATGCGGTCTTCACAGCGCCGGCCAACATCACGATTACAGCCAATGCCAGCGATACGGATGGGACCATCACGCAGGTGGAGTTCTATCGAGATACGACCTTGATCGGAAGTGATAACACTTCACCTTACTCAGTCGCTTGGAACAGTGTCGCTGCCGGAAGCTATTCGCTAACGGCCAAAGCCACCGACAACCGAGGCGCCATCACCACCTCGAGTGCGATTACGGTTATTTCGAATGCGCCACCGAGCGTGAGCATCACAGCCCCGGCGAATAATGCGGTCTTCACAGCGCCGGCCAACATCACGATTACAGCCAATGCCAGCGATACGGATGGGACCATCACGCAGGTGGAGTTCTATCGAGGTACGACCTTGATCGGAAGTGATAACACTTCACCTTATTCAGTGGCGTGGAATAGTGTCGCTGCCGGAAGCTATTCGCTAACGGCCAAAGCCACCGACAACCGAGGCGCCATCACCACCTCGAGTGCGATTACGGTTATTTCGAATGCGCCACCGAGTGTGAGCATCACAGCACCAACGAATAATGCGGTCTTCACAGCGCCGGCCAACATCACGATTACAGCCAATGCCAGCGATACGGATGGGACCATCACGCAGGTGGAGTTCTATCGAGATACGACCTTGATCGGAAGTGATAACACTTCACCTTACTCAGTCGCTTGGAACAGTGTCGCTGCCGGAAGTTACTCGTTAACGGCCAGAGCCACAGACAACCGAGGTGTAATCACCACCTCGAATGCGATTACGGTTATTTCAAATGTACTGCCGACTGTGAGTATCACAGCCCCGGCGAATAATGCGGTCTTCACAGCGCCGGCCAACATCACGATTACAGCCAATGCCGGCGATACGGATGGGACCATCACGCAGGTGGAGTTCTTTCAAGGTACGACCTTGATCGGAAGTGATAACACCTCGCCTTATTCCTTCGCGTGGAATAATGTCCCTGCGGCTAACTACTCTTTAACCGCCAAGGCTACAGATAACCGCTCTGCTGTAACAACCTCGACGGCAATCAACATAGTGGTAAATCCAGGATGTGTCCCGCCGAACGGTCTGATCATAAGTGAATTCCGCCTGCGTGGGCCGAACGGCTCAAACGATGAGTACGTCGAGTTATATAACAACAGCGACTCGAGTATTACCGTCTGTACCGCTGACGGCTCAAGTGGTTGGGCTTTGGTTTCTTCAGAAGGAATAACTCGATTCGTAATCAACTCGGGAACCGTCATTGCTCCACGAGTACATTATCTGGCTGTTACTGGTGGCTACAGTCTGACCGGTTATGGAGGCTCAACTCCGGGTGATATCAGTTATGTTTCCGATATAGCCGATAACTCTGGTATCGCTCTATTTAAGACATCAAACGCCGCTAATTTTACCGTTGCGAACCAGCTCGATGCGGTGGGCTTTACAACCTCCGGAACGCTCTACCGAGAAGGAGGTGGACTCTCGCCCTTAGGTGCAAGCGGCGGCGAATTCGCCTTCTTCAGAAAACTCAATTCAGGCACATCACAGGATACGGGCGATAACGTCGCTGATTTTAACTTTGTAGCGACCAACGCCGGAGTTTACGGCTCAATTGTAGCCATCCTCGGTGGTCCTGGTCCGCAGAACCGCTTTAGCCCAATTCAGCGCAACGCTACGTTGCCTCTGGTTCTGCTCGATCCGGCTGTAAGCGGGAGTGTGGCGCCGAACAGAGTTCGCGATACGACTGCGATTGGACCAAATGCGGCGGTGGGAACTCTCAGTATCAGAAGGACGGTGGTTAACAACACCGGAATGAATGTGACGTCATTGCGATTCCGGATTATTGACATCACGACTTTGAACACTCCAGGTTACGCTCCGGGCGGGTCACAGTCAGACATGCGTGTATTGAGTTGCACCGATTTCACTGCGACTCTCTCTAATGGCCAACCCGCTCTGGTGCGTGGCACGACGCTGCAAACGCCACCAACGCAAGCCCTCGCCGGCGGACTCAATTCCAGCGTCACCACCGGCGTGATTTCGCTCTCGCAACCACTAGCTCCCGGTCAGACAATCAATGTTCAGTTTCTGCTTGGCGTACAGCAATCAGGTACTTTTCGGTTCTTCGTCAACGTTGAAGGACTGGTGCAGTAAAACCGTAAAGGAGAAGTCCGATGAGTTTGGGTAAAAAGAAATGGATGTTGCTGGGTGCTTTCATCATTTGCGTTGCGATCGCGGTGCTCGTGACGGCTAGTGCCAGAGATGATCACTCGTGGAACCAAAGCGATGCGAAATTGGGGCATCAACCTGTGTTCAAGGATGCAATTGAAGAGGTGTCTCTGACGTTGAGACCTGAGGGGTTTCCGGCTGCCGAGGTAAAGCCACAGGGCCGGCGCTTTTTACTTTCTGTCGATAACCGGACTGGGCTGAAGGAGTTGGTGTTTAGAGTAAGCCGCGACAATGGAGATGTGGTTCGAGAAATTCGCGTTGCTGGAGATGGCGGCGACTGGAGCGAGTTGCTCGAACTGGACCAGGGCCGTTACCGCTTTTTTGAGGCCGGACATCCCAGCTGGTTCTGCGCCATTGTCGTTCAGAAAAGCCCTAAGTGAAATCCAGCAATTTTGACCAAAAGCTATTACGCATTCGCCTAACCAGCGTTGTCACAAAATTGAGACCGTTTACACAGCGGAGACCTACTATGAACTCGGACATACGCACCTCTCGCTTTTGGACCTATGCATTGATTCTTTTCTGCGTTGTATTTTTCACATCACTCACGCAGGCGCAAACAGCCTCCACTTCGGCGCGTACTCCAGGTGCGCCGGCCGGCTCCTATGCGCTGGGCGACGCAGATACGATCAATCTCTTTAACGGGAACCTTAACTACAATATGCCGCTGTTCAACCTCGCCGGTCGTGGCGAAGCGAAAACATCGGTCGGCATCGTCATCGAAGGCCAGTGGGACCGGAAAGAATTCGAAACCTCACCAGGCTTCTTCATGCATGAGTATAGTTACCGTTATCCAAATCCATTAGCTCTGGTGGGCTCTGTCTATCTCGACATCAACTTCACCAATACCAGCGATCCGTGTCCGGGTGGTGGCGGCACCAACTATCAGGAATACCGTGTGACCATGCTTTTTGTCGAGCCGGACGGAACTGAACACAATTTACGAGACGGCTTCGTGCATGGACAGCCATTCCGCGTCTGTGGTGTAGGGTCTCAGCCTCTGGGTCGTGTTTTTGAAAGCACGACCGGTAATTTCGTGAGGTACATCAACGACACGAACATCCATTCAAGTTGCTTCGGAGTTCCCGGATGCACCAACGCCGTCGACGGTTTTTTATATTTCAAGGACGGCACGAAGTCGCGCGTGGTTGGCGGTCAAATATTGTGGACCCAGGATCGCAATGGAAACAAAATCACTTACACGTATGAAAACCTGCAGTTCTCTAAACGACTATTGCAGATAACCGACTCGCTGGGGCGCTCTCTGGACATTGCATACGATGTGGATCTAGGTGCTCCGTGGGGTCGACATACGCGTCTCACAGCCAAGGGATTCGGCGGTCAGGATAAGATAATTCGCATCAGCCGCGAGTTCGATCTCAATAACGTTTTGCGGGCCACCCAACCTTACGATTCGATCCGCGCAAACATCGAACAGGATGATCCGAACGACAATATCTTTCTCACCGGTGGTGGCTCGATGCCTGATTTCGTTAAGGCCATATGGCTTCCGGATGGCCGCAAATACGAATTCAAATACAACATCCTGGGCCAGTTGGCGCGAGTCGATTTACCCACGGGAGGCGCAATTGAATACGACTTTGCCGATATTTTCTTGATTCCATTCGAGCCTGCGCAAGGGGACGTCGGACCACAAACGAATCGTGTTTCTGAGAAAAGGGTCTACGACACGAACAACGTTCTGGTTAGTAAGACCGTGTTCACAATTCCAACGACGTTTACATCTGGAGTGTTTCCGCCGTCTCGTGGCGGAGTGGTTAGAGACATCGAATTGTTCGATCCAAGCGGGAATCGATTAACAAAATCCAGGCACTATTTTTTGGGGGCTCCTAACAGTCAATACGGATTGCTTGTTCCGTGGTGGCATGGCAAGGAAGTAAGAACGGAGACATTCGATACCAATGGAAGCACGATGCTGCGCATTTCGCAGATGGAATGGCGACAACGCGTGCCTTCGTGGTGTAATTTCTGGCCCTGCAATTTCAATCCCGCTGAGCTCGCGCCTACCAACAATCCATTTATTGCCGAGACGAAAGAAACAGTGGTTGATGGAAATCTCGTTACTAAAACCTCGGGAATAAATCCGAGTAATGGGACATTGGCGTTTGACGCATTCAATAACCAGACGGATATTTGGCAGTATGGCTTTGGTCTCGGACAGCCCGGCGCGGTGCTCAAACACACTCAGGTATCCTTCATAAACTATTCGGATACGGCGCTGGGATTCTACATTTTAGGTTTGGTTGATACTACCAGTGTCTATGCGGTTATATCCGGTTCGGAAATTCTCGCGTCGTCAACGCAGACGCTTTTCGATCAGTACGGGCTCTACCCGCTTCTGACCTACACCAATCCGAGCGGTTGGCAAGATCCCGGGAACGTCAGAGGAAATCCAACTACAGTCAGGCGCTGGCTCAACACTAACAACACCTGGGTTGAGACAAATGCTCAGTTTGATCAATTGGGCAACGTACGCAGAAACTGGGATCCTCTCGATCGCAGCTCGGAAACAACCTATCAGGATAATTTCACCGACGGAGTAAACCGCAACACCTTCGCCTTTCCAACGCAATCAATCACAGTGGCCCCGGATAGCAGTAACCAGCATGGATCAAATGCCGGATTCGTCACTACCCAAGTGTATGACTATCATTCCGGTTTGGTGAAAACAACGAC
Source organism: uncultured Acidobacteriota bacterium (assembly GCA_963800055.1). Classification (GTDB taxonomy): domain Bacteria; phylum Acidobacteriota; class Blastocatellia; order Pyrinomonadales; family Pyrinomonadaceae; genus PSRF01. The sequence continues at coordinate 159,055 of CAWCZP010000021.1, forward strand.
TGATCCAAACAGCAACACCACGACCTACGAATACAACGACACATTGGACCGCCTCACAAAAATAATAAACGCAACAGGAGGAGGAACAGCTACTTTTATCTATGGCGACACTGTTGGAAATCTCTTCTTGAGGACGCTAACCACCTTCGACGAAACCAGGAACATGGAGAGCTATAAGTATTTTGATGGACTCGGACGGGAAACACGGATTTTCACAGCAAAGCAGGGCGGCCTCTGGGTCATCAAAGATACGCAATATGACGCTGCCGGCCGAACTCACCGGGCCTCCAAACCTTACGAGAATTCCAGCTTGAGTGCGGCGGTCAACCCGACTAACAACTGGGTTACAACGCTGTACGACGCTTTAGGGCGCGTAGTCAAAGTCACTACCGCTGACGGATCCGATACGCAGAACGTCTTATCTTGGAAATACAGTAACTATCACGGATGCCGCGCTCAGAAAGAAAACCACTGAAAGCGATGCGCTGGGACGATTGACGAAGGTCATCGAAGATCCAAATGGTCTCGCATTTGTAACCACCTATAAGTACGACATTCTCGGTAACCTGAGAGAGGTGGTCCAGGGAACAACCCCACAACAGCATCGTTTTTACGCTTACGACTCACTCTCGCGACTAGTCCGCTCGCGGAATCCCGAACAAGGAACCAATAGCGATTTGGTCCTCAGGGATGCGTTTGGTACTCCGATTCCCGATCCGATCACCGGGAACAATGATTGGTCCAATGCTATCGAGTATCTGGCAAACGGCGACATCGCGGCGAGAACCGACGCACGCGGTATCAAGATCGAATACTTATATGACAACTTGAACCGGCCGTTCCGTCGTACCTATACCCCAACCAAGAGTCTGCCGGCCGGTACTTACACCGCCACGCCAACAGTCGATCTTTTCTACGATGGTCGAGGATTGACGCCGGCGCCGGCTAATTCTTTAGGCAAGCTGGTACGCGTCGCTTCATCTGTGTCTGACACCCGTTATACCGGTTTCGATACCATGGGGCGCATTACGAGTAGCGCGCAGATTGTCGACGGTACCACGTACCCTTTCAGCTACGAATACACTTTTTCTGGGGCTCTAAAATCACAAACGTATCCCTCCGGTCGTGTGGTCCAGAACACCTTTGATACCGTTGGCGATCTCTCAACCGTGACTGGTCAACAGCCCGGTCAGTCGCAGAAAACCTATGCCAGCGATTTCAATTATGCGTTCACCGATACGGGCGCGACGAGCCGTGTAAAACTGGGAAATCAACTCTGGGAGAGTACGGTCTACAACAAGAGACTCCAGGCGACCACGACAGCCGTAGGCACAACCCAGAACGCAACAAACGTATTGAAGGTCGATTTTGGATACGGAGGCACGAACAACGGCAACATCCAGACGCAAACGATAACCGTGCCAACAGTAGGAACCTCAGCCGGCTTCACGGCCACCCAAACTTACGGTTACGACAATCTCAACCGGCTCACGTCCGCGGTTGAAACGAACGCATGGCAACAAACATTCACCTACGACGAGTTTGGAAATCGATCAGTTGTAACTACTGGCGGGGCGACGACGAGTGCCTTAATCGGCGATGATCCGTTAATCGCCAAAGAGACCAATCGAATTACGCCACGCGCAGGCGAGCAATACGGTTACGATGCGACCGGCAATTTGATCAAGGATAAGACCGGCAATTCTTACTCTTTTGATGGTGAGAATATGCAATCGAGCTTCACCGGACCGCAGTCGGCGCAATATGCCTACGACGGTGAAGGGCGTAGGGTGAAGAGCACCGTCGGCAGCGAGGCCACGGTGTTTGTTTATGACGCATCCGGAAAGCTGGTCGCGGAATATGCAACCACGCCGCCGGTTCCAAATGGCACCACATATCTATCTGCCGATCAATTGAAGACTCCGCGACTCGCCACTGATGGCAACGGTAACGTGCGCGCGCGTCACGATTACCTTCCTTTCGGAGAGGAAATTGGCGCCTACGGAGGCAGGCCCAATCACGAAGAATACCGGCAAGACAATGTCCGTCAGAAGTTCACCGGTCTCGAGCGAGATTCGGAGACTGGTTTGGATTATGCGCATGCGCGTTATTACGCCTCTCGTGCGGGTCGGTTCACGACCGTGGATCCGTTACCGGCAAGTTCTACTGTGAACAACCCGCAGAGCATGAATCGATATACTTATGCATTCAATTGTCCCTACAAGTATGTCGATCCTTCAGGTATGGACTCCGCCGAAGTCGACTCGGCGTTTGCGCAGTTGGGTGCTCTGATCGATCACGCGGAGGCGCTTAGACAAGCGGAGGAAGATGCTCGCCGCGAAGCGGAAAAGAAAGCAGCGCAGCAGCAGGCCAACAGCTCCGCAAATGCTCATCAGCCGTTAACGCAGCAAACCAATCCGCAAAATAGCCAACAAGGTCAGGCCCCGAGACAACAGCGACCGAGAAATGTTGCGTTAGCGCAAGGTGGTCATGACCGAAATGCGTTTCAGCAACGAGCTCGAGTATCAGCCAGCTCCAAGAACGACATACGGTCGTTTGACAACGGACAAGAACTCATTCAGGGACTTGAGGATTTGTCCGCCACTGGGGACCCAATCAATAGGGTTGCGATTCATTCACATGGATTTTCGGCCGGCGTAATCGGGGTCGGATACAACAACGGTTTGTATATTGGTATGGAATCACATTCAGCGCGGCAGTTCTTCCCAAACTCCGGGTTGCAATCTGGACATGCGACTTCCACCGACCTGGCCAAAGCTATCGCGGGTGATAGCCCTTCAATCAAAATCGCGCAAGGCGGTACAATTGTCTTCTTTGGCTGTAACAGCATGGCCCTCGCGAGTCATCTTAGTGCTGAGTTGGGGTCGGCTGGCAGGGGTGACATTAAGGTTGTCGGAGCAACCAATAAGGTGTATCCCAAGAAGGATGGCACCCCTGGCGTAGACCATGGCGGCCATTTTCAAACCTATCAATCCGGGGTGTTTGTTGAACAGACAAAAAGGATGAAGTATTGAAATGAAAACACTCTTTTTGTTGTTGATCGTGCTTACCTTTCAGAGTGCAGGTAAGGATAACTTTTCAATTCCCACGAAACTGCAGGGAACGACGGCTGCATATCTTGAGTCTGTGAAGGTTGAAAATCCTAACCGGCAGTTGTCGCAGGATGAGCGAAACAAAATCGTGCGGCTCTTTGTCTGGTCCTATGTGACTTCGATCCGAAAGTTCAACCAGGACTACAGACTTGCGCCCGATGTTCCGCTGTATCAATTACTCAAAGCCAATTTCCCTGGTGTTGCTGAGGCAGAGGGTGAGGGTGGCGCGTCGCTGGGTAAGATTATGCGATTCTTTAATCGCTCAGGCGATTATGAATCAGTCGTCGATGAAGAATTGAAAAGGAGAGAACCACGGCCATGCGGCGACAACTAACAACTGAGGCGCGGCAGGTGATCGCCGGGCACAAACGATTCGCGTGTGTCTTATTGTGTTGTTTACTCTATGTGAGTTTCGCGTGCATCAAGCAGGCCAAGCCTGTCAGCATTGAAACGAACACTCAAAAACCTGAGGCGACCAGTGAACTTGTTGAGGCCACACGTCAGGGAGAAGTGACGGAAATACAACGGATTTTGAGTGCTGGCGCTGATCCCAATGCAACAGATGCGCGTGGATACACGCCGTTGATGATCGCTTCATTGCGAGGCGCAGATGATATCGTCAAGGCTTTGCTTGAAAAACGTGCGAACGTCAACACCTTAAATAAAGCCGGTTCCAATGCTCTCAGAATGGCTATTGAGAGCCATCATCCTTCGACGATGAAAATTCTTCTGGATAATGGAGCTGACGTAAATTTAACTTTTAGCGACAAACGTACCGCCCTGCATTTCGCGGTGGATAGTGGCGACGCTCAGGGGATATCGATGTTACTGGACAAAGGGGCCGACGTTAATGCCAGAAACGCACGGGGAGAAACACCTCTTCTCAAAGCGATAAATACGGACTCCAAGATCGCCACGGTGCTCGTCGCGAGGGGAGCGGATGTCAATGCGGCGAATGTGGATGGTTGGACTCCGCTTATGGAAGCCGCAGCGAAAAACAGTTTGAGTATGGTCGATCTCCTACTGGAAAAAGGCGCATATGCCAAAACAAAGGACAAGGACGGATGGACTGCTCACAAACAAGCTTTAATTTCGGCATGTGATGCGATCGTCGCAAAAATCGCGCAGGCCGCTGGATCATAAGCGACATTTGGAGTGCTTACTTTTCCGAACTACAACCTTGCGGACACGATCTGAAAATCTGAAAATAAGCAGATCGCCGAAGCTGGAAATAAACTGCACGTCTTTCATATGAAACGCGGCTACCGGTACATCGCACTCCTCAACGTCGGCGTTTCACCGATCCACAAACCTATGTGAACTGATTCCACATTTCAAAATTATTTGTGAGTACGTCTGTCCAGCCATTCCAGAAAAGTTGGTAGCACAATCGCGCCCAGAAGGAAGACAAATTCGAAAAGTCCTCCCGCGATTGGATGATAGCGCCGGGCGAACGGCCATCCAACCACAACCCATATGAGAATGGCGAGGGTGAGAACAACAGTCCTCGGCGAGGGTTTCATGCACTAACTCTATTACGCAGGACAAAGGCCCTGCCCTAATCCGTTTTCCGGATCTCAGATTAGGACTACAACACCGACTGAGCTGCGGCGAATGGAAAGAAGTTCGGTTACCTCTTTTGGTAACCTCACTCGTTCTTCATAAGTGGCTCAGGGACGATTTGCAGCTACCAAATGACTGCGTGATACACTCAGTGCGTCACACGTTTTTGACGAGGTTCGGTGAAGCTGGCGCCGACGCCTTCACTATAAAGAAGGTTGCGGGTAACAGTAGCAGCACGCTACATCCACCCAACGACTGAAGGCAGAAACGCGCTTTCGAGCGCTTTGCTAATCTGAACCGAAAGGCGGTCGAAAAAGTGAAACGACGCGGAGTCGCTACAGTTTCCGCTAGAGTCGACAGTCGACCGCTCGTAAGTTGTTGTGCCCCTGTAGCTCAACGGTTAGAGCAGCAGACTCATAATCTGTTGGTTCGGGGTTCGAATCCCTGCGGGGGCACCAATGGAATCAAACAGTTACGGGCAGCAGTGAGGCTGCCCATTCTTGTGTTCCGATAGTGTGCCAACTGAGCCAAATTCATCTACACTGAGCGACACAGCGTGACTATCAAAGACGTGAGAATGCTAACTATTCAGCCCAATAGATACACAGCAAAACGCACAGAAACGCGCTTTGCGAGACTCATAATCTGTTGGTTCGGGGTTCGAAATCCCTGCGGGGGGACCAATTAAAAATGCAGGGTTGCTGATGTCGAGCACTTTACTTAAAGACTAGCTCTCGCTCGGCGAACCAAATCTCCCGTGAGCCTGACGTTGATACTCGATGCAGACTACTGAATCCGAGCAGCTCTGGCAAATTTACATCCGTTTTGGTGGCTCGCTTGAAACCGAACCCGATACTCAAAGTCCTTTCTTCGATCCGCGCGAACCAAGTGCGCGCCCTGCTGATGGGCGGCCAGGCATGCATGTTCTACGGCGCAGCCGAGTTTAGTCGCGATACTGATCTCGCCATTCTTGCCAGTCCGGAGAATTTTGCCAGACTCAACAAAACCTTAAAAGACCTCGATGCACAGGTTATTGCCGTGCCGCCATTTGAGGGAAGGTATCTCCGCAAAGGTCACGCGGTACATTTTAGGTGCCAGCACGCCGAGGCGCGAGGCATGAGGGTCGATGTCATGACGAAGATGCGCGGCGTCGACTCTTTCCTGAAGCTATGGACCCGTCGCACAACAGTGTCAGTGCATGACTCCACTATCGAACTCATGTCGCTGCCCGACCTGGTACAGGCGAAAAAAACACAGCGAGATAAGGACTGGCCGATGGTTCGCCGGCTCGTCGAGGTAAATTATTTTGCGAATCGCGAAAATCGGACACGAGAGCAAGTCCGTTTCTGGAACTGCGAACGCGGGAGTTGGTGATTGAGCTGGTACAAGAGCGAGGCGGATTACCACCACAGTTGTTTCGTAAGCGTCCGCTTCTAAAATTCGCTCTAGCCAAGAACGAATCACTACTGGCGGACGCGCTTCTGGATGAGCAAAAAAGAGAACGCGCGGCCCGATCGGCAATACTGGACGCCGTTGAAAAAAGAACTCGAATGCTCCGTCACGCGCGAGTGTCTCAGTTGAAGCGTTAAGCGATCTCACACGCCAATAGTACAATCGCAGTTCACAGGCAACTCCGAGGAACGGATGGATAATTAAGCGTCCATCTCTACGCCCTATGTCTCTAAAACAGGAATCACATGATCGTCCCAGGCACCGGGGCAAGCTGCGCATCGGCAACGATTGGAATGCCATAACGATCATTGCGCTGTCGCAATCGAATCCGTTGAAAGCGATCGCGGAGCTGGTGGAGAACTCCATTGATGCCCGTGCAACAAAGGTCACGATCATTCGCGGCCGCAGCGAAGGCAGCCACTACCTCGAGGTACGGGACAACGGGCAAGGAATTCCTCGTGACACCGATGGTCGGCCTGACTTTCGCTACGTCGCCACACACATTTGCGACTCAATGAAGCGACGACTCAAACTAGAAGGAGCTGCGGGACTTCAGGGTGAATTTGGAATCGGACTGCTTTCCTTTTGGATTCTCGGCGAGGAACTGACCCTGACTTCAACAGGGGCGGACGACCGGGCTTGGCAGATGGTCATGCGCAGGGGAGATCCAGGCTATGCCGTAAAAGCCAAGCGGCTGCTTTTTGCTGAGGCCGGCACTCAACTGCGAATCGCCAGGCTGCTTGAGGGAATACGTTCGCTCTCCGGAGAGAAGATCCAGTGGTACCTGGCCGCGGAGCTCCGTGACCGTATCCGTGACACTGGGGTGCGTATCACTGTGGTCGACAAGATCGCCCGCAAGCAGCACGCCGTAGAGCCACGACAATACGAAGGACGATTGTTGCATCAATTACCGGCCATTCGCGCTCCGCTGGGAGACATTTACGTCGAGCTCTACCTGAACGAACAGAGAGAAACCCATCGAGTCGCGCTGTTTCGACGCGGCACGCGCGTCTTCGAAGACATCTCCGTGGTGGACGAACTGGCGAAGGCGCCCTGGACATCGCGGCAGCTTCAGGGTCACATCGATTCGCCTTTCATCAATTTAACACCGGGCACACGCAGCGGCATTATTCGCGATGAGGCCTATGCCGCGTTATTGGATGCGCTGCTTCCTTTAGAGGAAAACCTGATCGAGATCCTTGAAGCGCAGCGTCAGGCTGAGGAAGAGCAAACCAGTCGAGAACTGCTGCAAACAATTCAACGGGCGTTTCGCGAGGCATTCCTGGCGCTACCTGCGGAGGAGTACGACTGGTTTGAGATTCATGCGCGCGAACGGCGGGCTTCGCCAGCCGGCAATGGCCAGTTTGATTCGGGTGACCAATTTACAGCCGGCTTCACGGAGCGTGAGACAGCCAGGGAAAAGCAGAGGCAGTTTTTCGAGTTTGCCGGTCCCCTGTTTAGTGTAGTGGTGTCGCCAGCTTCGAGTATCGTGCGAGTTGGCGAACAGAGGTCGTTGCGTGCGTTGCCATATGATCGATCTCGCCGGCGCGTTGAAACTGATCTCACGTTCGAGTGGGAGGTCGTCGAAGGCAGCGGCGGATTGGATCGCCGTAGCGATCAAGTGGTCAACTTTCTCGCTCCGGTCGAGCCCGGCCTTGTGCGAGTGAGGGTGAAGGTTTGTCAGGGCGACGTCCAGCGCTTCGGTGAGGCGTTGATTACTGTGACCCACGAACTGCTGCCACAGGTTGGCACGTCAATGGTGGAATCGTCCGGTTTGCCTGGCTACACCTTCGAGAGTGCACCCGGTGAATCGTGGCGATCAAGATTCGATTCGACACGTAACATCATTGTCGTAAACAACGGGCATCGAGATTTTGTGTATGCTGCGCGTAACAAGTCGCTCAAGATTCGTTATCTGATCCGCCTATATGCTAAGGAGCTAGTGCTGAAGAACTTTGTTGGTCTGCCACCAGATCAACTTTTGGAGCGCATGGTCGAGCTATCGTTAAGAACGGAAGAAAACCTCTAACTCTAGAGCTAAGGCAGGTCGTCAGTCTCATCTTGTCTCCTCTTTCGGTTGTGATCCTCGCTACCATCGGTTGCTTCTCTCTCGGTGTGCCGGTTGTGCGCCAACTCAGCGGGACTCGGCTATAGTCAGCCGCATAGAGAAGATATAGATGAAGCTGGAATCCTAACCAATCAGCATTAATCAATACGGAAGAGAACGCATCAGAAGTCACCTTGCGAGACTCATAATCTGTTGGTTCGGGGTTCGAATCCCTGCGGGGGGCCAATGGAAGGATACTAACCTACTCGAGATTTGGTGGGACGACCACGTCGAATGTTCGACGCTCTCCTTCGCGCAGGGAGATGCGTTGTGCGCTGGACGCACGTTCCTGAATCTCATGCGGTTGCAATGTATTAGCTTGTACTCCGGACGGCAGAACAAACACTAGATACTCGACCGGAGCGCCGACGATTTGACATTCGCCATTTGCATCGGTTTCACCAAAGAGCTGCGCTTCTCGCCGCGTCCATCGATTAGGGTTGGCAGGCACCAGGAGCACCATACCTTCAGGGACGGGTTTGCCTTGAGGAGTCCGAACACGAACGGTGAAGGTTGCGACTTTCGGCGAAAGGACAATTTGAATACCTTCGATTTTCGTTTCCTCACCCATTTCGATTAGTTCGTTGAGCAGATCTTTTCCTTTCCATGTGATCGACTTCAGGTAATAGCGACCGACATCGTCCATGAAGTTGACGTTCAGATACATCTTGCCGGGCGGCATGTTTCGAATCGTGAACCTGTTGCCTTCCATAGAATCATCCGCTTCAATGCTCCCGCTTTCGCTTTCATTCGTAAGGCCGAGGTAAATGCCACTCGGCGTTGGTCCACCATCCACGGTGATGGTGCCGGAAATTATCCCGCCATCTCCCACGTCAATCACCGTATTGACATCGCTGCCCGAGACTTCAACCTCTTGCTGCTTCGGCCCGAATCTCCTGTTCTCAGAAAGGTCGCCAAGATCTCTGTTCTGTTCGACGAAGATTATGTATGTACCGTCCGGGACTTCATTGAACCGCCAGCGTCCCAGTTCGTCGGTTTGTACACGCGGCATACCCTCCGAGTAGGGCCAAAACGCACGACCAACTTTTTCATAAGTCTGTTTTCTAATGATCCCAACTCTGGCGCCGGCCACCGGCCGACGATCGTCACGACCGCGAACGGTCCCTGACAACTTGCGCATCTGTTGCTCAGGTATTGTGATGTCCACTCCCGTCCGCTCCTCGGCTGACTCGACGCGAATCGTTGTTGCTTGTGTCACGAGCGCAGTTGAAGGATGAAAAATCATGGCAAGGGGGCTACCAACCATGTTGATTTCCCTAGTTGAATCTTTGACTAACTCACCGTGCTGGATCATTGCCGTAGAACCGATAACATATTCGCCAGTTGGCAGGCCTGACACGCGAAACACGCCGCGGTCATCCGTTAGCAGCATGGCGCTCATCGTGTATATGTTTATCGAGAACATCGTGAAACGGGTCCCTTTTCGGCGTAAAACAGTGATCGGATGATCTACTGCTGGTTCATCGTTCGCATACCTGACTTTACCTGTGATCACGCCTCCACGTTGGGCGCGCACAGTTACTGGCTTGTCAGTTCGTCCATCAACTTCGATCTCTTCAAAATACTCGCGCAACTCCTTATCGAAACGATTTTCTCTATTGTTCTCGAGATTGAGGAAGCTGTCGGTCGATACCACGCCTTTGCCATTAACGCCGATGAAATATCTACCAGCCGGTACGCCCTCGATCCGAAACTCGCCACGCGCATTACTGACTGCATCGAGTTCTTCCGGACCGAGACTCGTCAAACTTCTCAGCACAACTCGTATCCGACGGATGGGCTGTTGATTGTCGCGGTAAACGACGCGTCCATAAACCACCGTTCTCTGCGGTTGCGGTTGAGTTGTTCTGTCTTGCAAATTAGCCGAGTAATTCGGCGTTATGGTCAAGATAAGTAGTAATGCCGCCTGGAAAACTTTGCGGCTGACAAACAATGAAGCCATAGATAAAAGGCTAACCATAGTTCGAATCCCCAAATCCGATAATTACTGTTTGATGCCGCCGTGTTCTGCGGCCTTATTGATCAGCGCCACGTTGTTTCAAAACTTGCACTACTTCCTGGCCCCAGTTGTTCAGACTATGTTTTAGAGCGATCGTCAGCGCCGTTTCGCCATTCTTATTCTTTGCATTGAGATTGGCCCCAGCATCGATTAAAGCTCGCACCATATCAGGCGAGCCATAATGCGCTGCGTACATCAGCGGCGTCGATCCGTCTTCATCCAGCAAATTTACATTGAGACCTCGCTTCAGGAACACCTGCAACATCGATCTGTTGTCTTCGGCAATAATCCATCGCAAAGGAGAAAGGTAAAACTCATTCTGAGGATTGAGCGGAGCGCCGGCGGTAATCAGTTCGTCGACGATTTGAAGCCAATCTCTATTTTCCGGATTCATCGCAAACATCATTGCGGTGATGATACCTCCATGCATACTCCCGACGACTACATTAGGATCACCGCCCGCCTTCAGCAACGCTTTGACAACTTCCAAATGTCCCCGAGCCGCGGCACTCGTCAAGGCAGTGCCTCCCACTTCGTGTCGCATGTTGACGTTTGCGCCTTCGTTCAACAGCAGATTGACAGCCTCAGTGTGGCCGTATGCGGCTGCGGCCATTAATGCAGTTCGACCTGCCGAGTCTGGTGCATTACGAGGCGCTTTACCATTTATGTCGACACCTTTTTTGATTAGCCGCGTGAGCCGGGCAGTATCTCCCTTCGCTGCCGCAGCCACGAGAGCTTCGATATCTCTGTGGTTGGTTTTCGCGTTCTGCTTTCCAGTTCTTTGCGCTCGTTGAGTTGTTGGCATAGACAAACTCACGGGCACATGAATTGCGACCGCAATGACGTTAAGAAACGCGGCCATTAAGGGCAACAATTTAGGTAAGAAGATGGCCATGTTTAGGCAGAGAGAGCAGCAAAGAGTATATCCGAAGCTCCGTCGCGCAGCAGCGCCATTGCGTTCGCGGTTCTAATTTTGCAGTGCGCTCGGATTTTTGTTAGCGCATTCCCATCCCAAGAAATTTTCAGAAATTCCCAGAGCGACTCCAAGGACTTCCGAACGGCTTTTTGGTTACGGTTCAGTCATAAGAAAACCACCGTTGCGGAGCCGTTGGCCGCTGATCTTCGCGGGTGCGGTGTCCGCAAAGAACGGAAGTAAGAAATGCGTCTCAAAACTAGGAGGACCACAATGTTCAACTTGAAGAAATCATTATTGACGCTTGTTGGAGTGATCGTGCTGGCCGGCGGAATCGCCGCACTGTTGCCTCCTGTTGGTTTCGGGCAAGACGGAAGCAAGCCGCTAAAGCGCGACCCGCGCCGTTCATACTACCTGACGAGGACGTTCCACAATGGCAGTCAGGCGCTGTCCGGATGCGCAACGGGTTATCACATGGCCTCCCTCGGCGAAATCCATGACACTACGAGTCTGCGCTACGAGACAGAATTGGGTTACACGGCGGATGATTCGGGATTCGGGCCGCCCTCTGACGCGTTTAGCTTAGGCTGGATTCGCACGGGCAACAGTGCGAACGTCTCGGACGTTAGTGGTCCAGCGAACTGCAATGTGTGGACCAGCGCCGGCGGTGCAGACCGCGGAACCACGGTTAGTTTTACGTCGAGTTGGAATGACCCGAGCATCGAAATCAGTCCATGGACACGAACAATTGCCGCCTGCTCAATCGACTCTATGCGCGTATGGTGCGTGCAAGACTGAAGTGGAAAACAATCGCTGTCTGTTTGCCATAAAACAAGCGCGACTCTCTTTGATGGACCTCGGTGGACACGACGGCAAGAGGCGCTTCTCGTGCGAGTATCGAATATAATCTGACTTGCGGTTTTGGTTCTCAATCATAAGAGCTGGCTTGCAGCAAATTTAAGTCTCCCGGACGCATCCTAGTTTTCGGGAGTTTGGTGGAGTAAATCAATATGAAGAGAACAATCCTGACAAGTTTCTTGTTCATTCCGGCGTTGGCGATGCTTGGTTGCGCTGTAGTTAGCCGATCGTCGCCGAGCGTTCCGGAACCCGATGTGGCAAGTCTATCGAAATATCGACAGTGGACTTTAGTGAATCCGACACCGCAATTAATGGAGCCGGCGTCAGCCATAAGTTGCGCCGTCATTCCAGGTCGACAAGAAACGAGTCCTCATCTGAACAAGTACGTCTCTGTGTTTGTGAATCCGGCCGGACATGAGCAAATGATGACGAAGCGAAGTCCTAAGTATCCAATCGGGACTATGATTGTTAAGGAGAAACTCGGAAGTCCTGATAGCACTAAACCTGAGGTCTTGACGGCTATGATCAAACGTGGACCAGGCTACAACCCGGAGAGCGGTGACTGGGAGTATCTGGTGCTTGATGGGGCGGCGTCAAAGATTGTAGAACGAGGTAAGCTCACGCGATGCAGTGGTTGTCATCGTCCTTATGAGCAAAGTGACTTCGTTACCAGAACTTATCTACCCGAAGACGTGGTCCGTGCATTAAAGCCATAATTCCACCAGGTGTCTCATGACACCCGGGATCTTCATTGCAGGAAATACCCCTCGGCCAAATCTTCACCACTCAACCCTAATTCCCCGCAAAATTCCTGTTGACCCGTACTGGCAACAAGTGGTATTAAGTACTTGGTAATACAAAGTACTCGATGGCAATGCTTTCTCCTTCTAGCCTACCCAGCCTTTCCGTTCTCGCTTTAGGGGCGATGCTCGCGCTCGGCTGGTCCTATGCGTGTCTGAGCTTTGCCGGTTATTTAAGGACAACGAGGCGCCTTCGGGCCGGCTACACACGCAAAGTGTTTCATGCGCTGATCTTCATTTCGGCTGTTGTGGTGCAGACGTTGGGTGGTTTTGTAGCGGTATGCGTGTTCGGAATGATGGTGTCACTCGTAGTCGGCCTGGCGATACTTCGTGGTCCAAACGACCGCCTGTACGAAGCACTCGCACGAGAACAGGATGGCCCGGCGCGCACCTATTACATCGTGATCCCTTACTTTGCCACTCTGATCGGAGGGCTCACCAGCAACATTCTCTTTGGACCACTCGCGCTCGTTGGCTATCTCGTGGGTGGGTTGGGAGATGCGGCCGGCGAGCCGGTAGGGACACGCTGGGGCCGGCATCGATACGTTGTTGGTGGTCGAGCTCAGGTCACAAAAACATTCGAAGGGTCGATTGCTGTGCTCACCGCTTCTGTGGTGGCGCTTTCGATCGCGGTGGCAATCACACCGGAACTTCACTTCGATCTACGGTCAGTGATCGCGCTTCCAATGATCGGAATTGTGTGCGCTCTCGTTGAAGCGTTTTCGCCGCGTGGTTGGGACAACGTAACTATGCAGATCGTTCCCACTCTACTCGTCGCTGTCTTGTTGAACTGAAACAAACTTCACGCACTTAAAGGTTATGCCAATGTATCAACTCCTTAAATCCGCCGACGTCAAAAGATTAATAGTTATCAGCACCTTGCTGTTCTGGTGTACAAGCATGATCGCCGTTCGCATCGACCGGACAGGCTCAGGTTATTACGGGTTTCTTCTCGGTAATCTGTTTCTCGCCTGCGTGCCGTTATTTTTTAGCACTGCGCTGCGTGTGACAAATCGACTGCGATTCCATTGGACCATCATGGCCGGACTCACCGGCCTCTGGCTACTGTTTCTGCCGAACGCACCTTATATTCTGACAGACATACTGCATTTAACTCGCGCTTCTGACGCGCCCGCCTGGTACGATCTTGCGTTGTTGCTTTCGTGTTCCGGCACGGGCCTGCTCGTCGGATATCTATCGCTCGTTGATGTTCAGGAAATAGTTGCGCGCAGGTTTACTCCTGCTGTCGGATGGATTTTCGCCTTAGTGTCGCTGGTGTTGAGTGGTTTTGCGATTTATCTCGGTCGGTTCCTGCGATGGAACAGTTGGGACGTTCTGTTCACTCCAACGCTGGTGCTGGAAATTGCCGGCGCCTTAATGAATCCATTTCAGCACGTGCGTCCGCTTGCCGTAACGTTAGTTTTTGGCATTATCTTCGCGCTCGGCTACATCAGTTTGCGAACTCTATTGCTCACCGAATCAAATAGAAGCTCGACTGGACGCAACGAGACCATTTAACTTTAGCCCACCTTCCCTATCTCTTGTTGTTCGGCAGCATTCCTAACACTTGCGAGATTGACCACCATACTACTGAGTAGTTTAGTGCCGCAATGGCGGTGACAGACGATGTTGTCTGGTTTGAATTTGTCGAATCCAAGGTGTTTTCCAAACAAATCGGCGCATTGCCAGGTGAGGTGTTGACTAACATTCAATTCGACCTGGTCCAAGATCCGGAGCGCGGTGACATCGGTGCAGGGGACACACGGTGTCAGGAAGGCCCGAGTGGGTGATCCAGCGTCGTCACGTGGAAAGAGCGGCAGTTATCGTTACCTGTATCTCTATCTTGAACATGCCGGCAGAATTCACCTGCTATATCTGTTCAGCAAGGGTGAGCAATCCGACTTATCGCACGATCAGAAGCGTATCATCGGCGCATTGAGCCAGCAGATTAGAAATGAAGGTGAGTGATGAAGAGAGGGAAGACTCGCAAGGTGCAGACAAATAAGGCGAACTATATGAGTGATGAGGCCTTTGCGGAGCTTAAGGAGGCCATGGAGGGTGCACTTGCGTTTGAGCACGGCAAACGTCGCGATTTAAAAATAACGCGAATTCAAGCCCCGCGACCCCCTAAGGCAATGTCACCCAGGGACATTGTTCAGATCAGACGAAAACTCAATTGCTCTCAGGCTGTTTTTGCGTTGATGCTAAACATAAGTCCTAAGACCGTCCAGGCTTGGGAGCAAGGGTCTAGAGAGCCGGGTGACGCGGCCCTTAAATTATTATCGATCGCGAAAAAACATCCAGAGGTCCTGCTTGAAGGTTAATGCTCCAGCACATAATACAGGAACTATCTCCGGTTAGGCGCATCTAAGCAGTGTGCGGTGCTCAATCGAATCTTTCGTTTCCTCGGATTGAATTCATAAGTCCAGCCTCAAGGAGAACGCATGGTTCCGCTCAGACGTTTGATTTCGTCGGTCCTGATGGTTTCGTTGTTTCCCAGTGTGTTTCATGGACCACCAGGACGGGTGGCAAAAGCAAATGAAACGACGGACCAAAAGACTGGTTTGCAGTTTCGGTTGAGTCAGGGACGAGAGCAGCCTGAAGCCAGACCAGCGACGAAGGTGGCAACGGCGAGTGAGCTGTCGCAGAGTGAGACTGACAACGTCCTGAGGCGCTTGCCTCCGCTGCCAGTCGATCCGATTGATGCTCGAGAGTTTGCACTGCGTGACAGATCCGTTCCGCTTCCTCGCACAGGCAACATAATTGAGACATCATTTCCGGCCTCTGCCGCTGCTGCTACCGAGACAGTAACCTCTGGTCCACTCGAGGTCGTGCGCTATTCACCGGAAGGCGGTGTTCCAATTGCGCCTGAGTTGAGCATCACGTTTTCACAACCAATGGTCGCGCTAACTTCCCAGGAAGAGGCCGCGACAAATGTGCCGGTAAAACTCCATCCGCAACCACCTGGCAAATGGCGGTGGTTGGGAACCAAAACACTCATCTTCCATCCGCAAAGCAGGTTTCCAATGGCCACGACCTATGTCGTGACCGTTCCGGCTGGAACTCGAGCTGCGAACGGCGGCACGCTGACGACTGAAAAATCATGGAGCTTTACTACGCCTCCACTGACGGTGAAGGCGTCGTATCCTTCAAAATATATAAAGCAACCGCGCGACGCCTTGATGTTCATGGAATTCGATCAGCGCATCGACCCGGCTGCTGTTTTGCCTGCTATCAGAGTCAGCAGCGGCGGCCGCATTTTGAAAATGCGCCTCGCCACCACCGATGAAGTGAAGCAGGAGATCTCGCGAAACGCAACGGCGCCGTTAAGTAAGGCAGTTAACGACCGATGGTTAGCATTCCGAGCGATCGATCCAAATACTGGTCAGCCGGATCGTGCTCTCCCTTCAGACTCTCGAATCACCGTGTCGTTAGTTACCGGTGCACCTTCAGCGGAAGGTCCGAACCGTACACAAAAGTCACACGATTTCTCATTCAGTACTTATGGCCCACTCAAAGTAACGGAGCATGGCTGCGACGGTGCGAGTAGCTGTAGGCCGTACGACTCGTTTGCGGTTGAATTTAACAATCCGCTGGTTGAGGACTTTGACACTTCGAAAGTGAGAGTTGAACCTGCAATTGCGGATTTGGAAACCATTATCTACGGTTCGAACCTGAGGATCGGGGGCCTGAAACAGGGAAATACAAGTTACCGGGTCACGATCGACAGATCGATTAAGGACCAGTTTAACCAAACCCTGGATCGAGATTTCACGTTCACCGTGAAGGTTGGGCCAGGTCCGAGAAGGTTCTTTGCGCCTACAGAGGAACTCACCGTAATGGATCCCGCAGCGCCTACCCGTTGTTCGGTGTTCTCAATTAACTATACGAGACTTAATGTCCGAATTTATTCGGTCACGCCTGACGATTGGCCAGAGTGGCTCGCCTACCGAAAAAGAGGACGAGAGTCGAACGCAAAGTTTAGGCTGCCAGGACGCCAGGTCGTTTCTAAAACCATTCCGATCCGTACTGTTCGCAATGACATCTCCGAAACGGTCATCGATCTCAGTCCGGCACTGAAGAACGGTCGTGGCCACATGATTCTCATCCTCGAACCCTCGGGAGGCACGCCTGTCGACGAATATGATGAATCTGACAACGCTGAATCATGGATCCAGGTCACGGACATCGGACTCGACGCATTTGTAGACAATACTGATCTGGTTGGCTGGGTAACGTCATTGAAGGACGGATCCCCGTTGAGCAACGTCGAGGTGAAAATCTTGCCGGATGATATCAGCTCGCAAAGTGGTTCAGATGGGCTTGCACGGTTCGCTTTGAAGCCATCGAGCTCAGATGTGCGAAGCCTGATCGTTGCACGTCATGGTAGCGACGTCGCAATCCTGCCTGAGAACGAAACTTACGGAAACTCCTGGATTAAGAACGATACGTTACGTTGGTTTGTCTTTGACGACCGTAAGATGTATCAGCCGGGTGAGGAAGTACACATCAAAGGTTGGATTCGACGAGTTGGTAGTGGCAAGACCGGTGACATTGGTCTGTTGGCCGGCGCCGCGACGCAAGTCTCCTATGTTTTGAATGACTCGCGCGGTAACCGGGTCAAGTCCGGCACCCTTCCGTTGAATGCCCATGGTGGGTTTGATTGGGCCGTGAAGTTGCCCAGGGAGTTGAACCTCGGTCACACGACTTTAAAGTTGGAAGCCGTGAGTCCGCTTAAGAGTAACACCCATTCGCATTACTTTCAGGTTCAGGAATTTCGCCGGCCAGAGTTTGAAGTCAAGACGCAGATTGAGAGTGAAGGGCCTTTCTTCGTTGGCGCCGGCGCGGACGTTTCACTGAGCGCCAGCTATTACGCTGGAGGTGGCTTGCCTGCCGCCCCGGTCAACTGGTCCGTCACCGCTACGACTACTCAATTCACGCCGCCCAACAGAAGTGATTACATCTTTGGTGAGTGGGAACCATGGGGGAGTCACCGCAGTAACGGAAAAATTACTTCGCAGACTTTGAATGGCGTCACCGACGCAAGTGGAAAACATCACCTTCATATAGATTTTGATCGAGTCAATCCCGCTAGACCATCTACGATTACAGCATCCGCCAGCGTTTCAGATGTCAACAGACAAAGCTGGAACTCGAAGACCACGCTACTCGTCCATCCTGCCGGCCTGTACGTTGGCTTAAAGATCGACAAAACTTTCGTGCAGCAGAACCAACCTCTGCAGGTACATGCGATCGTTGCAGATTTGGATGGCAAGCTGGTCGAGGGTCGAGAAATAAAGATGCTTGCCACTCGTCTCAGTTGGCGATTGGAAAAAGGCGAGTGGATACAGGATGAAAAGGATCCGCAGGAATGTTTGATTCGCTCGTCTGAAAGCGCAATCACCTGTACGTTTCAACCAAAAGCAGGCGGTGAGTACCGTGTCAAGGCAACGATTCGGGATGATCGCGAACGCCTGAATGAAAGTGAGTTAAAAATCTGGGTTGCCGGAGCCGACTCAGCTCAAAGCCCAGACCTCGACCATCAGGAAGTTCAGATGATTTCGGATCGGAAAGACTACAAAGCCGGTGATACGGCGGAGATTTTGATCCAGTCTCCGTTTTATCCTGCGGAAGGCCTTTTGACGGTAAGGCGTTCGGGGATTCTGAAGGTCGAAAGATTTCGGATGGAGAAACCGACAACCACCTTGCGAGTCAAGATCGAGGAAGGTTGGACTCCTAACGTGCACGTGCAGGTTGATCTGCTGGGTGCGACAGAACGCGAATCGTCAGACGGCAGTAAGGCAGAGGCGAAACAACTTCCGAAACAGCCCGCCTTCGCCAGTGGGACTTTGAACCTAACGATACCTCCATTCGATCGGCGACTCTCGATCGTTGCGACCCCTCGCGATAACGCTCTCGAGCCAGGCGGTGAGACCAGTGTGCGCGTGGAAGTTAAAGATGCCTCGGGTGCTCCGATTCCAGGGGGCGAGGTTGTTGTCGTCGTCGTGGACGAAGCAGTGCTGGCGCTTACTAATTACAAGCTCGATGACCCGGTTTCAACTTTTTACACCGAACGAGGAGATGAGGTTGAAAACGTTCATCTGCGAGGAAACATCTGGGTATCGACATTTATCGGAATCGGTGAAGGCGGTGGTACTGGAGGCGGCGTTGCAGGAATGATGAATTCGGATGTACCGAGGATGGCGCGCGGTATCTTAATGGACAGCGAGTATCCTCCCGCCGCCGAACATGGCGCCCCTGGAAGTTAGCCCTGGAGTTGAGCCTATCCATATTCGGCGGGACTTTAACGCTCTTGCCGTATTTGCACCTTCTGTTCTCACTGACACAAACGGACAAGCGGAAGTAAAAGTGAAATTGCCTGACAGTCTGACGCGTTATCGAGTGATGGCGGTTGCTGTTGCCGGTGGCAAACAGTTTGGCTCCGGAGAGTCGTCGATCACCGCGCGAAAGCCCTTGATGGTTCGCGCTTCTGCACCTCGTTTCCTGAACTTTGGAGATGCGTTCGAGTTTCCAGTCGTGGTTCAGAACCAGACCGATGCGGCGATGTCAGTTGATATAGCGCTGCGCGCCAGTAACGCGCGTTTGTCAGGCATGGCTGGATCGTCATCAGGCCGGCGTGTGACGGTGCCCGCCAACGATCGCGTAGAAGTTCGAATGCCCGTTACAACGGCAACAGCCGGAAGAGCGTGGTTCCAGGTTGCTGCTGTCGTCTGGTGGTTGGGCCGACGCCACCGAAGTCTCTCTACCGGTTTGGACTCCGGCAACAACGGAAGCATTTGCGACCTACGGCGAGATCGATCAAGGCGCAATCAGCCAACCGGTGAAAGCTCCAGCCGGAGTGTTTAAAGAATTCGGCGGACTCGAGATCGAAGCGTCATCAACTCAGTTACAACAACTTACCGATGCATTTCTCTATCTTCAGAACTATCCATATGAGTGTTCCGAGCAACTCGCATCGCGCATCCTTTCGATAGCAGCGTTGCGCGACGTTCTGCATGCGTTCGACACCAAAGGATTGCCATCGCAAGCGGAGATCGAGGCGACGGTCGCCCGCGACATAAAGCGTCTTGAGGGAATGCAAAACCAGAATGGTGGATTTGGATTCTGGAAACGCGGCGATGAGTCGTGGCCGTTTCTGAGTATTCACGTAGCTCATGCGCTCGCACGCGCACGGCAAAAGGGCTTTTCGGTGCCGGCGATCATTTATGACCGATCGCTGGCGCACCTTCGAAGATATCGAATCTCATATTCCGTCTCATTACGGCGTGGACGCCAGGCGAGCGTTGATAGCCTATGCACTTTACGTTCGAGCACAGATGGGCCAGCGGGATACGCGCCAGGCGCGCAAATTACTGTCTGAGCTGCGAATGGAAAACCTTTCGCTCGAGACGGTTGGCTGGTTGCTTTTTGTCTTATCAGGCGATGAGGCTTCGCGAAACGAAGTTGAGCAACTTCGCCTTAATCTCCGAAACCGAGTGACCGAAACTGCCGGCGCCGCACACTTCGTTTCCTCATACAAGGACGAGGATCATCTGTTACTGAATTCAGATCGTCGAGCTGATGCTGTCGTTCTCGAAGCACTGATCGCCGACCAGCCGGCCAACGATCTGATCCCGAAGATCGTCCGCGGGTTGTTGGCCCATCGCACCCAGGGTCGCTGGTCGAACACGCAGGAGAACGTTTTTGTTCTCCTCGCGCTGGATCGTTATTTCAAGACTTATGAGAAGGTTACGCCTGACTTTGTAGCTCGCGTGTGGCTTGGCAACGCTTATGCGGGTGAACAGGCGTTCAAGGGAAGATCGGTTGACCGGCAGAAGGTAAACGTTCCGATGCGTTATCTGGCTGACGGTGATTCCGTTCAAAACCTGGTGATCAGCAAAGGAGGCGAAGGTCGCCTCTACTATCGACTTGCGATGAGTTATGCTCCTGTGAATTCCAGTATTAGCAGTGCTGATTACGGTTTTGCTGTAGAGCGCACGTATGAAGCGATCGATCATCCTGATGACGTTCAACGCGAGACTGACGGCAGTTGGCGGATAAAGGCAGGTGCTCGGGTGCGAGTGCGTGTGACGATGGCGGCGCCGTCACGGCGGTATCATGTGGCGTTGGTTGATTACTTACCGGCTGGGTTTGAATCGTTGAATCCAGAGCTGGCCACTACTGAACCGATTCCGGAAGACAAGAAAAAAGAAGCAAATTCAACTTTTATTGGCGCTACGCGTGGCTTCAATTGGTGGCTGTGGCGTCCGACCTGGTTCGACCATCAGAACTTGCGCGACGAACGTTCCGAGGCTTTCACCACATTGTTGTGGGGTGGCGTTTACAATTACAGCTACGTGACTCGCGCAACCACGCCCGGATTATTCGTTGTCCCCCCGGCAAAAGCCGAAGAGATGTATCACCCTGAGACGTTTGGCCGAAGTAAGAGTGACCGCGTGCGGATTGAGTGATTTAGCGACGGGTGGCCACGGAGAACCACCCTACAAAGAAAGACGAAGATTATGGAATTTTTGTAGGGGCGGCGCTCCGTGGCCGCCCGCGTATCTGGTGGGTGCTAACAAAATCTCGGTCTTCGTACATAAGTCATAAGAGCCTTCGTCGGATCTGTAAATTTGCATTTCCCCCATTGAAGTTAACCCAGACTGCTTGTTTCGCCATGCGGGCACATTCCTATGAACAACGACCGACTGCACTCGAAGCTGATCAATGTTTCCAGCCGTCTGCTTACTGACACGCCGCAACGCGTGAGAGAAGCGCAACGCTTAGACCAACTGCTTTCCCAATCGGTATTGCCGGACGACATCCAGCAGTTGCAGGCGCGCGATCTCACCGCTTCCGACTTGTTTGCCGCCGAGCCAATTACGAGAGTCATTGCCGCTGAAGCGCGAGCTGACGCGGAAGAAGCGCCTGAGTTTCGCGCGCTAATGCGCGAAGTGCCGGTTCGCAGCACACAGGTTAACGCTTCAATCCCACTGTGGGCGGGCGGAGCAGCCGTCGAACGAACAATTGGACCAGTGACCGCGGCCGATGGCCGTCAACTCTGGTTCGACTTTCTGCGAATTGAAAAGCTCGTTGCGCTCTACATCCAAAACCGGCCAAATCCGTCGTTGCTGTTCAAGGTTCGTTCCGGGATCTTCATTAACGCGCTCTTGCCTCTCACCGCATCGCCTTCGACCACTTACCGGCTCGGAGCAGGATCCATCTGGATCAATTCTGAAATCTTCGCGCCCGATGCACCGGCGGGATTTTTCACCGGACTTACGATTCGCGGCGGCCAAATAACGCTAAGCGCAGAACCGCAAACGATCGACGACCGGTTGACGATTGCGCCAAACACAGTCGTAACGGTTGAACTCGACTTACTGCAACCAGAGCCAACTCCCGATCCAACAAGCCCTTATGGCATCGATGCGCGCGAGTCAGAGGTGCAGCCTACCCGAACGATTAGTGTTCCGGTTCACTGGCGCTGGCAGCACTTTCGTCGAGGTCTCAGCGCGCGCGTTGGAATGTATTTGGTCATGAGGCATCGTTTGAATGGGACCGTTCCGGCATCGGAAACTACGACGCCGCGATACATCGAGTGTTGCTTCCGTTTGCGTGTTCCGAGCGGACGTTTGAGATCAGTTCCTCGAAATCACCACTGAATACGCTCGCCGGTGAAACACGCATCACGAGAAGCGCCTGGGCGCTACCCGCTGCGCCAATCGACATTGCAAACCCAACTCCGGCCGCCGGCATTGGCGCGATGCTGGTGATTGGTCGCAAAGGTTTGACGACCGTCTGGAGGGGATTGACTGACGGCGAGCTCAACCTGACGCAACCTTACGTGATGGCGGAGCCCGGTCGCCTGAGCGTTTCTGATTTCAAGGCGAACAATTCATTTGCGCACCAGCAATTCAAATTGTGGAGGGACGATCTAAACAAGTTTGGAACCACCATCGATCTGCATTTTCCTGCAATCACCCCAGTGCTTTACTTCACATTCGCCGACGGCAATGAAGCGGTGATGGCGTGGGGTGAGGCGGATGCGAAGATCGATCGACCTGTTACCGTTTCCGGTGAAGTTCCGCCCATTCGCACGAAGAATTCGCTGCTGGCATTGTCAGGCACCAAGGCCGCGCGTCTGATTTCTTTGTTTGACGACAACATCGTTTCCGACAACGTCGACCTAACGAAAAAGCCACCCGAGATTCCGAAACCGATCGCGCTCGCGTTGCGCAATGCGCTGTTCAAGGTGACGCCCGTCAACGGGTGCGTTCTCTTCGGCAGCCTGAACGAAGACTTCACTAGCGTTACAAACGGATTTCTTTATCTGACGTTCGGCATGTATGCGTACGTCCCGACGCTTCCGGATCCTTATGCTGCGAATCTCGGCGTTCTGCAACGACAGTTTCGCCAACAAGACACGACGACATTCGCAGTCTCGCGTGGCGCCAGCATTTCGATGTGGTTGATTTGTCAGATCACGTGGCAGCCGACAAACCCCGCGGCCGCTGATTCAGACAGCAAAGTAGACGTTTCGTTCAATTTTGCTCCGCTCCAGAACCAGTTTCAGCCGTTCCCGGATCCACCGCCGATCGACGCAATGCGCGCGTTGATGCTTGATGCCGCGAGTGCACAAGCCATTACGCCTCCGGAAATTAGTGGGACAGGCGACGTAGAGCTGGGAGTAAAAGACGATCCTCAAACGCCTCTGCCGAATTACGGATCGGAGTGGGAGCGCAGCACCAGGTTTTATGGCGCAGACGCTTTCGCGCTACTCGACGTGAGCACGAATGCAGATCTTCTCGGTATCAGCTTCGGAACCTTCGGCGATCGACGCCTGATGATGATTCGAACACATGACGTCGCGCAGCCAGGCGATTCGATGAGCGGATTTCCTTTGCGTGCAAAAGGAATGGACATCGTGAGCCAGGGCGCGAATGTGCGCGCGTTTACCGTCCCGCAGATTTCATGGGAACCAGTCTTCAATCTGACACCACCGTCTGTGGTCGGCGATCCGTCCGCGGGTTTTGACTACTATCCCGACGATGGTGGACCAACGCGAATCCTAAACGCGAGCAGTGAACAAGTCGCACTCGCGCCGATTCCACTCACGGATTTTCTCGTCAACAGTTTTGCCAACACGAACGACTTTGCCGCAGTCGCTTTGTTCACGTTGCCATTCGGTCTTCGTGCGCTGGCCCTACTCAAAAAGCGGTTTCAACTAGGCCAGGTAATTCAAACCGGAACGAATCTCTCGCTTGATCCAAAACAGTTTGACGAGAACATCACGAGCGCGCGTCAACTGGAGTTGGATGCCGGGGAATCGCCCGTCGTCGGCGAGAGCAATATGTTTGTCGGCTGCACGGCCCAGGACAACAACGTGCTGGAGCTCGATGGAGCGCAAAAGGGCAACAGCACACTCGGCCGCAGCGTCTCCATAATCTTCAATCGCGAATTCATGCCGCGTGGTCCAGGCGACATCTTTCGACAACGCGGCGTTCCGCTGACTCAAATCAGCCTTAGCGGTTACGGCGCAACGACGTTTAGCCATTGGGTCAATCCGAAGGCGACGATCGCCGCCACAAGTCAGACGAAGTTTGACGTGATGCTTGGCCGCTGTGCGCACGAAATTATTCAGGTCAAGAGCATCATGTATCCGTGGGGCATCCGCGTGGTTCGTACGATCACACTCACGCGAACGAACACAAACTATGTGTATCGATACGACAGTGGATGGCAGCCTGAAAGTGACGGCAAGTTTGATTTTTCTTACTTCGCTAACATTGTCGGAGGGTGCCAAGCTGGTGCCCAAGCCAAGAAAGAGCCCCTACGAGATCCATCCGGGAATCGTTAAAGGTCTTTTCAATGTCAGAGACATTAAAGAAACCTCCGCTATCAAGCCATTTAAGGGACCACTTACCTCCGTCTTGCCCGACGGAACGTACATCGATGAAGTTGACGGACAGGAACGGACAGTTCCCGACGCAATAAACAAGCCTGGTGAATATGAGCTGCAGCCTGTCTATTTCAACGCGGACGTTGAGATTGAGAATCCCATAACCGGCTTTGTTGTAAAAAACGTCGATGGAGTCGATAAAACGCTTGTTCCGTCCAAGGGCATCCTCGG
Source organism: uncultured Acidobacteriota bacterium (assembly GCA_963800055.1). GTDB lineage: Bacteria > Acidobacteriota > Blastocatellia > Pyrinomonadales > Pyrinomonadaceae > PSRF01. The sequence goes on from CAWCZP010000021.1 coordinate 184,014, forward strand.
TTTTGTCCAACTGGCGCCGCGCGGCATGCCGCTTCCGGTAGGAGATTTTCGCAACTTAATCAACAGCCAAATGGGATCGATCGGCGGACCGATCGACACCGTGATCAATATCGGTAACAGCAATCAGGAGATGAGGCTGAATCGATTCGACTTCAACAACTCATTCGGGGCGAATGGAACCGATCCGATTTTTGCAGTGGCCGGACGCGGCAATGTGATCCTGCCGAAGGATGGTTCGTGGAGTCTAGTCAAACACGAAAGTGGACCGGGTAGTGTTAGTCCCGTGCCGCAAGATCTGAGTGTGCCTTTGATCCGAATTGGCAAACTCATAAAACCTCCTGCAATCGATCTCGCGCCTTCTCTGGACCTGACAGTGGCAAGGATAAGGATTGACCGCGAGATGCGGTTAGAGGGAACCCCGGAGGAACAGTTAAAACAGTTACTGCGTATCGCGAATCCGAGTGAACTGCTTCGCGCGCCAGTGCCCGAAACAATCAACTACGGCTTTCTCCATAGTACCGACACGCAGAAAGTTCTTTTCCTGACACCTTCGTTCCGCACAAACCTGACGAAGTTACTCAGCAAGACGCCGCCGTTGTTCGCCGATGCGTTCCGCCTGGCCAATTCAAAAGCGGCGTTTCCGAATATCAAAGACGCCGTCAACAATTTCGGCGAGGCCATCGCGCTGATCACAGATCCTAACGGCAACCCACAATTCGCCGACAGCGGATCTACCGATGGCGGAAAGACGGCGCTCGCGTTGATGGACATTCAAAAAGCGGCGGAGGTTGGATACAAACTCGCCAAGCAAAGTCTGGTTAAAGAATTTCCGCTGCCCGATAAATGGGACCTGATCAATATCGGCAATTCGTTTCGCATCTATATCGACTACAAGGGCGCACCCGATCCAGGAAAACTAAACTTCGATATCGACTCCGGCGCTCCGACTATCGGCGAAGTGTGGCAGAGTCGAATGAGCAACGTCGCACTCAAGGTCGACCTTGGTCCTTTCCAGCCGTTGCTGACGATCAAAGGAAATTGGGACGCTCGCAAAGGTTCGGAAGCTTTATTTGGCGGTGGTGGATCAGGCGAAGTCCCGCGTCCACAGATCGTGCTCTCGGAGAAGCTCGAAGAAGTGATGTGGATGCTTGAGATCCTTGAGAGTCTTTCCACAGAAAATTATGGAGACGCGGTTGGTAAGGGTGTCCGGCTGGCAATGAGTAATAAAGCCGGCTCCTGGGAATATAAATTTGAGGCGTCGAAGGAAATTCCTGTCTTACGGTTCCCGCCAGGACCACTTTACGACTCGCCGCAGGTTCCGCTGAAACTCGAAGCCGGTCTAAAACTCGGTGCGTACTTCAACTCCGCGTTGCAAATTGAAACTGACAAGAAGCAGTTGTTGCCTTCGGCGGGCGCGTTTTTCGGTTTCTACGGCCGGTTGTCGATCATGTGTGTTTCACTCGAGATAGCGACGATCTATGCAGTCGGCCAGGCGAATCTCGATTTCGGCGCTGACACAAAAGACGGACCTTTTCTCCGAATGAAATTCGGATTTGGTGCGCAGATCGTTGTTGGTCTGCCGGTGCTTGCGAATGTCAGCGTGCTCTACATGGTCGGCGTCGAAATCTATCTCGCCAAAAACAAGTTGGAGGTCAGCGCGTTTCTGCTTTTCTCCGGACATGCGGAGATCCTCTCCGGATTGATTTCCGTCACGATAACAATCGAGGCAAAAGGAACAATCGTAAGGGACAAGGAAATCGTCGGAATACCAGGACAGGACGACGAGACCTCGACGAGTCTCGCCGCACAAGTTTCGTTCGCACTCGAGATCACTGTGTTCTGGGTGATCGATATCACTATCTCTGAGTCCTGGGAAGAAAGAAGACAGATCGCAGGAAGTTCAATCGTGTAGAGGTCAATGAGTAGGTAGAACACATATGCGCAAAGAAACCAGATTCACAATACTTCCATTTCCTCAAGAGTACGACGGCGCCGATACGATCCGCCTGCGCATCGTCGTGCTTCCGCGCAATCAGAACCCGTTGCAACCTGCGATGCATCCGCCAACCGAGGGCGTCGTTCCATTCGCGGAAGCACAATGGACCTTCGAAGCGGGAATCATCAGCGGTCTTGCTAATTTTCCGTACGATCAACTTCAGCACGATACCGCTCCTTTGCCGATTGATGCTCCCGCTAATGCAAAGGCACTGTTCGAGGCGCTGGCGAAGAACTTCAAGATCACCCAGTTCGATCGAAATAACCAGGACATCGAGACTCCGCCCGAAGCAACGGAAACTCGATCAGTAGAAGCGTCAGTCAAAAAATATTTGCCTGTGAGTTATCGCCAGGCATTCAACTTCACGACGCCGCGAACGCGCAATGCAGTAACAGACGACAGTTATCGTTGCGCAGTGCGAGACGCGGGTCTCGTCAAAGACTTCAAACCTAGCACAGACTTCATTAGCTGGGGCAAGGTGTTCGCGTATGCGTTGAAACAACCATTGCTCGCGCAAGAGCTGGGCATGATCTACGAGACCACGGCTGAGATTGACCCGACTAAACTCGCAAAAGGCGGCTGGTTGTATGTCGATCTGGCAGACGGCAGCGATTACCAGCAACGTCAACAGACCAACCCGCATTTCGTGAAGAGATACGCGGCGCGCATTCCGCCATTAAAACTCGGAGAGGAGCAACGCCTGTTCGCGCCGATGCTTTTTCCAGTTCTATTCAAAGAAAAGCCGGCAGATCCGGATCCCACGCTTCCCGATGGTTACGACGAGTTATTTGTCGAAGCCGCGGAGTACGCTGATGGCTTCGCAAAGATAGTCCACGCACAACAACCAGCGAATCGCAACCTGCTGGAAGAAAAGAATGACGGCGCACATCCAGTAAAAGATGTCGGGGTTCGTCTTGGTTGGGACGACGAACAGATCTTGATCTGGTACATGCGCCAGTTGACGGATGGGCCCGTTCCGGGTCAACGCCTCGACGCACCACTCGGTGTGTTTGGTTATTGCATCGACGTTCGTGAAGCTGGTGAGGGTAATCCCTGGACCTCATTGAACCTTGTTCGCAGTCGCGAACCGCTTTCCATCACAGCGGACGGTGAAGCGATAGAGCTGGGTCAGTTCGTAGACGAACTGCCCTATCAGGTTTATCCAGCACAACTGGACGGCGATGACAAGAAGACCTACTGGCTTCCGATGTATTTTGCTAACTGGAACGACCACAGCATGGTCCTTCCGGACGACGAAGCGGCGGAGATCTATCGAAACAAAGAAAAACCGAAACACGGAGAAACTGGTGCGCAAAACAAATCACTCGATATCTATGAACCACTTGGGTTAGATGTAAACTCTTAATTATGGGGAAGACTATGAATTTCGGGTTCGGCTTCGAGATTTGAGCGGTGGCGGAATTCCTCGCGATGCGCAATCTATCAGTGAGGACGGTCCCAACATCGGCGACTGCCACTTCAGGCGATTTGTTGCGCCGGGCCAACCTCGAATTGATACCGATCTCACGAACTCCTGGCGAACAAAGACGAGGTTTCGGAAATAACCGAATTGCGAATTCAACGACCGCTGCTCGGCTATCCCGCCGTCAAATACACCGGCGGCTATGCAGATCCTGTTAAACGACTGATCGATGCGTCACGCGATCCGGTCTTCACAGAGTCCGGCCATGCTTTTGGCATTCCCGATCCTGATGTCGATCGTGTTGAGGTCACAGTCGAAGTGCAAACTCTCCGGATGGATAATCTTCTCAGCGTCTCCGGCAAAGAGAACTACGTTCACTTGTACACGACGCATTGTAACTTTCCACCGGTTAATAACGATGACGATTTTGATGCGACGCTCACGGTCCCGATCGTCTATCGCGACGTAAGAGTGTTGCGCACGGGTGGTGACAAGGATCTCACGGCCGATCTTGGTTTGCCGGCTGACTTTAACAATCTCACTCAACTTGTTCTGCCGAGAGCGCGCACTGTCCGCCTGACAATTCGAGCGGTGTGTGAAGACAAAATCAATTATTACGGCATTGTGAATAACGCGAACCACGATCAGGACGTTCGTTACGGTCCGATCATGCAAGTCGTGACTTATGCGCCGTCGCTTAACGAAGAGGAATTGTTTCTCGACACTCCCAGCGTTCCGCGATTACAGGGAATCTTTCTCCAACCAGATCCGCCGCAGTTGTTTGACGGAACCACCACTGGTCTATTGCTCGGACACGAAGTTCAAAAACCACCCGACATGATCGAGCGACTGGCAAAGCAACTCGATCTGGAATCGAGAGATCTCACACTCATCGCCCCAAGAGGTGAACGAGTTCAGTTTGGCTGTTCGAACCGTATCCGGCACATCTTGTCGCCTGAAAATTCGTCGCTCACGTTTTCCTCAAAAGGCGATTTGATGAATCACTGGTTGTGTTGCTTCAGCGTGCAACTGAATCGCGATTGGACATGGGACGGGTTGCAGGATCGTGCGTTCGTGATCAAACGCAACAAGAAATTTACGCATGACGCTGATTCAGAAGCCGAAGAAACAGAGGTCGGCGATATCGAGATACGCCACACTGCGCCGTTCGAGGCTTTGCAGGAATCGAAACGCAATTACACGCGCTTGATCTTCATCGACGCAGTGGAGCCCAAGAATCATCGGACGCGAGAGCCCGGCAAACCACGCTTTCCTGACACGATCGACGTCACATACACAGTTGAAACCCAATTCAAACCGGATCCTGCCGACGAGCAGGATGGAAACGAAGAACAAAGATGCACGTTGCCCATAACTACTCCGCCTGCTCAAATGCCGAAGATCGTCTCAGCAGGCATTGCGTTGTCGCCGTATGAACGCAATCCGGAATACTCCTTCACACAACCACGCCGCCGTTACCTGTGGGTTGAGTTTGCCGAGCCCGTAGAAGATCCGAACGATCATTATTTTGCTCGTGTGCTTCATTACGCTCCGGACCAACTCATCAGCGATAACCGTCCGGAGCTGTTCATCGCACCGGAAGAGCCTCCTTTACCGATCGATCCTGAATACATTCGCTTTGTGCGCGAGGGATCGACAAACGATCTCGCCGGTCTTAGAGCAATGCAGCCGATGAAAAAGGCAAACGATAGCGACCGGCACTATTTGTTACCGCTTCCGCAGAAACTTCATGAGAATGCCGATGAACTGTTTGGGTTTTTCACGTACGAATTCCGTGTGGGCCATCACAGGGACGCAAGCACTCCGGAACAGAACGACATGGTTTGGTCCACCGCGCAAGGCAGATTCGGCAGACGATTGCGCGTCACAGGCATTCAACACCCGGCGCCGCAACTCACGTGCATGGTCGATCGCGACGAGGAAAAGATCCATGTGACAGCGCCGTATGCAGTTGCCGTCGCTAACGGAAAGAACGTCACGGCCGATCCACCACGAACGGATCTCTGGTGCTTGCTGTACGCGCAAGTGAAGCAGGCTGACAATCGTGATTTTCGGAACATCCTGCTCGACAACAAGCGCCTCGATTGGCGCCTTCAGGTCGAGCATGAGAGAGACGTGAACCTGTTCGCTCGTCACAGTAAAGCCGAGCTCGACACCTTAAAGCAGCTCAGCATCAATGAACTGGAACGATGCGCTTGACCACGCGAAGATGAGTCACGTTTTGAAGTTAACGGACACGACGCGGGTAAACAAAGATTCAACGAAGCATGGCACGGTCGTGTGGAGTAACCACGAGGTGGTTCAATTGCTGGAGGCTTATGGATTACCAGGTGACTCGTCACTGAGCGTGCTCGTCGTCGAATTCCTTCCGACGATTACAAACTTCCGCGATCACGTGCGCGAGCCGGGGCAGGCTGAGGTGCGCGATATGGTGATCGACGTTTACCGCGAAATCATTAGCAGTCGAAGCGACTTGATAGGCATACCCACGCTCTTACTGGAGTCGGCAGGATCGTTGCCGTCGCCCGAGCGTGGGCCAAGTCCGGTCGCAGAAGGGTTGGGTCAGCGTCGCATCATGCGGACGTCTCCATTGACTGAGGTGCCGTTCGTCTGTTGCGCAGATTGCTAACCAAGATTGACCTTGCCACAAAAGGCACAAAAGACATTATTGTTGATCTATATGAGCGCCTCTACCATTCATGATTTGTGATTTTTTGTGCCTTTTGTGGCTACGCTTTTGACGATTCGAGGTCTTCGATATGTTTTTTCAATTCCGCTGGAAGTGGCGCTTTCCTGTTCTCAATGTAGTTGAAACAGACGATCAACCCGGTTCCATCAGCGGCAATTTTCTCGTGTCGATGACTAACTACGTAATACTCCATCGTGAAGCGATCCGTATCGATTTCTGATACTCGCGTTCCGATCGAAACGGTATCCGGATATGTCAGGGGAACCTTAAACCTGCAACTCGTGGCAGCGAGAATTGGTCCAACTCCGGTGTTCTCCATGTACTCGAGAAGATTTAACCTCTCGAAATAGGCAATTCTGCCACTCTCGAAGTAACGAAAGTAGGTCGTATTGTTAAGATGACGGAACGCATCCATCTCTCCCCAGGCCACGGGAGTTTCAATGATGACGGGACAGTGTTTCAGCAAGTTTTCCATATGAGTTTGCCTCGGGAAATCATTGCCACGCCGAAATCTATTTCGATTTCTCTAAGATCACCTACTTTATTTTCTTTGCGCGCGCCACTTCCTTATCGTCCTGCTTAACCACAAGAAACGCCTCGCCTGAAGCGTCTTTGATAAAGCTGTATATCGTGCGCGGAGCGTACTGGACGAAGAAATTGCTCTCGCTCTCCGGCAACAACTCGCGTTTCTCACCCTGACCTTGTTGGATCATCAGCTTGTCGCCCTCACGCGTTACCGAAACGGTAACAGATGGATCGGGTTGATACTGTCCGGCGTAACCATCAAAGATCTTCGGGTCCACTTTCGCCACTTTACGGTCGGGAAGTAAGCCAGGTATGTAGAGGTTCGCCACTCCGATTGCGATGGCGGCGGCGTTTGCATTGTCGCCGTTTGCCAGAACCGCCACAGTTACTTTGCTGTCAACGAATCGCGTCAATTGAGCACGAAAACCTGGAAGTGAGCCGCCGTGATTTATCTGTTTATGACCAGCAACTGGAGCCGAGCTCCCAGCCAAAGCCGTACGGGTGAGTGCTGCCGCTGTTGAGTTTGACTGGTGTCCATGCCTGATCGATTGTCGGTTGTCTCAGAATCTTCCCCGAGTCGAGCGCCGCATCCCACTTCGCGAGATCGAGCACGGTCGAGAGAAACGCTCCGCTCGGGCGCACCGCAAAATAGATCGACGCGTTTTGAAACTTGCCGTTTCTCCAAACGTATCCGTTGGCGCGATTGGACACGAGATCAGTCACGGTCGTCGTGCGCGTTGAATTCATTCCAAGCGGCGCAAACACACGTTCGTGCAGGAAATCACCCCACGGCTTGCCGCTGACTTTGCTAATGATCTCTGCGAGTGAGAAGTAGCCCACGTTGCAGTACTCATACTTCTCGCCGGGCGTAAATCGTAGCGGCAGGGAGTAAGCGGTCTTGATCACGTCGGCATCGTTTTGAATCTTAAGCGGATCAAAGCCGGGCGCTTCGCGGACGATGCCCGAGGTGTGCGTTAACAGGTGGCGGATTGTGATCGGTTTCCACGCGTCGGGTGTTCCATCGAGAAACTTGCTGATGTTGTCGTCAAGACTGATTTTTCCATCTTGCACCAGCAGCAAGATTCCGGTGGCGAGGAATTGCTTACTCACCGATCCGATCTTGTAAACAGTGTCGGGTGTGGCGGCGACGTTCAGCTCGACGTTCGCGAGGCCGTACCCCATCGACTTGATGATTTTCTGGTCTTTTATGACGACGATAGAGATCCCGGGAATATGCTGCCTTTCCATTTGGGCCTTAACGTAGTCGTCGACTTTGTCCGCCTGAACGGCGACGGAAAGCGTGAGCAGCAGAACGAACGCGAAAAAGTGGACTCGTCTTAGATACATTGATTTCAGCCCTTCCTGTGTTTCGCAAAAATGGAAAGCCGTGAGGTGGCGATGATACTAAAAGTCCGAAGCTGGAGAATCAAGGGCGGGCGGGTTAGCGTACGCCTAATTTGAAATCCTCTCTACGCAGAGTTGGAAATTTTCCTTCACGAATTCTCAGCAACTTCAACATTGATTCTCATTACTTAAACAACATCATCCGCGCGCTCGCGTTCCTAGACGCGCCTCCCAAAACCCCGACACGCCCAGCCTCAAATCAAAAAAGAGGTTACCCCGATGCCTGCCAGCATACTTGTAGTAGATGATGAAAGTACTCTAACTGAAGCACTTAAATTACTTTTACGCGACCACGGTTACGACGCGACCACCAGTTCCACAGCCGCAGAAGCAGAAACTTTACTCGCGCGCCATTGCTTCGATCTTGTGTTTCTCGATCTGCGGCTTCCCGATGCTGACGGAATTCGCCTCCTAGAACACATCAAACACATATCTCCTGAAACTGAAGTGGTGTTGATGACGGCGCACGGCTCGCTCGACATCACGATCGAAGCAATCAAACGCGGCGCTTTTTACTACCTCGAGAAGCCGTTTACTTTCGATCAGGTGTTGATTCTGACTCAGCGTGCCGTGCAGTTTAAGGCAATCAGGGAAGAGAACTGCTTGCAAAAGATTTTACCTGTGCGCGATCGCGACGACTTCGGAATTATCGGTAACAATGCGAAGTTGCGTCAGGTTCGCGCGGTGATTCGAACCGCTGCTCCGTCTGATGCATCGGTGTTAATCGAAGGTGAGTCGGGTACGGGTAAAGAGATGATTGCGGCTGCTTTACAGGCGCAGAGCAGGCGCGCGAATCGTCCGTTCATTCGGATCAATTGCGCCGCTATTCCGAGCACGCTCATTGAATCCGAATTGTTTGGCTATCGTAGAGGCGCCTTTACCGGAGCTCATAACGATCGACGCGGTTTGATCGAAGCGACTGCCGGAGGCACGCTGCTGCTCGACGAGATCGCAGAGATGCCCGCTTACCTTCAGACGAAGTTACTGCGTGTGTTACAGGAGCGAACAATACGAAGGCTCGGCGACGAGCGAGAGATACAAGTCGACTTTCGCTTGATCTCATCAACCAATCGCGAGACAGCGCAGATGATTAAGGAGGGATTGCTGCGCCAGGATCTTTACTTTCGTCTCAGCACAGTAAAGATCAAAGTACCGCCTTTAAGAGAACGGCTTGACGATCTGACGATGCTTACCGAGACGTTTTTGCTTCGTCTTGCCAGAAAATATAAGAAGCCGCTGCGTGGTATCTCACCGTCGAGCTTCGCACTGCTCATGGGTTACAACTGGCCCGGTAATGTGAGAGAGCTGGAGAGTGTGATCGAACATGCCGTGCTGTTTGCGCAAGGCGAATATCTCATGCCGGAAGATCTTCCGGACCATTTTCTTGGACTGCCTGTTACGAATTTTCGCTGCGTGATCCCACCGCACCTGACCAAAGACGACATTGAGCGCGAGGCGATTGCGCAGACGCTCGAGCGCACCGGCGGGAACATCAAGAAGACTGCCCAGATACTTAACTACAATCGACCCACGCTTTATCGAAAGTTGCGCAGGTTAGGTTTGCGCGACGCGGCAGCATCGGGCGACTAGACAGGATCTTCATGATTTAGTGCGTGATTCACAGGATGCATCCTGTCCATTCTGCTAAATCCTGAAATCTTGGCAAACCGAACGCTGAACTCTCGAAGTCAACCGGAATTTAATTTCTTTCCGTGTCACATGGTGAAACACACTACCGAAAATCCGTGACACGCATTGCAACACTCTTGTCGTTCTTTTCTAAAAATATTGCGGGAATGCTTTTTGCTCCTTGTGTGGCGGAACACCTCACAAAACGGAAACATAAGGGGGAAGAAATGAACTTACTGAAAACGGTGCAACAGTGCGTGAGATCCATGTCTCTCGGAGCGATGGCAGTAACAATGATTTTCGTGTCTCTCGGTTCAGTCAAGGCGCAGATACAGGAAGGCGAAATAATCGCGCCAGACTGCGTGCGGACGATCAAAGCTGACGTAGTCGCATTCGATCAACCGTTCTTTTACAACAGGTTAGGCGCCGTGAATCCCGCCGGCATGGTCTACGCCCTGCGAGCCGACGTGAGACCGAAGTCCGGCTCGACCCTCGCGCCAGGAAACGTGCGACTCAAAGACTATAAGCGCGCGCGTCCAATCGTTCTGCGGATGAACGTTGGCGACTGCATACAAATACTCTTTCAGAATCTTCTCGATCCGAACCGCGCCGACAACAACCAGCCGGCCACTCGCACTGCCTCGATCCACGTTGAAGGCATGCAACTCAAAAACAGCATTCTCGATGACGGCTCAAACGTCGGAACTAATCCGAGCAGTTTAGTCGCTCCGGGTGGAACCATCACCTACACGCTTTACGGGCAAAAGGAAGGAAACCATCTGCTCTATAGCACTGCCGCGACCACGAGTGGTCAGGGCAACGGCGGCTCACTGCCGTTTGGACTGTTTGGATCGTTGAACATCGAGCCGAAAACCGCCGAGTGGTATCGAAGCCAGATCACGGAATTAGACATGCGGTTGGCTCAGAAGAAGAACGCCGACGGCACGCCGCAAGTGACGCCGAATGGTCAGCCGGTGCTCGACTACAACGCAGTTTATCCGGCAGGTCAGTCACGACCCGCAGGCACTCCAATCCTGAAGATGCTCGATGCGAACAACAACATCGTGCATACGGATTTGAACGCTATCGTCACGGGCCCGGGCCGTGGACCGTTCAACCAGTATCCTCCTAACCCGGTCGAGCCAGATCGCAATCAGCCGTTCCGCGAATTCACCACTGTGTATCACGATGAGATTTTCGCTGTGCAGGCGTTTCCGCAATTTGACGAGAGCAAAGAAGGTGAACCCTCGAACCCGCTCGCGTTTACGTTGCACAGTGTTCGCGACGCTTTCGCGATCAACTACGGAACCGGTGGGATCGGAGCCGAGATTCTCGCGAATCGATTCGGAGTCGGCCCAATGGCCAAATGCACCGAATGTTTGTTTGAAGAGTTTTTCCTTTCTTCCTACACCGTTGGTGACCCGGCGATGATTGTCGACATCCCGGCCAACACCAGAGACGCGAGCGGGAACCTCATTCCTGGCTTCAAGGCGACTAAAGCTTTCTTCCCAGACGACCCGTCAAACGTTCATCACGCGTATCTGAACGACAATGTAAAGTTCCGCGTCGTGCATGCCGGTCCGAAAGAACATCACATCCATCACTTGCACGCGCATCAATGGCTGCACACGCCTGATAGCGACAACTCAACCTATCTCGACAGCCAGGCGCTGGGACCGAGCTACGCTTTCACAACCGAGATCGCGCACGGCGGCGCCGGCAATCGCAACAAGACGCCGGGCGATTCGATTTTCCATTGCCATTTCTATCCACACTTCGCGATGGGAATGTGGGAGCTGTTTCGTGTTCACGACGTATTCGAGGCGGGAACCAAACTCGATGTAAATGGCCGTCCGATAGCGACGGCTCGCAAGTTACCTGACGCTGAGATCGCAGCAGGCACGCCAATTCCAGCACTCGTTCCTATCCCAACGATCGCGATGGCGCTGATGCCGACGGCTGGTTTTCAGGGCTATCCTTTTTACATCGAGGCAGTACCCGGCCACCGGCCTCCAACACCTCCTCTCGATGTTATCGACGACGGCGGTCTCTCACGTCACATCATCCTCGGTGGCGTCGCGGTCCATCACAAAGAACGTCTTCCAGCGTTCAGCTTAGAAAAGGCGCGTCTCGATTTTGATAAGTCGTTGGAAAAGGCGCAGGCTTTGTTCATCCCGGAAGCTGGAACAGCGAAAGAGATCGCCGCGATGAATTTCCATGCGGTGCGCAGTCGCCCGAGCTTCACTCCTGAAGACCTGGCCGCTCCATTCATCACCAACGGCCGCCCGCCAGCCAAAGGCGCGCCTTTAGCTGATCCGTGCGTCAGCGACACAGGGGCCGCAATGGGCGTACCGCGTCTCTACAAAGGTGCGAACATTCAACTCAAAATTGATCTGAACAAGGCGGAGTGGCACTTCAAGCAATCGCGTATTTCGGCGCTATGGGGCGACGTCCAGTCAACACTAAATCGCACACGCCCGCCTGAGCCTCTTTTCTTCCGCGCCAACACGAACGATTGCATAACTTTCCAGCACACGAATCTAGTCCCGCGCGTTTACGTTCAGGACGACTTTCAGGTGCGAACCCCGACTGACACGATGGGCCAGCACATTCACTTGGTGAAGTTCGACGTGCTCGCTTCGGACGGTGCTGCTAATGGTTTCAACTACGAAGACGGAACCTTCAGTCCTGATGAAGTCATCGAGCGCATTCGCGCTATCCGCAAATTCAATGGATGTCTTGGAGTTGACTCAGGTGATTCGCGGGACGGCACTACCACGTGCCCGAAAGCAAAACCGCATCCGTTCTTCGGTACGCTTGGCGCGCAGACAACAGTTCAACGCTGGTTTGCCGATAACGTATTGAATAACGCCGGCGTCGATCGCACACTGCGCACAGTCTTCACGCACGATCACTTTGGGCCTTCAACTCATCAACAGACTGGTCTCTACGCCGGACTTGTTGTTGAGCCGAAAGGTTCCAAGTGGCGTCATCCTGAGACAGGGATTTTCTTTGGTGGTGAGGGTATCGCGCCGCGGTTCGATGGCGGCCCGACAAGCTGGCGCGCTGACATCATCACGACTGACATCACGAAGAGTTATCGCGAGTTTCTGCTTGAGTTCGCTGATTTCCAACTTGCATACGACGGGCTTCGTCCAGTCAACCCGCCCGCGAGGAACGAACCAGGTCTGCCATTCCTGCTTGAACCGGCAGAAAAGTGTCCTTTCAGCAACTTCACGCCACCATGTCCGGAAGCGATCGCTGCTGCCGATGTAGGCACGATGAGCGTCAACTATCGTAACGAGCCCGTAGCGCTTCGAGTCCGCGACCCAGGCACAAACAAACAGGCCGCTGGTCTCGCCGGTAATCTTTCGCACGTCTTTCGTTCGAACGTCACACGCGCCGATCCTGACTTCAACGTTCAACCAAACTTCTATCCGCCACTGACGGCCGACGTGCAACCCGGTGATCCTTTCACCCCGCTGCTCAGAGCTTATGAAAACGATCCGGTGCAGATTCGCATTCTGGTTGGAGCTCACGAGGAAGGTCACAACTTCAACGTGAACGGCATCAAGTGGTTGTTTGAACCTTCGGAGACGAATTCCGGATTCCGTAACAACCAGATGATGGGCATCTCCGAGCACTTCGAGTTTGTTGTGCCACGACTGCCACGCAAATACGACGGTAAGACCGCCGACTATCTCTACCAACCCGGCAAAGGAGTTGACGATCAGTGGAACGGTCTGTGGGGTCTCATGCGAGTTTACGCAACTAAACGAGTTGACTTGCTGGAGCTTCCCAACAATCCGAAGAACAACACACTCGATCTCGCCAATCAGGGAGACTTCAACGGAGTCTGTCCGAAAACAGCTCCGGTACGAAGCTACAAAGTGACTGCGGTTAATGCCAAAGCTCTGCCGGAGGAGACGTTGGTTTATAACCCGCGCGAAACCAACGGCGGACGATTACACGATCCAACGGCGATCATGTTTTTCCGATCGGAAGACATCGATCCGATCAGTGGTCAGGTTAAGCCAAGCGTAACGATCGAGCCGCTCATCCTGCGCGCCAGTGCGGGAGAGTGTATCGAGGTCGCACTCACTAACAAGTTGCCTGCCGGCCCACAGTTCGACCTCGACGGCTTTAACACGCTGCCGATGATCGTCGAAAGGTTTAACGCAAATCAGGTGAAACCGTCTGGCGACGTGGGTCTTCACCCGCAGCTAGTCTTCTTCGACGTCACCAGAAGTGACGGCATGAACGTAGGCTTCAATCCTGTTCAGACCGCGAGCCCGGGACAGACTGTCACGTACCAGTGGTACGCAGGCGATGTAACGGTTGGAAATGACAACATCGGCGTTGCGACACCGATTGAGTTTGGCGCAACGAACCTTTCGTCGGCTGATCCAATCAAGCACTCGAACAAGGCAGCGATCGGCGCGCTCATCATCGAGCCGAAAGGAGCCACGTGGAACGACTCCGTTCGGATCGCGGGCTCAGATTTACGTCAAGAAAGCCGATGGCACAATTTTCCGCGAGCTCGTCACGATCTTCCAGAACGACATCAATCTTCGCTACAACGGCTTTAACGGTGAGGCCACGTCGGAGTTAGGCATCGCCGTACCAAATCTCGCTGAAGCCGAGGATCCGGAAGACTCGGGACAGAAGGCGATTAATTACCGCACCGAACCACTGTGGAAGCGCATGGGTTATCCACCGGATACTCCACTCGAACAGACCCGCGAGTTTGATTACACGAAGGTCCTGACGAACAACATCGTCGGAGGCGATCCAGTCACACCGGTGTTCACGGCTATGGCCGGTGAACAGGTTCGCGTCCGCATGCTCGAACCTGGCGGTCATCCGCGCAACGACAGCTACATTCTGCACGGTCACATTTGGGAGCAACACCCTTATGTTGACGGGTCGCAGGCTCTCGGCACCAATCCTATTTCGAACTGGGTAGGAGCGCAGGCAGGCATTGGACCGGGAACTCATTTTGATTTCCTACTCAAGAATGGAGCTGGAGGGCGCTTCCGTGTGACTGGCGATTATCTCTATCGCACGTTTGCGTCGTTCCAGTTTGACGGTGGCATGTGGGGAATCTTCCGAGTGACTTCCACACCAACGCCGTGTCCACCTTGTCCGCCGGGGCAAGAATGTTTGGATGTTGTATGCCCGGTTGCTCAGTAGTAGGTGGAGGTTGCGATGCGACTATCACTGCAATTAGCTACGTTAATTTTCTGCGCCTTCGTCTTAACGGCGAAGGCGCAGGACAAGCGCTGGACCACAGAAGATCGTCAAAGAGGGCGTCGAAATCGAGTTTACGGTTGAGCCAGCGGCGTCGAAGACATTGATGGCGGGACAGGACGCTGTTTTCCGTTTCAAGATCCGTGACACTGCGACGAAAACCCCACTCTCTGGCGTGAAGCCGGCGGCGTGGGTGGCTCAGCGCGATCGGCCTGGACCACTTGGGCCGGATCAGTGTCGCGCCAAGATCCAGGCGTTCATGCAAGGCAGCTTGCGATCGCGACCGGACATCGATCTCAACGCCTTCTATCTTCTGGCGCTCAACGAGCAACCGAACATTTCCGTGATCGATCCGATCATCGGGTTCGGAGGCAGCAAGCTGTTGGCGATGATCCTGTTGAGGAGTCCTGGGCGATGATTGGGTGCTGACGTCGGATCGATCGAAGTTATTCGTCAGCATGCCGCTCGTTAATCATGTCGCCGTGGTTGACACCACAACGTGGAAGGTCATCACGGATGTTCAAACAGGAGTCAGACCAACGCGTCTGGCTTTGCAACCGGATGAAAAGTATTTGTGGGTCGCCGATGACACTGGTGTGACCGTGATCGACACGGCGACATCGAAAGTTGCGAAGCACATCGCAACTGGCGCCGGCCGTCACGACATCGCCTTCGCCACCGATAACAAGTTTGCATTTGTAACCAACAGCGACGACGGCACGCTCTCGATCGTTGACGTACGCGAGTTGAAAAAGCTGAAGGACGTAAAAACCGGGAAGCGTGCGTCGTCTTTAGCGTTCTCGCCGCTCAGCAAGGCGCTGTATGTAACGAACGAAGTTGACGGCAGTATCGCTGTTGTCGACTCCGGAACTCACGAGCTTCTCGCGAACATCACAACAAAACCCGGAATCAAAACTGTTCGCTTCGCGCCGGGCGGGCGCTGGGGATTCGCGCCGAATCCGGCCACGTCGATTGTTTATATCTTCGACGCGTCAACTAATCGCCTGGTCCATGAACAACCGGTTGGCGAGGCGCCGGATCAAGTCGCATTTACGAGCACCTTTGCATACGTGCGCTCGCTTCGCACGGAGCAAGTGTCGGCGATCAGGCTCAGCACCGTCGGTGACAAGATCGATATGGTGAAGTTTCCCGGTGGTCAGAGAGCTCCGGGCGCGTCGAGCTTGTTTGCTTCGAGCGCGGAAGCGTTTGTGCCCGCGCCCGAAGCCGGCTCGATGCTGCTCGCGAATCCCGCGGACCAGATGATCTACTACTACTCGGAAGGCATGGCGGCGCCGATGGGTAACTTTCAGAACTACCGGCGTGTGCCGCGGGCCGTGAAAGTAGTTGATCGGAGTCTGCGTGAAGAGAGTCTTGGGTGTTTACTCGACCACCGCCAGACTTCCGAAAGAAGGCGTTTACAACATCCCGTTGCTGCTCGACTCGCCACGCGTGGTCCATTGCTTCGAAGCAGTGGCGCAGTCGAATCCCGCGATGAGACCCGACCGGAAAACGTCGCTGCGAATTGAGTATTTGAACAAAGAAAAGCCGCTAATCACCGGAGAAGCTCACAAGATTCGCTTTCGATTAACCGACATGAGAAACTAAACGTCCGAACAGTGTTTTGAAAGATGTGGGCGTGCTTGTTTTTCTTTCGCCCGGCATGTGGCAGGAACGTCACGTCGCGCGATCAGCCGGCGACGGGCTTTATGAAATTACGGTGAACGTGCCGGAAGAGGGAGTCTATTTTGTTTTCGTCGAGAGTCCCTCGCAGCGCATTCAATACCGCGAGCTTCCATACCTCATGCTGCACGCCACCGCACCCGCAGGGAGAGAGAAATGAAGCACTTACTCTCATGCGTGCTGGTGTTGCTCATATCCGCGGTCACACTTTCAGGGCAGCAGCAACGCAGATCTGCGAAATCAGCGAAAGCAGTTGGGCAGTACTCGTGTCCGATGCATGCGTCGGTTAAAGCGAAGAGGGCGGGCCGGTGTCCGAAATGTGGGATGAAGCTGGTGCCGGTGAAGGTGGAGAAAGTCGCGGAGACGGTTGCACCGCGCGACGCCATGTCGATTCCTGATGTCGAACTTCTCGATCAGGACGGACGGAAAGTTCACTTCTACAGCGATCTCGTCAAGGGAAAGACCGTCGCGATCAACTTCATCTTCACGACCTGCACCACGATCTGCCCGCCAATGGGCGCAACCTTCGCGCGCGTGCAAAAAGATTTAGAGAACCGCGACGTTCAATTCATCTCGGTCAGCGTTGATCCTGTGACAGATACGCCGGAACGTCTCAAAGCATGGCGTGCAAAATTCAAAGCTGGACCAGCATGGACGCTCGTCACCGGCGACAAGCAGAAGATTGACGAGTTGCTCGAGGCGCTCGCTGCGTCAACAGTTCGCCGTGAAGATCATTCGCCCACCACCATAATCGGCAACGATGCGCTGGGCCAATGGACGCGTGCATTCGGGCTCGCGAAGCCGAGTCAACTCGTTCAGATCATCGATCAGGCAGCAAACGGCACACTCGAAGGAGGGACGAAGGAAGCGACCAGCGAGGAGCCAACAGCCGCCGCGAAATATTTCGGCGACGTGGAACTGATCGATCAGGATGGACGGAAGGTTCGCTTTTACACCGACGTGCTCAAAGGCAAGACGGTAGTCGTCAACGCTGCTCTTCACCACTTGCACGAACGTCTGCCCGCCAATTAGTCGCAACTTCGAGCGCATTCAGGAGGCGCTGGGTGAGCGTCTCGGAAAAGACGTTTTCCTCGTCTCGATCACTGTCGATCCGGAGAACGATACGCCCGAGAAGCTCAAAGCGTATTCAGAGAAGTTTCACGCGCGCGCTGGATGGTCGTTTCTCACGGGCAAGAAAGAGAACGTAGACCAGGCGTTGTACAAACTCGGCCAGTACGTGCAGGACAAGAACGCACACAAGACGATCGTCATCATCGGCAACGAAGCCACGGGACTCTGGAAGAAAGCTTTCGGGCTCGCGCGCGCCGAGGATTTGATCAAGCTCGTCGACGAAGTGATGAACGATCAAGCCACAAAAGACACAAAATGATTAATCAGATAAAGTTGAAGCATAAACTCATTTGCGTTCTTTATGTGCCTTTTTGTGGCTGGTTCTTTTTCCGTTTACCACAAACGCGCAACTCACACTCAGTGAGCGTCGTGGCAAAGAGATTTACCTAAGAGGCACCAGTCCTTCGGGTCGCGAGATCACCGGAAGGATCGGCGAGATCGACGTGCCTGCGTCAACGGTGAGTTGCGCGGGTTGTCACGGCATGCGAGGCGAAGGCAAAACCGAAGGTGGCGTAACCGCGGGAAACCTCACATGGTCGAATCTCTCGAAGCCGTACGGCCACACGCATCCAACCGGCCGAAAACATGGTCCATTCACTGAATCTGCTTTCATCCGCGCTGTCGTGAGCGGCGTCGACTCCGACGGCAACAACCTGCAAGTGGTAATGCCTCGCTATAACCTGTCAGTTGAAGACATGGCTGATCTGATCGCGTACGTAAAGCGCATCGACACCGATCTCGATCCCGGCCTCACAGATACAGGCATCAAGATCGGTTTGGTCCTGCCATCGCAAGGCGCGCTAGCGGATGTGAGTGCGGCGATGAAGGACGTGTTCACTGCCTATTTCGATGACCTCAACAATCGCGGTGGCATCTTCAGCCGCAAGATCGATCTTCGCGTGGCAGATGCAGGTGCAGGTGGCGCAGCCACAGCAAGCGTTGCGCAGACATTTGCGCGCAAGGAGCAGATATTCGCGTTCGTTGGAGGTTTGAGTGCCGGCGCCGATGCGCAGATCGCGGCGCTCGCGCGTGAGGAGCAAATTCCTTTCATTGGGCCATCAACACTCCTGCCTTACGCAGAAACGCCGGCGAACCGTTATCTCTTCTATTTGCTTCCGGGCGTCGCCGAGCAGGCTGTTTCACTCGTCAACTTTGCATCCGCACAACCCGAACTACGGAACGCGCGCGTCGCAATCGTTCATAGTGACAATTCCCTTGGCACCGCCGCCGCGGCGGCAGCAGAAGAGCATTTGAAAAAGAGTGGGCAAAGAGTTGAAGCAAAGCAGCTTTACACGTCAATCAACTTCGACGCGCGGCGCATCGTCAACGATCTGAAAAGCAAAAGCGCGGAAGTTGTATTTTTCTTTGGGTTCGGAAAAGAACAGACATCACTTCTCAACGAGGCCGCCGCAGCCAATTGGACACCGCATTTGTTCTTCCTCGGAGTGATGACCGGCAAAGAGCTGCCCACATCTGTCACAGCGTTCAAGAACAAGATCTACATCGCGTTCCCGACCTTGCCCGCAGATCTCAACACCGAGGGTGTAGCTGAGTTTCGTTCGTTACACGAGAAGTACAAGTTTGCTCCGCGGCACACAGCGTCGCAACTCGCAGCGTTCGCAGCCGCGAAGGTTTTTGTTGAGGGATTGACACGTGCCGGCAAGGATCTCAGCCGCGAGAAACTCATCACGAGTCTCGAAGGTCTATACGAGTATCAAACCGGCATCACACCGCGCATCACGTTTGGACCAAACAGGCGTGTGGGCGCCGCCGGCGCGCACGTCGTTGCGATCGATCTTGCAGAAAAAGAGTTCGCCACCGCGAGTGGCTGGATCAAGGCTTATTGACAAGGACTACAGGACTAACATCATGAACAAACTTACCTTTGTGCTCTTTGTGTACTTGCTCACCGGCTCAACTGCTCTCGCACAAGACTGCGGCTGCGAAAGCAAACCACTTCCTGAAGTGCTCTCGATCGTTAACGGCGTGAAGATCACCGCAAAGGATCTCGATCCGGACACGCAGTCGCGCGTCACGGAACTGAAGCGCCAGGTCGTCGAAGCGCGTAAAGCTGAGCTCGATCTTCAAATCAACAGCATGCTCCTCGAGGCTGAAGCCAAGAAACGCACCCTACCTTCGTCGAAGCTCCTCGAAGAAGAAGTCATCAAGAAAGCCGCTGAGCCGACCGAGGCCGAAGCCCGCACGTTCTTCAACGAGCAGAAAGCGCGACTCACCAACTCCGCAGGTCAACCCGTGGAATTCGATCAAGTCAAGGATCGCATCGTCGCCCACCTGCGCTCCGAGCGTCAGCAGGAACTCGCGAAAAAATTTGCCGAACGTTTACGCACGGCCGCCGATCTGAAACTCCTCGTCGACACTGCGACTCCACCCGCGAACCCAAGCGACCGTCAGCGCCTCTTCGCTACATTCAACAACCGGCAGATCACATCCGCTGACATAGAAGACAGCTTGCAACCCGTGATCTTCAGCGTTCAGGAACAGATGTACGAACTGCGTCGACGCGATCTCAACCGCAAGATCAACGACGTTCTGCTCGCGCAGGAAGCACAGAAGCGACACGTCACCACTCGTTCGCTACTCGAAACCGAAGTGAATTCAAAAGTTCCGGTGTTCACAGACGCCGACGCGCAGAAGTTTTACGATACGAACAAAGACCGAATGAAAGGCCCGTTCACGGACCTGAAGGAGCAGATACTTCGTTATCTCCAAAACGCTGAGAAGGAGAAGCTCCAACTCGCCTTTGCCGCCAGCCTGCGTAAGACAGCCGTGATTGAAGACTTTCTCACTCCGCCCGAGCCGAAGCAGTCGAAGCAACCCACGAAATGAGAGGACCAAACTCTGCACATTATTTTCATTTGTGCTTTTTGTGGCTAAAATTTATTAGCGTTTTCGTGATCGTCGCTTCTTGGGGTAAAGAATCTCTACCTGACCTGCCTCAACGGTGGGCATCAAAGGCGGTGGTTCTGCCTCAGCAGGCCAAATCCATAAGGTGACAGTCAGTTCTGCGCGATAACCGCCGTCGATTGCCTTTACTCTGTCAGGTTTAATGTGTCTGACAGTGATCAAATAGTCTCTGGCGCGATTAGCTCGCACTTGCGCTTCCGCGACGGTTGCTCTTTGACCAGCATAAACGACGATATAGCCCAAGTTCCACGGCAACAAGACGGGTGGCCACGGAGGGCCACCCCTACAAAAAACGCGACGCGCAATTAGTTCTAGCTTCATTACTCACTGCGTGGTTACCGGAATACCAGCCGTCGCTGAATTACCTGCCGCATCAAACGCACGCGCCTGAAGTTGATGCGTCTTGTTCGCCGCACCCGGCACTCGCCAGACACAGCTATACGGTGCAGTCGTGTCGCTACACTGCAACGCGCCGTTGACTAAAAAGTCGACGCGCGTGACGCCGACGTTATCACTCGCCGTCGCAGTGATCGTCACGTTAGCTTTGCGAGCAACGATAGCGCCATTCGCTGGATTCGTGATCGAGACTGTTGGCGCGATGTTATCGCCCGTCGCTGCAAATCCGATCCTGTTAACCGAGCCGTTGCCTCGTGCGAGGTAGTAAAGAAAACCGTCCGCCGAAACCTGTAGATCGACTGGCAGCGAAATGCCGGTCGCGAAATCCGAGACCGCATTGCCATTCGCGGGATCGAGTCTCCTGATCCAGCCGCCACAAAAATCGGCGAAGAAATAGTTGCCGACAAACTGTGCAGGAAACTGATTGATCTGCGGATTGTAGAAAGCACCACCCGTGATCGCGCAGGTCGAACCATCATTCATGTAAGCAAAGATCGGATCGCGGAAGCTTGGATTTGGTGGATTGCAGAACCCTTCGCAGTTGGGCCAACCGTAATTCGAACCCGCGATACCGTCGTTAATCTCTTCCCACGTGTTCTGACCGACGTCGTTAATAAACATTCGCCCCACGCCGGGCTGAAACGAAAATGTAAACGGGTTGCGCACGCCAAGTGCCCAGATGGCCCGATTGTCTCCCGTCGCCTGGTTGAAAAACGGATTATTGGTTGGAATGCCGCCCGTGGAAGTGATGCGCAGCATCTTACCGAGACGCGTTGTCTAACGATTGAGCATTGGCTCCATTCGCGTTGTCACCAACGGCAACGAAAAGAGTGCCGTCTGGTCCAAAGTGGAGTGCTCCGCCATTGTGGTTTGTGGCGCTACTCAGATTAGGCAGATCCATCACGATCGTTTCACTGCCTGCCATCGCCACGTCGCCCGCGGCTGTGAAGCGACTGATGCGGTTATGAATCGAGGGCGTTGTGGCTGTGTAGTAGATATAGACGAGTTGATTCGAAACGAAATTTGGATCGAACGCGATACCCAGCAGCCCTCGCTCCCCACTTGAATCAACCGTGACTGTGAGAAAAGGCGTCGGCAACAGCACACCGTTTTTGATAACACGCAAAGCACCGCCCTGTTGGCATACAAAGATGCGACCATCGGGAGCGAGAGCCATCGCAGTTGGAGTGTTCAAACCACTCGCGACGAGCGTATCTGTAAATCCTGGCGGCACCGTCGCAGCATGCACGCCTGCGGCAGCGATCATTACAGTCAAACTGAAAAGAACGACACGAATCATGTCTCTGGCTTTCATACAAACCTCCACAGCAAGAGTTGGCTGGGCAAATTTCACAAGATCGGGGCTAATTTGGTGACGGGAGGGGAGTGACATTCCCACGTTTGTTTTTCAAAAGTTTTTCAGTTGAACTCTCCGCCGCCCGACTTTGTGGCCGTTTTTCTAGCCTTCTCGTGGAACTTGCGCGGATTCGGATTTGTCCGACACGAAAATTACACACTGTTGAACACGGAAAAACTGGTAGACTGCCTCAACCCCGACAAGGACTCCCCGAAGGGTGCAAAAGTTTGCCCTTCTTCACCTGCTGGACGTTTTGAGCCGAGATTGAGACTTCCTCAGTTTCCGGAGTACCAGATGAAGCGTTTTCTTTACCCCATCGTGTGGAGTGCTGTCGTCGCACTCGTTGTTTTGTCTTTGTTTGTTTTTGAGAAACGCACGCACGCGGAATCCACAAACACGCCCTCCGTCGAGCGGAAGGTCTCAAAAGACATCCTCAAGAAGGTCGCGGACGGCAAAGGCGCCGATTTCGTTCGGGTCATTATTCAACCTTCGAACCAAACTGACACATTAATCGACTCCACTCTTCAAGACTCAGGCGGAAGCGACATTCGCAAGTTGAAGAATTTCGCAGTCCGCGTCGTTACACTGCCGGCGCAAGCCGCGGTGAATCTCGCGAACCGAAGCGATGTCTCGTACGTTTCGCTAAACCGAGACGTCATGGCCATGGGCCACGTTTCGCGCACGACCGGGGCAGACCAGATCCGTAACAGCGGTGGTGAAACCAACAATGGTTCGCTCGATGGAACCGGGATCGGAATCGCCGTTCTGGATTCGGGGGTCGATACTGCGCATCACTCCTTTTTAAACCGATCAAATGGCCTTCGTGTCGTGTACAGTGAAGACTTCACCGGCGAAGGCCGCATTGACGATCCGTACGGTCATGGAACTCACGTCGCTTCACTCGCCGCCGGCAATGGCCGGATCTCCAACAAGGAATTCATGGGTGTTGCTCCTAACGCGAACCTGATCAATCTACGCGTCTTGAATTCACAGGGGATCGGTTCAACCGCAACAGTGCTGCGCGCCCTCGACTGGATCGCTACAAATCGAGCGGCTTACAACATTCGCGTTGTGAACATGAGTCTTGGTATGCCCGCCATCGATTCTTATCTAAACGATCCGGTTTGTAGGGCTGTGCGCAGGTTAGTCGATGCGGGTGTAGTCGTCTTTGCTGCTGCCGGTAACAACGGCAGGGACAGCGATGGAAACAAGTTATATGGGCACATCCACTCGCCTGGTAATGAACCGTCGGCGATCACTGTGGGAGCTACAAACACCTTCGGCACCGACGATCGCAGCGATGATGCTGTCGCTTCATTCAGCTCGCGCGGACCGACGCGGAGTTTCACTACCGATGCAGAAGGGGTACGGCATCACGATAACTTGGTCAAACCGGATCTTGTCGCGCCCGGAAACAAGTTAGTGCAGGCTCAGGCGTCCGAGAATCGTCTGGTGGCCCAAAACCCGTCGTTGAATGCGGGAGTCAGCGGATCAGATCAACGCAATATGATGTTCTTGAGCGGTTCTTCGATGGCGACGCCCGTAGCCGCTGGAACTGCTGCATTAATGCTTCAGGCCAATCCGAGCCTTACTCCAAACTTGGTAAAAGCGTTGATGATGTACACAGCGCAACCTCTCGCCGGTTTCAACATGCTCGAGCAAGGCGCAGGTCAGGTAAACGCGGACGGCGCTGTTCAGTTGGCCAAATTGGTTCGAACTGATTTGAGCGCCTCAACGCCTGCCGGCTCACCGCTGCTGACTGTTGCAGCGCCGCCTGCGCCTCAGACAACTATTGCTAATCATGCGTTCACGTGGTCTCGCGGCATTATTCTAAATCACACGTACGTTTCCGGCCTGGATTTGATTAAGAAGTATCAGCGCATCTACTCGGTGGGAAATTTGCTTGGCAGAGGCGTGGTCACGGGTGATGGCACGTTGATAATCGATCCATTCTACTTTTCAGACGGTGTGGTTACTGGCGATCATATTCTAACGAGTTATGGTGTAGTAACCGGTGACGGCACACCGTTCCTTGCCGTCAATATACTGTTTCAGGATCTCCTGGCTGAAGGAAGTTTTTTGAGCGATGGTGTGGTCACTGGAGACGGTGTCGTCACTGGCGATGGCGTTGTCACAGGCGATCTAGTTGTAATTGCCCAGTCAGCAATGCTCGATGGTGATGCTGGTGCAGTGATCCTCGTCGCATTAGACGATGGTATCGACTGTTTGGATTATTGATGAGCGTACAGACTACATAGATGAATTAGTGTAGTCTGTGTTGGTTTTACGGCACTTGTCTAACACACCGACCACGGTGTGACCCAATAAAAACTGAATAATCTCGAAGCCCCTGAGGTGAAGCCATGAGTGCGGCAGAAATGGATGTTAATCGACCTCACTTCGGACAAGTTTACATGTGGTCGCTTGTGATCGCGGGAGCAGCGATCACGCTTGTCTCGATCTACTATCTTCCTCTCGACAAACTGGACGGAAGATTTGTCTTCCTCTGTCTGATGGTGATTGCGAGTTCGATGATCGCAATCCGAATTCCGCGAGTGAGTGGTCGTATTACAGTCGCGGATACGTTCGTTTTTCTGGGTATGCTTATGTACGGCGGGGCTGCGGCGATTCTGCTTTCTGCCCTGGAAGGTATCGCCGTGACGCTGATCATAAGCAAGAAGCCGCGCGTGTTCCTCTTCAACTCTGCGATTCTCGCCACCAGCACATTTTTTACATCGACAGTTTTGAATCTGGTATTTGGTCCACCGGCGACTCTTGTCGCCCACAACTTTTCAAAAGAGTTCTTTTACGCGATCCTCGTGATGGGGTTTGCGCAGTACATCGCCAATACCGTTCTGGTTGCGATCGAGAAGACGGCCAAGACCAAAGAATCAACCTGGCACACCTGGCGAACTTATTACCTCTGGACCTCAATAACCTATTTCGCGGGAGCATCCGCGGCTGGCATCATCGCGATCCTTATCGATCGTTATGGGTTCTATGCGGTTGTTGCGACTGTGCCCATCATTCTCATCATCTGTTTCACCTATCAAACTTATCTCAAGAACATCGAAGCCTCGGTGGAACAAACTGAAGCTGCGCGGTTACACGTCGAGGAGCTCTCGAAATACATCGGCGAGCTGCAACGTTCGGAAGAGGCGCGTGGGCAATTGCTTGTTCGTGCTGAACGTGCGCGCTCCGAAGCGGAAGCGGCCAACCGGATCAAGGACGAGTTTCTGGCAACACTTTCGCACGAGTTGCGAACGCCTCTAACGTCGCTGCTTGGTTGGTCAAGTGTCCTTCGCGAAGCCAAGCGCGATGAAAAAGTTCTGAATCAGGGACTTGAAGCTATAGATCGGAATGCACGGGTGCAGGCACAACTCATCGATGATCTTCTTGACGTTTCTCGAATTGTTTCAGGCAAGCTTAATCTCGACGTCAGGCCGTTGGACATATCCTCTATAACCCGAGCGGCGATCAACGTCGTCCGGCCGGCAGCGGATGCGAAGAGATATTACGTTGGAATACCAGGCACAGCCGGGGCTCGGTGCAATCTCCGCCGATTCGGCACGGTTGCAGCAGATTATGTGGAACCTGTTATCCAATGCCGTGAAGTTCACTCCACATGGCGGCAGGATCTCAGTGCGTCTCGAGCAGGACGGATCCGATGCGCGAGTGACAATCACAGATACCGGGCAGGGAATCGAGCCGGAGTTTTTGCCGCGCGTGTTCGATCGGTTTCGTCAGGCCGATAGTTCTACGACTCGCAGTTTCGGAGGGCTGGGACTTGGACTGGCAATCGTTCGACACCTCGTGGAGCTCCATGGCGGCACGGTTTCAGCCCGCAGCGATGGAGTTAGCAAAGGCGCAACCTTTTCAGCGACATTTCCATTGCTTGCCGATCGCACAGGGGCTTTCGCGGTGGCCCATAGCGGCGAATACACTGTGAGCCTTCATTCTCTCGATGGTTTGCGCGTCCTGCTTGTTGACGACGAACCGGAAGCCCGACAGATCATCAGTACTGTGATTACGAGCACTGGAGCGGAAGTAAAAGCCTGCACGTCTGCAAGAGAGGCGCTGGCGAAGCTGCTTGAGTGGAAGCCTGACGTGATACTCAGCGACATCGCGATGCCGGATGAAGACGGCTACACCTTCATCAATAAAGTAAGGTCTCTTCCTCGCGACAAAGGCGGTGAAACACCTGCTGCCGCCCTGACAGCATATGCGAGAGACGTCGATCGACGGCAGGCACTCGACGCCGGCTATCAAATGCACATCGCAAAACCGATCGGCGCAGGCCAACTCGTGTCAATGATCGCACGCCTGGCTGGCCGGGACTCCTAACACAGATCTGTGCAATCTGTGTAATCTTGTGGCTAAATAGGGCCATGAAGAAGGCGCCGGTTGGAATTGGAATCATTGGGACAGGGTTTGCTCGCACCACACAGATCCCCGGATTTCGCGATTGCATGGGGGCGAAGATCGTCGCGATCGCGAGTCGTAATCGAGAACGCGCGGAGGCAGTTGCAAAAGAATTTGGCATTGAATACGTCGCACAGGACTGGCGGGAACTCATAGCTCACAACGACGTCGATTTCGTCAGCGTCGTCACACCTCCTTCCACACACATGGAGATCACTCTCGCTGCCCTCGATCAGCGAAAGGCCGTGCTCTGTGAAAAGCCGATGGCGCTAAACGCAGTCGAGGCCGCCAGGATGGTTGAGAAAGCAAACGCTGCCGGTGTGCTCGCACTCGTCGATCACGAGCTCCGCTTCCTGAACAGCAGACGCGTCATGCGCGGTATGCTGCAAACGGGCGCGATTGGATCAGTGCGTCATTGCAATTATGTTTTTCGATCCGATTATCGCGGCATTGGAGATCGCGCATGGGATTGGTGGTCTGACGAAAAGATGGGTGGAGGCGCGCTCGGCGCGATCGGATCGCACGTCGTCGATTCGTTTCGCTGGATGTTGAGCACGGAAGTAACGAAAGCGCTCGGTATGCTCTCGACTCACATCAAGCAGCGTTTAGACAAGGCGGGCGGAGGAATGCGCGCTGTCACCACCGACGACGAAGCGAAACTTCTATTCCGATTTGAAGACGGCGAACATACTCAAGACGCCACCGGCGCAGCATCGATCTCTGTTGTTGAATCAGGAAAGTATGAAAACCGCATGGAGATCTACGGCACGAAGGGCGCGCTGATGGTTGAAGAGACTGGTGAACTGTGGCGTTCGCCGACGGGCTCCGGCGTCTGGCGCCCGGTTGAAGTCGAGCAGGACCACATGGCCCAGGGCATGCGTGAAGGCAGTTGGTCTCGAGGTTTTACGGCGTTTGCAGTCGCTATTTGTGAGGCTTTGCGCGCCGGCAGGACGGTTGTTAAAGACGCTGCAAGTTTTGAAGATGGCTATCGAGTTCAGCTCGTGCTCGATGCCCTTCGCGAGTCGAATGAGAGTGAGTGCTGGGTAACAGTTGGCGGTCAATAGACAACTCATCCGCGTCGGCGTTGACACAGGCGGAACGTTCACGGATTTCGTCTTTGAACGAGACGGTCGTCTCAATCTCTTCAAACTTCCTTCGACACCTTCGGATCCCTCACTCGCTATTCAACAGGGACTAGATCGCATCTGCGCTGAGACTGGTGCGCGACTCGACCGGATCGAGGTGGTCCATGGCACCACTGTGGGAACGAATGCGCTGCTTCAGCGGCGTGGCGCACGGATCGCGCTCGTCACGACAAAAGGCTTCGAAGACGTTCTTGTGATCGGACGCCAGGCCCGGCCCGAGCTTTACAACCTCAACGCAGTCAAACCACCTCCGCTTGTTGCAGACGAACTCAGGTTAGGAATAAGCGAGCGCGTGATTGCATCGGGTGAAGTGCTCGAACCGCTCAACGAGCGCCACTTGCGAACTCTCGTAAGGAAGTTGAAGCGAGAGAAAGTGGAAGCGGTTGCGATCTCGCTGCTGTTTTCGTTTTTGCATCCGGAGCATGAGGAGCGTATTGCGTCAGCGCTCGAGTCGCTCGACGTGCCGTTGTCGATGTCGAGTCGGATTCTTCCCGAATATCGTGAATACGAACGCACATCGACTGTCGTCATCAATGCGTATCTTCAACCGTTGATGGGCCGGTATTTGAAGCGATTATCGTCCGCGGGCGAGCTCAATTTGCGCGTCATGCAATCCTCAGGAGGCAGTATTTCTGCTGATGTAGCTGCGGCGGAGCCGGTGCGCACGATTCTTTCCGGTCCTTCGGGCGGCGTGGTCGGCGCCTTGCGCGCGGCACAGTCAGGCGGAATCAAAAACGTCATCACATTTGACATGGGCGGCACTTCAACCGACGTCGCGCTCTGCGACAGCGGTGCGATCCGAACGACTAACGAAGCGGTGGTTGCAGGACTGCCGGTCGCGGTCTCCGTGATGGACATTCACACCGTTGGAGCGGGTGGCGGATCGATTGCGCGTGTCGATGAAGGTGGTTCATTGCGAGTTGGACCAGAATCGGCAGGTGCTGATCCCGGGCCAGCTTGTTACGGTCGTTCATTATTGCCAACGGTCACTGACGCTCACGTGGTTTTGGGCCACTTCGGAACCACTACTCTGCTCGGCGGGGAATTCAAACTCGATGAAAAACGCGCCTGGGAGGCGATGGAGAAGCTCGCCCAAGATCTTAGCAACGTGACGAACAAACGAGTAACCGCGATCATCGCAGCCGAAGGAGTGCTGTCCGTTGCGAACACAAACATGGAACGCGCGCTGCGACACATTTCGGTTGAGCGTGGTCACGATCCACGACAGTTTGCGCTGTTGCCGTTTGGAGGCGCGGGTGGTTTGCACGCAGTTGATCTTGCACGCGCGCTGCGAATTCCGAGTGTTATCGTGCCAACGTCGCCGGGCGCGTTGTCGGCAGTCGGCGTGTTGGTTGCCGACGTGATCAAGGACCAGAGCCGAACGGTGATGTTTACGAACGAGCCAAAGCAGATTGCGCGGCTCGGAAAAGTATTCGGCGAAATGGAAAAGGAAGCGACGAAGGTGTTGCGCGCCGAGGGATTTCCTCGTGGGCGTCAACAACACGAACGTTTCATTTGCCATGCGTTATCGCGGGCAGTCGTTTGAATTGGAAGTCAGAAACGCCGATGGCGATCTGGCGGCCGAATTTCACCGCGTACATCGCGAGCGTTACGGTTATGCGCAGGAGCAAAGCGAGATCGAAATCGTGAGTGCGCGGCTAAGATCGTTTGGACTGGTCGAGAAGCTCGGGCTCACGAAAATCGGCGCGAGGCAAAGCTGAAATCGTTGCGGCGGGTGAAGGCTCATCTCGATGGACGTTCAGTTGAAGTTGCTTTGTACAACAGAGACGAGCTTCGTGCCGGCACGAAGTTGCAGACGCCGTGCATCGTCGCGGAGTATTCGGCGACAACTCTGATCCCCGCCGAAGCAAAAGCGCATGTGGATCAATTCGGCAACCTGTTGATTACTGGCTATGAAAGATAAGTTCGATCCAACCACACTCGAAATCTACCGCGCGCTCTTCACGTCAGTGGCGGAAGAGATGGGGGTGGCACTGCGCCGGACTGCGTTTTCACCGAATATCAAAGAGCGGCGCGATTACTCGTGCGCGGTCTTCGAAGCTAATGGACGCGTGATAGCGCAGGGCGATCACATGCCGGTACACCTCGGATCGATGCCGATGGCTGTCGCAGCGGCGCTCGACGAGATTGAGATCGCGCCCGGCGATGTGGTGGCTTTGAATGATCCGTTCGCGGGCGGCACGCACTTGCCGGATGTGACGTTAGTGAGCGGCGTATTCGCGTCAGTCGCGTAGCAACGCGTCCCTTTGTTTTACGTCGCCAACCGCGCGCATCATGCTGACATCGGAGGCGCGACGCCGGGTTCGATGGGTCTGGCAACTGACATTTACGGCGAAGGGATTCGCATTCCGCCGATCCGGTTGGTGCGGAACGGAGTTCTCGATCGAGACACGATGCGACTGTTGTTGGCGAATGTGCGTGGGAATGTTGAGCGTCGTGGTGATTTCGATGCGCAGATTGGCTCGTTGAAGACTGGCGCTGCGCGTCTGCTCGAGATCGTGGAGCGACGTGGAGAAAGTGAAGCGACTGAGTATGCGTCGCAACTGATCAACTACTCCGCGCGCCTGATGCGACACACGATCGCTGCGATTCCTGACGGTTCATATGAAGCTGAGGACGCACTGGACGACGATGGTGTCGAAGATCGTCCGGTGCGGATTGCGGTGCGCATAACGATCAAAGGCGAACGCGCGTTGGTTGATTTCACGGGCAGTGCGTCGCAGGTGATTGGCGCGATCAATGCCGTCGAAGCGATCACGGTGTCGGCTGTGTCATACGTGTTTCGGTGTCTGGTTGGTGGTGAAGTTCCGGCGAGTGCAGGACTGATGGAACCGATCGAGGTAATCGCGCCGCGAGGGACGGTCGTCAACGCGAATCCGCCGGCGTCGGTAGCGGGAGGAAACGTCGAAACGTCGCAACGCATCGTCGATGTCTTGTTCAAGGCACTGGCAAAGGCGCTGCCGGATCGAATACCAGCAGCGAGTCAGGGCACGATGAACAATCTCACCATCGGCGGGATCGATACGCGGAATGATGCGGAGTTTTCTTATTACGAAACGGTCGCAGGAGGCATGGGCGCGCGCCCAACACTCGACGGCATGAGCGGCGTTCACACGCACATGACGAACAGCTTGAACACACCTGCTGAAGCGCTCGAATATGCGTATCCACTACGCGTGCGCGAGTATCGACTTGCGAAAAGGATCCGGGGGTAAAGGGAAGCAGCGCGGTGGCGATGGCGTGGTGCGTGAGATCGAGACCCTTGTTCCGTCACGCATGTCATTACTTGCGGATCGTCGTAAGCAAGGACCCTATGGATCTGCACGGTGGTTCAGACGGTAAGGCTGGCAAAAACAAGATCAATAATCGAGATATATCTGCGAAAGGCTCGCGTGAACTGAAGGCGGGTGATCGCATTCGGATTGAGACGCCCGGTGGCGGCGGCTGGGGTAGACAGGATTGACAGGATTTTTCAGGATTTACATGTAAATCCTGAAAAATCCTGAAATCCTGTCTCAAGTTGTCAATCGCCTATAAATTCCCGGCAGTCGTTCAGGTAACGACGAACACGTCGTCGATGATCGTGTAACCCACTTCACCATACAAATCTTTCAACTCCGCCTCCGACTCGCGATCGATCGTAATACAAAACGGCGTAATCCCTTCGTTCTTCGCCTGTCGCAAAGCTTCACGCGTGTCTTCACGTGCATAACGAGCATCTCCGTAGTCGTGATCGTACGGGCGCCCATCGGATAACACGATCAGCAATCGCGTGCGCGCATCCTGTTTCGCAAGCTTCGCCGTCGCGTGACGAATCGCTGCCCCAAGCCGCGTGTTGTTCTGGTAGTTGATACCGCCGATACGACGCTTCACCTCGTCGTTGTACTTCTCATCAAAATCCTTCACGACATAAAACTTCACATTGCGCCGTCCCTCTGACGTGAATCCATTGATTGAGTAAACATCGCCGACAGCCTCGAGCGCTTCACTCATCAATACCAATCCCTCTTTTTCGATTTCGATGATCCTGCGCCCCGGACGCGTGTAAGGTTGTAGCGGATGACGTCCAATCGTGCGCGCCGTCGAGGACGACTGGTCCAACAGAAACGACACCGCCACATCGCGCCGGCGCCGCAGACGTTTCGTATAAATGCGTTCTGACTGTTGCCCGTCAGCACGACGATCGATCACGTAGTCGATTACGGCGTTCAGATCAAACTCTTCACCATCAACTTCATTCGCCACGCGCGTCAGGTTCTCGGGCTTCATCAGTTGAAACTGATGCCGTATCGACGAAATCACACCCTTGTGCCGCTCTTTCGTTTGCTCGACAAAGCTGCTGTCGCCGTGCTTCACCTTCTTCTCGACAACGCGACACCAGCCAAGGCGATGATCAGTCAACTCGCGATCCCACTCATCGTAGTTGTACGCAACTTCTCCTTCCGCGAGGATCTGCTCCGGCGTTTCAGCTTCAGACCATGCTTCCGCGCCCGCGAGCTCATCCGGATCGCCCTCTGCTGACGGATCGTTCCACGCGTTGAAAAGCTCACGCGCGTCGCGGCGTTGCGGCATGCTTTGCGTCTGCCGCTGCTTCATTCTTTCAGTCGCGGCATCGTCATCCGATTCAGATTGATCTTCCGGCGCTTCGACCTGCTGCACGGAGTCGTCTACAGGCACGACTGATTGAAACAGATCGTAAACGCGTGTGGTGGCCATGAGAGTGTCGGCCACGGTTGTCTGTTCACGCAAAAGATACTCGCCGACGATCGTTTCCAACTCCGAGACGACCTGGCTATACGCAATGCGAGTATCGTCATTCGCGCCCCCTAACATCGTCACTTGAAAGAGTATTTCGAATGGAACGAGTGAAGCCGGTAACTGCATGATATGCGGCCGGCTGCGACTGAGATGTTGCCGGATCAGATCGAGATCGCGACTTAGACCACGATAAGTTCTTCGCAGCCTGCGATCGATACGTCCATTTTCTAATGTCCCAAAGACGCGACGCGCGAGTTGCGGCTGTGGAAACAGCTTAAGCACCTCTCGATACCCAACATCGCCTAATGTCTTTTTTGTGCTCTTCTTTGTGGTCTGTGTGTAGCAGCTCATCCGCGATCGCAAATGCATCGAGCGCATCAACATTCTCTTTCGAATACCTCTCGGCAATCGCCGCATGCGCTGCGCGTAAAATCCCACCGCGCTCATAAGTTCCAAACTCGATCTGTCCGGCAGCGTGAGCGGCGATCACCTTATAGAGCCTGAAGTCCAAATCATCGTCACCAAATTCATTCACGAGCGAAGGCAAATGAATCGTGCGTCCATCGTCGATGCGCGCTTCATCAGGCACAGCCGCCAGCGGCGCGATTTCCACTTCGCGTCCCGTGAGCGCCTCAACGTACAGCCGGAGCAGATGTTGGACCGAATCGAGAGCCAGACCCGCACTGCCGCTGAGCAGCGCTTCATAACTTCCGCGTGTTTCGAGTGAGAAGTAACTGCGACGCGCGCGTGTATCGCCGCGACCCGAAGTTAGACCACGTCGCGCCCACGCTTCAAACTGCTCGATCGAAACGCTACGCAACGCGCGCGAGCTCGAGCGGAAACAAGCAAGTGCTGCTTCACCATCGATCGCTGCGATCTCTTTTGTGAGCGCCAGCACGCGAAGCGAAAGCTTGATGGCGTCGGCACGATCTGAATCGACGTTGAGCAGTCGAATGAATCCGGGACTGCTGCGAACGAACGCAACCAGACTCGCATTGCCATGCGCTGCCACGACCCAGAGCAGTTCGATCCACTCATCGAAGATCTCGGGCGCGCGGCGCAGGATTTCGCCGCCTGCGACGAGGATATGAAGAGCCGCACCGCCTCCGCGTTGGAGAAAATCGTTAGCACGGTTTAGCAGTCGTGT
Source organism: uncultured Acidobacteriota bacterium (assembly GCA_963800055.1). Taxonomy (GTDB): domain Bacteria; phylum Acidobacteriota; class Blastocatellia; order Pyrinomonadales; family Pyrinomonadaceae; genus PSRF01. The sequence continues at coordinate 217,933 of CAWCZP010000021.1, forward strand.
TGCATCGGTGGATGAAAGTTGGGCGAGCGCTTCGGGAATGATGGTCCATGCATCGGCAGCGATGCCACCGGCACGCATCGCGAAAGCGTTGGCGAGCGCGAGAGCTGCCGACGTTACGTTCGGGTCTTGAAAACCGGCAAGCTCGCGCGAAACCTGACCGCTGGCGCTCAGAAACTCCGCGCTGTGTTTTGCTGATCGCCTCGCGATTTCGGTGGCGATGTCGATCACCGTGCGAAGAACTTCGTGATCGTTGATTTCAGCGACTAAAGACGGCAGTGAATGAAGCGTCTCTCGACCGACGACCGTTGAGAGGACCATCTGTCGTGTGCACAGCACAAAGATCGCGGGACGAAGATCTGGTGGGACAGTTTGAAGTGCATCAACGCCTTCGGCAAAAAATGAGATTGCGGTTTCGTAGTCGGCCATTGCAAGGCGGCGGCCCATTTCCCCCCACGAGTGGATCTCAGCCGGTTGCAAAATGTGCGCAGCCGCAGGCGCGGCGCGCAGAAACTCAATGCCCGCGCGAAGCGAGATGCTGGCGATCGCGGCGCTCGTCTCCAGGACTGCCGCAGCCTGGTCCAACGGTAAACTGGCGATGCTGCGCGTGAGTTCGAGGAACGATTGACGTTCTGCGGATTGATGTTGATCGTCAGACATTTCTGATCCGCGTATAATCTGCGTCATCCGTCTTTGGTTTTAGATCACAGTCGTCACGATCTCGCGGATGCTGCGTTGCAATTCGCGATCGTCGGTGATAGGCGAGCACATCGCAACGTCGGCGGCATCGACAGGAGGAATGCCGAGTGCGATGAGTTGTGCAGCGTAGATCAAGAGTCGAGTGGAAACACCTTCTTCCAAACCATGACCGCGAAGGTTGCGCACCTTCTGTCCGATCAAGACGAGATCTCGCGCCGTGCCTTCATCAACTCCACCTTCACGCGCAACAATCTCAGCCTCCATCTCCGGCGGGGGATAATCAAATTCGATCGCGACGAACCTTTGCCGCGTCGACTGTTTCAGATCCTTCAGAATCGACTGATAACCGGGATTGTAAGAGACGACGAGCATGAAGTCAGACGGCGCTTCGAGGATCGTTCCGCGCTTCTCGATCGGCAAACGACGCCGGTGATCCGTTAACGGGTGAATGATCACGACCGTGTCTTTGCGTGCTTCGACTACTTCATCGAGGTAGCAGATCGCTCCGTTGCGCACGGCCGAGGTCAGCGGCCCGTCGTGCCAGATCGTCTCTTCGCCTTCCAACAGGAAACGCCCGACAAGATCTGTCGACGACAAGTCTTCGTGGCATGCGACGGTAATCAGCGGCCGTTCGAGGCGCCACGCCATGTGTTCGACAAAGCGTGTTTTACCGCATCCGGTCGGACCCTTGAGTATGACCGGAAGTTTTGCGGAATGAGCGGCTTCGAAGAGCTCAACTTCCCGCCCGACAGGCAGATAATATGGCTCGGTAGCGACTCGGTAATCCTGGATTGCGCTTTCAGGCATCTTTGCGTCTTGGTGTCCGGCATCTTAACATGTTTGGAGTTCAAGCTTTAGTTTGGGAATGTTGGAGAAGAGCAGCCTAAAGGCTGAACTCCAAACGTGAGATATGATATGAAGATCGCAGTAGCAATGAGTGGTGGCGTGGATTCTTCCGCGGCCGCGGCAATACTAAAAGAGCAGGGCCACGAACTGGTTGGCTTTACGATGCAGTTGTGGGACCAACGGCGCGGGATCAACGTTGACGAAAACGGCGACCCGTTGCCTTCGCGTTGCTGCTCGCTCGACGACGTCTACGACGCGCGCCGCGTCGCCGAAGAACTCGGCTTTCCGTTTTACGTTCTGAATCTCGAACGCGATTTCGAGCGCGACGTAATCCAACCGTTCATCACCAGTTACCTGAGCGGCGAGACACCGATCCCGTGCGTTTCGTGCAACAGTCGTTTGAAGTTTGCTTCACTCGATCGACTCGCGTTGAGTTTGGGATGTGAAAAGGTCGCGACGGGTCATTACGCTCGGGTCGAATTCGATCCGTCTACCAATCGTTACAAACTGTTGCGTGGAAAGAATTACGACAAAGACCAATCGTATTTTTTGTGGGAACTGACGCAGGCGCAGTTGTCGCGCGCGCTGTTTTCCGCTTGGCGAGATGTCGAAGCCCGAAGCTCGAGACGCCGCACGCCAGCATGGCCTGATCGGAGTTTCCGAGAAGAAAGAATCGCAGGAAATCTGTTTTGTGCCTGACGGCGATTATGCGGGTTTTATCGATCGTTATCTTGAGGCAGAGAACTCAACTGACCGTTTACCAGGCTCGGGCGAAATAGTTGACAAGAGCGGTAGCGTCATCGGACATCACGAAGGCATTCATCGCTACACGATCGGACAGCGACGCGGCCTTGGCATCGCGGATGAGCGACCGCTGTATGTCATCTCGATCGACGCGAATAAGAATCGTGTGACTGCCGGTTCGTCGGAAGAGTTGATGAGCAGCGAGTTCACCGCCGCCGGCGTGAATTGGATCGCGTTCGATAATCCGACCGAGCCTGTGCGCGCGGATGTTCGCGTGCGCTATCGCCACACCGCGGCTCCGGCAACAATTACTCCTCTTAAAGATGCCCGCGCGCGTATAATCTTTGACGAGCCACAACGGGCCATCACCCCGGGGCAGGCCACTGTCTTCTATCGCGGTGATGAGGTCGTCGGTGGCGGATGGATTGTCAAGAACCATAATCAGATTACAGCAGATTACACAGATCTGCCGTGTAAATGCTGCTGCAATCTGTGGATTAAACCTTTTCCCGCGCCCCTGCGTACTCACATACCGGATGAATAGCACAAACCCATTAAATTGAGGATTTAACGATGTCAGGAACGAGAAAAGCAGTCTTCATCATACTCGGAGTTTTAGGAGCTCTGATTTTAGTAGCAATCATCGGAATCGTAGCGATCTGGGCCGCCCTCCGCAAAAGCGAGCCGGCGATTCGCAACAACAGCGTCCTTACGCTTCGCGTTGCCGGTTCGTTGCCGGACTACAGCCCGGACGATCCTTTCAAGAAATACTTTGGCGGACCGGATCAATCACTCACGGGCCTCGTGATGCAGTTCAAAAAGGCCAAAGTCGACAATCGCATCAAGGCGATCCTGCTTGACGTCAACATGTCAGGCGTTGGTTGGGGAAAGGCTGAAGAGATTCGCGACGCGATCACCGATTTCCGCTCGTCGGGCAAACCTGTCTACGCGTACCTCGAATTCGGATTGAACAAGGAGTACTTCATCGCAACGGCGTGCGACAAGATCATCGTTCCACCGCCGGGCGAGTTGTTCATCAACGGTCTCGCTGCCGACGTGATGTTCTTCCGCGGCTCGCTCGATAAGTTAGGTATCTACCCCGATATTTATCAGATCGGAAAATACAAGAGCGCGGGCGACATGTTCACGCAAAAGCAGATGACTGATGCTCATCGCGAGTACATTAATTCGATGCTCGACGATCTCTACAATCGTTATATAAACACTATCGCCCAGGCGCGCAAAAAGACGCCCGAGGAAGTGCGCGCATTGATCGACAACGCTCCTTACAACGCAGTGCAGGCGAAGGATGCGGGCTTGATCGACGAGGCGATTTACAGAGATGAAGTCGAGAAGCAGTTGAACAAACTGTTGGGCTACAAAGAAACTGATGCGTTCGTCGCAGTCAGAGGTTATGACTACAGAGACGTTTCTCCGGAGTCGCTTGGATTGAACAAGGGCGAACGGCTTGCAGTGATTTATGCGAGCGGCACCATCGAGTCAGGTAGTTCGCAGAACAGTCCGTCAGGTGAGCAATCGATCGGATCAGACACAGTGGCGAAAGCTTTGAACGATGCGGCAGCGGACAAATCGATCAAGGCGATCGTGTTGCGCGTCGATAGTCCCGGAGGTTCGGGTCTCGCGTCTGACATTATCTGGCGCGCGGTTGAACAAGCGAATTCGAAGAAGCCGGTGGTGGTTTCGATGAGCGACGTTGCGGCTTCGGGTGGTTACTACATCTCAGCCAGTGCAGCGAAGATCATTGCGCAGCCCACGACGATCACAGGATCGATCGGTGTTGTCGCGGGCAAGCCTGTCATGCGTGGTTTTTATGATTGGCTCGGGCTCTCGAATGAGTACGTGTTGCGTGGCAAGACAGCGGGAATGTTTCGCGCGACGGAGAAGTTTTCTGACGAAGAGCGCGCGAAGTTTGAAGAGTGGATCAAGACGACTTACTACCGCGACTTCGTGCCGAAAGTAGCGAAGGGGCGCAGCAAGGATCCGGAATATGTCGACTCGGTTGCGCAGGGTCGCGTGTGGACCGGATCGCAGGCGAGAGAGCGAGGGTTAGTGGATGAGTTTGGTGGACTTGATAAGGCCATCGAGGTTGCGAAGCAACTCGCGAAGATCCCCGCCGACAAGGGCGTCGAGCGCGTGATTCTTCCTTACCCAACGACGTTCTTGCAGCAGTTGTTAAGCGGTGGCGATAACTCGAACACCGAGATCCAGCAACAGCGCGCAGTGTTTGCGGCGTTGCCCGAAGACGCGCGCCGCGCGCTGCGTTACATGGCGTTGATGGATCGGATGAAGAACGGCGAGACGATGCTGTTGATGCCGTTTGATTTACGAGTTAAGTAAAGTCACAAAAAATCACAAATGATTTTTGGGAATTTTGCGCTTTATTGTGGCCCAATCTTTTCTGACGCCGCCCATGTACGGTCGCAGTGCTTCAGGGATGATCACGGATCCATCTTCCTGCTGATAATTCTCTAGCACGGCGATCCACGTGCGTCCAATTGCGAGGCCGGAGCCATTGAGCGTATGCACAAACTCCGGCTTCGCGCCGCCCGCTCTGCGAAACCGAATCTGCGCGCGTCGCGCCTGGAACGACTCGTAATTCGAGCACGAAGAGATCTCACGAAACGTATTCTGCGACGGCAGCCATACCTCGATATCGTAAGTCTTAGCTGAACCAAACCCCAGATCACCGGTCGACAATGTAACGACTCGATAATGCAGTCCGAGTTTTTGCAGAATCATCTCTGCGTCGCGTGTGAGCGATTCGAGCTCTTCGTAAGAGTTCTCCGGCAGGGAATACTTCACCAACTCGACTTTCTCAAACTGGTGTTGCCTGATCACGCCGCGCGTGTCGCGTCCGTAGCTGCCCGCTTCGGAGCGAAAGCACGGTGTGTAAGCGGCCCAACGCATCGGCAGTTGTGAAGCGTCGAGTATCTCGTCGCGATGATAGTTGGTCACCGGCACTTCCGCCGTTGGAACCAGATAGAGCTGCCGCTCGTCTTCCAGCTTAAACAGATCCTGTTCAAACTTCGGCAACTGCCCCGTGCCAAAAAGCGCAGCACGATTGACGATGAACGGTGGCAGTGTTTCGAGATAACCATGCTCGCGTGTTTGAACGTCGAGCATGAAGTTGACCAGCGCACGTTCGAGACGCGCACCAGCGCCGTTCAGAATCGCGAACCGCGCGGCTGCGATCTTCGTCGCGCGTTCGAGATCGAGGATGCCGAGTGCTGTTCCGAGATCGACATGGTCCTGCGGCTCGAAATCAAACTTCGGTGGCGTGCCCCAGCGACGAACTTCAGCGTTCGCCGATTCATCTTCACCAACGGGCACGCTTGCGTGAGGAATGTTCGGCAGCGTCGAGAGCAGATCGTGCATGCGCGCCTCAGTTGCGGCTCGCAGTTGATCCAGTTCGGAGATGCGATCCTTCAACCCAGCGACTTCCGCGCGACGCGCCTCTGCTTCCTCTTTTCTGCCTTCCTTCATCAACGCGCCGATCTCACGGCTCGAAGCGTTGCGCTGCGCATTCAGTTGATCCGATTCCGCAATGACGCGACGGCGCTCTTCGTCTGCGCGCGTGAAATCGTCAAGCGCGGTTGTATCCGCGCGACGCGCGTTGAGCGCTTCGCGTACCTTATTGATATTCTCCCTGACGTAATTAAGATCCAGCATTTGTTCTGTTCCGCTTAGATATGTTAAAAGGCCCACGCTAGCCGACGCGGGTTTGTAGTGTCAAGAAAGGAAACTCTCGAACTTGTCTGATCAAAAACCATTTGCAGGCCGAGTGGCCATCGTTACAGGTGGGACACGTGGCATCGGGCGGGCGATCGCCCTCGAACTCGCGCGGCGAGGCGCCGATATCGCTTTCAACTATGCGAAGAGCGCGGATGCTGCTGAGAGTTTGAAATCGGAGCTTGAATCGTTAGGCGTGCGCTCGTTGTCAGTGCAGTGCGATGTGGGTAGTACGGAAGCCGCGGCGCAGATGGTCCAACAGGTAAAAGAGGCTTTTGGGCGCATTGATTTCCTCGTCAACAACGCCGGCGTCACGCGCGACAATCTGATCCTGCGAATGAAGGAAGATGATTGGGACGAGGTGCTGAACACGAACCTCAAGGGCGCCTGGAACTTCGCCAAAGCAGCGCTGCGCACGATGTTGCGTCAGGACACCGGCGGTTCGATCCTCAACATCTCTTCGATCAGTGGCGAAGTCGGTATGGCGGGTCAGTCAAATTACTCTGCCTCAAAAGCCGGCATGGTTGGCCTCACGAAAGTCGCTGGCGAAAGAAGTGGCGAGCCGCAAGGTCACGGTTAATGCGTTGGCGCTGGGCATGGTTGCGACGGACATGGCAGGGAAGTTGGATGAAACTTACCAGGCAAAGATTCGCGAGCAGATTCCTCTCGGCCGCTTTGCCGAACCTGATGAGGTGGCGCGGATTGCGGCATTTCTTCTTTCCGACGATGCTCGTTACATCACAGGTCAGGTGATTCAGGTGGATGGCGGGCTGGCAATGTAAAACCATCCACAGATTACACAGATTTTCTTTACTTAATCTGTGTAATCTGTGGATGGTTTTATTTAATAGCCTTCACGTCAGCAGGTTTCGCAAAAAGACTATCCGCGAACTGCTGATTGTGTTGGATTAATTCGTAGTTGATCCGCGACGTCTGCTTTCCGTTTACAAAGCGATCGATGATCCACGGCACGTTCACGCCATCGATCTTGGTGAATATCATGATTCGATCTTCTTCAGTTACTTCAACCTCATCGCCCGAGTCCGGATCTTTTCGAGTACGTTTGTAGATAATCTTCGCGGGCAGGTAGTCTCTTGCGCCAAACTCGTACTCAATCCAGAAACCGTCAGGATAGGTGAGTCGAACAGTCTCGTTACGTTTGGCAAGGCCGGCCTCACGCCGCCCAACATAAGTGACTTTGCCGCCCTCTTTTTTCCACCAGCCGCGCAGCAAATTCTCAGGACGAGTGCGCATTGCAAACTTGAAGTTCTCGACCTGGGCCGGGGTTTGATCCGAGATCTTCTTTACCGCGCCGTCAAACAACCAACCCGTATCGCCGACGTTTGTTTGTATCGAACGAATGCCGGCGCCGATGAACTCGGTGCGTTCGCGATCGGGGTAGGCGATGTAGTCCAAAAAGCGCGCCGGAATCTGAGAGACGCCGTCGTTGTAAGTGGTGTAGAAGCCTTTGCCGAATTCAGTTTGGATGTTGAGGTATCGCTGGCCGCCGAGCGCCTCGACTGCGCGGTCGATGATCGGTTGAGACTTCTCATCAACGGATGACTGCAGGGGTCTGCGCAAATACTAGAGATAGTATTAAGTACGAGAATCATCCACAGATTACAAGATTTTCAGGATGTGATTTGTTACATTGCAAATCTTGTTAATTGAACTCGGGTTTGGAGCCGCCGTTGGGTTTCACCACCACTTCACCGTCTTCAACGTCGACTTTGAAGCTCGACGACGTCTTCCACAGTCCGGTGATTGGAAGTTTCACCTTTTCATCGATGTGCCGTTTCAAGAAGCGAGCACCATAAGTCGGGTTGTAACCGTTTTCGGTGAGAAGGTTTACCGCAGCTTCAGTCACATCGACTAATTTGCCTTGCCGCTCCATCTGCCGGCGAAGTTTCTCGAGATACAGACGCGCAATCTGTCGGACCTCGTCCATCGTCAGCGGTGAGAACACGATAATCTCGTCGATGCGGTTACGAAACTCCGGCGAGAACCGCTGCTCCGAAGCCTTCATCACTTCATTCTTCACCGCCCGGAAATCGGAGGCAGTCTTCAAGCCGAAACCGAGAGGTTTCTCATACTTCTTGAAGTTCTCGGAACCAAGGTTGGACGTCATGATGATGATCGCGTCTGACAAGTAAACTTTCTTGCCGCGTCCATCCGTCAACCAACCTTCGTCGAAAGCCTGAAGGAACAGATTCATCAGGTACGGCGATGCTTTCTCAACCTCGTCGAGCAGAAGCACAGTGTACGGATTCTCGCGCAGTTGCTCAGTCAGGATTCCTCCTCGTTCCGAGCCAACTATTCCGCGCGGCATTCCGATCAGTTTCTCGATGCTGACGGTCCCATCGCTGTATTCCGACATGTCGATGCGAACCATCTTCTCTTCGTCGCCAAACATAAACTCGGCAACAGCTTTCGCCAACTCCGTTTTTCCGACGCCTGTTGGACCAAGGAACAGCAGCACACCGTCGGGTTTATAGTGCGACTCCTTCAGTGGGCCTTTATTCAACCGCAGGCGCTGCGCGACCGCTCTGATCGCTTCTTTTTGCCCGATGACGCGACGACCCAGCATCGCTTCCGTCATCGCAAACCGATCACTCGTATCGCGGAAGATCATGTCGCGCGGAATACGCGACTCCTGCGAAATCACTTCGATAACGTGCTCTGGTTGGACCACCATCTTCGTCGGTTCGTTGATCTCCACCTTTACAGCCGCGGTATCGAGCCAGCCAATCGCCTTGTCTGGCAGATGCAGATTGCGGATGTACTTGGGAGCCATCTCCAGCGCAGTGTTGATGGCGTCGTCGGAAATCTTGACCGAGTAGTTTTTCTCGAGACGCGGACGAAGACCGAGCAGGATCTCGCGAGTTTCGGTAATCGACGGCTCGACGACCTTCACCATACGGAACCGCCGTGCGAGTGCCTCGTCGTCGGCAATATATTCCTTGTATTCGGAAATCGTAGTGGCGCCGATGATTCGCATCTCGCCGCGCGCCAGTGCTGACTTGAACATGTTGGCAGCGTCGGAAGAAGTTCCGAGTGCCGCACCTGCACCGATGATCGTATGCGCTTCATCGATGAACAGGATCATGTTGTCGCGTTCTTTAACTTCGTCGATGATCCCTTTGATTCGTTCTTCAAACATGCCGCGCAGCATTGTTCCTGCGACGATGCCGCCCATTTGCAGTTGAACGATGTGTGACGAACGCAAGCGTGCTGGAACTTTTTCCGGTTCCAACTCGATTAGGCGAGCAAGTCCTTCGATCACCGCGGTCTTGCCAACACCTGGTTCACCAACCAGCATCGGTGAGTTTGCACGCTCACGATGACAGAGGATCTCGATGATCTGTTGAATCTCTTTCTCTCGTCCGATTGTCGGCGGAATCTTATCAGCGCGTGCCAGCCGGTTAAGTGAGACTCCGAAGTGTTTTAGATAAGGCGGAAGTTCGAACTTCTTTCGGTTCTGTTCTTCTTCCTGTTCGCGTTTTTGAACCTGGGCTCTTACGTTTTCCATGACAGCCTCGGGATTTGCGCCCATGTTCCGCAGGACGTCTACAAACAAACTGTCCTGATTGCTCAACGCTTCAAAGATGTCTGTAGCTTCAATCGTTTTGCGTCCCTGAGAGCGCGCTCGCTCCATTGCCCGCTTGAATAAATCCGTAGTGTCGGGGCCGATCCGAAATCCTTTTCCAACGTGTTGCTGGCGGGTGCTGCCAAGGCGCTTTTCGATCGCCATCTTGACCACAATCGGATCAAGCGACAATTCCCGCATCGCAGAGTTGAACATATCCGGCTCTTCTACGGTCAAAGCCTGGAGAATGTGCTCTACCGATACGAAGTTCTGGTCACGTCGACGTGATTCGTCCAGCGCGTGTTCCAGAATTCGCTGGCCGCTATCGCCAAATTTGTCTTTGTATGAACCTAAGTCAGCCATATTTCTTTTACGACCGTCGCACCGGATCCGATCAGCAATTTGTGCGCGGTATTTACTCGCCTTCAAACAACTCGGCTGTATCCAAGTTGCTGCACTTGGATGTCGCCAGCATAAGCGCCGTTGCGTTTCAATGCAATAACAATCCCGGCGCGGCTACTCAAGCAATTTTGCCGCCACGAATCGCTACAAATTTGCGCACTTTGTGCTTTTTGTGGCTAATAATCGTAATCGTCTCCTCCGGGCATCGGTGGTCCGCGATTTTTTCTTCTCAGGCACATCGGTCACAGCCGCGTCTGTTGTCAGCAATAATCCCGGAGATCGACGCGGCGTTTTGCAGAGCTGTGCGGACCACTTTCGTTGGATCGATAATCCCAGCGGCCGCAAGATCTTCAAACTCACCAGTAACCGCGTTGTAGCCTTTATTGCCTTTCAACTGTTCTACTTCACCGACGACAACTGCTCCTTCGGCACCTGCGTTTTCAGCGATGCGCCGGAGCGGTTCCTGCAACGCACGGCGAACAATATTTACTCCAGTGCGAACGTCCGGATCGTCGTCGTTGTGGTTGTCGAGGACTTTGCCAGCTCGCAACAAAGCTACTCCACCGCCCACGACAATTCCTTCCTGGGCCGCAGCTTTCGTCGCGTTCAGCGCGTCTTCCACACGCATCTTGATCTCTTTCATCGCTGTTTCCGTCGGTGCGCCGACTCTAACAACGGCCACTCCGCCGGCAAGCTTAGCGAGTCGCTCCTGAAGTTTTTCGCGATCGTAGTCAGACGTTGCTTCTTCACTCTGCCTGCGAATAGATGCGACGCGTCCCTGGATCGCTTTGGGCTCGCCGCCACCTTCGACAATGGTTGTGGCTTCTTTATCGACGATGACGCGTTTGGCAGTTCCGAGATCCTGAAGAGTTACGCTCTCGAGTTTGATACCGAGATCTTCGGTTATTACTTGTCCGCCCGTCAGGACTGCAAGATCTTCCAGGATTGCCTTGCGCCGGTCGCCGAATGCTGGGGCTTTTACTGCGCACACTTTGATTGTTCCACGAAGTCGATTCACGACCAGTGTTGCCAGTGCGTCACCGTCGATGTCTTCAGCGATAAGCAGCAACGCACGTCCGGCGCCCGCGGTTTGTTCCAACAGCGGCAACAGATCGCGCATCGCGGAAATCTTTTTCTCGTAAAGCAGAATGTATGGCTCGTCGAGAATCGCTTCCATGCGATCGGGATGAGTGACGAAGTAAGGAGACAAGTAACCGCGATCGAATTGCATTCCTTCAACTATCTCGAGCTCGGTTTGCAACGTCTTTGACTCTTCAACTGTGACAACGCCGTCTTTTCCAACCTTGTCCATCGCCTCCGAGATCAACCTGCCGATCTCACGATCGTTGTTGGCTGAAACCGTGGCGACGTTCATCAATTCGTCCTTGTTCTTGACCTTCTTCGACATGCGTTCTAATTCACGGACCACTTGTTCCGTGGCCAACTGAATTCCACGCTGTAGAGCCATCGGATTCGCGCCTGCCGTGACGTTCTTCACGCCTTCACGAAAAATTGCCTGTGCCAGAACTGTCGCCGTGGTTGTGCCGTCGCCGGCTTTGTCGTTCGTCTTGACGGCAACCTCGCGGACCATCTGCGCGCCCATGTTTTCATAGTTGTTCTTGAGCTCGATCTCTTTTGCAACCGTGACGCCGTCTTTCGTTATCACAGGCGAGCCAAACCTCTTGCCCAGAACAACATTGCGACCCTTTGGTCCTAACGTTACGCGCACCGCGTTCGCGAGGGTATCCACGCCTTTTAGCATCGCATGGCGTGCCTCTTCTCTAAACTTCAGTTCTTTTGCCGGCACTCTCGTGTCTCCTTTATTGGTTATCCACCGATTACACAGATTACACAAATTTCTTCTGCGTAGTCTTGATTGCTTGTTTCCGGAGCGCGCCCGACTTTCACTCGCGCAGGTCGCAGCAGCCTATCACCCATTCGGAAACCGCGACTATATTCCTCAATTACTCTCCCGTCCATCTCGTGGTCCGTCTCTTCGGTATCGACCGCTTCGTGAAATTCCGGATTGAACTCCTCACCCACGGCCGCAATTGATTCGATGCCCGCAGCGTTCAACGCCGATTGAAAACTATTCGCTATGCGACGAATACCTTCCAGCATCGCTTCTCGCGGCGCGTTTCCGGAAACAGCGTCGATGGCCCGCTCCAAATCGTCCATCGCTGGAAGCAGTGCTGCGATAAACCGGGCCTTCTCGCCGGCGGCGCGCTCATCAGCGGAACGGTTCAAGCGCTGTCGGGTTTCGTCGGTTTCGCGTTGCAGTTGCTGGCGTAACTGATCGAAGCGCGCTTGCACTTCCTGTACCTGTTTTTCCGCGGCTCGCGTGCGCGATTCGAGTTCTTCAACGTACCTCGGTTTGAGATTTGGCTGTTCGACTTCCTCGTTCACGCGCTCAGTGCCTTCGTCGTCGAGGGAGACGCGACGGCGATCCGTCACGCGCAGTTCGTTATCGTTTCCCATCTGCGTTCCCCTGGTCCTTGCGTTTGGAATTCAGCCTTTAGGCTGCCGTTTCTGGCGGATGCAAGCTAAAGATTGAACTCCAAACGTAAATGCTGCTCAAGCGATCTTTATGTCGATCTTCTTCGCCTTTTGCTCACTGCGCTTCGGCAGACGAATCTGCAAAACGCCGTCTTTGTATTCCGCACCGATCTTACCCTGATCAACTGAGCCAGGGACGCTGAACGTGCGCAGGAATTTTCCTCGCGGCCTTTCGGTTCGATGTTGCTTTAACTCGTCAATCTCGCGAGTGCCTTTGACGATCAGCCGGTTATCGTCCACGTCGATTTCAAGCGCTTCTCGATCGATCCCGGGCAAGTCCATCGCGACCAAATATGCCGACTCCGTTTCATAAATGTCCGAAGCTGGAGTCCAATCGCCTCGTTCAAACTCATCACCATCTGCCTGCGTGCGTCGCTGTGTAGCGTCTTCAAAGAGCCGGTTCATACGATCCTGAAGCACCATCAGATCCTGCAACGGGTTCCACTGTTGTGACATGCTCATTCTCTCCAAATCATTGCTACGCGGTTGCGAAGGCCGCGTCAGTCTTAAATTCCAATGTGTCGCCGGCGGCTGAGACGCGCACCGTCTGTCCTGGCAATATTTCACCCTGCAAAAGTTTGACCGCCAACGGATTTTGTATGAGCGACTGGATTGCACGTTTCAAAGGACGTGCGCCGTAACTCGGATCGTAACCTTCGCGCATCAGAAGTTCTTTTGCCGAAGGCTCGAGAATCAGCGTTACGCTTCGTTCGCTGAGCATCTTCGTCAACCGTTCAAGCTGCACTTCGATGATCTTGCCGATCTGCTCGCGTGAGAGCTGATGGAAGATCACTACATCGTCGATGCGATTCAGAAACTCCGGTTTGAAATTCAAGCGCAGTTCCTGCAGTACAGCTTCGCGCACCTGTTTTTCGTCGCCTTCTGCCGCTTGAATTTCACGCGATCCCAGATTCGACGTCATGATCAAGACAGTGTTCTTGAAATCGACTGTGCGACCCTTTGAATCTGTCAACCTGCCGTCGTCGAGAATCTGAAGCAGAACGTTAAAAACATCCGTGTGCGCCTTTTCAATTTCGTCGAAGAGAACGACGGCGTAAGGCCGCCGGCGCACTGCTTCGGTAAGCTGTCCGCCTTCCTCGTAGCCCACATATCCCGGCGGCGCTCCGATCATGCGCGCGACCGCGTGCTTCTCCATGTACTCAGACATGTCTAGTCGCACCATCGCGCGTTCGTCGTCAAACATGAACTCGGCAAGCGCGCGAGCAGTCTCCGTTTTACCGACCCCGGTTGGACCAAGAAAGATGAATGAACCGATCGGACGATTCGGATCCTGCAAACCTGCGCGTGCGCGCCTGACTGCGTTTGCGACAGCAGCCAACGCTTCCTCCTGTCCGATTACACGAACGCCCAGTCGATCTTCCATCGTTACCAGTTTCTGCATTTCTCCTTCGAGCATTCTCGAAACGGGAATGCCGGTCCACTTGGCAACGATTCCCGCGACGTCCTCTTCGTCAACCTCCTCTTTCAACATCACGCCGTCCTGCTGGAAGTTGGCAAGTTTCTCCTGTTGGCCCTTCAGCTTTTGCTCGAGGGTCGGGAATCGTTCCGTACTGAATCTCGGAAGCGCGCGCGAGGTCGCCTGCATTACGAGCCTGGTCGAGTTGCAACCGGAGTTGCTCGAGTTCCGCTTTGGCGGTCCTGATGTGATCGATGGCTTCTTTCTCTGACTGCCACTTGGCTTTCAGTCCGGAAGAAGTCTCTTTCAAATCGGCGATTCGCTGTTCGATCTCCTTCAAGCGCGCCTTCGACTTTTCATCTTCTTCTCTTTGCAGCGCCTGGCGTTCAATCTCGAGCTGAATCGTCTCACGCTCAAGCTGGTCGATATCCTGTGGCAATGAATCGATCTCGATTCTGAGTCGCGACGCGGCTTCATCAATTAGGTCGATGGCCTTGTCTGGCAGAAACCTGTCTGTGATGTAGCGATTCGAAAGTGTCGCCGCGGCAACGATGGCCGAGTCTTTGATGCGAACGCCGTGATGGACTTCGTAACGCTCTTTCAGTCCACGCAGGATCGCGATCGTATCTTCGACCGTTGGTTCACCGACGTAGACCTGTTGGAAGCGACGTTCGAGCGCCGCGTCTTTTTCAATATGTTTCTTGTATTCGTTGAGTGTGGTTGCGCCGACGCACCTCAGCTCACCTCGCGCGAGTGCCGGCTTCAGCATGTTGGAAGCGTCGATAGCGCCTTCGGCGGCGCCTGCGCCGACGAGCGTATGAAGCTCGTCAATAAACAAAATGATCTGCCCCTGCGCGTTCTCGATCTCTTTCAAGACGGCTTTGAGTCGATCTTCAAACTCGCCGCGGTACTTCGCGCCCGCGAGCATCGAGCCGAGATCGAGTCCGACCAGGCGCTTGTTACGCAGCGTTTCGGGAACGTCTCCCGAAACAATGCGTTGGGCGAGGCCCTCGACAATCGCGGTCTTACCCACACCGGGCTCACCAATCAAAACCGGATTATTTTTGGTCCGGCGTGAAAGAACTTGAATCGTGCGGCGAATCTCGTCGTCGCGCCCGATTACCGGATCGAGTTTTCCTTTTCGCGCCAGTTCGGTTAGATCGCGCGCGTACTTTGAAAGCGCCTGGTAGTTCTGTTCCGCATTCTGATCGGTAATGCGCGCACCGCCGCGCATCTGCTCGATCACTTTGAACAGATCTTCTCTGATAACTCCGTGCTGGCGCAGAAGCTTTCCAGCGACGCCGTCTTTCTCTTCGACGATCGCAAGCAGGAGATGCTCGGTCGAAATAAACTCGTCATGCATCTGATCGGCTTGCTTCTGCGACGCCGTGAAAATCTGACTCAAACGCGAACTAAAATATTGTTGACCACCCTGAACGCGCGGGAAACGCGCCACTGCCGCTTGCGTGTCGTTGAGCACGACCGCCACGTTCGTCCCAAGCTTTCCGAGCACCGGCCGCACGATACCTTCGGGTTGTTCGAGCATCGCTACGAGCAGATGCTCCGGCTCAACCTGCTGGTGATTATTTCTTTCCGCAAGCTCGATCGCCGATTGAATTGCTTCCTGCCCGCGTAGGGTGAACTTATCTAAACGCATCGTAATAAAACCTGTCTCTAAAAAGACTCGAACGGGCTCGCATTTCGTATCCCAAACTACGACGAGCCCGCTCGCGATTTACCGAACCATTTTAAGCTTTAGCGCCCGCCAGTCGCTTCCTTCGCTTTTCCGGTTTCGGCAGTTGTTTCGATCGTCTTGTTCGTGGGGCCGGCTTCACTTCCGCTCACCTGGATTCGACGGGCCTTGGTCTCTTCGCGTTTCGGCAACGTCACGCGCAACACGCCGTTGTTGTATTCAGCGGTTGCCCCCTCAGCGGAAACGGTCTGCGGCAAAGTGAAAGAACGTGTGAACGCGCCATACGAGCGTTCGACTCGATGATAATTATCGGTTTCGTCCGTCTTTTCAAACTTGCGCTCGCCGCGCAGGGTAATGACATTGTTCTCGATCGAGAGATCGAAATCTTCCTGTTTCATTCCAGGTAGTTCGGCCTCAAGGACGATATGGTCCTTGTTCTCATAAATATCGACGCTGGGCGCCCATGCGCCACGACCGATGCCTTCATCGCCGAAAGCACGGGTTAGATTAGTCGAGAACAAGCGATTTACTTCTTCTTGCAGAGTCCGCAGATCGCGGAATGGGTCGTAGCGAACAATAGTCATGACTCTCTCTTCCTCCTAACTCCTTTATTCCTTGGTGTGCTCTTCAAGTAGCTGAGCGTGTGGGCATAATAAAGGTTGAGTGCGTATCTGTCAACCCTGGAATGTGGCGAGCAAAAGAGGCATAAAATTCACCGTTTGTGCCTTTTGCGGCCTACTGATGGAGACCGAAGAAACGCTTGATCGAGGAGAGAATGCCCGATGAGTCGGAGGTTGTCGCTGGAGAGTCGCTCTGTGAGGCGAGCCCCTGGCGGCGCTCGGCCATAATAAAACTTAAGGATTCGACGAGGTCCGGATTGGTATCGAAGACCCGTTTCATTGCCGCATGGCCGATTTCGAGGACTTCAGTCTCTTCGAGGGCGAGCACGTTGGCCGTTCGGGGCTCGCCCGTAAACAGGGCCATTTCGCCAAAAAAGTCACCTTCATTAAGCGTCGCCACTGTCCGCGACCGCCCATTTTCACTGACCTGGACCCGAACCCGTCCTTTATGTACTACAAACATCGAGGAACCGGGGTCGCCTGCCCGGATTACGGTCTCACTGGGCGCGAAGATGTGGCTCACGGCCGCCTGCGCCAGCATCGTGATCTCCTCGGAAGACAGCGGGGCGAAGATGTCCACCGCGGAAAGCCTCTCGGCGATGGCGCTCCCATCGCCGTCGCGGAGCGCGCCTTTCTGACGTTCGACGAAGAGCGTGCGGGTCGGATATGCGAAGTTCAAACCAGCCCTCCGGAACGCGTACCAGATTCGTTGGCGCACGAGTGCGTCTGTATCGTTGTACTTGGCGTAATCGTCGAGCCAGTACTTCACTTCGTAGTCCACGCCGTTATCGCCGAGGTTTCTGATCCTGACTATCGGTGTGACCTTCTCTGACACGTTGTCTGCTTCGCGCACCGCTTCCCGCACAACGTGGATCGTCTTTGCAGGTGAGTCCGTATAAAGCGTATTGAAAAACACGAGTCGTGCGTTCAGATTGTCGCGGGGACAAACTTCGATTGGTTCCTTGGCGGCATTGCTGTTGGCGATCAGCACGACGTGGTTTGTGAACGTCCTTATCTTAATCGCTCGCCAACTGATCTCTTCGACGACGCCCGTGTGGCGTTGAGCGCCAACTGTTATCACATCGCCCACTTGAAACGGGCGGTCGGCTTGCAGCGAGATGCCCGCGAAGAAGTTGCCGAGAGTGTCCTGGAGCGCGAGGCCCAGGATTACGCCGAAGATCGCGGAAGTCGTAAAGAGCGCGCCAAGGTTTACTTCCGGAAACAGGAAAGTAAAAGCGACTAGAAAAAGTATCGTGAATGCGACGATCGTGAAGATGTTTCGGATCAGTGTGGGCGCGTCAATCCGTTTCAGGCGAAACGCCAGAGCGAAGAAGATAAAGTTGAGCGCGCGAACGAAAAGATAGCCGATGATGCCAACTAAAAATAGCTTGACGATGTTGACGATGGTGCCGGCAGACGGTGAGGGAGTGGCGCCCATCCGATGTTCGAGCAGTGCCTTGACTTCGTCGCTGAACGACCAGAAGAGGTAGGTGGCGAGCAAGGCAGTGGCCGACGCGACCAGGAAGAGGGCGATCTTATTGGTTAGTCGAGGGTTACTCACCGGGGCACTTTTATCACATTTTGTGCCTTTTGTAGCTCTTTTCAGAAGCGCAGCAGGTTGGGGAAAAGACTAATTAATATAAAGAGCAATGACAAAATGGTGACTACGATCGCCGTCAACCAGGCGGCGACGTTGTAAAGCGGTCCGTTGACGTGCGTTCCCATCAGCTCGCGGTCATTCACCAGTCGCAGGACTGCGAAGAGGATGATCGGTAGTAATAATCCATTGATCACCTGCGTCACGAGCAACACTCGGAACAGCGGCAAATTCGGAACGATCGCAATCGCAGCTCCGACAGCCACGAGGAAAGTAAACGTTCCGAGAAAGATCGGAGCTTCTCTAAAACTTCGCGAGACGCCTTTCTCAAAACCGAGGGCTTCGCTGATCGAGTAGGCAGTAGCCAACGGAAGCACTCCCGCAGCGAGCATCGAAGCCCCGAACAGTCCGAGGCCAAAGAGTGTTTCAGCGTATCTTCCGGCTAAAGGCTGTAAGGCGCGAGCCGCATCCTCTGCGCTTGAGATTTGAATTCCTGCTTTATGGATTGTCGCCGCCGTCGAGACGACGATAAAAAACACGATGAGTATCGCGAAGATCGTGCCGACCCAAACGTCAGTCTTTGTTTTTGAGTAATCCTCCGGAGTGACTCCTTTGTCCACTACAGACGATTGAACGTAGACCTGCATGTAAGGTGAGATCGTAGTACCAATCACTGCCACGAGGGTAAAAATATAGACATACTCAAATTTGAACTCGGGCCTCACAAGGCCGATCGCAACTTCAGACCACTCAGGTCGAGCCAGAAACGCTGAAGCGATGTAACCAAGAAACACGAGCGACATCAGCAGGAACGCCCGCTCGACTCTTTTATAAGAGCCCTTCACCACCAGCCACCAGATTATGATCGCAGCCAGCGGAACGGCGATAAAACGCGACACGCCGAACAGTTCGGTCGCTGCGGCAATGCCTACAAACTCAGAAACAGTCACGCCCGCATTAGCAACTAACAACGCGAGCATCACCAAAGCTGTCCATCGGACGCCAAAGCGCTCGCGAATGAGATCGGCCAGTCCTTTTCCGGTGACGGCTCCCATGCGGGCGCACATCTCCTGAACAATGCCGAGACTGATTGCAATTGGGATCAGGATCCAGAGGAGGGAATAACCGAATTCTGCACCGACGGAAGCGAAGGTCGCGATGCCACCGGCGTCATTGCCGGCGTTTGCCGTAATCATTCCGGGGCCGAGGATGCTGACGAGGAAGAGCAGGCGTTTGCGACGCGCCACCGTTCGGCGCAAACGCAGGCCGACAGCCCGAACTGCTGCTCGTGGTTCTGCCACTTGGAGGTTCCCCGTCTTTCATCAGATCACAAAAAACAAAAGAAGAGTCTAGCCACAAAAGGCACAAGAAGCACATCATGAAAAACGACAACTTAAAACTCTTTCGTTTTGTGTTTTATGTGGCCATTTTGTGGCTAACCAAACAGTCTGGGTAGACGTTGCCGCCAGTCGGTCGGCAAAAGAATTTCCATCGCGTCGTCTACGGTGATGATGCCGAGTATATCTCCTGACTCGTCCACAACGGGAAGCGCCAGCAGATTGTATTCAGCAATTCTTTGCGCCACTTCTCGCGCAGGCTCGCCTGGACCGGCATGTTGAAACTCCGTCCGCATCACCTCTTCAAGCGGCACGGACGGATCGCGCGAGTATCAAACTTCGCAGTGCAATAACGCCCAACAACTTCCACGAGTTCTCTTCTTCTACAACGTAGAGGTAGTAGATCATGTTTGGCGTTTCCGCCATCTCGCGAAGTCGCGCGAGTGCCTCGCCGACAGTCAGCGCTCGCGGCAGCGTAACAAACTCCGTCGTCATCAATCCGCCGGCGGTGTCGTCTTCATAAGGAAGCAGTTCGACGACGTCCGCCTGCTCGTCGTGCTCCATCAAACCGAGCAACTCTTCGGCTTTCTCTTCCGGCAGATCGCCGAGCACGTCGGCTGCTTCGTCGGGCGACATCCATTCGAGAATATCGGCGGCGCGTTCCTGGTCCATGTCGCTGAGTATTCGCGCCTGCGTTTCGGCCGGCATTTCTTCGAGAGTCTCTGCTGCGGTTTCGTCGTCGAGAGCTTCGACTACTTCGGATCCGTGATGATAAGACAGCGCTTCCGCGAGACGCGCGATCTCCACTGGATGAAGTCGCGCGAGTTTATCGCTCGATGATTTCAACTGAACTGTCGCGGCGTCGGTGGCGAGATATCCAACGTCGGCCCAATCAAGCACTTCGACAGTTTTGCGTGTTCCTGCAAATCCGGAAGGCGCAAGCCGCCGCCAGAGACCCTGTAGACTCACGTCAGCGCCCGTCACGCGCCAATCGCCGGCAGCCTGGAATGATCTGCACATCATTCACACGGACCACGCGCTTGCCGTCAACGTCTATTAGTTGTTTGTCGAGTACGTCCTTCGCAAGTAAGACTTCATTTTCGCGACGCACAAATGGTCGCAAGTCGAGAATGTCTGAGTTCAATCGGACGCCATTTTGATTCAACTCGGTGATGCGCCATCTCGAGAGGAAGAAATCACGACGGCGATAACGCGCGACGAGGCCCGTCACCGGCGGATGATCGTCAGCGCCGAGGCGCACGATGACGTCCTTGACGGTGGCGACACGTTCACCTTCGAGGTCGCGTATGGGCCGACCTAATACCTGCGACAAGTAGAGCATGATGTGGTGAGCATCATAGCAGTCTGAGAGAATCTCTTGCGAGTTCGAGGGTTCGATCGCGGCGCGAGTAGATGTCGGCGCGTGAGAGTGGAGATATTTCGTCGGGCTTGACGCCTGTTCCTTCGAGTCTCAAACCGGCGGCGGTGCGATAGTCAAACTCGCTCACGTCCAAAATGCCGCCGTCAGGCAGCGCGTGCCGGTTTCTAATGGCTAAAACGCATCCGCACGTTTCCTTGCCGATCACGCGTGCGCGGCGTTTGGCTTGCAGTGTCGCAACGAGGATCTCAGCGGCGCTCGAAGTGCTTTCACTTGTAAGTACAACGAGCGGAAGTTTGATTTGCGCGAGGCGCGGAATGCGCCACATTCGTTTCGAAAATGTTTGCAGTTCAAACGAAGCGCCCGAACGATCGGCAAACTTTCCGAGGTTGATCCCGTCTTCGAGAAACAGCGACGCGATATCAGCCATCGCTTCCGCATCGCCGCCACCATTCGATCGCAGGTCGAGAACAATGCCTTCAGCGCCTTCAAGCAACTCGGGAAGCGACTTCGCAAACTCGACCGCGACACTTTGCGTAAACGCATCGATCCGGAGAACCGCTATCTTCCCTTTTCGCTCGTTTGTAAACCATAACAACCGCTGGCCCCAGTAACGCTGGAGCACTGCCGACTTCTGCTTTCCATTGCGACTGGACCACGTGACCTTTACGGACGTGCCGACAGGACCATCAAACAGAGTCGCGATCGTGCGAAACCGCGCATCGCTGTCGCGGCTCAATCCTGAAGCCGCCAATCTTTGAGTTACAAAGTCGGCAACTGGAACATCGTCGACGCTGACGATTAGATCTCCGGGTCGAATGTCTGTTCGCGCCGCGGCAGAGCCTGCTTCGATCTGTAAGACTGTCGGCGCGCCTTCAACTTCGCGAGTCGTCACGCCGACTGTGACGTAACGAGGATTCCACCAGTCAAACTTCTCATCAGGTGAATAAACTCGCGTGTGTGAATCTTTCAGCGACGAGATCATGTGGCGCAGCACGTCGTAAAACTCTTGAGTGTTATTCGCACGCGCCGCCAACGGACGAAATGCAGTGCGTTTAGCTTGCCAGTCGATCCCGTGAAATTTCGGATCGTAGTAACGACCCTGGATCGTTTCCCAAACGTCGTCGAAAACTACGAGCCGGCCTTCGACCGTTGCAGTGGATACGAGTGAGGAATCATCACGGGCAGCTCGCGACACGCCGAGCGTCGCGACTTGAGAGATCACGAGGAGTAATACGATGAAACTGGTTAACGCTCTTCTTCCCATCTCTACCTCGGTGGTTTCCGAAAGTTGTAGCGCAACATCACGCGCATCGGTATTGGACTGCCGTTCTTCATTGCCGGGAAGAAGTGCAATTGACGAACAGTCGCAACGGTTGTTTCATCAAGACCGAAGCCGGCCCATCGAACAACATGTACGTCGCCTACCTCACCATCAGTTCCAACATCAACCACAACATCGACCGTCGCTTCCGCTTCTGCTCGAGCTGCGGTGTCGGGATATGCCGGGCGTAATCGTCGATACGGCCGCGGCAAGCGGATACCTTGAACCTCCGCCGCCTTTTCGTCTTCCGGTGCTTCCTCGATCACTGCCTCAGCCGCGGTGCTGAGGATCGTTCGTTTAAGACGGTCATCCGAGTGGGCCAGCTTAACAGTTTCAAGTAGACGGCGCCGCAAATCGTCGCTGGAGAGATACTGTGACAGTCGAGCTTCGGCAGTGGTTGCCTCGTTGTTTTCAAAACTCGGACGTTCCCACAAAAGAAGTTGACCCGTGCGCGCACTCACGAGAAAGATCGAACAATAGGACTCATAATATACAGGAGATTTGAAAGACGAACGACGCAGCGTTTGGGCGTCTCCGATAACGTAGAACTCCGTTGCCAGCGCGGCGCCCAGATCACGCGCTTCCGTCAACGTCAGATTCAAAGAACCCGAATATCCAATGCCGTTGGCAGCCGCGCGACTCAGATCGGGATCGGCGACCACCACCTCGCCACTCGCTCGCAATCTGGCGCGAAGCGTTTCCGCCGAGAGTTTTGCGACTGGCGTAGTGCCAAAGTCGAGCACACTCACGACAGGTTCTGTGACGTCTGCGTTCTGTGGTTAATGATGCAAGAACAACCACAGAGACACAGAGGCACAGAGAAGACCAATACAAGCATCAAAAATTCTCGCCCGCGCTTTGTGTAGAGACTGCCGCGATGATAGAGCTCATAAACCTCGGTTTTTACTTCCGCGGGGAAACAAACTCGATGCAGCTCGTAAGGATGCTGGAGCCCTCGCACCACATCACTCACTTCGCTGATCTCTCGTATCTGCGGTGACGCATAACCACTCTCCACGTAGATATGCGTCTTGGGTTCCGACTTTTCTGTTTCGTAGTAACTGTAGTAAGGCACATCGCTCGCTCGATCCTCGATGAAATAGTAATCGGGATCAAAACCAGCGCGCTCGATTGCTTGTCTCGCCGACGCAAGGAACTCCGCCTGCTGCTCGCGTGGCATATCAAGATCGACTGCCTTGAACAAGCGGCGCGAAATAAACCGGCGACTCAGATCGCGCAGAATCGAGTCGCTCGAGTCTTGCCACTGCTTGATATGAAAAACGAAATCCGAGTCGTCCACCTGCATGTGCTCGCTGACGTTCAAGTCTTCGCGACGCAGGATCTTTTCAAAAGCAGTTCCCGGCGCATGCCAAACTTCATGGCCTTCGTCGAGCAGGTTCAACGCGCGTCGCATGATCGAACGCAAAACGGCCTCTGCGGATCGAAGAGTGCGATGAAAGTAAACCTGGCGAAACATGTAGTAACGGGCTTGCAGGTATTCCTCGACTGCGTAAAGTCCGCGCGCCTGCACGTAAATTCGATCCTCAGCTTCGTCGATCGCGAGCGCGTTGATGATCCACTCGAGATCGTAGATTCCATACTTCGCGCCAGTCATGAGTGAGTCGCGCAAGAGGTAATCCATGCGGTCAACGTCAAGTTGCGAGGAGACGAGTTGCGCAAGCGCTGAAGGTTGAAATCTTCCTTCAATGATCGATGCGACTTTCTGCGGCAGGTCATCTGAATGAGATCGCAGTTGCTGTCCGATTTCAGAATGCTCGTCGAGTATTACTTGCACTGTCCAACGCTCGTGATGAAAGTTGAGCACCTTCTCCATCACGTGTGAAAAAGAACCATGGCCCACGTCGTGAAGCAAAGCAGCAGCGCGTGCTGCAACGCGATCCTCAGCGTCGATTGCATGCTTCTCACTCAAACGATCGAGCACGCGCGTCATGAGATGCAGCGCGCCGAGTGAATGAGTGAAGCGAGAATGTTCGGCGCCTTGATATGTATATAGGCCAAGACCAAGCTGCTTGATGCGACGCAATCTCTGAAACTCCGCGGCATCGATCAATCGCATCATCAACTCGCCTTCATCTGAGTCGGTTTGTAGACGAATGATGTTGTGAACGGGATCGCGATAGATGCGTTCAGGCATACGGCGCTTTAATAACCGACAAATCGTCTTAAGGCAACAGGTGCGAGGTTCAGAGTTCAAGCTTTAGCCTTGCCGAGCGTGGGACCCGAGTCGACAAGCTAAAGCTTGAACTCAGTCCGCGCGCCCGCATCTCCAATCGGCCGCAGACGGTTGAGATTTCTGGATTTTCCCATTTTTTTGGATTCTCAGGGTCGGGGGAGGTAACCAAATGCTTGGTCAACTCTCCAAAAATTGGGAAAATCCCCAAAAAGCCTTGCGGGCATGGCATTTGCCAAAATCGCCCCGGCGAGGAGTCTTTCTTAACCTCGTTTTTGGAATCTTTCGGTGCTGCAACAATAAAAAGGGGAATTTCACAGGAGGGGAGCAGCACCTTTGTCTAGTTCAAGAAAGGAAAGCAGAAAATGAAGAATGTTTTTAGATTTTTTGCCTTGACGGCGTTGCTCATGAGCTTCGCGCTGTTTGCTGGCAGCGTGTTTGCGCAGACAACGACGACAGGGTCAATTGAAGGGACGGTTACCGACTCCACCGGTGCCGCGGTGCCTGGAATTACGGTAACCGCAACGCGCCAGGGTGGACGTACTGCGACTGCCGTTACCAACGAAGAAGGGTTTTTCCGGATTCCGAACGTGGAACCGGGTAGCTACACGGTAACAGTCGCGGCGGAAAAAGGCTTTGCCGCATTCGAGCAAGCCAACGTGCCCGTTAATCTTTCAAAGACGTCAACGGTGACGGTCCAACTCCGGCCGCAAGGCGCAACCGAGACAGTTACGGTTACTGCCGGCGCAGGAGCGGGCATCGACGTTACTCAGAACACTACCGGAACAAACGTTTCGACCGAACAGTTCTCCAACTTCCCGACTCAGCGTACAGTGCAGTCGCTTTACACGATTGCTCCAACTGTTACTCGTTCCGGTCTTCGTGACTCATCAGGCCGTGAGCGTGACCCGTCGGTTGCGGGTTCATCCGGTCCTGAAAACAACTACATCCTCGACGGCGTTACCGTAACTGACCCGGCCTTTGGCGGTTCAGGCGCGAACCTGCCGTTCGAGTTTGTGCAAGAGCTCGAGATCAAGACGGGCGCTTACGGCGCCGACATCGGCAAATCTACCGGCGGCGTATTCAACGTCATCACCAAGAGCGGAACCAACGAGTTTCACGGTGATGCGTTTGGCTATTTCGTAACCGAAGGCCTGGTTCGTGAGGTTAAGTCATCGGCGATTCCGCGCACTGGCGCAGCGCCGAATGGTTACTCAGAAATCGACGCTGGCTTTGACATTGGTGGTCCAATCGTCAAAGACAAGCTCTTCTTCTTTGGTGCATTCAACCCACAGACGACGCAAGAACTTCTTCCTGACTCAGACGTTCCTTCAGGAAGTCGAGAACGAAGTTACTACTCCGTTCTACGCGGGCAAGATCACCTGGCAGCCAAACCAGTCGCACCAGTTCACCTTCTCGACGTTCGGCGATTTCACGAAGCAGGAAGGCCACTTGTTTGGTTTCTCAGGCTTTGGTGCGAACCCGGCGAGCTTCCGTGGCGTGACGGAAACCGGCGGTTCGAATTACGCCTTCCGTTTGAACTCCACCTTCAGTCCCAACTTCATCGGCGAGTTCTCGGCTGGATTGCACTTCCAGCGCGCGAACACCATTCCGGAACTGGATGAAACGCTCGTTACAGATCGTTTCGCAGTGCTGCGTAATGGAGCCATTCTGCCGGTAACCGAAACGACAGTGATTGGCGGTAGCGGTATTCGTCTGGCATTCGTCGAAGGAACCGGTGGTACCGTCGAACGCAACTTCGTTCGCGGTGGTTTTGGATTGAAATCATTCCAGGATCGTGACCGCATCGAGTTTGCGGCTCGCATGCAGAACATCTTGGGCAAGCACACCCTCAAGTGGGGATTCGAGTGGAACAACAACAAGTACCGAATCGACACTCGCTCCACTGGTGGAGACCTCGATTTCGACGACCCCGACCATCGTGTTGGACCAAACCGAATTGAGAATCGCTTCGCGGTTTGTGCGCGGACATCAACGAGCACCATCACTTGCCCGAGCGCATCGCGCACGGCCAATGTTGACGGCGTTGATCGCCGCGGGCCAGGCTCCAGCGGGCGTCACGACAGCCGTGACTGGAACAGTCGGCATCAACCCGACCAATCCCTTCCTGCTGCTCGACGTTGTTCGTTCACGTGACTTCAGCCTCTTTACCGGAGATGAATTCATTAACACGAGCACTGAGAGCTTCTACATCCAGGAAGACTGGAGAGCGACCCGTAATCTTCAAGTCAATCTCGGTCTGCGTTGGGACTTCCAACAGGCGTACTGGCCTTGGCGGCGAGAGGTGTACCTGACGCTGAACGACTTCGTCAGCAACACGCAGCCGCGCATTGGCTTCAGCTGGGATTTCCTGGGTGAAGGCAACAGCAAGTTGTTCGCGAACTACGCACGTTTCCTCGAAACGCCAATACCGCTCGACATCAACGTGCGTGCTGGAACCAACGATGTTCAGAACGACTTTAACTCAAACGTCAGCCGGCTGAACGGTCTGCCTGGCGCGGAAGTGCTCGCGTTCCTCGGCAATCTCGGTAACCACTCAACACCATTCGATCCAGGCCTCAAGCCGCAGACGGTGGATGAGTACACCGCTGGCATGGAGTGGAGTCCACGCTCAATGCGTGACCTTACCTTCGGCTTCCGCGGTATCTACCGTGCGCAGGATGAGGTCATCGAAGACGGTTCGTTCGACGATGGTAATACCTACTTCATTTTCAACCCTGGCCGTCGCGGTACAGGTAATTTCACGACGACTGAAGACCTGGCCTGTAACGATCCGCTGATCGGTTGTTTCGGTCCGGCTCGTCGTTACTACCGCGCACTCGAGGTCACCGCTACCAAGCGGTTCTCGAACAACTATCAGTTCATCGCGTCGTACGTATTTTCCAGCTTGATCGGAAACTACGAGGGACTGTTCCGCAACGACAACGGCCAGTCAGACCCGAATATCACTTCGCTGTTTGACCTCGTTAGCTTGTTGCAGGGCATGTACGGACGCCTGCCGAACGATCGTCCGCATCAGTTCAAGTTTGATGGCAGCTATCAGTGGCCATTCAAACTGATGACGAGCGCTTCGTTCCGTACGCAGTCTGGTGTCCCGTTCAACGCTTTGATTCCGCATCCGGTATACGGTGACAACGAGGGATTCTGTCAGGATCTCGGAGCACCGCTCGGATTAATTTGTAATCCGCGCGGCACGGCAATCAACCCGATTAACCGGTAGCAACCGAACGCCGACTACCTACAATCTGGATCTCGGCGCTTATTACCCGATCTCGTTGGGCGAGAATAAACAGCTCCGTTTGCAGCTCGATTGGTTCAATGTTTTCAACAACCAACGCGCTATCAAAGAGGACGACACATTCTTGATCAACAGCGGTGCTCCGGGTATTACGCCGGTTCCGAATCCGTTCCACGGCACTGGATTGATCTTCCAGTTCCCGTCGGCGCTTCGACTCGGTGTGAAATTCCAGTTCTAACACACTGGTTTTCAGTCCACGCTTTCACAAGCGTAGGAGTTTGAAAAGGGAGGCGTAAAAACTACGCCTCCCTTCTTGTTTTGTGGTAATCTTCGCGAGTCTAATCGTTCACCAAATTTCAATTTCAAACTCGGCAACTGCTACGCAACGGAGTTATCGAGATGGTTCAAAATCACACCGTCATCGCTGCATTCCATCGATATTCAGTTCTCTTAACCTTCTGCTCTTCTCGGCAGTCATCGCGCAAGCTCAGTCGGGAGGTGGTATCGACCACACCGGCACCGGGGGCAGGCACGCAATCAGCGGCCGCTTGATATTTCCTTCAGGTCAACGAGCCGATTATCAAATGAAGGTCAAACTGGAGGCCCCGGGCTCAGGCGACCTGACTGTGCTTTCGGACATCAACGGGAATTTCAGCTTCCGCTCATTGTCGGCCGGCAACTACACGGTCGTGGTTGAGGCAGCGAGTTTTTCGAGACTGTACGGGAAAGAGTGTTTATAGAGCCGTACAATACCTCGCCCGCACCCGGCGTTCGGCTAGTTCCCGATTTCGCGGCCCATACACACTTCAAATTTATCTTCGATCCTAAACAACAACGTCATCACTACCAAGCCTGGTGTCCTCAATGCTGCTCTCGCTACTGTTCCGAGAGCCGCGATTGAGCTTTATGAGAAAGGTATGGAGGCAGCCGCTCGCAACGAGCCCGACAAGGCTATCGATCATCTAAAGCGAGCGGTGGCCTTGCACCCGGCCTTTGGTTTGGCGCTTAACGAACTTGGCGTGCAGTATTTGAGGAAAGGCGAGCTCGATAAAGCTGCGGAGGTGCTCGTCAAGGCAATACAAATCGCGCCTGAGGCGCCCGAGCCCAGCTTGAATCATGGCATCGTGCTGTTACAGCAAAAGAAGTTTGCTGAAGCTCAGGCGCAGCTCCGTGACGCAGTAAAGAAGAATGACATGCCTTTACGGCGCACCTCTATCTGGGTATCACGCTGATTCACTTCAAGAACTATGCGGAAGCGGAGACTGAGTTCCGGAAAGCGATCACGCTTGGCGGAGCGAAGGCGAGTCAGGCCCACTATTACCTTGGCGGTGTTTACTGGCAGATAGGCAATTACCGGCAGGCTGCCGATGAACTCGAGACCTATTTGAAACTCGAACCGAAAGCAGCAAACGCGGAAAAGGTGAAGAATACGATCAAAGAGCTGCGGGCAAAATCATAGCCTTTGTGCTTTTTGTGGCTACTCTCTCTTCAGATCCAGCAGGTGTCCGAGTTTTTCTTTCTTCGTGCGCAAGTAACTTGCGGCGTCTTCAGAAGAATCAACCTCAATCGAAACTCGCTCCACGATCTTTAATCCCGCCTCTTCGAGCGCGCGGAGTTTCAGAGGATTATTCGAGATGACCTTCACTCGACACAGCCCGAGATCGAAGAGTATCTCAGCGCACTGGCGGTAATCTCGCAAGTCGACTGCAAGACCCAGTCGTTCGTTTGCTTCAACCGTATCGGCTCCCTCGTCCTGAAGAGCATAGGCCCGGATCTTATTGACAATGCCGATACCGCGACCTTCCTGCTGCTGGTAAACGATTGCCCCACGACCTTCCTGCTGGATCATCTGCATGGTTTGGTGAAGCTGCCGTCCACAGTCACACTTAGTCGAGCTGAAAACGTCGCCGGTAAGGCACTGTGAGTGAATCCGGACCAGCGTGGGCACGTCGCGGCGCATCTCACCTTTGAAGAGGACGACAAACTCCTCTTCAGTGGTCAGGGAGCGGTAAGCGGCGATCTGAAAATCGCCCCACTCGGTCGGCAAACTTGCAACTGCGACGCGCTCGACCGTTCCAGTCTCAACGGCGTCGCAACAAGTGCCGGCAACAGGTTTTTCCAGAGTGCGAACTTCCATGGGTTCAAGAGTAAAATATGGGAGTGGCCAATTATAGCGCAGGGATGGGAATAGGTCATGTAGGTCGACTGTAGGTCCCCATATTTCTGAAACGGGCCCAGGAGATTCCGGCGTGTAAGCTGGTTCGGCGTTTGCGATTATTTCCTTAGGCCGTGTATTCTTCTCTCAGTTTGGCCTGCCATAGGCTCTCTGCGAGGGTTTTCTTCCGGTGAATAACAGTCTTAACCTGGCCTCAAAGCCATTCAGTAATCGAATTCTTCCGTGGGCTCTTACCGCGATAATCCTTTTCGTGTCTCTAATCGGCCTGATTCTCGTGGTAAGGCTCACGACGACTAGCCAATAAAGAGGCCGACCGCGCCCAAGTCGAAATCAACGCCCTGAAGCAGCAGGAACAGGCCCTGCTCGAAGCAGCCAAGTCTGCGAAGGCGTCGTATTCGGGCGACCAGCAGCAAGCATTGCCCTCTGCTCATCAGCTAGTGGATCGCAAAGGGTTCTCCTGGTCAGGACTTCTCGCGGATCTCGAGGCTGCGCTACCGAACAACGTTAAGGTTTCCCGCATCTCCGTCCAGGACGTGACCAAAGAGGGAGAGCAAACTGTCGCCCAGCTCGATCTTGCGCTCTTCTCAAACAGTGCAGCCACAGTTAACGATTTGATCTCGTCAATGCACCAGCAGGGAATTTTTCAGCTCGAGTTGCGCAATCAAAATCTACAAAAGGGGCGCGGTGAAAGCGGAACTGAATACGAGTTCTTCGTAATTTATCGGGCGCGGCCAGGCTATTCGATCGAGCGTGTCGCGGAAGCTGGCGGCTCCGGTAGTGCAGGCGAGGTTCGAAGATGAAAGCAGAAGTAAATACAGAGCCTCGACCGTTAGGCGACGATCGCAGGTATAAGGAGCGCGTCGGCGAGTTTGTCAGTTCACGTCGCGGCAAGATGTTTGGCGTTGCGGAGGTACTGGCGCTGGCAGGAAGCTGCTTTGTGCTCGCGCTAGTATTGTTCAGTTATCTCTACTTCCTCGTGCCCGCACGTTCTCGTATCAGTTCGTTGAATACCGACCGAAAGCAAATAGAAACCAATATCAAAACGTTGGATACCGTTGTCAATAAAGAGCACGGCTCGCAGCGAACAGTTGATAGCGTTGTGGCAAGCTTGAACGACTTCGAGACCAAACATCTTTTGCGACAGGATCAAGGTCGCCTGCAGTTGTACGAAGAGCTGAATCAACTCATCATCAAAAACAGCGTGCGAAACACCTCGGGCCCGACATACACCACGCTCGAGCCCAACGACGTGAGGGCAGCTTCAGGAAAATCGGTAGTAACGAAGTGGCAGAGTTTCTATCCGGGAATTAACGTGATGGTTACCGTCGAAGGGGCATACGAGAACATTCGGCGCTTCATTCGTGACGTCGAACGGAGCAAGCAGTTCGTCGTCATCAATCAGGTGGAACTGCAACGCGCACAGCAGGACAATGCGCCTTTGTCGGCCGAAGGATCAGGGGGTTCTGGAACTCGTGGATCGCTGGTGACGCTGCAATTAAATATGGCGACTTACTTTCAACGTAATAATGGGGCGAGTGTCGAGCCCGCTGCTCAGGAATAACGAATATGCAAGGCATCGATCTAAGTAAACCAGGAGAGAAGAAGAAACTCATTGGAGCCGCGGTGCTCGGTGTGGTTGCGATCGCGGTTCTCTGGTGGGCCTTGATCGGTTTCGGCGGCACTCCGACCACAACACCACGCCCGGCGCCGGCATCGACTCAGCAGCAGGCGCAGAGACCTTCGCGAACTGCAACGCGCCCCAGTGGAACGGCGACTGCTGAAGTTGCGGATCTCGCTCAGTTGTTCCAGCCAATCAAATACGAGCCGTCTTCATACAATGCTCCCGAAGCACGGCGTAACATATTCGCTTACTACGAGCCGCCGAAGGTCGAGCCGAAGCCGCCTTCAACGCCGCCACCGACGCCAACACCGCCACCACCCGTGCTGCTGGCGTCCGTTTCGCCCTCGAATGTTTACGCTCGCACCGCGGATTTCAAACTTGAACTTGCCGGCGACAAGTTCTCGCCGGGCATGCGTATCTATATCGACGGCCGCGAGCTTCCAACTGCGTACAAGAACCCGCAGCAACTCTCGACGACAGTTCCAGCAGCATTCATCGCCAGCCCAGGCGCGCGACAGGTAATGGTTCGCACACCTGATAACCAGCTCTACTCGAACGCGATGCAGATCAGTGTTGCTGATCCACCGAAGCCGAATTACGTGTACGTCGGCATCATCGGTCGACCGAATCGAGTAGATGACGTCGCGCTGATCCAGGAGCGAAACAACAAGAACATTATCAATGTGCTCCGCGGCGACATCCTGAGTGGCAGATTTCGAGTCACCAGCATCTCGGAAAAAGAGCTAGTGTTGACGGACACGACTTTGAAGATCAAACACACGATCGGGATGAGCGAAGGCGAGAAGGGTAGTGGTCCTTTAGCACGTCCAACACCGCGAGTTGATTCAGAAGATGACGAACCATAGGACAACAGCCGACCACAATATATGCGGGTTGGGGTCAACCTCGTCATCGGCTCGCTCCGAGTCTCTTTCAGTCGCGATCAGGCGCTCCGAGGGTGGTTACACGCTCGTCGCGCTGCTTGCGATGATGTCGGTGCTCACCTTGTTTGCGATGGCTGTAGCGCCCAGTGCGCGGCAACAGGCGATGCGTGAACGTGAGAAGGAAGCTATCTTCCGCGGCGAACAAGTCGCCGAAGCAATCAAGCGTTACTACAGTTATCGATCGATTGCATTTCGCGCTACCGGAGATCAAGCGTTACCGACATCGATGGACCAACTGCTCCAGGGAATTCCGCTGCCGGGTGGAGCAAAGAATCGTCAGATACTTCGTATATCTGCTGCGCGCGATCCACTCACGATCGAAGGTGAATGGCGTTTCGTACTTCCTCGAACTGAAGCACTCCTCGATTTTCAGCAGTCAATAATGTTCTACAACGGCAATAATCTTCCGACCTCGCGGGATCCGCAAATGCAACAGTTACAAGCGTTTGCGGTTCCTCGGATGGTTACAACCACCAACCTTGGCGCAATCACTTCGAGCAGTAGCACGTCATCTGTCGCAGATGATGCGACTGGTCCATTCGTCGGTGTTGCAAGTCGAAGTCGTCAGGAATCAGTGCTCGCGTATTACGGACTCGAGCGACACGATCAGTGGATCTTCACTCCGTTGTTCCGTTAGTCAAAGTTGGACCATCACTCACCTCTCAAACAATTTCAACATCAACACCGCGAAGTAAAAACTTTGAACTCAATGTGTGAGTGAAGAAGTTTTGTGTGTGCGTTGAGTCGATCAGATCGCAGTCGATCGACTGCGTGAGCACGACTCATTGAAGCTCGCGATCGTGCCGATCACACTCGCTGACGGCTGAAAAATATTTCTCATCATTGAGTAATAAGTTATTGACAACTGTTGTAATTGCGTTTATATAGCAAGATGTTGTGCGCCGTTTACTCTAGCCCACAAGAGCGAAGTAAACACAGCATCTTGTGGTTATGAAAGAAACGCAAAAAACCTAAAACTTGAAAGAAGGAGCACATAGAAGCTATGGCAACTAAAAAGGGTGGAAAGAAAGGCGGCAAGAAGGCCGGAGGCAAGAAGGGCGGAAAGAAAGCCGGCGGTACCAAGAAAGCCGCGAAGAAGAGATAACCCGAACCAGCAGGTTTCAGCACGAACCTTCCACCGGCGCACACAAACATCTGAGGCCGACGAGGCCTTGCAAAAGAAACGACGAGACCTTCAAGCGAAGCTCGTCGTTTCTTTTTCTTTTCTTCTTGATAGGTCTTATAGGTCCTATAGGTCCTATACTCTGCTCATGCTTTCTGTCGCTCTCGTTGAACCGGAGATTCCACCTAACACAGGCAACATCGCTCGCCTGTGCGCTGCGACGAACGTGCCGCTGCACATCGTCGGCGTCACAGGCTTTCGCATGGATGATCGCGCGTTGAAACGAGCGGGGCTCGACTACTGGCCTGAGGTGAACCTCACACGCCATCGAGATCTGGAAGCGCTCCATCAGTCGTTGCCGCAGGCGAGATTCGTTTATCTCACCACAAAAGCTGAACGCTTCTACACCGATTGGGACTTTCAAAAGGACGACTGCCTTGTCTTTGGGCCCGAGACACGAGGGCTCCCCGAGAAACTGCTGCATGCCAATTGGAACAACTGCCTGAAGATTCCAATGCTGAACCCAAACGTGCGCAGCCTGAACCTCGCCACCGCCGTAGGCATCGTGCTTTTCGAAGCCCTGCGCCAAATGAGTTATGATCCGGCTAACTAAATGCTCGAAAGAAAAGACATTAGAAACATCGCGATTATCGCGCACGTCGATCACGGCAAGACAACGCTCGTCGACACGATGCTGCGACAATCAGGTACCTTCCGCGAAAACGAACAGGTGCGCGACCGCGTCATGGACTCGATGGATCTCGAGCGCGAGCGCGGCATCACGATCATGGCAAAGAACACTGCCGTTCGTTACCGCGACGTGAAGATCAACATCGTAGACACGCCCGGCCACGCCGACTTCGGTGGCGAAGTCGAACGCGTGTTGAAGATGGTCGATGGCGTGATGCTGCTCGTCGATGCTGCTGAAGGTTGTTTGCCTCAAACGAGGTTTGTGTTGAGAAAAGCGCTCGAGGCGCGGCTGCCAGCGATCGCCGTCGTGAACAAGATCGACCGCAGCGACGCGCGTCCGTCGGAAGTTGTGGATGAGATCTACGAGCTCTTCCTGGATCTCGATGCCACGGATGAGCAGATCGAGTTTCCAATTCTGTACGCTGTATCTCGAGACGGGACCGCTAAGCGAAATTTGGAAGATCGATCCGAGAATCTCCAGCCACTGTTCGATCAGATCGTCGAGTCGATCCCGTCGCCGCGCGAACTGCGCAGTGACACGCTGCAACTGCTCGTCGCCAATCTCGACTACAACGATTACGTCGGCCGCCTGGCGATCGGACGAATCTTCTCCGGCGAGATCAAGATCGGCGATCAGATCGCAGTCGTGAAACCCGATCGCTCGATCCAGAAAACTAAAGTCTCGCAGCTTTATGTGTTCGAAGGTCTGAAACGAGAGCCGGTCGAGAAAGCACGGCTTCGGTGAGATCGTTGCCCTCGCCGGTATCGAGAACATCAACATCGGCGACACGATCACGTCCTTCGATAATCCGCAACCGTTGCCTGCAATCGCCGTTGACGAACCGACGATCTCGATGATCTTCGGCGTGAACAACTCGCCATTCGCGGGACGCGAAGGAAAGTTTGTGACGTCGCGCCAGATCAAAGAGCGACTCGACAAGGAGATTCTCGGCAACGTCGCGATTAGAGTTGAAGACACTGAGTCGCCGGATCAGTTCAAAGTGTCGGGACGTGGCGAGTTGCAGCTCGCGATTCTAATCGAAATGATGCGACGCGAAGGTTATGAGCTAAACGTTTCAAAGCCGGAAGCTATCACGCGAAGTGTCGACGGCAAGACACTCGAGCCCATCGAGGCTGTCGTGATCGATTGTCCTGACGACTTCATCGGCGTCATTACCGAGGCGCTCGGACGGCGCAAGGGACAGATGACGAAGATGGTGAATCATGGCACCGGGCGCGTTCGTCTCGAGTTTGAAGTTCCGTCGCGTGGATTGATCGGATTTCGTAATGAGTTTCTGACGGAGTCGAAGGGTACGGGCCTGCTCAACACGATGTTCCTGCGCTGGGGAGAATGGCAGGGACCAATGCGTGGGCGCTCGACGGGTTCGCTGGTTGCGGATCGCCTGGGTGAGACGAACACGTACGCGCTCTACAATCTTCAGGAGCGTGGGACGCTCTTCGTTCGGCCGGGAGCGCGAGTTTACGAGGGGATGATCGTGGGTGAGAACGCGCGCGCGGTAGACCTGGATGTGAACGCCATCAAAGAAAAGAAACTCACGAACATGCGTGCTTCGACGGCTGAGGAAGCGATGCGACTTGTTCCACCGAAGGAGTTGTCGCTAGAGCAGGCGTTGGAGTTCATTGCCGATGATGAGCTCGTGGAGGTCACGCCCGAAACGATACGGCTGAGAAAGCGAGTCCTGCCGGCGAATCAAAGGCCGAAGCGCAAATCAGAACAGGATTAGCTGAATTCCTGTAAAAATGTACTTCCGGCTTCCACGCATCTACCCACTGACGGACGCTCAGCTATCCGGTCTCTCACACGCAGAGCAGGTTCACTTGCTGAGCCTCGGTGGCGCCACTCTCATTCAACTTCGCGACAAGCAGGCGACAGCGTTGCAGCTTTACGAACAAGCGAAAGCCGCCGTTGCCGCCGCAAAGAAGACCGGAGCGCAACTGATCGTCAACGATCGCGTAGACGTGGCCCTCGCTACCGGCGCTCACGGTGTTCACCTCGGCCAGGATGATATGCCGCCCGAAGCGGCACGAAGTCTCCTCGGCGACGAATCCGTTATTGGCTACTCGACTCACAACGTCGAACAGGCACAAAAAGCACTGACGTTGCCCATCGACTACATCGCGATAGGTCCAATCTTCGAAACCTCGACTAAATCCGATACCTCGCCGACGCTCGGCCTTGAGGGTTTGCAAGCTGTTCGAAA
Source organism: uncultured Acidobacteriota bacterium (assembly GCA_963800055.1). Taxonomy (GTDB): domain Bacteria; phylum Acidobacteriota; class Blastocatellia; order Pyrinomonadales; family Pyrinomonadaceae; genus PSRF01. The sequence continues at coordinate 254,105 of CAWCZP010000021.1, forward strand.
GGTCGTTGGGAACATGCCGCTCGTCGCAATCGGTGGGATTTCTGACGCAAACGCGCGAGACGTGATCGAAGCCGGAGCTGATTCTGTGGCTGTGATCAGTGCCCTCTTATCCGATCCGGTTCGCATCACCGACGCAACGCGAGCCTTACTCCAGTCTCTTCCTCGTCCGAGCCAAACATAATTTTCTTGCGTTTGTCACTGTTATGCGCGAAAATCTCACCCGGATTCGGAAGGCTAAATCCTTTCGAGCGGCCCACCTACCAGCGGTCACGCACCAAAAACTACAGCCCCTGCGGAGTTGCGGACTTAGATGAGTTTCTTTGATTTACCGCCGATAATCGAGCGAATGTTGGTGGTCTCTGACAAGATCAGCGACCTCAATTTCTCAGTCGGGCAGCTCCCTCAAGTGGAGATAAACGGCAAGCTCACGCCGGTCCAGCCTCTCGGGATGCAGAAGCTTACGCCCTACCAGACCGAGATCATCGCTCTCACCCTCATGCACGGCCACCCGGACGCCGCCGAGCGCCTCGCACGCACCGGCACAGCGGATTTGAGCTATTCGTTGCCATCGCGCGCCCGCTTCCGCGTAAATATCTTTCAGCAGCGTGGTGTCTACTCGATCGTCATGCGGGTGATCCCGACTGACATTCCCACGTTGAGATCGCTGGGTTTGCCACCACATCTGTCGGACATCGCAGAACTTCGGAACGGCCTGGTACTCGTCACTGGTCCAACCGGTTCAGGCAAGAGTTCCACGCAGGCGGCGATCATCGACATCATCAACGAGAAGAAGTATTACCACGTCGTCACGATCGAAGATCCGATCGAGTATCTTCACTCACACAAGAGATCCACGATCAATCAGCGCGAGGTCGGACACGACACCCGCGACTTTCCCTCCGCCTTGCGCGCCACGCTCCGCCAGGCGCCCAAAGTGATTCTCATCGGCGAGATGCGTGACTTCGAAACCACGGAGATCGCGCTGGAGGCGGCTGAAACGGGACACCTGGTCCTATCCACACTTCACACCATCGACGCGTCAAAGACCGTCGATCGCATCATCGGACTCTATCCCAAGAACGAAGAACCGGTGATCCGAACGCGCCTGGCCCAGACGTTTCGTTACATCATTTCGCAGCGTTTGATTCCGCGCGCTGATGGAAGTGGACGAGTGGCCGCGGTTGAGGTTCTGAGATCGAGCCCACGTACGCGCGAGTACGTCGAGACAGGTGAGGAGGAAGGCAAGTCTCTGCTCGATGCGATGCGCGACGGAAAGCTCGACGGCATGCAGGACTTCGACACCGTGATCAAGGGCCTGATTGAATCTAAAGTTGTGAGTCTCGAAGACGGTTTGGCATTCGCTACCAACCAGAACAACTTGCTGCTTTCACTCAAGGGCATGACCGCCGCCGAAGACTTCATTCGCAGGGACGGCGAAGGGATGCCGGCCAACATGTTTTCTGATTCCGGTTCGATGCTGGGCATGATTGAATAAATGATCATTACTTGCCAAAACTGTTCGACGCGTTTGCAGATTCCCGACGATAAATCTCGGCAGCGACCATTCAACGTTCGTTGTCCGAAGTGCAACAGCACTGTGAGTTGTGGTACTGCAAATCCCGCCACGGAGCATAGCGCTCTCGCCGTAGGAGGATCTCCCGCAACTGATCGTCCGCGGTTTGAACAGTCCACCGCGCGCGCATATGAACCTGTAGCGACGAGCGATCCTGTCCCGAGTGACGACGCCGTCCGCATGCTCGTCGACCTGCTTTCGAAAGGGACTACGCAGAAGAACGACAATCCGATGGCGCGCCCGTCGTGGGACAAGCGCAAAGCACTCGTTTGTACGAGCGAAGCGTATCGCGAGGTGATTGCGGGGAAGCTTACCGATAGTGGTTTTCAGGTTTTTGTGGCCGAGGACACGCGTCAGGCAGTTGAGACGATGCGTGCGAACAAGATGGACGTGGTCTTACTCGAACCGCAGTTTGATCCAGCCGAACAGGGATCGGTTTTTGTGGTCAGAGAGATCAATATTCTTCGACCTCCTCAACGCCGGCGTCTATTCTTCGTTCTCGTGTCGCCTTCGCTACGCACACTCGATGCGCATGCGGCGTTCCTAAACAACGTCAACGCAGTCGTAAACATACACGACATCGAGGAGTTGCCGCGGATCATGGACGTCGCTCTCCGCGAGTACAACGAACTCTACCGCGAGTTCTACAGCGCGTTCAGTCTCACGGCGTTGTAGGTAGCCACAAAAGGCACAAAAAGCACAAAAGTTTCGCAGAATCCTTTGTGCCTTTTGTGCCTTTTTGTGGCAAGATCTTTCCGTTGGCACACACGCATCACAATCACAAGCACCGTCACAGCAGCGAAAGCTGGCGGCGGTTGAGCGTTGTTTTGGTCCTGACGATGCTCTACATGTTTGCCGAGATAGTCGGTGCGTGGTGGACCGGATCGCTGGCGCTGCTTGCCGACGCTGGACACATGTTCACAGACGTCGCCGCGCTCATCCTGGCGCTCACGGCAGTCTGGTTTGGTTCACGTCCTGCAACTTCACGGAAAACATTCGGCTATTACCGGCTCGAGATCATCGCGGCTCTCGTCAATGGCGTGGCGCTGGTGATGATTTCGCTTTTCATCTTTTACGGCGCTTACGAACGCTGGCTCAATCCCCCTGTAATTCGGAGCGGGCCAATGATTGCCGTTGCTGCCGGTGGTCTTACAGTCAACTTGCTCTGCGCCTGGATACTTCACGCGCGCCACGAAGTCGATCTCAATCTGCGTGGTGCATGGATGCACGTCATGGGCGACGCGCTTGGTTCCGTAGCTGCAATCCTCGCGGGCGTGTGTATGTCGCTATTCGGCTGGTACGGGGCGGATGCGGTGTTCAGCGTGGTGATTGCGGTGCTAATCATCTTCGGATCGGTGCGGCTGATCAAAGAATCCACGAACGTGTTGTTGGAAGGAACGCCCGCGCACATCAACCTCGCCGCAGTTGAACATGCGATTTTAGACACGCGTGGCGTCGCCGATGTGCATGACCTGCACGTTTGGACCATCACTTCGGGACGCGAAGCGTTGAGCGCGCACGTGATCCATTCGGAGAGCATTTCGCAGCCTGACTTGTTAAGGGAGTTGCGCACGAAGCTTTACGATCGGTTTGGAGTCGATCACCTCACGATTCAGATGGAAACCCCCGATTTTGAAGACGAAACCTTTCATTTCTGCCACGCGGGCACGGCTTGTTTTAGATCGGAGCGTAACTAGGCTTTTGGTCTTTGGCCTTCGGTCTTGGATTAGTTCTCCAAAGACCGAAGACCTAAAGCACAAAGAAACTGACAAACAAAGATGGAACTCAATCTCCTCTTGACCCTTGATCTGCGTGAGCAGGCAGCGTTGCAAGCGGCGCTGGTTACGCACGGAGCGCCCGATGCGCTCGTGACGCTCGCGCTCACAGGCGCTTGTCGCATCGGCTCGCTCGAGGAGGCACGACAGTTACGCAAGTGGCTCGCGGAAGCACGAACCGCAGGTGAAACAGACTTTGCTTCACTTCACGTCATTGAGCGAGCGATGATTGATTTCGGTTTGTAGCCACAAAAGGCACACAAAGTTTTGAGCGAAATTGAACTGTCCTATGGACGCAGATCTGTAAGGTTCGCCTTTGACGAAGGTCAGTTTTCTGTCTTAACAAAGAGCTCCTCGAGCGATGCGCCCTTAAGTGATTTCGAAGTCGGCGCTGCTTTCGATGCGCCAATCGCTTCTCCACCACTCGACGAAATTGCCGGCAGTGACGATTCGGTTCTGATAGTTGTGTCTGACGCGACTCGCGCCACTGCAAGCGCGCAAGTCGTCAATCTCCTGGTCCGTCGATTGGTCCAGGCGGGCGTTTCACCCGCGCGCATCGCGATAATTTTTGCCACTGGGATTCATCGTCCCGTCAGTGAAAAAGAGAAAACTGAATTACTGACGCCATTCGTCGTCCAGCGTTTGCAGATTGTCGAGCACGACGCGTACGACCAGGCAAATCTCACGACGCTCGGAACAACGCAGACCGGAGTCACAGTCGAAGTCAATCGCGCGCTGAAAGAATATTCGCGCGTGTTTCTCACCGGTGGTATTACTTTTCATTATTTCGCGGGATTTACGGGTGGACGCAAATCGATCTGCCCCGGACTCGCATCGGCAAAGACGATTGAAGCCACGCACATGCTGGCGATGGATTTCGAAGCGGGTGGACGAAAAGCTGGTGTGCGTGCAGGAGCGCTGGACGGCAACGCCGTCCATGAAGAGTGCGAACGCGTCGCGGCACTTATCGCGCCGGCTTTTAGTGTCAACACGATTGTTGATGAAAGCAAACGTGCGGTAAAAGTGTTCTGCGGAGACTGGCGGCTGGCCCATCGCGCCGGCTGTGAGTATTACCTGGACCACCACTCGGTCGAGATTCCGGCCAGACGCGACGTCGTGATCGCGAGTTGTGGAGGCTTCCCGCACGACATCAATCTGATTCAGGCGCACAAAACACTCGACATGGCGGCGCTTGCCTGCAACGATGGCGGAACGATAGTGCTGCTGGCCGAGTGCAGCGACGGTCTTGGACGTCCTGATTTTCTCAAGTGGTTTGACGCGCCCGACTCGCGCGCACTTGAAGCGCGGCTGGTCAACGGTTATGAAGTGAACGGACAAACTGCCTGGGCGTTATTGACGAAGGCCGAACGTTATCGCGTTTACTTGATTTCAGAACTTCCGAGTGAAGATGTTAAGCGGATGAGGATGATCCCTGCGCAAACAATTTCTGAGGCGCTCGACGGGGCAGGAAATGGAAACGGGTTTATTATGCCGAGAGGCGCAGCGGTGTTACCACGCCTACATTCCCGATAAGCGAAGGAGCTTAATCATGAAAACAATCGCAGCGAGCATTGTTGTTTTACTTTGTGCCGTTTGTGTAAGCGCGCAGCAGGCGACAGAGAATCTGATCGAGAAGCGGGTGCCGCTTAGCGAAGCGGCCGTGGCCTTCGATGCCAGCGGTGCGCCTGCACTCGAGGCAAGGCTGCGAACTACCGCACTCAACGGCGCGCCCGATGCACCCGTCACCAACGTTCGCTTCATCGTCAGAAACCGCAGCACCATCGCGTATGCCTTCGTTTCAGGTTCGGTTGCATTTTACGATTCGGCCGGCGTGCGTTGTGGAGAAGGAGTATTCAAAGCCGATGCGTTGGCGGCTGACGAGTCGTTTGAAACTGACACACCCGGTTTGCGCATTCGCTGCGAGGCTGTGAGCTGGCGTGTTGTCGCGACGCACTTGTTGCCGCGAGTGGCGCCAAACCAACCAATCACCGTTATCGCCAGAGCGCCTGGGAATCTTATGATCAGTATCGATGGCGAGGAGCACCCGATACAGTTAGATAGGCCGATGGTGCTCACATTAGGAGAAAAGAGACGCACTATACTCGTTCGTTCGGCACAGTGAAGCTTGACCATACAATACGGCGGTTCTAGCATGACTCTGGAAAGCAAGGGGGTGTTTTATGGCAGACAATGAAAAATGCGCGCACGGCGGGTGCGAATGCACGGCCCAGGCAGATAGCAAATACTGCAGCGAGTATTGCGAAGACGCAGAAGGAGCGGGAGTTATCGAAATAGGATGTGGTTGCGAGCATCCGTCTTGTCGCTAAGCTGGTTTTAGCCCGCTCAATGTGCGAATCACTTCCCCTGCGGCTCGCCGTGTAAGTTAATATGGACCGAGAAGCGCCACCTGACTGGCGCGTTTTTTATGTTATCGACTTTGATCGAATTGCAAAGGTTGAAGCGCCTGGATCGCACCGGCTGGACGTTGCGCGGTCTTCCCAACGGCACTGAATCAGTCGCGGCGCACTCGTTTGGCGTGAGCGTTACCGCCATGTTGCTTGCGGATAAGTTCAACGCGCATGGAATCAGTGTCGACGTCGAAAAGGTTTTAAGAGTTGCGTTGCTGCACGATTGGGCAGAGGCTCGCGTCGGCGACATGCCGCGCACGGCGACGCTCTATTTTGGATTCGAGGCGAGAAGGCGGGCTGAAACGGCGGCATTTTCGGACGTAGTCAGCGAACTTGATGCTGCTAAAGGGTTGTATGCGAACCTTTACGAGGATTACGAGCATCGGAGCAGTCTCGAAGCGCGGCTCGTAAAAGCGGCCGACGTCCTCGACTTGCTGGTCCAGGTGCTTGCACTCGAAAGGGCCGGCGCAAGCGGTCTCGACGAGTTTTGGGAAGTGGCTGAAAAACCGGAATTCAATCTCGAGGGCGCCGCAGAACAGATTGTGCTGGAACTTTTACAGTCGATCCTTAAGGCTCGAAGTGAATTACGTAATAAATGACTGAATTATATTCGGAATTTATAGTGATGCTGACGTGGCGCAACGTTCTGATTGGATCTGCCATCTTCATCGCGTCTTTCCTGCTAAACCTCGCGATCGTTTCAGTTATTCTGGTCAAATTACCAGCGGACCACTTTAGTAAGAATCGAAAAACGAAATTTTGGGACGGACGGAATCCTGCTCTTAATGCGGCGAAGGTCATCGGCAAGAACATCCTCGGCGTTTTCCTCGTTGTGCTCGGGATTGTGCTCTCGCTGCCGGGGGTTCCGGGGCAGGGGTTACTCACCATCCTGCTCGGGATCATGTTGCTGGATTTTCCGGGAAGAGAGCGTCTGGAACAGAAGTTGTTGAGCAAACCGAGTATTGTGAATACCATCAACCGCTTGCGAGAACGATTTGGAAAGCCACCGCTTGTGCTCAACTAGAACAGAACCGTGCGCGGTAGCGCCGGGTCGATATACATCAGGAACGCCTTTGGCTCATCGACCCGGCGCTACCGCGCGCGGTTCTGTTTGACGTATGATTGGCGCGAAAAGGCTGATGCTCAAAAATTTCAACGCCTCTAGAATCGTCTCTTCCCGTTTACTGCTGTCAGTCTTGATCCTGTCAGTGCTGTGTACCTCTGGCTGCGGTCTCTTCGGCGCCAAATGGAAGATTGAGGTCCCCCCGGTTTTGACCCCTCGGTCTGAAGCCAGCAAGGACCGCTTGATCCAGGAGGTAAATCGACTCGCAACAGTAAAATCAATCCACGGCAAAGTCGACATCCAGTTCGAAGACACTTCGTTTGCCTCGTCCGGCGTTGCGGATCAATATCGACTCGTCGATGGAACGATAACTCTCCAGCGACCTGGCCAGATCTATCTCATTATTCAATTCATCCTGGTCGATATCGCCCAAATGACTTCGGACGGTGAGCACTTTAGAGTGGCTGTGCTCAGGGGTGAAGATAAATACAAGCGCTTCGTGAAGGGAACTAACAACGCGACTTATCCGAAGCTGGTGGAACCTGAAACAACGCCGGCAGCACCAAGCAACAGCAAGAAGAAGGGCGAAAAGGAAACCGTGAGCGCGCTGTCAAATCTGCGCCCACAACACCTGACTGACGCGTTCATGATCCGTCCGATCGAGCCAAATAGCGGGTTGATCTACGCACAGAGCGAATTCTTCCAGGAGGAGCCTGATACGCGCCCCCGGGCTAAGAAAGGTTCGCGCATAGTGCGCCCTTACTATCTCCTCGAAGAGTTTTCGCAACCGAACGCCGGCGATGCAAAAATGCTTAGGCGCTTCTGGCTGGACCGTGTCGGTGGTATTAAACTTGCGCGCGTGCAAACATACGATGACCGCGGATTACTCGTTACCGATGTTTCCTATTTTAATGAGAAGACCCTCGGCAGCAGTGCGACCGCGTCGTTGCCGAGTCGCATTGAGATAACGCGTCCACAGGATCAATACAAATTGAACATCACCTATCAGGATACTGGTTCAGTCGAGCTCAACAGGGAAATCCCGTCAAAGGCGTTTGTGTTGGAAAACAAATGGGGTCTGCCGGAAGTCGATCTCGACGCTCAAAACAGAAAGATCACTGCTAATCAATAGTCGATGAGGACGATTCTCAAAGCCGAGGACCTCGTAAAGGTTTATCGTATCGGAAAGGTCGACGTTCCTGCCTTGCGTGGCGTTTCGCTCGAAGTTCAGGAAGGCGAGTTTGTCGCAATCATGGGCCCGTCCGGTTGCGGGAAATCGACCATGCTTCATCTGTTGGGTGGATTGCTGACTCCAACGTCCGGCCGGATCGTGATAGACGGCGACGACATCACAGCCGCGTCGGATGCAAAACGGACTGCCATTCGTCGTAAAAAGATTGGATTTGTATTCCAAAGATTTAATCTTTTTCCAACTCTAACGGCTGAAGGAAATCTCCGACTGGCGGAGCGAATTCATGGCAACGGCGGTGGCGATCCGCAGCTTCGGCGTGACGTGCTTCGCCTCCTTGGCCTCGAAGATAAGCTGCATCACAAACCGCTGGAATTATCAGGCGGCGAACAGCAGCGTGTGGCTCTCGCGCGAGCTGTGGTGACGCGCCCGGCCATCGTTCTGGCGGATGAACCCACCGGAAATCTCGACTCCGAGAACTCAGCGCTGGTCCTTAACATGTTTCAGGAGTTGAATTACAGGTTTAACCAAACGATCATCATGATCACTCACAATCCCGAGGCGGCAGCCATGTGCAAACGCATCGTCCAGATGCGCGACGGCCACATCGTCGAACAATCACCCACCGTGCGGCTCTAAAATAACCATTTCTCATTGGCAATAGGGCTATCGGCAATGTAAACTCTACGGACCCGCCAGCCACGGCTCGCGTGGCTGTCAACTTGCAAGCTCGAAAACGTGCGAGGCCTGTTTACCACACTTAAGAAGATCTTCTTCTGGAATTACGAAAGAAACACTTGGCAGTGGGACCTCTTATGTGTGGTCATTCTGATCTTCATTTTTTTGACACCAAATCGCTGGTTTGCGAGTGGCGAACGACCGCAGAATAACGTGCATCAAAGCCCCGTCACCACAACCGTGGTTTTGACTCCCGAAGTTGTTGGAAATGAAGGGGATAAGGGTCAGATCGAAGAGCGCGTAAAGGCGCTGACAGGGCGAAGCAAGGTCGAGGTGGTTGCGGTTCGAAAAATACTTCACCCCGATGGCCGTACCCGGAGCTTTGAGGTTGACATACGGTAGTCTTCCCCTATAATTGCGAGGTTTTTTTGCAGGCCACGCGAAAGGAGAAGTGAGTTAAGGAGCATATATGAAGAGATTGATTTCCTTGGGGCTGGCATTAGCTTTCATATTGTCCGTTGTCGTTATAAACCCGACCACGACTAATGGTCAGGGTGCTGGCCTGGTAAGTTCCGTTTTGAACCGGATGGAAAAGAACCGGGCGAGTCTGAAGTCGTTGCGCGCCGGCATCAGCATGGTTAAGTACAATTCGCAGCTCGGCGTTGAGGACAAATTCAATGGTGTTGTCCTTTATCTACCGGGTGCAGGCAGGCAAGCTTCCGTCAGGATCGACTGGAGCAGCCCGCGACGCGAAGTAATTACCGTCGCGAACAACAAGTACATCATTTACCGTCCTAATTTGAATGTTGCTTACACTGGCAACTCGCGAAATATGCGTGGTGACAAGGTCGGCGGCTTGATGGAAATGATGAACATGTCGCGCGGCCAACTCGAAACGCGTTTTCATCCAGTTAAAGACGTTCGCGAAGAGACTTTGTGGGGTGGAGTTGGAACCATTCACTTGACACTCGTTCCGAAGGGCAACGCTGGTTATAAGTACGCTGAAGTTTGGATCGACTCAGCAGGTATGCCAGTGCAGACCAAGATCGTGGAGAAGAACGACGACTCTACGACAATGCGTCTGACGGCGATGGAAAAGAACTCGAAGATCAGCTCGAGCGATTTTGATGTGAAGCTTGATTCAAGCGTAAAGATCGTTAAGAGCTAGGGACGGTTTCGACAAGGTAAAAAGCCCGAGGGGCTCTGTCACAAAACAGAGCCCTTCGTCGTTTTGACAGCACCCAGAGTGTGGGCACGGTTGCGTTGGACCGCCCTGGTCGCATATTCTTCGCGTCAAAATGAGGAAGACCAAGTTTCTAAAATTGAAAATGCGAGAGGCGAGTTTTATCAGCCGCGCTCTCTTGTCCACTCGCCATCCGGTGCTGGCCCACCTCATCCCGATGCGCCGTTGCAATCTCGCTTGCGGCTATTGCAACGAATACGATCACACGTCGAAACCAATTGATCTCGAAATCATCAAAGGCCGGCTTAACCGGCTCGCGGATCTGGGCACTTCAATCGTCACGATCTCCGGTGGCGAGCCCATGATGCATCCCGATCTCGATCTGATAATCCAGCATATTCGCACACGTGGAATGATCGCTGGGCTGATCTCAAACGGTTATTACTTCACTCCAGAACGTATCAAGCGACTCAATAAATCCGGCCTCGAGTATCTACAGATCAGCATTGATAACGTCGAACCCGACGAGGTGTCGCGCAAGAGTCTTCGCGTTCTCGATAAGAAGCTTCGTTACTTGTCGGAACACGCCGACTTTCACGTCAACATCAATTCGGTGATTGGTGGCGGCATCAAGAATCCTGACGACGCGCTGACCGTCGCGCGCAGGGCAGTCGAGCTTGGCTTCTCGACTACTGTCGGTGTGATACACGACGTAGACGGAACTCTGAAACCCCTCTCTGAAAAAGAAAAAGACATCTTCCAGCAGGTCAAGAAACTCGGAAACAAGGATCACGCACGTCTGAACTGGTTTCAGGACAGCATCGCCGAGGGCAAGCCTTACAATTGGCGCTGTCGTGCGGGAGCGCGTTACCTCTACATCTGCGAGGAGGGTCTGGTCCACTGGTGCTCGCAGCAAAGAGGTTATCCGGGAATTTCTTTAGACCAGTACACGATGGAAGATTTCGATCGAGAGTACAAAACAGAAAAATGGTGCGCACCTACATGCACGCTACAGTGCGTACACCAGGTCGGCATTCTCGACAACTGGCGCGACCCACAAAAGACGCCCACGCAAATCGCCGAAGAACAGAAAGCGGGTAAAGGCGTCGGCGCAATGATCGGTGCTGATTAAGAAGCCACAAAAGGCACAAGAGTCACAAAATAGCTCTACTGATTTTGTGGTTTTGTGCTTTTTGTGGCTAACATCACCTCGTCGGGCCGAGGTTGCCGCCAACCGTGAAGATCGTCACTGAGCTCGACAGACCCAATCCCGACAACCGGCCGGCCATCACGACAATCACTTCGCCTGTCTGAACAACATGCGCATCGAGCAATCGTTGTTCACCAATCTTCAGCATTTCTTCAGTTGATCGCGCCTTCTCGACAAGCAGCGGTTCGACGGCCCAAATAAGCGCTAACTCTGAAAGGACCTCGGGCCTGTGCGTCAGTGCGACAATGCGCTGATCGTGACGAAGTGATGAAAGCCTGCGAGCCATCAAACCGGAAGCGGTGTAAACGGCGGTGACTTTGGTTCCCATCTCGACCGCGGCGAACACCGCAGCCTCACAAAGCGCGCGACTCACACGTCCGGACTGTCTCTGTGTCAGCATCGCAGTCCGGTCAGTGCTGTCGGTTACGTCCTCTTTTCCGGTCTCCGCTGTTTCGATAATTTTTGCCATCGTTGCGACCGCGATCGCCGGATATAACCCGGTGGCAGTTTCATTTGAAAGCATGACGCAGTCACTGCCGTCCCAAACTGCGTTTGCAACGTCAGAAGCTTCAGCGCGCGTGGGACGCGGATTCATCACCATCGACTGAAGCATCTGCGTCGCCGTGATGACCATCTTTCCGGCTTGAATCGATCTCTCGATGATTCGTTTTTGATAAACCGGCACCAACTCAACACTCGTTTCCACACCGAGATCACCACGAGCCACCATCACTCCATCAGCCGCCGCGATGATCTCATCGAGGTGATCGATCGCCTCGGCCTTTTCAATCTTGGCGATTAACGGCGCATGCCCCCCTGCTTCAGCAATCAACTTCTTGGCGTGCTCACAGTCGCTGGCGCGGCGAACGAACGACAGTGCGATGTAGTCAGCATCCTGCTCGACTGCCCACTTGAGATCGACCATGTCTTTCTCAGTCAGCGAATCGATCGGCAGCGGAACGCCCGGCAGATTGATTCCTTTCCGCTCTCCCAGTAGGCCTCCATCGACAACTCTGCAAATCACATCCGTGTCGCTGATGCTTTCGACAGTCAACGACAGCGCGCCATCGTCGAGCAACATTCGTGTTCCTGTGTTAACAACACGCGGCAGGTCCGGATAATTGGTGGAAACCTGGTGCTCGTCGCCTATCACTGGCCGCGTTGTGATGGTGAAGATGGCGCCGGGCGTGAGTTTTACCGGTTGATCGTCTTTCAGTTCACCGGTTCGAATCTTCGGGCCTGAAAGATCGACGAGCACGGCGATCGGTTGTCCGACTTTCTTCGCTGCTGCGCGTGCGCGTTCGATGTCGACGGTTTTCTCTGCATGCGTACCGTGCGACATGTTGATGCGCACGCCATTCGCACCGGCCGCGATCAGTTGTTCGACAACCTCGGGTTCGCGTGATGCTGGACCAAGAGTGATTAGGATTTTTGCTTTTCTCAACGTTACGACCTGTGCACGATTCTAAGGAGCTTGAGATTTCAACGCTGTGTCGACAGCACGATCGATTACCTCGCCCGATCCTTGTCCAAAACCAATTAGACGATAGACGAGTTGGCCCTGACGATCAAAAACGAAAGTTTGCGGGATTGCGTCATTTTCCGCGAGCAGAAGGCCTATGAGATCTTCGTCCGGCGTCGCTAGTGTGTACTGAATGCCAAACTCTTTCGCGAAGGCAGGAACTTCTTGTTCGTCGCCTGGTCCACCAACGTTTAGACCAACAACTCTCAGCCCTTGATCTTCAAACTTCTTCTGAAGTCCGATCAAATGTGGAACACTATCGCGACACGGAATACACCACGTTGCATAGAAGTCCAGGATCAGCACCTTGCCTTTGTATTCGGAAAAGACGGAGCGTTTCCCATCTCGTTTCACCCAGCCCATGTTGACCAGGGAAGCGCCGTTCATCGGTGGCATGGGAAACGTAGTGCCTGGTGGTGGAGCAGAGATTACTGGCGTGTTCGTGTTGGTTGTGTCGTTGCTGTTGCAAGCAACGAGTGAAATCAAAGTTGCTGCCACAATAAGGCACAAAAATTCAGATCTCTTTGTCGAAGTCATTCTCTACTGCGGAAGTTTCAGTTTGTTCCTGGGGGAGCGGTTCACCGGGGACTCGATATTCACCTTCAACCCACCGGCCGAGATCTACAAGTTGACACCGCTCAGAACAGAAGGGACGAAAAAGATTGTCTTTCCACTCGATCGGCTTACCGCAGGTTGGGCATTTCATGAACTTGAGCCACGCGCACGGCCCACTCTCAAAGAGACGCAGGGCGCTTGATCAGTATTCGTCGTTTGACGAATGCGATCGTACCTTCGCGACGCATGGCATTCAAGCGCACGGTAACACTTTCTCTGGTCGAGCCGACAATTGAGGCGATTTCGCGATGAGGCAGGGGGATATCGATGAGTACACCCTCGGGTTCAGAGACACCATAACGCAGAGAAAAATCGGCAAGCAGGCGATCCAATCGTGCCGGAATCGCATTGAGTGCGAAATCGGCGAGCCGGCGCTCCGCGTGATCAAGGCGTTGACCGATCAAGCGGAAAGTGTAATCATGAAGGCGGTCATCCTCAGCCATCCCCCGTTTGAAATCCCCGACCTGGATTCGCAGGAGCCTGGAGTTTTCGTAGGCGATTGCAGAATTCGCTCGTTGCCCCGCAGTAGAATATAGAGCTGACTCCCCAAATAAGGATCCCTCAGGAAGGATATCAATTACGGCTTCGCGGCCTGTTTCAGTTTCGATGCGACAGAGTTTTATTCGGCCATGGACGATCGCATAAAGACAATCCGCGGGTTCGCCGGCACGGTAAACGAAGCGACGGCGGCGGAAGTCAAGGACCACTGAATTGCGCGCCATGTCGCTAATTAGGGTGTCGTCAAGTGTTGAGCCAAATTCCAGTTGGCGAATCATTTCAGCGCGATCTTCGGGAGTTAAATCTCGTGCGCGCTTTTGTTCCTGCAGGGCATTCATCTCCATGTCCTTTTGGGCATCGAGTCACAGTTTCCCGCTTGATCGGTGTACGGCAGTCGGTAGGTCTTTGTTCGCAGTGGTCTTGTGCGGGTTAGTAATACGACGATTGTAAGGAGACCCGCACGATGTTTTCCCGGGCTTGTTATTTCTCGATTGAATCTTTTTGACGATGCTAGGGCGAGTACCGGCTACGAACGTTTAACCGAGGCCCGAACTGTAGCATGAAGCTTGTAAGGGTGCAAGACTATAAAGGTCCACTTTTCACGTTTTATGGAGTCAAAATCTAACATCCTCGTCGTTGACGATAATCCGGACAAATTACACCTGATCGAGGCTGCGCTGATCCTCGCCGGGTACAACGTAACCACGGCCACTGATGGCGACGAAGCGCTCGCTGCCATCGAATCTTATCAACCTGACCTGGTGATAACCGACGTCATGATGCCCCGGATGAATGGCTACGAATTGGCCCAGCGAATTAGGGCCAATCCGGTCACCAAATTCATCCCAGTTATCATGCAGACTGCGGCAGGCCGCAGGTCTGAAGACCTGAGAAGGGCGTCACGAGGTCGGTGCGTTGGGCTATATCACCGACCCGACTGACCTGGACCTTTTGCTTGCCAGGACCAGGACGCTGCTCGAGTTCAAGGCTTACCTGGACGTATGTGAGGAGGCCGCGTTTACGGACCATCTGACTGGCCTGGCGAACCGTCGCAGATTTGAACGACAGTTGGAACGCGAAGTCGGTCGCGTGCAGAGGTTTGAGCACCCGTTCAGCCTGCTGATGATCGATATCGACAGTTTCAAGAATCTCAACGACACCTTTGGCCACGACGCCGGTGATGACGCGATACGTCGCATCGGTAAAGTGTTGCGAGAAGGTACCCGAGGAATCGATCTGGCGGCCCGTATTGGTGGCGAAGAGTTTGCCGTGCTGCTCGTTGAAACACGGAAAGAGGGCGGATTTGAAGTTGCAGAACGCTTGCGCGCGGCGATCAAAGCCATTGAGATTCCGAAGGCCGGCCACATAACCGCGAGTTTTGGGGTTGCGGAATGTCCGAGCGACGCTCAAACTGCTGCTGATATTGTGAAGGCGGCAGATGTTGCCTTGTACGAAGCCAAGCGAAACGGCCGCGATCAGGTGGTCGCGCTGGAATCGATGAAGTCGAACTCGATGGCCGCGGGAGACGTACAAGGCGATGGAAATATAGGACTTGCACCGCGAGGATAGGAATGGCTGACTACAAGGAAAAGTTTGACGAATGGCAACAGGCGGCCCGCCGGAAGGCCCGTGAGTTCGACGAGAAATATGCGATCTCCGATTTGGTCGGAGAGGGCGCGCGAGCGGCCGGGGAAGCTGCAAAGCGCGGGGCCGAGACGATGGCGAATAGCGCAGAGCGACTGCGCGCCGAAGCCGAACGGTTGACAGACGAAGAAGAGGTCGGTGAAACCGCGCGGCGTGCTGCGTCAGAGACTGTAAAGAATGTAAAGAAAGCCGGGAAGACTGTCAGAGACGTTGCGGGCGACACTGGCAAGCGCGTGTTTGACGACGCTAAGACCTATTACGATCGCGCGTCGAACATTTACAACACTGGAGCGAGTTTTACGCGCGCGTCAACGGCCGCAACGAGCGGCGTCCTAAAAGCCAAAGACTGGATCAAGGAAAACCCTGGCAAGACCGCTGTTGTTACAGTCTCGCTGGTTTTGGGAATCAGGGCAGGCGCTGCGTTTCCTGGCCTGGATGCAGTGCTCATCGGCTCGCATCCACACTGGTTCACGCACTCGGCGCTTCCGGTTTACGGGTTGCGCAAAGCGGGTGAGAAGTTTGACAAGTATTTGAAGAAGCAGGAAGAACTGATCGGGCGCGGTGAACTCGACAAAGCTGAACAACAGCGCGCAGAGTTTGAGCGCAAAATCGTGAAGTACGTTGGAGCGCCGTTGCTTGGCGCGTTTAGTTGCGCCGCGGGCGCCGCGATGTGGGCGCAGATCTTTCAACCCGGTGCGATCACCGGCGCGCCAATCAGTTGGCTATTAGGCGGCAACCCATTTCTCGACGGCGTGTGGCTCTTCGCAAACGGCGTGATCTGCTTCCACCAGGGCTACAAATTCTTCATGATCGCTTTAGCCAACCAGGAAGAAGTCGCCCGCGTGGTCCGCGAAATCAAAGGCCTCCTTCCCGCCGCCACGACTTAGCCACAAAAGGCACAAAAAGCACAACCGATTAACCGGTCAAACTCATCGTTAACTGGTGAAAGGTTTTGTGCCTTTTGTGGCTAAGTAATGGTTATCGGGAAAGGCCAGAAGCATAGGGCGAAGACGATAAGCGTTAGGATCGCGATCAAAATTCTTTTTGTTCCGAGGGGTTCCATCACGGCGGGTTGAGGGTGGGGGAGCCTCATGACGACGCCCAGGAGGACTGCGTAGAGAAAGCCGCTTGGGCTGCCGTGCCACCAGAATCCCAGACCTGCCAATACCGACATCGTCACGAAAGCTACCCGCCCGATCAGCCGATGCGCACGTCCGCCGAAGAGCGCAAACGTTCCGTGTCCGCCATCAAGCTGGCCCACCGGCATTAGATTCAAACTCGTCACCAGCAGACCAATCCACGCCGCCATGTAGTAAGCATTGCCCGCTGAGTAAGGATCGAGAGGTACATCGCCCAGCTTAGCTATCAAACGAAAGAGTAACGGATCGTTGAGGTACATCGAATAGTCTTGCGGTGGCAGTGATGGTCCAACCGTCAACACTCCGACCACCGACAGCGGTAGCGCAACTACGAAACCCGCCAGTGGTCCGGCTAGACCGATATCAAACAGCGCGCGGCGCGACGGAATCGCCGATCTGATTTTGATGAATGCGCCGAAAGTCCCAGCAATAAACACGGGCGGCGCCGGAATGAAATAGGGAAAGGTCGCGTCCACTTTATAGTAGCGGCATGCGAGGTAGTGTCCCATTTCATGCGAGAACAGAATCGCCAGCAACGAAGCTGAGAACGTCGCGCCTTCTGTGAACACCTGTGGATGGTTCAACGCATGTCTGATCAGCTCGAAAATCGAGTAGAAATACGTGAGAGGAACATAGAGCAAGTAATCCAGCGGATTATTGAGAGGTGGCTCGGAAAGGGAAAGCAGCGGTGCTGCGTGAAACATGCCCGCCACAGTGGTCGTGGCGATGGTGAGAAGAAATAACCCGCCGTGCAGTCGCCACCCTCGCGTCATAAAAATCTGAGTGGCTGACCCTAGAAATCCTCGTCGTCGTCGTTTGTATCGTCAACTACGGTTTCGCCGTCTTCGTGTGCCTGAAGTTCCTTACCCGGCTTGAATCGTATCGTCTTACCGGAAGGTATCGCGACTTCCTCGCCTGTGCGCGGATTTCGGCCCACGCCACGTTTCCGCGGTTTAACGACAAACACACCGAATCCCCGCAACTCGATTCGCTCACCCCTGGTCAATGCCTCCTTCATCGAATGGAACAGAGCTTCGACGGCCTGCTCCGCTTTCATCTTCGGCACGCCGGTTTTGTCAGCAACGCGATTGATGATATCTAGCTTGATCACCTGTAGGGGCCTCTTTTCTGCCTCCGCCTGGGGACGCAAAATGCAGGCGACGATGATAGAGAGCGTTGGTAAAGCCTGTCAAGGAAAAGGCTTTCACGATCGATCCACAGGTTATACAGATGAATCAAATCAATCTGTGTATCGGGGGATACATTTGGTTTGACAAGGGAGCGACGCGAAAGTAACCTCAAAACCGCCTATGTTCGGAATTCGAAAACGCAGGCCACCGCCGTTTGGTGGCATTCACGTCGACGACGACAAAGACATTCAGGAACACAAACCCGAGGATGTGTCGCGGAACGACCTGTGGTCGGAAGCACGCCTGCTTCTCCGCGATCTGATCTTCGCGCTGATGATCGCGGCGCTCGTCGTTGTCTTTATCGTGCAGCCGGTAAAAGTTGAAGGCACGTCGATGTTGCCTCGCCTGCACGACGGCGAACGGATCTTCGTCAACAAGCTGATCTATTACGACGAGTATCGCTGGGCGCCCAAGCTCGAGCGCGGCGATATCGTGGTTTTCTGGTTTCCCGACGATCCGTCGAAAAGTTACATCAAGCGTGTCATCGGACTACCCGGTGACACAATCGAAATACATGAAGGAATCGTGCGCGTAAATGGTCGCGATATTGAAGAGAGCTATCTTGACCAGCGGCTGAACTTGTCGCATCGAAGCCAGACACCGATTTACGTCAGACCCAATTATTACTTTGTAATGGGTGATAATCGCGACAACTCGAGCGATTCGAGAATCTGGGGTTTGGTGCCGAAGAAGTATATTTACGGCAAGGCCCTGTTTCGCTACTGGCCGTTGACGTCAGCGAGCGTCATACATCACGAGGACATCCATCCTCCTCCGGGCGCGCCGCGACCCTATACGCCAGAGTTGTCGGATTCCCCGATGAGTGATCCCGCGCAACAGCCTTGAGCATCAGACTCATATGATTAACTGGGTGCGTTCGCTGCTCATGATCTTTCACGCTCCCACACGTGGGATGCGTGAGATGCGCGACCGTTCACTGGCGCCGGTGGCGTTTATTGCCCTGGCGAGCCAGGTTGCCTACGGCTTGATCACCAAGAGGTTTGCGGGCGCAGGCGTCGGATTTGTTTCTGAGCTTTCGCATGGTGTGAAGATCATTGCCGTAGTGGCGATGGTGCTGGTGCCGATTCTCACACTGGTTGCAAACATGTTCGACCGTCGCGGCAGTTTTCGAGTAGTGATTACTCAGGAGTATGCACCGCTGGCCGCGACTATTTTCTATTCACTCACGGCTGCCAACATCTTTGCGATACTCATTGCGACGCTTTTTCATTATTCGGGAATCCAGGCGAACTACGTGGCTTACATGCTCCTGCATGCGGACGAGAGTCGCGCTGCGTTACCGGCAGCCCTCCAGGCACCGGAATTCGCTGACTTGTTTAAGAACCCGGTTTTTCTCGCATATAGCGTTGTCGCGTTTTTTCATCGCATATTGTTGGCTATCGGCGTGGTCTTCGCGGTTAGAGAGACGTTTAGAATGTCGACGGCTCGGGCCTTTGGTGTTTCTGCAGTCGCTTGCTTTGCTGCGCTCTTTGTTGCGCCAATCGCGCTCGCTTTGTTTTCAGGTGTCCTCGGTTCGCCGTTTTTGTTGATTCTTCTGTTCCTGCTGTTGCGCGGTTTCTTCAGCGACATCCTCGGCAGTCATCGTTCGAAGGCAGCGTTCAAGCAGAACCTTGAGTCAGCGACGTTGAATCCCGCGGATGCGTCCGCGCACTACAATCTCGGACTGATTCACCAGGGCCGTGGCGAGTTGGAGCAGGCGCGTGAACGATTTGAACGCGCGCTTCAGATCGATGCTGAAGAGATCGATGCGAGTTATCAGCTCGGACGCATCGCCTTACAGCAGAAGAGATATGCCGACGCGATTCAGAACTTCGAGCATGTAGTGGCGCGTAATCCTGCGCACTCGCAGCATGAGATTTGGCGTGAAGTGGCGGCAACGTACATCGCGGCAGGACAGTTTGAAGATGCTCGGACGGCGTTGAATCAGTTCCTCGAGCACCGGCCGTCAGATCCGGAAGGGTTGTATCTTATGGGCCGCGCACACGCGGGCCTGGGGCACAAGCGAGAAGCGACGAGCCTGATGCAGGCGTGTATTGAAGCGGTGAAGACCGCGCCGGCGTATAAATATCGCGCGAGCAAGCGCTGGTTGAACGAAGCGCAGCAGTTTATTAAGAGCAGTCAGTAATCATTGGTCATATATCATTTGTCATTTGTCATTGCGGACCTTCGGCTTCCTAAATAACAAATGAGAAATGACAAATGATATATGACCAATGATTAACCTCGGCAATTATGACCACCAAAACCCAAGCATTGTTAGCACTTGAAGACGGTCGTACGTTTCGTGGCCGGTCGTGGGCCGCTGAGGGTGAAGTCTGCGGCGAAGTTGTCTTCAATACCTCGATGACGGGTTACCAGGAGGTTCTCACCGATCCTCCTACGAGGCGGCGGCCGCCTGGTCGATCGCGTTGTTGGTCGCGTTGATCGTCGCTTGGGCAGCGATTGCCGGTACTGAGCGGCAGAATCGGTGGCATGGAACCCTGGTGACCAGTGCCGCGGAAACCGATGCCTATCTCGCCGAGCACCTAGCCGACGAATGTTGACCCCATTCGCATCCCGACCGGCGTGATGATCCAGTCGATGGAGTTCCTGAGCGGCGGCAACGTCCAGGTATCCGGGTATGTCTGGCAGCGGTACGGCCCGGATGTGCCAGGAGACTTGAGCAAGGGGTCGTGCTCGTGGAGGCGATCAAGGAAGCGTACGACGCCAAGGAGGCCTATCGATACGAAAAGGACGGGGTCGAGACGGTCGGCTGGTATTTCGCGGCGACGCTGCGCCAGCCCTTCGAGTACGCCGGGTTCCCTTTCGATGAGCAGGATCTCTGGCTGCGGATGTGGTCGCGCGACTTTCCGCGTCGGTATTGTCCTGGTGCCCGATTTCGACGCGTACGTCACGAATGGACCCGTCGGGCGTTGCCGGGAATCGAGCGCGAGTTCGTCTATTGCGGGTGGACCCCGGTCTATTCCGGGTTCAGCTTCTCCGATCAGCCGTACAGCACCTCATTCGGGATCGGTGATGCCGGCGAATGTCGTGCGGTTGCCCGAGCTCTATTTCAATCTGGTGCTGGATCGCAATTTCGTCGGCCCGTTTTTCGAGCATTCGTCTTCGCCCTCGCCGTGGCCGTGTCTCCTCTTTGGGCTGCTGATGCTGACCACGGACGACGAGAACCTCAAAGGCCGCTTCCAGCTCAGCACGGCGGGCGTGTTCGGCGCCGCAAGTGGACTCCTTTTCGCGGTGATTCTGAAACACAACCAAATCTGAACGCGGTGTTGGTACGCCAGGGCTGAGTTACATCGAGATGATCCCCATCCTCCTGTACGGCGGTCATTGTGGCCGTCGTGGTGAACGCGATCGTGCTCGCCTCGCCGATGAACGTGAAGTTCGTCAGCACCGCAACAATCTGATTCCGGTGCTGGCCTATTGGCCGGTCCTGCTCGGGGTGCTGCTGGCCGTGTACGCTTAGCGTGTTTTTTCGCGCGTGAGCGGTAAGTCGCTAAGTCGGTGAGTCGAAGTCGTAGAGTCGTGGGTCGTGAGGCGTAGGGCGTAGGGCGGGAGCGCGGGCATGGAGGATGTTCGCCTCATCGTCGACATCGTGATCGCGCTCGGCGCGGCCACGATCGGCGGTCTCATCGCGCAGCGCCTGGGATTGCCCGCGCTGATCGGGTACATCCTGGCGGGACTGGCCATCGGACCGAACACGCCCGGTCTGGTGGCCGATGTGGATCGGGTCCAGCTGCTGGCGAATCTCGGCGTCGCGCTGCTGATGTTCGGCCTCGGGGTCGAGTTCTCGCTCAGCGAAGTGATCCGCGTCCGCCGCGCCGCGTTGCTGGGTGGCGCGATCCAGATCCCGCTGACGATGCGTGCTGGGAACTGCGGCCGGGCTGGCGGGTGGCTGGACATTGGGGCGGCTCTCCTGCTTGGCGGCGCGTTCGCCATCTCCAGCTCGATCGTCGCCCTCAAGATGCTCCTGGGCCGGGGAGAGATGGAGAGTCCGCATGCCCGCGTGGCGCTCGGGCTCGGGATCGTCCAGGATTTCAGCCTGGCGCCGATGCTGGCGCTCATGCCGGTCATCGCCGGCCAGCGTGGCGGCGGCTTCGGCATCGCGGCAATCGCTGCTGATCTCGGCGGTGGTCCTGATCGCCGCGTTTCTCCTCGGCACCCGGCTCGTGCCGCCGCTGCTGCGCGTCGTCGCCCGGGCCGGCTCGCGCGAGCTCTTCATGCTCACCATCGTGGCCATCGCCCTCGGGGTGGCGTTGGCCACGCACGCGGCGGGGTTGTCGCTGGGTCTTGGAGCGTTCCTGGCCGGGATCGTGGTCTCCGAGATCGGACTTCGAAGAGCAGGTGCTGGCCGACATCATCCCGATTCGCGACATCTTCGCCACGCTCTTCTTCGTCGCCGTCGGCATGTTGATCGACCCGTTCATGCTGATCGCGCAGTGGCAGCTCGTGCTCGGGTTCGCGTTGGTGTTGGTCGTCGGGAAGCTGCTGATCACCGGCGGGGCGCTGCTGGCCGCGGGTGTCGATCACCGGACGGCGACGCTGGCCGCGGTATTCATGGCGCAGATGGGCGAGTTCAGCTTCGTCCTGGCCAGCTCGGGGTTCGAGCACGGGCTGATCGACATCGACGAGTACGGGACGATCCTCTCGGTCGCGCTCTGCTCGATTCTGGCGATGCCGGTCCTGGTCGCCATCTCGCCGCGGCTGGTGCGCATCGCCGAGCACCTGCCCGGCGTGGAGCGGCAGGAGCGGCTGGCCGCCGGACCACCGCCGCCGGTGGCGCCGGCCGGCGGCCACGTCGTGATCTGCGGGTTTGGCCGGGTCGGGGCCGAGATCGGCGCGGCGCTCGATCGCTGGGATCAGCCGTACAGCGTGATCGAGCTCAATCCGGCGATCGTGCGCGACTTGCGCGAGCGGGGCATCGACGCGCTCTACGGGGACGCGGCGTCGCGCGCCGAGCTGGAGAGCGCGGGAGTGCCGACGGCGCGGACCGTCGCGGTGACGACGCCCGACCTGCTGGCCACGGAGGCGGTGATCCGGAACGCGCGGGCGCTGAACCCGGCGATCCACGTCATCGTCCGCGCGCCGGGCACCGGCGACGTCAGCGGGCTCTCCGCGAGGGGCGCGGACGAGGTGGTGCAGCCGGAGTTCGAGGCGGGGCTGGAGTTCGTGCGCCAGGTGCTGGGTTGGCAAGGGATCGATACCGTTGCAGACCGACGATCTGGTCAGCGCGCGGCGACAAACGGTCTACGGAACCAAGGAACCCGACGCCGCGCTGGAATCGGGCAGGCGGTGAATCCGATTTCCAGGCGAGGGCGACGTAGATAGGTGCAAGAAGCCGGCGAGCCCTCCCCAGACCCACCGCTTCTCGAACCCAAACCCCTTCCCCTTCCCGCACGTGCCCGGCCCAAGAGGCCGGGTTCGTGTTTGTAGCGGAGTCGAGAAGTCGGGAAGTCGGTGAGTCGGAAGAAGACGGCCAGACGGCTGTGGACGAGCCTGATAGCCGATAGTCCATCACCCACTACCCATCACCTCATCACCCCCGTCGGCTTGCACATCCGCGAAGCCTGATGCGTAATTCCGCGCGGCGCAGCCAAGGCTCGTCGTGGGGGACAGAGTGTCAGATCGACGCCAGTACAACCGTCCGGGTCGGACCACAAAAGTCGATCCCACCAAACGGTGGCGTCCGCCGGTGGCTCCTCCACGGTCAACCCGAAGATCTGGAGGGTCCGCACACATCGGAGCACGGAGCCCACAAGCACTCCTGGTGGCAGGTGATGTGCTTGACCGGCGTCGATTACTTCTCGACCCTCGGCTACCAGCCGGGCATCGCCGCGCTCGCCGCCGCATCACTGGCCCCGATGGCGACCCTGGTCCTGGTGCTCGTGACCCTCTTCGGCGCGCTGCCCATGTACCGGCGCGTCGCCGCGGAGAGCCCCCATGGCGACGGCTCGATCTCGATGCTGGAGCGGCTCCTCTCGTGGTGGCAGGGCAAGATCCTGGTCCTGGTGCTGATCAGCTTCGTCCTGACCGCCTTCGTCGTGACGATCACCATCTCCGCCTCGGACGCCGCGGCCCACATCACGGAGAACCCGTTTGGCCGCTCTCTGGTGGGCTACGAGATTCCGGTCACTCTCGGCTTGATCTTGCTGCTCGGCATCTTCTTCCTGCGTGGGTTCTCGGAGGCGATCGGCGTCGCCGTCGGCATCGTGGCGCTCTACCTCGCACTCAATGTCGTCGTGCTCGCCCGCGCCTACTGGGAGATCGGGCTGCATCCCGTCTCTGCTCGGCAACTGGCGCGATTCGCTTCAGCTGGAATACAGCAGTCCCATCGCCATGGCGCTGACCGCGATCTTCCTCTTTCCGCGGCTGGCGCTTGGGCTCTCCGGGTTCGAGACCGGGGTCGTCGTCATGCCGCTGGTCAGGGGTTGCGCGACCGACGATCCGCGGCGGCCGGAGTGCCGCATCCGGAACACGGGCAGGTTGCTCACGGTCGCGGCGTCGATCATGAGCGTGATGCTGATCTCGAGCAGCCTCGTGACGACGCTGCTCATCCCGCACGAGGCGTTCGAAGAGGGTGGTGAGGCGAATGGCCGCGCGCTGGCCTTCCTCGCTCACGAGTATCCTGGGCGACGTCTTCGGCACCGTCTACGACGTCTCGACGATCCTGATTCTCTGGTTTGCCGGCGCCTCGGCCATGGCCGGCTTGCTCAACATCGTGCCCCGCTACCTGCCCGCGCTACGGCATGGCGCCCGACTGGACGCGAGCCACCCGGCCGCTGGTCATCGTCTACACGCTGATCTGTTTCGTGGTGACGATCCTCTTTCAAGCCGATATCAACGCCCAGGCCGGGCCGTATGCGACCGGCGTCCTGGCGGTGATTACCTCGGCCTCGGTGGCGGTCTTCCTCTCGGAATGGCGCAAGAAGGAGCGGGGGGCGATCGTCTGGTTCGGCGCGGTCATGGTGATTTTCATCTACGCCTTTCTCAACACGATCTTCGAGAATCCAAGCGGCCTGAAGATGGCGGCGATCTTCTTCGTCATGATCGTCGTCATCTCGCTGATCTCCCGGGTCGTGCGCTCGACCGAGCTGCGCGCCACCGAGGTCGAGTTCGACGAGACCGCGGAGCGATTCATCCGGGAGGCGGCGCAAGCGCGGCTCCTTGCGTCTGATCGCCAATCACCCGGACGAGCGGAATACCCGGGAGTACCTGGTCAAGGAGCGGGAGGAGCGGGAGGCGAGCCACATCCCGGCCGGCGATCCCGTGCTCTTCCTCGAGGTGACGGTCAAAGACGCCTCGGACTTCGCCTCGAACGTCAAGGTGCAGGGGGAGGAGATCTCGGGGTTCCGGGTGCTCCAGGTCGAGAGCGCGTCCGTCCCCAACGGGCTGGCCGCCACGCTGCTGGCCATCCGCGACCGGACCGGCAAGAAGCCGCACGCCTACTTCGGCTGGACCGAGGGCAACCCACTGAAGTACCTGGCCCGCTTCGTCATCTTCGGCGAGGGAGACATCGCCCCCGTGACCCGCGAGATCCTGCGCCAGACCGACCCCGACCCCGCGACCCGGCCGGCGATTCATGTAGGGTGAGACGAGGGCGACAGGGTGATTGCTCGCTTGTTCGTGGTGATGGGATAGGATCTGACCTGACCGGAACGTGCCTGTGTCCTCTCCTATACACCCGATGCCCATCACCTATCACCCCATCATCCTACGTCGCGACTTGCGTCGCGATGAAGTCGAGGAGCTTCTCCAGCTCCGGCAGGCGCTCGCGAGCGAAGATCCCGGTCTGGTCGGCGGCGGTGAAGGGCAGTTCGTAAGCGGATGCGAGCGCCGGGGCCGCCTTCGGTCTCGTCCCACCAGGCGGACTGGTGTGGGGCCAGGAATCCCTGCCGCACGGCGGGGATGCGACATGCGGGCGAGGCGCTCCATCGCGCGGCGGCGGAAGTCATTCTCCTCTTCGCTGAAGAGACCCGGTGACGGTCGCCCAGAGCTCGAGCTCATACCCGTCCGGACCGACCCGGACATCGACGTGTCCGGCCTCATCGTCGGCGCTGATGACCCAGCGGTTCTCGTCGTCGATCGTGCCGTAGGCATAGAATCCCGCCCGCTCCAACGCGTCGCGTACCGGCGCCAGCGCCTCGCGAGCGCGGGCAATCGACGTCCGCGGGGCCGAGTCCGTTTGCCTCGGTTGCCATCGGTTCATAGGGATCGCGCAATTCGCTCATACGATGCCCTTGCGCTCGATCGCGTTCGTCACGCACAGAACTCAGCAATGATTCCGAGGAGCGCGTCCGCGGTGCGCGATGCGCTCACCAGATCGACCCACTCGACGTCGGCGTGAGCGCCCTCGCCGTCCGGTCCGAAGATCACCGTCGGGATGTCCGGCGGCGGCAAGGAAAGCCGAATCCATCCACCCGCCGGCGCCCACGATCTCTGGTTCCCGGCCAATTGCCCGCGCGAGATGCCGTCGCGCGAGGTCGACAATCGGTTGATCCAGCCCACGCCGAACGGGGCGCGGACGAGGAGCGTGCGCTGCTCGGCCTGGAATGAGGAATCAGCCGCGGCGGCCTGGGTCGAGAATGTCCGCGATCTGCCCTTCGATCTCGGCGGTCGTTTCGCCTGGGATCGTGCGCCGCTCGATCGAGAGCAGACAGCGGGCCGGGTAGGTGGAAAGCTCCTGACCGCCCTGGATGAGCGAGGCATGGATCGAGGCCGGACCCAGCAAGGCGTGACCGGGCCGCGACCTCAGTTCGCGATCGAGGGCCGCGAGTCCGGTCAGCACCGGACCCATCTTGGCAATGGCGTCGATGCCTTCTTCCGGGAGCGATCCGTGTGATGCCACGCCGTGTGTTTCCACCTCCAGCCAGACGAATCCCTTATGCGCTACGCAAAGATCGAGCCCGGTCGGTTCGGTGACGATCGCCGCGTCGGCCCGCATGTGGCGGACGACGTCCTGAACGCCGATCGAGGCGAACTCTTCGTCAGCGACCGCAGTGACGATCACGTCGCCGCGCAGCTGGAGTCTGGCCGCTTCGCGGCCGGCGAGCATGATCGCGGCGAGGCTGGCCTTCATGTCGTAGGCGCCGCGTCCGTAGAGTCGCGTGCCGTCGATATGCGGCGTCCAGGGCTCGGCCATGCCGCCCGCGCCGACGACGTCCATGTGCGCGTTGAGCATGAGCGATCGGCCGCCGCCGCTGCCGCGGGCGATAGCGATCACATTGGCGCGGCTGGGACCGAGTTCGTGCACGTCGACGTCGAGTCCCGCGCGCTCGAGCCAGCCGGCGACGAACCGCGCGATCTCCGCTTCGCCGGCGCCACCCGGGACAAGATCCGGGTTGGTCGAGTCGATCGCCACCAGTTCGGCAGTCAGCGCCGTCAGGTCTTCCTTGGAGATCGCCATACCGCCACCTTCCGTCCCGTGACTCCGCACGGCGATCACCGTCGCTGGAGGATACTCCGACATGTCGCCGTGAAGATCGGGGGTGATTCAGACGGCGACGTAGCGCTCCCCGCGCAACACGCTGCTGGGCCGCGATGGCGATGCGCAGAAAGTAGCGATCGACAGTGGGGATGAAATCTTCGATCCGGGCGGTGATGGGTTCGGCTCGCGTTGCCGCCGGTGTTCGCGACTCGCCGCCGATCTCGGAGCTCTCGCCGGCGAGGAATGGCACCAGGGTCTCCAGCGGGAAACGGACCAGCGCGGCCAATTCGGCGGGGTTTGGCCGGAAGTTTCCAGGGGCCGATCGTCGCGCAAGAGGAAAACGTCCTGGATCTCCCGGTCGACGATCCCCGGCTGGGCTTCGTTGGCGCAGACGCGGACGCCAAGGGGCCGCAGGTGCTGCAGATCGGGAGACCCCTATCTCCTCCTCGACCTCGCGCAGTGTCTCGGCCAACGTTTCGCCCGCGCGGTAGTGGCCACCCACCGTCGCGTCGAAGCGATCCGGCCAGGTGTCCTTGTGCGGCGAGCGGCGCTGGACTGTCAGAAACGGCGCGCCGTGCGCGTCCACTCCGGCCACCCAGACGTGGATCGCCCGGTGCCAGTCACCGTCACGGTGGACCTCGGCGCGTGATTTCACCCGGCCGGTATGCTTCCCGTCGGCGGTGATGACGTCAAAGGGCTCGCCGGGATCCTGGGCGAGTTCCGGTTGCACGCTGTTTGTCATCCGGCCGGTTTCCATCGCGATCGTCCTTGCTGGGCGTCTGTCGGGTAGCATCGCGGGCGCGGCGCCCCGCGTGGCTCCGCGCATGCCACCGGAGGCGACATGGATCGATTGCGTACACCGACGGAGTTCGGTTTCACCACGAGTCCCTATCTCCCTCCCGAGCGCGCGCGGCCGGCGTGGAAGACGCTGGTATTCGGGGCGCTGCTGGCGCTCATCCCGTTCGTCGGGCCCGGCATGAGCGCAGTCTATATCGACCGGCGGACGATTCCGGAGACCTACGACACCGCTCAGCCCTGAAGACCGCGCTGATTCAGATCGCGGCGTTGCGCTGCTGGTAGTGCTCTGCTGGATCGTCTTTGGCCTGGTACTGGACTCAGCGTCCAGCTCAATCCGCGAAGTCATTCGACCGGCGGGTGAATACCGGGCCGGGCAGCGAGCGGCACAGGAGGGGAGCAGTGAGTCGATACGGGCTCTGCGGAATCATGAACGCGCAGCCCGGGCGGCGGGAGGCGCTACTCGAGATTCTCCTGGAGGCGGCCGATCTTGTCGCGGACCTGCCTGGTTGCGAGGTATGGATCGTGAACACGATGCCGGACGACCCGGATGGGATCTGGGTCACCGAGGTCTGGCGCAGCGAAGCGGACCACGCGGCGTCGCTGGCCGGTGATGACGTGAAAGCGTCATCGCCCGCGCCAGACCGCTGATCGCCGGTTGGGAGAACGGTTCATGCTCGAGCCCGTTGCCGGCAAGGGCTTCATCGATCCGGCTCAGTGATCCGCGGCGATCCTGCTCGACTCCACGGGCGGCCCATTCCGCGGCAAGTTGCCCCAGTAGGAGCACGTCCTGGTGCTGGCCATCCCGAAACGCAGCCTGGCGAAGCGGCCCTCCTCCTGGAAGCCAAGGCGGCGGTAGAGAGCCAAAGCGCGCTCATTGCCTTCTTCGACACGAACGCCGATGCGGTGGACTCCCACCCGGCGAAGCAGGCTTCGAGGATGGTCTGCATCATGTCCATTCCGAATCCCTGACTCCAGCAGCCGGCGTCGACCAGAAGCGAAAGCTCGACGGAGCGGGCTTCTGGCCGGTCGACGCGTACGACACCAGTCCGATGGGGTCGCCCGCGAGCGATTCGGCGATGAGCGCCTCCGGCCGATCGAACGCCGTCTCCCGCGCCAACCAGTCGTCGACCTGCCTGCCACATGCTGAATCGAGCGAGCCGGAGCACTCCAGCCCCAGCCATCCATCAGGACTGGATCGTTGAACCAACCGTGGAGCAGAGGCACATCGTGGCGTTCGACCGCGCGCAGATTGATCGTTTCGCCGGGGATCATCGTGTTCTCAGGACAACCGCACAGGGTGCGTACGCTCTCTCACTGGGCCGGGCTCTCCCAGAAAAGACCCATGCGCGCGTTCGTGCCGCCATCCACGTAGAGCGTCTGCCCGGTAATGAAGTCGGCGCCATCGCCCGCGAGAAACGCGACGGCCGGAGCGATGTCGCTCGGGCGCCCGACACGACCCCACGGGATCAGCGTGTTGCCGAACTCGGTCGTATAGCCCGGCATGTCGAAGTAGCGAGGCACCTCGATGACACCGGGACCGACGGCGTTCACCCGCACGTGCCTGGGCGCCAGCTCGATGGCAAGCGATCGCGTGAATCCGATGACGGCGCCTTTGGTCCCCGCGTAGGCCGCATGGTTCGGGAATCCTGCGCCGCCATGGATCGAGGTGATGTTGATGATGGAGCCGTG
>CAWCZP010000022.1:0-685996 GCA_963800055.1 uncultured Acidobacteriota bacterium
AGATGCGCGCGCAGAACAGACCGTCGCGCTCCGGCTTGAAGGTACGGTAGTTGATCGTTTCCGGCTTTTTGATCTCGCCGTAAGACCAGGAGCAGGATCTTTTCCGGGCTCGCGATCGAGATCCGGATTTGGTCGAAGACCTGAGCCGGCGCCGTCCGGGCTGAAAAGATTGTAGCGATTCCTGGTTCATCGTCTTCTCCTCGGCCGTGGGGATTGACATCCCGGAGGGCCGTCTGAATTCTGTTTCGCATCAGGTCGGGACGGCGCCCTCGCCGTCCCGTCTCGTTTCGCGAATTACTCTGCCGCCTCGGGCATATACCAGGCCGCTGCTGCTTGGAATTGTGCAGGTCGACGTTGAGGCCGAGCGAGCGCATTTCCTTGACCAGCACGTTGAAGCTTTCCGGGATACCGGCTTCGAACGTGTCGTCTCCGCGCACGATGGCTTCGTAGACCTTCGTTCGGCCGGCGACGTCGTCCGACTTCACCGTCAGCATTTCCTGCAGCGTGTAAGCGGCGCCGTAGGCTTCGAGCGCCCACACTTCCATTTCGCCGAAGCGCTGGCCGCCACTGCGCCTTGCCGCCCAGCGGCTGCTGGGTGACGAGCGAATAGGGCCGATCGCGCGCGCGTGGATCTTGTCGTCCACGAGATGCCGAGCTTCAGCATGTAGATTAGCCGACCGTCATCTGCGATCGAAGCTTCGCCCGTGCGGCCGTCATAGAGTCGATTGGCCGGAAGTCGAGACCCGCGAGCTCGAGCATCTCCTCGATTTCGCTTCCTTGGCGCCGTCGAAAACCGGGGTGGCGATCGGAACGCCATCCGCAAATTCTGACCAAGCTCGATCAGGCCCTTATCGCCAAGCGACTTGATCGTCTTCGTCATCACCATAGATCTTCTTCAGCGTCTCCTTCAGCCTGACGTCGTGTCCTGCTTCGCGTAATACGCGTCGACCGCCTGGCCGATGCGCTACCCAGACCGGCGCAAGCCCATCCGAGATGCGTCTCGAGGATTTGGCCGACATTCATGCGGCGACGGCACCCCGAGCGGATTGAGCACGATGTCGACCGGCTGGCCGTCCGCGAGGAACGGCATGTCTTCCGCCGGCACGATCTTGGAGACGACGCCCTTGTTGCCGTGGCGGCCGGCCATCTTGTCGCCGGGCTGGATCTTGCGCTTCACCGCGACGAAGACCTTGACCATCTTCATCACGCCGGGCGGCAACTCGTCGCCGCGCTGGAGCTTCTCGACCTTATCGAGGAAGCGCTGCTCCAGCCGCTTCTTCGACTCGTCATATTGCTTGCGGATGGCCTCGATCTCGGCCATCTGCTTGTCGTTCGGCGAGGCGAATTGCCACCATTGCGAACGCGGATATTCGTCGAGCACCGCGCGGGTGATCTTGGAATCTTTCTTGAAGCCCTTCGGACCGGCGATGCCTTGACGACCTTCCAGCATTTCGGCAAGACGGCCGAACACGTTGCGGTCGAGGATCGCCTGTTCGTCGTCGCGGTCCTTCGCGAGACGTTCGATTTCCTCGCGCTCGATCGCGAGCGCGCGCTCGTCCTTGTCGACGCCATGGCGATTGAACACGCGCACTTCGACGACCGTGCCCTGCACGCCCGGCGGCACCGGAGCGAGGTGTCGCTCACGTCGGCGGCTTTCTCGCCGAAAATGGCGCGCAGAAGCTTTTCTTCCGGCGTCATCGGGCTTTCGCCCTTCGGCGTGATCTTGCCGCACAGGATGTCGCCGGCGCGCACTTCCGCGCCGATATACACGATCCGGCTTCGTCGAGATTCTTCAGCGCCTCTTCCGACACGTTCGGAATGTCGCGCGTGATTTCCTCAGGGCCGAGCTTGGTGTCGCGCGCCATCACCTCGAATTCCTCGATGTGGATCGAAGTGAAGACGTCGTCCTTCACGATGCGCTCGGAAGGAGGATCGAGTCTTCGAAGTTGTAGCCATTCCACGGCATGAACGCGACCAGGACGTTGCGGCCGAGCGCGAGTTCGCCGAGTTCGGTCGAGGGACCGTCGGCGATGATGTCGCCCTTTCTCACCTGTCGCCCATCCTCACCAGCGGCCGCTGGTTGATGCAGGTGTTCTGGTTGGAGCGCTGGAATTCATCAGTCGATAGATGTCGACGCCCGGTTTGCCGGATCGGTCTCTTCGGTCGCGCGGATGACGATACGGGTCGCGTCGATCTGGTCGACGACGCCGGCGCGGCGCTGCCATCGCCGCGCCTGAGTCGCGCGCCACCACGCCTTCCATGCCGGTGCCGACGAACGGCGCCTCGGCGCGAACCAGCGGCACGGCCTGGCGCTGCATGTTCGAGCCCATCAGCGCGCGGTTGGCGTCGTCGTTCTCCAGGAACGGAATCAGCGCCGCCGCGACCGAACAAGCTGCTTCGGCGACACGTCCATGAAGTCGACCTTGTCGCGCGGCACCGGAGACGTCGCCGGCATGCGGCAGAGATCATGTCTTCCGTGAACTGCCGCGCTCATCGATCGTGGCATTGGCCTGCGCGACCGTGTACGCGCCTCTTCCATCGCCGAGAGATAGATCACCTCTTCGGTGACGCGGCCGTCCTTCACTTTGCGATAGGGCGTTTCGATGAAGCCGTATTTGTTGATGCGCGCGAAGGTCGCGAGCGAGTTGATCAGACCGATATTCGGGCCTTCCGGCGTCTCGATCGGGCAGATGCGGCCGTAATGCGACGGGTGCACGTCGCGCACTTCGAAGCCGGCGCGTTCGCGCGAAAGACCGCCCGGTCCGAGCGCCGAGAGACGGCGCTTGTGCGTGATTTCGGACAGCGGATTGGTCTGGTCCATGAACTGCGAGAGCTGCGACGAGCCGAAGAAATCGCGCACCGCGGCGGCCGCCGGCTTCGCGTTGATCAGGTCCTGCGGCATGACGGTGTCGATATCGACCGACGACATGCGCTCCTTGATCGCGCGCTCCATGCGCACAAGCCGATGCGGTACTGGTTTTCCATCAGTTCGCCGACCGAACGCACGCGGCGATTGCCGAGATTGTCGATGTCGTCGATCTCGCCCTTGCCGTCACGCAGATCGACGAGCGTGGATGACGCGAGAATGTCTTCCTTCCGCAGCACGCGCATGGTGTCCGGCGCATCGAGGTCGAGGCGCATGTTCATCTTCACGCGGCCGACCGCGGAGAGATCGTAGCGCTCGGTCGAAGAACAGCGACTGGAACATGGCGCTTCGCGGTGTCGAGCGTCGGCGGCTCGCCTGGACGCATCACGCGGTAGATGTCGAACAGCGCGTCTTCGCGCGTCATGTTCTTGTCGACCGCGAGCGTGTTGCGGATATAGGCGCCGACCTTGATGTGATCGATGTCGAGGATCGGGAATTCCTTGAAGCCCGCCTCGTCGAACACCTTAAGCGTCTTCTCGGTGATTTCCTCGCCGGCCTCGACGTAGATTTCGCCGGTCTTGGGGTTGACGAGGTCCTCGCCGATATAATGGCCGAGCAATTCCTCGTCGGTCATGCGCAGCGCCTTCAGCCCCTTCTCGGCGAGCTGACGCGCCTGGCGCACGGTGATTTTCTTGCCGGCCTCGACCACAACCTTGCCGCTATCGGCGTCACGAGATCGTTGACCGCCTTGTAGCCCTTCAGGCGGTTGGCATCGAACGGCACGCGCCAGCCTTCCTTGGCGCGCTTGTAGGGAATCTTCTTGTAGAAGGTGTCGAGGGCTCTTCCCCGTCCATGCCGAGCGCATACATCAGCGACGTCACCGGAATTTTGCGGCGGCGGTCGATACGCGCATGCACGATGTCCTTGGCGTCGAACTCGATGTCGAGCCAGGAGCCGCAATAGGGAATGATGCGGGCGGCGAACAGAAGCTTGCCCGATGAATGCGTCTTGCCCTTGTCGTGATCGAAGAACACGCCGGGGGAGCGGTGCATCTGCGAGACGATGACGCGCTCGGTGCCGTTGACGACGAAGGTGCCGTTATTGGTCATGAGCGGAATGTCGCCCATGTAAACGTCCTGCTCCTTGATGTCCTTGACCGACTTGGCGCCCGTTTCCTCATCGACATCGAACACGATCAGCCGCAGCGTCACCTTGAGCGGCGCCGCATAGGTCATGCCGCGCTGGCGGCACTCGTCCACGTCATATTTCGGCGCCTCGAATTCGTATCTGACGAATTCGAGCATCGAGGTGTTGGAGAAATCCGAGATCGGAAAAACCGATGGAAAACCGCCTCCAGGCCTTCGTCGGGCGCCGCCTTCCGGCTGCGTCATCACGGGAATTGGTCGTAAGATGCCTTCTGAACCTCGATCAGGCCGGCATCTCCGCGACTTCCTGGATTTTCCCGAAAAACTTACGGACGCGCTTACGACCCGTGAATGTCTGCGCCATTTCTGCTCTCTCGTCCTTCGAAACCGGGACGGCCGGAACGACTTTCCGAAGGGCCGCCATCATCGCACCGTCCGGAGAAGCGTATCGGAGTTACCGTCTCATTTCTAAACCATTCGGGAATGATCCCGAACAACCGAATCTCGTCTCTGCCGGCAATAGCTGTGCCGGGATGGGCCCGGCCATGCCGTACTTAAATAGATCCCGGGCTCGCGCGCTCGCCCGGGATTTACCTCACTAGCCCCCAATTACTTGAGCTCGACCTTCGCGCCGACCTTTTCGAGCGTGGCCTTGATCTTCTCGGCCTCTTCCTTGGTGGCGCCTTCCTTGACGGTCTTGGGCGCGCCCTCGACCAGGTCCTTGGCTTCCTTCAGGCCGAGGCCGGTCAGCGCGCGAATTTCCTTGATGACCTCGATCTTCTTGTCGCCGGCGTCGGCGAGGACGACCGTGAATTCGGTCTTCTCTTCGGCGGCGGCAGCGGCACCGCCAGCCGGGCCGGCGGCAACCGCAACCGCCGCGGCGGCCGAAACGCCCCACTTCTCTTCGAGCATCTTGGGAGCTGCCGCCTCGAGCACGGTCAAGCTCCACAGGTCGTCGACGATTTTCTGCAAGTCAGCCATTTTACTTCGTTCCTATTGGTTCGAACCAATTAAGTTTGCTATCGGCGTCACGCCGCGCGTTCTTGGCGGCATAGGCCTGAACCACGCGCGCAACCTTCGCGGCCGGCGCGTTCGAGAGCTGCGCGATCTTGGTCGCCGGAGCCTGGAACAGGCCGACGATTTCGCGCGCAATTCGTCGAGCGACGGCAGCGAGGCAAGCTGCCTTGACGCCGTCGAGATTCAGAGCGGTCTTGCCCATCGCGCCGCCAAGGATCACGAGGTTTTCGTTGGCCTTGGCGAAATCGACGGCGACCTTGGGCGCGGCCACGGGATCGCCCGAGAAGGCGATCAGCGTCGGTCCTTTCAGGAGCGACGCAATGAGGCAACGTCCGAGCCTTCAAGAGCGATTTGGCGAGACGGTTCTTCGCGACTTTCACCGGGCGCCCGCTGCCGCATCTGCCGGCGAAGCGTCTGCATCTGCGCGACGGTGAGGCCGGAATAGTGAGCGACAACCACGACGTTGGCGGCCTTGAAGACCTCCTTCAGCGTTGCGACCGACTCTTCTTTTTCCGCTCGTTCCACAAGCTCTCTCCGGTTTGGCAGGGCTTGTCATTGACAACCCGCCGGTTGCGAATGCCGCGCGCATCTCATTCGTTGAGCGAAGCGGGTGCGGACGACGTCTTCATTCCTGCCCCCTGCAAGCGGCTCATTGCGCCGCCGAGTTCTGATAGGTTCGAACCGGGTTGGGCTTACGCCCGAAATGGTCTGACCCGTCTGTGCTGGCCGTCGGAAGGTCGCGGTTAAGCGAGGGTCACTTCGGCGCCCGCAGTCTTGGACAGGCCAAAAGGAGGGCGAACGGCCCTTCTCAATCCCCCCGCCCGGGCGGAAACTTTGAAATTCTTTTTGATTCCTACGTTCCCGGCGCTCAAGCCGGGATTGTGAGGGCTATATAGGCCCAAGATTTGCAGGACTTAAGAGCGAATTACCGCAAAACCGGCCATTTATGAGGGGCAATGCGCCCCGCTCGCCGCCCAGGCCTTGATCAGGGCCCCGAACTCGGCCTGAGTTCCGGGCGCCGGGGTCCGCCCCTGCCCCGGGCGACCACCCCCAACCGACCAGCGAATTCTCAGCCATGTGGTGAATGAGCGCCGCCATGTCCTTGCCGCCGTTGCGTTTCGGGTCCTTGATCTGCGCGCAAATCTGGCCGAGCGAGCGGCCCTGCCAAGCCATCGAGGCCTGGGCTAGATGCCAGTCCTTGTGGCCGGGCATACTTTCGCGGCATCGAAATTCGTCGCGTGATGGCAGGTCGTGCAAGCCAGGCCCGGCGCCCCGTGGCCGTCGGCGCCGCGCACGACAAGCGGATCATGCGGACGCATCCGGTCGGTCTGCTGTCGGGCGGTCGCCGGCCGGGTGACAGTTCACGCAGCGCGGATGCTGGATCACCTTCCCGGCTTCCTGGAACAGCGCGACCAAACGCGCGCTCTGGTTCTTGATGCCGTCGAAGCTTGCGGCTGGCCGCAGCGATGTCGCGAGCGCGGGAGCGCGCGGCTGCCCGGCGGATTGATCGGTGACGAAGAAGGCCGCACCGACCACGATGGCGGACGACAGCAGCGCAGTGGCGATGAGGCGCGTGTTCATGGTCACACCGTCACCGGCACGACCGGCAGCCGGCGCGGACGGCCAAGCCCGAGCCGTGCCATGGCGTTCGCGACCGCGGGCCCGATCGGCGGCACGCCGGGCTCGCCCACACCGGTCGGCTTTTCGGTCGAACGCACGATCGTGACTTCGACCTGCGGCATCTCGTGGATGCGCAGCGACCGGTAGCTGTCGAAATTCTCCTGCACCGGCCGGCCATCCTTCAAACGTGATTTCGCCGAACAGCATGTGGCCGAGGCCGTAACCGATGCCGCTTTCCATCTGCGCGCGGATCACATCGGGATTGACGGCCACGCCGGAATCCACCGCGCACCACACCTTGTGCACGCGCGGCTCGCCGCCCTCGCCCTTCGACACTTCGGCGATTTGCGCGACATAGCTGTGAAAGCTCTCGACCACGGCGACGCCGCGCGCGCGGCCATCAACCGGACCAGGACCGGACCATTTCGCAAGCTCGGCGACCGCGCGCAGCACACCGGCATGCGCGCGGCGCCTTGCCCATCATTTCGAGCCGGCCCGTGACCGGATTTTTCCCCGCGGCCTGCAGCAACTCATCGACAAAACACTCGACCGCATAGCCGGTATGGGTGTGGCCGACCGAGCGCCACCACACCGTCGGCACGCCGACGTCGGTCGTGTGCAATTCGCAGCGGAAATCCGCAACCTCGTAGGGGATTTCCTTCGAGCCTTCGACCGAGGGTCTGGTCGATCCCGTCCTTGATCAGCACGGCTTCGAACGGGGAGCCCTTCAGGAATGACTGGCCGACGATGGTGTTCGCCCATGCCACGATCTTTCCCTTGTCGACCGCGCCACGCAGGCGATGCACGAAGAGTGGGACGGTAATAGCCGCCCTGAAGGTCGTCCTCGCGCGTCCAGACAAGCTTGACCGGCCGGTTGGGACCGATCGCCTTCCCCGACTTCCGCCAGCTCCGCGGCGAAACCCGATCGGCCTGATCGACCAACGTTCTGAGGGGGGACACAAAAAGGCACAAAGAGCACACTTTAAGTGCTTTTTGTGCCTTTTGTGGCTACTTACCTGGCTCGATCTTCATCCGTGGCAACTTGCGCACGTGGCCGTCGACAACTGAATCCGTCTCCCCGATCTGCGTCGCGCCCATTCGCCTGTAGAACCCCGCCGCATTCGGATCGGACGAAATCTCGATCGCATTAACGTTCAAGGTTGCTGCTCGCTCCATCGCGTCGAGAAAAAGTTCCTTGCCGATCCCAGTTCCAATACTCGCCGGCGTCACCCACATGTGTTCCAGCTCAGCCTTGTTATCTTCAACGCTGAGAGCATAGAACCCGCGGATCTCGCCGTTCTCCTCGGCGACGTAAACATGATTGTCACGAATGAAATCGGACGAGATGGTGAGGTCCGATTCCCAATGCTGAATCCAGTGTTCGGGATATCCCCAGTGACGCTTTGCATCCAACGCGATCTGCGTCAACGTTGCTGCTTCTTCAGGCGTTGAGCGCCTGATAGTTACTGCATTTGCCATTCTGATCCGTCGGCGTATTTCACGCGAACAATTACTACGCGTTCGTCAACTCCCGCGCGCTCTTTCTTGTCGAGCGAATGAACACTGATACGCCTTGTGGGTGGCGTCTCAAGCTGGAAAACCAGGTCTTTCTGCTTGCCTGGTCCAATGTTCTGAACGCTGGTGAATTGCCGGCGACCTAGTTCGTCACCAGTTGCCGAATCAAAAAACACGTAATCCCAGTCGATCTCGGTAATGGCCTTGGCGCTGACGTTTTTAACTGAGGCGCGATAGAAGAAGTAGTAACGTGGCGGCTTTCCGTTAGCGTTGGCGGCCGCGACAATCGCGGCGTCAGTCTTTGCCTCTTTTTCAATCTTGCTCGCTTCCGGCGAGTTACTCCGTTTCGCATCTGTGACGCGCTTCTCAGCACGCGCGCGAAACTGCATCTGATGGAAATTCTCGTTTGGACCACCGAAAGGACTTCGCTCCCAGTTCAATCGCTCCTTACTCCAACTGAACTTGACCAGTTGTATGTCAGCAGATTCGGAGGCAGTCGTTTGCGCGTTTGCGATTTGCGCAACGAAGAGGGAAGTAAGCAATACGACCAGGACTCTCATCGCTTGCACTCCTTTTCGGAATTAGGTGGCGGTTATTATCTCACTACCGGCGATGTATATGAAAGAGGGGCGGCCACGAAGTGCCGCCCCTACAATCAATCCTCCAACGTTAAGTTAGAAGATGTATCTCAAACCGAGGACGATACGACGGTTGCCGCCGTTTGTGCCCCACTGGTTGAGGAAGTTTGATGAGTTGACGCGGCCTTCCGGAATACCGAAGTCGCGCGTGTTAGTGGCGTTATTGAACTCCGCCCTGAACTGGATCCTCTGATTCTCACCGATCCGGGTGTTCTTGAAGATTCCCAAGTCGATGTTGTTGATACCGTCGGCTCGAAGGATGTTGCGGCCGGCGGTACCAACACGTTGGGCCGCGGTAATCCTTTGGAACAAGCTAGCGCCACCAGCACCGAGAACTTCAGGAACCGTCATGCCGCTGAGCGGCAGAGTCGTATTCAGGTTCGGACGAATCGCATCGCCGACCAGAGTGTTGATACCAGCAAGAGCACCGGCTGGATCGGAACCATTCAACACTGTGAAGGGCGCGCCACTCTGGAACGTAAAGAACCCGTTAATCTGCCAGCCACCAAGCGTGTGTCCTTTCCAACCCTGCTGGTCCTGGAACCAGGGCAATTCGTAAACGAAGTTGCCGGTCAGGCGGTGCGGACGATCATAGGTTGAACGGCCGCGATCCGCAGCACGGTTAAAGGAGTCTTGCGAAACAGCCACCTCACCACTCGACGGATTGAACACTTCGGAAGCGCTGTCGATAAACGAGCTATAGGTGTAGTGCACGCCTGCACTGACGCCACGGCTCAACCGTTTCTCCATGCTGGCTTGCATCGAATGGTAAATCGAAGACGCCGCGTTGGCGCGTAAGCGAACAACGGCCGCCGATCGATTCACGCGGCAACTGTCAGGATTTGCACCGGTAAACGTCGGGTTGCAAGTGGCCGGCGAAAGTATTTCGAGACGTCGTGGATTTCCGTCCAAGGTCTGGAACAAGGCAGTGCCCTTAGAGCCAACGTAGCCGAGACGGAACACGACGTTTGTTCCGAGTTCACGTTGAGCTTCAAAGCTGAAGCTCTGATAGTAAGGCGAACGGAAATCTGAGCCGACGATCGTTCGCGTAAATTCGTTAGGATTGACGCCCGCATTCGACACATTCGGCAAGCGGTTAAAGGCATCTGGAACTGAGGCTGCTCCGGCGAACGTTGTGTTTGCCGGCAAACTGACCGCAGCTACAAACGGGAACGAACTCGCCACGTTCAAAGCGATGTTGATGAACGTGTAGTCGTGAGTTACCGCGTAGCCACCACGGAAGACAAGCTTGTCGCCTCCAGTTAGGAATCCGAGAATGCCTTCCGGATCCGTGCGTGGGTTCCAGTTGAAGCCCAGACGCGGCTGGAAGTTGTTCTTGTCGACCTTCGGTACCGGGCTAAGCGCAAAACGCGTATCGCCATTTGCAACCCCGACAATTCGCTCGTTAGCCGGGAGCAGGCTCAGCGTTGCTTCGCCGGGTCGCTCGTAGCGGAGGCCGTAGGTCAACGAGAAGTTTGGTCTGATCTTCCACTCGTCCTGACCGTAGAAGTGAACGTCAAACCAGTTGTAGTTATTGATTGCTTCACCACCCGGCAGTGGTTTGTTGATGTTTGCTGCTTCAGCGAAACCGTTAACAAACGCATTCAACGTCGCATACCGGAGCAAACCACGAATGGTCGGGAAGAAGAAGCTCTGGATGCGGTTTTCGATGATGTTGGTGCCGAGCTTCATCGCGTGGTTACCTCTGGTCCACGAGAGATTGTTCTGAAGCTGGTAGATGTTGTTGGTGCGGAACTGAGGCAGATTCACTGCAAGACCGATCGCGGTTCGGCTGGCAGCGGCGTTGAAGCCGATCAAGCCGAGTTCCGAAATCTCGAGTGAAGGAATTTCTTCCGACACCGGATCGGAGGCGCTCGTCACAGTAGCGAAGCGCTGATAACCAAGTCGCAGCTCGTTAACCACCGTCGGCGCGAAAGTCCCCACGTGCGAAAGAGCGAACGTTTGTTGACGGGCTACGTTCGAAGTGGTGAGT
The DNA here is from genome assembly GCA_963800055.1 of uncultured Acidobacteriota bacterium. Classification (GTDB taxonomy): domain Bacteria; phylum Acidobacteriota; class Blastocatellia; order Pyrinomonadales; family Pyrinomonadaceae; genus PSRF01. The sequence goes on from CAWCZP010000022.1 coordinate 10,795, forward strand.
CCGGTCGGTGTCGCCTGGCCTGTGCCGCCTGTGTCGGAGTCACTGAACAGGTAGCGGCCGGTGATGATGTGGTTGCTGCCCAGGTTGTGGTCCAGACGGAACGAAGTCTGATGGTTATCGAAGAAGAATGCGGTTGAACCCGTCAGGGAGCCGAGGGGAACCGAAAAGTTCTGACCGTTAACCGTGAAGGGTGCGCTCGTTCCGATAGGAGTTTGGGCCACCGGCAAGTGCTTCAAGAGTGCCGCAACCTGAGGTCGCCCGCCGGCTGCCGCTTGAAGAATAGCGCGTCCTTCCGCAGTCGGTGCTCCGTTCAATGTCGTTCCGGAACCCAACTGGCGATCGCTCCAGCGTTGATAGGAGCCAAAGAAGAATGTTCGATCCTTGCCACTGATGATGGATGGACCACCTTCTCCGAAGCGTGGCAGGAGCAATGGACCACCGATGGTTCCGCCGATCTGATTCTCAATGCGGAACGGTGCGTGGCGGCGAGATAGGTTGGTCGCATTTGGATTGCAGAATCCGGCAGCCTTATCCGTGTTGCTGCACGAGTTCAGAGCGTTGCCATTGTGGAACCAGAAAAGAGAGCCGTGATAGTTGTTCGTGCCGGCTTTCGTGATCGCGTTGAATACGGAGCTCGAGTTGCGGCCGTATTCCGCGAGAAACTGGTTCGTGATTAGACGGACTTCCTGAATCAGGTCGGGATTGTTCAACGGCTGCGCAGCACCAGCCACGCCCGGCTCGTTGTTATCCTGACCGTCGACCATGAAGTTGTTGGAACGAACGCGGCCACCGTTAGAGGAGTAACTGATGCCCGCTGCGAAACCTGTTTGTCCGGCTCCCAACTGGCTGACGCCCGGCGCCGATAGGGCAACTGCGAGGATGTTGCGAGTTGGACCGAGCGGCAATTCCGACAAACGTCGCGAGTCAAACTGCGTTGAGACTTCCGCGTTACTCGTATTGATGAGCGCAGCGTTCTCAGTGACGTTCACAACCTCCGTCACACCACCAGCCTTCATCGTAACGTCCACAACCGCTTTCTGGTTGAGAATCAGCGTGATTCCTGACTGGACGTACTTCGCAAACCCCGTGGCTTCGACCGTAACTTCATAGGGGCCGACAGGGAGGTTCTCAAAACGATATGTGCCCTCGCTACTGGTTTGAACCGTGCGGGAGAGGTTCCTTTCAGTGTTGCGAGCAGTCACGGTCGCATTGGGAATGACTGCTCCTTTTTCGTCGATCACCGTACCTGAAACGTTTGCGGTCGTTTGACCGAATGCGACAACGGAGCAACTTAGCAGGGCGGCTAATAGAAACGGCAAGAGTCTTGTTGCCTTCATGGTTCGAATCCCTTTCTAGTCGAATGTGGCGGTACTTCGTTGAGGTTGTTCTAACAAACCGAGGAATGAGACGAAGCCAGAGAAGCAACAGATATTCCACGCTACCCGAAATGGTGTAGCTGGGGGGCATGGGTGGACTAAGTGTAGTTATTTGTTGGTTTAGAGCTTTAGGTCAGGATTCTGTGTGGGGCGTCTTCCGTTCAAATAATTGGATCAAATCCAATCTCGTGAACTGGAGAACGTGTGGGAACGCGCCTTCCGTGAGTCGGAGCGCGCGTTCAGAGTTCAACCTTTAGGTTGCGGTTTCCACTTCTAAGACAAGCTAAAGCTTGAACTCTAAACAGGTGCTCAATCCAACGACGCGCCCGATTGAGATCTTACAAAGCGGTGGCTTCGTCGTGGTGCTCGGTGGTGTAAAGACGCAGGATATCCTGTCCCTGGCGGGAGCGCGGATCGATTGTGCGCAGGTGCTTGCGTCCCTGCATTTCCCAAATAGCCGTTACCACTCCATCTTTTTCCACTGCGTGATAAGTGATCTCTTCTGTGCTTGCTGCAGGCGCCGATTCGGTTGCTGGGGCTGCGGCGCCCTCGCCATTTAAATTCTCAGACATGCGTACTCAAAAATTCTCCAATCTTCATGCGGTAAGTATTTTTCGGTGGGGCGAATTGTTGCACACGCACATTACGAGTGTCCAGCCAAACGCATTCGCAGTGCCATCTCAACTGCTTTTCTTGGCACCACGACGCCCCAGCCCTGCCGGTCAACTTCAACACCGGCAACGCGTTCGGCAGTTTCGATCAAAATCCGCTTTACTTGCTGCGGCGTGAGTTTCGGATTCGCTTCAAGCATGCACGCGACGATCGACGAAACAATCGGCGCCGCGAAAGATGTTCCGTCGACAAACTTGTAATGTTGATTGATGACGTTGCCTTCGCGAAGTTTTATCGAGATGAGTTGTCGCAGCAGCGGCACCGAGAGATCGCGCGCTTCGTCGAGATCTTTATCGATGCCTGCGTGAGCGAGGATGATGTCGTTTAGCTCTTCGTCGAGAGCAGCATCGAGCTCCGCGTATAGACGAGCCTCAACAGCGGTCGGCGTGTGCGGCAGAATCGGACCAGCGACCCAAATGCCCGGCGCGATCACTTCGGGTTTTTGTAATCCGTCGATCGTTGGACCATACGAGGAACGATACATTCCGCGCCGCGCGCGATCGAGTGAGTTTTGATCGTCGAGACCACCCACAGCGATCGACGAAGGCGCACTCGCGGGTGGCAGGACCGGATGCCCGGGCGCGAGTCCGGCATTGCCAACTGCGCAGACAACGGTGAGTCCGGCTTTCACAGTCTCTTCTACTAACTGACACAGCGAATTTTTCAGGTATGAGCTGTTCGAAGTCGCCGCCGGCGGAAATATTAACGACGCGAATGTCGTACTTGTCTTTGTTCGTGAGTACCCATCGCAGACCTTTTTCGATGTTGCCTTCAGGAATGCGACCCGGTCTTGCCGATCTTGACCAGCACAACGCGCGCCTTCGGCGCGATGCTACGGTAAAAGCCATCTGACAGGTGGCCATTGCCGGCTGCGACCACTGACGTCATCATCCCATGCCAACTCGCCACGTCGGGCTTTTCCAGAAATGAAGGATCGTCCTCCGTGGCGAAGATGCTGTGGTATGCAACGATGCGGTTTACGGGTTCGGTTAGATCTTTATGCGCATAAAAACCGGAGTCGAGAAAGGCGATTGTGATTCCGCGACCGGTGTACCGTTCGTCAGCGTCCATTCGCACCGGGACCGGTAGCGCCTGCTCAGTTGTTTCAGTTATATTATCCATCCACCGATTACACAGATTACACAGATTTTACTTCTGTGCAATCTGTCTAATCTGTGGATACAGTTAAAAGGAGATTTGTAATGAAGACGAGAAATCTATCGGTCCTGTTGGCGTTGCTTTTTGTGATTGCGGGCGTTGCGTTTGCCGCGGGCGCGCGCGCCGAAGGAGAAGTTCCCGCGCCGCCGGCAATTGGCGCCACCATCGGAGACTTTACGCTTCCCGACGTTGATAACAAGGAGCACTCGCTCAAGTCGCTTGCCGGGAAAAACGGCACTGTGCTTCTGTTTATTTCCGTCCAGTGTCCCGTTTCCAACGCCTACAACGAGCGCATGGAGAAACTCGCCCAGGATTACAAAGCGAAGGGCATCGCCGTGATCGGTATTAACTCGAACGTCGCCGAAGACGCTGCCTCCGCTAAAACCCACGCGACGGAGAACAAACTCAGCTTCCCGATCCTGAAGGATGCAGGCAACAAGATTGCCGACAAACTCGGCGCGACTGTTACGCCTGAAGCTTATTTCCTCGACGCGAGCAACAAGCTCGTCTATCACGGACGCATCGACAACGCCCGCAACGCAGCAGAAGTTCAAACTCCTGATTTGCGCAATGCGATCGATGCATCGCTCGCCGGCAAGGCAGTGGAAAAGCCAGAAGCCAAGGCGTTTGGTTGCAGCATCAAACGAGCATAAGCAATGCGTTTTTCGAAAGCGATTCTTCCAATCGCGCTGTGCATTATGTTACTGAGTCTCGCGGCGCCGGCCCAGAAGCGCAAGGGCCGCGCCGCGGCGCCACGCAAGCCGATCGTCGTAACTGCGATCGATCTTGAAGCGCTCAAGGGTTTAATCACTCAACAACGAGAACATCCTCTCCTCATTAACTTCTGGGCCACCTATTGCGATCCATGCCGCGAGGAGTTTCCCGATCTGGTGAAGATCGATCGCGACTACCGGCCGCGCTCGCTCGAGTTTATCACCGTCTCGCTCGACGACGTGGCCGATATCAAGACCGGCGTGCCCAAGTTTCTCGGTGCGATGAAGGCGACGATGCCGGCTTACCTCCTCGATGTTCCGGATCCGGAGCCCGCGATTGATCTTGTGGATCCGGGATGGCAAGGCAGTTTGCCCGCGACTTTTCTTTACAACGAAAAGGGCGAAATGGTTTACCGCAAAATCGGACGCGTTAAGGCCGAGGAACTGCGCGCAGAGATTGAGAAGGTGATTAAGAAAGTCGAGAAGTGAGAAGAGAATGATTGGTCATTTATCTCGGTGTCTCTGTGCCTCTGTGGTTAGTAGTGACGAGAAAAAGATAACCACAGAGACACAGAGGCACAGAGGTTGCGGTAGCGAATGCAAATAACTCCCGAAGTTATCTCCGCCCATAACCTCACACAGCAAGAATTCGAGCGAATACAAGAACTGCTTGGCCGTGAACCGAGTTTTGCCGAACTCGGAATTTTTTCGGTCATGTGGTCTGAACACTGTTCATACAAATCGTCGCGCATACACTTAAAACGACTGCCCACAACAGGTTCACGCGTGATCGTTCCACCGGGCGAGAACGCGGGAGTTGTCGATCTCGGCGACGGCTGGTGCGCGGCTTTCAAGATCGAGTCGCACAATCATCCGTCCTTCATCGAACCTTTTCAGGGCGCAGCCACTGGCGTGGGTGGGATTCTTCGCGACATCTTTACGATGGGCGCTCGCCCGGTTGCGTCGATGAACAGTTTGCGTTTCGGATCGTTGGACCACGCGCAATACGGACGCCGCAACCGATCGCTGCTGGCGGGCGTGGTCGCGGGCATCGCGCACTACGGAAATGCGTTTGGTGTCGCGACCGTCGGTGGCGAAGTCGCGTTTGACGATGCATATGCGTTGAATCCGCTGGTTAATGCATTTGCCCTCGGCATCGTACGGCACGATCAGATCTTTTTTGGCAAAGCGACTGGCGTCGGAAATCCCGTGCTTTACGTTGGCGCAAAAACCGGGCGCGACGGCATTCACGGCGCGACGATGGCTTCGGCGGAGTTTGATGAAGAAGCTTTGGAAAAGCGTCCGACCGTGCAGGTCGGAGATCCTTTTCTCGAGAAGCTCTTGCTCGAAGCGTGTCTCGAGGCGATGCGGAGTGGTGCGGTGGCTGGAATTCAGGATATGGGCGCCGCGGGTCTGACGTCCTCATCCTGCGAGATGGCTGCACGTGCGGGAACCGGGATCGAACTCGATCTCTCACTGGTCCCGCAACGCGAGCAGAACATGACTGCGTACGAGATGCTGCTGTCGGAGTCGCAGGAGCGGATGTTGATTGTGGCTCATGCCGGCCGCGAGCGTGAGGTCGTAGATATTTTCAAGAAGTGGGATCTCGACGCAGTTGTGATCGGTCGCGTGCGCGACACTGGGCGCATGCAGGTCGTGCACGATGGCGAAATGGTGGCCGACATTCCCGTTGCAGCGTTGACGGACGAAGCACCGCGCTATGAGCGTCCGATGGCAACACCAAAAACCGAAGACCAAAGTCCAAAGACCCTGGTCCAAAGCACAAACCACACAAACGATCTGCTAAAACTCCTTTCCTCCGGCAACATCACTTCAAAACATTGGGTCTACCGGCAATACGATCACATGGTTCGCACCAACACCGCGATTCTTCCCGGTGCTGATGCTGCGGTAGTCCGGATCAAGGAAACGCGACGCGCACTGGCGATGACACTCGACGGCAACGGGCGTTACTGCGCCGCGAATCCTCGCGAAGGCGCTAAGTTGATCGTCGCTGAAGCTGCGCGCAACGTCGTGTGCGTCGGCGCGCGTCCCATCGCGATCACAAACTGTCTGAACTTCGCATCGCCTGAGCGGCCGGAAGTGATGTGGTCGTTCTCGGAAGTGATCGATGGCATGGCTGAAGCTTGCCGCGCGTTGGAAACACCAGTCGTTTCAGGAAATGTCTCTTTCTACAACGAGACTGAAGGCCGTGGGATTCTGCCAACCCCGGTGATCGGGATGGTCGGACTGATCGAGGACGTCAGGCGCGTCGTGTCACCTGGGTTCAAGAAGGAAGGCGACGTCATCGCATTGCTCGGCGCCACGCAGGACGATCTTTCGATGAGCGAGTACGCGGTGAGCGTCGCGGGCGTGACCACGGCGGAAATCGCAGCCGCTGGTAAAGTGCCGGAGTTGGACATGGAACGCGAGCTGGCGGTTCAGAAAGCTTGCCTCGAGGCAGCTGAGGCAGGTCTGCTGCTGTCGGCGCACGACTGTTCTGATGGGGGACTTGCAGTTGCGCTTGCTGAGTCGTGTTTCTCTTCGTTAGGACGCGATGCGATTGGCGCCGAAGTAAGTCTTACTGGAGCGCTTGGACCAACGGCGATGCTCTTCAGTGAATCACCGTCACGGATCATTGTCAGCTTCGATGCGTCAGAGGCGAATGCAATGCAGGAAATTGCGGAGCGGAACAATGCTCCATTTGCGATCGTCGGACATGTTGGTGGAAGTGGCTTAACGATTACCGTCAACGGACATGAAGCGATCGCTTCCGAAGTAGCTGAGTTGGAAGCGACGTGGCATACATCTCTGTCGGCTAAACTTCAAGCTGAGCTAATTGCTTGATAGCGATCAGAACTTGAACAAGTCCGGAAGGGAGGCTTGCCCCCGCCTCCGGTAACGCGAGCGGGGGCAAGCCCCTCTTCCTGACTTGTTCATTCCTGAAATATGCATCCGGTCATCTACCTCAACAAGAGCATGGTAGAGGCGACCAAAGCACGCGTCGCTCCCGTTTCGTCCGCGATGCTCTACGGACGCGGCGTTTTCACCACCGTCGCGATCTACCACTCAGAACCATTCCTGTGGTCCAAACACTGGCAACGACTCACCACCCACGCGCAAAAACTCGCCGTTGATTACACCGGTTGTACTGAGAAAGGTGTCGGCGATGCGCTGCGGAAACTTATTGCTGTCAATCAGGTGAAGGAAGGTCGCGCGCGAGTGATCATGCTTGCCCGCAGCGGTCGTGATATCTGGAAAACGAAATCACCGGGAACGAAGAAGACGGATCTGCTTATCATGACCGGGGATCCACAAAAAGTTTCTGCAAACGGATTGTCGCTTGCGGTTTCGCCTTATCGCGTCAACACGCTCTCGCCGCTGTCAGGAATCAAGAGCTTGAACTACCTGGACCACGTACTCTCGTGGGAAGAAGCGCAAAGCCGCGACTTTGATGAAGCTGTAGTTCTAAACGAGCGAGGTGAGATCGTTTCGGCGACGACGGCAAACCTTTTTTGGGCGAAAAACGGGACGATTCACACGCCGACCTTGAGCACAGGCGCGCTGGCCGGCATCACGCGCGAGTCCGTGATCGAGATCGCGAACAAGCACTTTATTCCCCTGTTGGAAGGGATCTATGAGATGACCGATCTCACCGATGCGGATGAGATTTTTCTGACGTCGTCGAGCATCGGCGTCGCGCCTGTGACGACGTTTGACTTCCGACGATATACGGTTGATGGAAGCCTTACGACGACCATCAAGCAGGCCTTCGATGAGCTGACCCGGCATTAACAGAACCGAGCGCGGTAGCGCCGGGTCGATGTTCCATTAGAGCGCCGAAGACGAATTTGACCCGGCGCTACCGCGCTCGGTTCTGTTAATTGTCAGGTGCGAGCGGCAACGATCTGATTCGTTTACCAGTCGCGTCAAAGATCGCATTTCCAACCGCGGGCGCTAAACCAACAATTGGTGTCTCCCCTGCTCCGGCCGACGGCAGATCCTTCCGGTCCAGCAAAACGATCTCGATCACCGGCATGTCACTAAACCGCGGCACTCGATACTTCGAGAAGCGCCCATTCAGAATCTGCCCATTCCTAAACTCGATCCGCTCAAACAACGCGCCGCCAATCGCCTGCACCACCGCACCCTCAACCTGATTATGCAAATGCACGCGATTCACGATCGCTCCACACTCGAAGCTCGCCACCACTCGCTCGATCTTCACGCGTCCAGTCTTCGCCTCGGTCGAAATCTCCGCAGCCGTCGCAATGTAACTGCCTTTTTCAAACCCGCAGGCAATCCCGTAACCGCGTCCGTCGCTCTTTTTTCTTCCCCAACCAAACGTCGTCGCAGCCGCCTCGAGCACCGCTTTCAATCGCGCGTCTTTAATGTTCTTCAAACGAAACGCGACAGGGTCCATTCCAAGGAGTTGGGCCAACTCATCCATATGAACCTCACGCGCGAAGTGGTTCGCAGTCGCTGCCAACCCGCGATACGAACCCTGTCGCAAAGGCGACTTGCTGTTGTGAAACTGAATGTCCTGGTTCGGAAAGTCGTACTTTACCTGGATGCCTGAGCCGCCAGAATTGTAGTTCTGAAAATCCCAAGCGGTAACAGTGCCGTCATTCTTCACACCGCTGTTTACTTCAATCACACCCGCTGGACGAAAGTACGCCCACTGAAATTCCTCTTCACGCGTCCAAATGAGTTTGACTGGTTTGCCACTCGCGCGCGCGAGTCGCGCAGCTTCGACTGCGCATTCGCCCGTGTGCTTACCGCCGTATCCCGAACCCGCATCGGGCACGATTACGCGAATCTTTTCTTCTCCAATGTGAAACGCCTCCGCCAGTTCGGATCGAACGCCAAACGGTCTTTGGGTGCCGGTCCAAACAGTGAGCTTGCCGTCGTTCCACTCGGCAACGGCGGCGCGCGGTTCCGGCGGCGCATGTGCGATGTACGCGACGGTATACGTTTGCGCAAGTTTCTTATCAGCCGCAGCCATGCCGTCGGCGATCGAGCCCACTGGACGAGCGGCACGCTTCGTCGCATTCTTCTTCAAATAATCAAACAGCTCTTCAGCGCCCGGTTGCCCCGGAGCTTTCCAATGCACTGCGATCGATTTCTCAGCGCGAAGCGCCGTTTGTTGATCCGGCGCCACGACGCCGATGAAGTCGCCATCACGCACGACGGTCACACCGGGCATTGCCTCCGCTGTCTTCGTGTCGCTAGAAACAAGAGACGCATTGAGCGCAGACGGCCTGACCACCTTGCCGAAGACCATGCTTTCACGTTTTATGTCCGAAGTGTATTGATGTTTTCCCGTGACGAAATCACGGCCATCGACTTTCGGAACAGACGTACCGGCGATGGTCCACTCGCTCGCGGGCGTGATCTCCACGTTTGCCGGAATTGTTTTGACGAGCTTCTGCCCTTTTGCGACTTCGGCAATGGTTAACGACTTCGACGCATCGTGATTCACGAAACGCGCGTCGACGATCCGCACTGTGTTTGTTTCAACTTTCCACTGTTCGGCAGCGAGGGTAATTAGTGTTTCGCGTGCGGCGGCCGCGGCCTTGCGCAGCTGTGGCGCCATTCGCGGAGTCGTTAGGCTGCCGAACGTTCCCATGTCGAAGGGCACCAGATCGGTGTCGGCCATCACGAGCCGTATCGTTGTTAACGGCACGTGCAACTCTTCAGCAACCGCCTGGGCCAACGACGTGCGAATGTTCTGACCGATCTCAACCTTGCCGGTGAAGACTGAAACCATTCCGCTTTCGTCAATGTGGATCCACGCGCCGATCTCTTGCGGCACACGTTGGTTGCCTCTGCCTCGTCCCGATTCATCCTGATCCTGTTGCAGCGTTCGCGCGACGAGGTTCGACATCGGCACGATTAGCGCGATCCCGCCGCTGAACGCTTTTAGAAACTGGCGACGATCGAATCCGAAGTTATAAGACGGATCTTCGAAGAGCTCATAGCGTTCAAGTTCCAGATCCTCATTCATTTGATCACCTCCTTCGCCGTGCCGGAGGCAATCTCGATCGCGTTTACGATTCGTTGATACGTGCCGCAGCGGCAAACATTCGCGTCCATGTGTTTGACGATCTCGTCGCGCGATGGCTTCGGGTTTTTCTTAAGCAGCCCCGCGGCTGCGACGATCATTCCGGACGTACAAAAACCGCATTGCATCGCATCGGCTTTCAGGAAAGCCTCCTGCAACGGATGTAACTTGCCGTCTTTCTCGAGTCCCTCGATCGTTGTGATCTGCTTGCCACTAGCGCGCCCGATCGGCGTGACGCACGAACGCATCACTTGCCCATCGACAAGAACAGTGCACGCGCCGCATTTCGACTCACCGCAGCCATACTTCGTTCCCGTCATGTTCAGGTGATCGCGCAAGACGTAGAGCAGCGGTGTCTGCGAATCGACGTTAACGCGCAGTTTCTTCCCATTCACGTTTAGACTTGTCACGTTTGCCATAGCGGTCTAAGTTTACCTACAAGGGATCGCAAAAGAAATCGTCACTTCCCAAAAACCCCGGAAATGAGATAACTTCGCAACATGAGCACTGTGACTGAAGAAACCTCCGAAGTAACTGAACCAAAAACAAATAAGTGGGTCTACCTCTTCGACGAGGGACCCGGAGACGATAAGACACTGCTGGGCGGCAAAGGCGCCGGACTTTGCGAGATGACGCAGGCGGGTTTGCCAGTGCCGCCGGGTTTAGTCGTCACGACCGAGGCCTGCAACGCGTTCTTCGAGAACGACAAGAGTTTTCCCGAAGGCATGTGGGACCAGGTGCAGGAAGGCCTGAAGAAGATCGAAGAGAAGGTGGGCAAGCGTTTTGGCGATCCGAAAAATCCGCTGCTCGTTTCGGTCAGATCGGGCGCTGCGTTCTCAATGCCCGGGATGATGGACACAGTTCTCAATCTTGGTCTGAACGAAGAAACAGTCCAGGGTCTGGCGGAGCAGACCGGCGACCTGCGTTTCGCGCTGGACGCGTATCGCAGGTTCGCGTCATTGTTCGGCGAGATCGTGATGGGCGTCGCGCACGAGAAGTTTGAGCGCGTGCTCGATCGCTTCAAAGCGCAGACGCAAGGTGGACGCGACACGGATCTTCAGTCGGATCAGTTACGCGCGATCATCGCCGCCGAGAAACAGATCATTCTGAGCGAGCAATCCGCTATTCCTGAAGATCCTTACGAACAACTCCGCGTCGCGATCATGGCGGTGTTCAATTCGTGGATGGGCCGGCGCGCGATCGACTATCGACGCGTAAACCGCATTCCGGATTCGTTAGGCACCGCAGTCAACGTGCAAGCGATGGTCTTTGGAAACATGGGCGCGGGCAGTGGCACTGGCGTCGCGTTTACACGAAATCCATCGACGGGCCTGAAAGAGTTATACGGCGAGTACTTGCTGAACGCGCAGGGTGAAGACGTTGTCGCCGGCACTCGAACTCCGAATCCGATCACGCAACTGAAAAAAGAATTGCCCGAGGTTTACAATCAGTTCGCCGAGATCACTACCCTGCTTGAACAGCACTACGGCGACATGCAGGACTGCGAATTCACCATCGAGCGCGGCAAGCTCTGGATGTTGCAAACGCGCACCGGTAAACGCAGCGGCGCTGCCGCGGTACGTATCGCAGTCGATATGGTTTACGAAAAACTGATCGACAAAGCGACTGCGGTGAAACGCGTGACACCCGAACAGCTCGATCAGCTTTTGCATCCAACCGTCGATCCGAAGACGAATGCGACAGTGCTGGCGACGGGTCTTCCCGCGAGTCCGGGCGCCGCGCAGGGTCAAGTCGTGTTTAGTCCTGACGAGGCGGAAGAGATGGCACGCGAGGGCGCGCGCGTTGTGCTCGTGCGACTCGAGACGAGTCCTGATGATTTTCACGGCATGGTCGCAGCGCAGGCAATCGTCACAGCGCGCGGCGGCATGACCAGTCACGCGGCAGTGGTTGCGCGAGGCATGGGCAAAACGTGTGTGAGCGGCGCACAAGCTTTGAATATTGATTACAGCCAACAGCAGTTCACGGTTGACGGCGCCGTCGTCACAAAAGGCGAATGGATCACGGTCGATGGCTCAACCGGCCGCGTGTTTCTGGGCCAGGTGCCGACCATTCAACCGACGCTCGGCAACGATTTCTACAAGCTCATGACGTGGGCCGATCACTTCCGTCGGCTGCGTGTGCGCGCAAATGCCGACACTCCACTCGACGCAAAGACCGCGCGGGGATTTGGCGCTGAAGGAATCGGCCTTTGTCGCACTGAACACATGTTCTTTGGCGATCAACGTCTCGCCGCAATGCGCGAGATGATCCTTGCCGAAGGTGTGGGAGCGCGCGAAAAGGCGCTCGAAAAGTTGCTGCCGCTGCAACGTGGCGACTTCATCGGGATCTTCCGTGAGATGGCTGGGCTTCCCGTCACGATTCGCTTGCTCGATCCACCGCTGCACGAGTTTCTGCCAAATGCTGAAGAGCTGGGCAACGAGCTTGCCGAGTTGAAGATGAAGTTGAAAGCGGCGGCGACGTTGACGGACATGGACCACGTGCTTGACGAGATAGATCACAAGCGTGCTTTGCTGCGACAGGTGACTCGCATCCGCGAAGCTAATCCGATGCTCGGTTTCCGTGGTTGTCGTTTAGGACTGCTGTTTCCTGAAGTGACGAGAATGCAGTGTCGCGCGATGTTCGAAGCCGCGTGTCAGGTGCAGGGTGAGCGCAAAAAAGTCGAGCTCGAGATCATGGTGCCGCTCGTGTCCCTCAGTGAAGAACTGCGGCAGCAATCGGAACTGATTCACGAGGTCGCAAGGCAGGTAATGGGCGAGCATGGGATGACGATCGAGTACATGGTCGGGACCATGATCGAGTTGCCGCGCGCGGCGTTGATGGCTGATCGGATTGCGAAGCATGCGCAGTTTTTCTCGTTTGGCACGAACGACCTGACGCAGACGACGTTTGGGTTGAGTCGCGACGACTCGAGCCGCTTCCTACCAAACTACATCGAGCGAAAGATCGTGAGAGACGATCCGTTTCAGGTGCTCGATCGAGACGGTGTCGGTCAGCTCATTCGAATGGGATCTGAGCGAGGACGCAGCGTGAAGCCGGATCTGAAGGTTGGGATTTGCGGCGAGCACGGCGGCGATCCACAGTCGATCGCATTCTGTAACGAGATCGGTCTCGATTACGTGAGCTGTTCGCCGTTCCGCGTTCCGGTGGCGCGTCTCGCGGCGGCCCAGGCGGCTCTGAATCCTACGTCTGAAGAGACGATCAGCGCGCAAGTTTAGAAAACGATTCAGCCACAAAAAGCACAAAAGGCACAAAATGATTTTTCGTTTCGTGCTGTATGCCTTTTTGTGGCTAAAGAGGTATGTTAAATGCCCACCTCAAAGGATATTCAGCAGCTACTGGAACGCATCCAGCTTCGGCTGGATGAAAGCTTCGTCGGGATCGGTAGCGAAGTCGCCGATCTGCCGCCTGAAGATCTCGCCGAGTTACTAAATCAACTCAACCTTCACGAAGCCGCCGCCGTGGTTTCGATGCTTCCACTCGCGCGCTGCATCGAGCTCTGCGATCAACCGACGATGCGCCGGCGCGCAGCGATTCTCGAACAACTCGAACCTGCTCGCGTCGCGGCAATTCTCGAAGGCCTCTCAGCAGACGAGCGCACCGACGTAATTCAAAAGATGGGACTTCACGAACGGCATCGCATCCTGCCGAAGTTTAGTCCTGAAGTGCGCGCTGAGTTGGAAGATCTGCTTCAGTATCCGGATCACACGGCGGGCGGGATCATGACGACTGAGTTTGTCCGGCTCGATCCGAAAATGACTGTCGGCGAGGCGCTCAAACACATCCGCGCCGTCGCGCGTGAAAAGGAATCGATCTATGCATGCTACGTGATGGATCCGGAAACAGATCGTTTGCTCGGTGCGTTGTCGTTGCGCGATCTCGTGATGGCTGAGCTGGATCGAACGCTGTTCTCGATCATGCGTCGCAAACCGATCACCGTGAATGTGTCAGACGATCAGGAACTTGTGGCGCAGAAGATCGGGAAGTACAACTTGCTTGCGGTGCCTGTGATCGAGCAGGACGGAAGCGTCGTTGGCTTCGTTACGGTCGACGATGTGATCGACGTTTTGATCGAGGAACAGACAGAAGACCTCCTGCGCATGGCCGCGGTTGAACCAGGCGCGATGGACAAGCCTTACTTCGACAATCCGATTTTTCGTGTCGTTCGCAAACGTATTGGGTGGCTGTTGCTGTTGTTTGTCGCAGGCACGCTTACGAGTGCGGTATTGCATCAGTTTGAGAACGAGCTGGCGGCTGTGGTGGCGCTCACGTTCTTTATTCCGTTGTTGATTGGCACGGGCGGTAATGCCGGTGCGCAGACCGTAATGACGGTGATTCGCAGTCTTGCGCTTGGAGAACTCGGTGTGCGGCATGCGTGGCGTGTGGCGGTGCGTGAAGCGACGACGGGAATGCTCGTTGGGCTGATGGTGGCGCCGATAGCGTTTTGTCAGGCGTTGCTTTGGCGAGCGCCGCTTGCGTTGGCCCTGACTGTTTCGGTGACAATGTTTGCGATCTGTGTGTGGTCCACGACGGTGGGGTCGTTGATACCGATACTGGCGCAACGCGTGGGGATGGATCCCGCTGTGCTTTCAGCGCCGCTGATCACAACGCTGGTCGATGCGACGGGGTTGATTATTTACTTTACGATCGCGAAGGCGATCCTCGGAGTTTGATTATTTCATCCGCTTAAACGCGAAGGTCATCGCCTTCGTGCCCTCACCACCATCAATGCTCGCGGTCAGCGAATCATCCGCACCTTTGCGATAGATAAGCCGTTTCGGAAAATCATGCTGCGGGTTTTCAAATACCGCTTCGTTCGCCGATCCGCGCGTCAGTTTGAAATCAGTCCCGGGGCAGCGGGCCTTCGGATGCGCAACGTAATAGATCCCGTCGGCGCGCTGCTCGATTCGCAAATACTCAAACTCAACCGTCTTGTCGCCCGCGACTGTTCGGCTCACTCCCATCATCGACCCGCCTGCAACCTGCGTCCAATGTTCCTCGATCTGTCGCCTGCCGCCGGGCGCCGTTTGCCAGTCACCCGTCATCCACGCGATGTCAGTGAGCGTCGGGGTTTGTGTTGAAGCGCTGGTTATTAAGATGAGTGTGAACAAAACTGCGAGCACGAATCGTTTCAGCATTTTATCTCTCCTGAGTTTTTGATTTCGTTCCGGAAAACAGTACAAGGTCAGGAAGGGTGGCTTGCCCCCGCTGACATCCAACCTAATTCTTTCATGGCTTTAGATAGTTTCTCGGAATCATCCGGCCACCACCAATCATGATCAACTGCCAGTGGCTCACTCGAGTAATTGTAAAAAGCTCTAAAACTGGTCCAAGGATAATCCTTTGCCGAACACACCAGACGAGCCTTCACCGGATTGGCATGAATATAATTCACCTTTTGCCAGATCATCCAAAGGCTCCAAAGGGGCAGCGCTTTGAAACTCTCCTGCCACACTTGATGTGTAGAGCCACCTGAATCGGGCTTGGTTCGCTGAAAATGATGGTTGCCAGTTAACTGGATTATCTTTTTAGCCGACAAGCTCTTTAGCGCTCCAGCAAAACCTCTAATATTACCGTCTCTCGGATTGACGATCAGATGAAAGTGATCGGGCATTATGACAAAAGCAATTAGCTTGGAAGGCCAGTCACCTAAGAGACCTGCAAAGACCCCAAGGAAAGCAGTGCAGTATTTTTCCTGTTTGAAGATTGGAATGCGGTGCAGAACAGTTCCGGTTACGTAGTGTAGGGCACCTGGCAGATTAAGATTGGACCACTTTTTAGTCATGAGGAAAGCTCCGTGAGTAAGCTCGAGTTTTGCCCGGAGAATACAGTTTGGATCAAGTTTAAGCAAGAGCGGGGGCAAGCCCTCCTTCCTGACTTGTTCTTTTTTCTGACCTGTTTTGTTTTGCTGACCTGTTCTGTTTTGCTGGTCTGTTTCTATCAAAAAATAGTACAAGGTTAGGAAGGGTGGCTTGCCCCCGCAGATTTCCCCCAAATTTCAAGGTAGTTTTATTGTGCCTGCCAGACGCGGCCGTCGGCATATTTTACACGCAATAGCACGATCTTCTGAGTGAACCGCTCGCGTTCTTCCAGGTTCAGCGCGGTGATGCTGATGGTGCGCGCCGGAGGGGAGGTGACGGTAACGGTGAGTTCTTTCGTTTTACCTGGAGGAATCTGTTCGTCGCTCGTAAACTCCTGGCGCCCTACTTCGTTTTCCGTATCGCGTTCGTAGAAAACGTGGTCCCAATCGATCTGAGTGATTGCTGCCGTATGATTGTTTTTAAGCCTCGCTTTGTAAATGAAGTAATACCTTGAAGGTGCCTGCTCTCGTTGCTTTGCGAGGTTGGCTTCGTCGGCTTTTGCTTCGCGCTTCGCTCGATCGCCGCCGCCTTGCGCAACGCGCCGTTCGTTACGCGCTCGCGAACGCATCTCGTCGAAGTTCTCGAGTGGCCCACCAAACGGATCGCGCTCCCATCCGATCCGTACCTTGTTCCAACTGGATTTGAGGACTTCGACACCGCTGGGTTCCTGCGGTGTGAATAAGAGAACGAAAAGGATTGCGGTAATCGCCCTCATGGCGCGCATATAATACCATCCACAGATTACACAGAATAATCTGCGTAATCTGTGGATGGTTTCTTAACTAGAACACGTAACGCAGACCGACGATGATGCGGCGGTTGCCTCCGTCTGTTCCCCACTGATTCAGGAAGTTTGCTGACGTAACTGTCGAGTCCGGAATACCGAAATCTCGAGAGTTGGTGAAGTTAAAGAAGTCGGCGCGGAGCTGTAAGCGTTGATTCTCACCGATCCGCGTGTTCTTCAGGATTCCGAAATCAATGTTGTTGATTCCGTCAGAGCGCAGGATGTTTCGTCCCGCGTTGCCGACGCGCTGCGCAGCCGTGATCGTGCTGAACAACGAACGCCCACCCGCTGCGAGTATCTCTTCAACACTCATCGTCGAAAGGTTGAGGTTCGTGTTCAGGTTCGGTCGAATCGCATTGCCCACTAGCGAAGAGATGCTCGCGAGCGTGGCTGCCGGATCCGATCCATTCAGTGGCGTGAAGGGTGAACCGCTTTGCAGCGTGAACTGCGAATTGAGCTGCCAACCGCCCAACACACGGCCCGCGAACCCGTTTTGATCACGGAAGTAAGGCAACTCATAAACAAAGTTGCCTGCTATGCGATGCGGACGATCAAAACTCGATCGGCCGCGATCCGCGCGTCGATTGTACGAGTCCTGCGCGACAGCAATCTCACCGGACGACACGTTGAAGATTTCCGACATCGTGTCGATGAAGCTGCTGTAGGTGTAGTGAAGACCCGCACTAAATCCACTGCTCAAGCGTTTTTCAAGACTTGTTTGCAGCGAATGGTAAATCGACATGCCTGAGTTTGTGCGCAGGCGAGTTGGGCCCTGCCTGGGAATCGTTCGGCAGAAGTTATTCGCAAGGTTAGGTCCCGTGCAGCCAATAACGGCCGGATTGGCATCAACCGACTCAAACAGACCGGTTCCTTTCGTGCCGACATAGCCAACACGCATTACGAGGTCACGCGTAAACTCGCGTTGCACTTCAAAGCTGACCGAGTCGTAAACGGGCATGTGGAAATTCTCGTCCACAATCGTCCGATTCACGGTGTCGGGATTGAATGGCGGGTTTTGCAGAACTGTAAATGCGTTGGCGATGACACTCGCAGTTTGACCCTGGAGGTTTGTTGCCTGAACTGTCGGGAACGACGATACGGCAGCAACAAACGGGAACGAGCTCCAGATATTGAGCGCGATGTTCGTGTAGGCGTAGTCGTGAGTGCGAGTGTAACCTCCGCGCAACACTAACTTGTCGCCCCCAGTAAACCAACCCAAAACTCCACCGCCACTCGTTTGCGGGTTCCAGTTGAACCCAAAGCGCGGTTGGAAGTTGTTGTTGTCGCGACCAGGCACTGGAGTTAACACGAAACGAGGATCGTTATTGAACGCTGCGAGCACCGGCTGATTGAAGTCAACCAGATCCTGAATCGGCTGCCCTGCGTTCTCATATCTCAGTCCAAGCGTCAAGGTGAAGTTTGGTCTGACTCTCCACTCGTTCTGGCCATAAAAGAAGAAGTCGTGCCAATCGTTGTGAAGAACCGCCGCTGTTCCCGGCTAGGTCTTTGTTGATGTTTGCACGAGTTGCGAAATCCTTAACGAGGAAGTCGAGGGACGCATATTCGAGCAGTCCTCGTGTTGTGGGTTTGAAAAGTTGATGAAGCTGGTTGCGGCGAATGTCCACGCCAAACTTCCATGCCTGATTGCCGTTTGTGTAAGAGATGTTGTCCTGCAATTGATACGTGTTTCTCACCTGGTTCTGCGGGAGGTTCACGCCTAATCCGATCGCAGTGCGAGACGGAGCAGCATTGAATTGTCGTAGACCAAGTTCAACGACCTCGATCGAAGGAATCAACAGCGAACGTGGATCCAGCGCGTTGGTTGCTGAAGCACTACGCAGAAAAGCACCGCGAACTTCGTTGATCCATTTCGGCGAGAGCACGCTCATGAACTGTAAGTTCACACCTTGTGTACGAGCCGGAACAACCGACGAAAATCCTGGTGGCGTGATCTGCGAAGCAGCGACTCCCGGTATGCTGCCCAGCGCACCAGCATCCTGATACAAGTAACGTCCATTTAAAGTGTGCTTGTCGCTGAAACGATGATCGATGCGAATGGACGTCTGCCAATCGTCGTAGGTTGAGGATTGCGAACCGGTCAACGATCCGACAGGAACGACAAATGTTTGACCGTTGCGAACAAACCTGACGTTTTGATTTAGAGGAGTTGCGGCGGCGGGGAGAAAGTCGAGTAATGCGCGCACCTGCGGAAGATCGCCGGCAGCCGCACGAATGATCTCCTTGCCTTCAGCAGTGGGCGCGCCGTTTAGCGCTTGTCCGATACCGAGTTGGCGATCCCACCAACGTTGAATCGCGAAGAAGAAGAATGTGCGATCCTTGCCGCTTATATAGCTCGGACCATTTTCTCCAAAGCGCGGGAGATAAAGTGGACCACCAATAGTTCCACCTAACTGGTTTTCAATTCGGAATGGCGCCTTGCGCCGCAAAGGATCGGTTGAGTTCGGATTACAGAAACCATTCGCGCCCGCCTTTTGCACGTTGCTGCAAGCATTCAGTGCATTGTCGTTGTGGAACCAGAAGCCCGAACCATGAAATTGGTTCGTTCCACTTCGAGTGATCGCATTGAAAACCGCGCTGGAATTTCGCCCATACTCAGCGCTGAATTGATTTGTCACCAATCTGACTTCCTGGATCGCGTCAGGATTATTTAAAGGAATCGTCGCGCCGGCGACACCGAAGTTGTTGTTGTCCTGACCATCGATCATGAAGTTGTTAGAACGAGTCCGGCCTCCGTTGGAGGAAAAGTTTGCTCCGGCTCCTCCCCCGGCAAACGCGCTCTGGCCTACATTTATTTGACTTACGCCTGGCGCGGATAATGCGACGTTGTAAACGCTCCGCGTCGTGGCCAGCGGCAGTTCCGCCAGACGTTTCTCGTCGAAGCGTGTACCCACTTCAGAGGTCGTGGTATTCAAGAGCGACGCATTCTCGACGATGTTCACGACTTCCTGTACTGCGCCAGGTTTCATCGTGACGTCAACTACGGCGCTCTGGTTTAGAGCTAAGGTGATACCCGACTGTTGGTGCTTGGCGAAACCCGAGCTCTCGACTGTGATCTCGTAAGAGCCGACGGGCACACCCGCAAAGTGATAACGACCGTCGGCGTTGGTTTGTACAGTGCGAGTCTCGTTGGTCGAGATATTGCGCATCATCACGGTAGCGCCGGTGATGACGGCTTGTTTTTCATCTCTGACTTCGCCTGATATTGATCCTGAAGTTTGAGCCATGGCAGCAACGCAAAAACTTGCGACGAGTGCCATCAGCATCAAGATCCTAGTGGCTTTGCGCATAAAAAGCATTCCCCTTTCGAAACGACTAGCGGCCTGTCGTTGTTGAATTTCCTGATGGGTTAAAACTGCGACGGCCCGGAGAACGCAGCAATGAAGTTTTGTACGATTGTGCAAAACTTTGGAGACGAGTTGGGTCGTCTGTCATATGAGGCAACGACTATTCCAAGACTCGTTTTTGAGACTGTAGTGCGAATTTGCGAGAGTTAATTGATTACTGATCTCGGATGTGCGTTTTTGTAGGCTGAAAATCTAAAGGCGATTCAAATTCGTGAAAATACCGGGTCAGCAAAATCTTTTGCGTCTTTTGTGCTTTTTTGTGGCATGAAACGTCTGGCGAAGAAAATTTAGCGAGCGGCTTTTGTAGGACGAGTGAGATCTCGAAGCGCGTCTTTTCCAACCCAACGCGCTGAAGGTTGCTCAGAGGTTGCGAGACGTTGAGCCAGCTTCACCGCGGTGGATTTGAGTTTCGGATTGCGCTTGCCAACTGCACGCAGAGCCCAACTGACACCTTTCTTGACGAAGTTGCGATCGTCGTTTGCGCCCTGTTCGATCAATGGAAACCATTTTGTGAAGCGATCGTCACTCGCGTCTTTGTCGTGTAGCGCGAGCGAAGCCATCAACGCAAACGCGCCACGCCTGACAAACTCGTCACGACGCCCCGCCCATTGCTCTACTTTCTTGTAGGCGTGAGGAGTGCGATCGAATAGTTTGAAACACACGGTATCGCAGATACCCCAGTTGTCGAAGTCTCGACACCATTGGTCCATCTGCGCGGGTGTAACTCGCTCCGGTTCGTCGACCAGAGAAGCGAGCATCCGCGCTTCGTACCAACCAGTCTCCCACAGCGCGAGAGCAAACTCGTGATTACGACCGGTGATCTTCGCGAGCTTGTGAAGATTTGCAACTGAAACGCCAAACGCCTTCGGCGCATCGATGCCGTAACGCGGCAACATCTCTTCACGAATCTTTTTGGAACTGTGTTCTTCCAGCCACGCGAGGGTGGCTTTGACGTTGAGCTTCATGGTCCACATTGTAAACGAACTCTGCGGAGAAGATCTCGACAACAGGATTAGCTCGGAGGCCGATTAACAGGATCGAAGTGGAACATCGACAACACCTTAAACAACGCCGGAATTAGCGTCGTAAGGCCAGTCACAAGAGCAAGCGAACGCGAAAAGAGGTCCTGTTGTGTGAGGAAGAGGAATGCGGCAATCGCCAGCACCCCCACCAGGACAGGCACCTTTAGACTTTGCCACAAACTACCCTGCTGGGTTTGCTTGTCCCGTTCAATCACAAATGAGAGTCGCTCAGCCGACCTGACAAATTGGCGGAAGCTCTCATTAAACAGATGAAAATCCTGGTCTTTTATGATTAGTCTCCGTCTCAGTAGCGGCTCGATATCCGGATCACGATGGCTTAGGAGACGGTCCTGGGCCAAATGACAAAGCGTTTGTCTCTCGCCAGGTGAGCAGGAATTCCAAATATGCGTGTAGTAGGGTCGCGCTTGATTAACGATTCTGGCGATCAGATCTTTTCGGCTCAGCATGATGAAACTCGGTTGTGTGAGTATCAGCAGACCAGCACGTTGAAGCGGTTCTCGCGACCCGCACTCTGCATAAAGGATATCGAACGATTCGTCAATTTCCTTCATGGATCGTTCAGGTATCGGCTGGGCCAAAATTCGCGTTTTCTCTTGATCGATTTTTGCCTTAAAGCTCGAGCCATCGTCGGTGTCCTCCGCGTATTCAGTCAGGAAGTCACCGTTTAGTACTCCAGCCCAGCGCCTGGCCGGATCAAGGTCGCCGTTAGTGTGTCCATTCTCTTCGTTTGAGAAGCGGTAAAGCGATGATTCAGCGGAGGAGAAGATCATCAAGGTTCTCTGTTTTTCGAGCAGCTTCTCGACGAGCTTCAGTTTTTGCTGATTGATCTGCGGATCGTCCATCCGGTAGTCAAATCGGTCTAAGGCGATCACTGTCTTTTCATCAACAGAGGGTGTGTCGAAAGTATTGGACCAATCAGAAGACGTCGCTATGCTTTGCAGATCTTTTACGTGGAGATTGCTCCCGTTAGGCGGTGCTTTTTTTAAGAACGGCGTGTTCACGACTACGAAAACATTGCGGCGGATCTTTTCACTCAAAAGTTTTTTCAGCGAGTAGGTGATCGGCTGCTGCACGTCGAGCAGAAAGACTTTTCTAACTATGTAATTAACACAGAGGAACAAAGGCACGAATAAAATAACGATGCCGATTGCGGCGAATCCAGGAATGCCGATGACAGGAACTGAAGTCTGCAAATGGGATGGCTGCCCGGAGTCACGTTGAAGATGGAGAATCAGACTGCCCAGTGCCGCAGGCTCCCAATGGCCGACTTCCGCAACTGAACTGCTATTCAGCAATGCACGCCTCTCGAGACTTCCTCGATCGGAGAGAGGAAGAATCGTGCTCAACGTTGGAAGTAATTCGCCTTTCGGAACTTCTGTGCAACTCGCCTCTGGTTCCGCACGGTGAGTTTGGAAGAAGAAGTTGTCATACACATCCCACGACTCACCTAGTCGCTCCTTCAGGAATTCAGCACGCTTCTCTTCCGCTTCAGATGGATTCGATGCAGCATCCTCTGTGATTTTGACATTAGCGTATTGGTTACGAACTCGTTCATCTCGTTTCGCAAGCGCTGTAGCCAGCGAATATTGCGCGTGCTTGATGAAAAGCTCTGCTTGAGATTCGTAAGCGTATTTGAAGAATGATCCGGCAGGCAGGATTGCAACCAGCAAAAGAAGGAACGCCGCGTTCACAACGTAGAGGCGATTGTAACGCTTGAGCCGTTTAAGCGGATTCGAACCGTATTTTAAGACTGGAGACTTTGAGCCCCAACGTAAGTTCGCGAAATACAGGACGCCAGTGAACAAACCTATGCCGGCGATTAACCAAACCAGTTGCTCGCCATGCAGCAAGATGACGAGAATCAGGGAGATCAGTGATAGCCCAAACAAAAAAACAATTGATTGAACGTAAACCGCTGCTTTCTGTTCTGAAGGCCACAGCCAGGCTCTTCGTTCCTTAACGACGTTGAAGATATAGAACACTGTAAATGCCGCCATGATAACCAGGCCATAAATCAGAAATAGAACACTGACGGAAGTGAGCAGCTCAAAGAAACTGATCCGAAGCGGTTGCTTATTCCTGAAGACTACAAGTGACCAATCGCGAAAACCGTTGGTTGTCGTAATGAAGAAATGATGCTCTTCGCCAAGGTAGCGAACATTCAGCGCTTTATCGCTGCGTCCTATAACGGCAGAATGCAGTTCGGGATTATCATCACATTCCTGAAAAAGATTCTCGCCTACGTGATTAGCTTCATCCGAGTGGAAAAGAACTTTTCCATCCCTTTGCAATAATCGCGTAGCCGTAACCCGCAGGCAGTACGGGATCCATCAATGAGAGCAGACGCATGTCAGCGACTACGATCCATGGCTCCTTAGAGATTTTGTTAGAGAACTGCTTTGAGATTGCAACCTGGTTCCGTCCGGTGTTTCTGGAAATGACGGGTTCCAACCAAAACTTATGATCAGGAAGCTCATAGAAACGCCCTCTTCGAACGTTATCGAAATACTCTCGGCCGATAGCAGAGATGAATTGTGTGTTGTAACTCCTTATTGTCCACTTCCCACTTTGCATGCCCTTGTCGTTAATCCACGCAACTGAGTCGAAATATTTATACTTCGTATGGGGTGACTTAAGTATGGCAGGCATTACGTCAGTCTTGTTTGTCTCTCTCTGCTGATAAATGTCTGTACCCCTGGTATGAGCCGCCAATGATTTCGGTTTAGCTCGGTAGTTATGACGAGCCGAAGTGAATTGAGCTTGGCCTTTCTCTTTGACCTTAGCTTCTTTCTCGAGTTGATCGAGGATTTCTTGGTTCTGACCTATTGTGTCAAGTTGGTTAAGCGCATTTGTAAGCTCTTCGTTGAAGTTGTTCTTAATCTTTAAAGCAAGCCCTTCAACCTGAGAATCCATCTGAGCCTCAATGCTCGTGTAAACGTATGCGTACAATCCAAAACAGGTGAGCACGCCAAGAACTACCAGCATCGCAAAAACCAAAAAGTAAACATCCATTGGGTCTGAATCGATCTTTTGGACCAGCCAAAATCAGCTTCAAAAAGGGCCAACTAAAAACGATCAGGGCAACGACGAAGCCTCCGATGATTAAAATCGTGTACGGAACGGAAATAGACCAGGCTTCAGTTTGAAAGTAGTTGGACTTTACCAGACCACTTATAAGCCAAGTGGGGTTTGGTGAATTCGCATCGCTGCAGGGTAAAGATAATTTTAGTGGGTGAGAAAAGAGCCTGTAGTTTGACCCTGCTAATGAAACATCGATCACGTTACTGGTTTGCGCGATCTCCTTCAGGTCAATTTTTTTTGCTTGATTTTCTGACGACTGAAGCTTGTCGAGGGAGGCGACACGAACTTCGGTAGTGTCGTGCTGAAAAATAACTCGCCCGGTGTCACTCTCGGTAATCAGGATATCTTGGAATTGCTCGTAATCCGACCCAACACGTGCCGACAAGAATGGTCGAATTAGTCTGTTCAGATCGGTCTTTGCCTCAACCCTGATTACCGTCTTGTCCACAAGACCTTCGGATACATAGTCGAGGTACAACCACGACGAATCGCCTTCGTGCCTGACAGTTTTTAGTGTGACCGTTCCAGGTGAAAGCTTATCGCTCCAGGGCTCGGTATCGATGTGAAGAGGAATTATTTGCCTGTCACCTTTGAGCCTTTTAAAGACTTCTTTCAGATTTTTGCGATTCTCTTGTTTGTGCGCGGGATCGGGGTTGAATCTGTCAGAGTCTTTTTCCGTAAACGGCGGCCTGATAAATCTATCACTGCTGTTTTTGAACACCGTAGCAGCGTTTTCTATTCTTTCACCAACCTGGTTATTGATAGTTGATAATTTTCTAAAACTTCGGTCCGTGAAGTAACCGCTTTGGCTGCGCACATATGACAAGTAATAGATAGTAAACGGCATTACCAGCAGCGCGACAATAATTACGAAAACACGCAGACGGTAACGTGAGGGTGAAAAGCTTTTGAGAGTACTGGCTATCGTCATCACTGCACCTATCGGGCTTCAAATACATATGCTGCACCGGCCACTAATTCGGACCGGATGAGCGACTAACGTTCGTGGTTGGTTAGGGAACTAACGCCTGACGAACAATGGGTTTGCATCGCCGTCCACCATAAGAAGCTGGACGAGCCTGCATTGAGGTCGGCTCCGGGATTGGAGCCACAATCCTCGGTTGAAGGTCCGTTACTAATGATCGGCCCCGTTATTTAGTATGAGCGCCAGACGAGATTTGTTTCTGTCGTTAGGAGGGAATACTGAGGAAAACGCCGCACGCAGTGTTAGGCGGCAACTCTTGAGAAGTACATGTACCAATTCACTTCCCAGGTATTTCCATTATCAGCAGAGAAGGATTGCTGCCAGGTTGGGGTTTCGAGGTTTGTCTTATTCCAGCGAAATTCTACCAGGACAGGAATACCGTTATGCTGATCGTGTCCGCGAAACAGTCCGACCGGGCCGGAGAAAGAACCTTCAACTGGAGGAAAGAGCGTTGCGCCATTTGTATCCATCCAATAAATGCGCCAAAGACTGGAAGCCTTGTCAAACAAGCGAAGAGAAACACCCTCAAAAAAGTCGCCTGACTCAATTCTACAGTGGTCAATATTTCCAAGTCCGCCAAGGATGAGTTGGTTAGCAGCAGGCGTTTCAAACTCGTCCCACGTCTGGCAACCAGCGAGACGCTCCGTTAGTTTCTTGTGATGGATCATCCAGCGCCCCTGAAGAAAGTCAAAATCTTTCGCCCCGTGCGGACGCGCGTCGAGGACTTCTTGTGGTACGTCAAATAAACTCATGGCCCTATCGTAAGCCCGGATATGACAACTTGCCCACCATCTTCTGCCATTACCCTTCTCCTTCAACAACACCAAATATAAGCGCCAATTTGTCTTTATCGCTTCTTGAGCTTCTTGAACTGCGCCCGGGATAAAGGCTCCTGGAGCGGAGGAAGACCTCGCCACGAATACCGCCGTTGTTTTGCAGCATCCGCTTCTGGAGTTTTGCGTCCCACAAGCCTGTGATATATATGACTGCTGTTCTCACAATCGATGCTCAAGGCCGACTCAATGCCGCATCATCGAAGCATTTCCAATGTGCTCACTTTTACTTTTCTGCTTCCGTTGAGGCTTTGCCTAAATATGAATCAAATTTACGAACCGAAGTAGTAGAAGCGTTATCCGATTAGGAGGGCGTCTTGCTTGAAATTCTGTCTGGAATATTTATTGCAATCGGAGGTGGTATCGGTCTCTATGTCTGGCAACGTCGGATTGTAGAGCGAATCTCGGTGAAACGCATAAAGTCTTCCACAGAAAAACATGTCGACGGATTATTAAGACTTTACGAAAGACACTTCCCGGAAGAAGAAGGGACTAATTACACTATTGAAGAAATAAATGAATTCATGGACTCGAAACCCGAAGTGGAACGCCACGTTCTCGTAGAGAACATTGTTCTTGTTGCAGTCCTAAAAGGGGAAGTCGTAGGATTCATGATTTGCCACCTCTATCCTCAACTCGAGTGGAGAAAAGCGATTGTCACTTACTTCGCAATTGATGATGACAATGTCGAAGCGCGTGTAAAATTCGCGGCAGATCGCCTCGTCGAAAAGCTCAAAATCATCCTTATCAAAGGTAAAAAATGTGATCTGCTTTTCTATGAGTTACAGGTTCCCGAGGAGAGGCACGCGGCTGATGAACGCCGCAAGCGTTTGGGTCGTCGTCTTTTATTTAGGCGTAAGGCCAAAGCTTTAGGCCTTAAGGCTCTTGAGTTTCAGTTTCCATATCAGTGCGCAAAGGTCTCCCTATCACATGATGCGCACGAAAGTCCCTTTTCGCTGTTCGGCATTGGCATTAGAGAATCTATTCCGGCAAATGTCCCTAAGTCTAAACTACTTGAGTATTTGAAATTCATCTACACCGTTTGTTATGGAGATCTTTATCCAAAAGATGATCCTCGATTTGCGGAACATCAGAAGCATCTTCTTGGTATGTTAGACCATTACGAAAAGACCTTGCCAGAAATGGTTCAAGCCACGGAAAAAGGAATATGAATGCGATTCGCGGTATTCTTTCCCCCATGCCGAACATTGATAAGGCGACTTCCAGCCAGCCACCTCTTGACGTCGCCAGATCGCGTTGCGCATTATTGGTATGCATGACCCGTTCAAGTGCGGGCTTGAAATGCTTTCGCACCGGGAATGCAATCAGAAGCAACATTGAGCGAATGCTCTACGGTTAACAGCTTTCAGAAGCGGGCACACTGTAGGCATACAAATAAGTTAGGGCGTCCAACGGCGACGCCCTAACTTATTGATTCTTAATGGTGCACCCGGCACGACTCGAACGTGCGACCCCCTGATTCGTAGTCAGGTACTCTATCCAGCTGAGCTACGGGTGCGAAGCGTGTAATAGTAAAGCCTGAGGCGGAATTAGTAAAACGTGCCTCATCGCGCAAAATACCCGGGCTTGGTTCGAGCTGTCAGGTCTGATTGCGCCACTTCGACTTTTATCTCGTGCCACTTTCCGCGAGGGCGATCGCCCGCTGGTTGATAGCCTACCGTGTAGAGCGATCTCAGATTTGCAGCTACCTCGCGATACAGTTGGGCCATGTATTGCAACTGATTGATTTCGTTCAAACGCCCACCAGTACGATCTGCAAGCGACTGCAAGCGAGCGCGCGCGGCTGCATAAATTCCGATGATGTTTGGAGTCGGCATCGGGAGTCTTTTCGGATCACCGGAGGGCAAAGCCAACGGATAGATCGTGACGCCCTGGCGATCTGCTGACGCCAACACAGTGTTCAATTCAGCACTCGCATCCGGCTTGATCGTGGCAAGCGCTTCTTCATCTGTTTGTGCTTTCGACAGACTCGCGCGATCGGTGTTGCGCAAAAGCGTGTCCAACCCGTCGGTGAGGACCACGATAGCTTTGCGGCGCTTTCCTTCCTTCTCCAATTCTTTTAGCGCAAACTTCAACGCTTTATAAAAATGCGTCTCACCGGCGCCGTTCGCAATTTCGATCGCATACGCCGTCTTCTCACGATCGACTGTAAACCCGCTCAGCGATTTAACTTCTTTATGGAACTGAATCACTGCGACGCGATCCTCCGGCGCGAGCGCGTCGAGAAAACGCTGGCTCGCGAGTTTCAATTGCTGCCGGAAATTGATCGTCGATCCTGACATGTCGAGCATCAACACAAGACTGAAAGGCGCATCGACCGGTGCGAAGAGTTGGATCGACTGCTTAACTCCGTCTTCGTAAATAACGAAATCGTTCTTCGTTAGTGAAGTTACCGCACGGCCCTGCTTGTCAACGACACCGATATTCAACTGCACGAGCGACGTTTCAGTGCGGATAATATCGTCAGGGTCCTGGGCGCTCGCGGGGAAGATGGCGAACACCATTAGAAACGCAACCAACAAAATTTGGTAAAAATGTTTGTATTGCATGGGAAATTTGGCCTGCAAAGTATGCCCGTCTGCGATAAGTTTTTCAAACGCGCTGATTTCCGACGCTGCGGACGCGAAATCGGTTGCTTAATTAGCCTATAATCCGGGGGGCTAGTTAACGAAAGGTCCTCACAGACTTGTCGCTCCTCACGAATTATCGTCCAAACTTCTGCTCTGAATGCGGCGCCAAAATCGTGCGCCTGCGCTGGCGTGTCTGGACCAGCGGGAGATTCTGCGACACGTGTTTCGCTCGCTTCGCGAAGACGCATTGGCTTCGGGGTGTGTTAGGAACATTCGGCCTTGTGTTGCTTGGACTGGTCTTGGGTCGTGGGTTCAGGCGCGAGCCTCCGCCGCTCGTTATTCATCGTCCCGCAGCGACAGCGTCGCCTCCATCGGGTAGCCCACCTCCGACGATTACTGTCGAACAACTCTACACGTGTGGCGCGCGAACGAAGAGAGGCAAGCCTTGCTCGAGACGCGTCCATGGTCCAGTGCGCTGTTGGCAACACAAAGGCGAGAAAGCTTTGCTGCCACAGGAGAAACTCGTGCTCAAAGAGTGAAATAGCCGGAATCGACAAAAAATGGCCGTTTTGGACAAACAATACTTATCGCATTAGCGCTCGCTGGGTGCTAGCATGCTTCGACGAGAATTGGAGGCCAGGATGCAAGCCTTTAAACCATCTGACCACGTCGATTTCTCACGGCGCTACACCCTCGAAGAATTCTGGGAACTGCCAGAACGCGAGGATGGCGCTCACTATAACCTCATCGAAGGATATATCTACATGGTTCCACCGGCTAATCCTCCTCACGATAGGCTGGATGCTCGTTTTACCAGAGCGTTATTTAAATTCCTCATCGATAACAACATCGATGGTGAAGTTCTTCATCCCCACGCACCGATATACCAGCGTGCCGACGCTTCGACTTACCTCGAGCCGGACATGATGTATATATCGAGCGAACTCCGGGAACAGATGGGTGACAAGCAAACGTCCGCCGATATCGTTTTTGAGTATCTCTCAAAAAGAACGTCCAATTACGATCGCACTAAAAAGGCGGATGCGTATTTAGCGTTAGGCATACGGGAACTGTGGCTGGTGGATCCAGTTACAGTTACGTTTGAGGTGCGACACGCGAGTACCCACAAAGGATCTCTCGTCTGGGAAACGTGTAGATACTCACGTGGCGAACACGCCAAATCACGCATACTCGACGGTTGGGAAGTTTCCGTTGACGAAATATTTAAAGACCTTGTCTAAACAGAACCGAAGGCTAAGATGCAAGCCTTAAAGCTATCTGACGAAGTACAAGTCGATTTCTCTCGGCGCTATACACTCGAGGAGTTTTGGGCTTTGCCCAAACGCGAAGATGGCGCGCGTTATGAACTCATCGATGGATATCTTTACACCGTTCCTCCACCTGACCCGCATCACCGGGACCTTGCGGCCAACATGGCAAAAGCACTAATTAGATTCCTAGACGCCAACGACATCGATGGTAAGGTTCACTTTTCGCCAGAACCTATCTATCTTCGCGCCGAAGGTTCAACCTACCTCGAGCCCGACTGATGTACGTCTCGAAAGCCTTCGAGACCGAATAAGATCGAAGCGAACGTCAGCCGATATTGTTTTGAGTATCTCTCAAAAAGCACGGCCAAGTACGATCGCACTACAAAGGCCGATGCCTACTTTGAGCTAGGCGGGAGTTGTGGCTGGTAGATCGCGTAACAGTCACGATTGAGGTGCGGCACGCAAGCACTCACGAAGGGGTTCCCGTCTGAGAAACATATCAATACTCCCGAGGCCAACGTGCTAAATCCCGCGTACTCGAAGGGTGGGAAGTTTCAGTTGACGCGATGTTTGCAGGACTAACAGAATAAATCCTGCTAATCCTGCAACATCCTGCAATCCTGTCTATCAGTTTTTCGAAGTGCGAGACGTCTGGCGGGTGTCGATCGTCTTCACCGGTCCAGCAGGTTTTGGAGGAAGCTTAACGGGTTGCTTCAGCTTCGCCATCACTTCGGCGATTGCACGCTCGAGCTGCGGATCCTTGCCGCCAATTACAGACTGCGGATCGTTGTCAACCTCGATATCCGGATCGACACCGTAACCTTCAATGATCCATTCGCCAGTCTTACTCGCAAATCCAGACTCGGGAACATTGACCACACCACCGTCGATCAACTGACCCCGGTTCGTAATTCCCACGACACCACCCCACGATCGCTTGCCAATCAATGGTCCAAGTCCGGCTTCACGGAACATCGCCGGAAAGATGTCGCCATCGGATGCGGAGTTCTCGTCGAGTAATGCGACCATTGGCCCAATGAACGCACCATCAGGATACGTGTTCGCATCTTCGTTTGTGCGCGAGTAGTTCAACGACAGCACCTTTCGTCGCAGCCGCTCGATCAGCATGCGCGAAACGTTGCCACCGCCATTCGCACGCACATCGACGATCAATGCCTCTTTGCGTAATTGCGGGTAGTACCACTTGATAAACTCGCGAATCCCATTGGCGCCCATGTCCGGAACGTGAAGATAACCAACGCGGTCGTTCGTCGCCTTGCTGACTTTTTCACGATTCTTATCGACCCAGTCAAGATAGATCAGGTTTTGCTCATCGGTAATCGGGCGGTAAGAAACAGTCCGCGCACCCTGCATCGACGGAGTTTTATTCAGCGTCAACTGAACAGGATTGTCAGCTTTGTTTCGCAACAGGCGATACGGATCATCGGTAGCCTTCAACTCCTCGCCGTCAATGGCAAGCACATAATCGCCGACACCTGCGTTGACACCAACTTCGGTCAGCGGCGATCGGTAAATATCTTCAGCGTTTTCGCCGCCGAAGATCTTCGCGATTCGGTAGCGACCGGCCTGCTGGTCAAACTCAAAACGCGCGCCAGGCAAACCGTATCGCGGTCGTGGTGGATTTTGAAAATCACCGCCGTCGATATACGCGTGCTGCACGGTAAGCTCGGCGATCATCTCGCTGATGACGTAATTGAGATCCGAGCGATGGGCCACGTACTTCAACCACGGCTTGTATTGCTCACGCAGCGCAACCCAGTCGTAACCGTGCATGTTTGAAACGTAAAACCAGTCGCGATAGCGGCGCCAAACTTCGTTAAAGATCTGGTTCCACTCTTCAACCGGCACTCGATCGACGTACAAGCCCGAAGTCGCAACTGCTTTGCGCGTTCTTTCGCCAACGGGCGTGGCGTCGTAAATGTTGTAGCCAGGACCCTGCGCCACAAGCACTTTCGAGCCGTCGTCAGAAAGGACGTAGCCCCGGATGTCTTCAACCAAAGTTGTTTCTTTGCGATCTTTCAACGCATAGATTCGCAACGACGGGTTGCGATCACCCTGCCGACCGTAATAACCAGCGCCACCAACTCCATAAAGCAAATGACCGGTTTTCGCGCTCAATCCAACGTAGTTATCAGCACCGACTGGAACACGCGCGATGCGTTCTGAGATGCCATCGAAATCGATCGTCATCGGCAGCGGCGGTTTCGGTGCAGCTTCAGGCTTTGGAGCCTCGGCCGCTGGTGAAGGACTTTCAGCAGGCTTTTCCGCAGGTGAGGCAGCAGGTTTCGGCCCTTCTTCCGTCTTCGCGATCGTTACTTCATCGCTCTCGGGTGGAAACGGATGCTTGGAGTCTTTCCGCAACGCCATCGCGTAGATGTAAGTCGGACGGTTGGTTGCGTAGTTGAATTCGATGCTTGAAAGTTGTGGCGCAAATTCTCTGTCGCTGAGGTAGTAGAGATAGTTGCCCTGGGGATCCCACGCCGGATTGTAAGCGTTGAAGTAATCATCAGTTACACGACGCAATTGTCCATCGGTCGCACTCCAGATATGCACTGATCCGAATAGATTCCTGTTGACCATCGTGAAGGCCAGGAAGTTTCCTCGCGGAGACCAGGTGTAATCGCGAATCTGGCCGCGTGGAGAGTCCGTAACTTCTACGATCTTGCGATCGGCGAGAGTCAGCACGTACAGCTTGCCGTCTTTATCGCTGAACGCGATTCGTTTGCCGTCGGGCGCCCACTCCGGCGCGTAACGCATTGCGGTGCCACCCTGCGTGATCTGCTCGGCAGGTTTCGAGCCATCCTGCGGTATCAGGTAAAGCTCTTCCTCACCACTCTTGTCGGAAACGAACGCGATCTGGGAACCGTCGGGCGACCAACTGGGCCACTTGTCGTGCGCACCCGATGAATCAGTCAGATTACGCGTCGGGCCTTTTTCAATCGGAGCGCTGAAGATGTCGCCGCGCGCAGCAAAAAGTACGCGTTCACCTTTCGCACTCAAACCGAATGACTCGATCAAATTCCCCGCAGCCACGCGATTCGGTCTGCGTGCATTACCTTCATCGGGAACGTTGATCGAAATCGGCGTGCTCTTCCTGCTACGAGCGTCGAGCACCTGAAGCTCGCCGTTCAACTCGTAAACGATCTGTCCTTCGTTATCTGAACTGGGCCAACGCACGTCCCATGGCCTGTTGCTGGTGACTTGCGTGGTTCTGCCGCTCGGCACGTTGTACGCGTAGAGATTGAAGTGTCCATCGCGATCGGAATTGAAGAAGATCGTGTCGCCAATCCACATCGCATCGCGAGTGGCACGCGGTCCCTCAGAGATCTTCTTCGCCGCGTTGTTGCTCAGGTTGAAGATGTAGAGCTGGTTTGCCTGGCCGCCGCCGTAACGCTTTTCAGATCTGAAGTCGCGCGACTGTGGCGAGTAAACAATCTCGTCGTTGTTGGGAGATAGGTCGCCGGAACCTGCGGTCGGCATCGGGAAAGCGGTCGCCGAACCACCATCGATCGACACTGAATAGAGTTTCGCAATCGGAAGCGACCACGAGTCGCGAAGAGATCGGAAGAAGATCCGCTTGCCGTCTTTGCTCCAACCAAACACCTGGTTGTCCCAACCCCAGCGCGGCGCGAGTGGTCCACGCGCAGGATAGAACGTCAATTGCCGTGGTTCGCCACCGGAAGTGGGAACAACGTACACCTGCTCGTCGCCGTCGTACTGGCCCGTGAAAGCGATCCACTTTCCGTCAGGCGAGAACTTGCCGAAAAGCTCGACGCCCGGATGCGAAGTCAAACGCAACGCAGAGCCACCAGTCGAGGGCGCAGTCCAAAGATCGCCGGCGTAAGTGAAAACTACGCGATCGCCGCGAATGTCGGGGAAGCGCAGGAGTTTTGTTTGGGAATAAGCGGTACCCGAGAGGACCAGCACGCTTAAAATGAGCACACCAATACGTACTTGGGCTAGGGAGTTTTTGCTAGACAAGGAATTACCTCCAGTTTTACAGGATGCCGAATCCTGAACGCTACTTCCGATTCTTGAACGCGTCGTTCAATTCTGTGTGTCGACTGGTTAACACCACGGGGCGGCCATCTATGAACAAATATCGTATGCGGGTGCGAATTTCGAGCAAATCCCCGTCTGTGACGACAAGATTCGCCATCTTGCCCGGCTCGATCGACCCCAATCGGTCGCCCACATTCATGATTTGAGCCGGATAAAGCGTGACGGCCTTGAGTGCGTCGGCCTTCGATAGCCCATACGCCACTGCCATGCCTGCGTACTGCGCTAAATTCCTGACTTCAGCGCCGGCGTCACCAGTGGAAATGGCATAACGAACGCCCGCCTGCTGAAGTTTCGCGGGTTGCTCGTACAGCGTGTCGTAAGCGTCGTCTTCACGACTGGGCAACGAGAAGATGCCGGTCAGAATCACTGGGACATTCTTCTCCTTTAAAAGCGTCGCGACCTTCCACGCGTCGTTGCCTCCGAGAATGATCGGTTTCAACTTCATCTCTTCCGCGAATCGGATCGCGCCACGAATCTCGGCCTCGCGATCCGCTCGAAAGATTACAGGTTGCTCACCGCGAACGTATGGGACGAGTGGTTCGAGAACGACGTTGCGATCGGGCCGCGGCAGCGACTTGTCTTTCGCGTACGCATCCTGGGTACGGCCATACGCTTCCGCGTCGCGCAAGATCTTGCGAATTTCTTCGAGACGTCGCTCGTTGGCAGTGAGTGTTTCAGAGAGATTCGCCGGAGGCTGGAATCCGCCAAAACCACCACCGCCGCCTCCAATGCGCGGGTAATTGATCACGAGCGCCGCGTTCGGCACCACAGCCATCTCTTTCTGCGCGGTGCCAAGTAAATTGATCAGCGCGGCCTGGCCCGAGATCAAGCCGCCGGTCGGCGCTGTCAAAGTGCTGGTTATGCCTTCGACGCGCGTAACGGCGATGTGAGCACTGTGCGGATTAACTGCGGTGATTGCTTTTGCATTTGGGTTGAGATCGCCGACTTCGGAAGTATCAACGGTGCCGCTCGCGCCCTGTGGGACTTCGACGAGGCCCATGTTTGTGCCTGCGTCGATCATTCCGGGGTACACGGATAGACCACTGCCGTCGATCGTTTGCGCACCGGCGGGAACGTTCACGTTAGCACCCACGGCTTCGATCTTTCCGTCGCGAATAACAACCGTGCCGTTTTCGATGTCAGCGCCACTGACGGTCACGATCCGAGCATTGCGAATCGCGAACGTGCCGCGCGCGGGAATCACGCCCTGCTGGGTTGTCGGATTGCCGATCTGCTGCGCCAAGACAGGTAATCCACAGATTACACAGATTACACAGCACAAGAATCTGCGTAATCTGTGGATGGTTTTAAGTGCAAGCTTGATCATCGCGGCATCTCCTCTTCAATGCCACCTTCATGTGTGCGCCGGCGGCGGCGCGGACCCTGCGGCGACTGGCCTTGTGCAGGTGGTTTGTTCGGTTCGGCCTGTTCCAACGTCGCGCGCTCCTTCTCAAGATTTGCGCGACGCGCTAAGTCCTGTTGCCGATCGAAGAAAACTACGCCGTCGACAAACGTCGTATCGACGCGCGAGTAAACGCTGAATGGATGTGCATTCCAGATCGCGAGGTCTGCGTCTTTGCCAACCTCGATCGAGCCCACTCGTTCCTGTATACCGAGCTGAATCGCTGGATTGAGCGTCACAAGTTTCAGCGCTTGTTCTTCAGTGAGTTCGCCCCAGTGCATCGCTTTCGCTGCTTCGATGTTCAGCCGGCGAGCGCGCTCATCGGAGTCGGAATTCATCGAAACAACGACACCCGCGCGTGTCATGATCGCTGCGTTGTACGGAATGGCGTCGTAAGCTTCGATCTTGTAGGCCCACGAGTCGGCGAAGATTGACGCACCGCCTCCGTGAGCCGCAATCTCTTTTGCGACCTTGTATCCCTCGAGCACGTGTTGGAAAGTTTTGATCTTGAAACCAAACTCATCGGCAAGACTGATCAGCATCAGGATCTCGCTCGCGATGTAGCAGTGTGCGTGAACGTAGCGTTTGCCTTCGAGGATTTCGACGAGCGGTTCGAGTTGCAGATCTCGGCGCGGTGGAATCAGATCCTTGTTCTTCCCCTTCTCTGCACGATATTCGTCCCACGCTCGCTTGTAATCACGCGCGCGTGTGAACGCATCACGAATCACTTCTTCCTGGCCCATACGCGTGTTTGGATAACGACGCGTCACGCCCGGCTGATTCGGCTGGCTCGATCGTTTCACGTTCTCGCCCAGCGCGAACTTGATTCCAGGCATCGCCCCCGGGAAAAGAAACTCATTCGCGGGCCGCCCATACTTGACCTTCACCACTGAATTCAACCCGCCGATCGGATTCGCCGAGCCGTGCAGAAGATTCAAAGTAGTGACACCTCCAGCCAATGCACGATAGAGATCGACGTCGGTTGGATTCAGCACGTCTTCGGTGCGCACCATCGACGTGACGGCGAGCGTTCCTTCGTTGATGGTGTCGAGCATCGAGTGTGAATGGGCGTCGATGATGCCGGGCATCACAAACTTGCCTGTGCCGTCGATGATGCGCGCGTTTGCGGAAGCGTTGAGATTCTTCCCGACGCCGGCAATCTTGCCGTTGCGAATCAACACATCCGTATTCGTCAGCGTGCCGCGCGTGACCGTAAGTACAGTCGCGTTGCGAATCAGCGTCTCCTGCGTTGTTTGACTCTGTGCGTTGACTGCGCTCAGCGTGCAGATAACCGCGATGAAAAGGAGTTTGGAGATGAGTCGTTTCATGGTTGCACCTTAGTTCGGCTGATCTGATCTGGTGGCCGTGAATGTTCCTGGTGTCGCACCTGGAATCGAGACACTGCCGCGGATTTCGTTATTGGCGAATCTGCCGGTAAATGTTGCTTCTTTTGTTTGCCCTTCAACATTCAACGCGGCAGTGAATCGCACCTCACCACTTGAAAACGAAGCATTCGATATCTCACCAGCACCGAGTGGGCCTGAGATCGATCCCGTTAGCCTTTCGGCTTCCTGCTGCAAAGTTAAGGTAATCGCGCGGTCGCCCTGGCCCAGGTTAACGTTGACTGTCCACGTTCCACTCAGATTTCCCCGTGCTGGACCACCACCTGCCGGTCTGAGATCAACCGGACGACCGTCGATGAACACATGAGCCACACGACTGTTGCGATCGAAAAGATCGCCGCGTGTCACGGTCAAGTTCGCGATCTTCCCGGCCTCGACTGATCCGAGTTGATTTTCAACGCCGAGGATCTGCGCCGG
Source organism: uncultured Acidobacteriota bacterium (assembly GCA_963800055.1). Classification (GTDB taxonomy): domain Bacteria; phylum Acidobacteriota; class Blastocatellia; order Pyrinomonadales; family Pyrinomonadaceae; genus PSRF01. Next base: position 47,915 of record CAWCZP010000022.1, read on the forward strand.
CCAGATCGTGAAAGCGCGCACTGCATCTGCTGATTGCAGTCCGTTCTCAATCACTCGCCTCGCATTCACGAACAGATCCGACATGTCAGTTAACGAACCTGATTGAAAAGCGAAGCGCACTCCCGCTTTCACGAGTTTGCCTGCCGTTTGTTGTGCCTCGACTCGCTCACGAAGAACGCGCAGTGGTTCCGGATCTGCTTCGGGCATCGCAACAGTAGTGCGCCGCGGCAGATTGAGCGACAGCAACACCGGCACATTCTGCTTCGCCAAACGGTCGGCAACTCGATCCGCTTCGCGACCACCTGCGACGATCAGACGAAGCTTGAATTCAGCGGCGAGATCCAGTGCGCGATTAATCTCTCGCTCGCTGTTCGCAAGCATCACGACTGGCATTCGACCTTCAATAACGGGCACGAGGGCCGCGAGAGAGCGATCGGTGTCAGGGCGGCGCGTGCCACGCGGATTGCGCTCGTAGATCTGCATCGAGTCGCGATAGCGTTGCGCGTCGAGCATCATTTGCCTGAGCGTTGCGAAAACACCCAGCAACGAACCCGGATACGTTCCGCGAAGTGGCGTGAAGCCGACGTGCATCGCGACTGGTGAACGCACGATCATCTGCTGAGGCGTTTCACCCGAAAGATTGATCAATGCTGACTGGCCCATCCAGATGCCTGTGCGCGGCGACGTGAGTGCGGTTGTGACGCCGACGTTTCGTGCCGATTCGATCTCATTTCCACCGGAACGAATCACGTCTTCAACCATCACTTCGGGTTGCAGACCGACGGGCTGCGTCGAGTTTGGACCACCAGCGGGCCGAGGTGGGGGCGGTGCAAAGAATGCGCCCGGTCCACCGCCAGGCGACGGCGAAGGTGCAGCTTCCGGAAGCGCAAGGTTCGTGTATGAATCGATCAGCCCGGGATAGACAGTTAGACCAGCACCGTCGATCACGCGTGCATCAGGAGGAGCATTCACGTTTGCACCGGCTGCGGCGATCAAACCGTTGCGAATCACAACCGTGCCGCGTTCGATTACTGGTCCACTGACCGTAACGATGCGAGCGTTTGTGATTGCGTACGTGTCTATCGCGCTTCGCTGAGCGTCAACGTTAGGATTAAGAGACAACGGTGCAAGCGTAAGCGCCAGCAACGCGACAATAAGGCGCGCACGGACTTTTGGCATTGGTAACCAAATCCCCATCGTTTAGATTTAGCGAAAACTAAGGAAAGATGGTGGAAAGATTAACGTAAGAATGGGGAAAAGGGGAAGTGCGGTACACAGGCTATCACAGAATCACACAGATTTATTTTGCGTCAAATTCGTGTAACACGCAGCTCCCAAAAGCTTCTTTACCTATTCGCGTTTGCCCGTGGCGCGTTAGCGTTTGCGTTGGCAGATGCAACTCGCAACTGGTTCCTCACGCTCTTTACGCCTTCAACAACTGTCGTTATCTGTTCGGCTCGCGCTTTCTGAGCGTTACTCGCAACAGTTCCAGTCAGTGTCACGACAGCATTATTGACGTCCACATCGATCGTCGAATCGCGTAGGTCGTCTGCTGCCGCCAGATCAAAGCGTGTTTTCACCCACAGCCAGCCGTCATTGACACCGGTGCCGATTGTCCGGCCCCGTTCCCGTGCCTCACGCTGGTATCTTTCTTTGTCGCGCTCATACTCTTCACGAGTGGGCGCGCGACGGTTGTCGTTGGTTGCGACGGCGGGCGTCGCAGTCGCCGCGGCATTGGCGTTTGCATTTGCATTCGCGTTTGCATTCGCATTAGCGTTGCGGTTCGCTGCATTGTCGCAACCGACTACAAGCATTGCTAAGGCGGCCAACAGTATCACTCCTTCAATTCTGCGTCTCATCTCTTGCGAATCCTCCCTTGCACTGAACACAAATCGAGTTCGGAAAACATACGTTCGTTGAAAGGAGTAGCAAACGGCAGGCCGCGGACAGGTGCAGACGGATTACAGGCTGAAGCCATCAGCCTGGATTTACTCAGGATATTTACCACTTAACAGTTCCTTCTTTTGTTGTGTCGATTTCGGCAGTCTTCGGTACGTCACCGAACAGATAGCCTTTGATGTTGTCGAAGAGGAAGTTTTGAGCATCAGGACTGGTGAGGTCCAAACCGTAGTGATTGATGATCTGTGTTTGCTTTTGCAACCAGTCGCGCCAACAAGACTGGCAGATTTCGGCGGCGATGCGCTGGCCCAGTTCATTCGGAAACGGTGCGAATCCAAGCGCCGGACGCTTCTCACCACAGTGTGTGCATTTGATGTTGTCAGCCATGTTTGATACCTCCTTGTTGCGCTGCTCGGATTGCAGCAATCGTATCATCATCCTTCGGCTTGAATAAGCCCAGCGGACGCACATCGCTGTGACGAAGAATTCCCTGCGCATCGATCACAAACACCGCTCGCGCAACTTTGCCTGGGATCAAAGATCTCGCGCCGTAGAGCTTCGAAGCAGTGCCTTCCGAATCCGACAACAGACGCAGTGGAAGATTGTGGTGCTCCGCAAACTTCCGGTGCGACTCGATCGAATCGGAAGAGATTCCAACCACCTCAGCGCCCGTCGCAACGTAATCATCCCAACGATCGCGCACTGAACACATCTGTCTCGTGCATACCGGAGTTTCGTCGCCGGGATAGAAAAGCAGCACGACCACTTTCCCTCGTTGGTTCGATAATCGCCAATCTTCGCCGTTCGCATCCTTGAGCGTGAAATCGGGCGCGGGCGAGTTGAGAGCCGGTTTGTCCATCAATTGATTAGCCCTGCGAGAATGTTCAGAGCTTCCTCGATCTCTTCGTCTGTATTGAAGAAGTGGGGCGAGACACGCAAACCAGCGCCTGGACGCCAGTCGACAAACACTCTTCGTTCAGCTAAACGTTCCGCCATCAACTGGGCGTTATCAACTCCGATCATCACCGATCCGCCGCGCTGATCTTTTGCGAGAGGTGTGTTGACGGTCCAACCTCGTTCGCGTGCGAAATCGATCATCGATTGAGTTCTTAGCTGTGATTCAGCGGCGATTTCTGACACGCCAACTGCTTCGATGATTTCGAGACCGGGTATCGCGGAATAGAGTGCGGGAATACTCGGCGTTCCTTGCGCGAATCGTCGCACCGATTTCGCGTAACGCATTGGCGCGTGCGCAAACTCGAATGGTGAATCGTGCGCGACCCAGCCTGTGAGCCGCGGTCGAAGATCTCTTTGCAGATCTGGACGGACGTACAAGTAGCCGCATGAAGGACCGCCGCAGAGCCATTTGATTGTGCCGCCGATGAGGAAGTCGACGTTCCAGTCAGTGGCGTTTAGTTGAAGGACGCCGGCCGACTGGTAAACATCCAACAGCACGAGCGCGCCTTTCGCGTGCGCGCGTTCGACGATAGCGCCGGCATCGACACGCCACGAACTGCAGTACGACGTGTGTGAGAGCGCGACTAGAGCGGTGCTCGTATCGATGGCTTCGAGGATTCGTTCGAGAGGCACTGACACGCCGTTTGTCGACGGCACCACTTCGATCTTCGCGCCGATCTGTCGTTGTGCGTCCCAGAAGTATTCCATCGAAGGGAAGTCGAGGGCGGTGGTAACGACTTTGTTTCTGCTGCCGCTTTTGAAATCAAAACATGAAGCGACGGTGGCCATCGCGATGGACGCGTTTGGCTGGATCTGAACGGAAGCGGGCGCGGCGCCGAGAATGCGCGCGATGCGATCGCCGACGCGACGCGAGAGTGTCCACCAGCTCGTGGCCCATGCGTCTTCGCCGGTGTGATGTTCCCAGGCGTCGTAGTACTCCCCCATCGACTCGCGCACAGCACGCGGCACCGGGCCGAGGCTGTGGCTGAGCAGATGAATGCCCGAGGCCAGGGTTGGGAATTCTTCGCGATAGCGCTTGATCGTCATGTCAATTTGGACAGAACTAAATCGTGTAATCCTGTAAACGTTTTTCGACTGCCAACGAATCTTTCGCCAGTTCGTCACAAATGCCATTGGCCTCATCACCAATCGGCGGGTCGTGTCGCTCCTCGCGAATGGCAGTGAGTATTTCCGAAGCAACAAACTCTTTCGTCATCTTCGGCACATCAAACCCGCGACTCATATCGGTATCGATCGTCGTGGGCATCACCGTGATCACGCGAACGCCATGCTTCAAAAGATATGCGCGCAACGCCTGGCCCAACGACAACAACGCCGCCTTGGTCGCGCAGTACGTCCCGACAATCGGCAGATTAACTTTCGCAAAGGCCGTTGCAATGTTGACGATCATGCCGTCACGCTGGGCAATCATCGCCGGAGCGACAGCCCGGGTAACACGCAGCACGCCGAGATAGTTCACTGACATCTCTTCCTGAACCGCTTCAAAACTCATGCTCAGTGGATTTCCAAATCCTGCGACCCCAGCGTTGTTAATCAGGATGTCGATTGCCCCCATTCTTGCAACGACCTCGATATCGCGATCGCTAGTGACATCCAGTCGCACCGGGGTTACACGCGGTGATTGAAGCGCCTCTCGATCTTAGATCTTCCGAGTTCCGGCGATCACTTCAGCCGCGCCCGCATCGACAAGCGCCGTGACGAGTGCGCGGCCGAGTCCACGACTCGCTCCGGTGACAAGTATTCGTTTGCCTTCAATCTCCATGTGCGTCTGCTTTCTAAACTTCGCGCCTGCGTTGCATTCGAGCGAGCTGATACAGACCCGCACCAACAACGCCCCAAACGAGTATTAGCTCGATGCTGGTTAACGTTTGACGCATCGATTCGCTCAAACAGCGTCTGCGTGCTCAGCACCTCCACATCCTGACGCAACTGAATCAGGATCAACACACCCATTGCCACAAGAGAGAAGATCGCAGCCGCCTGCTGCACGCGACGCGGCAGGCTAATCTCTACCTCACTCGCAAGTGTCGGGTTGAGCCGAGGGAGGAACAAAAATACCAGGCTATGAATGAAATAAAGCACGACAAGCGCAAACACTGCAACGTTGAGCGCGAGTGCAAGCTGTCCGCTGATCAACAAAATCGCGCAACAGATCAGTGTCAGCGTCAATCCGCTAATCGGCGTCGCCGTGGCTTTATTGATAAATCCGAGCCAACGCGGCGCCAGACCGTCTTCGACAAACATGATCCCGAGTCGTGATGGAACGAAGATCGTGCCGTTGAGCGCCGTCATGATCGCTGCGATCGCTCCAATCGTAACGAAGATCGCGGCGCCGGAAGGCAGATAGATCGACGCGACTTCGGCCATCGGCGCATTGCTCGCCTGCAATCGTTCGCCGGGCAACACGCCGAATGAAACGATGGAAGTGAAGACGTAGAACAGCGCGGTAACTAAGATGCCCTTCAGCAGAATCTTTGGCAGGCGTCGCGTGCTGTCTTTCACTTCGCCGGCGGTCTGCGCGAGCGATTCGAAACCGGCATAAGCGAAAAACAGCGGGAGCAAACTCGCGCCAAATCCGCTAAAGCCATGTGAGAAGAACGGTGTGTAGTTTGAACTCTGAAGAACAAACAATCCGGGCACGATCAGAACGAGCAGCGCCAGGCACTTCAACGCTGACATCGCGACCTGCATCCGCCCGAACCACTTTATTCCAATGACGTGAATTGCATAGAACAGAACGAGCGCAGTTAACGCCAACGGCAACCGAAACCTCTGCTCGTCGATGCGATTGCCGCTGAGTGCAATGATGTAACCGGCAAGTGCGTTAGCAAGATAAGCACCGGCGCCGATGTAAGAAATGATCTTAAGCCATGCGCCCACGTAAGCCAGACGAAAACCTCCAACGTCCGTGAAATGTGGAGATACTCGCCGCCGGGTTCACGCCCGAGCGGGGTCGATAGATATGCGGCGTACGGGATCGAGGTTGCGAGAATTGCGGGCGTGAGAACCGCGTAGCCGAGTATCACGCTTGGACCAGTTAGCGCCCATGCCTGGCTCGTGACCTGAAAAATTCCCGCGCCGATGAGGATACCGATCAGCGTGGCGTACGACTCGAGCGTTCCAAGATCTCGGCGTAAGCGACGCATGGAGCGGAATCATTGGTCATATATCATTTATCAGATTCTCATTTTTTATGTTGAAAGCGGAGCCATAATTCCGAAGATGACAAATGACAAATGTCAAATGATATATGACCAATGATTGTTATTGGTTCATGAGTTTGTTCGAAGGCAACGTTGGATTAAGAACTTTTTCGGCGCTCTCAACTCCCGCAACCGGAAGTTTCGACGAATCGATCAATCCGAGTTGGGCCAACACTGACGCCTGATCCCAATAGATGTGCTCGTGGGCCAGCTTGCCGTCGCGGAAGTGAACAATCACCACGAGCGCCACGCGCACGTGTTTACCGGTTGGCTCAACTCCCGGCAACATCCAGTCCATCTTGCTCGTGTGCGTAAACTCAAACACCATTTCATCGACGACACGGTCTATACCAATAGTACGCGACACCGGCGTCATCGATGTGTCAGGCGGCATCTGCGGGATGAAACGTTTTGAATAGAACTCACGCAACTCGTCATGGCCCACGCCGCCAGTCATCACGGGCACGTGATTCACGTACGCATCGGGAACCATCGTCTCGAGCGTGTCGTCGGTGTTGCGCGTCGCGAACTCATACTTCACGTGATCGTCCCAGCGCGCGGAGAGAATTTGCTGTGCACTTCCGAGGCCGGCGCCCGCGAGATGCGTGACTAAAAATTCGAGACTACGAAGATTAGCGAGTTCAGCGGCGGCAGCGTTGTAATGCTCACCGCCAGTGCGTCCGAACGCGTGATCCTGGCCCGCGTAATCGTGAATGGTGACAAGCGGGTTCCGATCGAGCGCGTCGTGAATTTGGGCCTGCGCTTCAGGCGGACAGAATTTATCCTGCTCGGCGATGTGCAACAGTAGTGGGCTCGAAAGGTTCTTCGCTTCGTCCAGACTTTTCTCGATGCTGACGCCGTAATATCCGACAGCACAATCCGGTTTGAATCGTGTCGATAAAAGGTAAGCGAGATTTCCGCCCATGCAGAAACCGACTGCACCGACACGTCCATTGCACGCACTATTCCGACGCAGAAAGTCGAGCGCCGCTGCGGAGTCTTCGACAGCTTTGTCTTCGTCGATCTTCTGGTAAAACTCGATGGCTTTCCTCCAATCGTCGGCGTTGTCGGTGAGTTGGACGCCGCGTTCAATTCGCCAGAAGAGATCCGGACAGAGTGCGACGAAGCCGTGCGCTGCGTACCAATCGGCGACGCTGCGCATGTAGCCGTTGACGCCGAAGATCTCCTGGATCACGACGATGCCTGGTCCATAGCCGCTTGCGGGCAGGGCAAGGTAGCCGTCGAACTCGCCGCCGTCGAAGGATTTGAGTGAGATCATTTGTCCACAGATTACACAGATTACACAGATGCACACAAGAATCTGTGTAATCTGTGGATTAGTTTTCGCTAACCCACTCTTTTCCCGCTGCGCAGACGCTCAGGAAGTTGCACATGCGGCAGTGGGGTGCGGTGTTCACAGGAAAGTCAGCGGGGTCGGCAGAATAGATGGTCCGCTGCATTGCTTCGTCAATCGCGCTCGCGCAACGTGCAGGTTCCAGCAGTTCGTCTGCCAGATGGACCTCGATGTTAGGTTCGAGGAAGTGGAGAGTAATAAGCATCTTGCTGCCGGCGAGTGAAGGCAGCAGCTCTCGCACTGCGAAAGCATACGCTTGCATTTGAAGCTCGTAGTCTTGGGCGGCTGTGTGAACTGATTCAGTCTTGCGCGGACTTTCGAACTCGAATGCGAATTGCGCGTTTTTCGGAGTGCGCCGCGCAGGCTTCTCAACTGGTGGAAGAGGGTCTCGGGCGCCGGTGATGCGATTGGTTTTGAAGTCGATGATCTCGATCTCGACATCACCCTCGGGCGAACGCGTGATCAAAAGCTTATCGATGATGCCGAACAGAATTCCCAGCGGGCGTCGCAAACGAAAACTCACTTCACTCCACAGACCGGGCTCTCCGTTCGGCCGCGCGTGTTCATCGAGAACTTTTGGCGCTGCCTCGACGCGCTTAAAAACATCGCTCGCTAAATAATTTTTCGCGAGCGGCAGCAGCTCTTTCATCGCAGCGTCAAAATTGATCTCGATTAAACGATCCGCAAGCTGCGCCTGACGCAGATGCAGAATTTCATCAAAACTGCGGCGCAGAAGCTCTTCCGCATTCTGGTCTGGAGTGTACAGTTCGCAGAAGCGGTGAATCACAGATCCTTTCAAAGTCGCGGTCAGGTTCGCGGGCGGCTCGGGAGCTTCGGCGTTGTTCCAAACCGCCATCTCATCACGCGATGGCAATTGCAGCACGCGATCGAAATAGTATTGCCGCGCGCAACGCCGGTAGTTGATGAGTTGAGTAACGCTGAAACGATGAATCGCGTCGCCGGTTTGTTGACCAAGCGGCCGGATCAGCGGGAAAGCTTCAAATAGCGAGTCGGCTGAATGGATGCTCGTTTGCGGTTCGGAGTCTGTTTCAGTTTCAGCTTCTTCAAGCGGTTCATCCGCGAGATTGATCGTCAGCTGCAACTGCACGTCGGGCGCGAGTTCGACGACGTCGCTCGAAGAACGCTCTCCGAGTTCGAGTGCTTGCCAGATCCATCTCAACCACGATTCGTTCGTCGCGTTGAGTCTCGCAATCTCATCAGTCACACCTGACAGGATCAAACGATCTTCAGCACGCGACGCAGCGACGTAAAGCAAGCGCATGCTCTCAAACTGTTCGCGCCATGCGTGCCGCTTCTCGAAATTCGTGAACGTGCAGCCCGAGACGAGATTGCCGCGACCATCAGGCACTTTCAAAGTCAGACCCTGATGACGATCGAGCAGCACCCACGTGTCAGTGGCGACGCGCGAGAGTCGTTGCAGATCGGGAATGATCACAACCGGAAACTCGAGTCCCTTCGCCTGGTGAATCGTCATTAGTCGCACGGCGTCCGCAGCCTGATCGATCTGTCCTTCGCTCTCGCGACTGCCAATCGCCTCAAACTCCTCGACATAACGAACAAAATCGCGAATCAGATGAGTTCCCGAACTCTCAAAACGCGCAGCCAGCGTGAAGAGCCGCTCGACGTTCGCCAGGCGCTGCGCGCCATCGAAGTTTGCGGCAACGACCGTCAGGTATTCCGATTCCTCGACTGCGTAACGCAGCAGATCGTGAATCGTGTAGTGATGGCGCCGATCGACAAGTTGACTGATCAGTTTCGAAGCGCGATCGAGAAGCTCGTGTTCATCGGTGCTGATGAATGCAATCTCGTCGTGACGTCGCAACGCGATGTAGAGCCCGCGAGTCGCTGAGAACCCGCGCAGTGGATCCGCGGTCTCGACTTCGGTAAGCCACGGCGCAGATCGCAAAGCCAGCAATGCATTGTCGGAAATTCCGCAAAGCGGAGAACGAAGCACCGCAGCGAGCGCGATCTCGTCAGTCTTGTTGTCGAGAAACCGGAGCAGTTGAATCAGATCGGTGATCTCTTCGCGCTCGTAGAAACCACGTCCAAGCACGGTTTGATACGGAATGTTTGCGCGACGAAACACCGACTCATAAATCTGCACCTGCGTCATCGCGCGAAACAGCAACGCGATGTCGCCGTATTTGAACTGCGGCGATGAAGATCGCGTCAACGTGAGAATGCGACGTGCGACTTGTTGCGCGTCGAGCACACGCGAGTCTTGTTCGGCGCGTGGATCGTCCTCGAGCGACGGCTTCGTGGAAACGAGAAATTCAACTAACTGGCCAGCGTCGCGCAGTTCGCGCTTGGGTTCGCTCGCCTCGTGTTTGACGTAGCCCAACTGGTCCAGGTTCTTGTATTCACTGGAGGGAATATCGTCAGGCACCTGGAACAGTCGCGAGAAAAGATAGTTGAAGAACGCAATCAACGGCGGCTGGCTGCGAAAGTTCAGTTGCAGCGGTTTTTCTTCACCACCGGCGGCGAGCAAGGTTGACGTCATCTGCCGAAACACGTCGACGTCGGCGCCGCGAAAACCGTAGATCGACTGTTTGCGGTCGCCTACGATGAAAAGGTTTGCAGGCCGGCGGCCTTTGCCGAGCGCAAGGCGTTCGAGCAGCACTCGCTGCACCGCGTTCGTATCCTGAAACTCGTCGACGAGGAAAAACCGGTAGCGCTCGGAGGTTCGTGCGATCACTTCTGGTCGCTCGAGTAACGAGAGTGTTCGCAATTCGAGATCGTCGAAATCGAGTGCTGAGATTTTTTGTTTCTCTTCGTTGAGTCGCTGATCGACGCGAGTCAGCACGTTGACCATCTCGAGGGCATACTGCCGCGCAAACAGATCGAGACAAACCTGCGGCACGCGGCCTTGAAAGTTCTTTTCCCAGACGAGCGCGTCGATCGCTTTGACGTGTTCGGCAACTGGCGCGCGGGCCTGTGGTCGATGCGCGCGGAAATTTTCGACGAGGCGACAGAAATCGGCGAGTGTTTCGTGCGACGGAATCGTCTGTCAATAACTTCTGCGCTGCGGCCCATGCCGAAACGACCGCGGACTGGTTGGCCCTTGCAGCGGGCGTCGTGCGACGCACGCCGAGGAAACCGGACATTGCACGATCGAGTTCTTCAAGCGCGTGCGCGTGATCTTCTTCGGTTGCGTGTGTGCGCGCGGTTGCGAGTGCGAGATCTTCGAGACCGAGACCCTGGCCGCGCGCTTCGCGGTAGAGTTGAGCGAGTGCAGCGGCGAGTCGGCTGCGTCCGACGCCGAGCGTTAGGCGCGAGATCTCGATGTGGCCGTTGCTGATGAACTCGGAGAGAACTTCTTCGACGATCAACTCCAGCATCATCGCTGCGCGATGCGCATCGAGAAGCAAAAACTGTGGATCGACTCGCGCTTCAACTGGAAACTCGCGGAGCATGCGAGCGCAAAAGCCGTGAATCGTGGTGATGACTGCGCCGTCGAGAGTGCGTTTGTAGTTTAGCCAGCGCCTGCGCTCTTCGTCGTTTGAGATGCGAAGCATCAGGTTGAGCTCGCTGCGCAGGCGTTCGCGCATTTCGTTGGCAGCGCGATTGGTGAATGTGATCGCCACGATTTGATCGATCGAGAGGCTGTGTTCGCGGAGGATGTGGATGTAGCGCTCGACGAGGACGGTCGTCTTGCCAGAGCCCGGCCCCGCCGTCACCGAGATGTGCTTGTTGATCTCGTATGCGGCGTCGGCTTGTTCTGGTAAAAGTACGCGCTGTTCTTCCATAAAACCATCCACAGATTACACAGATTGTTTCTCGTGTAATCTGTGTAATCCTGTGGACTACTTCTTCTTCTCGATTCGATCGCGATCGTAGCGACAGACGGCGCTGTAATCGCAGAAGCGGCACGTCTTGAGCTTCTCGGAGGGGTCCACGATGAAGCGCCCGGCGCGCATGCCGTCGAGAAAGTCCCAGATCCGCGCGACAACCTCGGTGCGGATCCTTTGCCAATCCTCATCCGAGAAAATCGAGTTCTTCGCGCGCAGGCGCAGGTAATCCAACTGGCTCGCGCGATACAGACCCTTGTTACGACGGTCCTGCGCGCCGCGAATCACGTAGTAACCACCGCCTGCGATCGGATGATCGGGGAGGATCAATTTCTCGAGTGCTTCGAGATAGATCGGCAACTGCAAACTTCGCCCCGAGGTGATGTCGTTTCTGGAAGCTCCGGTAGATAACTTGTAGTCGTAAGCGACGACCGTGTTGTCGCGCGCGACGTCAACACGATCGATCTGCCCGCTGATCTTGATCTTCTCTTCACCGACAAATGTTTCGCGCGTCAGCTCGAGCGGTTCTTCAGTCGAATCAGGATCCTTCGCGGCCGAGCGTGTTCCACCAAACGCGACTTCAAAGTACGACGGAAGCACCTGCTGCCCTTCCGCCTCTCGCTGAACCTCCAACTCGTACAACAACACCTGGTCCAACAGAATCTTGCGAATCTCTCGATCGATCTTCCAGATCTGTTTATTGAGCGGCGGAACTACCCGTTCGTGTTCGTCAAAGACACTGTCGGCGATCGCTGCGAGCTCCGATTGTAGTTTTTTCTGATCCAGCCGGTGCAACGCCTCGCGACGATGGCGTTCAAAGAATCTGCGAAGGACATCGTGCAAAAGTTTTCCTGCGTCGATCGCCTGGAGGTCGAGCGCAGCTTCACCCCGCGGCTCCAGACGCAACACGCGTTGAGCAAAAAAGCGATACGGACAGTTGCCGTAAACACTAAGACCGCTCGCGCTGTGAATGAACTCAGGCCCAAACTTCTCGTGCAGCAGTCGCAGCAGATCGGGATCTGTAATCTCACCGTCGTAAGGTCCCCATCGCCGGCTGCAACGTTCACGCTCGATCTCGATGCGGCGCAACGCAGCTTCACTAAGAAAACCATCGTTGCGCGCGAGGGTCAGCAATCGCGTGATGCGAGGCTGCGGCAACAACGCGCCCTTCCTGCCGTTGTGCAAATGGCGCTCCTGCTGTCGCACGAGACTGACTTTCATCTCGGTCGCGTTGGCTGCGTCTTCGAGATGCTTGCCGTCGTAATCGCGGCGAACGATCTCAGTCTCGAGTTTGAACGGCGCGATTGCGCGGCGCAGCTCATCGACGTAGTAAGAAGCGACAGTCTCTGAATCGTCGCCCAACATCAGCGGGCGCGTGAGAAACAAACGCTCGGTCGCGCGACAACAAACCTGATAGAAGTAGTGCTCCTCTTTCAGCAGTGTGTTTGGCGAGATGTCTTCGAGCGTGAGGCCGTATTCACGCAAACGATCGCGCTCTTCGTGTGGATAGATCCAATCACGCGATGCGCTTAGCGGAAAACCTCCTTCGATCAACCCGGCGAGGAACACCGCGCGAAAACGCAGGCCGCGAACGTCTGTCGCTTCGAGCACGCGCAAGCCGTTGCGATTAGGCGCGCCAAAGAGTTGCGACTGAAAACCTATCGAACGGCGCACCTCGGTGAGAAATGTCGAAAGCCGCGTGACCGTTGTCCCATTGATCTCGATGCTCTTGATGGCCGCGACGAGTGCACGGCGCAACGCTTCGAGTGCGTTGAAATTGATCATCACTTGCGGCAGTTGCTCTTCGGCCATCGACTTCCTCGCCGGCTCCGCGATCTGGTCGCGAAAACCCAAACGATCGAAAAGTCGCATCAACTCCGCACGCAACTGTGTTGGCTTGCCTTCTCGCGGGACAGCGTGAAGCAGCTCAGCAAATCGTTGGACCACGAGCGCGGTCCACGCGAGCGCTGCAGGATGAATGTCGCGCGAAGGACGTCGCTTCCTCTCGACGCCTTTTTCATCGAGTTTCGCTGTTTCAGCATTCGCGAGATTGTCGGCGATGTCCGCGTCGCGATCGTGCGCGCCCGGATCGATGTTCAGGATTTCTTTCGTCGCCGCGGCGCCGGGAAGATCGGTGTAGAGTTTGTGCGCGCGCGCGAGCCAGGCACTCACTGGCAGATCGCTGCCGACGTATGCAAACGCATTCTCGAGCGCGTCGGCATCCCAAAAACCGATGCGGTAGCGATTCTTCAGACGATCGATCGCTTCCTTTGTGAGCGAATGCATGCCGGATCGCAACAACTCCAGGTGGCGTTCATCAAAACGCTCCGAGAGAAGGCGCAGCTCTGCATCGCTGAGACGGAAGTATTCCGACTTGATCAGGTCCGCAATCTCGGCGATCCGCGTCGACTGTTTCTCATCCGTCGTCAGACCTTCGAGAAGCGTCAAAAGCTTGAGCGCGGCACGGCTGGCAGGCACGTCTGCCGCGTCGATTCGCAGTTCGAGATTGCATGGGATCGATTCCTCCAGGAGCACACGCGAAATCGTTGGCCCATAGGTAGACCGTTCACGCACGACGAGCGCGATGTCTGCCAGGTCGTAATTCTCAGTCAACACTAAACGTTTGACTTCGCGAGCGATGGTGCGGATCTCCGTGTCGCGATCGCCACACTCGAGATAACGGATCTCGCGCACAGCAAACTCCGGCTCGTCAGACACCTCGTCAGACTTCAAAGGATTGAAGAGGTTCTCGCGTAGCGAAGACAGAACGCCGGTTGGCGCCGTGTAGTCTTGCGCGTGTACGGTGTCAAACTTCGCGATGCTTTGCAGTTGCCCGATCGTCTCTCCAAACGGAACGAAGATCTCCGGATTGCTGTCGTCGTTATTCAGGTTGACGATCGTTTCCGGAAAGCGCGGGATCAACTGGCGCAGGATCTCGCCCTGCACGGGCGTGAAATCAAAAAAACCGTCGATGATCAAGAGCTGCACCTTCGACAACCACGGCACCTGCATGCTTCGTCCATCAATCAACCCGCGCAACACCCAGACCGCTCGAAGTTGATCGGCGTCTTCTTCGGTGAACAGGTTCTGATTCAGCAGATCGGTGTAGGTTGAATAGATCAGCGCGATCTCGTTGTCGAAATCGACCTGCGTTACGCCTCTCGATCCTGTTGTTCCTTTTTCGAGGTCGCGCGCTCGCGCCGTGATGATCTCGATCAGCTCGGCGGGTGTTCGTGCGGCGCGTTCGATCTCGCCGAGAACTGTCGAAACACTGTTAACGCAACCTTCGCGCGTGGCGAGTGGCGCAAGAGCTTTCAACCGGTTTGTCGCCAACAAGTGAAGCAGCACTTGCGAGATCAAACTTCGCTTCAGGGGCAACTCGTCCCTATCTATCGGAATTCGCGGCGGCAAGCCGATTTCCAGTTTCATCTACGGCTGAACGCAGGATGCGACCCACTAGACCACGGAACAGGTGCACCGGCAGTTCACCCCAAACACCGCGATTGCGATTGCCGTCGAGGATTTTTTGTGTAACGAGTTCGAGCAGTGGATGCGACGCCGCGAGATAAATGAACGCGTCGCTTTGATTGTTGGCTACGAGTTTAGCGCAACGCTCGATGAGTAGCGCTCGATTGTCGTTGAGGAGCGGCCCTAACCAGATTTCGTTCAAAACGTTATCCACAGATTACACAGATTACACGGAGTTATTTTCGCTTATCTGTGTAATCTGTGTTTCCTTACTTCTTCCCGCTTTTCGCCGTTTTTGCTTTTAGCAGCGGCAGTTCTTCTTCTTCCGGAAACAAGCCGCCGTCGTCAAAGGCCAGGTGTCGGGTGGCTTTGTCGATTGGCTCGAGCGTTTCGATCTCATCGCCCGTGATCGCGCCGCGTTCTTTGAACCGTCTCGCAGTAACGAGAACGCGAGTTTCGAGTGAACGCACTCCACGATTGTAAGAGTCAACTGCGCGATCGAGACCGCGGCCGATGTCGTCGAAGTGTTTCGTGAACGTGCGCAGGCGATCGTAGAGACTCCTTGCGAGGTTACTAACCTCCTGCGCGTTTTCCGCCATCTGTTCCTGACGCCAACCGAAAGACACAGCCTTCAGCAACGCGATCAGCGTCGTCGGCGTTGCGATAATGACTCCCTGACTGACTCCGTCTTCAATCAACTTCGGATCGTTTTCGAGCGCGGCGCTGTAAAAAGTCTCGCCGGGAAGAAAGAGCAACACAAACTCAGGCGTCGGTTGCACTGTCTCCCAGTAGGATTTGCGACTCAGGGTTGTGATGTGCGTTCTCACGAGCCGAGCATGATCCTTCAGTTTGCTCAAGCGGACGTCTTCGTCAGTGGTCGAGATCGATTCGTAAAACGCGTCGAATGGGACCTTCGAATCGACCACGATCGTGCGATTACCGGGAAGACGCACGATCATGTCAGGACGGATGCGACTCTCTTCAGTCGCGAACGTTTCCTGTTCGACAAAATCGCAATACTGAAGCATGCCTGCGAGCTCGACCACGCGGCGTAATTGAATCTCTCCCCAACGGCCACGAATGTGGGGCACTCGCAACGCCTTCACGAGGTTTCCCGTCTCCGACTGAAGTTGTGTGTGCGAATGCGCCAGGGCCTTGACCTGCTCGCGCAACTCGGAATACGCGCCCGCACGCGTCTTTTCGAGTTCGCCAATCTTGCTGTCGACCTTCTCCAGCGACTCTTTCAGTGGCTTGATCAAGTCGCCGATGGCACTCTGACGCCGTTCGAGATCGCCTTTCGCGTTCTGCTGAAACGCTTCGAGGTTCTGCTTTGCGAGATCCAGGAACGATCGATTGTTGTTTCGCAGCGCATCCGCCGACAGTGCTTTAAATGCATCGGCGAGTTTCTCTTCCGCGTTGCTTAAGATTGCGAGCTTTTCCTGGCTGGCCTTTCGTTCTTCTTCCAGGCGCGTTTGCAGAGCGGAAAGATTGGCCAGCGTGCGCGCGTTCTCAGTTCGCAAAAACTCGCTCTGGTCTGTTTCGCGATCGAGCGCATCGCGAAGTTCGCGGAGTTGATCGTCTTTACCGGCGAGACGCTCAGTCAGCGTGGCGCGTTCAGCTTCACCCGCGGCGCGGCCACGATCGAATTCGTATCTCAGTTTTGTCCTGGTGATGAACCAGATGGAGAGACTGCCGGCGATGAGGCCCACGGCCAGCATCGACGCGGGGAAAACAATTTCCATGGGTCGGTATGATACCACTCACCCGCCACAAAAAGCACAAAATGTACGGGCTCGGCGTTAGATCATAACTATGTTTTGTGTTTTCTGTGCTTCTTGTGGCTCATCTTCGGAAGCTGGCAACCATCCGGTCGTAAACTTTCCGCGTGACGCGCACGTCGTTGAGATTGTATTCGCGGATCAGATCGAGCCGTCCGGCCTGATAGAGATCGAAGACTTTGCTTCCTTCAACCTCGGCAGTCTTGCTCGAATCGATTCCGAGTGCCCAGGCTATGTCGTCAAGACTGACGTGACGCTTTGCGCCGAGCCACCAGTGATGCATCGTGTCAAACACACCTCGAACGTTGTACTCACCAAGATTTACGAAGGGCCGGCATCGAATCGAATGCGCCAGGCAGCGCTGGAAAATGAATGGAAGATCGAATCCGATGATGTTGTGGCCGACAAGTTCGTCGCAATCGGCATCGAAGTCCTTCATGAAGTTGACGAACTCCTGAAGCGCCTGCTTTTCGTTCTGCTCGTAGCCGTCTTTGTCGATCCCGAAAACGTGTTCGCTCGATTCAGGCCCGAGACCGGAAAACTCCAAACCCGGAATCGGTCCGACGTGAAGAGCGATCGAAAGCACGCGACCTGAAGTGGCGCTCAGCGATCCGAGCGCATAGCAACGCTCTTCTTCGGCGGCGATGTCCTCGAGGTAACGCTGTTGTTGTTCGAAGCGCATGTTACCGAGGCGCATCAGTCGTTCGAGTTGTGGACCAATGCGTTCGCGAAAATCCGGGAGCGTGATGGTTTCGATGTCAAACGTGTAGGCGCGCGGGAGTTGTGGATCGGAGTTTTGATGTTCGCGATACTGCTCGAGCGTGATCGGGCGATACTCGGCGACGACGAACTGAGCTCGATCCTGGAATGTTTCGAGTTTTCCGGTGATGCCCCAGAGGCCGGGTTTGATCTCTTTTTGTGTTTCGAGTGTCTCACCCCAGATTTTTAGCGTTATGGTGCCGGTGGCGTTTCGTGCTGAAGCGTCGCAGAAGAGACGGCCTTGCTGGGTTCGACGTTCCCGCACGGAGGTGACGAGAACCATCAGCCAGAGATCTTCACCGTAGGGGATTTCGGGGATGGGGATGTTGCCACGCATTAAAACTTACGCCTCATTAGCATCCACGCGATCATCTTGTAGTCGCCCATGAACGACCAGAGCGGATATTTGAACGTGGCCGGCCTGTTCTTCTCGATCAGAAAATGCGCGAGCCATGCGCAGCCGTAGCCGGGAATAAAACCGAGAAAGAAGAGCCACCACCTGCCTGATGCAATCAGATAAACGAGCAAGACAATACCTGAGGTAGTGCCGATCAAGTGAAGCCAGCGAGTCGCGGGTTTGCTGTGTTCAGCGACGTAGAAGGGCCAGAACTCAGCAAATGATTTGTAGCGCTCTTCAGTCATGAACAAGTTGACAGGATTTCAGAAATCCTGTCCAAGGTTTTCTTCCACGTGCTCGACGCGACTCATTCCGATAAGCGCCGTCGTGATTCCCGGGTTGGAACGAACGAATTCAATTGCGACATGCGGATCGATTCGGCCCTGCAATAGCGACGCGCTTGCGACAACTGTGACACCCAATCGCCTTGCTGCCTCAACAACCGTGATCTGTTCACCGTCGAGAGTTTCGTTTGCGTTCGTCGTTGCCTCGGGCATCGACAGATTGAACGGTAGTTGAATGAAACGAAATCCGTGTTCTTCTCCAGCGATCTCGCGCGCAAGTTCAGCTATCCGTACCAGCGAGTGATGACCCGCAGCGGCACGAAATCCATTCCAGGTAGCGACGCCATAAAATGCCAGCTTGCCTTCAGTCCGATTCTGTTCGAGATGCTCAAACGCGAGCTTCAAACGTGAGTAAAACTCCGCCTCCGAAACATGACCCAACTGCGACTCAGGATTGTGAATGTAATAGACATCGACGCACTGCAGTCCCATATTTCTGAGCGACTGGTCCAACTGGTTTTGCAGGTAAGCGGGCGTCATGCAATGGCTGCCGCCAACGATATCTTCAAACGATGCGATGCCCGGCTTCACGAACGTTTCATTAACGTATTCGCGCAGATTTCGTGGTGGCTCTCCGTCGAATGGCAGATAACCACCCTTGGTGCAGATGACGAGTTCCTCGCGCGCGAATCCCTGCTCGCTGAGTTTTTTCAACGCGTCGCCGATCGCGCGTTCGCTGCGCTGAAAACGATAATTCGCGGCGCTATCGATCACGTTACAGCCAAGCTGGACCGCGCGAACGACGGCGTTTGTGTAGCTCACGTCGGTCGCCGTGTCGGGGTTGCCGAGATAGGTGCCGATACCGATCGATGAGAGCGTGAGTTGTTGCTGCCGGCGAAAATGATCTGTTGCCGCCCGGCCTGCAAAACGCTCGCGATATCGTTCAGTGCCTTCCGGTGTAGCGCGATTGACTGGCATGTTGATAACGTAGCACAAAATGAGAACGCAATCCTCTCTTGATGTTGCGGAAGACGCGCTGAACGAGATCTCTTCGCAAGTCACCAAACTAGTCTTCGATTATCTAACGACGATCTCAGAGCGACCGGTTCGCTCAGAGAATCACGCCGGTAAAACTACCGCTTCGATAAACGCAGAACTCTCCGCCGAAGGCGTGCCACTCGATCGCATCATCGACGAGTGTCGCACGATCATGGATCTAAGCCGTCACAACGGCCATCCGCGTTTCTTCGGTTACGTCGCTTCACCTTCAACTCCCATCGGAGCTTACGGCGATCTGATTGCCTCTGCACTCAACGGAAACATTACGTGCTGGCGTTCAGGACCCGCCGGCACCGAACTCGAGCGCCTGGTCGTGCGCTGGCTCGGATCGTTGATCGGTTACGACGCGGAGGCGAAAGGTCTTTTAACCAGCGGTGGCTCGATGGCCAACATGATCGCGCTGCTAATCGCCAGCCGGCGTAAGTCGGATGCATCGCGGCAAGGGCTTTGGAATTCCGGATCGCCGATGACTGTTTACGCTTCGGAAGAAGTCCACATGTCGATCCCGAAGGCAGCGGACATTCTCGGCTTCGGACGCGATCAGGTGCGTATTGTCGAGTGTGACGAACGCCAGCGAATGCGCGTTGATGCGCTCCGCGAAAAGATCGAGGCTGATGTTGGCGAAGGGTTGAGACCGTTTTGCGTTGTTGGGAGCGCGGGAACTGTAAACACAGGAGTTGTTGATCCGCTTGCGGAAATTGCCGGCGTCGCGGATGAATTCGATCTCTGGTTTCACGTTGATGGCGCGTACGGTGCGCCGGGTGTGTTGGACGAGCGAAAGAAACAACTCTTCGCAGGCCTGGAGCGCGCGGATTCAGTTTCACTCGATCCACACAAGTGGCTTTATGTTCCCGTCGATGCGGGCTGCCTACTATTCCGCGACGCTTCGGCTGCGATGGCTGCTTTCAGCACCGAAGACGCCGACTACATCAAGACGCACGGATACACCGATGAAGAAGCCTTTGCTTTCTGGGATTATGGCGTTGAACTATCGCGTCGCTTCAGGGCGTTGAAGATTTGGTTGACTTTGCGGTACTACGGAACGCATCGCATCGCAGAGGCAATTGCTGATGACATTTCGCTGGCGGCATACCTTGGCGAGCTGGTCTCCAAAGCAGACGACTTCGAACTGCTCGCGCCGGTGGAGTTGAGCATCTGTTGCTTTCGTTATGTTCCACCCGACTCGAAGGCGACTGAGGTTGAACTCAATCATCTCAACGAACGCATCATGGAGCTAGTGCAAAAAGGCGGGCGCGCTTACGTTTCGAACGCCACCGTGAACGGTCGCTTTGCTTTACGAGCATGCATCACAAATTTCCGTACGACGAAGTCAGACATTGAAGAAACGGTCGACGCCATTCGCGTTGTTGGGGCGGCCACGGAGGGCCGGCCCTACAAATGATGTACACGCTCGAACTTCAAACAGCAGTCGCGCTCGCACGCACAGCAGGCGCAGCTATCCTCGATCTGTACGAAGGACCGATCAACGTCGAACAGAAAGCGTATAACGACGACCTGGAACCCGTCACCCAAGCCGATCGAATTGCTAACGAACTGATCGTCGCGGGCCTCAAGCGCGAGTTTCCCGACGACGGAATACTCGCCGAAGAATCTATTGACACAAAACGACGACTCGAAAAGTCGCGCGTGTGGATGGTCGATCCACTCGACGGCACGAACGGGTTCATCGACGGCAACGGCGATTTCGCCGTTCAGATTGGACTCGCCGAAGAAGGTCGATGTGCTCTCGGCGTTGTTTATCAACCACTGACTGGAGTCCTGTATCGCGCTGTCACAGGTGAAGGAACATGGATCGAACGCCCACAGTTCGAGCCGGAAAGAGCACACGTTTCGGATAAACGAGACCTGTCGCGCATGCGGCTGGCCGCCAGTCGCTCGCACCGGAGTCCGCGTATGAATAAAGTCGTGACGCGGTTTGGCTTTCGCGAGGAGGTGCAACGCGGCTCAGTCGGGATAAAAGTCGGATTGCTGATTGAACAGCAATGTGACGTTTACATCCACTTATCGCCGCGAACGAAGCAGTGGGACACGTGCGCGCCGGAAGTGATTTTGAGGGAAGCAGGCGGGCGTATAACCGATCTTTTCGGATATCCTCTGAAATACAACGTTCCTGATGTTCAAAATCGCAACGGACTCGTCTCGAGCAATGGAGCAGCGCACGATCAGATCATCCAGAAGCTCGCTCCGTTGCTGAAAGAGTTCGGGCGAAAGCGAGCTTGATACATTGCCAATTGCCGATTGCCGATTGCCGATTTTCTTTGCACTGCGGAGAGGATCTGTAAATTGGCAATCGGAAATTGGCAATTGGCAATAAACTTATGACCCGGCCGAAACCCTTTCTCACGTACTTCATCCTCTGTGCGATACCATTATTGCTACTTGCCG
This sequence comes from uncultured Acidobacteriota bacterium, assembly GCA_963800055.1. Taxonomy (GTDB): domain Bacteria; phylum Acidobacteriota; class Blastocatellia; order Pyrinomonadales; family Pyrinomonadaceae; genus PSRF01. The sequence continues at coordinate 69,309 of CAWCZP010000022.1, forward strand.
GGCTCAATTACTGGCGCGGGATCCGGACGGTCGATTCCACCATCAGTTCGATCGCTCAAGGGGATCTCAACTCCTTCAACGTCGCCATTGACGAATTAATCCGCGAGCAGGAGCGAGCTCTCCTCTCACTCGCGATGTCTCCAGACGTGCAGCGCAGTCTTGCTGATAAGGACGAAACTAATGAGGGCCGGCTGAACTCCGCCTTGGATCTCAGTGGATACTTTCGCAGTGTGACATTGTTTAATCGTGACCGGCAGGCACTATCGACTCGCATAGCTCTCAGCCGGCCCGCCGAATTACCGCAACCCGATCAACGTATTTGGGGGCTTCATGGAAACGTCCTGTTAGACAAACCGAACAGCAACCCTGCGACTCTCGAATACACAGCGCCCCTGCACGGCGATAACGGCTCCACCAACGTGGGCGCACTGGTCGGCGTGCTCGATTTATCTTCCGTGTTCGCCGGCGCCGCGCATAGCCTCGTAGCTAATAATCGACTGCTGGTTGTCGTTTTAGATCGTGGCGGGAAGGTTATTCACCAATCCGATCCAACCCTCGCGTCAGGTCTACCGCCTGGTTTTGAACCGGTCGCAACCGCAATGACCGCTAACCAAAGTGGCGTGAGCCAATTCAATTTACCGACGGGTTCTTACGTTGCAGCCTATTCACCGATCCCACGATTGAATGTCGCTATGGCCGTTGCACGAAGTCGCTCGGAGTTCATCTCCGACGCTCACCGCTGGGGAATTGCAAATCTGGTGTTGGCACTCTTGGCTGCTCTAATCGCCGCATTCGTTTTAGAACGTCACGTGCAAAGACGATCGAAAGGAATGGCGCGCGTGACGGAAGACCTTTCCGCGATCGCAAAAGGCGAATTGGACCGTCGCATCGTTCTTCAGTCGAGTGACGAAGCGCGCGTCATCGCCGACAACATCAACGTCGTCACCGAACGCCTGCGCGGGCAGATCGCGCGTGAAGAAGAGTCGCGGCAGTTTGCGTCGTTCGTGAGACTCTCTGCAATGCTGACACACGACCTGAAAAATGCGATCGAGGGACTGTCGCTCACTGTCGGCAACATGGAGAAGCATTTCGACAATCCTCAGTTTCGCAGTGACGCCTTACGAGGTCTAACCAGCGCGACTGATAAACTCAAAGCGATTGTCGCGCGCCTCGCAAGGCCCGTGATGACTCTGAGCGGCGAACACAAGCGACCGACGAATGTCGATCTGGTGCCAATCATTCAACGCGTAGTATCCATGACGGCCGAGCCGCAACGAGGCAAACATAAGATCGTTACGCGACTGCCTCCCAGTTTGTTTGCCCTCGTCGACGCTGCTCGTATCGAAGAGGTCATCGAAAACCTGGTCCTCAACGCGCTCGAAGCAATGGAGACCGGCGGCACACTCACAATCGAGGCCGGTGAAACCGACGGCGGCGCGCCGATGTTTTCGGTCGGCGACACCGGGCGCGGCATGAGTCGCAGCTTCATCGAGCATCGTCTGTTTCGTCCATTCTCGACCACCAAAAAGACCGGAATCGGTCTCGGGCTCTACACTTGCCGCGAAGTAATAAAAGCCAGCGCCGGAAACATCGAAGTTGACTCCGTCGAAGGCGCTGGAACGACATTTCGCGTCGTGCTACCATCGCCCTCACACGACAGGCGGAACTAAGAAGAAGGGGTGCGGCAAAGCCCTTCGGCGATACATACCTGTTACGCCCGTTCCTCCAGTAGTACTCGCCCAGGAGCTTTGCGTAGGTGCACGTGTGCAGCCAGTCTGTTTTCGTGTAAATCGATTCGAAGATGAGCAATCAACCTCAGCGCAAAGGCACGGTATTAGTCGTTGACGACGACGACGCAGTGCGGAGTGGACTCTACTGGGCGTTGACCTCTGACTACCAGGTGCTGCAAGCGTCGTCGCGCGATGAAGCCTGCACGCTCATCAACAACGAAGACATCCAGGTGGTCGTTAGTGATCTGCACCTGCCGCCGAATGTTGGCGACATCTCGGAAGGCCTCGCGCTGATCGACGTCGCGCGCGCGCAGGATCCTCCGCTTCAGGTGGTTGTGATTACTGGCAGCGACTCGAAGCGCGGGGCGCTGGAGGCAGTGAAGCGCGGTGCTTATGGTTTTTTTGAAAAGCCACTCGATCCTGCTGAGCTGCTGCACATCGTGAATCAAGCGGCGCGGCTGCGACAACTCGAGATCGAGAATCGCCGCTTGCGTGAAGCGCTTTCGCGCCCGCCGGGATTCGCTCACTTGACTGGAACAAGCCAGGCGCTGGAACGCGTGCTGAAGCAGGCGAGATCTGTCGCCGCAACGAGCGCGACGGTCTTGTTGAGCGGAGAGAATGGAACAGGCAAGGAGATGCTTGCGCGCGCGATCCATCAGGAGAGTCCGCGCGCGAGTGGTCCATTCGTCGCAGTGAGCTGTGCGGCGTTGCCCGAAGCGCTGATTGAATCCGAGTTGTTCGGGCACGAGAAGGGTGCGTTTACGTCCGCGACGCAAAGTCACAAAGGCCGGTTCGAACTGGCGAACGGGGGAACGCTGTTTCTCGACGAGATCGGCGATCTGAGTGCGGCAGTTCAGGTGAAGTTGCTGCGCGTGTTGCAGGAGCGCGAGTTTGAACGCGTGGGCGGCATCAAAACGTTGACGGTCGACATCAGGTTGATCGCGGCGAGTAATCGCGATCTGGAAAAGGAAGTCGCGGCAGGAAGATTTCGTCAGGATCTGTATTTCCGGTTGAATGTTGTTCCGCTGCACTTGCCGTCGCTGCGCGAGCGCCCGGATGACATTCCGATTCTGGCGGCGCATTTCGCGGCGAAGTCGGCGCAAAAGTATGGGCAGCCGACGCCGGAGCTTGAACCGGGACTGGTTGAAGTGTTGTTGGAATACGACTGGCCGGGGAACGTTCGTGAGCTGGAGAATTTGATCGAACGACTGGTGGTGTTGAGTAACACCTCGACACTCGGGCTCGAGTTTGTGCCGGAGAAAATGTTACGTGCGCTTCCGGGAACCACCCCCGGAGACGAAAACACCTTGGAGGGTGCGGTGGAAGCCGTGAAGCGCCGCATGATTATAAGCGCGCTCCAGGCTGAAGGAAATAACAAAGTCGCCGCCGCGAAGCGATTGGGGATCAGCAGATCCTACCTGCACCGCTTAATTAACGAGTTCGATCTTTAGCCACAAAAGGCACAAAAGGCACAAATACAATTTATCCGTTTGTCATTTGTGCTTTTTGTGCCTTTTTGTGGCTTACTATAGTTCATCATGGCAAGCTTGCAAGAGCGTTTACCGGAAAATGTGCCTGGGGATTTCTTCGTCGATTCCACCTGCATCGACTGCGAGACCTGTAGTGAATTAGCGCCGGCGATTTTTCGCGATCACGGCGATCAGTGCAGCGTCTATCATCAACCCGAAAACGAAGATGAAATCAAACGTGCAATGATGGCGCTCGTGTCATGCCCGACAGGATCGATCGGCACGACCGAACGTCACAACGCTCATATCGGCATCGATGCGTTTCCGATGCCGATCGACGACAACGTTTACTTCTGCGGCTTCACTTCAGAATCGAGCTTCGGCGCATGGAGCTACCTGATAACTCGCCCTGCGAATGAAGGCGGGAATCTCCTGATCGACTCGCCTCGTTTCGCGACTCAACTCCTAAAACGGATCGAAGCGATAGGTGGCGTCAGCCGGATGCTGTTAACGCACAAAGACGATGTTGCGGATCACGAGTTGTTCAGAAAGAAATTCGGTTGCGAAAGAGTGATGCACGCCGACGACGGCGCGAATCGTCTCGGTGTCGAACAGGTAATTCAAGGCACTGAACCCGTTCAACTCGACGACGATTTGCTCGTGATTCCCACACCGGGACATACTCGTGGTCACGTTGTATTTCTTTACCGGAATAAGTTCCTTTTCACGGGAGATCACCTCGCGTGGTCGCCGGTTAAGCAAACACTGACTGCTTTTCGCAGCGTCGCGTGGTATTCGTGGCCGGAACAAGTTCGCTCAATGGAAAAACTTTTAAGATATGAATTTCAGTGGGTGTTGCCGGGTCACGGCGACATGCATCACGCCGATGCGCGCAGCATGCATGAACATCTGAAACGATGTGTGTCGTGGATGAAGACTGTTAAGTAAGTTCAGCGAGTTCTTACGAATCCAGCTAAAGAGGCCAAAACAATGAATAGAAATCAGAAGATTGCTCTCGGTTGTGGCGGTGCCGGCTGTTTAGGATTGATCGTAGTTGTAATCGCTGGTGTGCTTATTTATTTCTTTGCTTACAATCGATCGTATTCAACTAATCGAAACGACGACGATAATTTCAACATCACCACAAACCGAAACTCCAACTCGAATGACAACTCCGACACTAATGACAACGACAATTCGTCGAGCAGCTCTTCGTCAAGCAGCGCGGCTTCGATGTCAGACGACGACAAGCACAAGCTCTACCAGGCTGCGCTCATGACCGGCGATCCTGAACTGGTCCGGCGTGTCTCAGTGAAGCTTGGTTTAATGCGAGGACGACTACACCCCCGGCGACGACTATCAGTCGTTTGTTACGGAGCACGTTGGCTGGGCCATTCGCAATACTGAATTTGCTTCAACGATAAATACGCCTGAGAAGGCGCGGGCTTACGTGGATCAGAATATTCCGGATTAGAAGTTTGGCGCTTGGGTACTTGGTGCTTTAATTTCACGTACCAGTTCCACAAAGAACAAAGACCAAAAACCAAAGACCAAATGGATCCTTCACGCATTCGCAACTTCTCGATCATCGCCCACATCGATCATGGGAAGTCGACGCTCGCTGACCGGCTGCTCGAGCTGACCGGCGCGCTGTCGGAACGCGAGATGGAAGATCAGGTCCTCGACAACATGGACCTTGAACGTGAACGCGGCATCACGATCAAAGCCCACGCAGTCAGGCTCGATTACAAAGCCCGCGACGGTCAAAAATATGTGCTGAATCTGATCGACACACCGGGTCACGTCGATTTCTCATACGAAGTTTCGCGTTCACTTTCGGCGTGTGAAGGAGCTCTGCTGATCGTCGATGCTTCGCAGGGTGTTGAAGCACAAACGCTTGCGAACACTTACCTCGCGATCGAAAACAATCTCGAGCTCATCCCGGTGATCAATAAGATCGACCTGCCCGGCGCTGAGCCCGAAAAAGCAATCGAACAGATCGAACACTTCATCGGACTCGAAACACACAACGCGATCCTCACCAGCGCTAAAACCGGTGAAGGTGTCGCAGACGTTCTCGAAGCGATCGTGCGCCTCGTCCCGGCGCCAAAAGGCGATCCGAACGCACCCCTGAAAGCACTCATCTTCGACTCGTGGTACGACTCATACCGCGGCGTGATCGTGTTGATTCGCGTGATCGACGGCATGATCCGGCCCGGCATGAAAATCCGATTCTTCAATGTTGGTCGTGACTACCAGGTAGAAACACTGGGCGTAAATCGGCCCACACCCACGCCCATCGATGCACTGGGCACCGGTGAGGTGGGCTTTCTCACGGCGTCGATCAAAGCCGTCGCCGACGTTCAGATTGGCGACACCGTTACCGAAGCAGCACGGCCGACGAAGGAACCGTTTCCCGGTTACCAGGAGATCAAGCCGATGGTGTTCGCGGGCTTGTATCCGATAGACACTGCGCAATACGAAGAGTTGCGCGACGCGCTCGACAAGCTGCGACTGAACGATGCGTCGTTCTTTTACGAGCCTGAATCTTCAACGGCGCTGGGTTTTGGTTTTCGTTGCGGCTTTCTCGGACTGCTGCACATGGAGATCGTGCAGGAACGCTTGGAACGCGAGTTTAATCTCGATCTGATTACGACGGCGCCGGGCGTGCGCTACATCGTCACGACCACCGACGGCCAGGTAACGGAAATTGATTCGCCGGCAAAGATGCCTGATCCGGGCCGGATCCAGAAGATCGAAGAGCCCGTGATACGCGCCGTCATCCTCACGCCCGACGAACATCTCGGCGGCATCCTTCCACTGCTCGAGGAAAAACGTGGAACGCAAAAAGGTTTCGAGTACATCACGTCGAATCGCGTGATGCTGACTTACGAGTTGCCGCTCAACGAGATCGTGCTCGACTTTTACGATCGACTGAAATCAGTTTCGCGTGGTTATGCTTCGCTCGACTACCACATGGCCGGTTACTGGGAGAGCGATCTCGTGAAGCTCGACGTGCTTGTCGCGGGCGAGCCGGTGGATGCGTTGTCGTTGATTCTTCATCGCGGCACTGCGCAGCCGAAGGGTCGCGCGCTGGCCGAGAAGATGAAGCAGTTGATTCCGCGGCAACTGTTTGAAGTGCCGATTCAGGCGGCGATCGGAAACAAAGTGATCGCGCGTGAGACGGTGAAGGCGCTCGGCAAGAACGTGATTGCGAAGTGTTACGGTGGCGACATCACTCGTAAGCGCAAGCTGCTCGAGAAACAAAAAGAGGGCAAGAAGCGGATGAAGAAAGTCGGCCGCGTCGAGATCCCGCAGGAAGCGTTTTTGGCCGTGCTGAAAGTTAATGAGTAGGCAACACAAAAAGGCGCAAAATAGCACACAAGAGATCATCGGAGGAACGTCCTGAACATGGATTATTGCTGTGTTGCGCGCGGACGGTTGCGGCGCCTCACGTTGTTGCGCGGCTGAGAGAACTCGCGGCGAAGAATATTGATTGGGAGTATCTGTTTCTCCTCGCGCGCCGTCATTCCGTGGTGCCGCTTCTTTATCTTCAACTGCACCAGCACGCCTCCGATCTGGTACCTGAAGAGCACCTTCAGAAACTGAAGCAACAGTATTTGGAAAACTCGGCACGCAACACAGTGCTCACCGCCGAGCTTTGCGCTCTGATTCGCTTGTTTGCAGAATCCGGTATCGAAGCAATTCCTTACAAAGGTCCTGTTCTGAGTCTTTTTGCGTACGGCGATCTGGCCTTGCGTCGCTTCGTCGATCTCGACGTGATAGTGAAAAAGACTGACGTGCTGAAAGCGAGAGACATTCTTTTGGCGGAAGGCTACACTCCGGCGAAGTCACTCTCGCTAACGCAGCAGGAACTGCTACTCCGCACACAACACAACATGCAGTTTTCGCGCGACAATCGCCGTTGGATCGTCGAACTGCATTGGGAAGTTGCGCCTCATCTATTCGCGTCGTCAGTGAGTGCGGAACACATATGGCAAGATCTCGGCTCGATCGATGTCCAGGGCACCGAAGTTAATACGCTCTCGGCTGACGATCTGTTGTTCTCACTCTGCGTACACGGTTCGCGACATCTGTGGGAACGACTGAGTTGGATTTGTGACGTGGCGGAGTTAATCAGCCGGCATAGCTTCAACTGGACCACACTGCTCGAAAGAGCTGCGACCGCCGATGGTGAAAGAATGTTTCTACTCGGCATTCATCTGGCCCACGAACTCCTCGACGCGCCCTTGCCCGATGAAGTGCGGCAGCGATGTGATTCTGATGAACAACTCAGAGTGCTTGCCGCGAACGTGGTCGAACATCTCTTCAACGGCACGACGCACGTTCCAGCAACTTCGCGCGAGATCTTCAAATACAACATCCGCGTAAGGAAAACCTTGTTCGCACGCGCTCGTTATCTCGCTTACATGTTCCGTCCCACCGACGGCGATCTGAGCCGTCGTTCACTACCTTCGCGCATGAGTTTCGTTTATTACCTCATCCGTCCTTTTCGTCTTCTTCGTACGAAAATTTGACGGATTTTTTTAACCGTGTTAGTTTCTGGCTAATTTAGGCGGGTCAGTCGCCGGAGCAAGTAACTGCTCTAAACGTAAAGACAAAGGTATTTAAAAGTTTGAGCCGCACAGTTTTCTGTCACTATGCGAAGGGTATTATTTTGGCCGCTATAGTGGCTTTCGTCTCGTTCACGAGCGCGCCCGCGCAAACTCCCAAAACACCCGATCCCGAGCCCAAGCAGCCCCCAAAAGAATCGAAGCAGGCCGCTAAGCCTGCGTTTGTCATGACCGTGAAGGCGCGGCCCATTCTGAACATTTCGCTCAAAGCTGAAAAAGCAAAAATGTCGGAAGTGGCCCAGGAACTCTCGAAGCGCTTAAAGGTCCCGGTGTTTCTTGGACCACAACGCCAGAACGAGTTGGTCTCGATCGAGTTTAGTGAACTGACTCTCGAACCTGCGTTGCAGTTGATGTCGCCGACAGTTTACGTCGATTACGAAATCGACACAGGATCGACTGCACCACCCAAACCACTCGGCATTTTCTTTTTCGACGTCAACCAGGGCGAGCCTCCTGTGACCGCCGTTGTAACCGGCTCCTCCCAGTCGTTGCTGGTTGAAGGAAATACGGAAGACGGAGTGGAACCGGCAACTGAGGACGAAAAGAAAAAGGTCGAGGAAGAGCCTCTTCGCGTGTCTTATCAGAACAGCGCCTTAACAGTGAAAGCGAAGAAGCAGCCGTTGCCTTTAGTTCTTCTCAAGATCGGTGAGGAGCTTGGTATTCCAGTTGATATTCGGAATGAAAACAGGTCGATAGTAGATGCTGAAATCTCAAAACTCCCGGTGGAGGATGTAGTTCGGCAACTGTCCCCCAATATTCGGCTCTTCATGCGAGCCGATCTTACACGCGCCGAAAGACGAGCTTTGCGGTTAGTTCTGGCTGAGCCGCCAAACGACTCAGCAGAATCCATGAAATTTCTGATTGCCGATTGCCGATTGTCGATTGGTGATCTAGCTTCGGTGTTCAAAAACTACAATCGGAAATTGGCAATCGGCAATCGACAATTGATATATTAACCAACAACTCGAGGAGGCCCGCGAACCTTGGCTAAGCAAAACGAAATAATCAACGAAGAACTCTCTGGTGCGCACAGTGGGGAGTGTTACCGGGGAAACTGAGAGCAAGAAGGCGTTTGTAGAACCGGCAATCACTACTCCGGTCGATGTTCTTGAGGCAACAACGTTCTTTCAGGTGTCAACAAGCGGCGCGACCAACTAAAAGAAGTTCCCGCGGTTACATGAAAGTTTTCCAGGTTTCTGACCGGCCGGCGTCCCAAAGTTTTCATGCGGTCGCCGGTCGGTTGCTCTTTATCGAGATTCTCGATCTGCAATTACGGAAGCTGGTCGTAGAACTCTTTGGTGGATGGCAACTCACGCCAGTCTCTTTTCCCGAACACTCCCCCGACATACGCATTCAGTTCTTTTGCGGCGACTCACCACCACAAATCCCAGGCAATCTGAACCAATTTGAAATTGCTGAAGGTGGGCAGTGCTACACTGATCGAGGTGATTTCTATCTCGTGCTCGGTAGTGCGTTGATGCATCTCGAAAGTGGCGCGCCTGTTACTGTGAGGGTTTGGTTCGAGGAGGTTCCGGTTGCTGGAGATGCGTTGCTGGCGAGAATGACGTCTTTCGCCGTCTGTGCCGCACTGCGACGCTTTGGAGTGTTTGAACTTCACAGTGCCGGGATGGTCCATCCGGAGAGCGGCAAAGGTGTTCTCATCATTGGACCATCGGGAAGCGGCAAATCCACGCTGGCGCTGCAATTGGCGTTGGCCGGATGGCCGTATCTGTCTGATGATGAGTTGCTGCTGAGTTTGGCTGATGCGCAAGTTGAAGCGCGGGGGTTTCGCAGTTTCTTTGCGGTACACGGCGATGGCAGATTCAAAACCTGTTTCGAACCGGATGAGGTGTTTGCGTCTGGGCGCAGGTTGAAAGCATCGCCCGGCGTGTTGTTGTTTACTAGTCTGAGTGGTGAGACAAAAACCCGGCTGGATCGACTGACGCAAGCAGAATCCATGACGCGGTTAATCAGGGCATGTCCGTGGGCCACTTACGACACGTCGATCGCCGGTGCTAATCTTGAGCTACTTTCGAAATTGGCACGACAGACGATTGCGTTTGATCTGCATGCCGGTCGCGATCTCTTAGAAGCCGGGGTATGCTGCGAGTTTACTCTCTGTGTCTCTGTGTCTCTGTGGTGAAAATTAACCACAGAGACACAGAGCACAGAGCAAGCGTGGTTCGACTGAGATGGAGACAGAGACTTCGTTCAATGGCGATTATGGGCCACAGCGTTTGGGTGTGGAGCTGGCGAATATCTGTAATCTCCATTGCAATTACTGTTTTCGCGCTGACGACAACCTCTACAGTCATCACGCAGAATTCTTTCCAATCGATCTCCTGCGACGCGTAATCGGCGAGGCTCGCACGGCCGCGAATATCACGCGCGTCAGCTTCACCGGTGGCGAACCAACTCTTCATCCCGCGTTTGCGGAAACACTGCGAACTGTCGCTGAAGCCGGATTGAGCGTCAGCTTTGTCACCAACGGCTGGCACTTCGATCGTGTCTGGCCCGCGATCCAGGCGAACCGCGCTTCAGTGTCTCACGTTGCGTTCAGTCTCGACGGCCTAACACGCGAAAGTCACGATCGCTGGCGCGGCAAAGGTTCTTTCGATCGACTGGTGCGCGCCTTCGCTCGTTGTTACATGTCGAACCTCCTTTTGGAATCAAGATCGTCATTCGACGCGATCTCGTGGACCAACTCGAGCAGATTGCACTCTTCGCGGCAAGAATGGGAGCGGCTTCATTGCAGTTCGCGCACGTGATGCCAACCTCAAGCTCAGTAGCAGACGAATCGGCATTGACCCTCGCGGAGCAGCGTGTCGCGGAAGAAGAGATCGCCATCCTCCGGCGAATTTTCAAGATGGCTATCAGCATCGAGGTCGGCTACTACAACATCGACGAAACACGTCCACCATGCGCGCCGCTCGCCGCGACAAGCATGAACATCGACTTTCGCGGGCGGCTTTCTCTGTGCTGCAATCTTTCCGGGTTTCGCGGCGCGTCTGAAGAACTCGATGTGGTTGCAGATCTAAACGTCGAGTCGTTCGCCACCGCTTATGCGCGATTCGTCCAACTCGCTTCAGAGCAATTGGAGAAAAGAAAAGCGGCGCTGGCTGAGTTGCGGTCGCAATCGTTGACGCCGGATCTCTATACCGGATCGCCGTGTCTGTTTTGTCTTCAAAGCTTCGGCAAGATCCCGTGGCACTAGATGTTGCTAAAGGTTGGCTGCCGGTGGATGCGGTTGTCGTCGATGGCCGGCCGGGGCTCTGGTGGATGGATATGTCAGACGTGAGTCTGACGGAGCCGTTTTTCCAGCAAACAGTCGAGCGTGCGAAGGCTGAGAACTCTCAGCGCGGTGAGCAGTTCACTGAGTTTGATGTTCTGCTGCAACTCGAAAAAGCGCTCGACAGCGTGCCGCCCACAGGTTTTATTTTCCACTCATCACGATGCGGATCGACTCTCGTTTCGAACGCTTGCCGCGCCGTCACAAACTCGATAGTTCTTTCGGAAGCCAACGCCATCGACAAACTGGTCGCGAGGTTTATTACTGACGCCCCTGAAGGCACAGTGAAAGAATCGATCTACTCTGTGTTTCTGCGCGGCGTGGTCCATGCTTTGGGCCAACGAAGAACCGGAAGTGAACAACACCTGTTCGTGAAGTTCTCCTGTTGCAGTTTCGCGCAGATCGCGCGCATCACAAGGATCTGGCCCCGCGTTCCCTGGGTTTTTCTTTATCGCGATCCAGTGGAAACGATCGTCTCGAACCTAAGGAGCGTACCGCCGTGGCTCGTCGACGACGATCGGCGTGTGCTGGCGTCGATCACAGGTGCTTCACCTGGTGAAATTGCGGAGATGAGTTTGGAAGAGTTGTGCGCGCGAACCATCGGAAGTTTTTTTTCGATCGCGCATCGTGTTGCTGCCAACGGCATGCTGGTCAATTACAATCAGTTGTCAGTTCCTGTAATATCGAGCGTGTTGAGGTTCTTCAAGGTCAGTCTCTCAGCAGATGAGCTATTGGCAATCGAGCGCGGGAGCGGAGTTTACTCGAAAGAGGCTTCCGGCACGCGCGCGTTCGTCGCCGACTCGGACGCTAAACACAAACTTGCTTCCGATCTCATTCGCGAAATGGCTGAACGGTGGGCCATGGAACCTTATCGTTTACTCGAAGAAAAGCGGTTAGGCCGAGAAGCGTCGCAAGTTGATAATCTCCTCTGCGTAACCTCTCCGTATCACAATAATAAATGTAAAAAAAAATAAGAGGACGCAGAGGACGCAGGGAATCCGGTGAATGAATCATGACTTTAAGTAATCTAACGCCAGGCAAACATGTAGTCGTTACTGACTTCGACGGTGGTGAGGGCATTCTCGTCGATCTGAATACCAAGAAGTACTATCAACTAAACGAGACTGCGATGGTCGTTTGGAAAGGCCTCGAACAGGGCAAAACGGCAGGCGAGATCGCGGCTGATATCACGTCGAGTTACGAAGTAACGTTGGATAAGGCGACACTCAGCGTGCAACGAATCGTTGATAATTTCCAAACTTACAAACTTGTCAGCGCCAAATGACTCTCGCGAGCGGCGACTGATCGTCAAATACGCCATTCTCACCGCGGCGCTCTTCGTGCCACTCGTCTGGGCATTCCTGTCAGTTCGAAATCTTTATCCGATCGCCGCATGGAACGTAATGATGGCGGGCGGCGATCTCGAACGCGGTCGCTCTTATTGCATTCTCCGCGGTGAAACCGTTTCGGGCGAGACAATCGAGATTCGACCGATCAAGCTAACGAACGCTCTCTACAGCCGCACATGGACCATGGTGAACGCGACGATCGGCAACCAGAGTTTCAAGCTCGCGTCCATTCATCCCGGTAACGAAGAACTCGTGCGACGCTTTGGTGGTGTCGAGAATTTGCCGCCCGGTGTGCGTTTGCCTGACTTACTTCACGCCTGGGGCGATCTCTACAACAAGCAATTGCCCGATTCCTCACCACAACGATTGAAAGCGATTCGACTCGATATGTATCGCTGGGAAAGTGGTCGCTACTCTGACTACGACAAGTTCATAGAAACGTGGCGCAAGGAATTGTAAATCGTGTCGTTCCCTCGAGCGCATTTGCTTTGGGCGTCGTGCGTTCGATCGTAAACGGCACTTTCCTCATTTCGGTCCTCTTTACTTCGTTCTCAGCAACGGGCGCACTCCCCACGACGATCCTTCGCCCCACCGGCGTGATGAAGTTACTGCCTTGGAGCTTTTACGATCAACTTCTGACACCTTCTTCCATGGTGTTCTTGAAAACCGTGATGATCTTGTCGCTGCTGTTCAGCACGGCAGGTCTTCTCACAACTATTTCAACAAAGACTTCCCTGTTGCTTGTACTTTTCTACCAGGGCCTTTTGCGAAGCTTTGGACACTTCAATCACGATGAAATGCTGGCCGTGTACTGTCTCGTTGTGCTGGCGTTTACTCCTTGCGGCGACGCTTTTTCGGTCGACAGCCGGCTGGCTGGAAAGAAAAATGAGCGTCCGTACTTCGCGTATGCATATCCGATTCTGTTGATGCAGTTGTTGGTTGCGTGGACGTATTTCAGTTCTGCGCTGATCAAAATTCGCGTCGCGGGATTGAAGTACTTGAGCGCTGACAACCTGCCGGCGCTCGCGATCTTTCATTCGCTCGACAACTTGCACGACACGAGTTTTCGCCTTGCTTTCCGCTTACCCGAACTCAAGGGTTATTTACCCTTCGCGGTTGGATTTATTCTGCTGTGGGAGCTGCTCTTCCCGCTTGCGATCTTCTGGCGGCGCCTTCGCTGGTGGATTCTGGGAGTGGGAATAATCTTCCATCTCTCGACGCTTTTCGTGATGAATATCTTTTTTCCACACCATCTCGCGATGTATCTGATCTTCGTCAACTGGGATCGGCTTAACGGGTCCCAAAGGTTCGACAGCGTACATTCGCCAAGCCCTTGATAAGGTTGACGATATGCGGAAAACTGGTGCAATCCAGCCGCAACCGTAACAAATTCTTGATGTTAAATTTCGTTGACGCGGTACAAAAAGGCGTGTTACGGTTTCCCGCCACACTAGAACATCGTGGGCCTACCTTAAAGGAGATAAACAGCAATGTCGAAGACATTTCGGGTTCCCCTCGTCTTCGCTGGCGTGATGGTGATGCTACTTGGCATGTCGCAGATCGCAGCGGGACAATTGATTATTTCTGAATTCCGCGTCCGTGGTCCGAACGGCGCGAATGATGAGTTTATTGAAATGTACAACAACAGTGGGGCCGACCATACCGTCGCTGGTGGCGGCACCGGTTATGCGCGTGGCGGCTTCAAATGGCGTTGCGCGTTGCGTTATTCCAAACGGTACGGTCATACCTAACAGGGGCCACTACCTTTGTGTGAATAGCGTTGGCTATAGCCTCGCTTCTTATCCCGCTGGTAACGGAACCACCGCGACTGGCGATGCGACCTATACGACTGACATTCCGGATAACGCAGGTATCGCAATCTTCAATACGAGTGTTGCAGCCAACTTCGTACTTGCGAACCGCCTCGACGCTGTCGGCTCAACCTCCGAAGCCAATACGCTTTACAAGGAGGGCACGGGTTATCCAGCGCTGACTCCCTTTTCTATCGACTACTCGTTCTATCGCGACGACTGCGGCAAGAGCGGTTCGATTACAACTTTTGGTGCATGCCCGATCAGCACTCCTAAAGACACCAACAATAACGCCGCCGACTTCATCTTCGTTGACACCAACGGTACCTCGGCTGGCGCGGGCCAGCGCCTGGGCGCTCCTGGACCAGAAAATCTGAGTTCACCAATCCAGCGCAACGCCTCTTTCGCTGCCAATTTACTCGACCCCTGCGTCGGCGGAGCGTCACCACCGAATCGCGTTCGTGACTTCACCTCGGATCCGGCGAATAACTCAACCTTTGGTACTCTGGATATTCGCAGAACGTTCACGAACAATACCGGAGGAAATGTGACGCGCTTGCGTTACCGCGTTATTGACCTCACTACGTTCCCGGCGCCCAGCGGCATTGCCGACTTGCGCCCGCGAACTTCGACAGCAGTAGTGGTGACGGTTGATCGTCCACCATGCGGCAGCGGCACCAGCAACGTTACTGTTCAAGGGACAACACTCGAGCAAGGGCCCCGCCACTACACCGCACAACCAAACGGTGGTGGTTTCAACTCGTCCATGTCGTCTGGGACGGTAACCCTGGCTACACCGCTTGCGAATGGCGCGAGTATTGACGTTCGGTTCCTGCTTGGCATTCAGCAAACAGGAAGCTTTAAGTTCTTTTTCAACATCGAAGCTCTGCCGTAACAACGAGCAGAGGCAGTAACAGAACCGGGCGCGGTAGCGCCGGGTCAACATCTAATTAGCGTTTCGCTGATGAGATTCGACCCGGCGTTACCGCGCCCGATCTGTTAGCGTTGCGAGACGAGGATCGAAAGTATCATTCGACGGGAAGCGGTAAGTCACAACATATTCAGGTGGCGCGCTTTCTAAAATCGGTTCTCCATCTGCTTCGAGCCATGCATGACCGGCAACCTTGCCGCCGGTTTCATTGCGCACGCCAAAGATGATCCGCGTATCTATTCCGCTGCGAAGAAGATAGCGATGAAGAACCGCTGCGCGTTTCCAGCAGATCGGCTTAAAGATCAAAACATCGGCTGATAGTAAAAGGTCGATAGCGCGCGCCAGTTCCTCCTGCGTTTGCGCATGCTGTTTTCCATCTCGATTGCCGGCCACGATCTGGAGCGCGCGTGGCAATGAGTAGAAGCGCGCAGAGATAGACAGAACAGAAACCCACCACGCCATCCGGCAAAGCAGCAACGCTTCTCGCGGATTCGAGACAAACTTACGACCGGTGCTTAAGATTAGTCGACCGACTTTTTTCACTCTTCGTAATTCTACTGCCTTCAGCTCTTCTCTGCGATATGGTCTCTTGTAAATCTTCCTATCCTGCCTTAGTCTTGCTTTCCATAAGCCTTTCATTAAATCCCTAATAGTCCAGGAGGGCCTGTGGCGGTTATTCGTCCTTTTCGTGCTTTGCGTCCGCATCCTGAACGCGCTCAATCGGTCGCGAGCGTGCCGTACGACGTCGTCAATACCGATGAAGCCCGCGCGCTGGCCAACGGAAATCCACTCAGTTTCCTGCACGTGTCACGTCCTGAAATAGATCTTCCTGCGGGCACGGATATTTACAGCGACGCCGTTTATCGTAAAGCAGTCGAGAACTTCGAAAAGCTGATTGCCACTTGCCCGCTCGAGAAAGAATCCGAGCCGAGTCTTTATCTCTATCGACTCATCATGGGCGACCACGAACAGGTCGGAATCGTTGCGTGTTGCTCGATCGATGAATACGACAACAGCACGATTCGCAAACACGAACGAACGCGACGCGACAAAGAGGACGATCGCACGCGTCACATGCTCATGTTGCGCGCTCAAACTGGTCCAGTGTTTCTAACCTATCGCCACCGCGCTGGTATTGACGAACAAGTTTCAGCAGCGATTACTAAAGAGCCTCTTTACGATCTGACAGCACAGGATGGAGTCAGGCATACGATCTGGCGTCTCAACGATACTGAGTCGCTGGTGAAAGGCTTTGAGTCAGTTCCCCTGCTTTACATCGCAGACGGTCATCATCGTGCGGCCAGTGCGAGTCGCGCTCGTGCGGAGTTGCGAGAGCAAAGCTTTGCGCACACTGGAAAAGACGATTACAACTACTTTCTCACGGTGATTTTTCCGGATTCACAGGTGCGGATCCTCGCGTACAACCGGACGGTCCGCGATCTCAATGGACTTTCGAAGGAACAGTTTCTCGACGAGATCAAAAGTCAGTTTACGTTGACGGAAAATGCGAGCCCTGAGCCAAAAGGGCGCGGGCACTGGAGCATGTACCTCGATGGGAGGTGGTACGGTTTGCAACTCTCGCCGGCAACGACTCAGCCGGCCGGGACTGTTGCGTCGTTGGACGTGAGCGTTCTTCAGGATCGGCTTTTGGATCCGATTCTCGGGATCCAGGACGTGCGCACCGACAAGCGAATCGATTTCATCGGTGGTCTGCGCGGAACAAAAGAGCTCGAACGTTTGGTTGACGAGGGCAAAGCGGCGGTTGCGTTTTCACTGTATCCGACGACGGTGGAGGAGCTGTTGATGGTCTCCGACGCAAACGAGATCATGCCACCCAAGTCGACATGGTTCGAGCCCAAGTTGAGGGACGGATTGTTGATACACACTATTTGATTGCCGACTGCCAATTGTCGAGTGCCGATTTTGAATTTTGATTAAACGGTCGCTCGCAAATTGGCAATTGGCAATCGGCAATTGGAAATAACATTATGCGCGTTTTAATTGCAGACAAATTCGAACAATCGGGCCGGGATGGGTTGCAGGCGCTCGGCTGTGAGATCGCGTATCAACCGGACGCAAAAGATGACACGCTGGTCGAGGCGATTAAGACGACCGCGCCGGACGTCCTCGTGGTAAGAGGCACAAAAGTCACCGAGCCCATGCTCGACGCTGGACCAGTGAAACTCATCGTCCGGGCCGGCGCCGGTTACAACACCATCGACGTTTCCGCCGCGTCGAAGCGTGGCATCTACGTCTCGAATTGCCCTGGTAAAAACTCGATCGCCGTTGCAGAACTCGCGTTCGCACTTATTCTCGCTCTCGATCGACGTATCGCCGACAACGTCATCAGTCTCAGAAAAGGCGAATGGAACAAGAAGGAGTTCTCAAAAGCGCGCGGGCTTTACGGTCGCACGCTCGGCCTGATCGGCGTCGGGAAAATCGGTCAGGAGATGATTCCGCGAGCGCGTGCGTTTGGCATGCCCGTGGTGGCCTGGAGCCGGAGTTTGACGTTGGACCGCGCGGCACTCCTCGGCGTTGAGTTAAAAGATTCGCCGAAAGCAGTCGCGAGCGCAGCCGACGTTGTGAGCGTTCATGTTGCGTTGAATTCGGAAACCAAGAATTTTCTCGGCGCCGACTTCTTTAACTCGATGCGTGAAGGTTCTTACTTCATCAACACCGCGCGCGGCGAAGTTGTGGACCAGGCAGCACTCGCCGACGCAATGAGAACTCGCGGGATTCGCGCAGGACTTGACGTCTTCGCAGTTGAGCCGACCAGCAGCACCGGCGAGTTTCAGGATGCGATCGCAAAAGAAGAAGGACTCTACGGCACTCATCACGTCGGTGCGTCAACAGACCAGGCACAGGAAGCGATCGCCGCTGAGACTGTACGCATCGTCAAGGAGTTCAAAGAAACCGGACGCGTACCGAATGTTGTGAATCTCGCGCGACAATCTCCAGCGACGCATCGATTGGTGGTCCGTCATCTCGATCGACCGGGCGTGCTGGCTGGTGTGCTCGACGCGATCAAGGCGGAACAGATCAACGTTCAGGAGATGGAGAACATCGTATTCGAAGGCGCGGCTGCCGCCGTAGCCCGCATCAACCTCGACAATGCGCCGACAAAAGAAACCCTCAAACGACTTCAAGCAAGCAACACTGACATCATCGAGCTCGACTTGCTTGACTTAAAGTAAATGAACACAACCCTCATCACCGGAGCATCGTCGGGAATCGGAGCGGCCTTTGCCAGAAAACTCGCTGCGCGAGGACGCAACGTTTTTCTCGTCGCGCGCTCCGAAGACAAGCTGATCGCTTTGTGCAACGAGACTCGGGCGCCTGACCAGCATCCGCGCGCAGTACCTGGCACTCGATCTAAGAGATCCCGAGGCGCGATCGCAGCTCTTTGAAGAAACACAAAAGCGCGAACTGGAGATCGACACGCTCATCAATAACGCCGGATTCGGATCGATGGGCGATTTCGCGAAACTCGATCTCGAGCGTGAACTCGAGATGATCGAACTCAACATCAGCTGCTGTAGTCGAGCTGACGCATAGGTTTCTCGGACCGATGCGCGAAAGGAAGCGCGGCACGATCATCAACGTCGCTTCGACCGCCGGATTCCAGCCTGTTCCTTACATGGCTACTTATGCGGCGACGAAAGGCGTTTGTGTTGTCGTTCTCGGAAGCATTATGGGATGAAAACCGCCAGCACGGAATCCACGTGATGGCTTTGTGTCCGGGCGTGACGGAAACGAACTTCTTCGAGGCCGCCGGAATCGATCGTCCACCGATGCGAGCTGTGCAAACGCCGGAAGAAGTAGTGGAGACTGCGTTGCGCGCACTGCCTCGAAAGAAGAGCCTCGTGATTTCGGGTTGGGCCAATTGGTTTGTGGTTGAAGCCGAACGCTTCTTACCTCGTTCGGCGGTTACGAAAGTGGCAGGAAAAGCATTGCGTTCGCGTTTTGAAGAGTAGGAGAGAACAATGACGGAACGAATCTTTAATTTCAGCGCTGGTCCGGCGGTTTTGCCGGTTCCTGTTTTAGAAGAAGCTCAACGCGACATGTTGAGCCTGCCGGGCGTCGGCATGTCAGTGATGGAGATCAGTCATCGATCGAAAACGTTCGACGACATCATTGCTCGAGCTGAATCGGGACTGCGCGACCTCTTAAAGATTCCGAACAACTACCACATTCTGTTCCTGCAAGGCGGTGCGAGTTTGCAGTTTTCGATGGTGCCGATGAATTTCCTGCCGGCCGATGCAACGGCTGATTATGTCATCACGGGAAGCTGGGGAAAGAAGGCGCTGAAGGAGGCGAAGAAAATCGGAAGCGTAAATGTTGCTGCGACGATGGCCGACGGCGGCTTTACGCGCGTGCCGTCGCGCGAAGAGATGAGTTTGAGTCCACACGCTGCTTACGTTCACATGACGAGCAACGAAACGATCGAAGGTGTTCAGTGGAAACGCGAACCAAACGTGGGCAATGTTCCGCTCGTTTCGGATGCTTCGTCTGACATTCTTTCGCGCGCGATCGATGTAGATAAGTATGGGTTGATCTATGCCGGTGCACAGAAGAACATGGGACCGAGCGGCGTCACAGTTGTCATCCTGCGTGAAGATTTGTTGCAGCGTGTGCCTGAAGGACTTGCGACGATGCTCGACTTCCGCACGCACGTCGAGAACAAGTCGCTTTACAACACTCCAAACACGTGGGGGATCTACATTCTCGCCCTCGTTTGCAAATGGCTCCAGGAAAAGGGCGGCATCGCTGCGATGGAGCGCGAGAACGAGGAGAAGGCGCAGCTACTTTACGACGCTATCGACGCGACTGACTTTTATCGCGGACATGCCGACGTCGATTGTCGCTCGACGATGAACGTCACGTTTCGATTGCCCGCGGAGGAACTCGAAAAGAAGTTTGTCTCCGAAGCAACCGCGCAGGGACTTGACGGTTTGAAGGGTCATCGATCGGTTGGCGGAATTCGCGCGTCGATCTACAACGCATTTCCGCGCGCGGGATGTGAAGCGCTCGTGTCGTTCATGAAGGATTTCGAGCGTCGCAATGGCTAAGCTGTGTGATCCGTGTTCATAAAGATCGGACCAGAGCATTCCGGTGTTCGTCTCGATGCATTCCTGGCTTCACAGATCGAAGGGTGGAGTCGTGCGCGTTTGCAAAAGCTGATTGAGAACGAAGATGTACTCGTTAACCACAAGCTCTCAAAACCCTCTTACAAACTCCGTGAAGGCGACGAAGTCGAAGTCGAGCTGAGTCGCTCCGCCAACCACCGACTTCGCGCCCGAGAACATTCCGACTCGACATCGTTTACGAAGACGACACGTTGGTTGTCGTAAACAAGCCGGCCGGGCTCGTGGTCCATCCGGCCGCGGGCACGCCATCCGGCACACTCGCAAACGCACTCGCATATCACTTCCAACAGCTTCCTGACCGTGGCGCAGGCGTTCGACCCGGCATCGTTCATCGCCTTGACCGCGACACGTCCGGTTTACTCGTCGTCGCTAAAACAGAAGCCGCACTCGAAAATCTTTCGGATCAGTTTCGCGATCGAACTGTCTTCAAGTCGTATGTCGCGCTGGTCCATGGTCGGGTGTCGCCGGATTCCGGAAAGATCGATCAACCACTCGCGCGCGATCGGTCGAACCGGACGCGTATGGCGGTCGTGCGCGGCGGGCGTAACGCTTTGACGCTCTACCGCGTGCGTCGTTCGTTCGATCGATTCACGTTGCTGGATGTGGAGTTAAAAACCGGAAGGACACATCAGATTCGCGTTCATCTCGCGTGGATAAAGCATCCAGTCGTCGGCGATGAAACTTATGGCGGCGGCCGCGATAACACAATTCAAGATCCGCGACTTGCGCGCGCAGGATTCGCAATCTCAACCGCCACTTCCTCCACGCCGAAAAGCTCGCGTTCACGCACCCAAAAACGAAAGAATTCGTAAGATTTGAATCACCATTCCCGCCGGAACTTGTCGAGACTTATAGCCATAGATTCCACAGAAGACGGATCTAATTGATCCGTCATCAGTTTTGTGCATTTTGTGGCAAATTAAGGTATCGGCTCGAAGCGTTTCATCAATTGCTTGAACCGTTCATCCGATCGCAACCCATCAAACATCGGCTCGATCCGAATCAACACCAGCCCCGGATGCCGCGCTTCAAAAGCCTTATTCAAATACTCGATCGCCTTGTCGTTATCCTTCAACCCCGCGTAGACGATCGCAAAATACAACGGCGACACATACTTTCGCTTCGACAACGCATCGAGCCCATCGAGTATCGCCCTTGCCTCCGCCTGCTTCCTGCCATCCCGTACGCAAAACCAAGCGAAGCCGACGCCTCTGACTCCGCTTCAATCACGCGATCCGGAACTGGCCCACTCTCCGGCGCTTTGATCAATCTTCGTAATTCCGCAATCGCCTCCGAGTGCATTCCCTTTTGCACGTAAGCCAGCGCGAGATAGTGACGCGCCACCCAAAACTGCGGATCGCTTTGCAACAACACCTTGTACCTTGCGATCGCGTCGTCGTAGTTGTGCTCGTAATAAGAATAAAGCCCGCTGTTGGAAGCGATGATCGGCGACAGCGGATCGAGTTTGTGAGCTTCTTCAATCTCCGCTTTCGCCAGACTAAACTTTCCCATCTGCATGAGATATGAGGCGTACCATTGATGGGCTGTCGGATATTGTGGATTTAACTTGAGCGCCTGCTGGAAATCGCTTTGCGCGCCGAGCCAATCCCAGTCGTACGCGAGTCGCACGAACGCGCGCGACGTGTAAGCCTCAGCCAACGTGGGATCAGCATCGACAGCTTTCTGCGCCGCAGCCTTCGCTTTCGGCATTTCATCCACAGGCCTTACGGCGCCGATGTCACAAAGCAGCGCATACGAATCCGCGAGTCCGGAAAATGCGAGCGCGAACGTCGGATCTTTTTCTTCAGCGCGTTTGAAGTGCTCGATCCCGTTGCGAAAGCCTTCTTCGTTTCGCTTGTTCCAGAAGTATCGCCCCTTCAGATAAAGCTGATACGCTTCGGCGTCATTCGTGTAACGTTTCGCGAGCTTCTCTTCATCTTCGCCGGATAATCGCAAACGCAAACTCTGCGAGATCTTCTTCGACACTTCATCCTGAACGGCAAAGATGTCCGCAAGACTACTGTTGTACTCCGCGCCCCAGAGTTGCGATCCGTCTTCGACTTTGATCAGTTCGGTTTTGATCACCAATCGATCGTCGAGCTTCACGAGTCGTCCGGTTAAAACTGCTCCGACGTTCAAATTCCGGCCAGCCTCGAGCGGATCCAGATTCGAACCCTTGAACCGGAACGCAGCGTTGCGTGACATCACTTTCAAATTCGGAAGCTGCGAAAGACTGTTGATGATGCTTTCAGTCAGGCCGTCAGACAAATACTCCGCGTTCGGATCTTTACTATCGTTCACAAACGGAAGAATGGCGACTGAGTTGATCGCCGGCGCCGATGAAAGAAAGTACACTGCGACCGCGACAATCAACACAGCGAGCAATCCCAGAACACCATAAGCAATCCAGCGTGTGCGTTTGTCGCGCGGCTTCGCATCACCACTCGAACTGTTTGAAACAGTTGCGCGCTCTGCAACCGTATCAAGGTCTGTTCTGATTGCAGTAGGAGTAGACGAAAGCATGTCCGCTTGCGTCGGGCGTTCGGCGTTTCGAATGAGCTCGAAACTGTCAGAAGTATGAAGCTCGTCTCTAAGCTGCTCGAGGTCGAGTTTGAAATCAGTAATCGTTTGATAGCGCTTGAGCCGATCCTTCGCCAGTGCTTTCGCGACGATTCGTTCGAGTTGACGAGGCACGTTGGATACATGCTGCAACAAGGGAATCGGTTCGTGATCGATGATCGAAACACGCGTGTGGCTGTCAGTCTTTCCTTTGAACGGAGGCTCACCGGCCACCATCTCATAAAGCACTACACCCAGACTGAAAATGTCAGAACGCGCATCGATACTTTCACCCTGCGCCTGCTCGGGCGACATGTAACCAGACGTTCCCATGATCGCGCCCGGACTGGTTTCCGTAATCGGAATCGTCACTGCTTCAGGATCGGAAACTGCATCTCGATCGGTTAATTTCGCGAGTCCGAAGTCCAGCACTTTCACAAACCGATCGCGAACAAATCTGTCCTGCCGCAACATGATGTTCTCGGGCTTGATGTCGCGATGCACGATACCTTCGGCATGCGCCGCTTCGAGGGCCATCGCTACTTGTATCGCCACACCGATGTGTTTCATCGAGCTTCAATGGACCACGCCACAGGCAATGACGCAGCGTTTCACCCTCGATGTATTCAGTTGCGATGTAGTAGGTGTCTGCGGTTTCGCCGATCTCGAAAACGGTGAGAATGTTTGGATGATTCAGTGCCAGAACCGCGCGCGCTTCCTGTTTGAAACGGCGCAAGCGGCTTTCAGATCTCGTGAGTTCCTCGGGTAGGACCTTCAGCGCGACCTTGCGGGCGTGCTGTTTTGTGTCCTCACCAAGCAGGACTTCGCCCATGCCGCCCTTGCCCAGTCTGCGTAAGATGCGATAATGAGCAACGTACTCAGGTGGTGAATCCGTGCTGGCTGAATCCTGGTTGTTTGGGCTATCGGGCATTGAGATCCGCCAGTCAGTGTAATCCGTGTAATCTGTGGATGGAACTCCTAATTGCTAGAAAGGGCAACAGGTTCGGGATGGAAAGCATCGAACCGCCGGTATTCAGCAGACTCCGGTCAGCTCCCGAACTATAATCCATATCGCATGTCATTAGCTGTAACACGATTTTTATTCAAATATTTGTCGGTGGCTGTGATCGTAACTGCCGCGGCCGTTGTTGGCTATGCGCAAAGGCCACAGCCGTCGCCGAGCCCGACGCCCATCAGGCGAAAATCCGCAGGGCACGGTGAGGATTCCGATTCGGCGTGTGCGACTTCCGATCACCGTCACGGATAAGAAGGGCCAGTTTGTTCCCGGACTGACTAAAGAAGACTTCGTGATTCTGGAAGACAAGATACCGCAGACGATCGAGACCTTCTCGGATGATCTCGCGCAGACGACGCCGCTCTACATCGCAGTGTTGATGGACACATCACCGTCAACTGCTGGAAAACTAAAATTCCAGCAGGAG
Organism: uncultured Acidobacteriota bacterium; assembly: GCA_963800055.1. Classification (GTDB taxonomy): domain Bacteria; phylum Acidobacteriota; class Blastocatellia; order Pyrinomonadales; family Pyrinomonadaceae; genus PSRF01. The sequence continues at coordinate 93,670 of CAWCZP010000022.1, forward strand.
TCGGCGATGAACTTCATCCATACAGTCGTGAAATTACGCAAGGACCGCGTGCTGTTTGCAACGTTCGACGACGAGATCAATCTGCGGCAGGACTTCACCGATCGCCTCGATCTGCTCGATAAGGCTGTTTACGGTGTGAAGAAGATGGGAACACAGACGGCACTTTACGATGCGGTCTGGCAGTTCTGCGATGAGAAGATGCGTTCAGTTCCCGGCCGCCGTGTGTTGCTGATCGTAACTGATGGTGCTGACACTTACAGCCGCGCTGATATTCGCGACGCGATCGATATCGCGCAGCGAACCGAAACGACGATCTTTGCTATCTCGACCAAGGCTGGCTTTCTCTCTACCGTGCCAGGTGTCGAAGCAGGACAAGTCGCCGATAAAAAAGATCGAGATCTCCAGACGCTTTCTGAAGAGACCGGTGGGATCGCCTTTTTCACTGGCGACATGTTATCGCTTGAGCGTTCATTCACGAGAATATCGAAAGAACTGCGTGCGCAGTATCTCGTCACATACAATCCCACTAACAAGAGTTACGACGGGACGTTCAGAAAGATCGACGTGAAGCTTTCGGATCGACGAGGAGATCTAAAGGTGCGAACGAAGCGGGGTTACAAGGCCATCGCTGACAGCGTAATGCCATAAAAGAAGTTGAGAAGTAAGATGCAATATCGCGAAATGAGCCGGCCAATACTGTTGTTGCTTTTCGTTTTAGCGCTTCTGTGCGCAGGAGTCGCGAGCAGCAGTATGTTTGCGAAAAACGAGAGTTCGCCCGCCACCGTTGCGTTTGCATCACCATCGCCGACACCGCGTACGCGCGAAGAAGTTCCGCAGGACTCGGATGAAGTAATCAAGGTAGAAACCAACCTTACTAACATCTTCTTCACCGCGGCTGATAAGAACAAACGTTTCGTTAGCGATCTCAAATTAGAAGACATTCGTGTGTTGGAAGATGGTCAGCCACAGCAGATCTTCACTTTCCAACAGAACATCGATCTTCCACTCTCACTCGCAATACTGATCGACACGAGCGCTTCCGAAGAGCGCACGCTTCCGGATCTAAAAGTGGCTGCACGCGCTTTTCTCGAGAACGTGCTTCGAGGAAAGAAGGACGAGGCGGCAATCCTGTCGTTCACCGGTGAAACGACTCTCGAGCAGGGCTTCTCCGGGAACATCGAGCGGCTGCGGCGAGCGATCGATCGCGTCGAGTTTGTTCCACCGTCGGGGTACATCGGCGGTGGAGTAGTCGTAAACGGAACGCCGCCGATTTCGGGTACCAACCAGAGTCTGGCCGGATCCACGGCTATCTGGGACGCCATTTGGGCCACTTCAGAGGAGTTAATTGGCACGTCGGCGGAACACACTCGTCGCGCGATCATCCTGTTGACTGACGGCGTCGACACCAGCAGCCGCATGAAGATGCACGAGGCGATTGAACGCGCACAGAAAGCGGACGCGCTCATCTACGCGATCGGCATCGGCGATCGTTACACCTTCAACGTCAACGAAGGCGATTTGAAAAAGATTGCTGAGAAAACCGGCGGGCGCGCCTATTTTCCGCAACACGAGCGGGACTTGCACGACGCCTTTGCGCAGATCCAGCGCGACCTTCGCGAACAGTATCTCGTGGCCTATTCGCCCAGCAACAAAGCCCGCGACGGGTCGTATCGACGTATCGAGATCCAGGTCGTAAATCCTGCCCAGCGGCAGCGAGACCTGAAACTGAACTATCGTTCGGGCTACTTCGCAAAGACCGCCATTCCCGAGCCCACCACTCGCAAACGGGTCCAGGACCAGTAAATTAGCCACAAAAGGCACAAAACGTTTACTGACAAACTTTAGCCAAACCTGTTATACTCTCCCGGCCCGTGAGTGTGCCTGGGCGCTGTAAGAACTCCGCACCAAATCTCCAATTTGCTCCTCCCGAGGTTTCTTACTCAAGGTTCCTGAAAAACAGATGAGCATCAGCACCTCAGACCGGGGCCGAGTCCTGATTGTCGACGACGATCGGAGAATGCTCGATCTCCTGGTGGACCTCCTCGAAGTCGAGGGTTATGAGATCTCCACCGCTCTCAACGGAGCGGAGGCTCTCGATCTCGCTGGTGCGTTCGATCCTGACGTTGTGGTCAGCGACGTGGTAATGCCGGTCCTCGGTGGGCTCGAACTCTGCCGCCGCCTAAAAGACGACCCGCGCACGGCCTACGTTCCCGTCCTCTTGATCAGCGGTCTGATAACTTCGGACAACGGCGGCATCGAAGGTCTTCACGCAGGCGCCGACGATTACCTCGATCTCCCGTTCCGCAACGAAGAGCTGCTCGTGAAAGTCGCCCGTTTGATCGAGCGACACCGGATTCAAAAACACTATCGCGAGATCGTCGAGCAAGCCGCTGACATCATCTACACCCGCGACATGGACGGCTACATCACCAGCATCAACGATGCTGGTGTTCGTTTTTATGGCCGCGCTTCGGCGGAATTGATCGGCAAGCACCTGAGCGAAATAATCGACGCAGAATCTGCTGCACGCGATATCGCGCAAACGAGATCTGATAACGGCAACTTACCGATTAGATCCACTTACCATACACACGACGCGCGCGGTGTCGCGAAATGTTTGGATGGGATGATCACCGTCGAGCGCGATCGACGGGGTGATCCGATCGGCGTGCGTGGAGTTGTTCGTGACATAACCGATCAGAAGAAAGCCGAAGACGCGCTGAAGGAAAGTGAAGAACGTTATCGCCGTCTGGTAGAACTCTCGCCGGATGCGATCGTGGTCCATCGCGAAGGAAAGTTTATCTACGTCAATCCGGCGGCCGTAAGGCTTTGGGGCGCGTCATGGTCCAGAAGATCTGATCGGTGAGTCCATTCTGAAAGTTGTGCATCCTGACTATCACGACCACGTGAGAGAGCGGGTTGACTACATACAAGAGTTTCAAAGCCCTTCGGACATGGCAGAACAAAAATGCCTGCGCCTCGACGGATCTGAGATCTACGTCGAAGTTATCGGTTTGCCTTTCACGTCGGAAGGTAAGTCGGCAGTGCTCGCAGTGTTCCGTGATGTCACTGAAAAGAAGCAGGCACGCGAGGCACTGAGAAAAGCAGAAAAGCGTTTGCGAACTGTAGTTGCGTGCGCATCGCTGATTCTGTTTGCGACTGACAAGAACGGCGTCTTTACGCTTTGCGAAGGTGAAGGGTTGAAGAGTCTTTCGCTGCAACCGGGTGAACTTGTCGGACAGTCAGTGTATGAAGTTTATGCTGACTCTCCGCAGGTTGGTGAGAACATCAGGCGAGCATTGAAGGGCGAGTCGTTCACTTCGGCGGTGGCAGTCGGCGAGTTCGTTTTTGAAGTTCGCTATTCACCATTAACGGATGAACGCGACAACGTGTTGGGTGTTATCGGAGTCGCGACTGACATCACGGAAAACCGCAGAGCTGAAGCCTCGATCAGAGAAAGCGAAGAGCGCTATCGCGAGCTCTTCGAGAACGCGAACGACATCATTTACACGCACGATCTTCAGGGCAACTTCACCTCGCTCAATCGCACCTGCGAACTGATCACCGGCTATTCACGCGAAGAAGCGACAAAAATGAACGTCGCCGACGTAATCGCTCCCGAGTATCTAAACCTTGCCCGCGAGATGATTGCGCGCAAAGCAAGTGAGAAAGTCTCGACCGTTTACGAAATCGACATCATCTCGAAGGAAGGTCGACGTGTTCGCCTCGAAGTCAGCACGCGACTGATTTTCAGGGACGGCAAACCCGTCGGCGTCCAGGGAATCGCGCGCGACCTCACCGAGCGTAAAAACTCCGAAGAAGCGTTGCGCGAGAGTCAGGCGTACCTGGCGCAACAGGCCCAACGCGAAGCAATGACACACCGCATCTCGCAGGCCGTCCGCTGCTCGCTCGATCCACTCGAGATTTACAAGACAGCCGTGAAAGAGCTTGGTTCGTATCTGAAGGTGGACCGTTGTTCGCTTTTCATGAAAGACAACCGCAGGAAGTGTGTTACGAACGTTGCCGAGTACCACGCTGAAGGTGTCGAGCCTGCAGCGACGGACTTTTCTATCACCCATTTGCAATATCTGATCGCCGGTTTGGATGAAAACGGCGTGCTGCCGTTTTCCGACGCCGCGAACGATCCGCGCATCACGAACGTCTACGAGAACATCCTCGCGAAAGTGAATGTGAAGTCGATCATGTACGTGGCGATCACGGTTGCTGATGATTTTCCGGCTGCGTTTGCGTTATCGACTACAAAGGAATTGCGCCAATGGAGTGAATCCGATATCGCTCTCGCCAAAGCAGTTGCCGACCAAACGGGAATCGCAATCCGGCAAGCCGAGTTGTATCAAAAGGCTGAAACCACATCCATTCGCGAAGCCCTCGTAAATCGCATCACGATGGCTATTCGGGCATCGTTGAGTTTGCCCGAAGTGCTCAGCACGGCCACGCGTGAACTCGGGCTCGCACTGTCAGCCTCGCGAGTGCAGCTTTGCCTGTACCACAGCGAGGGTGTTAACGAGACGCTTGAATACGAATACCTCGCTCCGGGCATAGAGAGTGTCAAAAACGCAGTTGTTGAATGCGACGATCCCATCGGCTGCTGTCTTTCGCACTCAGGTCAACCACTCATAATAGACGACACCGTTAACTACGAAAGCACTTCACCCGCGTTGCGTGACTACGTGCGAGCGCGCGCGGACAGGTTCGGCATCGGCTCGCAGATCAACTATCCATTGTTCATCAAAGGAGAATTTCGCGGTTCACTGTGCATCTACCAAAACGATCGCAAACGCGTGTGGACGGAAGATGAATTGTCGCTGGTTGAAGCGCTTGCAGAACGAGTGGGAATCGGTATCGCTCAAGCCGAATTGTTCGAGATGGTGGCGCGCGGAAAGACCGAATGGGAAACCACTTTCGATGCGATGTCTGACGGCATTTTCATCTTCGACGGAAACGGCGAGTTGAAACGCGTGAATCGAGCGGGCGCGGCAATGGAAGCGCTGCATCCGAAGTTGCTGCTCGGCAAGAACTGCTGCGACATTCTCAGCACGAGCGAAGAAGACGAGACCTGTGTCGTCGAGCGCGCACTTGAGACAGGCCGCAGTGTGACGATTGAAATTACTCCGACGCGTCTCAACCGGCCGCTGCTCGTTAGTATCGAGCCGGTGGTCGATGAAAGCGAGAGGGCACAGGGCGTGGTTTGCACCGCGCGTGATCTTTCCGATCTGCGTAAAGTCCAGGCAGTCGCGCGCGAGCATCAATCCTTGCTCACAAATATTCTCGAGAGTGCGCGCGAATCGATTTACGCAGTCGATCCTGACGGCAATTTCAAGTGGTGCAACACGGCAACGTTGAAGGGGCTCGGCTATCAACGCAGCAACTTCATCGGACGTCCGTTGCTCGCAATGGTCTACGAAGCTGACCGCGAGCTGGTGCGAGAAAAGCTTGACGCTGCGTTAACCGGGGCGCCGCAGACTTACGAGATGCGTTATTTCGCGCACGATGGACAACTGCGTTATGCGCGCGTAGACAATTCACCCCTCGTGGTGGAAGGTCGAACGACCGGCGTGCTCGGCATTGCGCGCGACATTACCGAGCAGAAGGAAGAACGCGAGCGCGCTGCGCGGGCTGATAAGTTGCGCGCGCTGGGACAACTTGCGTCCGGCGTGGCCCACGATTTCAACAATTCACTCGCTGCTATTCTTGGCCGTGCGCAATTGCTGCGACGCCAGGTCAATGATCCGGCGTTAGTCCGCAATCTCGACATCATTCAAACAGCCGCTGAAGACGCCGCTGCAACAGTGCGAAGGATTCAGACGTTTGCCCGCAAGTCGGCGGTGAAGGAGTTTGATCTGGTTGACGTTGCTGGTTTGCTAAACGATGCCGTTGAGATCACAAGAACTCGCTGGCAGAACGAAGCGCGTGTTCGCGGATTGGAATACGAGGTCAAACTCAACACCCAGCCCGGCCAACACACGTATGGCAGTGCGTCCGAACTGCGCGAGGTTTTTGTAAATCTGATCGTCAACGCAGTCGATGCGATGCCGAAGGGCGGCAAACTATTGATAACCTGTCATCGTGTGAACGATCGTTTGCAACTACATTTCAGCGACAGCGGAATGGGAATGCCCGAAGACGTGCAACAGAAGATCTTCGAGCCATTCTTCTCGACCAAGGGGGCGCACGGCACGGGCCTCGGATTGTCAGTCAGTTACAGCATCATTGAACGACATGCGGGATCGATAAGTGTCGTATCGTCGCCTGGCAAAGGAACTAACTTCACGATCGATCTGCCGGCAGCTGTTGCTGAGTCGTCGACCGTTGACAGTCCGGGACTTATGAGTGACGCGCCGAGTCTGCGCATTCTCGTGGTTGACGATGAACAGCCTGTGAGAGAGACACTCGCCGAGATGCTGATCGCGGTCAATCACGAAGTGGAATTGGCGGGCAGCGGACACGAGGCCGTGCAGAAAATGCGCACGGAAGGATTCGATTTTGTTTTTACCGATCTTGCGATGCCGGAGATGGACGGCTGGGAAACGGCGCGAATGATTCGTAAGGGTTGGCCCAATGTGAGGATCGTGCTTGTCACCGGTTATGGTCCAACGACCGCGCCGCCGGTAGGCGAGGAAAATCTGGTTGACGCAATCATTGGCAAACCATTCGATTTCGCTCAGGTCGGATCAACCCTCAACACGCTGACCCAGTGCCTGAAAAGTCAGGAGTCACGGTTGGACGATGTCAGTACCGCAACGCGGTAGCGTCGGGTCAATATCCCTTAGCTAATTGAAATTCATAATTCCCGCGCTGGCGGCGAAGCCCACTCCAAAACCCACCACCATTGCAGGACCGGACCATTCGTCCTTCTCGGCGAGCATAAAACCAGTCGAAGCACTCGATAGATTGCCGTAGCGCTCGAGCACTTTGTAGGAGCCATGCACCTTGGCGGAGTCTGTTTCCAGATCGAGTTGTGAACAGATCCCATCAAGAATTTTCTTGCTGCCGGTATGAATCATGCAATCGTCCACTTGCGCCAGTTCGGAGACGGGCGAGTCGGGGTGCTGAAGCACGTCTTTGATCGTGGTCACAGCGTAATGCGCGCCGCGCATCGGAACGTTCGGCTGCATGAAATACTGCGGCCTTCCTTTCAGAAACGGATGTGAGCTATTGCTGGTCATCGTGAGGAGGTTCATGTCGTTTGGTTGATCGTTCGTGAGGTGCGAGATTGGTCCAAACGCGGGTTTTCCTTCTTCAGTGCCTACCAGCAAGGCCACGGCGCCGTCGCCGAAGAGCATCGACTGGATAACAAAAGTGGTATCAAGTTTTTGTTGCTCAAACTGCTCGGCGCTAAAGCGGCGATCTTTCCTCAACTTGATAAGCTCACGGTAACCGCAATACTCATCGCGCATCAACGGAGCAGCAAACGGTGTGTGGACTTCCGACATGATGACGAGCGCGAGCTGACCGGGATTTGCGGCCAGGTACCATTGAGCCACTTCAATCGACTTGAGCAATACGGAACAACCCTGGGCTTGCATGCTGACGTTTCGCAGAGAACGCGAAAGCAGTCCGTGTGTCTTTCCCATCACCTCTGAAGCGAGACAGGGCAGCATTTGATCGGGGGTATTGGTGGCGGCGATCAGCAGGCCAATCCGGTTGGGATCGCCGCCCCATTCGTGGATGCAACGTTGAGTAGCGACCACGGCAAGATCAGTAGTTGAACTGGTCGGCATTTTAGGTTTGCCGCACAGAAAATCAGGATAGTTTTCGAGCGCTGAATATCTTTGATCCACCCCCAGTGAGCTGATTGTGTTAATGAGCTCGGGGGAGAGTTTGTGCATGAGACTTCCCACCAGCTCCGTCGTCTTGAAGACGTTCTTCGGAACTGAAGTCGCTGCTGATAACAGGTTAATCATTGTCGTTTTCTGCTCCAAAAGTGAGAGAGGTTTGCCGCATCGGATCTGTCTACCCGACCGTTCCGACGTCTATTGTGGTTACAACCCCTGTGCCGCATTCTCGCTGCGCGACGAACTATGATGTAAGTACGGGTTTTATTGGGGTTTAGCTGATTTGTGAGGACTTTTCTGTGCGCTCGTTTTGGAGCGTAAATTGGATACGAGGTAATCAGGTCCAAAAAACAGACTAATTCCCTAGGGAATTCCCCTACCCCCCACCGAAAGCCTTGTGGTACAGAGATATACAGTTGGTAAAACGGGATACAGTGCTTTCAGCGATTTTTGTGCCTTTTGTGGCTACTTACCGTAAGGAGAAGCGGCCGACGGTGGATTCGCCGATGCTTCCGAAGTAGAGGGAGCCGTTGCGTTCGACGACGTTGGCGATCTGGGCGTAGCAGTCGGGGGAGTCGTTTTGGAGGTTGTCGACGACGCGGCCCTGGGGGTCCAGACCGAGGACGAATGAGTAGCGTTGCGGGCGCGGGTTGGAGGAATTTTGGCATTCGCACAACCATTTTTCTGATGAACGGATACGGCAGCATGCGATCGACTAACGCTTGCCGCGGAGTGACGAGTGCGAGCCAAAACTTGTCTTTGCCGTTTGAGGAGATGCCGTCGGGGAAGCCCGGGAGGTTGTCGATAAAAATGTCGTTCTTCGACTCTTTTAACCAGACACGCCTGATTCGATACTTGCCGGTTTCCGCCACGAGAGCAAATGTTTGATCTGGACTCACCGCGACACCGTTCGCGAAGTAGAGATCTCTTAACAGCGTCCGCGGTTTTTGACTGTGCGGATCGAGAGCCAGCAAACGACCGTTCGGCTGGTGCTCGAGCAAGTCGTTAACATGCTGCGTCATCGGAAACTTGTGAGAGGCTTCGGTGAAGTAGATCGTCCCATCCGCGCCGACGTCGAGATCGTTGAGACATCCAAACTTGACGCCATCAGCTTCGGCAGCAAGAAGTTTTATCTCTCCAGTCTTATTCACTGACAACAATCCCTTGATCGCGTCTGCAACGATCAAATTCCCGTGGCGATCGAAAATGAGACCTAAGGGCCGGCCGCCAGTGTTAACGAAAACACGAGGCTGAGTGCCGTCAGGTTGCAGGACCATGATCCGCCCGTCTTCAAACCCAGCGTAGATTTTTCCTTCCGCGTCGAGTGCGACGTCCTCAGGATTGTGTCCTTCTCCGAGAGAGAGTTTTTGTACTGGCGAGAGACGCGTGTTCTTTTCGTACTGGCCGGTTAAAGCTGGAGCGACAGGTGGCGTCCAGGCTGCGGGCGCGATCGGCACTGGCGCAAAAAGAAGATAAGCAAGCGCAGCCGCAAGGATGAGGACGATTAATATTCCAACGCGCTTTTTGAGAGACATTTGAGACTAACGCTCACCGCGCGACTTCTCAACCGCAGTTTCCAACGTGACTGCCAACTGTCTTATCGCCGGCTGGTCCAACGGCTCGATCAGTCGCAGTGCTTCGTCGAGAATGCGTCGCTGATGCTCTGGGAACCCAGGTAAGCCACTGACCGCGCCCAGCTCGCCGTCGTGAAGGGCAACGCGTGGTGGACGAACAGATTCGACTACGTCTTTAACAACCGCAAGCGTCATTGTTGGAACGCCCGAGAGCTCGAGTGCTCGCGCCACCAAACCAATAGATTGATGACACAAAGTTGAAGCGGGAATGAGCAACGCAGCCTGGACTTCGTAACGATGAACGCGCTGGACCAGCTTCGGCACGAGTTCGTCTGTCATCATCGCTGCGTCGCGAATGAAGCCGCAAAAACTCCAGAACACCGGGTTCAATTGACCAATGACTCCGTTCTGCTCAAATTCCAGCAGTCGCGCGACGGGCACTTGCGCGTTCATGTCCTCTCGCACTGCGCTTGGGTCATAACCGCGTGCAGCGAAACGCAGATCCGGCTGTTCAACTTCGATTGGAATCTCTCGGAAACTCAGATCACCGGAAGACGAACTGGTATCGAACGGCGTGGTGCCGTCGATGTATGCGCCCGCAGAAGAGATCAGCGCGAGGTTCAGCATCGGCAGGGCGCGACGCGCCGGCGTGAATGGAGCGCGCCGGTTTTTTACTAACGGATAGTCCGCAATCTCGTCACCGGCTGGATTGCTCTGCAGCCACGCGTCAAAACGTCTTCGCCAACCGTCAATGTCTTCAATTATCTCCACCGGCATTTTTCCAATCGTGTAATCAGTTGCGACTGACCCGATCATCCTTTAAATCATTGTTGGATACGGTCAGTACCGTAACGCGGTAGCGTCGGGTCGAATCTTGAGCCCGGGCCATCAGGACCATGGCTACGAGAGCGGCAATCATAGCAAGCGAAAGCGCGTTAACCGAATAGCCGTGCAGGCTGTTGAATGCGATGCGGCGCGGATCGTCTGCGGCGATCTGATCGATGGGCACGACCATCGCCGCGCGCAGTGCGCGCATTCGTGCGGCGATGAACCAGTGGCCCACGGCGGTCGTCAATGCGATGACGACGAGGCAAATGCATTCAACAATGAAACTCAACCGGCTTGCAAAATTGCGCCTCAGGATCAAAGTTACCAACAAGAGTAGCGCGATGACGAAACCCGCGATGTTCACGACCGAAAGTGAGCGCGTCACGATCGAACCCGCGATCTCGTTTGCGTTCGGCAACCCGAACGATCGCAACACGCCGAAAGCAGCCGGTGCGACGACAGCGCCAAAGAAAAGCGCTGCACCAAACCAGCAAGCGAGCAATATCAATCGCGTAACGTTCAGAGTCGTCTAGCCTTTCTCAATCAAACTCATCAACCGTCGCTAACAAGCGAATCTTTGGCGGAACGATCTCAGGCATCGGCAACTCTCTCGGATCCGCAGCACTCAACAACCACGAGAGTGCCGAGTCGAGCTGGGCCTGATACTCGTCGAGATCCAACGACATAAACACGTTCACTCCGAGGCGCTCAAACTTCTCCTTCGCTCGCAAGTACATCTGTCGCGCGGCCCCGGGCCGGCCGATGTCGAGATGATGAAACGCGACGGCGGATTGGATCATCGCCTGAAGGAACAGCTTTTCCTTTGGTCCAACTTCGCCCATCCAACGCTCTTCCCAGGCATCGTGCGCCGCGTGAAACTCGCCCGCGTTGTAAAGATCTATGCCCGCGATGTACTCGACCGGATACGCGGAAACGTGTGCGTCGAGATACGCGGGCTGGATTTCACTTTCCAACTCAGTCATGTGATCGTGTGTTTAGTCGAGCGGCAATCACTTTCGCCGCCGTTGCTCCAGCGCCAGTGGCGCCGCTGATTGTCGGCGCAATTGGATTTGACACGTCACCGATTGCAAAGACCATCGGGACGCTAGTCTCCTGCCGACTGTTCACTGCGATGAAACCTTTTTCGTCCGTTTCGAGTTGCTCTCGAAACAACTCCGTATTCGGTTCCACGCCAATCCGAATCAGCACACCGCGCACCGCAAGCTGAAAAGGCTTCAACCCCTCTTTGCGCTGAATTTCCACGGCTTGCACTTGTTCGTCACCGATAATACGCGTGAGCACTGATTCAGTGAAAACTGTGACGCGATTGTTTGGTTGAAGACGTTCAGCGAGTTCGCGCCGCGCCCGCAGTTTTTTGCCGCGATGGACCAACGTGACAGTCGCACAGACATCGGCCAGCAACAACGCGTTCTCCACGGCCGCATCTCCGCCTCCGACTACACAAACATCCTGTCCGGCGAAGAGCTCTCGATCGCGAGCTCCGGATTCTATCATTCCCTTTCCGGCAAACTCTTTTTCACCGGGCACACCGAGTTGCCTTGGCCTAACACCGGTTGCAATCACGATCGCGATTCCCTGGAGATTCTCACCACTCTGCAACGAGATGCGGTGAGCTTTTAAGTCAACAGAAGTGATGTTTGTTCCAGTCCAAAGATCAAATTCTGCGGCGTCAACATCTTTTGAAAAGAGTTCGAGCAGCTCCTCGCCGTTACGAGTTTTCAGACCCAGATAGTTTTCAATTGGATTGTAGACTCGATGGAGCTGTCCTCCGATCTGTTCGGCTTGTTCGAGCAGGAGCGTGTCAAGACCCAACTCATCGCACCAGAAAGCCGTCGATAGCCCTGCTGGTCCAGCACCAATGATGATTACGTCGTGCATTGTTTGTGCTCAAGAAATCAGCCAGGTCAGAATCTGCAGAACGAGCCGGTCAACACATTCGACGACGTCATCCGGTTCGAATGCGCGACGCTGCGAGCGTTCGACTGTTGTCGAGAAACTTTACCGCGGAGGTCATTTCGCGATTGTCGGTTTGCCAGCGTCCCTCACGATTCGTTTCTTTAGCGTTGAGCAACTGCAACGCACCACTTAGATCGCGTCGCTGCACGCGCGGACGCACAACTGTTTCAGCCCATGAGTAGTAAGGATAATCGAGTCGATAGAACCATCCGCCACTGGTTGGAATCGCGATTACAAAGAGTTCGCCTTTCGCGAACTTCGAGATAGCCGTGTATGGCGCAGCGTGCCTGGTTGGACTAAACCCGGCGCCGTCGAAGAGCTCCGGGGCGAGAGTTATCAACGAGATTTTAGAATCTGAATACTCAGTGACGCTCGACTTGCCGCGTTCGAAGCTCTCGATCGCAGCAGCAACGCTTTGCCAACCGTCGCGCCAGAGAGATTCGTAATCATTGATGTTCGTCAGCAGTCGTTCTACTTCGGGCAGCACCAGTTCATATGCGCGAGCATCGTCATCAACTTCTTCGCCTGCGAGTAACCGCGCCAACGGCGAACCGTCGTCGTTATTTGGGCTCGCCTGATCAGAACCTTGTATTGCAATACTCACGCGCACGCCGTCCTCGCTTGAGTATTCCGAAAAGTCGCCGGCTTCAGCGGCGGCGATCAAGAGATCCCGATGCGCGAGCGCTCTTTCACCGGTGAGCACGGTCCAACACGAAAGCACGCCGTCAGTATCGAAGTGATTATTGGTGACCAGTTCGATGCCGTTTGTTAGTGCTGCTCTGTTTGGCGATGCGACGAGATTGAGCGCGATCTCGGTTGAAGTATCAGCTTTCACTTCGGCCGGTGTTGTATTTCCCTGCCAGTGTGAGAAGTGAATGCTGTTATCAACTGTTCCATCGACCGACAACTTTGGAACGTTATCGAGGGCTTCTGTGTAAAACTCGAATCTCATGATCGGCCTTTCATAAACGGGGTATTGGCCAAAGTGTAACGCATGCCGCTAAGATACATGAACCATGGAAGAGATAACCTCAACTGAACTAAAGCAACGACTGGACAGAGGCGACGACATTCAGATCGTCGACGTGCGTGAGGATGCTGAAGTGGCAATCGGGCGCATTCCAAATTCGGTTCACATCCCGCTGGCGCAGGTATTGACCCGCATGAACGAGATCGATCCGAACCGCGAAACGGTGGTCCATTGCAAGATGGGCGGGCGCAGCGCACGCGCGATCGATGCGCTTCAGCGTTCTGGATTCCAGGGCAAGACTTGATAAATCTGAAAGGCGGGATTATCGGATGGTCGAATGAGGTGGATCCGAGTATTCCGAAGTATTAGTCCACAAATTACACAGATTACTTGGTGATGCCTTCAAGCTCGATAAACCGGCTGAGCCTGGTTATCACCATTCCTTCTTCACACTCCAGTCGACACGACAACGCCGGTTTGTCGTTTTGTTCACTCTGCCCTTTCATGTGATACCAGACCTGGCAATTCGTACACTCACCGTTCCAACAAAAGTCGCCATACGAGATCGTATTGATCGAAAGATACTGAAAACAGCGCAAGAGGCGGTTCTTCTCCGGAACGCTGACTTCATTGCCCATTATCTCGAGACTTATGAGCTTATCGTAAGGATCGAGCAGATCCGCCGCGCTATCTTCCGGGCCGCTTTGTTGACTCATAGGCAGCGGCAGTATAATCGCTCGCTGCTCAAACATAAACAGAACGAGCGCGGTAGCGCCGGGCATAGCTCTGCAAAAAACAAACACGGGGGTAATCGATTTTGGCCCTAGTAATTTACACGAAACCAGGATGTCCTTATTGCCAGCAAGCGCGCGAGTACTACGATTCCAAAAGCATTCCTTTTCTCGATTACGACGCGCAGAACGATCGCGAGCGGCGCAAAGAGATGCTGGCGGTCTCTAACGGCGATCCCACAGTTCCCTGCATCGTTCAGGATGGTAAGTATTTGAAGTCAGGCTGGGGTAACCCACCCCGTGGTTGAACGGTTCACGACTAGCCGGCCGTGCGCCGGTACCGCAACAAGGCTGTCTCCCCTTTGATGAAATTGTGTTTTTATGAGGAAGGTGCGTTATGAAAAACCAATCCCGTTTACCTTTTCTGCTCGTGCTCTTTGTTACTTGTGTTCTATCGATCAATAGCAACGCGCAATCAAATGGAGGAACGGGCGCGCCTCAACCACCAATGGCAGAAAAGAAAACAAAGACTACAAACATTCATGGTGAAACGCTCGTCGACGAGTATTTCTGGCTGCGTGAAAAGACGAATCCTTCGGTCCAGGCTTATCTCAAGGCCGAGGACGACTACGCGCAGTCGGCGATGAAACACACCGCCGGGCTTCAGGAAAACCTGTACAAGGAAATGCTCAGTCACATTAAACAGACTGACACAAACGTGCCTTATCGGTATCGGAAACTATTTCTATTACAGCAGAACTGAGGAAGGTAAACAGTACCCGATATTTTGTCGCAAGAAGGGCAGTACCGAAGCTCCCGAAGAAATCATTCTCGACGTGAATGAACTGGCAAAGGGCCAGAAGTTCATGAGCCTTGGGATGCTTAATCCCAGCGACGACGGAAATCTGCTCGCTTACAGCACCGACAACACCGGCTACCGCCAGTACCTGCTGCAAATCAAAGACCTGCGCACCGGCCAACTTTTCTCTGAGAAGATTGAGCGCGTGACTGGTCTTGCGTGGGCCAACGACAACAAGACGATCTTCTATGTCACTGAAGATCCGGTCACCAAGCGAAGCGACAAGTTTTTCCGTCATGTTCTCGGAACAGATAAGACGGACCTCGTTTTCGAAGAGAAGGATGAGTTGTTTGATATCGGAACCGGTCGCTCGCTCGACAAGAAAGTGGTCTTTCTCGAATCGTTCAGTAAAACTTCAACCGAGGTGCACTACCTGCTTGCAGCCGAGCCCTCCACCGCGCTCAAGATGATTCTGCCGCGACAACCGGATCACGAGTACGACGTAAATCATCGCAACAACCTCTTCTACATCCGATCAAACAAAGGCGCGAAGAACTTCCGCGTCGTGACGGCGCCGGTCAGCGATCCATCAGAGAAAAACTGGAAAGAGTTTGTGGCCCATCGGCCAGCGGTGAAGGTCGAGGGCATCACCCTCTTCTCCGATCACGCCGTGCTTTCTGAATGGGAAAACGGTCTGCAACAACTCGAAGTCGTCGACTTCAAAACCGACAAACGTCATAACATCAAGTTTCCCGAACCGGTTTACTCGGCAAATTTGACGTCAATCCGCGAATACAACACCAGCGTGGTGAGGTATGGCTACAATTCGCTGGTCACGCCGTATTCAGTTTTCGATTACGACATGAACACGGGCAAGTCGACGCTGCTCAAACAGACTGAGGTGCCCGGCGGCTTTGATCGAACGAACTACAAGGCGGAGCGCGTTTTTGCAACGGCTTCCGATGGAACAAAGGTTCCGATGTCGATGGTTTATCGAAAAGGAGTCAAGCTCGACGGCACCGCGCCTCTGCTTCTTTACGGATATGGATCATACGGCGCATCAATTCCACCGACTTTTTCGTCGAGCAGGTTGAGCCTTCTCGATCGCGGAGTGATCTATGTGATTGCTCACATTCGTGGTGGTGGTGAGATGGGCGAAGAATGGCGGCAAGCCGGCAGGATGATGAACAAGATGAATACGTTCACTGACTTCGTCGCCGCCGCTGAAACATTGATCAAGCAGAAGTACACGTCGAAGGATCGCCTGGTGATCACAGGCGGAAGCGCCGGAGGTTTGCTAATGGGCGTTGTTGCAAACCTGCGTCCGGATCTTTTCAAAGGTGTCATTTCGCACGTCCCGTTTGTTGACGTGCTGAATACAATGCTTGACGCAACGTTGCCGCTCACGACAAGTGAGTACATCGAGTGGGGCAATCCGAATGACAAGCCGGCGTATGAATACATGAAGAAGTATTCGCCGTACGACAACATTGAGAAGAAGAATTACCCGGCAACGCTGGTGAAGGTTTCTGTGAATGATAGCCAGGTACCGTACTGGGAAGGCGCGAAACTCGTCGCGAAGATGCGTGCGATGAAGACTGATACAAACCCGCTGCTTTTGAAAGTGAACTTCGGCGCGGGCCACGGCGGCGCATCGGGACGCTACGACGCACTACGCGAAACAGCATTTGACTACGCGTTCGCTCTCTGGCAAATGGGTATTTCGGAATAGCGCCAGGAACGTTTTCTGCGCCACTATAGGTCCTATATGTCCTATAGGACCTATAGTTTTGCGAGTCAAAAATGATCGGATCGACGCTGGGGAATTACAAAATCCTGGAAAAGCTCGGTGAGGGCGGACAGGGTACAGTCTACAAAGCCGTCGATTCAAAACTCGGCCGCACGGTAGTCATCAAAGTTCTTCCCCCCGAGCTGACTGCCCGCGAAGCAAACCTCAAACGTTTCGAGCGCGAAGCCCGTCTTGCTTCCGCGCTCGATCATCCAAACATCTGCACCATATTCGATCTAAACGAGATCAACGGCATCCACTTTATTGCGATGCAGTACATCGAAGGGCGAAACGTGCGGCAACTCGTAAACGGCCGGCCCTTGTCGCTCGAAAGCGCCTTATCGATCACGCTGCAAACTGCCGAGGCTCTCTCCGCTGCGCATGCTCGCGGCATCATTCACCGCGACATTAAAGCCGGTAATGTCATGGTCACACCGAGCGGCCAGGTCAAGGTACTCGACTTCGGACTCGCTAAACTCCTCGACGACGAAGCCGCACGCACTTCGGGAATCCATCACACCGAGATAACAGAAGTCGGCGTTCCATACGGCACTGCAACCTATGCCGCACCCGAGCAAGCTCGTGGCGATCGAGTTGATTCACGCGCGGATGTTTTTTCCACGGGCGTTTTGCTTTACGAAATGCTGACGGGCACATGGCCCTTCCAGGGTCAGACCGCGATCGAGGTACGGCATGCAGTCTTGAATGCGGAGCCAGCGCCGTTGGCGCAAGTCCGGCCCGGTCGCGTGCCTGTGCGTTTGCAATCAGTCCTCGACAAAGCTCTCGCGAAAGATCCTCGCAATCGTTATCAGAAGATTTCATATTTTGCTGAGGACGTTCGTTTGATCATTCGCGAGCTTGGCTCAGACTCGCTCCCCGGTCTTGATGAAAGCGCGGCGCCCGTTGCACCGCGGCACTTGAAACAGGAAAGTCCGGTAACTCGAGCGCTTCGTTGGTTAACGGGTAGCAAAAGCCCCGAGCCCTCAGGTCAAAGATCGGGCGGCCGCAGCAGTGATGCGAGTCCGATGACGAGTTTGGGTGATCGCGATCGAAAAAGCGTTGCGATTCTTCCGTTCAAAAATGTCGGTAACGATCGCGAGATCGACTTCTATCAGTTCTCACTTGCGGATGCGGTGATCACCGAATTGGCCCGCGTGCGTTCCCTCGTCGTGCGGCCTTCGTCTGTGATTGTGAAGTATCAGAACAAAACTGTTGACGCCGCGGAAGCAGGACGCGATCTCAGTGTGGACGCGATTCTCACCGCAACGTTTCTTCGCGCCGGTGACAGGTTGCGCGTTACAGCTCAACTACTCGACGTTCGTACGAGCGAGATTCTCTGGAGCGAACGAATCGACGCTGACGCCAGCGACATTATCGGCGTTCAGGACACGATCGTGCAGCGCATCGTCGAGGGACTGCGGCTCGAATTGAGTCCCGATGAGAAAGACGAGCTCGCAAGGAAAACAACTGCCGACGCAGCCGCGACGGAAGAGTACCTGCGCGGACGCGACTGCCTGGCAACTTTTATTTATCACACCATCGAGCGTGAGCATCTCGATTCGAGCATCGAACACTTCCGGCGCGCGATCGAAATCGATCCAAACTTTGCACTTGCTTATTCGGCGCTTGGCAGTAGCTACGTCAATCGCGTGTTGAAAGGCCTCGGGCAGGCCGGCGATCACGAGAAGGCGAAGAATGCTTTTCGAAAAGCTCTCGCGCTCGATCCGAGATTGCTCGAAGCGCGTATGCACATGGTGTTTATCTATCTCACGGGTGGACACAAGGAGAAAGCGCGCACCGAAGTCGATCTGTTGCGCGATGAATATCCGAACGATCCGGGTGTGCAGTTTGTGCGTGGCGTGGTCGCGCGTCTCAATGGTGATTATGAAAAGGCGCTGCGCAGTTTTGATCGCATGGTCCGTTTGAATCCGGCCGAGCGAGTGCTCGCGAGTTACAATCGTGCGCGCATCTTTATGTACCAGCAACAATACGAAGATGCGATGCGCGAACTCGATCAAGGTGCGGCCCTCGAACCTGAACATCCGTTGATCAAAGTGTTCCGCGCGCGTGTGCACTATTATAGGGGCGAGGTTGATAAGGCCATCGAGATTCTTCAGCAGGTTTTACAGCGGCATCCGCAAATGGACGGCGTGCGGCCGATTCTTGCGATCGGTTTGAGCGCGCAGGGACAGCACACGAAGGCAAACGAACAACTCACGCCAAAAGTCAGGCAGGTGGCAGAGGCGGATTACGATATTTCCTACTGGCTTGCGTCCGCATATCTCTTGCAGGGCCGACAGGTGGAAGCGTTGCGATGGCTGGAGACCGCCATCAGTCTTGGCAACGAGAACTACAAGTGGTTTGAGTCTGATCCAAACTGGACCGACATGCACGAGGATCCACGTTTCGTCGAGTTGATGAATCGCATCAAGAGCCAACGCCAGGTACCAGGGGACCAGTCTGAATGAGAACTTTTGTCGTGGGTGACATACATGGCCGTTGCGCGCAGCTCCTCGCCTTGCTCGACATGCTGCCGCGCGATCCTGAAAAAGATACGCTGGTTTTTCTGGGCGACCTGATCGATCGCGGCGCCGATGCGCCCGGATGCGTCTCTCACATCCTGGGGCTCACGCGCGAGAATCCGCAAAGAGTTATCTGCCTGCGAGGAAATCACGAACAGATGTTGATGGATTTTCTCAAGGGTTACAGCAACGTCTGGCTCACACCGGTTGCCGGCGGCGAACGAACGTTTGAGCAGTACACCGGGCAGTCAGTCAGAGTCGACAGCGAAAAAGATCTCGACGAGATGAGGCAGATATTTGAGCAAGCGTTTCCGGCGGAGCATCTCGCGTTTATGCAGGATTTGCCTTTCTACCACGAGGACGAGCTGGCGATCTACGTTCATGCCGGGCTCGACGAAGGAAAGCATCCGAGGGAGAGTTCAGAGGTATCGCTGTTGTGGATGCGCGACATGGATTTTTACAAGAACTACCGTGGCAAGCCGTGCGTGTTTGGGCATACGCCGACTCCTTTGCTGCCGTTGCGAGGAAGATTGGGCCGGCACGGGATCTACATTTCTCACAGTGCGGTTGGGTTGGATACGGGTTACAACCATCAGTCGCCGCTGAGCTGTCTTTCGCTTCCGGATTTCAATCTCTACCAGAGTTTCGCTGATGGTCGTGAAGAGACATACCAGATCACTTCCTTCATCCCCGAGGCACTGAAGGAAATGCAACGCAAAGCCGGTTTTGTGTGAAGCAACAGCGGGGCAAGCCACCCTTCCTGACTTGTTCATTTTATTCAACTATTCTTCAAGCCTTCAAGCTTCTCAAAAAAGAACAGTCAGGAAGAGGGGCTTGCCCCCGCGGGCCGGCATTAAGGGTACGCAGCGTTGTTCGCGTAGCGGGACCAGATCGAGACTCGTCAGCTTGCGCGTATTTGGATCGAGAGCAATGCGCGCGGCGAGTGGTCCATTGTCACAAACCAATCGGATCGAACTGTTCCGCGTTCCATTTCCACCGAGCGGCTCGCCAACTTTGCAACTTCCCCACGCCGAAGCCGCTGTAACCTGACGACGCATCTTCTCAACGTCCAATCCCGGCGCTGCGATCGCTTCCACTGTCTTCGCATCCCATGACGCCAGTAATTTACCGATCGTTTCCGCGGTCTTCGTCATCTCCGCGTCAGGCGGCATCACCGGATTGATTTCGATCAGTTGAACCTTCGGCGGCATCGTTGGCGCAAGCGTGATGAACACGTTGAGCCAGCCACGATCGCACGTCATTCGCCACTCGCCACGCAACGCGTTCTCCGGATTAATCGACGTAGCGGGCCGGCATGTGCCATGCGTCTTCGCCAACTCCTTCCAGCGATTCGCGCGAACCTCCGCGGCAGCGTCGAGGAAAAGGTTATCCGCAGCTATTCGATTCGCAAGACTGTCGTCCCACTTAATAATCAACTGTGAAACATCTGCCTGCGCCGCCAGCAACGCCGGCGACGGTTGCACGACGCGAGGTTGCAACGCGCCCGTGCGATGCAGCGCTGAAGTCACATCATTGAACAGACCGTTAAATCCCTGGTAGGTCTGGTTCGCCATGCCAATCAAGCCGACGCCATAACCCGGTAGCCATCGCATCAACGAACCGTAACCGGGCAGTCCGCCGCCGTGACCAACAACGAACGCATAACGGCAATCATTCGAGACACCGAGCCCATAACCATACCCTCCGGCTCCAATCTGGAGTGGCGCATCGACAGTAGGACGAAAAGCTGCGGAAGCCTGAGTACGCCAAAGCTGTTGCATCTCGCGAGCGCTGCTCCGTTTGATTGGGCCACGATCGGGTTCGTCACGCGGCGGAAACGCCGACATCAGAAACGCCACGTATCGAGCGAGATCGTGCGCGTTGGTCCAAAGCCCACCCATCGCGCCGAAGGAGCCGTGAGCCAGAATCGGTTCGGGTTTCCAGTTGTTGTCTTCGCGCCGGTAACCGAGTGCGATGTGTTCGTTCGGCACGGCAGACATTTCGAATGTCGACGCGTTCATTCCAAGCGGTCGCAGAATGTTGTCGCGAACGTAGTCTTCATAAGAACGTCCGGATGCCTTCGCGACGATCTGGCCCAGGATCGCAAAGCCGTAGTTTGAGTATTCGAAAGCGGTGCCGGGCGAAGTTGAAAACGGAATTCCCGTGCGCATCCACTCGCGCATGGTTTTATCAGGTTGGTGCAACTGGCGATCGCCCCAGGGATTGTCTTCGGGAAAACCTTCGGAGTGAGTCAGCAAGTGACGAATGTTCAGTACTTGCGAATCGCTCGTGGGATACGACAGGTTCGCAAGCTCGGGAACATGCTTCGATACGGGATCTTCTAACGACAGTTTTCCTTCGTCGCGGAGCTTCAAGATCGCCATCGCCGTGAAACTCTTCGTCATTGAAGCGATGCGGAAAACTGTTTCCGGCGTGACCGGAGCATTGTTTGTCTTCTCGCGAACGCCCGCAGCTTTTATGAACGCGAGTTCGCCGTCGATGACCACTCCCAGCACTGCGCCCGGCGGTTGTGATCGCTCCATCCAACTCTTGAAGATTCGTTCGATCTCCGGAAATGCTGCGGCGAGTTTCTGCTTGCGTTGCGGATCGGCAAATTGCGGCGGCGGCACAGTACCAGTGGCGATTCGCTTTTGCGCGTGAGTTAACTGCGGCACGACGAACGAAATCAGGAGCGCGCAAATCTGGATAGAGCGCATGAGTTACCTCTTTGTGCTTTTTGTGTCAAACTCGATCGAAATCATAATGCTCGAAGATGTGCTGGTGCATGTACTGACCAATCGAGTCCGCACTCAGTAGTCCTTGATACTCAAACAACGGTACTTCTTTGTACTGGTATTTATCGCCGGTATTGAAGACTACTTCCAAAACGCGCAACTTCTCATCGTACCCGACTAACTTAAGCATTTCCGACTCAACTGGATATAGCTTCACTGTCACTCCCCCTGCTCGATAAATCTCCCCACCGGAAGTAATGAATTCTTCCGCCTTCTCACTCAACCCAATCTGCAGCGCGTCCGCTTCATCCACCTGCTTCTGCGCCGCGTACTCCCGCACATCCTGCGTGATTTTCATCGAACAGAAATGTGGACCGCACATCGAACAGAAGTGCGCCAGCTTCGCGCCTTCCTGTGGCAGCGTTTCGTCGTGATACTCGCGCGCGACCTCCGGATCGAGTGAGAGATTGAACTGATCTTCCCAACGAAACTCAAAACGCGCTTTTGATAACGCATTGTCGCGGTATTGAGCGCCGGGATGACCTTTTGCGAGATCTGCCGCGTGCGCCGCCAGCTTGTAAGCGATCACGCCATCCTTCACGTCCTTCTTGTTCGGCAATCCAAGGTGTTCCTTCGGCGTGACATAACAGAGCATCGCCGTCCCAAACCACCCGATCATCGCCGCGCCGATTGCCGAAGTAATATGATCGTAGCCAGGCGCAATGTCGGTCGTGAGTGGTCCAAGCGTGTAGAACGGCGCTTCATGACAAGTCTCCAACTGCTTGTCCATGTTTTCCTTGATGAGGTGCATCGGCACGTGTCCAGGCCCTTCGATCATCACCTGGCAATCGTGTTCCCATGCGATGTTGGTCAACTCACCCAACGTCTCCAGCTCCGCAAACTGCGCTTCATCATTCGCATCTGCAATCGAACCAGGCCGCAGCCCATCGCCCAGCGAGAACGAAACATCGTACGCAGCCATGATTTCGCAAATCTCGCGAAAGCGCGTGTAAAGAAAACTCTCTTCGTGATGGGCCAGGCACCACTTCGCCATGATCGATCCACCACGGCTCACGATTCCGGTCGTCCTACGCGCAGTTAACGGAATGTAAGGGAGGCGCACGCCGGCATGGATCGTGAAATAATCAACTCCCTGCTCCGCCTGTTCGATCAACGTGTCGCGAAAGATTTCCCACGTAAGCTCCTCGGCTTTCCCGCCGACTTTCTCGAGCGCCTGGTAAATCGGAACGGTGCCGATCGGTACCGGCGAGTTGCGAATGATCCATTCGCGCGTCGCGTGTATGTTCTTGCCCGTGGAAAGGTCCATCACCGTATCCGAACCGCAATGAATGGACCAGCGCATCTTGTCGACTTCTTCTTCGATCGAAGAAGCGACTGCTGAGTTTCCGATGTTCGCGTTGATCTTAACGAGGAAGTTGCGCCCGATGATCATGGGCTCAGACTCGGGATGGTTAATGTTCGCAGGAATGATCGCACGACCACGTGCAACTTCAGCGCGCACGAATTCAGGGGTCACATACTGAGGTATCGCCGCCCCGAACGATTGCCCGGCGTGTTGGTGCAAAAGCGAGTCACGCGGTGCGTCACCGGTGGTGTCCCACGCCGCTTCACGTCCAAGGTTTTCGCGAATCGCAATGAACTCCATCTCAGGAGTAATAATCCCGCGACGCGCATAGTGCAGTTGCGTAACACATGCACCCGCCTTCGCTCGCATCACTTTGCGACGCATCACCGGAAAGTCTTCGAGTTTTCCAATGTCCTTCACGCGCGCGCGTTTTGCAGCGTCGAATGTGAGATAACCATCATCGATCGGTTGAGGCTCACGACCTTCATACTCTTCGACGTCGCCGCGACCCGTAATCCATTCGCGCCGCAGTTGCGGTAATCCTTCGCGAACGTCGCATTGAACATCGCCGTCGCCCCATGGCCCACTCGTGTCGTAAACACGAACGGGTGGATTAGTGTTCAAAGTGCCGTCGAAATTGCGCGAAGGATTTTGCGCGATTTCGCGAAAGGGCACTCGCACGCCAGGCAATTTGCCGTCGACGTAAATGCGACGGGAGTTTGGCAGCGAACTGTTTTCTGAGGTATCACTTTGCTTTGACTTGATTCCTGCGCTCATAAGATTCTCCGATTGGTACTGATGTAGTCTATAATCTCAGGCGCTGGCAATCCAACCCAACCGTTCTCACGGAGACAAAAACAGATGCTGAATCGACGCATTGTCGCCCTGTTGATGATCTTTTCGCTGCTTTCGCTTCCAGTCGCCGCGCAAAACGGCGGCGGCGATATGCTGAGCCGAATCCGCAAGGAAGCCACGGAACGTTCGCAAATCATGAAGACCATGCACATGTTTACGGACGTTTATGGACCGCGGTTGACGGGTTCACCAAACCACAAAGCCGCCGCGGAGTGGGCAGTTAAGCAGATGACTGCGTGGGGCTTCGACAATGCCCATCTCGAGCCCTGGGATTTCAAACATCCTGGTTGGGCCAACGAGCGACTGACTGCGCACCTGATCTCGCCAGTTAAAGATCCGCTTGTTTGCGAGGTCCTCGCATGGACTCCGAGCACGAAAGGGACGGTCCTTGCGAAGGCGTACCAGTTGGTCCTGCCCGAGCGTCCATCGCAGGAACAGCTCAATCTGTTTCTCTCCAATACGAAATCGAAAGTGCGCGGGAGAATCGTGCTTGTCGGTAAGCCGGCGACGATACCGGTCAATCTAAGCCCGCCGGCAAAACGGCAGAGTGATGAGCAAGCTCAAAACCGATATGGTCCAAACGCGCGTCCATTTGCGTTCCCGACACCATCGCCAACTCCGACGCCTGCGCCGAACGCGCCGCGACCGCTCAGTAATCGTCAGGTCGCGCAACAGCTGGACGCGTTTCTAAAAGACAACGGCGCGTTGGTCAGAGTGAATGATGCGGGCCGTGAGTTTCGGCAAATTCGTGCTTTCAATAACAGCACGTTTGACGTTAACAAGGTGGTCCCGACCGTCGTGATGAGCAATGAAGATTTTGGACGCATCACACGCATTCTCAACGATGGAACGGAAGTCGAACTCGAATTCAACATCGTCAACCGCACTTATCCCGAAGGTCGCACTTCATACAACACGATCGGTGAAATTCGTGGCTCGGACAAAGCCGATGAAGTAATCATGCTCGGTGGGCACCTTGATTCCTGGCATGCAGCGACTGGGGCCACTGACAACGCGGTCGGGTGCGCGATCATGATGGAAGCCGCACGAATTCTGAAAACACTCGGCGTTAAGCCACGCCGCACGATTCGAGTCGCGCTGTGGAGCGGTGAAGAGCAAGGCTTGCTGGGTTCGATCGCTTACGTCAAACAGCATTTCGGTTCGTTTGAAAATCCGAAACCTGGTTACGAGAAATTTGGTGGATACTTCAACATCGATTCCGGCACAGGACGCGTGCGCGGTGCGGCTGTGTTTGGACCACCTGAAACGGCAAACATACTCCGCGGGATTCTCGAGCCGTTTACGGGCGATGGCGTGATTGGAGCAGTGACTTCGCGCAGCAGGAGACTCGGAGGTTCTGACAACACTGCGTTCAACCAGGCAGGCTTGCCGGGAATCGGCATGGGCCAGGATCCAATTGAATATGGCACTCACACCTGGCACACGAACCTCGACACCTACGAACGTATTCTCGAAGTCGATGTGAAGAAGGATGCGATGGTCGTGGCGTGGGCCGTGTATCAGTTAGCGATGCGTGACGATCTGTTGCCGAGGTTTTCGAAGGCCGACATGCCTCCGAAGCCCGCAGAGGAAACGACAAGCGCGCAACCTGCGACACCCGCTGTTCGTACAGAGGCTCAGGCAAATCAGCCGGCCCGAACAAGGCCCAGAGCGAACAGTTCACGACGCAGGGGAAGAAACTAATTGGCACTAAATCGCCGTCAGTTTTTAAGGCGAACCGCAGTCGCAGTTGCCGCAGCCGGTCTCAATCGACCTCAGTTATCCGGTGCGGTCAGAATCCTAACAGCCCCGTCCAGAAAGGTGCTCGTTTTGGGCGCCGGAATGGCGGGGCTTGTGGCAGCTCATGAACTTTCGAAACTCGGGCACGAGGTAGCGATTCTCGAAGCGCGCAAGCGTCCTGGCGGACGAGTTCACACGCTGCGCGAACCGTTTGCCGATGGGCTCTACGCTGAAGCGGGCGCCGCGCGCATTCCCGAGAACCACGAACTCACGCTCAAGTATGTCAAAGAGTTCGGCACTTCCACTCGAACCGTTTTATCCGAGTCGCTTGAATGCCGTTCGGTTTGATCGAGGCCGTAGGGAGGAAGTGCCGATCGACGGTTTTACCGACGCGATGACACAGAATTATGGCCAGGAGTTAGGTGGTAAACCTGAACGTTGGTCCACAGATCAAAGGTGGTTCAGATCTGTTGCCGAAGGCATTTGCTGACAAACTCGCGGGGAAGATTCAGTATGGCGCAGCGGTGGTGAAGATCGAGCAGGACGCAAACCAGGCGCGCGTTGTTTTCGTGAATAATGGCCGTCAGCAAACTTTTACGGCGGATAAAGTTATCTGCACGATTCCGTTTTCAGTTTTGCGTGACATTGAAATGCCTGGATTGTCGACGCGCAAAAAGGAGTTGATAAGAAGCACGCGCTACGATGCAGTTTCACGCGTTTACCTGCAAACGAGGAACCGGTTCTGGGAAGAAAAAGGGCTCAATGGGTTTGCGTTCACGCGTGGTGCGATCGAGATCTGGCAGCCGACATGGAGTCAACCTGGGCCACGTGGGATCTTGATGACTTACGCACGGCCGGGCGAAGCGGAACGAATCACGAAATTGAAAGAGAAGGATCGCATCGGTTCGACGCTGAAACAGTTGAAGGAGATCTTTTCAGGGGTGCGAGAAAACTTCGAGATGGGTGTTTCAAAGTGCTGGACGGAGGACGAGTGGTCGCGTGGCGCGTGGGCGTTCATTGAGTTGACTGATTTCTTCACAGCGTCAGCGCCTGAGGGCCGAATTCATTTCGCCGGTGAACATCTCTCGCCGTTGTTTTCGTGGATTCAGGGGGCGCTGTCGTCAGGGCTGCGGGTGGTGAGGGAGATTGAGCAGTCTGCGGCGGTTTAGACTTTATGCTTTTGTAGCTGATTCTTCTTCCGGAAACAGATCGTCGACAGCGATGGTCCATCCGGGCACGGCTGGTTCAGCTTCTGCAATCTCGCCGCGGCGATAAACGTTGGGTTGCAGGATCATTCGCGCGATAAACTCGAACGACATTTTCACTCAACAAATCAACATCCCAGACGACCAGCGTTCCAGCCGCGAAATAGTCGGCTCGTTTCGCTGCCATCTCGCGTTCGGCACGTGGTCCATAGTCGCCTTCGCTACGAACCTCAACAGCAAACACAGGCGCACCTTGAAAAAACTTCATTCCCGGATAGCGCCGACGTAAAAACGCGGCGCATCAGGACAAAATGACTTACGATGAGGAAGATTCACCACAAAAGCCAGCTTGCCGTCCAAAGGGACGCCCGTGTTTGTGACGTTTGCTGTATTCCCGCAGTGAGGAAAACAACTTCGTCGCTGGCGTATCCGGGAAGAATACCCAGTTGAAGACAATGAGGATGATTTGCTCATTCACAATTTCCGCTTTTTGTTCGATCTGTAGAGGAGATCTTCGAGGGTGGCTTCGACTTTTGTACTCATAGTGCAGTCCTAACCGCCGATAAAACTCATAGTGCGTGAGGGGGTCACGAAACCAGGGTCGTTGATGAAGTGGCGTGGTTCCTTTTTGAGTATTACCGATTCGATGTATTCGACAATCTCATCGCGCGTGGCGCCGCTACGGACCACGTCGCGCAGTGAGTGCTCAACCGTTGAGAATAGACACGTGCGGATCTGACCATCGGCAGTCAGCCGAATTCGAGAACAAGCGCCGCAGAATGGTTCGGTAACTGGTGCGATGATTCCGATTTCGCCCGGCGCTCCGTCGGCAAAGCGATATCGTGAAGACGTGTCAGATCCTCGCGCGACTTCCACACGCACGAGGGGAAAACGCTCATCAATGCGTTCGCGAATCTCTTTTCCTGAAACAACATCTGCGCGCGACCATTCATGTCCGGAATCCAACGGCATGAATTCAATGAAACGCATCTTCACATCGTGCTCGCGCGCAAACGCAGCGAAATCGGCGACTTCATCCTCATTGTGCCCGCGCACAATCACCGCATTGATCTTTATCGGCTCGAGCCCTGCGTCTTTCGCGGCCGCGATTCCCGCAAGCACTTTGTCCAAGACATCGACGCCAGTCATCCGTTTGAAAACATCTCGTTTCAAACTATCCAAACTGATCGTAACGCGATCGAGTCCAGCATCTTTCAAGCCCTGGGCGCGCTCGGGCAGGAAGTAACCGTTCGTTGTTAACGCGAGATCGTGAAGAGCGGGTTTCAGCTTCCCGAGCTTCCGGATGATCGTCTCGATGTCGCGGCGCAACATCGGTTCGCCGCCAGTGAGCCGGATCTTTTCGATCCCGAGCGACACAAAGATGTCGCAAACATACTCAATTTCTTCGTACGAGAGCATCTGATCTTTCGGCGCGATTGGCGGCTCGCCATGCGGCAGACAGTAAAAGCAGCGGAAGTTACAGCGATCGGTGAGCGAGACGCGCAGATCCCGGATCGCGCGGCCGTACGAGTCACGCAGAATACCGCTTTTACTGTTAATTACAGCTTGCATTGAGCCAATGATACGCCCTGCCCACGCTACCGCAAAGCAGCCCTGATTGGAGAGAACAAGTCAGGAAGGTGGGCTTGCCCCCGCCTTTAGTCCAGAGCGGGGGCAAGCCTCCTTCCTGACTTGTTCTCTTTCGCGTGATCAAACACCCAGTGAAGCATTAGTCATGAAGACGGACGCCGGCAGGGATTTGGAGGTGCCGGGGAGTTTCAAGGTGCGCTTGAGAACGAAGTCAAACAGCAGCGGGTTAAAATCGTAAATCTCTTTCAGGCACTGGCCTTCAGACTCACTGATGAACCCGTGCTTCAAGAGCGGCCGAGTTCGAATCAGGATGTTCACCGCAGGCAACGGATAATCGCTTCCGTTCACCAGCCTGTCGTGCAGATCTTCACGCGCCAGAATCGTCTGCAAAGGCTTACCGACGCGATTGAATTGCGTCATTGCCGAGATCTCGCCAAACACAAGTCCCTCGTATCGCCTCTCATCCATCAAACGCAGAAACAGCTCGAAGTTGTGAACCTGCCGGCGATCTTTGCTGTCGAGATCTTCATTCGTCCCCAGACCCGCGCAATGCGCAACGATCACTTTCACTCCGTGGTCCAACGCGCGGCGTAGCAGCAACGGATTTCCGAGTTTCTGATCTTCTTCAGCCTCAACGGCCTTCTCCTCGCCACCGTGACTCAGCAGGATCAGATCGAGCTCCTTCATCTTCTGGTAAAACGGATCGCACTTCGGATCCGAAGGATCGATTCCCATCGCATTTGGCAACCACTTCACGACGCGCGCGCCACGCCGGGCCCACGTCTCCAGTTCAGTAATTGCATCCGGCCGGTAAGGATTGACCGAAATGTTCGGAACAAACATCTGCGGATGCCGCTCCGCCAGTTCAAACACGTATTCGTTAGGAACGTAAAACTCAGTCTTATCGAGGTTCACCGATCCATCGGCGCGATAGTTCTTGTCGAAACCGAGCAGGCGGTGTTTGCCATGTCCGCGGATATTGCCTACGAGATTAACAAGTCGATCGACGAGTTGCGCGTCAGCCTTTTCTTCGTGAGTCGCCCCCGCGGAGCTCATATAAACTTTGAACTTGAGACGATGAAACGGATGTTTCCACGTCCGCATCTTTCGATTTACGAAAGTTCCGCCCGCTCCGAGTCCCGCAACATGAACGTGATGATCGACCAAGCGCTCCGGATCGATATCCTCGAAAGCACGTTTGACCAGATCAGACGATTTCGCGCTGAGCTTCTGCGCCAACTCCTCAGGTCGCTGTGTAAAGGCGCCGCCGATGGCATGGATGAGACACATTTTGCTTACGACACACAGATCATCGTGCCCAGCATCGTTGCGATGAGCTGTGCGCTGTTCCGCTTGGTCCAAACTAAAAACATCTGCGCGAACTACCGTCAACGTCTTTCCACTCTTAACAACTTCAGCCGAAGCTAAAAACACTTCGCCTTTGGCTGGACGCAGCAGGTTCACTTTGAACTCAACGCTGAGCACTTCAGAATCCGGCGGCATCAAACTGTACGCCGCATATCCACAAGCTGAGTCAGCGATCGTTGTGACGATGCCGGCGTGAAGATAGCCATGCTGTTGGGCCAGATCGGCGCGATAAGGAAGACGTGATTTCGATGAGGCCTGGTTCAACGCGAGTTAGCTTGGCGCCAATCAATCCCATGATCGTTTGTTTAGCGAAGCTTTGTTTGATCTCTTCTGCGAAGTTTGGATTACGTGCGCGGCATGCTTAGACAGGATTACAGGATTTAGCAGGATTCACAAGATATCAAAGCGCGGGCGTTGCGCTGTAGACCACTGAGCTTAGCGCGTTTCATCGCGCTACCGCGAAAACGTTCCGCATAAGTTTCGGGCGTAAGCTCGAGTATATCCGCGAGTTCTGCATTGACGTTTCCGTCACGAGGTGCGAATCGCGTCTCATCAGAAGAATCTTCAAAGCGATTCCACGGACAAACATCCTGACAGATGTCGCAGCCATACAACCATCCTGACAGTTTCTCTTCGATTTGAAGTGGCAACTCAGGCGCGCGCAGTTCGATCGTTGCGTAGGAAATGCACTTGTTTGAATCGACTACGTAAGGTTCCGTGATGGCCGCGGTTGGACACGCGTCGATGCAGAGCGTACAGGTACCGCAATGGTCCTCAATGACGTCGCTGTCGTGGTCCAGGTCAAGGTTCAGAAGCAGTTCGCCGATGAACACCCACGAACCATGCTCGGGCGTGATCACGTTTGAGTGTTTGCCAATCCAACCCAAGCCGGCCCGCACGGCCCAGGCTTTGTCCATCGTCGGCTGGATATCGACGCAGACCTTCCCTTCCGCGTGCGGCTCCTGTTCGCGGATCCACGAAAGCAGCGACGTCAGTTTCGTCTTCACGACATCGTGGTAGTCGTCTCCCCACGCATATCGAGAAACTTTGCCGGTCACGGGATTTTGCTGATGCTGGTGAGGCGTGTAGTAGTTGAGCGCCACAACCACAACTGAACGAGCTTCAGGAAAGATCTCGCGCGGATTGATACGCTTATCGACGTCGCGCGCCATCCAGCTCATCTCGCCGTGATAACCGCGCGCCAGCCACTCTCGCAACCGGCGCCCCTCGTCTTCAAGCGAGTAGGCGCCGGCAATTCCAACTTTATTGAATCCTTCGAAGAGAGCCCGTTCCTTGATTTTGTGGGCCAGGCTCATGGCGGAGGCATCTTCTGGATGGTCACGGTAATCATTGGAGTATCGCCCGCTGTCCGGTTGTATGAAACCCAAAAGCCGGCTTTTGGATAACGCACAAGTCTGGATTTTGATCCATCGGACTTCGTTTCAATGTCCTCCCCAAACACTTGTTGCGGAGTGATCACTTCACGCGCGCCGTTCATAAAATCCACTGAGATGGCAGTGACTTTATTGGTCGCCTTATCGTAGAAGATCTGACAGGTTTCCTTCTCATTGAAAACATAGAAGTCCTGCTCGTCGCCTTTATTGGCTGGACTACCCAGTTTCTTGCGCACCTCATCCGCAAGCCAACCGATTTTTACCCCACGATAGTCGAGAAAAACCGGCTCATCGCCCTTAGCGACGGGCGTTTTTTGAGTTGTTTGAGCGACTACGGCTTCGGTGATTGTTAACGTGATGACCACGAGCAGAGCTCGCTCCAGTAACCAGAATTTTGAGGATCTCAAAAGATGAGTCATGGTTACTCCTTTCCAAATTTCGTATTCACCAACAATGGCAGGAAGCAATACCGGCGGAAGCCTGCAACTGTACACCACCCGGGATTGCTTGTATGCGGCGAACAATAATCCGAAAAAAGTGAGGATGTCAACATCCCGTAAGCCACAAAAGCTCAAAAATGACTAAAACTATTTTGTGCTTTTCGTGCATTCTTTGTGGCATAAAGAGAGTGCTCTTTGACTGGACTTCAAAGGAGTCGAAATGCAAATGAACAGAAGCGCAGTGTCAGTGGCACTCGTTTTCGTTTTAAGCCTGATGGTCGTGGCTTTGATGGGATGCCAGCCAGCAGTCGACACGAACCGAAACGCAACGGCAACCGTCCCCGCTACCCCAGCCAGGGAAACATTCGATGCGGCAGCGATTCAAGCCGAAGTGCTGAAGATTGAACGTGACTGGTTCAAGGCAGGCGAAACCCATGACGTTGAAGCAATGAGGCGGATAGTTGCAGACGACGCAGTTCTTGTTTACCCAGACGGTTCTACAGGAACTAAGGCAGACGAAGTGCGCATTGCCGAAAGTAAAGCTATCACGGTAGAAGGTTGGGAGATGTTGGAGCCCAAGGTGACGGTATTGAGCGCCGATTCGGCTTTCATCACTGGGCGAAGTGTGATCAAGAAAGGAACCTATAAAGTTCCTAATCGGAAAACGCCCATAGACATCAGCGGCGAATATCGTTTTCTCGATGTTTACGCGCGACGCAACGGCACATGGCAGGTGGTCGCTTCGCAGGCAACGAATGTAACTGCTGCGCCTGCTCCGGCTGCGAGCCCGGCAGCGTCAGCTCCGTCGCCTGCTGCTTCGCCGACAGCAACGAGAACTCCGTAGATCGTTTCAGTTCCAGATCCCAGGGATCACGGTTGAGCACTTCGGGCACCGGCCTTCATTCGTCACCTTTACCTGGCGAATGAGGTAGCCGAAGCGCTCAACCAACAACTCATCGCACGACGGACAGTAAGTGTTTTCCCATCGACCAACCCTGCCCGGCTGATTTCCTGCGTAGATGTAATTCAGTCCTGCTTCACGACCAATCTCACACGCGCGTATCAATTGCTCCGCGGTCGTGTTTGAGTTTTCAGTCATCCTGTAATCCTGGTGGAAAGCAGTTACATGCCAGGGAATATCCGGCGACACCGAAGCGATGAATTCGGCAGCGCGCCGCAATTCAGCTTCGGAGTCGTTGAAGCCTGGAATGACGAGCGTCACGATCTCTTCCCAGAAACCACGTTCATGGACCATCTTCACCGTGTCGAGAATATTGTCGACCACGCCGCCAAGTTGTCGATAGTTCTTGTCGTTCATCGACTTCAGATCGATCTTGTAACAATCGGTCCACGGGCGCAGGTAATCGAGCACTTGCGGTGTGGCGTTGCCGTTTGAAATGAACGCTGTTCGAAAGCCCGCGGGCCGAGCTTTCTTGAATACATCGACGGCCCATTCGGCAGTGATCAACGGTTCGTTATAACTACTGCCGACCATCGCGGCGCCATACGCCTTCGCCATCGTCACGAGTCGTTCCGGCGAAACGATCGTGGGATTAGTGCCGGCGGCATCGTCGCGGAGCGCTTGAGAGGTGAGCCAGTTCTGGCAGTAAGCGCAATGCAGGTCGCAGCCAAGCATGCCGAACGTTAACGTGTCCGAGCCGGGCAAAACGTGAAAGAAAGGTTTTTTCTCCGTAGGATCGCAAGCGAGCGCGGCGACGTAGTTTGCAGGGACACGAAGATGGCCGCCTTCGTTGAATCGCACTTTACAGATGCCGCGTTTGCCCAACTTGATCAGGCAGCGATGGCCGCAAGCAAAACACTTGAGCGCGCCGCCCTCGAGGTGCTCAGTCAACTCGGGCGCACCTTCGGTCGTCATCGAGTCGAGAACTGCGGCGAGTGGTGCTGATTGAGTGCTTACGGGCATTGCTACTGGCCTTTGGTCTTCGGTCTTTGGTCTTTGTATTATCCTAGTTATCAAGCCACAAAGACACAAAGGCCAAAGCCCAAATGATCATCGAAGAAATCACCGTCACCGCCTTCCAGCAGCACACTCGCATTGTCGGTTGCGAATCGACAAGAAATGCAATCTGTATCGATCCCGGTGACGAGGCGGAACGGATCGTTGAGACTTTGGAGCGCTACGGTCTAAAGCTTCAGGCTATTGCACTTACCCACGCACACCTCGATCACGTAGGAGGCGTTGCAGCACTGAAAAAACTGAAGCCGGAAGCCATGATCAGTCTTCACAAAGACGATGAGTTTATGTACCAGGCGCTGCCCGACCAGCCCGCGTGGATCGGTATTCCCCGGGCGCAGTGGGCGGCGCTGGGGTTTGCATTTGAAACACCACCCAAGGTCGATCACTACTGGACTGATGGCGAGAAATACGATGTTGGCGAGCTCGAGTTTGAAGTGCGCCATTGTCCGGGACACACCCCGGGGCACGTCGTGTTCTACGAACCAAAAGAAAAATGCGTGTTTGTTGGCGATGTGTTGTTTGCAGGCTCGATCGGTCGCACTGATCTGCCGGGTGGCTCCACCGAGCAGTTGCTCAATTCGATCAAGAACAAGCTGTTAACACTTGATGACGACGTAAAGGTTTATTCAGGACACGGACCGGTTACCACGATCGGAGAGGAACGTTTCAGCAATCCATTTTTGGTAAACAGGTATGTATGACGTCGCTCACTTGAGACGTCGCGACTTCATCTCTTCCCAACGATCTTTCTGATCATCGTCCAACTGACTCGGCAGCGTATCAACTGGTATCGAATACTGGTCACAGAACTGTCGCCACAACAAAAAGCGCAGGTCATACTGGCCGGTGGAGTCCGAGACGGAGTTATCGACTGGTGGTGGCTCTTTTTTATTCCCCTTGTTCATACGCGTGTGAGTTTATCAGCTTTTGCGAAATTAGTTGACCGCGGGAGAGCTCAGATAAATCTTGCCCGTCGGAGCCGGAAGGCCGCCCGCAGGTTCCAACGTAATCGCAAACACCGCTGAATTGAGCGCCGCCTCGGGCATCTGATCCTTCAACACCCCTTTGCCCTCACTGTCCGGCACGAACGTCTTCCCCGGCATCGGTGGGTTATTGCCGACGATGAACCAGAGCTGGTATGCCTTGCCTTGAGGCACTGACGGAAGCTTGTCGGCCAGCAACATCGCGCGACCGTTGTTGTCATAAACGAGTTTCGCGATTGCACCCGCCCCAACATCGGTTCCTTTCAACTCGGTCATTCTCGCTCCAGGCGTGTTGACGAGTTGCTGAAACTCCTGCGTGTTCGCGAGTTGCTCTTGCAATGCATTGTTCTCTCGCCAAAGAACAACTAACCCAACTATCAAAGCTGTGGCGAGAATTACCGCCGCTATCGCACCAAGTGAACCAAACGAGGTCCAGATGTTGCGCGTCGCAGATCTGAATGGAATCACCTGCGGGACCGATAGCTCTTTTCGAACTTCGTTCAGGAGTCGCTCGCGAACTTCCGGTGACGGTTCCATCGGTTTTGCGCTAACGGACAAAGCCGCTGCGGTAGCCTCCCACTCCTCTAATTCCATCCGGCATTCGGCACACTCAGACAGATGATCGTTCAGCGCGCGCGCTTCCGCTGCGTCGAGCGCCGAAAGGGCGCGCGCGGGAATCATCTCTTTGTAGTCTTCGTGGACCATCCGTTTACTCAAAATCCAAAACTCGCATCCTGGCCGGCGAGCAGTTCGCGGAGTTTTATCAAACCCGTACGCATGCGGGTCTTTACTGTTCCAAGCGGCGCGCCTAAATGCGTCGCGATTTCTGATTGAGTGAGACCGTCGAAATAGGCGAGCATCAGTGGCCGCTTCTGCTCGTCGGGGAGTTGGGCGAGCGCGTCGTTCACGAGGCCGCGTTGTTCTGACTTGAACGCGTCATTGGCTGCGTCGGAGATCTCTTCCGATGCTTCTCGCGCGCCGGCTTCTGCTACACGTTCGCGCGATGCCAGGCTTCGCAGTCGATCGATGCCGCGGCTGCGTCCCATTGTAACCAGCCACGTGAATGGACGTCCGCGAGTTTCGTCGAAATCGTCTGCCTTCCGCCAAACTTGCAGGAACACTTCCTGGAGAACATCTTCCGCTTCCTCGCGGTTATTCAAGATACGCATCAGGAGCCCGAACAGGATCACGCGATAGCGGTCGTAGAGCTGCGCGAGGGCCGCCTCGTCCCTGGCAGCGATCGCCTTGATCAGCGCAACATCAGTCTCTTGTGCTCGTTCAGGTTGCAAGCGGTTCCCGGGTGAATATACGGAGCGCAGAAGGGCAGCCGGATTGAAAGCCTGCGAACGCGGAGCGCGTATCGCATATAGCCTAGGGTGGAGCGAGCTTTGCTCGCAGCAACCCTAGGTATCGAATCATTAAGAGCGCAGAGCCCGCGGAGCGGGCGACAGAACGTCGCGTTTATCCCGCCCTGTCGCCCGCTCCGCTGGCTGAAATCCTTTTTTAAATTTGCTGACCTAGGGTTTCGCTCGCAAAGCGTCGCTCCACCTTAGGCTATATGCTCTTGCCCGCTTCGCGGGCTCAAACCCATCAATTGCTCGCGGGCTCAGAACTACGCCACCGTGATCTCTTCGG
Source organism: uncultured Acidobacteriota bacterium (assembly GCA_963800055.1). GTDB lineage: Bacteria > Acidobacteriota > Blastocatellia > Pyrinomonadales > Pyrinomonadaceae > PSRF01. The sequence continues at coordinate 129,945 of CAWCZP010000022.1, forward strand.
CGAGGTAAACGTCCTGAATCGCGTTCAGCAATTGCACGCCCTCGCTCATCGGGCGCTGGAATGCTTTGCGGCCGGAAATCAGGCCCATGCCGCCGCCGCGCTTGTTGATGACTGCCGTGCGAACGGCTTCGGCGAGGTCGCTTGCGCCTTTCGATTCCCCACCCGAATTGATCAAACCTGCGCGACCCATGTAGCAGTTCGCCACCTGGTATCGGACGAGATCGATCGGGTTGTCGCTCGTGAGCTTCTCGTAAACTAGCTTGTTGGTCTTCCCGTAAGAACTACCGAGGGCAGCTTCCACGGATTTGTATCCCGCATTTCGCTCCGGCAACTTCTGCTTGATGATATCGGCCTGGATCGTCACCCCGAGGTGATTCGCCTGCGCCGTGAGATCCGCCGATGCGTGCATGTCGCCTTCAGCAGTTTTGAACTTCGAGTTGCGGAGATAACACCAGAGAATACAAGCCATCCCGAGTTCATGAGCCTCGGCAAACGCTTCACTGATTTCGGTAATCTGTCTCGTCGATTCGTCGGAACCAAAGTATATGGTGGCGCCAACCGCAACTGCCCCAAGGTTGTGTGCTTCCTTGACTGTTCCAAACAAAACTTGATCGAACTTGTTCGGCAGTGTCAGCAACTCGTTGTGATTGATCTTCACGATGAACGGAATCTTGTGCGCATACTTCCGTCCAACCGAACCAAGCACGCCGAAAGTTGATGCGACTGCGTTGCACCCACCTTCAATCGCAAGCTTCACAATGTTTGCCGGATCGAAGTATTCCGGATTTGGCGCGAACGACGCGCCCGCAGAGTGTTCGATTCCCTGGTCGACCGGAAGGATCGAAACGTAACCGGTGCCTGCGAGCCTGCCGTTATCAAACAGCGTTTGCAACGAACGCATAACGGACGCCGAGCGATCGGAAACGCTCGTAACGCGATCGACAAAGTCCGGTCCGGGAAGGTGCAGTTGCTCTTTGGGGATCGTCTGCGAAGTGTAGTCCAGTATTGTAGACGCGTCCGGTCCGAGTAGCTCTGCGATCCGATCAACGGAATCTGAGCGTTGTAGTTTGGTTACCATCGAATTCTCCTCCAGAAAACTGCCCCATTTATTGTTTGATTGCTGGGATATTTGAAGCTGCAGGAATTATACGTAACGGTCTAAGCGACCGCAAAGTTTAGATTGAACGCCTAACAAACTTTCGAGTAAAATCGGTTGGCCTTAGGGAGCCCTACCCTTCGCAATTATTCCGCACCTCGCGGCGCAACAAAATAGAACCAGCTGGTCTAAGTTAGCTCAAGCGAAAGGCAAATTAAATGAGAATCTATTCCTCCCGTTTTCCCCTGATTTGTCTATTACTGTGTCTTTTCGCCTCATTTCCGGCCGCAATTCAAGCCTCAGGAGATGAGTGGAAGCCGGTTGACCCCGCTCACCTGTCGTTAAAAGCATCCACGGTCGAGAAAGAAGCGGATGCCGAGGGCCTGTTTTGGGAGGTTAAGATTGACGACAATCCCGAAGGCGACCTCATCTTCACCCACTACCTTCGCGTCAAGGTGTTCACGGAGCGCGGGAGAGAGTCGCAAAGCAAGGTCGATCTTCTCTTCTACAAGTCCTCTGGCAGAGAAGTGAAGATCCGCGACGTGGCTGCCAGGACCATCAAGCCTGATGGTTCAATCGTTGAGCTGAAAAAAGAGGACATCTACGAGCGGACTGTAGTGAAAGGAAGCGGCCTGAAATACAAAGCCAAGTCATTCGCGATGCCGGCCGTCGAACCCGGTTGCATTATTGAGTATCGCTGGCGCGAGATCCGCGTCAACACTGACGCGCATAACGTTCGGCTACAGTTTCAGCGCGACATTCCAGTGCAGCGCGTCCAGTATTCGATCAAGCCTTATAGCTACCCGGATGCGACTTTCAACAGCATAACTTTGCACGGCCAGTCGACTCAGTGGGTGAAAGAGAAGGGTGGCTATTACTCCACCACGATGACCAACATGCCCGCGGTTTACGAAGAGTCGCGCATGCCTCCGGAAGACGAAGTTAAGACCTGGATGCTGGTCTTTTACCAAAAAGCCGGCAAAGAAAAACTAGTTCCGGAAAAATACTGGACGGACCTCGGCAAGGATTACTACGACCGGACCAAGTCGCTGATCAAACCGAATGACGAAGTCAAACAGATGGCCACTTCGCTCACCGAAGGCGCAAAAACCGACGACGAAAAGATCGCGAACTTGTTTGACTATTGCCGTTACAAGATTAAGAACATTACCAACGACGCGTCCGGTCTGACGCCCGACGAACGCGCCAAGTTCAAAGAAAACAAGAGCCCGTCCGACACGTTGAAACGAGGAGCGGGCACACCTCACGACATTAATCTACTTTTTGCTTCGCTGGCCAACGCTGTTGGTATTGACGGTCGAATCGTTCTGGTGCCTGACCGTGGCGATATCTTTTTTGACAAAGCCCTGCCGAACGCTTACTTCATGGGTCCCCGAAATGTCGCCGTGAATGTGGCGGGCACCTGGAAGTTTTTCGATCCGGGCTGGGATTATCTTCCGTTCGGCATGCTGCGCTGGCAGGAGGAAGGCCAACAGGCATTAATCACAGATCCGAAGAACCCGGTCTGGGTTACTACTCCGATGTCTTCGCACAACAAATCCCAGATTAAGAGAACCGCGAAGTTGAAACTGACTGAGGATGGAACTCTCGAAGGTGACGTGCGTGTTGAGTTCACAGGCCACTTCGCAGTCGACCGCAAGGAAGACATGGACGAAGAGTCGGAAACTCAACGCGAGGAAACTGTTAGAGACGAGATTACGAGTCAGATGAGCGCCGCAGAGGTTGCAGACATAAAGATCGAGAATGTTACCGATCACGTGAAGCCGCTCGTCTTTTCCTACCGCGTGCGGTTTCCCGGTTATGCAACGCGCACCGGTAAACGACTCTTCCTGCAACCCGCGTTTTTCCAGCATGGCCTGCGACCTTTGTTCGCGACGGCTACTCGGAAATATCCGGTCTATTTCCACTATCCATGGTCTGAGAGCGATCAGGTCGAATTCGAGCTGCCAAAAGGTTATGCGTTTGACAATGCCGAATCTCCAGCGGGTTTTTCGAGCGGTGACATCTCTGAATACAAACCAAGTCTCTCCGCGAGCGCCGACGGTTCGCTGCTCGTTTACAAACGCAACTTTTACTTCGGCGGTGGTGGATCAGTGCTCTATCCTGTCGCGTCGTATTCGAACGTGAAGAACTACTTCGACCTGGTCCACAAGCAGGACAGCCACAGCATCGCGTTGAAGCAGACGGCCACCAATTAAACGCATCTCCGGAGAATTCAAATGAGAATGTTGTTAATTACCCTCCTTGGTCTTTTGATTCTCGCAACGCCCGTCGCCGCCGCACCCGGTGATGAGACGCCTTCATGGGTTCAGCAGGCCGCGTCGATGAAGGTTCCAACGTACGACAAAGAGGTTCCGGCGGTGGTCCTTATTTCTGAACTAACCACCAACGTCTCCTCAGATGGCAAGACAAACGAGGTCATGAACTACGCCATACGTATTCTCCGTCGCGAAGGACGCGATTATGCCTATGGTCGCGTGGGCTACATTCCTGAAAGTAGCAAGGTGAAGGACTTTCGCGCGTGGTTGATTCGACCGAACGGCGAAACAAAGCGTTACGGCAAAGACGACACCGTCGATGTCGCGGCCCAACTCAACGATGTCTACAACGAGTATCGCTACAAGAGGATCGCCGGTGAGGACGATGCCGACACGGGCGCCGTTTTTGCTTTCACTTACACGCTTGAAGACAAATCCATCTTTACGCAATCAGAGTGGGGCTTCCAGAACTTTTTACCGGTAATCAACTCGCGATATAGCCTCACACTTCCTGAAGGCTGGCGTGCGGACGCATTAACTTTTAATCACCCGAAGATTGAACCTAGAGTCAACGGCTCAAATTATTCGTGGGAACTTTCAAACCTCCCGCCTGTTCCGTACGAACCAATGAGCCCGAGACTGACTCACCTTGTTCCCCGATTGGCCGTCAGCTATTACCCGCCGGCAACCTCGCAGTTATCGATCAAGACGTTTTCAAACTGGCGCGAAGTCGCTGCATGGATGGCCGAGCTGGAAGATCCGCAGGTGATCGTCGACGACGCCCTCGCGAGAAAAGCAATGGAATTAACAGCGCTGGCCAAAACCGAACTCGATAAGATTCGGGCCATCGCGCACTACGTTCAAGCCATTCAATATATTTCGATTCAAACCGGTGTGGGTCGCGGCGGCGGCTATCGTCCGCACGCTTCGAACGAAGTCTTCGCCAAGGCTTATGGCGACTGCAAAGACAAAGCGAATCTCATGCGTGCGATGCTGAAAGTTGTCGGCATCGTCGCAATTCCGGTGAGCATCTACTCCGGCGATGCGAATTACGTGCGCGCTGCATGGCCGTCGCCGCAACAGTTCAATCACTGCATCATCGCCGTAAAAGTCAGCGACGAAACTCAGGCAGGCACAATCATCAAACATCCGCGATTGGGCCGGCTCTTAATTTTCGATCCGACTGACGAACAAACACCGCTCGGCGATCTCGATTTTGATCTACAAGGCAGTCTCGCACTACTCGATTCGAAAGACGAAACGGAGCTGGTCCGTATGCCGGTGACTCCGCCGGAGATAAATCACCTTGAACGTGTTGCGACATTTGAGTTGCGCGCTGATGGAGGTATCAGCGGAAAAATTCAGGACCAGGCCAAAGGACAAACCGCGGCAAAGATTCGCACCGACTACAAAAAGCTCTCGAAACCGGACTTCACCCGCATGATCGAACGCTGGTTAACTTCAGGCGCCACGTCAGCGCGGTTGAGCAAGATGGAACCTTCTGACAACACTGCGGAGGGGCAGTTTACTCTCAACGTTGAGTTCAGTGCAGACAACTACGGGCAACTGATGCAGGATCGGTTGATGGTTTTCAAACCCGTGGTGGTTTCTCGTCGTGAAGGACTGGCATTAACGGCGGCAACACGCATGCATCCGGTTGTACTGGGAAATAATGCGTATTCGGAAACGGTGAAAGTTCAGTTGCCTGCGGGGTTCACGGTTGATGAGTTGCCGGACCCGGTAAAGATCCAGACGCCGTTTGGATCATATGTGACGAGCTACGAAGTGAAGGGCACTGAGCTCGTTTTCAAACGCCAATTGTCGCAAACGGCGACGACGATCGCCGCTGCCGATTATGACGTGGTAAGGAAGTTCTTTGAAAGTATTCGCGCCGCGGAGAATGCGCCGGTCGTGTTAGCAAAGAAGTAATTCCAGCCACAAAAAGGCATCACAAAAAGATGGCAGCATCATTAGGGATTACTTTTGTGCCTTTTGTGGCTAAAATTTACCCATTAGCATTAGCACGCCGATGACAATGAACGCGGTGGCGGCAACGCGTTTTACCCAAATGAGCGGCACGTAATCGCCAACAACGCTTCCCACCAAAACGCCCACCGCGGACACCGCCGCAAGCGCGAGACTGGCGCCGACAAACACCGCCCAGGGCCTCTTCGTTTGCGCCGACATCGTCATCGCCGCCAGTTGAGTCTTGTCGCCCATCTCCGCCAAAAAAATAATTCCAAACGTTGTCAGCATTACCCGCAGGTCCATTGTGTCTCCATCATCGTTACTTCAAATCAGTTATCAGAATCGCATCACGCAAGAGATTGCCGCGAGTGCACGCTAGTTGTTTTCCATCGCGCGACCACGCAAATCCAGTAATTAACATTTCTTTGAAGTCAGTGATTTGCTTTGGTGAACCTCCGTCGATCGGTTGGCTCCAAACGTTGCTCACGTTATTTGCATTGACCGTGTAAAAAAGCGATTTTCCGTCTGCCGCCCACTGAGGCAAACTCAAGACGGTGCCGCTAACCGTGAAACTGAAAGTTTTGACAGGTGGACCACCATCAAATGGCATGATGGCAATGCGGTTCGGTGGCGCAGACGGATCGGTTGATTCAGGATACGTATACGCGATCCATTTACCATCCGGAGAAACAATCGGCACGGTTACGACACGATCGATGACCTTTACCGGCGCACCGCCATCGATTGAAACCTTCCAGAGTTCCGGCTTCACTCCGTCGTACGCTGTGTAAACCACCCAACGGCTATCAGGCGTAAGTGATGGAGCGCCATCGGATAAACCCGAAGTCAAGCGAGTCGGATTACTACCATTGAAGTCCATCCGCCATAAGTTTCTTTTCCCATTAAGCCACGACACGAACACCACGTAGCGATCATCGGCTGAAACAGCCGGCGCAAAGTTCATCGAATTATTGGCGGTCAACTGTTTTCGATTACTACCATCGGGATTTCCGATCCAAATATCGGCTTTTCCACCTTCGTTACTAACAAACACCAGTCGTCCATCCCGCGTCCACGTGACGTTGTTACCAGTCGAAGAATAAAAACTGACGTTTCCTGTCGGAAGTCGGACCGCCTTCTCTGCCTCTCCCCCCGGCGCAATCCACAGATTGACTAACCCGTGCGCCTGGACGGTAGTGAATCTTCTTACCGTCTTGCGTCAACCCGATCGCGCGATACTGGATCAAGTCGTTAGTCACTCGCCTGACGGTTCCATCGGGATGGTTAATGATCCAAATTTGAGCGATTGCCGGATTGTCTCCTGCCACTACCAGCAATCCGGACATATCCGGCAACCACTGAACTCTGCCTGAAAAGGGCCAGGTCTGCGACGACAGGTCTTTTTCAACACCATCTGCAACTGAAAACCCAACGACTTTGCTTGAACTACCTTGAGTGGCTACAGTCGATGCAACGATCTTGCCGTCCGGCGACCACGATGGACCAGTAAAAAACAGTGGCGACAACCGTCGTGGATTCTTCACTACCGCCAGATCGCGCTCGCCGCTGCCGTCGATATTCGCTATCACCAACGCGCTCTCACCCAACTGCGGATAATGCGCGCGGACAAGCACAAACTGCTTTCCATCTGGAGAGAAACTGATTGGCCCATCGATCTTGTCCAAAACTTTCACCGGGGTTCCACCCAAAACGGGTATGCGATAAAGCGTCCCTGCATCCATTTGCTTAATTGCGTAATACAGTTCAGTCCCATCAGGTGAGAAAGTTATCCCGAAAAATCCGACGGGCGCCGGTGGTACGATTAACGTGTCGTTTGCAGTACTCACCTGACGAATGTAAAGACTCTGTTGGCTACGCTCGCTCAACGCGTAGACGATGTATTTCCCGTCAGGGGAGATAGTGGCGTCGATTGCGTTGCCGGAATTTGTTATGTGGGTAAGTTTGACGTCCGCAAAATGCGCGACTGGCGGTTCGCGATTGAGCCACTTGTAAATTCCGAATCCACCCGCGGCGACAATGAGAGAAAGCGCAACAAGCGTAAGCGCAACTCCGACTTTATGTCTCTTGATCTCGATACTGATCGACTGGCTAATGCTACTGATTGCACTGGCCGGTGCTGTTGCCTGAGTCCCAGACAGCTTCGCTGTGGGTTCGCCTGCCAACATCATTTGAGTTGCTTCGGCGTCTGAGGCCCCGGAACGATCGAGCTTGTCCTGGAACTCGAGTTCCTGTCTGAGTGCCTTGAGATCAAGCCACAGATCTTTAACCACCTGATAACGCTCTTCACGATCTTTTCGCAGCGCCTTCGTCACAATGCGCACGAGTTCGGATGGAGTGCCGGGCGCGACGCGTGAGAGTGGTCGCGGCTCGCTTCTGAGGATCGAGGCAAGCGTGTCGCTTGGTGTGTCGCCTTCAAACGGTTTACGGCGGGCCAGCATCTCGTAAATCACTGCGCCCAGACTGAAAATATCCGATCGATGGTCCACACTCAGCCCGCGCGCTTGTTCGGGCGACATATAGCCCGCGGTTCCGATAACGATCCCTGAACCTGTGCGCACCTGTATCGTCGGCGCTTCAGCAGCGACTGCCGGTGTTGTTTGTTCGCTTAGTTTGGCCAACCCGAAGTCGAGTACTTTCACGTAGCCGTCGGGTCGCAGCATGATGTTTTCAGGCTTGATGTCGCGGTGGACAATTCCGGCTTTGTGCGCGGCGGACAGGGCATCGGCGATCTGCATCGCGATATTGAGTGTTTCTGAAAGCGTGAGCGCCGAACGACGCATGCGCAGCCGCAGTGTTTCACCTTCGACGAATTCGGTCGCGATCACGTGTGAGCCTGCGGCCTGACGAATCTCGTAGATCGTGATGATGTTTGGATGATTCAGCGCCGAAGCTGCTCGAGCTTCCTGTTCGAAGCGGCGGAGTCGATCGTCGTCAGTGGTGAAGGAAGCGGGGAGAAGTTTCAGAGCGACTTTGCGACCGAGACGCTTGTCTTCCGCAAGATAAACCTCACCCATTCCACCGCGACTAATAAAAGATCGAATCTCGTACGAACCGATGATGTCGCCGGACTTGAGCTCTACTTTCTCATCCGCCAGCAACGATGCTGCGGCCACAAACGCCGGCTCATCAATGAAGTTTCCACTCTGTTCGTGCGATGCGATCAATGATTCAACTTCTCGTCGCAAGTTCGCATCTCCCGAGCAGGCTTCCGAAAGAAATGAATCACGCTCCTCGGGACGATACGAAAGCGCCGAGTTGAAAATTTCTTTAACCTGTTGCCAGCGTTCCGGATTCATATCTTTGTGCTTACTTCAGCTCGAGCATCCAGATGTTACCCGTGGTCTCGGCATATTCGAAGACGATCCTGTTCGATGACCACGCCGGATAACGAACGAAGGAATTCATCTGCGAGTAATTTGTTAGTTGCCTCTGAACCTTGTTGCCGATCGAGATGGTGTAAATGTTCCAGATTCCATCCCGTTGCCCCGCGAAGACAATCTCTTTACCGTCGGGTGAAAAACTGTGCGGCCAACTCCTACCTTTATCGAAAGTCAATTGAACCGGCTCTCCTCCCTTGCTTGGAATAAGCATAAGGTAGTCGTCCGGGCCGCGCTTCTGTTCATAAGCGATCCATTGTCCATCCCTGGACCAGCAGGGAAAACCTGCCAATTCCGCATCGAAAGTCAATTGCTTACGCTGACCATCATTCACGCCAGCAACCCAAACATTTACGACTCCATTTTGAATAAAGTTATAGGCTACATGGTTACCATCAGGGGAGAGGGTGGCATACTGAATCCCTTTACCCAGGTCCAGCAGGGGCTCCTGCTTTCCAGTTACTATTGAGACGGTCCAAAGCATTAAATGCTTGTCAGCGTTTTCTGAGAGGAAGGCGACTTTGTCGCTCCCTGGCAGCCAGCTTGCTTGCGCTTCCCCTTTCGGTGTGTTGGTAATCTGGGTAAGATTTTTGCCATCGGCGTCTCCGACCCAGATGTGGTTGCCTGTCGTCCGCCGCCATCTGTTAAGAGCAATCTTCCGACCATCGGGAGAGAATCGCGGGAGGGTGTTTCGTGAGCTTGTGTCGGATGCAAAAATCGATGGTGGACCAGCAGGTTCGCCATTAGCTAGCAACGAAACCGTCGAGAGATTGCTTTCAATCCTGTTGGCACTATAGAGGACCTTTTTACCGTCAGGGGAAACTACGGGGCCGCTAAAATATGCGCCTTCTCTTGCTTGCAATACCGGTATGGGATCGCCAATTGGCTCTCCCGACGAGGAAACCGGGATTCTCGAAAGCTCGGACTCATTGGTATATCTGCCCATGAAATAAATATGCCTGCCGTCGCCGGCGTAGATCGGTTGAGTGCCGTTGATTATTTCTTTTGCATCGCTACCGTCGACACCTATGGACCAAACCTTCACATCAGCGAAGTCAGAAGCTTCAAACACAATTCGCTTGCTGTCCGGCGACCAGGAGGGAGCGCTGTGTCCTCCGGCCGGATTACCCGGCTGAGTGATCTGCTTTGGTCGCCCACCTGGCGATGGCATGATCCAGATGGTAGAAGGAGGCATCACGCGAGAGTTCGAGAGTTCTCCTCCCGGAGATTCCGATTGAAATGCGATGAAAGAACCATCAGGAGACCAAACTGGCCGAGCGCCAATCTCTGTTAGTTGTTTGGGCGCGCCGCCCAGTGCCGGCACGATCCAAAGACCTCCACGCTTCCTCGAGTGGTAAGCAATGCGCTGCCCGTCGGGAGACCAGGAGGGTTGAAAGTTCTGTTGACCGTCATTCGTTAACTGAAGCTCGCCACCGATTTCTGAAAGTTGTTTGACATAGATCTCGAACGTTCCATTCTGATCCGAACTGTAAGCAACGGATTTGCCGTCGGGCGACAACGACGGGTACCCGTCGAATCCGGAAGAAAAAGTAACCTGAGTCGTCTTGATCACCTGCGATGGTTCAGCAGGTTGAGGCTGAACCGGCTTCAAAAACTTGTAAACCCCGATTCCCACGACAGCGATCACCAGTACGAGAGCGACGCCCACAACATAGGCGCGAGCTTTGTGCCGTTTGTGCTCTACAGTGATTCTGGAACGGGTTTCATCCGTGGACCCCGAGCCTGTTGAGAGTCTGGTTTGAAAATCGACATCCTCCTTCAGTCGTTTGAGATCGAGCAGTAGGTCCTTAACGCCCTGGTAACGCTCTTCACGATCCTTGCGAAGCGCTTTACTAACGATGCGGTCGAGTTCAGCCGGTGTTTCCGGAGCGAGATGTGAAAGCGGCTTCGGGTCGACCTTCAGAATCGCAGCAAAAGCGTCACTCGGTGTTTCGCCGGCAAAGGGCTTTTGACCGGCAACCATTTCGTAGATCACTGCGCCGAAATTAAAAATGTCCGAGCGAGCATCAACAGTCTGTCCGCGCGCCTGTTCGGGCGACATGTAACCGACCGTGCCGATTACGACACCCGATCCTGTTTTAATCCTCTGAGTTGACGTCTCAGCGAACGACTGTGTTGAATCTGGTTCAGACAATTTAGCCAAACCGAAATCCAGCACTTTCACGTAACCGTCCGGCCGGATCATTATGTTTTCGGGTTTGATATCACGATGGATGATGCCGGCTTTGTGCGCAGCGGACAGTGCATCAGCAATTTGGATCGAGATACTCAGAACCTCAGTTATCGACAGTGCTCCGCGTGTGAGACGCTCGCGCAAAGTCTCTCCATCGACGAACTCCGTGGCCATCATCAGAGTCGAATTTGCGTCAGTGATCTCGTAAATCGCGATGATGTTTGGATGGTTCAGAGCCGAAGCCGCGCGTGCCTCCTGTTCAAAGCGTTGTAGACGACTTGCATCTTTCGTGACTGATGAGGGTAATAACTTCAGAGCCACGTTCCGTCTCAGCCTTTTGTCCTCGCCAAGATAAACTTCACCCATTCCGCCTCGACCAATTAGCGAAGTAATCTCGTAAGATCCTACAACCTGGCCGGGTTTTAATTCTGCCGGATGGTCCTGCCCGATTAATTCAAAGGCGCCATGGTAAGCAGGCGAGTCGATGAAGCTCCCATCCTTGTAATGCGCCTCCAATAGCGATTCGACTTCTTTCTGCAACGCAGCATCGTTGTCGCATGCTTTCGACAAGAAAGCCGATCGCTGTCCCGGCTCGTAATCCAGGGCCAGGTTGAAAACGTGTTTGATTTGTTGCCACCGTTCGGGTGTCATAATCATTGTCAATTGGCAATTGCCGATTTCCGATTTATTTAATTGGCAATCTCCTAATAAAGACGCGGACTGCTTTATCAAAGTCCCTCAATTTTTACTCTAACTGTCGCCGCAGCCAGGCGCGCGCGAGCTTCCAGTCGCGCTCCACAGTTGCGTGTGAGATGCCTAATACCTCCGCAGTCTCTTCTATAGAGAGGCCGCCGAAGAACTTTAGTTCCACAATCCGACTCTGTTGCGGATCCATTTGCGCGAGTTCATCGAGGGCCTCGTTCAGCGCCAATAAATCTATTTCAGGCTGCTTTACAACGGCTTCGGCGCTCGTGATCGAAAGACGTTGCTGGTCTACACCCCCGCGCTTTACGGCCTGACGCTGGCGCGCGTGGTCAACGAGGATTCGCCGCATCAACTGCGCTGCAATTCCGAAAAAATGAGCGCGATTCTGCCATCGGGCATTTCTTTGATCGACCAGTTTTAGGTAGGCCTCGTTAACGAGCGCCGTGGGCTGAAGTGTGTGTTCGGCGCGTTCCCGGCGGAGGTAATTGCTGGCTAAACGTCGCAGTTCGCTATAGACCAGCGGCATCAGTCTTTCAAGTGCCGCCTGGTCGCCCTTGCCCCAGTCAATTAAAAGCTGAGTTATTCCTTCGGGGGACTGCATATGCTTTTCTCTGCGGCCGAGAGTTTACAACAAATATTCCGCTCCGTGAGGGAATCCGGGCCGAACGTCCGCGTTAGTAAGTGAAGGCAAGAAGAGCCAATACAAAATAGCGGAGGGCCAACATGAAAAGACATATAAACATACTCCTGGCGATCATAGTTTTCGCAGGTGCTTTAACTTCCAGCGCGCAGGCACAAAGTGCGGGCGCCCAAATAGCGGTCGCTAACATCCCGTTCTCGTTCAATGTGGGCAACAAAAATCTGCCCGCGGGCAAGTACACGATCAGTGTGCTTAACCCGACTTCAGATCGAAGGGTCCTTCAGATCCGAAACACTAACGGTCGAGCGAGCGCGATGATTCAAACGAACTCCGTCATCGGAAACACGTCTGACGACGCAAAGCTCGTGTTTCAACTTTACGGCGATCGCTACTTCTTCGCGCAGGCACACATAGCAGGCGAGTCAACAAGCTTCGCAGCGGTCAAGTCGAGCGCTCAGCGCGCACAGAAAGACACGGTTGCGAAGGCTGGAAAACAAAGCGTTGTCGTGATTGTCGCCGAATAGTTGAGCGCACAATATATCGGCCGGGCAGAAGTTGGGGAACTCCTTGCCAGGCTGAGCAGGATTACAGGATTTGCAAGATTAACAGGAGCGACTTTGGTATCCTGTCAGCCTTGTAAATCCTGTAATCCTGTCTAATGGACCTTAAAACAGAAGCAATCGCCGGGGTCACCACGTTCTTCACAATGTCGTACATCGTTGTGGTGAATCCTACGATTCTCTCAACACCCGGAACAGGCATGGCATTCAGCGGCGTGCTGACCGCCACGGTGCTGATCTGTTTTTCGATGACGCTGCTGATGGGCCTCTACGCGAAAATCCCATTCGCGGTTGCGCCAGGCATGGGCATCAACGCCTTCTTCACATTCACAATCATTTTTACTCAGAAAGTTTGGTGGCAGGTCGCACTCGGAATTGTCTTCTGGGCCGGCGTGTTGTTTCTGCTGATTTCAGTGACGCCGGTTCGCGAAACGATCGCGAAAGCGATCCCGCCTGCGTTGAGAATTGGAGCCGCCGCGGGCATCGGCATCTTCCTGACTTTCCTCGGTCTAAAAAACGCCGGAGTGATTACTTCGGATCCGATCACGTTCGTCAAACCCGGACATCTTGGCAGCCAAACGTGGTTCGCGATACTGGGTTTGATCGTGACAGTGATGCTGATGATTCGTCGTAGTTCCCTGGCCTTTCTCGCCGGGATCTTCTTTGTCACTCTCATTGCGTGGGTCTACGGTGACGTGCAGGCGCCGCAGAGTTTCTTCAGTGCTCCTGACTTTCAGACGGTATTTTTGAAAGCAGACATTTTGGGTGCTCTAAAGCTCTCGCTACTGCCTGCGATTATCGCGCTCCTCTTTACTGATCTCTTCGACTCGATCTCGACTTTCATGGGCGTCGCCCACGCTTCCGATATGCTCGACGAGAACGGAGACCCTCGCAATCTCAGGCAAGGATTGATAATCGATTCCTTCGCGACCTTCGGCGCCGGCCTCGCGGGCACGTCGCCGGGAACCGCTTACATCGAGAGCATTGCAGGCATTAATAGCGGCGGGCGAACCGGATTAACCTCTGTTTTTACAGCTCTTTGCTTTCTGCCGTGTTTCTTTCTCGCGCCACTCGCCGCAATGGTTCCGGTTTTTGCGACCTCGCCGGTGCTGGTGCTGGTCGGCGCGTCGATGTTCGGGAGCGTGAGCGAGATCAATTTCAGGAAAATTGAAGAGGGTCTGCCGGCTTTTTTGACTATAATCCTCATCCCCCTGACCTTTTCGATCACCCAGGGCATACTCTGGGGATTCATTTCCCACGTTGGCCTTTATCTTATGGTCGGCCGTCGCAAAGAGATTCATCCCGTAATGTACGCGCTCGCTGTAATCGCGATCGGGTTGCTGCTGTTGGAACATTCTGATGTATCAAAGGCTTTATATGAGTAACAAGAAAAAAGTTCTGATTGTTTGGACAAAGTATTACGCGCAAAGGCGCAAAGGCGCAGAGGTCTTTCTTTGGTTTTCCTTTGCGCCTTTGCGCCTTTGCGCTCGAATGATTTTTCTGCTGTTAATTGCGCAAGCCGTTCCGGCGCAGACTCCTTCTCCAACTCCAACACCACCAGACAAACGCGGTCTCGGCATTCAAAGCACTGGTCCAACATCGACCACTGCAACCGATCAGGGATCTAGAGAAGCGAAACCCGAGCTCGTTCTCCAAACCGGTTACAACACCATCTGGGGTGCAACGCGACTCGTCTTCAGTCCTGACGGACGCTTGCTCGCCACCGGAACGTTTCGCAGCAACATGATCAAGCTCTGGGAAACTGCGACCAATCGTAAGTTGCGGGATCTCTCGAGCAGTGGACAAACTGCGTTATCACTCTCAGCATCATTCGCTTTTAGTCGCGACAGTCGTCTGATTGCCGGTTCGGGTGGCGACAACTCGCTTAAAGTTTGGGACGTGATGAGCGGGCGTGAACTGTACTCCCTCACGCCCAGCCAGGCTACCGGACTTCAAGGCGCGATGATGGCTGCGATCGGCACTTTCTTTATCGGCTTTGGGTCAGATAACAGGCTCGTGGCTGTCAGCGATGTAATCCGCGTTTGGGATCTTGCGACTGGACGCGAACTCGCGACGTTTCCGCAGGACGCGTCTTCACTTTCAGGTTTCAATGGCACCGACGGCGCAATAACTCTTTCTGCTGATGGCACTCAACTATTAACGTTAGCGGAGAACATGTCGTCGGAAGTGAGGTTTCTGGATCTCGCGTCAGGGCGCGAAGTTCGTCGTGTCAAAATATCGGACGATCAGGTCGAGAGCTTACAGCTTTCGGTCAATTCCGATGGCCAGGTGCTCGCAGCAGGTTTACAAAAGAAGCGCTTCAAACTCTGGAACCTCACGACAAAGAAAGACCACGAGCTTGGACCAGTCACGAAAGAGTTCAGCCTCGTAAAGTTCAGCCGCGATGGCCGGTTCCTTGCGCTCTCTGAAAACTACGTTGTAAAGCTCTGGGACCTCGCAACGATGCGTGAGTTGCCCTCGTTGAAAGTGCCGAACAGTGGCGCTTTTCTTGAGCATGGCAATGCCTTCATGGGTTTCAGCGAAGACGGAAAACGAATCGCCACCGGAGGTTTCGATACCGACACCATAGTTTGGGAAGTTGAAACGGGTAAGCGAATCTCAACCGTCAGCGGCCGCACGAACATGGCGTACAACGTTGCATTCAGTACCGATGGAAACGAACTCGCTTCAGGTGGCATGACGCGTTGGGATCTGCGTACCGGTCGAGGCGTTCGAACAGCACCCGCAACGTCTGAAAAAACTTATGGAGTTGCTAGTCCGGATGGGCGCGTGCTTGCGGTGATGAAGCCAAACACGAGCGAGGTGCCCGTTATCGAAAGTCCAAGTGGCAGACAGTTGCATACTCTGAAAGCGTCAGGCGAAGTTGGTGTGGTCAACAAGATTCGTTTCAGTCCGGACGGAACGATACTCGCAGTGATTTATGGAGCGCGTGAAGGTCTTCGTCAGACAACAACGACGGATTTTTCGCTTGGAAGCCAGGTCAAGCTTTGGGACGTAAAGACGGGTCGCGAGCTTCGTTCAATCAGCTTGAATCAGATTCCGATGATCGCAGAATTCACGCCCGATGGCCGCCTCATTGCGATCGTCGCAGCGATGGGCCAGTTTTCATTCTGGGACGTGCAAACAGGCAGCAAGGTGCGCGACCTCGGCTCGTCGCCGCTTGCTTCAATCACCCCTCAGACCGTCAAACCGGGTCAGATGCCCAAGATGCCGAGCGCGGACGAGCTCGCGGCGATGATGACAAATATGATCGGCACGATGTCGGCCGGAACGATGACCCAGAATGTGACGTCACTCGCTTTCAGCACTGATGGACGAATAGTCGCGACGGGAGGCGTCGAGTCGAAAGCGAACATCGATATTGCAGCGATGATGAGCGGGATGATGAGCGGCAAACGGCCCAAAGGTTCGAAGTCGACAGATCCAAACGACATACTTAAGGATCTTAAGATCGAAACAGTGGGCCAGGTTAAGCTTTGGGATGTCGCATCCGGCCGTGAGATTGGGGTCATCAAAGGGCATGGTCGCGGTGTCAGTAAAGTTGCGTTTAGTCGTGACGGCAAAGTACTCGCCTCCGCCGCGACAGACAACACGATAAGAATCTGGGATGTTGCAACCCGAAGCGCACTGCAAACGCTGACCGGACACACTGCCGGTATCGAATCGATGGATTTCACACCAGACGGTCGAATGCTGGCGTCGGCGAGTGACGACGGAAGCACGTTTCTTTGGGACACCAAAACCGGCGAGCATCTGTTGACATTGATTTCACTCGACGATGGTGCCGAGTGGATGGTTGTCACTCCGCAAGGTCTGTTTGATGGAACACCTGTTACGTGGAACCAGATTCTGTGGCGATACAATCAGGAAACTTTCAACGTCGCTCCGATCGAGTGGTTCTTCAACGAGTTTTACTATCCGGGCTTGCTTGCAGACATCTTCAATGGAAAACGTCCGCGCGTGGCCCAGGACGTGTCAAAGAAAGATCGACGCCAGCCGATCGTGAAACTGTCCCTCGTCGGGCAGTCGCCGGAATCTTCGGTTGCGACGCGCTCGATCAAAGTGAAGCTGGATATTTCCGACGCGCCTGCGGACAAAGATAATCCACAAGGCACCGGCGCGCAGGACGTGCGTCTGTTTCGTAACGGATCCCTCGTGAAGGTGTGGCATGGCGATGTCCTGAAAGGCCAGGCGGCCGTAACGCTCGAGCAGGAGATCACGGTGACGGCTGGTCCAAATCGGCTCGTGGCGTACGCGTTCAATCGCGATAACGTGAAGAGCAAGGATGCGCCGCTCGTATTTACCGGCGCTGACACCCTGAAGCGCAAAGGAACTGCTTACATCATTGCTGTTGGTGTGAATGAGTATGAGAACAATCAGTACAATTTGAAGTATGCAGTGGCTGATGCGCGGAGCTTTGGCGATGAAGTGCGTAGCAGGCAAAATCAGTTAGGTGCGTTTGAACGCATCGAGGTGGTTCAGTTACTTGACCAGGAAGCAACGAAGGCCAACATCATCGCTGCGATTAAGCGGCTCGCAGGTGAATCTGGACCACCCACGCTGAAGTCAGGCCCGCTTGATACATTGAAGCGCGCGGAACCGGAAGACACCGTCGTTATCTATTTCGCAGGACACGGAACGGCGCAGGCGCAACGCTTCTATCTGATACCGCACGATCTCGGTTACACCGGCGAACGCACGAAACTTACGGAGCTGGGTTTGAAAACCATGCTCGCGCACAGCATTTCAGACATTGAACTGCAAGGTGCTGTTGAAGGTTTGGACGCAGGGCATCTGCTGCTAATCATCGACGCGTGCAATTCTGGCCAGGCGCTCGAAGCGGAAGAGAAGCGGCGTGGTCCAATGAATTCAAAAGGCCTTGCGCAGCTCGCTTATGAAAAAGGCATGTACATCCTGACTGCGGCGCAGAGTTTTCAGGCTGCGCTCGAGGCGGCACAATTAGGTCATGGATACTTGACGTATGCGCTGGTCGAAGAGGGTTTGAAGACGCCGGTTGCGGATACTGCACCGAAGGATGGTGTGGTGATCGCTCGCGAATGGCTCAACTTCGCGACCGAACGCGTGCCGCAGATGCAGGAAGAAAAGATGAGCCAGGGTCGCAGTGTCGGTTTGGAGATCGTGTTTGTTGAAGGTGAGAAACGATCCGTACAACGCCCGCGCGTTTTTTATCGTAGAGAAATGGAAGCTAATCCACTGGTGATAGTAAAACCTTAGACAGGATTTCACGATTTTTCAGGATTTGCAAACAGAATATCCTGTACCTGTGAAACAGATTCTGCATGCCTGAACATCCCATCGGCAAATCAGTCCCTCGCAAAGAAGGACGCAAGAAAGTCACTGGCCAGGCGCTTTACGTCGATGATCTGTCGTTCCCCGAAATGCTTCACGGAGTCACGGTGCGCAGTCCGTCGCCGCGTGGTCGAATCACAAACATCTCATTCGAAGGCGACATTCCGTGGGATGAGTTCACGATAGTCACTGCCAAAGACATCCCCGGTGCAAACTACGTTGCGTTGATCCTCAACGATCAACCCTATCTCGCTTCAGATTTTGTAAATCATCCTGAAGAACCCATTCTGCTCATCGCTCATCGCGACAAATACCTGCTCGAAGAAGCACGACGTAACGTTCGCATTGAGATCGAAGACCAGCCGGCGCTCTTCACGCTCGAGGAATCACTCGCGAAGAAGGAGATCATCTGGGGCGAGGACAATGTCTTCAAAAAGTTTTTGGTCGATAAAGGCAACGTCGACGAAGCGTGGGCCAACGCGGATCTCATTATTGAAGGCGAATACGAAACCGGCGCGCAGGAGCAACTGTACATCGAAAACAACGGCGCCATCGCGATCGCCAATGCGGAGGAAGGTGTGACGGTCTGGGGTTCGATGCAGTGTCCTTACTACGTTCACAAAGCCCTCGTAAAGCTATTTGACCTGCCCGAAGACAAGATCCGCATCATTCAAACAGAAACAGGCGGCGGCTTTGGAGGCAAGGAAGAATACCCATCGCTGATCGCCGGTCACGCGGCGCTACTCGCGTGGAAATCCGGTAAACCAGTGAAGATCATTTACGACCGCGCGGAAGACATGGTGGCCACGACAAAGCGCCATCCCTCGCGCACGCGTCACAAAACCGGAGTTACAAAAGACGGCAAACTCGTAGCGATGGAGATCGAGTTTGTGATCGACGGCGGCGCGTATTGCACCCTCTCGCCTGTGGTGCTTTCACGCGGAACGATCCACGCTGCTGGTCCATACGTCTGTCCGAACGTGAGGATTCACAGTCGCGCCGTTGCTACCAACCTCCCGCCGCAAGGCGCTTTCAGAGGCTTCGGCGCGCCGCAGAGCATATTCGCCCTCGAGCGACAAATGGACAACGTTGCGCACGCACTTGACCTGACGCCGGAAGAATTTCGCCGCCGCAATTTCATTCATGAAGGCGAGACAACCGCGACGAGCCAGGTGATCCGCGAGCGCGTCGACATGGACCACCTGCTCACACGTGCGTTGCAACTCAGCGACTATCATGGAAAGCGCGAAGCGTTCGCACGCAGCAACGCGAGAAGCATCGGAGGCTTCGCGAAAAAAAGAGGTGTTGGCTTCGCGACTTTCATGCACGGCGCAGGCTTTACGGGATCGGGCGAGGTTTACCTGCAATCCGTCGTCTCAGCAGAAGCCACGAGCGAAGGCAAGGTGCGAATTCTCGCCGGGAGCACAGAGATCGGCCAGGGAACCAACACGATCTTTTCGCAGATTGCTTCGGAAGCACTTGGTCTCGACCTCGATTCGATCGAGATCGTTCAACCCGATACCGGTCTGGTCCCGAACAGTGGTCCAACCGTGGCGTCACGCACTTCGATGGTTGTCGGCAAACTCGTCGAGTCCTCTGTAACAGGGTTAAAGCAAACGCTGCTCGGCAGTGGTTTATTGCCTGACAACTACGACCAATCGGAGTTTAAGCGCGCGTGCGCCGAATACATCGCGAAGTTTGGATCGTTGAAGACTTCGTCAACGTATCAACCGCCGCCAAACGTCCATTGGGACGATGAGAAGTACCAGGGTGACGCATACGCTGCTTACGCGTGGGCGGTTTACGTGGCTGAAGTATCGTTTGATGAATTAACTTACGAGGCGCACGTGGAGGATTTTGTCGCGCTACAGGAAGTCGGGCGCGTGCTGAATCCAGTGCTTGCGGCAGGGCAGATCGAAGGCGGTGTGGCCCAGGCGATCGGATTCACCTTATTTGAAAACGTCGTCTGGAAAGACGGGCGCATGGCAAACAATCAGATGACCAACTACATCATCCCAACCCCCGCCGACATTCCACCGATCCGCGTGTTCTTCGAGGAAAACCCGTACGCCTATGGACCAGGCGGCGCCAAAGGCATCGGCGAACTCCCGATGGACGGCGCCGCCCCGGCAATCCTAAACGCAATCGAAAACGCCACAGGCACCAGCTTCAACCGCATTCCACTGATGCCCGAAGCGTTGATTGAGAAGTTAGTTACTTAATGTTATCTCCAATTACCCGCCCGTTTGATCTTTTCAACAGCATCTTGTATCTGCGGTATCCACGTTCTAATCCGGGGCCAACTTGTGGTTAAGAGAACCAAGACTGCCAACTTTCTTCCGGTAAGATTTTGCTGATATCGGATTTGTTGATCTGTTGTTATGAATAGGTCGAACGAACCTTCCGCTGCTGCCAGAAGTTCTCCATTTTTCAAATCCGACCAGCCCAACTCAAACGCTGTTACAACAGTGTGTTTAAGCAGATGTTGTTTGAGAGGTAAGGGAGTACCTTGGTCGAACAGGATTCGCATTAGTTGTGAGGAACTATATTAAACTTCTGCCAAGCTTTGCTCGGCATAACCGAGGACCGCGACAGCTTGGTCTAATGTTACACCTGGAAACCACGCGAGAAACTGATTAACAGTGGCCCCGGCTCCGAGGTTCTCAAAAAGGGCCTTCACGGGAACACGAGTTCCCTTGAAAACCCACGCACCGCTGACTTTCCCTTCAACTCGCTCTACTTCCAGGCAATTACTCCAGTCCAACATGCAGTACATGGTATGCCTTGCCCGAAGCACGAGGCAAGTGCGGTTAGTTGCCCGAAATGTTGATCGAGAAGTTGCCATCCTCACGTCGCCCGCGCCAATTGACTCTCACTGAATACCGGCAGGTGAAACCTCTCGTTCTGGCGCCGGTTTTACGAGCCATTCACCGCAGAGGCGCTGAGTACGCAGAGATTACGCAGAGGAGACTTTCAAATTTAGGACACTTGCTCCAGCCGAACATTCAGTACATGGTATGCTTACCGCGACGCACGAATGTCCGGCACCCAAACAGTCAACTTCACAGTCAACGGCGACGCGCATAAACTCGAGGTGTTTCCGATGGCGCGGCTACTTGATGTGTTGCGTGAGCAGTTGCAACTCACAGGCACCAAGGAAGGATGTGGTGAGGGGGAGTGTGGCGCGTGTACCGTGATCGTCGACGGGCAGATCGTCAACAGTTGTCTCGTGCCGATGGCCCAGGTTAACGGAACCGAAATAACGACGATCGAAGGTGTCGCAACCGGCGACGACTTGCACGGAGTTCAACAGGCGTTCATCGAGCATGGCGGAGCGCAGTGCGGGATCTGTACGCCCGGGATGGTTTTGGCTGCTGTCGATCTCCTTAAGCGAAATCCTGAACCATCAGAAGCCGACATTCGCAACGGTCTCGCAGGAAATCTTTGTCGCTGCACCGGCTACATGAAGATCTTTGAGTCGGTAGTGCGCGCTTGCCAGAAGTGAGAGCCTTCGTTCCACATTTTCAGTTAACCACGCCGGCTTCCCTAGCCGATACTCTCGTGCTGCTCACGAATGAACCCGGCGTTTGGAAGCCTTTCGCCGGTGGCACGGATCTAATGGTGCTGTTTGAGGCCGGCAAGTTGGCCCATCAAAACTACGTCAACATCTGGGGTTTACACGAACTGCATGGTATCGAAGCGAATGACTCGCACGTCACTATCGGCGCGCTTACCACCTATACTGAAGTCCAAGCCGATCCGATCCTGAGCCGCGAGTTTCCGATGCTTTGTCAGGCCGCGAGTGAAACAGGTGGCCTCGCAATCCAGAACCGAGGCACACTCGGCGGTAACATCGTTAATGCTTCACCAGCCGCGGATTCACCGCCCGCGTTGCTGGCATACGAGGCTGAGATCGAGCTTGAATCCACGCGCGGTTCTCGGTGGCTTCCGTATCAAAGCTTTCACACTGGCTACAAGCAGATGCGCATCGATCCTGACGAACTGCTCGTCCGAATTCGCTTGCCACGCAATACCAGCGAGATGACGCATTACTATCGCAAAGTCGGTACGCGAAAAGCTCAAGCGATCTCGAAAGTGTGTTTCGCCGCTGTTGGCAAAACTGAAGACGGGCAAATCACGGACACGAGGATGGCCGTGGGAAGTGTTGCTCCTATCGTCGTGCGATGCGTGCAGACAGAGAACTTGCTGCGCGGACGAAAGCTCGACGACGAAACCGCCGGCATCGCGTGCGAAACTTTATTGCACGAGATCTCTCCCATTGATGACATTCGATCGACGGCAAAGTATCGTTTGCAGGTAGCGAAGAATCTGCTGGTGGATTTTCTCAGAACATTAAGAGGTTAAGAGTCTGTTTTACCGGATTACAGGATTAGGAGTGATTCTGATCGTGGCGTGCCTGACGTCTGCACGCGGGCAGAACCACGAGAGTTACGAAGGTTTCACCAGCGGCATACGCGCAAATGCTGTGAAAGGCGACGTGTTCTACCAGCGTGGCGATGGCAAGTTCAATCTCGAGGCCGGTCACAAGTTGCAGGAAGGCGACTTCATTAAAACCGGATCCAATTCGTACGCCGAGTTATTACTCCAACCCGGCAACTATTTGCGACTGGGCGAAGAGTCGGAGGTGCAGATATTCAGCGACCCGACCGATAAGATGAGGTTGAAGCTGAATCACGGCGCGATCAATCTCGAGATTCTTTCGAAAGACGGTGAAACCTCGTTCTTCTTCGAGTCGCTTAGCCAGATATATGAGTTGATCCGGATCATTACTCCGAACTCAGAAGTGTTCATCACTCGCCCTGGCATATTTCGCATTAATTCTTTCAATGCCCGACGCACCGATCTGATCGTGCGCGATGGAGAGGCAGTGATAAACGGCCGGCGCGTCAAAGAAAAGCGTAGCGGCGCAGCTTCGAGCCAGGGCGTCGTGATCACTGAAATAGACACTAAGCTCGCGGATACCTTCGACGGGTGGAGTCGTGAGCGCGCGGATCAGCTCGTCGACGCAAACCGCCTGTTGAAAAACGAAGCGCCGTGGACCAAGGACCGCAAGGAAGGCGAGGAAACGTCTGTCGACCTTCCTGACAAGGAGGAACAAAGCAAGAGTTCCCGTTTTGTCGTCTCTGCCAGACCGGGCGCCGTCAACTTTGTCGAAGCCGGTGTCGAGTTCAGTCGACAAGGGAAAGAATGGGCGCAGCTGACTGAAAAATCACAACTCGAAACTGGGGACAAATTGCGCACGAGCGCGCACACTTTCGCTGAGCTGACGATGTTGCCTGACATTCATCTCAGGATCGACAGCAAGTCGGAAATTCTGTTTCAGGAACTGTCGAACGAGTCGATCTCGATGAAACTTTTGCAAGGCTCAGCGATTCTCGACGTCGCACGGTTTGAAGAAAAGGAAACTCCTCCCATTCGACTTGCCGGCTCGTCGACATCGGCGACAATAGCAGACAACGGATTTTACCGGATTGATATCAAGCCAAATGGTGATGAGATCACGGTTCGCGACGGTAAAGTGTTCGTCAAAGGACGACCGGTCGGCTCATGCAAGAAAATCTCCGCGGAAACAGTTTACGATTGCGATAAGAAAGTGGTCGACAACTTCGACGTTTGGAGTGACCATCGGGGTGAAGGCAAGCTCTATAACGGAAGCGATGTGATCTCAATGGCCGCGCATCTGGATCGATTGCGACGAGTTCGATTTCGAAATACCGGGTTCTGGTTTCAGAATCCCGGAACGACTCACTACACCTTTGTTCCGTTTTCGTCGCCGCGCTTTCGTTCTCCATACGGCGGCAGTTACTCGACCGTTCTTTCGCCGCGCCGTGCGCCGATGGTTCGTCCCGGTTATGGTCCAAGACCGCCGTTTGGCCGTGTGCCAGGTGGTCCAGCCCTCGCGCGGCCGCAGCCATGAATACGAATAAGCTCTACCCAACTCCGGTCTTCAGGAAAACAAAATGACACCCGAGATCCCCTTCAAACGAAACGTGGTCGAGCCCGTGCAATGCATCAAGACTGGATGGGCGACCATAAAAGATCGGTATTGGTTATTCGTCGGTATTTGTCTGGTCGGACTACTGATCTCATCAGCCGTCCCGATGGCGATACTCATGGGGCCAATGATGTGTGGCATCAACCTGGCCTTTTTCAAGCAAAGGCGAGGTGAGCCGGTTGAATTCGGAGATCTATTCAAAGGGTTCGACTATTTTGGCCAAAGTTTGATCGCGAGCTTGCTTTACATCGTGCCAATCATGGTCGTCGTGGTTCCTGCGTACATTATCTTTTATCTGGGAATGATATTTTCGGTGGCTGCGCAAGGCGCGTCGGGCGAACCCAATCCGGCGGCGGCGCTGGGGGTGTTTGTCATGTTCATGATCTTCATCCTCGTCATCCTGGCGGTAATTCTCCTCGTCTCCGTTGGCTTTACCTTTTCTTATGCTCTCATTGTGGACCGGAAACTTCAGGGTTTCGACGCTGTTAAGTTGAGTTTTAGGGCGGCGATGGCAAACTTCTGGCGCTTGCTCGGGATGATGATTCTCACCGGTTTGCTGGGTTTGGCAGGAGCTCTATTGTGTTACGTCGGCATGTTTCTCGTGCTGCCGATAAGTTATGCCGCAGTAGACGTGGCTTACGAGCAAGTGTTTGGTCTGCGCAACCCGAACGAAGATCCGTCAAACTTGCCGCCACCACCACCGGTATTTACTTAATGTCGGGTGTTGATCTGATCATTCGCGGGCCGAACGTTGTGTTGCCTGACACGATCGCGCCACGCTCGGTCCATGTTCGTGACGGGAAGATCGTTGCTGTGACTGACTACGATCACGTTGCGAAGGACTGCGAGGTGATCGACGCTGACTCAGTGATCATGCCGGGGTTGGTTGATACGCACGTTCACGTCAACTCACCGGGGCGCACAGAATGGGAAGGCTTTCAAACGGCGACCTCAGCCGCAGCGGCGGGCGGCGTTACAACGCTGATCGACATGCCGCTCAATTCAATTCCTCCCACGACTACTCTCGCAGGGTTCAATACTAAATTAGAGACCGCAACGAACAACTGTTTTATAGACGTCGGATTTTGGGGTGGCGTGGTCCCGGGAAACACTCCCGAGCTTCCGCGAATGTTTGAAGCGGGCGTGGTCGGTTTCAAATGTTTTCTCGTTCCGTCAGGTGTCGATGAGTTTCCACACGTGACTGAGGAGCACTTGCGCGAAGCAATGCCGGAACTGACGAGGCTGGGCGCGTTGTTAATCGTTCATGCTGAGCTGCCTGGGCCAATCAGGACCGTCGACGCGTCTGCTGAGAGTTATCAAACGTTTCTGGATTCACGACCACGCGCGGCTGAGAATGAAGCGATCGAGTTGATGATTCGACTCTGTCGCGAATTCGGCACCCGCGTGCACATTGTTCATCTTTCGTCTGCGGATGGGGTTCCGGTGTTGCGCAAGGCCCAAGTGGAGGGCGTGAAAATCACTGCTGAAACCTGTCCGCATTATTTGCACTTCACCGCTGAAGAGATCGTCGACGGTGCGACAGAGTTTAAGTGTTGTCCACCGATTCGCGAGCGTGATAATCGCGAACGGCTCTGGGAGGGCGTTGCGGACGGAACGATCGATTTCATCGTTTCGGACCATTCGCCTTGTCCGGGCGAGATGAAGTTGCGGGAGAGTGGTGACTTTATTAAGGCGTGGGGTGGCATTGCTTCGTTGCAACTCAGGTTGCCGGTCGTCTGGACCGAAGCGCGTCGCCGCGGGTTCTCTTTACTCGATCTGACCCGATGGCTCTGCGCGAATCCGGCCGCACAAGTCTCGTTGCAGTCACAAAAGGGCGCCATCGCGGTTGGGAACGATGCCGACATCGTCATCTGGGACCCGGCCGAAGCATTCATCGTCGACGCCCACGCTCTCCATCATCGCCACAAAATCACCCCTTACGACGGCGCGACCTTAACTGGAGTAGTGCAAAAGACTTTCCTTCGCGGGAGAAAAGTTTATGATGGTGGCCACCTTGAAGAGAGCCCACGTGGCCACCTAATCTTAAGAAAGGCTTAGCCACAAAAGGCACATAGAACACAAAAGAGAAAGGAAAGTTATGAAGACCGATCCTCACGACGGCGACATCCTCACGCTTTGCAATATCGTTAGGCAAACGAGTTTTGAGATTCACACGTATTTGCGTGGCGGACATCGCGAACAGATTTACGAAAACGCGCTCGCGCATCGATTGAGAAAACGAGGTATCAGCGTTGAGCAACAACAGGAAGTCAGAGTCTATGATGAAGATGGCACTTTGCTCGGATTTCTTAAGGCTGACTTGTTTATCGACAACCGGTTAATTTGTGAAATTAAGGGTGTCCGCGCGCTGGTTGATGAGCACACAGCACAGCTACTGGGTTACTTACGCGCATCTCGAATCGAGCATGGTTTGCTGATCAATTTTGGAGGACCACGTCTCGAGGTAAAGAAATACATTGTGAACTGATTATTTGTGACTTTTGTGCTTTTTGTGGCTAAGAAATGGATTTCACTGAACTAATCGATCTGGCGTCGGAGCGCGTGGGTGGCGCGGTTTTGATCGCGAATGATGATTTTTTTGCGCCTAAAGAGAATCTCTTGAAGGCGAGCGCGCCGATCTTTATTGAGGGAAAGTACACGGACCGTGGCAAGTGGATGGATGGATGGGAAAGCCGGCGCCGCCGCACTCCCGGTTTTGATTGGTGCATCATTCGTCTCGGTCTTCCCGGAATCGTTCGCGGCGTCGTAGTCGATACCAGTTACTTTCGCGGCAACTACCCGGAGCATTGCTCACTCGACGGCGCTACCTTTAACGGCCTGCCGGCTGAAGAAGAGTTAACTGGGGAAATGGTCCAATGGGTGCCGCTCCTGCCTCAGATGCCGCTTGCCGGCGATAGCCAGAATCCTTTCCCAATCCAGTACGACGAACGCATCACGCATCTTCGTTTCAAGATCTTTCCTGATGGTGGCGTGGCGCGGCTTCGCGTCTATGGCGAAGTGATCCCCGATTGGGAACAACTCGAAAGTTCAGGCCAGGTCGATCTTGTTGCGGCTGAAAACGGCGGGCTCGTACTCTCGTGCAGCGACATGTTCTTCGGTCATCGTCACAACCTGATCATGCCCGGGCGTGCCGCCAACATGAGTGACGGCTGGGAAACAAAACGTCGCCGTGGTCCAGGCCACGACTGGGTAATCATAAAGCTTGGCAGACCGGGGCAGATACAGCGCATTGAGATTGATACGTCTCATTTCAAAGGTAACTTCCCCGAGAGCTGTTCACTTGAGGCCTGCAACGTCGAGGGCTTAAGCGCGGAAGCACTCACTGATCTATCGGTTCAATGGTCCACCGTTCTACCGCGCACCAAACTGCAAGCCCACACGCGCCACTTCTTCGCTGAGGAACTGCTCGACACTGGCATCGCATCACATCTTCGCTTCAGCATTTTTCCCGATGGCGGCGTCAGCCGGTTACGCGTTTACGGAACGTTTCATTAGTCGATGGATCTCGAATGGTTAAACTCAATGCCGCACGCGGAGGCAGTGAAGACGCTGCTGCAATGTTGTGGCTCAAAACGCTGGGCCGAGAGCGTGGCGAATGCCCGGCCTTACGCAAGCGTCGAAACGCTAATCGCGAACGCTAATGACGTTTGGTGGTCCCTGCACGGCGACGATTGGCTCGAGGCATTTCGCAGTCATCCAAAGATCGGCGAAAAGAAAGCGGCCACTCCCGTTTCGGACCAGTCGCGCCAGTGGTCTGGCCAGGAACAAGCCGGAGTAGCCACTTCGTCGCGCGAGACAGTCGACGCTCTCGCGGCCCTGAATTGGGCCTACGAGCAGAAGTTTGGCTTCATTTTTATCATTTGCGCGACGGGGAAAACGTCCGACGAAATGCTGGAAGCCTTAAAGAAACGGCTCGAAAACGACGCCGAAACTGAACTGCCGATCGCCGCTACCGAGCAAAGTAAGATTACAGAGTTACGACTGAAAAAATTAGTAAATAGGCCTTAGGTTTTTGGTTTTAGGTCTTTGCAAAAGGCAAGTTTAATAAGATACTGCGTGGACAGAGTTTCAAAGGCCAAAACCTAAGTCCGAAATGAGTACCATCTCAACCCACATACTCGACACGTCAAGGGGAGCTCCGGCAAGTGGCGTGGCCGTTTGCCTTGAAATACAGAACACCGACGAAAGTTGGACCGAGTTGAGCCACGCCTGGACCGACGAGGACGGGCGCGTGAAACCGTTCTTCCTGGTTGACCGTCCTGTGTCCAACGGAACATACCGCCTGATTTTTGATACCGAACCATATTACTCATCGCTTAGCGTCTCCTGCTTCTATCCACAGGTGACGGTAGTTTTCAAAGTGGACGAGGGAGCCCAGCACTATCATGTTCCACTTCTGATCAGTCCTTACGGCTATTCGACGTATCGTGGCAGTTAAAGATCAAAGCTGATGATTCTCGATCCGACGCTAAGCGAGTGGCTCAACCTGCTACTTCGCTGGATACACGTTTTTGCGGGAATCATGTGGGTTGGCACGACTTACTACTTCACCTGGCTCGACGCTCGCCTGACCGAAGAAGAAAAAGCCGCAATGAATACTGGTGTTGTCCCGCAGGTGTGGATGGTCCATAGCGGCGGTTTCTACGTCGTCGAGAGACGAAAGATACCGGATCTCGCTTCGCGCACGTTGCACTGGTTTCGTTGGGAAGCGGGCACAACGTGGCTCAGCGGGTTTGCGTTGCTGATTCTTATTTACTATCTCGGCGGCGGGGCGTTGATCGATCGTGACGTACGCGACCTCAACCTGGGCGTTGCGGTAGCGATCGGAATCGGTGTGATCTTAGCGTGCGGCTTCGTGTACGACGTGCTGATGCAGACGCCATTGGCACGGAATGAAAAGGCATTCGCAGCCGTCGCTTACGTGCTCATCGTCGTCGTCGCTTACGGACTCACGACCGTCTTCAGTGCACGCGCGGCTTACATTCACGTCGGAGCGATCTTCGGAACGATAATGGCGGCGAATGTTTGGATGCACATCCTGCCTGCGCAAAAGAAGATGATTGCGGCGCTGAATGAAGGCCGCAAACCTGATGATCGTCTCTCGGCACAGGCAAAACTGCGTT
Organism: uncultured Acidobacteriota bacterium; assembly: GCA_963800055.1. Classification (GTDB taxonomy): domain Bacteria; phylum Acidobacteriota; class Blastocatellia; order Pyrinomonadales; family Pyrinomonadaceae; genus PSRF01. The sequence continues at coordinate 159,276 of CAWCZP010000022.1, forward strand.
CTAAACAAAACACTTTCATGGCAGTGCCGGTTGTGTTCCTGATGATCAGCAACCACTTTCCCGGAGTGAGTTACGGTGATCGATACAACTGGATCATCTTAGCGATACTCGTACTGCTGGGTTGGATTGCCGCAAAGTTTATTCGACGAGCTTGAGCCTCAATCAACTGGACAAACTGAAAACCGAGTTTGGGCCGAAGCAAGCGAAGAGAGTTGAGGCCCTGCTCGAACGCCTTTCACGGCGAACGTTTCGTGACCCCGACGAGTTGCTTCGTTTTCACGAGCTGCTGCTCTTTCTTCGTGCTTATCCTCACAATGCGGCTGTCGCACGCAAAGCCGGCGCTCAGCTTCGCACCTTCCCGCGTCGAATCTTACGGCTACGCGAACAAGACATCGATCTCACGTCGCTCGAAACTCCGGAAGTGTCAGGCATCGCCGGGATGTCGGTTACTGATACCTTCAGCTACTACATCGTGCGCTGGCTCTCTCAAACTTACCCAGCGCAAGTGGCGCTCGATTGGGAGTGGTTCGAAGATGAGTATCGTCTAGCGCAGACGTGGCCGCGGTTTATCCCGTTCCTCGAAGAAGATGCTTTGGTTGAAGCGAACGTACCTTATCGAGAATGGCTCGCGGCGGCGCGCGCGCGAGCGTTCTGAACTGTCATGGCTGATCGAACGTTTCAACGAGCTTCCGAATTCTGAAGAAGAGAAGGCTGAGCTCTACGACTCACAGCAGCTCTACGTTCGCTGGACACCACGCTTTCGCTCAACTCGCACAGGATTGCGTACTGCTACGTCGAGGTTGTTCTTTCATCCCCGTCCATTGATTCAGCGCCGCGACGTTCGGCTGAAAGAAGAGTTGGACCAGCCACCGCCCGAACTGCGGAAGTTGCCGGTGAAGGAGGGTGAAAAAGCTCTCGACCGCGCTCGTGAAAGTTCAACGATCAGGTATCGCGAACTTTATGGCTTCACTCACGGTGATCCGCGACACGTGTATCACGCAGCCCTGGGTCGCGGCGTAGAATTCTTTGTGTTCGGTCTGCCAGCCGAGAAACGTCTGCCGTTGCGCGCGTATCATGCGCTAACGATTTACAAGAACGGCGTGCCTGTTGGGTACTTCGAAGGACTGTCGATCTTTGAACGAATGGAAAGCGGCTTCAACCTTTACTACACGTTTCGCGATGGTGAAACGGCGTGGCTGTATGCGCGAGTTCTCAACGTCATGCGCCACCTGGTGGGTGTGACGACCTTCGCGATCGACCCGTATCAAATCGGATTTGAGAATGAAGAAGGCATTGAATCAGGCGCGTTCTGGTTTTATCGCAAACTCGGATTTCGGCCTACGCGTCGTGAGTTGTTGGAGCTGGTCCAAAAAGAGGAACAGAAGATCGCTACTCGAACCGGTTATCGCACGCCGGCGCGCACGTTGAAACGGCTGGCGGAGAGTCCGATGATATTCGAGCTCAACGAGGAGCGAGCGGGTGATTGGGATCTTTTTCAGGTTCGGAAGATCGGATTTGAAGCAGCGCGCCAAAAGGTCAAACATTTTACCGAGCTACTGAATCTGACGACTTGGAGCGCTGAGGACAAAAAGTTGCTCGAGCGCGTTGTGCAAGCGAAAACGGGCGCTCGAAGAAACAACGTATCTGAAGTTGATGCGGCGTCACGAGCGCCTGCGACGCGAAATCATCAGGCTTGGATCTTAGTACTCAAAAATGCGCAAAATTACACAGATAAGCAGTTTGAAATTTGGTGTTCAAGGATCTTTGCGTCTGAAAAGTTCTCCAATTTCCTGAAGTAAGCAGCTTCGCGATCGAGAGCGTTTCGCGGTACGAGACCGACGATCTCCGCGCTGTCGATCTCAACACGCAGCAGATCTGCTTCGCGCTGAACAGCATCGTACGCAGCAGCCATCCCATGTCACTTGATGGTTCACGAGATTCATTGACACCTGGACCAGTCCGCGTGTCTGCAATCGAAATCCTAAAGCTTTCAAAAACGGCAACCCGCCGTTGCGTGCTCTGATCTTGCGCGCGATCTGCCGCGCGATATCGAGATCACTGCTGTGAAGAATCACATTGAAGGCAATCAGGATTGGACGCGCGCCAACCGCGATCGCGCCGGCCGAGTCATGAACCTGGGCCAACCCCACGTCAGGCGCGCGCTCCGGATTCGTCGTGATCTGTTCGCGAAGCAGTTCCAGCGCGCCGCGACGCACATCTTCAAGATTCACTCGCTCGGGCCGCAACGCAGCGTGCTCGTAGTAGTACACCGGAATCGAGAGTTCTCGCGCGATGATCTCCTCCGGCTTCGTGAGCCACGCGCACGCAGTCGTCCATCGTCACCCCACGCACAGGGACAAAGGGCAAAACATCAATGGCGCCGAGACGCGGATGTTCCCCCTGATGCACGCGCATATCAATCAGCTCCGACGCGCGCTCGACACACCTAACCGCCGCTGCCACAACATTTTCCGGTGGCGCCACAAACGTAATCACAGAGCGATTGTGATCGGGATCGATGTGCGTATCGAGCACGCATGCTGAGTCAACAGAAGCGATAGATTCAGCAATCAGCCGCACCGTTTCCGGATTGCGTCCTTCACTGAAATTTGGAACACATTCGACAAGCGGGGTCATGAACAAATTTTAAGACAGGATCGCGGGAAATCAGGTATCTTCCTGTTGTGCCTACCGATCGCTTCATCAGTAGCCGCAAAAACGCCTGGCAACGACTCGAGGACCTGCTCAAGTTGCTTGACCGCGCCTCGCTGGGCCGTTTGCGAAAAGACGAAGTTCGTGAGTTGGGCCGCATCTATCGTCGCACGGCTTCCGATCTTGCGATTGCTCGCGCGGAGTCGCGAGATCCACGTCTCGTCAACTATCTGAACAGTCTTGTCATTCGCGCGCACGGTCGTATCTATCGAGCTGACGCGCAAGGCGGTAAACGAATTCGCCTGTTCTTTACACGCGAACTGCCACAAACATTCCGTCGCACCTGGCGCTACACGCTTCTCTCTTTTCTCGTCTTTGCGACCTTCTCGGTGATCGGCTTTGTTGGTACGCGTTACGATCCGGAGTTCTCCGAGGTCGTCGGCGTCAGCCCCGCCTTCCGCGAACTCTACATCGAAACAAAGACGCCGTGGTGGGAACGACTCAACGAATCGAACCAGGAAGGCGCGAGCGCGATCATGGCCAACAACATCATGGTCACGATCTACACGTTCGCATTCGGCGCGATGTTTGGAATCGGCACTCTGTTCTATCTCGCTTTTAACGGAGCCAACATTGCCTCAGTGCTTGCGCTGACTTATCACGCGGGATTTGGCAACGATCTGGTGACGTTCATGGTGGCCCACGGAGTCGTTGAACTCTCGTGCATCTTTATCGCCGGTGGCGCTGGCCTGCTCATTGGTAGCGCGATCCTTATGCCCGGTGATCTCACGCGCGCTGACGCACTCAAAACTCGCGGCATGGAGGCTGTACGGCTAATGATGGGCGTTGCGCTGCTACTCGTCGTTGCAGGGACAATCGAAGGATTTATTTCGCCACAGCCGATCGATCCGAGAATCAAGTACAGCATCGCCGCGATTAGTGGTGTTGCGCTGTATTCGTACCTGCTCTTCGTAGGCCATGAGTAATATAAGACCTATAGGACTTATAGGACCTATGACTACAAAAGCCCTCGTTCTTTAACTCGTAAATACGTCTCCAACAAAGCCGGCGCGAGAGCAGCCGCGGTGACGTCGAGCGCCAGGCCTCCAACCGATTCAACCCAGCGCAGCGCAGCTTCACGATGATGAATGATCTCTTCGGCTACAGATTGCGTGAACAGGTCGCGAACTGAATCCGGAGTCGTGCGAACAACTGCTTTCAAATCTCTATCTGCAATCGTAACTACGAGTGGCAAATGGCGCGGGCGCAAAATGTGAAGCGACGTCAGCAACTCTTTTGAGCCTTCTTCGTCGACGAGATCAGTCAACAAAACAACGAGGGATCGGCGTTTACTGTTAGCCGCGATGAACTCGAACGCGTGTGGATAAGAAGGTTCGATCATCTCGGGTTCGACCGCGTGCAATGCTTCGAGCGCGGATTCAATGTGATCGCGCCCGCGACCCGGAGGCAGATAACTTTTGATTCGGCGACCGAAGACGACGAGTCCCGCGTTGTCACCCGCCCGGCCGGCAGCTGAAAACAGAGCGAGCGTTGCGTGTACCGCTGAATCCAGTTTTGTTTCCTGTTCGATACGCGCTGTCATGAGGCGGCCGGCGTCGAGCGCGATCAGAATTGTTTGATCTCGTTCGATCTGATACTGGCGCGTGGTGAGTTTTCCGCGACGCGCTGTGGCGGTCCACGAAATATGCCTCAGCTCGTCGCCACGCACGTAGTCGCGCATCGATTCAAATTCGCGACCTTCACCACGCCATGAAGTTTTGCGATGTGACGAAACCACTGAACGCACACCGAGCGCTTTGAGCTCTGCTTCTCGTGCGCGCCGGATGTTGGGATAGACCTTCACCGCAGCCGGTTCCACGACGTTCATCTGGCACCACACCAGCCTGAACTTCGAGCGAAAGCGCAAGGCTGTTTGTCCAAACTCAAACCGTCCGCGTCGCGGTGGTGTAACTCCGTAGATGAGCGTCGCCGTGCTTTGTGCCTCAACATCGATACGCGCTTCTCGCTCGCCGTTCAGAGTCATCTGCGGCGGATACTCGTCTTTCACTATCAACGCGAGCGATCGATTGGAAGAGTTTTGAATATTTACTTTGACTTCGGTTTCCGCTCCCATGGCGAAGCGGCCGCCAAACTCACGTGAGATCGTCACGCCACTCGGGAGCTTGCGCAATCTCGACTCCGCGATCGCGGCGCCAAGAAGCAGGACGTTGTAAGCAAGTGCAAACCAACGCAACCACGGTTGGTCCCAGGACAAAACCAAAGGAATAAACGCGAGGGCTGCGAGAACGTAGAACAACCTGGTGAAGACAAAGCCGCGACGTACGTTCACAGACGAAGGTGTAGCAGATCCGTTGTTATCCGCGAGCGTCTGTGGCCGGACTTCTATCGCGGCACCTCCGCTGTTTTGAGGATGTCTGTGATCACGGAATCAGGCGTGACGCCATCGAGCTCGGCCTCGGCACGCAACGTCAAACGATGACGAAGGACTGGTAGCGCAACGTCGCGCACGTCGTCGGGAGTTACAAATTCGCGCCCGCGAATCGCCGCGAGTGCTTTCGAACAAAGAAGCAGTGCCACAGACGCGCGCGGACTCGCACCGTAATGAATGAATGGATGAGCGCGCGTGCGACGCACGAGATCGACAGCATAATGCTGAACGCCGGGTTCCATTCGCGCCCTGGCAATTTCCTCACGGCAGCGAAGGATGGCCTCCGGGTCGGAGAGTGGTCGTATATCAACGTCGTCCAATCGCCTTGAATTGAAACCCGAGTCCCATCGCGCGACTACTTCGCGCTCATGCTCAACGCTGGGATAGGTCAACATTATCTTGAGTTGGAACCGATCGAGTTGCGCTTCAGGTAGTGGGTAAGTGCCTTCGTATTCGATTGGGTTTTCGGTAGCAAGCACGGTGAAGATCGGCGGCAGTGGGTATGCTTCACCATCGATCGTCACTTGTCGTTCTTCCATTGCTTCGAGCAAGGCCGCCTGCGTTTTTGGCGGCGTGCGATTGATCTCGTCAGCCAGAAGGATGTCGGTGAATACTGGACCACGCCGCAGGTTGAAATTTGACGTGGCCATGTTGAAGACGTTGGTGCCTGTTATGTCGGAAGGCATGAGGTCAGGCGTAAATTGAATGCGACTGAAACCGGCGTTGATTATTCGCGCCAGCGTTTTGACGGTCAGCGTTTTGGCGATACCCGGCACGCCCTCCAGCAGCGCGTGACCTTCCGCCAGCAGCGCGATCACAATCTGTTCGATCGCGTCGTCTTGTCCGACAATGACTTTCTGTAATTCATTTCGAATGTGTTCGACGGTGGAAGCAACAGTGTCAGGCAGTTTTGTCTTGTTCGTAATTTGTCTTTGTACTTAAAGATCTATCCTTTCGTCAAATATTTTCCGCAGCTTGTCGTACCTCGCGTGAACGCATTTGCAGTCCGAGATCTCGCTCGACTTCACGCAGTCGTCTGACCAGATCGATCGACTGACGCCAATTGATCGGTTTCCCGTTGATAGCTTCTTCGCACTGGCGCATCAATGTCTCCAGCTTTTGTCGATCGATTGTTGAGCGCGACGCAACTCGGTCGGCGATCTCCGAACGTGGACTGTTGTAGTTTACGCCCGCATATCGAGCGAGAACGCGACGTGTTCGTGAGTAGATGTTCTCGATGGCGAGATCGAAAGCACGTGAACGTTCCTGAAGCTCGGCCATCGAGGCAACAAACTCCAAACTCGAACGACGATCGACTTGCGCAAGCGGCAAAGGACGTCCGAACCTGCGCGCATTGGTCCAAAGCACCAGCAGGATCAGCAGCACGAGTTGAGCCGCGAGCGCGAGCACAGGCGTACCCGCAAAGTAGGTAGCCAAAGCGTTTCCGCTGATGCCTCGGCCTTGATGATACTCGTCGAAAGCGATTACTCCGTCGCTATATCCGAGAGTATTCAACGCAAGCTGCAAGTTGTCATTCAGCCTGATCCCACCATTCGAGACGATGTAAGGATCGCTTAACACTACTACTCGTCCCAGACCGTAAGAATAGTCAACCAGCAACGCGCCGTTTTGATCTGCAATGTGCGTGATCGGGGCGGGAGACCGGGTCGAGTAATCCTCCATCATGTCGTCGCCAACGTCCACTGGATCATTCGACTGGGGACAGCCACGGCCCCGGTCGGAATCTCAGCCGGAGAAGCAATCGTCACACGTGAAGCAAAGCGAGACGGCATTACTGCCGTCACACCGCGCGTGAGCGTGGTGGGCTGCACCGGCAGAAGTGCGGTCACGTTCTCCGTCATCTTTTTCGCATCTGCGGGATCCGTATCCAGATCAGGAAAGCCAAAGTTGGTCCAGCCGACGCTCCAACCCTGCGACTTTTGGTAAAAGGTAACTCTCGGCGTCACGATCGATAAGAATCAAACGTCCACCGAACGCTATCCACTGGTGTAAAACTTTTGCTTCCTCTTCGGTAAAAGGAACTTGCATCTGGCCCACCACCACGAACGTCGAGATCGAAGACCCCGAATCCCCTGCCAGCTTTTCCGTTGTTTCTCGCCAACGAATAACTTTGTAGCCCGACTCACTAAGCAAATCGTGAAACGCTCGCGTACCTGTTGGTCCTGAATGGTAGGTGGAACGATTTGGAGAGATCTCCATATCGCGAGGCGGCTCATCCTTGACGTAAGTGAACGTGTTGAGAAGCACGAGTAGACCAATGATAACTACGAAGGTCAGAATGATGGTGAGTCGCTGGCGCATCGTGAGTTACTGTCCTTTGTGCAACGCCGCAAGATAGCCGTCGCGAAAGTTTTGCCAATCGCTTTGATTAGCCTCTGCGAAACCATACCAGTGGCGCTCGAAGCTATCAGTAAGTCCTCTCATACTGGAATGTAGCGGGGGAAGACCGCGCAGTGCGTTCAGATAATCGCGATTGGTCTTGTGCTGGGCCAGGCTGATAATTTTTCGATCGCCGAGTTCGACAAGTAAAGCGATGTAGGCTTTGCGAATCGCGGCTCGGAGTTCGCCGCGGCGCGCGAGTGCCTCCGCTTCGGATAGTAAGTCGGTCGCAGTTTGTTCCGGTTCCAATCGTTCGCCGAGGACGATGCGAGGTTCTTTCTTCTTGCGCGGCTTGATTCTTTTAGAGCGCTTGAAGCGACCTACTAACAGTTTGATAAGGAAATAAGCCAACGCCACCGCGGCAATGCCAACGAGGACTCTAACAACGAGAATGAACCATTCACCGGGGCCTGCCTGCGGGGATCTGGGCTTCGGCAAGATCTTCTTGAGCCACTCAATAAAGTCTCGAAGCAACCGTTGAAGCGCATTTGGACCTTTTACTTCCGATGCGTATTCGGGTCGCGCAAGAATCGTTTCAAGTCTCTTTTTTGTGGCGTCTTTACTTTCACGTGTTTGAGTTTGGTTCTGACGTTCGGCCAGTCGAGTTTCCATTGCCTTGAGACGCTCAACGATCTGTTCGACTCTTTCGGATCGGTAAGCCTGTTGCTTTAGCTCGTCGAGGGCCTGGTGCAACCAGGCGTTATCAACGTTGTAAACCTCTCCGTCCGCCTCAACCGTCTGGTTTTTCGGCAAGGTAGCGCGAACTTCCTCGACACTCTGATTCAACTCATTATCGTAATCAGGGATTTCGCCTTCTTCATCTGTGATGAGCGACTCTAGCGAGCTGATCGCCTTCTTAATATTCTGCTCATACTCAGAAATCGGAATCGCGGCCACACTTCCAGGACAAACAAACAACAGGACGGTGAGCAACACGCCACACGCAGCACTGCGGCTCAAAGACTTTGTTGAGATCTGAGACATCAGTGAATCAACTGAGATTCAGAACGCTGCCGGATGACCTCGGCGCTGGAGGTGGTATCTTACGCTCCGTATAAAGTGCGGTTCCCAAAGGCGACGTCACGTTAATGTCAGGAACCTCGCCAAGCTGACGGGCCGCCATCAATTCAATGTCGTAACCTTCATGCCTGACTCGTTCGTCAACATAGAGCAGCGACAATCCCAGCATCCAGATTGGGGTGAGCAGTATCGCACTTAACGGTCCGAGTATGCTGCCGGCGATCGCGTACCACGCGGGCCATTCTGCCGGATTCACCGGATTGATTCCGCTGAGCCCGCCAAAAAAACCAATCGCCATCGACAGAATCATCAATGCCGAGATCGTGCCGAAAGTAGTGAACAGAGTCATTGCCATCAGACGACGAACATTGCCTCGCGCCAGCGAAATGCTCCGTCCCACTGACTCGATAACACTCTTACCTTCCACCAGCATGACCTGGGGTACATAAGCCACTCTTGCGACGATGAAGAAGAAGAACCAAAGTGTGAAAGCGGTCGTGGCCAGGCCGCCGACTATACCGGCAATGACAGCCAACCACACGGACAGGGCGGACAGCGCCATACATACCAGGACCATGATCAGGAATACCATATACCAACCGGAGGAAGCTGCGAGGAAAGATCCGAAGATCCAACAGCCAACAATCAATGAAGCACCGACGAGTCCCCAAAACCGGGATTTCACGGCTTTGTAAGTCGCTTGAGCAGTGACCGGATCGTTGCGGAGAAGGTGGGCCACGAGTGTGCGCGTTGCGCCTCCCATCACAACCAGAATGGAAAGATAACCGCCCAACATGATCGCCACTGCAAGCGTTGAAAGAAAGATGTTGAAGAAGAGATCCCCAGTCTCGGCAGTTATGAAAATTTGTCGGAAGCTGATTGAAAACAGTATCCAGCCGGCGGCGATGATGATCACAGGCGGCGCAGCAGTTCTGATCAATACGAAAAGGTGGCGACGATACAGTCTGACTGCGCGATCGATTAAATCGCCGGCGCCCAGCGGAGCGAGAGGGAGTTGGCCTGGTGACAGGGTCGACATCTGTGAGCGGCGGTCCGCAGCCTCGATTGTACAGGGATTCAGGATTTAGAGAACGCGAAATTCTAAGACTGCGAAAGCATTTAGCCTAGTTGTGGAGCGTAGCCTGCGTGTATAAAGCCTAAGCCTGCGAAGCAGGCGAAAGCATCTAGCCTAGGGTGGAGCGAGGCTTTGCGAGCGCAACCCTGGGGAGACGATTAAAGAAGAAATCAGCCCGCGGAGCGGGCGACAGCGTGGATCTCGCAACCCGTCTGTCGCCCACGGGCTCATGCCTCTGTTATTGGAAGTCCTGGGGTTGCGCTCGCAAAGCCTCGCTCCACCCCAGGCTATACGCTGACACGCGCTTCGCGCGTTGGAATCCAGGTCCAGCTTTACTGATCGGATTCTCGTAGCTTCCGTATCTGGTCCTTTAACTTTTCGGCGTCGGGTGTGGTAGGCGTGAGTTTGAGATAAGTCTCCAACTCGTCGGCGGCCCGTTTTTTTGAGCCCTTGGAACTATAAATGATCGCCAGTATGCGGTGTGCCTCTTTCATCTCCTCTTTTCCGAGTTCGAGCGATTTCAAAAGCTCTGATTCAGCATCGTCGAACAGGCCGAGATTTGCGAGCGCCTGACCAAGGAAGTAATGGCCGACTGCCGACTGCTCGTGATTTTTCAGGGCCTTGCGAAGAATCGGCACCGCTTCGCCATACCGCTTCATCATCACATTTACAATCCCTCGGTTTATGAGGGCCGGGAATGATTCGGGGTTAATCTTTAGCGCCCCCACAAACGCGTCGTTGGCCTCGTCTAACTTATTCAGTTTCAGATACTGAACTCCAAGCTCATTGAATGCCTGTGTAAAGGTTGGATGTTCGGCGATGGCGAGTTTCAATTCGTCGATTGCGCCTTGATGCTCGTTTTTCTTCGCCAGTTCCATCGCGGTTTCGTAGTGAGTCAGAGCTTTCTTAGGAACGTTAAGAAGCTCTGCATTTACTACAGCGGGCTTGGCCTCGGTTCGTTCCTTAAATTCCAACCGAATATTCAGCGTATAAGTTTGTGCGGGAGCTCCTCTGAACTGGATGATGTCCACCGTTTGCGAAACAGGCTTGAAATCCACTTCTTTGTCGATAACGACGGTATAGGTGCCGGAAGGTAACCCGCGAAACGCGAAGTTGCCGTTCTGATTGGTTGTAAAGATGCGGTCGCCGCGTGTCATTGTTGACAGCTTAATACGCAGTCGACTCTCGATCGGTCGACCCGAGGGAGCTAACACCTGTCCGACGATCGAATTCATCCCGCCTAAATTCGTCTGACTTTCGCTGTCGGCGATACTCGAGATCTGGGCGGACACAGAACCAGCTAAACACAACGACAAGAACACTCCAACAACCAAATGCTGCCACTTCGAATGTGAGTGAATCAGCATCTCTGTCCTCCTTTTCACTCCGCTTCGACGGACTTGTCTTCCATTCCGCGATTGTATTCGTGGTGTGGGCATTATCCCACAGTTGAATAAAGAAGGCGTTGTCGGTTGGACCGGCAACGCCTTCAGTGGGGTTAGTGGGCGAACCTTAGAACCTGAGGGTTCCCATAAAGTGAATCACCCTTTGGTTGCCATTAACCGTAGCTGTGATTCGACCAAAGCTGGTCGAGTCAAACTGCGTGTTGCCATAGGTGAAGTTTGCATTGTTGAAAATATTGATGAACGTCGTCTTGATTTCAAAGTTCACCGACTCCCTAATCGGGAACCGCTTTGTGACGCTCATATCAGTATTGAAGAACCGGCCGCTGTTCAGGCTGTTCATCGGGAAATTGCCAAACGTACCTGGATCCGGCTGTCCCAACAATCCTGGTTTTAGTGTTGAAGCTAACGAAACGGCCGTGCCGGGTTATGCGTAATGTCCAGCAGTGCAGGGTTGAACCAGAACACCCCGCCAGGGCGTTCTGAAGACGCCCACATTCTGCTTGAACTCTTCGAACGTCATACCCAGTAGCTGAGCAGGAAGGTTATTCGCCTCGGTGCCCAAGTTAGTCGCGGTGGCGTTCCATGCGTTAAAGCTGTTACGACCCGAGGTAACGAAGAATGGTGGCCGTGTGGCCCAAACAACGATACTACCGACTGACCAACCACCAATAGCTTGATTCACGAATCCGTTCGAGCCACTTAACCAGCGGCGTCCATTACCAAACGGAAGATCGTAAATACCATTGGCCACGAACCTGTGCGTTTGATCGTCATTCGACCTTCTGTAGTCGAGACGCTTGTCGCGCAGGGTTCGGAAATTCTCCAGAGTGCTCTGGTTGTTACCCTGGTTATCCGGGGCATCGGTAAGAGCCTTGCTGAAGGTGTAGTCAGCCTGGAACGACAGCCCATCTGAAAACCGCTTTCTAACTTCAACCTGCAACGAATGATAGTTTGACATCGAGTCATTCCCCAGCAGTCGCGAGGCACTTGCATTCGGATTGGCCACGAAGAAATTGGAGGGAATTCCATTGGCAGCGGTTTCACGCGCGGTCCTATATGTGTTGCTGAAGGCCAGCGCGGCTGCCATCGTGCCAACGTTATTGTTGTTGAGGTTATTGACAAACGTGGTGTTTGCAAAGCCGTTCGCTGCCGATGCGCCTGTGAAAAATCTCCCCATCCACGGCAGATTTACCTGTCCCGGCAAACCGGAATTGCCGAAGCTACATGCTACCTGGTTCGTTTGGCCGCAAAGCGGATTCGCGGCAATGAACAGGGCTAGATTGGATTGAGCGCCGCGGAACTCCCCCAAAAACCCGTTTTCGAAAATGTTGATTTCATTGAAATCAACTGCTCGATAGAGTTTTATCGCATGGTTCGCGGCATAACGAATCTCAAACGCTGTATCCTTCGCGATCTCGCGTTCATAACCGAATGACCATTGCTGCACATAAGGAGTTCGCAGGTTAGGCTCAAGCGCCCACAACGAGTTGTTCGGGTTGGCTACGTTGTTAACCCGGTCGGTGATCGGAATCGCAAACGTCTGAGGCGGCAGGGGCACGCCGGCAGCTGTTAACACTCCTGTGGGCGTGGTGACGGCAGCCGTGGCGATGAGGCCAGGATTAGTTGTTCCCGTACCAAGGGCGTTACTAATAACTGTGAAACCGTCACGCAGATAACTGATCGAAAAACCGCCGCGCAACGAGCTCTTTCCGGCTTCGCCGAAAATAAACTTTCCTATCCCACCATTGAACTCAGGAGAATAAGCAAACCCGAAGAATGGTGCGAAGTTGTTCCAGTCGTTGTTGTAAAGGCCCTTTCCAGTGTCGCCGCTGACGAAATCAAGAACGCCGAGCGCTGGAGCGGCTCCGGGCGCAGCATTGGGACTAAACAGATTTCCGAAACCTGACACACCGAAAATATGCCGGTGATCCGTCAGTTGGATGGCCAGACCATTCGGAATCGTCGGAACTCCCATATAGTCCCATCGCAGTCCAAAATTGAGCGTCAGATTACTCTTCGCGCGCCATTGATCCATAGCGTACAAGGCCAGGTCTCTTTGCTGGAACAACCTCGCCCTGGTAGCGCCAGTAACAAAGCCCGAATCCGGAGAAGTGACATTGAGCGTAGCGGCGGCACTCGACAGGTTTCCGACGATGTTTGAAAACACATTGCGCCCGGACGTTCTGATGGCCGCATTGGAGAACGGGAAACTATTGTCATTAATACCAGCCGTATTGTGTGACGGTGTTCCTAACACAATACGTGGGTTAATTCCGGCATCGTTAAAGGTATCGGCGAATATCTGTTGATAGTCGCCACCAAATCGGAACAGGTGACTTCCCCTAGACCAGGAAAGATTGTCACTGATCTGCCAGACCTCGGTATTACGACCCTGTGACTGGAAATTATCACCAGCCCAGGGATCCGTTATTCCCTGAAAATCGATAAACGCCTCGGTGGGTTCTTGTTCGAGTATGAACCCGACTGGAGCCCATTGCTTACCTACACGGAACGTATTCGTTACGCTGGCGCCGAAATTTGAAACCAACGCGCCCGTAACCAACCAACGCGGGCCGCCCTGCGAGGAATTGGGTAAACCGGGGAACGGCGCCTCGAGGTTATTGAAGGTGTCTGGTGACAAAATGTTTTTGAAGTAGTTGAGAATGAACTCAAACTTGTGTGAGCCGAGTCGTGTGTTCTCTACTAACTGGTGATCGTATCGACCGACATATTTGTCGTTGTTGCTCACGCCATTAACGTTGTAACGGAATCCGGCTGTGTTGAAACCGTCACCTACGTCCGTGTTATTGAACGCTGGCATCGCGTTGACGAACGCCATTGTGATCGGATTCAGCACGTTCTGGCTTCCGTTCTGATTTCCAATCGCAAGCAGGTTTACGGTTTGTGTGCCCGCCGTACAGGCACCCGGCGGCGTCGGACAGATTCTCGTGTAGCGAAAGATTCCCTGGCGAGCGTCGGGGGTTAACACAGTTCGGTTTCGTGTAACCGAAAACTTGTCCCTGAATCCCTCGTAAGCAAAGAAGAACGTCGCCCTGTCTTTGCCGCTCCACAGAGACGGTCCACCTTCGCCAAACTGGGGCATGTAGATTGGGCCACCAATGTCAAAACCGAAGAAGTGCTGGTTCTGAGGAGGACGCGGCGTGCCGAGAGCGTTGTTGAAGAAGGTGTTCGCCTGCAAATTATCGTTACGGTTCATGTAGAACAAGCTACCGTGATATTCATTGGTTCCCGACTTGGTAACGACCGACACCTGGCCGACACCCCTTCCAGACTCGGAACTGATGGTGTTTGTCGTGATGCTAACCTCAGCAGTGGAATTCAATGACGGAGTGCTAATGGCAAACAACGAACTCGTCTTCACGAAATTGTCCATCGCGTTGATGCCGTCCTGGGTAACGTTGGTCGCAGTCTGCCGAAGGCCGGCGATAGAGGACCCACGGACATCAGTGCCGACCACCGCGATGCCGGCCTGAAGACCAGCAAGGTCAAGCGGATTACGTGTTGGCAGCGGCAGGTCAACAACCTGTCTGGTGCTGATCACGTTAGTAAGCGACGGACTGCCGGTATTGATTACTTCCTGAGCCGCCGTTACGGTAACTGACTCACCCGCTAATCCGATTTCAAGTTGCACGTTCACTTGAGTATTGAGGCCAACTGAAACGGTGATTTCGCGAGCTATTGATTTCTTAAAGCCTTTTGCCTCAACAGAGATCGAGTATGTTCCGGGCAGCAAAGCCTGGAAGTCGAATGCTCCGTTACTATCGGTTACTGCACTACGCTCCGCAGAGGCAACATTGCTAAGGAGCGTAACAGTGGCACCCGCCACTACGGCATTGGTCTGGTCAGTAATCGTCCCCGTTAGGGAGCCGGACGTTTGCTGACCCAGAACGGTGACTTGGGTCACGAGAAGCGCGAGACCCAGTATCAACATCTTGGTAAACTTTCTCATTTGTCCTCCTCGAGAAGGGAATCTCACTCACTGAAGTTGAACTGCTGGAAGCATCGTCGGTGTTATTAAGCCGATGAGAACGCAACCCAAGACAGAAGACTCTGCTGCCGGTTATTGCCTTGAAATTGTGCTGTGTTGCCCGAGCATCGAGCGAGGGAATTGAACTCTAATGAATCGAATCAAAAGGTTCTATTAAAATTAAGCGCTGATTGTCCGGAAGACATTAAGCAAAGTACATGCCTACAACCGGATGCCCTAACCCTATGATTTTATTGAAGCTTGCTGGGGCGCGTGAACGAAATTTTGGATAAGAATCCAAAATCCTGCATAGCAGATTCGGAAAATTACTTCGGTGAAGCAGGCAAAAAGAAATGCCTGGGGCATGAACCCCAAGCACACAGAGATTCTCAACTCGTTTTGATTAATACTCGAGCTTGCCGTCGAGCATCATGTCGGCGATCCTAAAACGCATGTTCAGCTTGATTGCGGTTCCAAACTCGGAGAAGAAGCGAACGTCTTGCGTTTCCGGGGTTATGAACGGCCTTTCATCAACAATCCGTGGAAAGATGAAGCGAGCGCCAAACCCATCTTTGCCCGGCGGCACATACTCTTCTAAAAAGAGTCGCTTGCCGTCGTTGCGTTCGAGATAGGTTGTGTTTTTGAGTGTACCAGTCGCTGCGCTGCTGACAAGCTGCATGACTTTTCCAAGCGAACGTTTATCCGTACCCTCAATGGTCACGGCGATGATGATCGAATCGGCGGAAGGAAGCTCAGCGAAGTTGTTCATGCGCTCCATCACATCCGCCTCAAGGTTCTTCTGCTGCAACTGAATCATGCGAATGAATGCCTGGCGCACCGGCCGGGCCGAGAAGAAGCGAATGCCGTACGTCAGTTTCGTTTCTTGATTGGTAGCCCCCTGTTCGAGTCGTGAGTTCGCGTTCGGCGCTCGTGAGGTGCGCGCATCGGTTGTAGGAGTGAAGAACATTTCCGACAGGTCGGTATCAACCTGCTGCTGACCCCATGGTGAGTGATTAAGAATCTTTTCGGCGTCTGCTCTTGTCCATTCCTTCCACGACTTCGCCGTCTGCTTTTGTCCGATGACGGTTTCAATTGCGACCGCGGAGAGAAGCAGCAGCACTATCAGAACTGACACTCCCTTTTTCATTTCGTCTGGGCCTTTCTGGTATGAGGGTTCACTGACTTCGGGGAGAACTCAGCCGGTTCACTAATATTCCAACTTGCCGTCGTACATCATGTCGGACACTTTGTACTTGACGTTTAGTTTCATCTTCTCATTGAGCTCTGCGAAAAACCGAACGTTGTCGCTATCGGCGGTGAGAAATGGTTGGCCTTCAAGCGTACGCATAAAAACAAATTTGGCGCCCATGCCATCCGGTCCCGGCGGTCGATAGTCGGCGAGCGCCAGTCTCTTCCCGTCTTTGCGTTCGAGGTAAACCTTGTCCTTGAAAGTTTCCGCTGTTGCTGTGGTCAAAGACTGCATAGCACGACGAGTTAACCTTTCGTCGGCAGCTTCGGCGGTGACAGCCACGACTACGTAATCACTAAAGTCGCGATCGATAAACCCCTGCAACTGAGTCGAAAGATTTTCATCGGCCTCTGCTTTCTTCAGCAGCACGATACGGGCAAACGCACCGCGGACCGGCTTCGCGGAAAGAAAGCGCATCCTGTATTTCACAACTCTGGACGGCTCCGTTTTTGGTGCTTCACCCTCACGCGAGAGTTGTTGGTTCGCGGCCCTCGGAGCAGCGACTTGAGTTATCGCACTAGTCTGATCCGGCCGCGACTCATCTCCCTCAGTTTGGGTTTGACCCCACGCCGAATCGTTCAAGATCTTTGCAGCTTCCTTTTCCGACCATTCAGTCCACGGCTTTGTTTTTTGAGCAAATGCAGAACAGGCGCAAAGGGTAAGCAACAAGCCACCACAGACTACTTTCCTCATTTCAGTACCTCGACCAGGATGTTGGATTAGATTGCGAAACAAACGAAAATTTGTTGCGGGGCACATTTTTTCAGATAGAACCCGCTAAATCAAGTGTGCCTTACAGGAAAATGAGGAGAGCAGTTTGTGCTGCTCTCCTCATGGTAATTCGATCACAACTTCTTTTTTAGAAGTTGAATCGGACGACTAACTGGACCAGGCGGCCACCGGGATCGTTGGTGGTCGAAATGTCCTGATAGGCGTTCGTGAAACGACCAAAGGTGGCCGCTCCGAAACCGGCGAGTGTGTTTATCTCATTCGACGCGTTACCAACGAGGAAGTTGATATTGTTGAATGCATTCAACATCTCTCCGCGAAGTTCAAGGTTGGTGCTCTCCGTGAACCTGATTCTCTTAATGATGCTCAAGTCGGAACGGAAGAACGCGGGTCCTTTCAGTACGAGGTTGTTATAGCCGCAATGGCCCACAATGCCCTGCTGGCAGTTAAGCCCCTGTGGCGCGATGAAACGTCCGGTCGGTGCGCCCTGCGTGTAGATTGGCCCCGTCGTACCAGAGCCGAACGCTACGTTGAACGCCTTGAAGGTGTTCTCACGGATGTCGAGCGGCAGTACCCAAACATTGCCACGATTGACACCATCAGCATCCGCTTGATCGCGATAAACACCGATTGCTTTTTGAAGGTCCTTGGCAGTCATTCCGACCAGTTGTACGTTACCCAATGAGAAGGGTGAACCACTCTGAATACGGATGTTGCCATTGAAACCCCAGCCTCCGACAAGCTTGTCAACCCAACCGTTGGCTCCACTGAAGAAGTGTTGACCACGTCCGACAGGGAGTTCGTAGATGAAGTTGGTCTTGAAGGCGTGCGTAATGTCAAAGGGTGTTATGCCACGGCGAATATCCTCGCCTTCGCGAAGCGTCGCAGGCTGATCAAAGATATCGTCGTTGTTGGCGTACGTGTTGGCAATTGCTTTCGCGAACGTATAGTTCGCTTGCACCAACAAGCCTTTGGCAAAGCGCCGGCGGAACTCGATTGTCAGTCCATCGAATGCCGACTCTCCATCATTAGTAAACACGAACGCGCCACCACCGCGCTTTCCGGGGTTAACAAGGAAGAAGTTACTGGGAAGCCCGGCCAGGATCCGGTTTGGAGTAAATATACTATCGTTTGCCGTCGAGGTGATGACTCCGGCGAAAGTTAGTGCATTGGCGTTCAACGGATTTAGCGGATTGGTGAACGCCGTGTTCGCCCAGAGCGTTCCGCTGTACAAAGTATTGCACGTTGCGACGCTAGTGCAGGCGCCAGCATTCGTAGGCAGCTTGCCGCTGAGAAATCCGAGCATGTTTGGCAGCGGGAAGGTTCCCGTTCCAGGTCCTTGATAACGAAACTGGACACCACGACCTGCCTGGATGTTAGCGAGCAAGTTTCGCTGGGCCAGCCTGAACTCTTCGAGGAAACCATTTTCAAAGACGTTGGTTTCATTCAAGTTGTACTGGCGCCAGAGATCGCGTCCGCGATTGCCAACATACCGCACCTCGACCACCATGTTGGAAGTCAGTTCGCGCTGTATGCCGAACGTCCACGATCTGACAAAACCCGTCTTCATGTTTGGCGAGAAGACGTTCGCCGAATCGGTGATGCTTCCGACGCTTGGATAAACCGGCTCAATCGGCAGCGATACGTTGGTTACGGGCGTCGCTGTTTGAGGCGGCGGTGCCGGCAAACCGTTTCGGAACAGATTACCAAAGCTAAGCGGGAACGGTGTTCCGCCGGTGCTCTGGTTGGCAGACAACGTTCCGCCTGGATTAGCGGCGAACAAGCTGGTAAACGCGCTCGTACCTTCGCGGACAAACGCTACGGAGAACCCGCCGCGTAAAACAGTCTGGCCGGAGTTTCCAAACAGCTTGCGCATAAAACCATCGCTGCCCGTGTTAGGGCTCCAGCTTATGCCAAGACTGGGAGCAAAGTTCCCATATTCAGTCTTAAATGTCTTTTCACCCTGAGAGAACTCCACGAATCTAGTGGGCGCCCCTGTCAAGGTGCCTGGCAAGAAGAGATTACCTTCGCCAGACTCGCCATAAATACTGGCAAACGACTCAACTCTCGAAAGGCTATTATTCAGAGGTTGAAAAGGACCTTGAACTTCCCAACGCAGACCGCCAGTGAGTGTAAGGTTAGGACGGACGCGCCATGTATCCTGGGCGAAGAAGCCATACTCAGTCAGTTGGGTGCGAAGAATGAGATCTCCCAGGTATTCATATTTCCCTGTCTCTTCATCCAATCGACTGTTAGCCGTAACCGCGTTAATTCGACCAACCAGAGTTGCATAAAGCGCGGCTGCGGCAGCCTGCTGGTTCACAGTTGGTTGAAGCGCGGAGAACGCGTTGAACGCAACTGAGTCACCCGACAACGTTCCGCTGATACCAAAGCCAACGGTTGGTACAACAGTTTGGTTCTGGGACCAGTGATTAATTCTCGTCACAGTGCTTCCAAACGTGAGCGAGTGATTACCGTTAATCCAGCTCAACGTGTCAGAGAACTGTTTGACCGGCGAGTTGCGACGCGAAATCGTACTTGAAGCAGTAGCGGTAGTGATGCCTGCCGCGTTGATTCCCAGCGAAACACCGCCCTGGTTTTCGAACTGTGAAGAGTTAACTTGCGGGCGGAATAGCGAGGTTCCTCCTGTCAATCCGAAGCGAGCTTCGTTGACGATGTTTTGCGAGAGGGTCCAACGCCACGCTGTGGAATTTGAGAAACGGTTCGAATCCTGGCTACCGAAATTCGGGAAGCCGGGGAACGCCGGATCTACGTTGTTCAGAAAGTCTACCGAGGATCGGAACGATTGATAGTTCCAGATGTTTTCGACGTGGTGGTCTTTCGCAAGATTGAAGTCAAAACGAACCGTTGGGAACTTGCGGACCTGACCACCCGGATTGAAGAACGTCGCCTGCTGCAAATTCGGATTTGATGTCTGCACGAAGACCGCGTTGACACCAGACAAAGAACTTCGAATGTCCGAGAGCAGCGTACTGATGGTCGGATCGAACGTATTTATCAATCCTGCGTTGGCCGCCAGTGTCAGCACGTTAGCTGAGCAAGTGAAATTCGGAGGCGTCGGAACGCAAGTAACATTCGCCGGAGGAGCCCCAGCGTAAGTTGCGTTAGTGGTGGTGAAACGATGGATGCCCTGTTGGGCCAACGGATTCAGAATGGTGCGAGTTCGCGGCGAGCTCTTCTCAGGCAGGCGATACTCTTCGTAGTTGACGAAGAAAAACGCTTTGTCCTTACCGTTGAACAATCCAGGAATGCTGATTGGACCACCAATCTTGCCGCCTGGTTGATTGAGAAGGATGCGTTGCTGCGGCGCCTTCTTCGTCACCGGGTCTGCTGCAAGGTCGCGATTGTTGAACCAGTAGTTAGCATTGAGTGCTGGGTTGCGGTGATACCAATACAAACCACCGTGATACTGGTTGGACCCGCCCTGCGTAACAAACTTGATTTGCACTGCACCCTCTGCCGAGCTCTCGGCGCCAGGAGTTGAAGTGGAAACGGTGACCTCGCTAATCGCATCAGTTCTTGGTCTGATGTAAGTAAAGAAGCCATCACTCGATTTGAGCAGGTTGTCCTGAACATTGATTCCGTCAAGAGTGATGTTGAGAGCACCCTTCGGCACGCCATTGACGGAAGAAGTGCGTGGCCGTCCGGGGGTGGACGTGCCTGGCATAGCCAGAACCAGGTCGAGAGCGTCGCGCGAAGCTGTCGGTAGATCGCTAATCTGTCGACCAGTTAGAGTGGTGCCGACAGTTGCTGATTGCGTTTGCAGCAGTTCGCCGCCGCCAACGACAGTGACAGTTTCGTTTGCCGATCCAACTTCAAGTTCGATGTTAATAGAAGAGGCCTTGCCGACGTCTATCTTAATGTCGGTTACCGCAGCCTGTTTGAAACCTGCTGCAACTATCGTGGCCGTGTACACTCCCGACGACAGCGTCGGAATACTGTAAGCTCCGTCGTTGTTGGTCTGCGTGGAAAACTCCTGATTGGTGGCAGTGTTTTTCACGGTCACGGTAGCACCGGCTACCACCGCACCCTTCGGGTCAGTTACGGTGCCCGACAGAGAACCTGCCGAGCCTTGTCCTAACGCCGGGAGTGCGAAAAGACCAACGGTCAGGAGTACTAGAAGGTACCTCTGTAAACCGTTTCTCATCACGTAATCCTCCAAAATGGTTTTAACCCGTGCTTGGGCAAGGAAGGACCCCGCCCAGCACCTCGTTCTAAGAAAGAAGCCGGACCACTACTGTGACTGGTATGAAGGGTATGCCCGCTCAGTCGAAATGAGCTGTGTTGCGCCAAACTAGAAGCAATTTGTGAGCCTAAACGCCGTACAGGCGAAAAGCTACAATTTGGTGCTCATTCTGAGGCTAAGGCGCGCATAGATTACAATTTTCTGGATTACTATTCAAATTATTGGAATGGGTCCGGCGGTTTTTGTTCTGGTGGGGTCATTGTCAGACCGGTCTATACAGCTCGGACCTATTTAACTACCTCAAGCTCGAAGTAGAGTTCTTTGCCTCGAAAGATCGTCGAGAGATAGAACTCCCAAAACTTTCGCGTGAAGCGAAACGACGGCCATCGCTGATCGAGATTCACGACAAACTCGAAGCCTAATGCGCGCCACAGGTTTGCGAGAGTCACGTGAGTTTTGATCGGCTTGAGCTCTGCCGAAGTGTAGAACGGAAATGGCGCACGCGAAGGAACGAAGCACGTGAATGAATAACTATTGAAGTGATTTCGATGAGTTGGATCGGTAGCCCAATCAGGATTCGAATAGTGCGGAGTAACGATCTTCAAAATTCCGCCCGGCTTCGTGATCCGGTGTAGCTCTGTGACAAACCCAAGCACATCCGGAACGTGCTCGATCACGTGACGGCAAACGATCTCTTCAAACTGATCGTCGTTGAACGGATAAGGGAACGTTCCGAGATCGTGAATGACGTCTGCATGGCTTCGCGGATTTGCGTCGATGCCGATCGCGCCGGGAAATTTGTTCTGACCACAGCCAACATCAAGAATACTTTTCTGTACCATAGAGAAGCGCCGGGTCAACTTCCATTAAGAGGGCCCGTTGAGTGAGTTTGACCCGGCGCTACCGCGCTCGGTTCTATAATCAGCGCTGCCAGTTCTTCGAGATTCACCGCGTGGATCGGTTGGCCCATTTTGAGCGAAACGTCTTTGATGTTCATGCCGTCAAGCATGATCGCTTCGTCACTCTTCAACATCTGTTTCGGTATAACAACAAACTCACCGGTGACTCTTTCGCGAGCCTGCAAGAGATCTTGTCCGGTTAGCAAGCCCGCGACGGAAACGTCGCCGCCGAAGTAACTGTTCTCGAGCGGCTCGACGATCAGTCGTGTTCCAAATTGCGCGTTCAGCTTGTCGATCATTTTCTTCAGCTCGGGTGCGAAGAGAGTTCCGGTGAAGACAGTGCCAGGAGTTTTCCGTAACCTCGTCGCACTCTCGCGCTCGAGTCGCCGCATGAGTTTGCCGAAGTCGTTTGCAAATGATCTCACCATGCCGATTCCGTCTTCGATCTGTGGATAGTCGCCGTAATGTGATCTTGCCGGAATGCGGCGACCGGCCCGCAAGTAGATCTCATCGCCAAGCAGTGCGAAGTTAGTTCCGAGTTTTGCGTGTAGCTGTTTTTGAATCGCACTGACTTGATCGATCACGTCGCGACAAAATTCGGGAGTAACTGGAGTGAGTCGAGCGTCAGTGTTGTAGCGCGTGAGACCAAGCGGAACGATCGCGACGCTTGTTATGCGCGGATATTCAGCAGCGAGGTCCCGGATCGTTTTTTCCAACACCTCTTTGTCGTTGATTCCAGGACACAACACAACTTGAGCGTGTATTTCGATTCCAGCGTCGATCAATCGTTGAAGTTTTGATGAGATGTCTGCGCGCGCTTTGTCGACGCCGAGCAGATAAGCGCGTACGTCGAGATCCGTCGCGTGAATAGAAACGTATTGCGGCGACAAACGCTGTTCGACGACGCGGCGCATTTCATCTTCGGTGATTGAAGTCAGTGTGGTGTAGTTGCCATAGAGGAACGAGAGACGAACGTCTTCGTCCTTTATAAATAGTGATGGTCTGGCATCGGCCGGGTTGCCGTTACAGAAACAGAAGATGCACTCGTTTGCGCATTGCCGCGGAACGATCTGTTCGAAAGTCAGTCCGAAGTCTTCTCCTTCGGCGCGTTCGAGTTCGACTTCCCAATCCTCGCCGCTCTTTTTTCGTACCTCCAGGACAAGATCGGTTTCGCCGGCAGTCTGGAAGCGGAAATCGAGATAATCGCGAACGACCCGCCCGTTCACCTTTATTACCCGGTCGCCGGACTCGAGGTCCATTTCGGCGCCGAGACTGTTGGGCGCCACCTCCGAGATCTCAACCCCCCGGCGGCGAATGTTTGTGACTGCTGGTGTTACTGCAAATTCGTACATAACGCGAAACGGTGACTATAGCGCTTATACCGCGAAAACAGAACCGAGAAACCTCTGTGTCTCTGTGCCTCTGTGGTAAACATTGCTTAGGAAAAGTTCACCACAGAGGCACAGAGACACAGAGGAAAAACAGGAAAAAGCTCTCCATTGACCCTTTTGATTATCCAGCTATGAGAACCCCCATTTCACTTTCCCTATTTTTCTGCGTCGTTCTTGCCGGCTTTGCATCTGCATCGGCTCAGGAGTTAACCGAAATCTACCGCGTGGGCGCGGGCGACGTGCTCGACATTCGCCTGCTCAATGCCGTGAATCGCAACTCCACGCTGTTTACAGTGGACGGCGGGGGCGTGATCGATCTGCCCGTCGCAGGCGGCAGTATCCCGGTCGCCGGACTGACTACTGAAGAGATTCAGCGGCGCATTGCCACTGAACTTAAGAGGCGAGCGGTCGAAGAGAACGCGAAAGTATCAGTCGGAGTGCGCCAGTATCTCAGTCATTTTGTGACGGTGACGGGCTTGGTCATTCATCCCGGTATGCGCTTTTTGCGGCGAGAGCAGGTTCCTCTCTACGTTGTTTTGGCGGAATCGCAATTACGAAATGACGGCGGGCGCGTAACGATATTGCGCGCTGGCTCTTCCGGAGAGCCTCACGATTTGAGCGATCCGGGGACGATGAATCTGATGGTTCAACCGGGCGACGTGATCACGGTAACCAGCCGTCCGCAGGAGTTCTATTACATCGGAGGCCGCATCAATCAGCCAGGTCAGAAAAACTTCCAGCCGGGCATCACGTTGCTACAAGCGATCCTCGCCGCTGGGGGCACGACTCGTCAGGAAAACCACGTTGAGATCTCACGCGAAGGCGCCGACCGCAAATTGGTGACGAGTCGTTACACCGTCAAGCAGATCAAGTCGGGCGCCGTAGAAGACCCCAAACTCCAGCCCGGTGACCGCATCGAAGTCGTGCGTTAAGCCACAAAGAACATTGTGTTTTTGTGCCTCTTTGTGGCTCTATTTCATTGACAATCCCGGCCCGCTTTGTTAGTTATTCAGGGCGCTCCGTGTACCCCTGACAATCCAAGATCGACACTCGTGAGTTGTTCCCAACTTTCATTAGTCGGCGAGTACAAGTTCGATGAATAATAAACTTAAGCCTGCCCTGATTGGCGGCGTCGTTCTCGGTATTCTGTCGGTTATACCGTTCGTCAACTTTGCCAACGCCTGCTGCTGTCTTTGGGCGATCTTAGGAGGCATGCTCGCCACAAACTTGTACGTGAGGAACTCGCCGACACCTGTCAATGCGGGCGACGGAGCAATCGTCGGTGCGTTGGCTGGTATTGTAGGTGGAGTCATCGCATTTGTTCTCGGGGTACCCATTGATTATGCGATGGGTCCGACAATGAGGAACCTTTTGGTTGACCTCGTCGCAAACTTGGATCCGCAGCAGGCGGAGATGTTGCGGCGCCAGATGGAAGCCAGTGGTAACGCCATCGCTCCACTCATTATCCAGGGTCTCATTGCGTCGGTCATGCTCTTCCTTTTTGCAATCATCGGCGGCCTGCTTGGCGTTCCGATTTTTGAAAAGCGCAAAGGCGGCATGCCTCCACCGCCTCCCATTAACGTTGGCGGCCCTGTAGGTGGAAGCCCTGGAGGATACGCCGCGTAAAGTCGCACCTTTGAATCCAGTTCATAACTATCCGGAATCTTTCAAAACTAGTCTTCAGGAGAAACTGAATGTCTCAAGAATGGACTCCCCCGCCCAGCTCGGGCGCGCCTGCCAGCGTTCCTAATTATCTAGTACCGGCAATCATCTCTCTGTTCTGTTGCTTGCCGCTCGGAGTCGTCGCGGTGATCTTTGCGGCCCAAGTCAATGGCAAAGTTGCTGCCGGCGATTCCTCGGGCGCACTCGATTCTCGAAGAAGGCAAAGATGTTTAGCTTCATTGCTATCGGCCTGGGACTGGCCGGGATAGTTTGCTACATACTGATTTGGGTGATCCTGGGCGTGGGTATGGTGGCAGGTACCGCCAACTCTAACTTCTAGCGTCGCTTCACCACTCAACAGCCGAGCGACGATGCTAAGCTTGGCGCGCGTTACGAATCGTGCATCGAGTTGACTCGATCGGCTCGGTCACTGCGAGCCCGTTGGAGATCTTACAAAGATGACCAGATACTGCACAAAATGCGGTGCCATCAACGATGAGATGGCGCAGTATTGCACGACCTGTCAGACGCCTCTCTCGGCGTGTGGGCAGCGGATATCAACCGATGCAGGCTGTTCACCCCGGGCGCGATGACTGATTGGAAAGCACTGGGAGCGGACAAGAAAATCACGGCTGGTATTTGCGCGATTCTTGTCGGCTGGCTCGGAGTCCACAAGTTCATTCTCGGTTACACGACCGAGGGCGTCATTCAACTCGTCCTCGGAGTTTTGACGTGTGGGCTCACTAACATTCTCAGCATCATCGAAGGCGTGATCTATCTGACGAAGTCAGACGAAGACTTCGTGAGAACTTACATACAGAACAAGAAGGGCTGGTTCTAAGTTGCGTGCGTGCATTTGTGCCTTTTTGTGGCAACATCAGCACGTTTTTGACCGATGTACCGGCGTTCTACCGTCATCGCAATTTGGTCGTTGTTAGCGGTCGGGCGCCGTTTACCTGTTTATATTCGAGCCGGGCAAGATCTGGATTTCTTTCCCATCTGCCCGTTTCGATTTTTAACTGGCTTGACTTGTCCTGGTTGCGGAACTACGCGTGCCCTGCACCAGATTCTTCACGGCCACATCTTCACGGCTTTCACGCTCAATCCGCTTTTACTGATCGCGATTCCGTTTATGCTGTTCGCGTTTCTTCGTTACAGCATTATCGTCATGCGCGGTGGCGTGCCGCGGCCGAACGCGTTGCCGGCTCCATATATCTACGCAATCTTCTTTATCGTGGTATCGTTTTGGATCTTTCGTAACACGCCGTTCTATCCGTTTGTCTCGTGAGTTTTTCGACTCAGGAGGTCTCATGCGCGTAGGCGTACTGTTTCTGCTACTGATCAGCTTCTTTGTGTCGCCTTCGATGCCCGCTGTGGTTTCGAACGCCTCATCCTCTGTACGGCCAGTTCACACTTACTCGATCGTCGCCCGCGATTCTGCCACTGGCGAGCTCGGTGTCGCCGTGCAATCACACTGGTTCTCGGTTGGTCCAATTGTCGCGTGGGCAGAAGCAGGTGTCGGCGCAGTGGCGACGCAGTCGTTCGTCGATCCGAGTTACGGAAAGAATGGTCTCGATCTGATGCGCGGCGGAAAAAGCGCGCCCGACACGTTGAAAGAACTGCTCGCTAAAGACGAGGCGAGAGAAGTCAGGCAAGTGGCGATGATCGACGCGCAGGGGCGTGTTGATGCATTTACCGGAAAGAACGACATTCAAGCCGCGGGACACATCGTCGGGCAGAATTTTTCCGTGCAAGCCAACCTGATGCTGAACGATAAAGTTTGGCCGGCAATGGCGCGCGCTTTTGAAAGCACGAAAGGCGATCTCGCCGAGCGCATGCTCGCTGCGCTCGACGCTGCTCAAGCGGCTGGCGGTGACATCCGTGGTCGACAATCGGCGGCATTGATCGTTGTAACCGGTAAGCCGACGGGACAAGCGTGGAAAGATCGCACTTTTGATTTGCGAGTTGACGACAGCCCGCAGCCGTTAAGAGAACTGCGTCGCCTCGTGCGCTTGCAGCGCGCCTACAACCACATGAACGCCGGCGATCTCGCAGTTGAGAAGAAAGACAATGAAGGCGCGTTGCGTGAGTATTCGGCGGCGGAGAAGTTAGTTCCGGACAATGCGGAGATGATCTACTGGCACGCTGTGGCGCTGGTTAACATGGGTCGTGTGGATGAATCGTTACCGCTTTTTCGCAAGGTGTTTGCGATGGATCGAAATTGGATCACGCTGACGCCGCGGCTGCCGAAATCCGGACTTTTGCCTGACGATCCAAAAATAATTCAGAGGATTATTGCTGTTGGAGGCGGCACAAGATACGTCAAAATAGGTCCTATTCCAGGACCTATTTTTCTTGACGCCTATCCACCTCACGCTTTATAAGAAGAGTCACTTTGGCCCTGTTCCTCTCGCCCGTTAGGTAATCGAGGATCTAAAGAATGCGTAAGCTTACCCCCGGACAGTGGTATCTTCGTTTCACGTGCGAGCACTGCAAGGCGAAGCAGATTCTTTTTGCCGACCTCTCGCGAGGTGAGACGAAGATCAAAGCCACGTATGTCGTTGAATGTTCAACTTGCTTTCACAAGGGCTCGTACGATGGTGACGACATTGAACGCTATCAACATCCTTCAGACGCGGACACGTGAATCCGCGCCCCGTTGATTGGTCCTTTCAACTATCAAACAGAGCCCCATGATGAAGTAGAAAACGGTTACTACTTCCGAGTCGCCCCAGTTGTAGTGGACCAGGCCACTCGTGAAGAAGCCTATCGCCCCGCCCAGCGCGCCTAAAGCCAACCCCTTCGGAAAATCTTCAGTGTCGAAATCCGAACTGCGGAATTGTCTCCAGAGCATCCGAACATATAGACCGAGCAAGATCAGCCACACAATCAGTGTGGGCACGCCACGTTCCAGCGCGATCTGCAAGAGGTTTGAGTGCATGTGTCCAATGGGTTGCCGGCCATTGTCGAACAGTCCCCACTGCCGCCAGTAACCCTTGATCGAGTCGACTCCAACTCCAAATACAAGATGGCGCGGCTTGCTGACGAGCAGGTCAAAGCCTTCGCGCCAAACCATTTCGCGCCAGCTCGTTGATTGATCCTGCCTGTCGAAAAACCCAATGCTCCGTTTCTGTTGAAGCAGGAAAGCACTCGCCAGAATGAGTGGGATCGCAAACGCGACAACCATCAGGATCGTCCGGCGCGATGTGGTCAACATCAACATCACCACGGCTGACACAGCAAATCCAATCCACGAAGCGCGCGTTAACGTCATCTCGAGCGCAAACAGTAAGCCAATGACCGCAACAAGAAGGAGTAATCCGATCAGACTTTTCTTCTGCCTGAGCGCGATAAAAATTCCCAGCGCCAGCGATCCGATCAGTTGTAATACTTCCGAATACGTTACCCAGTGACTGAAAAAACCTGTCGCGCGCCAATCGCGGCCGCGCGACCATCCACTTATCCCCAACTGTTGTAGCGCATCCGCTCCCGCCAGTAATTGTCCACGCGGCAATTCAAGCTCTGGCATCCATTCGGTACGGTAAATCCTGACTGTCGCGGTCGTCGCTCCTGAAGCGAGCGCCGAAGCTAGTTCTTCAGGACTGCCAACATCGCGTCCGTCTACTTTCCAAATCGTGTCGCCTTCAACGATCGGCGTGGGCTGCGTGACGGTCCGCGTACGGAACACTGCTTTCGATAAAGGACTGGCAGGCTTGACGCCCTCAACTTTCACACCCTTCCCGATAGCGAACTGTCCTGCAGTAAACAAAACATTAATCATGCATGACGCAATCAACGTGAACGCAAGCAATCGCACCAGTCGCAGTGAGTTCACGTTCTGCGACACCAGATAGACGATCGTGAACAGGCTCGCGGCGCGCATCTTTCCGATCGACATCATTGGATTGTAGGAAAAGACTGCGGAGATACCGCTGAGAATGAAGAACCCGAGCATTGCGTAATCAAGCGGCGATCGATGAAGCGCCGGGCGCGGATAAAATGCAAACCGCGCAACCCAAAGAGCCATTCCAATGAGCCACGCCGTCTGCGTTACAGCGACAGAATGAGGGGCGAACAGTGCGATGAGAAACAGGCAGGCAATAATTCCGTTCGAAATCAGCTTCGGCATATTAGAATGCTTCCATGCGCCTAATCGTGTTTATCCTGTCAATCCCGCTAATCCTGTTAAACTTGTCTACCAGCGTTTGCGCGCAGTCACAATCGCACGCCGAACAGGTTAAAGCAATTCAAGCCGATCCGCGCGTCAAAGCGGCATTCGATCACATCGACAAAGATCGCGACGCCATCCTGCGCGAATGGATCGCCATCACTGAAATCAATGCGCCTTCGAAACAGGAACAGGAGCGTGCGAAATTTATCGAGAGCCTGCTCCGCAAACACAAACTCGACATTCGCTACGACTCCGCCGGAAACCTCATTGCAACGCGCAAAGGAGCCGGCGGTGGTCCAGTCGCCGTGTTCGACGCGCACATGGACACAGTCTTTCAGCCCGGTTTAAAGATCAAAGCGACTGTTCGTGACGGCCGCGTTTATGCGCCCGGTGTCGGCGACGACACGCGAAACATCGAAGCGCTGCTCGCGACCATCCGCGCACTCGACGCGGCCAACATAAAGACCAAAGGCGATCTCATCTTTCTCTTCACCACAGATGAAGAGGCCGGAATGACAGGCGCGGAACAGTTTACGAAAGACAACAAAGGCAAAGTCGA
The DNA here is from genome assembly GCA_963800055.1 of uncultured Acidobacteriota bacterium. Classification (GTDB taxonomy): domain Bacteria; phylum Acidobacteriota; class Blastocatellia; order Pyrinomonadales; family Pyrinomonadaceae; genus PSRF01. The sequence continues at coordinate 189,133 of CAWCZP010000022.1, forward strand.
TTATTACATCGCGCTCGATGGCGGTTACGAAGGATTCACGTACGCCGGCATCGGAATCAGCTGGTACCGCCATCACTTCATTGGACCAGGCGGTCACACGCGCTCGCGCACTCCTCCTTACTCGGCAACGTTACCGATGTCCCGAGCAATTGCACGCATCTACGAGTTGACGGTTCCAACCAATCCTTCTTCAAACTTGAACATCGGCATGCTGGGCGGATCGGAAGTTGTCAATGCGAAAGCTGCCGATGCGTGGTTCTCTCTTGATTTGCGTTCGACGAGTAATGACGTGATCGCAGGCCTCGAAAAGCAGATCGCCGCCATTCTCGATGAAGAGGCGAAGCGCTTTGGCATGACGGTGAAAACGGATCTGATCTCGTCGTCGCCTGCTGCGGTTCTTCCGGGGAATCGCGAGTCGCACCTGGTAAAGATGGCGGAAGCAGTGCATCGCGCGATGGGGTTTGATCCGCCGATCGGAAATGCAGGTTCAAACAATTCCAGTGCGGCGCTCCTGCAGGGCATCAGTTCGATCTCAACCGGCGCCGGACCATGTCGCGACTCGCACGCGCTGACTGAGAACTGCGAAATCGAACCACTTTACCGAGGCATAAAAAAGATACTTTTATTGGAGATCGCCCTCGCGGGCCTTGCGCAATGAAACATTTGCCATTATAGCGTCGGCCATCTGTCGGCCGCACGAAACTCGGAGGTCTTCAATAGCAAAGGTGGCCAATGGAAAACGACCACTGACAAAAATTTCTAATGTCCTTCTCCGCCGATCATCACGAATCCGGTGCGCAAAATGATTTTCAGATCCAGTAGTAACGACCAATTTTCAATGTAGAAGAGATCGAGACGAACCATCTCTTCAAACGGCAATCGATTTCTGCCTGACACTTGCCACAATCCGGTCAGCCCCGGTTTCATGTCGAGACGCTTTCGATGCCAGAGTTCGTATGCCTCAACTTCGTATGGAATCGGCGGACGTGGTCCAACAAGACTCATATCGCCTGTTAACACATTCAGCAGTTGCGGTACTTCGTCGAGACTGGTGCGGCGCAAAAGTTTTCCAATCCGAGTGATGCGTGGATCCGCGAGCAGTTTGTAAGTTGGCTTGTGATCGTTTCCGACGTTTGCTTCTGCACGGCCTGCGATGAATGCGCGCTGATACTCACGATGAACCTCCGAATCAGCGCCGGCCTGCATCGTGCGAAACTTGTAGAGCAGAAAGAGCCGGCCATCCATGCCGACGCGTTCCTGCGTGTAAAAAACCGGACCACGGGAATCGAACTTAATTAAGAGCGCGATGAGTAGCCAAAACGGGAATAGCGCAGCAATCGCGAGTGCCGCGACGATCAGGTCGAAACTGCGTTTCACAATCCGTGCGCTGCTCGACAGTGGTTCGCGAAACAGACGGATCATCGGCAACACGCCGATCTGATCGATCTCGGTTTTTCGTGGCAGGCAATTGAACAAGCTTGGCGCGATCCGGAATTCAACTCCGCGTCGACGCCCGCATCGCATCATCACTTCGAAAAGCGCGTCGCCATTCACTTGTGGATCGGCAATGATCACTTCGTTAGCACCGGAATCGCGAATCACTTCGGGTAACGATTTCAGATCTCCTATGACTGGCACATCTTCGTAGCTTTGACCCGGCGCTACCGCGCTCGGTTCTGTTTCGACCACTCCGATCACTCGATAACCAAGCGACGGCCTTTCGCGCATTTCGCGTATGAATAACGACGCTTCCGGACCACGGCCCACGACTAGTGTTGGGATCAGATTAATGTGCCGGCTGCGCACAAACGTCTGCGCAGATCGCATGACGAGCCTGAGCAGCCCGACGATGATGAGCAGGAAAACAAAGTCGAATACGAAAACGCTGCGCGCGTATGAAAACGCGCGAAACTCAAAACCACCGCGATACAGAAACGCGGCGGCCACAATCAAGAGCGAACCAATCGCTGTTGCTTTGAAAATGCGAATGCCGTCGTCCACAAGTGAAAACTCGCCGCGCACGCGATAGAGATCGCAGTACCAGAAACTCAACAGCCGAATTGCGACGATGAGCAGGAGCAGCGCACCGTAAGGCGCAAAGCGATCGCTCCACGCCAGGCCACCCTCGGGCGCGAACACTGAAACTCGTTCGCGAGAATAGAAGGCCAGCATGAACGAGAACGCGGCGGCGAGCGCATCGGCAATCACAAGGCCGGCCTTCACAGACGGCACGACCCATCGCGGCGCGCGCCGTGGAGTGCGCACCAATGTTGGATCGATCATTGTCTGTCGAGTTCGCTCTGCTCGCACCAGGAGTTACTCACTCCAATATGAGTCGCACGACTTCATCGATAACGTCGACCGATCGGCGTGGATTTGCGGTCTGCTTCTTCGCAATCGTCAGATCTTTCAGCTCAGTCGCGTCTGAAATCCGGCGCAACCTGCCTTCCTTCACGAGTTCTTCATCAACCGCCGCCCACTTGCCCGCGTAGATACTGATCGCCGGAACACCAAGCGCCGCGGCTTCGCGATTGATTGTTCCACCCGCACTGATCACGAGGTCGCTGGAAGCGATCAAGTTCGCACCGTCTAACGGCGCCGCAGGAACGATCAATCGCCGGCTCACCTTCGTCGAATACAACGCTCGTTGAGCTTCGTTTCGCGGCAGTAGTATCACCTGCACATTCTCATTTGTCAGCAACATCGCCAACAGTTCGTCAAAGATCGGGTTTTGAAAGCGATGATACAAAGCATCCTGGGCCGGAGGACGCATTAGGACCAGCACATTATCCGCATTGATGCCAAGCTCACACAACCGCGCCGCGAACAACGGGTCAGGTTGAAAGTCGGCGAGATAAACATCTTCCTTCGTTCCGTGATACCGGCGCACCTTTCCAACGCTCGCACCGTAACGGCGCAAACGTTTTGCTGGAAAGCTTGTTGGAACGATGATGCGCGAAGTGAGACGAAACGCGAGATGGTTCGCAGGCTGGTACTCGTAATCCATCAGCGTGACGGTTTTTATTCCGAGCGCCCGTGCCGCAAGAATTTGTGAGTATGAATTATGACTGATAGCGAGATCGAACTGACGTGTGCGTGCCCAACCAGCAAGCGCCCACGCTCGACTCATCAAAGTTCCGGCCTTCGCCGAAACAGCACGCCCGCCGTGAGCACCGACCACGTGAGCTTCGAATCCCGCGTCGCGCGCCAACGGAATCGTTTCAGCAAACTCTCTCGCGGTGGTTTCAATCTCGTGACCCTGCGAAGTGAACCTGTTAACGAGGGCTTTGAAAGAATGGGACGTGAGGTGAGTTTGCAAGATCGATCCAGAGACGCATTGGTGCTCACCACTGGATCTCGACCAACTTACCGCGGGCGCGAAGTGATGTTTCCGCGGCTTCGATCATGTTGACCATGCGCAGCCCGGCTGGTCCATCCGTTTCAGGCTGCTTGTTGTCTTCGATGCAGTCGATGAAATGAAGGGCTTCAGTCTGTAGCGCTTCCGTGTTGTCGAGGCGCGGGGCCCACATGTCACCCGATCGATAACTGACCAGCAACTTGTAGACGTCTTCTGGTTCAGGCGTAACGTTTATGCCTTTGTCGTAAACCTTGAGTTTCTCACTCGGATCGAGATCGTCGTACAGGATCATTTTTTCACTGCCTCCGATCAATGTGTGACGAACTTTGACCGGCGTCAGCCAATTCACGTGAACGTGCGCGATCTGAGCGCTCGAAAAGAACAACGTGATGTACGCTACGTTTTCGGGCTGCCCGGGAACGTGGCTGATTCCGGTAGCAGAGATCGCAACCGGCTTCGCGGGCAGCACGCAGTCCATGATCGAGAGATCGTGAATCGCGAGATCCCAGATTACGTTGACGTCGTGTTGAAATAGACCGAGATTCACTCGGACAGCATCGTAATAATAGATCTCGCCAAGCTGCCCTGACGCAATCAACTCACGAATCTTACGCACCGCGTCTGTGTAAACAAACGTGTGGTCCACCAGGAGTATGAGGTTTCGTGCTGCGGCTTCGTCGACAAGTTTGCGCGCCTGATCAGATGTCGCAGCTAAAGGTTTCTCAACCAGCACGTGCTTCCCGGCTTTCAACGCCGACATTGCCAAATCGAAATGCGACGTGACAGGCGTGGCAATGATCACCGCATCGATCTGCGGATCGTTGATCAACTCGCCGGCGTCACTACAAGTTTTTAGCCCGGGATACAGTTTGCCCAACGACGACAGCCGTTCTCTTCTCAGGTCGCACACCCGTCGCCACCGCCGAACCGGGCGCCGCCATAAAGTTTCGCACCAGATTCGGTCCCCAATAGCCGTAACCGATTACACCTACTCTGATCATTTTTGTTTGCGAACGTCTCCGATCACTCGCGCGGGCGCCCCAGCAACAATCGCATAATCGGGAACGTCTTTGGTGACGACGGCGCCTGCGCCTATGAGCGCGTGCTCGCCGATTGTAACTCCCGCGATGATCGTTGCATTACTGCCGATGCTTGCTCGTTTCTTCACAGTCGTCGGCACTACTTGCCAGTCAGCTTCAGTTTGCTGTGTTCCATCAGTGTTGACTGCACTGGGATAGATGTCGTTAGTAAACATCACTCCATGACCGATGAAACATTCGTCTTCGATCGTGACGCCTTCGCACACAAAAGCTATGCGACGAAATTTTGCATCGTTCTCCAATGCTCGCGTTCTTTTGGACTTCGACAAACGCGCCGATCTTTGTTTCTGCTCCGATCGAACAGCCATAAAGATTCACCAGATCGGGCTGAAAGATTCGCACGTCACGCCCAAGTTTTACATCCGCTGCGATTGCCATTCGTCAGTCTTGTTCCTCGAGCAAACGCGCCAGCGCATAGATCATCCAGGCTTGAGTCCAACGCATGTAGGGTTTGCGCACCGTATAGAAACGTCGTCGTTGATAATAAAAGAAACCTCTGCTGTCGCGCAGGTTTTGAATAGTCCACGCCGCAACATTGCGCGCGAGGCTCGAAGCATTCTTGTCCAGCTCGGCACATTCAAGAAACGTGACCACTGCACTCGCCGCGGCGTGCGCGTCCGCGGGATAAGGGTCGTCATGGTAGTATTTCGGCCAACCCTCCGCAAGAAAGAAGCTGTTTTTCCAGAACTCGTAACCCCGCTCCAACGCCGGCTGAAACTGCGATCCGAATGGAGATGCGTCGATTATTCGCTTCAGAGAAAAGAGAACGTACGCAGTGTGAAAGTTGTCGATCCACGACTGTTTCGGATCAGTTCCATAGAACCACGAACCGTCGGATCGTTGGTTGTTGACGACGTATCGAGTCGCTCGTTCGGCTAATTCGAAGAGTTCGTGCTCGCCGGTTAATCTCCCCACACTCGCGAGCACTTCCGCGGCTAGTAAGCTGGCATTGAAAATTCTCGTGTCACTATTCGGCGCGTAACTAAAACAAAGCTCACTCTCGTTATCAACACTCCGCGGTAGATCTTTCAATATGAAATCGCAAACGCTACGCGCCACTGGCAAATACTCATCCTGCAAATCCTGAAATCCTGTAAATCCTGTCTGCTTCGATCAACGCGCGAGCGGCAAATGCTGTCGGCACGATCGTCGGCGTATCTCTCGGTGCAAAGAAGTTGCGGCTCTGCCAATCGAAGTTGTATCCCCAACACGCGCCGCTGTAACCATCGAGCTTCATCGAGAGCAGTCCGGACAAAAAACTATGCACATGCTTCTCGGATTCCTCGGTTTTGACACGGCGGTAATTTGCGATCTGCGCCAGCGCAAACAGTGCAATCCCCTTCGCGTTGCGCTCCGCGGGAACTCGCGCCAACGTGCGAAAGTCAGAAGGAGAACGCTTAAGGAGTTGAGTCCAGATGAAACGTGCGTTGCGTGATTGGGCCAGCGGGGTCGATTGAAAGAGGCGACTGTTCAATGCATCGAACGGATCATGTCCGGCGAAGTCATGTTCTCGGCACCAGGCGAAGAGTTCGTCATAGGCAGACTGAAAGCGATTGTTCATCGAAAGATCGACGTCTCAATTCGCCTCGGCGTCTCGATAAAACTCTCGTGCCAAAGCTCGAACATCAATAACGTCCAAAGCAGCTTGCGATGATTGGCGACGCCTCGTTCGTGTTCGTCCTGCAAACGCGCGATGTAAGTAGGATTGAAAACACCTGCGCGACGCACACGTTCCGGCGACAGCAGATCTCTCGCGAGCGGCCGCAATTTCACCTTCAGCCATTCAGCGACGGGCACGCCAAAACCCTTCTTGCCTCGCTTCGTAACGAATGGAGGCAACAATTCGTGAACCGCTTTCTTCAAAATGTACTTGGTTTTGTGTCCACGCAATTTGTAATTGGCCGGCAACGATGCGGCAAACTCTGCCACGCGCGGATCGAGGAAAGGTGCGCGCACTTCAAGCGACACGGCCATGCTCGCGCGGTCCACTTTCGTGAGAATGTCTTCTGCGAGATAGAGACGCGTGTCTACACTTTGCATGCGAGTCACCGGATCTTCGTTGTCACACTCTTCTGCGAATTGCCGCGCCTGCGCGTAGATGTCATCGTCGCTTGCAGCCAATGCGTCGGCAGTTAATAGCCCCATTTGCTCTTCTGGTGTAAAAGAGCCAAACCAAACGTGATGCCGCGCGACGGTGTCGTACTTTGCGCCGGTCACAAATCGCTGCGCCTTGTAGTCGAATGACAGGTTCTTTGTTTTTACCGGCAACAGCCTGACAATCGGCTCGATAAGTCGCTGGCGCAATGGCAGTGGTAACCGCTTGTAAAACTCACCCCAGCGAAGTCCTGCGTACATCGGATAGCCTGCGAATAGTTCGTCTCCGCCATCACCGCCGAGAGCGACGGTCACGTGTTTCCGCGTAAAGCGTGACAAGAGATATGTGGGCACGAGCGATGGATCGCTGAAAGGCTCGTCCATCCATGCACCGATTTCGCTAACGAGGTTGGCCGCAAGATTAGCGCTCAAACGTTCTTCGTGATGATCGGTGCCGAGAAACTTTGCGACGCCGCGCGCATATGCCGACTCGTCAAATGAAGCCTCAGCAAAAGAGATCGAAAACGTCTTCACCGGTTCGGTTGAAGCACGCACTGCGAAGGCGGCGACGCTTGACGAATCAACGCCGCCCGACAGCAGCACACCGAGCGGCACGTCAGAAACCAAACGCATGCGCACGGCATCGGCCATCAGTTCGCGCAAGTGGTCGGCGGCTTCGTTTTCCGATGGAACCGGCTGCGCTGTTTTGTAGCTCAGGCACCAGTATCGATCGACCTCCACTCGACCATCCTCAAGCACGAGCTTGTGGGCTGCGGGAAGTTTGCTGATGCCGTCGTAGATCGAAAGCGGCGCCGGGACATAGTCAAAGGATAGATATTGTCGCAGCGCTTGAAGGTTGAGTGCCGGTCTCACAGCCGGGTGGGCCAACAAGACTTTAGGCTCGGAGGCGAAAAGTAGCGTGTTATCGAAGACGCCCCAGTAGAGCGGTTTTTCGCCGAATCGATCGCGTCCGGCGAGTAAGCGCCGGCGTCTGCTATCCCATAATGCGAACGCGAACATGCCGTTGAGCTTGCCGAGCATGTCGTCGCCGTACTCTTCGTAGAGGTGAGGAAGAACTTCCGTATCTGAAGCGCTACGAAAAGCGTGACCGCGTTTCTCGAGCTCGGCGCGCAGTTCGCGATAGTTATAAATCTCGCCGTTGAGAATAACTGTGACGCTCTTGTCTTCGTTGAATGCGGGTTGTTCACCGGTGACGAGATCGATAATCGCCAATCGTCGCATGCCGAGTGCGACGCCGTTCGTTACAAACAGACCTTCGGAATCAGGACCACGATGGATTATCCGCTCGCACATCGAGTGCAACAGCTCCCGTGCGCCGTCAGGAGGTGGCGTGTGTGAGTCGAGGTTGGCCCAACCGGTAATTCCGCACATGGTGTTGAGTTAGTCTTGCTTCGAGTCGTTGAAACCTAGTCGTTCTCGTACTGCGTAGATTCGTTTCGCCTGCGACTCGTGATACGTGCGCACGAGCATTTCCGCGAGCAATCCCATCAACAAGAACTGCACTCCGACGGCAAACATTACGATACTCAGGATGGGCAAGGGTGTTTGTACAAAGTCGGCCTTGTGAAAGATCTTGAGAAAGACCGCGTACAGTCCTCCGAAGATCGAGATCGCAAACGCCAGCATGCCGAACGAACCAAAGACGTAGATCGGCTTCGTTTGATATGAAGCCATGAACTTGATCGTCATCAAATCGAAGACGACCTTGAGCGTGCGCGAGAGTCCGTATTTCGACTTGCCCATCGTGCGCGCATGATGTTCGACGGGTATTTCCGTAACGCGAGCGCCGGCCCAGGCAGCGTAGATTGGAATGAAGCGATGCATTTCGCCGTACAACCGAACATCCTGCAACGACTCGCGCCGGTAAGCTTTCAAAGAACAACCGTAATCGTGAAGTGGTACACCGCCGATCCACGAGATCAAACGATTCGCGATCATCGAAGGGATCTTGCGCGTGATCATCTTGTCTTTACGGTTTTTGCGCCATCCTGAAACTACGTCGTAGCCTTCGTCGAGCTTGCGCAGTAAACGTATGATGTCCGCCGGATCGTTTTGAAGGTCGGCGTCCATCGGAATGAGCACATTCCCTTTCGCTGCGTCGATGCCGGCTGCCATCGCCGCTGTTTGTCCGTAGTTTCTCCGCAAGGCAATCACGCGCACGCGCGGATCGAGCCCTGAGATCTCGCGCAGGATTCTCAAACTTCCGTCCGTAGAACCATCGTCGACGTAAACGATCTCTGCCGATCGACCAAGCTTTTGAAGGGCATCGTTAAGTTTTGCGTGCAGGGGCAAAAGGTTAGGTTCTTCGTTGTAAACAGGCAGGAAAACAGAAACTTCCGGGCCGCCCGTGGCGGGCCTCACCGGTTCGTACTGCTTCAATTGTTCCTGTTCGTCGAGAATCTTCATCAATCGTGGTTTGGGCAATTCCTACGAGCGGGCGCAGCCGTGGGCATGCGCTGGCAGGCATTTTAGCAGTTTATCAACTCGTCAGCCGAAACCATTCAACGAAGCGGCGAAGGCCCTCTTCAATCTGCGTTTTCGGGTCATAGCCGAGTAATGCTCGCGCCTTCGAAATATCGGCAAAAGTTTGCGGAACGTCTCCGGGTTGTGGCGGCTGGCGATCGATGATCGCGTGCATGTCCAGTTCGGCTTCCAGCAATGAGATCAGTTCGCTCAGTTCGACCGTGCGCGACTCGCCGAGGTTGATCACTTCGTAGTTTGATTTGTTGTAGAGAATGGCCGCCATGACGCCGTCGATAATGTCGTCGACGTAGGTGTAATCACGGCGCGTCGTGCCATCGCCGAAAACCGGGATTGGCTTACGTTCCGTGATCAGCCTCGCGAATTTGTGAATCGCGAGATCCGGGCGCTGGCGTGGTCCATAGACTGTAAAGAAACGAAGACATACGCAGCGAAGCTCGTAGAGGTGCGAGTAAGTGTGACAGAGAAGTTCGCCGGCGGCTTTCGTGGCTGCGTACGGTGAAATCGGATGGCGTATTGGATCGTCTTCGCTGAAAGGCACCTTGGCATTGATTCCGTAAACGGATGACGAGGAGCCAAAAACAAATTGCTTGATCTTGCTCTGGCGAGCGAGCTCGAGCAGGTTCACCGTGCCGTTGATATTTGTTTCAGAGTAGAGCTGTGGCTCTGAGAGCGAAGGGCGCACACCGGCACGAGCTGCGAGATGGACCACGCAGTCGAAATTGTTCGTTTCGAATATTTGTTCGAGTGCCGCACGATCCCGAATGTCGGTCTCTGAGATGTCGTAGCGCGGATCCTTGAGGTGGTCGCGGATGTTGGCGTGTTTGATAGATGGATCGTAGAAGTCGTTGAAGTCGTCGACGACTTCGATGTGTTCGACGCCGGTTGCAAGAAGTCGATCAACGAGATGCGAGCCGATAAAACCTGCACCCCCAGTGATGAGAAGTTTTTTCATCGTCATTTTGTAGCATAAACCCACAAGTGCCAGCCCCATCTCGCTGCCATTTGCGATTCAACTGAACGCGGAAGGATTGCGCCAAGCACTGGCAGCCAGCGCTTGTTAAGAAAGTAAGTGCGCAGTTCCACCTGGGCGAAGTCTTTGAAGAGTTCGCGTGCTTCGGTTCGCGAATACACTCGCGCCAAAGGATTGCCGGCGCCGTCAGTGTTGCGGCTCAAGAACTCTTCCGAGCTTAAATACTTTGGACGAGTTTGAAATTGTCGCGCGTGTTCGCGCAACGCGTCGTCGGATTCGCCGGTTAAGAGATGCACCAGTTTTACACCGGCGTTCCACCTTAACAGGTGCGCACCCGTGCGGCGGAGCATCGAGATATTGACGCGGTAGTTATACGAGTCGCGATGGTAAAGCATCACGATCGCACGGCCTCCCGGGCGCAGAACTCGGTGGATCTCGCGAACCGCACCGGCTGTGTCGGGAGTGTGATGCAACACCCCGTGAGAGTAGACCAGATCGAATGAATTGTCCGGAAAGTCGAGACCTTCGGCATCAGCGACGCGGAACGTGCCGGGCAGACCAAACAATTCGAACCTATGTTTAGCTAAATCGACAGCGGCCTGCGTTAGATCAATACCCGTGTAGTCGGCCCCCGCGCTGGCGAACTGAGCTCCGTCAGTTCCCAATCCACAACCAACTTCGAGCACGCGCAGGTTTTTCGACTGCGCGAAGCCCGCAGCCGACGGAATGTGCCATTCCTTTTCGTACCGATGCTCTTCGACCAGCTCATAAAAGCGGCGTGAGCCCGGTGGCGCATTGGCAAACTTCGTCCCGCAGGGATGTTCCTGCCAAAACTCGCGCACACGCTCTTTAAGATTGGAATTCTCTTCCGACATCGCGAAGCTGAAAGAGAATACCAGCCTGATAAGTGGTGGACAAAGAAGCGATGCTCGCGTGCACTTGCAGTGCAACGGTTCACGTGTTTGCTGCTCCACTGCCTTGCGCCTCAGGCCAGGCTTGCTGGGCGAAGCTAACTTGAGGCGCAAGGAAGAGCGAAGGCCGTCGGGGTGAGGATCCCAGATCCGGCGCAGGACACCCACCTGTCCCACCAGTTGATCTTGCCCCCTCTTTCAACTGGCCCGGATCAAACGCCACCCAAGAAGAGAAGTTCTCGGTTTCTTGCTAATCATCAGAGTTGCTCTGACATCGGGCGACCTGTTGAGTAGCAGCAGCGCTTAACGACGGGCGAACTATACGCAAATCTACAAACAGAAATCCTTAGAACAATCTCAAAGAATTATTAACTTGTTCTCAACGAGTCGAGGAGTCGTAATAAGTCGTGCTACGATTTAAATCATCATTACGCGACTTCCAGTGAATATGCGCATTGCAGAAGTCGCTAAAAATTGTTACAAGTCTCTAAGTGTAATCTCACATTCAAAATTATGCCTCATAACCTTATCTATGAGTTTGGATCATATCGCCTTGACTCAAGCAAGCGTGTGCTCACGCGCGCAGGTGAAAGGATTGCGCTGACGCCGAAGGCGACCGACATCCTGATCATTCTGGTGGTCAACGCGGGTGAAATAGTTGAAAAAGATGAGCTGATAAGAGAAATCTGGCCTGATACGTTTGTCGAAGAAGCTAACCTCACACAAAACATCTTCAGGCTTCGTAAAGCATTGGCCGATGGTCCACGTTACATTGAGACCGTCAAACGACGTGGCTATCGCTTCGTGGGCCAGGTAACAACGAATCAGGCTCAGGCGAGCGCCGCATTAGTTAAAGAGCTTGCGAAGTCAGCGCTCCCGATAGCCGCCGTTCTGCCATTCGCTAACAATACGAGAGACGAGGAACTTGAGTACGTTGTTGACGGTCTTACAGACAACATCATCAACAATCTCTCTTGCGTTTCAAAACTGCGCGTGATGTCGCACAGCGCTGTCTTCCGGTATAAAGCGGGCGAGGTGGATCCGCAAACGGCGGGCAAGGAGTTGGGTGCGAGCGTTGTGCTCGTAGGGCAAATCAGCCTGCAACGGTCGGGGTTTGTGGTTGCCGTTGAGCTGGTTGACATTGCGACTGGGTGGCAGTTGTGGGGTAAAACCTTCGATTCCGAAAGCAAGGACCTGCTCGAAATCCAAAGCGTCATCACTCGACAAGTGCTCTCGACTCTGAAGCTGGAGTTAACGGGTGCTGAAGAAAAGCGAGTAACAGCCCGCTACACGGAGAATGCCGCAGCCTACCAGGCCTACCTCGAAGGTCGCTACCACTGGAGCCGCTACACAAAGAAAGGCATCGAAAAAGCAATCAAGCATTTTCGCCAGGCCATCGAAATCGACCCCAACTACGCACTGGCATACGCGGGAATTGTTGACTGTTACTTGCGACTGGCGACAAATTACCTCCCGCCGGAGGGTGACGAATTAAGGCGAACCGAAAAGGTTGGCCTTACCCGCCATGCAAATTCCCTACGATGCGATGATTCAACTTCCAAGGTTAACTTACGTTTTGAGTGGGACTGGAAAAGTGCCGAACGCGAACTGCGACGCGCACATGAGTTAAAGACGAATTACCCAGCAGCCCACCAATGGTATGCGGCTTTCACTCTAGCCCAACGATTACTACATGAGACACGACTATCTAAGAAATCGAAGCGTGCTGAATCGGCGCGAAAAAGAAACACTCCGACTCCACTGCTTCCTAGGCACATACCGTCTTTGGAGTTAACTGCAAATGAGCAGGTGCAAGTATATTGTGCTATTGCTCGCGAGCAGATCGATGGAGGCAATTATGACGCCGCCTGCATGATTCTTCAGTCTCGGTGGCAGTTTGGGTGTTGGCCAAAGCTCCAAGAACTTGATCAATGTTCGTGCGCGGATCTTCTATTTACGGCAGGCGAACTCGCTGGGTGTGTCGCAAGCACCAAACAACTACCGAAGGGACAAAAACATGGTGAGGCGCTACTCAGCGGATCCATAGCGCTCTGGGAGCAGTTGGGTTCGAGAATAAGGGCTGCGGAGGGCCGAATAGAACTGGCGCTTTGCTATTACCGGCAAGGCTTGTTTGATCTTGGCCGTACGACTTTGATCAGCGTGCTAAACGAGCTTTCTCCGGAACAGGACGATCTTCGGAGCCTAGCGTTGATAAGATTGGCCAGTCTAGAGCGGCATGCCGGTCGACTACACGACGCGCTTTCACGTCTCAATGAAGCCTCAGCAATTGTAACGCTGTCCGGACCCTGGGCAACAGGTCGATGTCATCTTGAGTTCGCGTCAACGTACAAAGATCTTTCTCTCTCACATGATAAGCACGATTACTTCACTTCCTCAAAAGAGTCTTATTCTCAAGCACTGTACGAATTCCAGGCAGTCGGTAACCACAGACTTGTCGCCATCGTTGAAAACAATTTAGGTTACCTCCTACTAACGATGGAGAAATACTCGGAGGCTGAAACTCATCTTCTTCGGGCTCGTAGAAGCTTCGATTGGTTCAATGACAAAATTCGGTGTGCGCAAGCGGAGGATTCCTTGGCACAGCTTTACCTCGCGCGACGGCAATTTGACGAGGCTGAAGCAATGATTCAGCGCGCAGTGCAAACGATGGAGCTTGGTGATGAGGACGCTCTTCTGGCCGAAGCACTTACGACCAAGGGGAAGATTTACAGCCGAACTCAACGATTCGCAGAGGCTAAGCGAGCCTTGGAAGATGCCCATCGCTTAGCGTCGAGGTGCGGCGATAAGGAAGGCGCCGGACGGGCACTATTAGTCTTGATTGAAGAAATGCCTGATGCGCTTAACGCGGAAGAACGGAGAACGTTCGGTGCTCGATTATTTGAATTGCTTTCATCCTCACAACAGCCTTCAATTCTTCGACGTATGCATTCTTGTTTGAAGGGTCAATACTGACGGCTCTTTTGCTAGGTACTACTCGTCAGGAAAAATGAAACCGGAAAGAACATCTGGCTCCTTCAGGCTAGACGACAATTCAACGTGCCTAACGCTAAAACTGTGGTGTGATGCGGGTTTGAGTCTCATCATCTATACTCCAAGCGACTGAAAGATCCTAGTGTACTCCAAACCTAGCGGCATACTGGTTGCTGGTAAGAGTGACGATCAGGCCATCTTTGATGGCTTTTTGAAGCAGCTTGACCGATCTTGCAGAACTAAGAAGCTTTTTGACCGAATTTGAACCGGGAACGGTCAACTTCGATTACCAAGACCAACCGAGCAAGAAAACGATTGCACGAGAGAACAAGTCGTCTTGAAATGTTGCTTCTTTTTGCTGGTCATTCGGGACAGCGGTGTTATTGCGCGACCCGATAATGGTTCCCGTTCGAGAGCCAATGATTGTTCCGGTTCTTGAACCGATGATTGTTCCTGTACGTGAGCCAATCATCGTTCCGGTACGTGAGCCGGCGCTGCTGGACCTAGATCCAATGATAGTGCCTCCAAATGAGACTGTTGCCAATGAGAAGGTTAAAGTCGTGGCCATCAAAATTCGGCGAAGTTTTGACATCATGGACGCTCCTGGTAAATCGTACGTTAACTGGAAAGATTGCAGGGATGTGAAATGGAGTCTGAAGACTTTGTTTTCAATCCCACCGTTACTAACTTCTTAATCCAGTCTTTTCAACCAGCGTGCCAACGAGATTGCTCACATTAAGTCTAGAAGAAGTTGTTTATTATCAACATCTTCTGTCGCCTGACCCATGCAGACCTCCTACGTTTGGAGTTTGTTTAGAGGATACTCATGGGGAGCCAGACCGCCGCCCTTTACCATAAGGTAAGAGCAATGATAACAATGGGATACCTCATTTTTAGCAATTAGATACTAGCTGTATACTGGGTTTCCACTGAATACGACCTACTCAACAAAACCGAGCGGTCATATACGACCTAACGAAGATTACGTGAACACACTATCCCTTAAGCATCTTGAATTGAGTCCGAGTGAACAGGTGCTGGCCAGCTGTGCTATTGCCCGAGAAAAGCTCGAAGCAGGAGACTACGACAGCGGTTGCCTCGCGTTAAGACCCTGGTGGTCGCTTGGAGAATGGCCTCTGCAAAGTGGATTAACCAATTCGGCCGCCGCCGAATTGTTGCTCGTCGCCGGAACCTTAAGTGGTTGGGTAGCTAGTTCGAAGCAGATCTTAGGTGGAAGAAAACCAGCGGAAGCATTGTTGAGTGGTGCTATAGCCATTTTCCAGCAGCTGGGCGAAAACATTCGTGTAGCTGAAGGGCGCATTGAGCTAGCATGCTGCTACTATCATCAAGGAAGCTTCGACTTAGCGCGCGCCACACTTCTACGCGCGCTCGACGCGCTGACTGATAACGAACGCGAATTACGGAGCGTCGGATTGATTCGACTGGCTATTGTGGAGAGACTTGCGGGCGGCATGCATGATGCGCTTGGTTTGTTAGGCGAAGCAGCTCCGCTCCTCGCAAGATCGAACGACTGGCCCAAAGGCCGCTTTCACTTAGAATTCGCGAACACTTTGAAGGACATCGGCATTGCGGAAAATAGAAAAACCTACCTTGAAAGAGCTTTAGGCCATTATAGTCAAGCATTGACTCATTTTAAGCGAATCGGAAATCATCGATACACTGCCATCGTAGAAAACAATCACGGTTATTTACTCTCTTCTTTGAAAAGATTCGATGAAGCGTGTAGTCACCTCGACATTGCTCGACGACTCTTTGAAATGCTGAGTGACAATGTGCGATTAGCACAAGTTGACGAAACACTTGCTCAGGTCTACCTGGCTTCCGAACGTTACGATTTGGCTGAACGTGCAATAAATCAGTCGGTCGACACTCTCGAAATGAGCGGTGAAGAGGCATTTCTGGCTGAAGCTCTAACGACTCGTGGAATCGTTTTATGTCGCCTGGGACGAAAGAACGAAGCGAAACCCGGCTTCGAAAGAGCCCATCGAGTCGCGGAGCGGTGTGGGGATAGAGAGGGAGCGGGGCGGGCGCTGCTGATTCTCATCGAAGAGATGTGCGATCAGCTGGCTGATGATGAGCGGCGCGAGATTGGGGCTCAGGCTAATCAGTTGCTCGCTAACTCCCAACAGCATGCAACTCGCGAGCGGCTGCGAAAGTGTCTCGAGACTATCGCCGAGGCGCACACGCGCCACGAAGCCCAACGCGAGCAGGAAATTCACGCCCAGAAGATGGCCGCACTCGGTGAGCTCTCGTTCGGTGTCGCCCACAACGTCAACAACACCCTCACAGGCATCCTGGGCCGCGCCCAGCTAATTCTTCGCAACAGCACCGACCCCGGGAAAGTCGAAGCCGGCCTGGAACTGATCATCAAGAGCGCCGAGGACGGCGCTCATATCATCCGGCGCATCCAGGATTTCGCGCGCCAACGCCCAAGCCGTGAATTCGAGGTCGTCTCCGTCGCCGAACTCCTCAAGGATGCTTGCGAAATGACCCGGCCTCGCTGGGAAGCGCGCTCTGAATTCGCCCCAATACGCTTTGCTCTTCAAGCTGACTGCTGCGCTCACATCCAAGGCGACCCGGTGGAACTGCGCGAAGTGCTGGTCAACATGATCTACAACGCCATCGACGCTATGCCGTCCGGCGGCGAAGTTCGTGTCTCCACTCAGGAAAATCGTGATCGCATTGTCATCCACATCACTGACACCGGCACCGGCATGGGGCCGGAAGTAAAACAGCGCCTGTTCGATCCATTCTTCACGACGAAAGGCAAGGCAGGCACAGGCATGGGCCTGGCAGTGAGCTTCGGTATCATTCGTCGGCACGAGGGTTCGATCGAGGTCGACAGCGAACCCGGCCGAGGCACAACCTTTAAGATCTCGCTGCCGAAAGTCTCCCAAGAAACACCAGAAACCGCCGGAACAACTTCGGACCACTCCGCTGTTCAAGCCTCTGACGATAAAGTTCGTGTACTGGTCGTTGATGACGAAACGCACGTACGCGAGGTTTTGATTGAGGCACTGGAAGCCGACGATTGCGAGGTGGTATCCGCCCAAAGCGGTGAAATCGCCCTAGCCCTATATGATCAGCACGAAGGTAAATTCGACGCGATCTTCACTGACATCGGTATGCCCGAGATGAGCGGTTGGGAGTTGGTGACGGAAATTCGCGAGCGCTCAAAGACGGTGCCGATCGCGATTATCAGTGGCTGGGCGGATGCGATTAGTGTTCAGACGAAAAACGCGGTCAAAGCTGATTGGGTGGTAGCGAAGCCGTTTGACATCAACAAGATTTCCAGCATTGCGCAAGAAATCATCCGACGCAAAACGGCTCAAGCACTGACGCTCAAATCGTGACGTTCGAGCTTGAGGTAGAGTCCGCGACGCGTCAATCCGAGCTCGCGCGCAGCACGTGAGATGTTGCCGCCATGGCGGCGCAACGCATCGGAAATCATCCGCCGTTCAACTTCAGCAAGTGCATCCGCCAGCGTCCCGCCCGTACTGGACAATGAACTGGAATTAAGCGAAGCAATCGATGCCGCGGATGGAGGCGTTGGAGACGAAGTCCGCTTCAGTTCGGGTGAAAGCTGTTCCGGAGTTATTACGGTTCCATCTTCCGCACGAGCCACTGTGCGCTGAATCTCGTTGCACAATTGCCTCACATTTCCAGGCCAATCACTCACCATGAGCAAATCAACGGCTTGCGGCGTGATCTGAATATCCTTGCGACCGAACTTCGCCGAATAATGGTTTACGTAATAATTAACAATAGTCGGAATCTCTGATCGACGTTCGCGTAACGGCGGCACACGCAATCGAATCACGTTAAGCCGGTAATACAGATCCTCACGAAAACGGCCCTGAGCAACCATCTCTTCAAGGTCAGTATTTGTCGCGGCGATGATGCGCACATCAACTTTGCTCGGCCGTTGTTCTCCGAGCGGCTGAATCTCGCCTTCCTGCAAGAACCTCAGCAGCTTGGGCTGCACATCCAAAGGTAAATCTCCGATTTCATCGAGGAACAACGTCCCACCAGCGGCAGTTCGAATCACACCCTGTGAATCGGAGATCGCTCCCGTGAAAGCGCCTCGCCGGTAACCAAACAGGTAGCCTTCCGACAACTCCTTTGGCACCGCAGTACAGTTGAACGGCACAAACACCTTCGCTCGTCGCGACGAGATCGCATGAATCGCACGCGCCACTAGCTCCTTGCCCGTGCCCGACTCCCCAGTTACCAACACCGTCACATCAGAAGAGCGAATCTTATGCACCTCTTCAACTAACTGCGTCATCGCCGGACTCGAATGGATGAACCCGGGCATCAAACTCGTGCCCGTCATTTCGTCCGCATTTTCGTGCGTGCCACTCTTCTGCGCACCCGCTCGCAACGCACAAACGTCCATTCCCAGCTCAACCACACGCAGCAATGGCTCGAGCGCTATTCCGTTCGGCAACTTCGCGCGGTTACGCGGCGCCAGATACATCTTTGCGGCTGGAGCATTCGATGATTTCAACAAGATCACTTCAGCATCATGCTTTCGACAGTAACGGTCGCGTGAGGTTTCATCCTCAACTGCATCAAGGTCCACTGCGATCTTCAAACTCTCCGCAGGCGTGCAACCCATCGCAATAACAACTTTCGGTTCGTCACGCTCACCACGCTCAGTGATGATCACGCGCTGCGCGCCCGTCTCCTGACGCATCACCGCCCCGAGTTCGCGCAACAGAAGCTCACGCGACGCAACTGCCTCTGCAAGCCGAAGCGTTAACAGTTGTGTAAGCGCTGACTGTTCCTGAATTCGCTCTGGAGTCGTGCGAGACAGGTCTCGCAACTCTTCTTCTGCACGTGACAAATCCAATTTCGCGCCGAGCTCTCTAAACGTATTCAACGCGCGACTGAGGTGTTCACCCGCACGGTCAGGCAGGATCGACGCGTAAGCACGGCCCAACTCGAGGTGCGCGCGAGCAGCACGATAACGATCGCCAAGCATGTCGAAGATAGAGACGCTACTGCCAAAATGTTGCGCCGCTGCCGCCGCGTCGTCGCGCGCCATATTCAGCATTCCGTTGAGCCTGTGTGCCTCACCAGTGAAACTCAAGTCGGTCGCGGAGTCAGTTGTTAACTCGGCGACGCGCTGCAACTCTTGACTGCATTCGTCCAAATCGCGCGTTAGTAAATGTGCTTCCGCCGCAATCAGCCTCGACTCGCAAGTCGCCTGGCGGTCGCCGATCTGTTCCGCAAGCGCAAGTGCTTCCTTAGCCTTAGCAAGCGCCTTTTCAGGATCTGCGACCACGAGATAGCAACGCCCGAGAGTCCTCAGCGCCTGTGCGGCGTACCACTTGTTTCCGTTTTCAGTAGCAAGCGCAACCGCTCTCGACAGATAGTCTTTTGCCTGGTCCAGATCGCCGCGAAGCATGTGCAGCTCGCCGAGCGAATCCAGAATCATGGGCACTTTTGCGCCGCGCTCGTCCACTTCCTTCGCGAGTGAAAACGCGCGCTCAAGTGCTTCCTGGGCCCGATCCCATTGCCCGATCAAAATGAGGTTGATGCCTAAATTGTTATGACCATCCGCCGCGTTGGTCTTATGATCGGTACGCTCGTAGTAGGTGATTGCTTTCCTGAGGTAATCAATCCCTTCCTCAGGCCGCTTCAGGAACCAACACGCCCCGGCCATGTTCGAGTAAATCTTGCCCAGCGTGTAAGAAGCAGGCCTGTCGCCGATGAGCTTCAGTGCCTGTTCGAGGTTTTCAAGGCCCGATGCGTAATCACCTTCATGAATATCGGCTACGCCAACTGCAAAATACGATTCGGCAAGGCCACGCCACTCCGCGCTGTGGCGGAAATATTCAAGCGCTCGTTGCGCATAATCGCGTGCGATGGGGTATTCACTAATACTTCGATAAGTGCGAGCTAGAGCCGCATAAATGTGGCCCAGGTTAACTCCGCCGTTTTCAGCGTAGTCCCGCAAGGTCGACTTCAGCATCGCGATCGCTTTGGGATGATCGCCGTTGTAGTTATACCCGAGCCCTATCTGAACACGGAGATAACTAACCGTCTGATCATCTAACTTCCCGCGCGACTCCGGCGCCTCATACATCGAAACCGCTGCAAGCGAGTCGCGATAGTGTCCCTGCTGCTCCAGCGCCGTCGAGAGCGCACACCTCGCAAGAGCGAGTATCGACGGATTGTTGCGAGCGTTAGAGATCAGTAAGGCGAGCCGATCTTTGGCCTCGGTGGAAAGACCCTGATCGAGCAGCGAACGCACTTCATCCAATTCGCGCGTTAGCGACTCTAAAGTAGGCTTGCGCGAGCGAATTCTCACGCGCGCGTCAGCGAGATCAACCACACCTCGCTCTGTAAGGGGCTTTTGGTGGTCCCGGCCTGGGGGCCCGTGACCGACACGTTTATCCATTTAAGTACCTATAAAAGATCAATCAAGCTGACTTTTCATGATGCTTTACTATGGGAGGGACCGCTCAAAACTATTTCGGTCTTAAGTTTTGCCGCGCAAACGTGTTATGCGTGGAGAATTTAACACAATGACACGAACGGCGTACAGGTTTCTTCCGTACATAGCCCAGGAATTTCACCGTTTGGGTGGCGGCGTCGGGTATTGAGTAACTTCTCGAAATACACAGTTTACAGCGAAGTTTAACCGTTTCGCCGCCTTGACACCCCCAAGGTCGGCCGCTATCATTTCCGTTTCCGTTGCAGCGCGGAAGTCTGCCTAGGGTTATATGTTTGAGTCGCTCTCGGATAAATTAAAACGCACGCTAAAGAATTTGCGGGGCGAGGGCGTGCTGACGAAAGAGCACGTCGATGCTGCGCTGCGAGAGATTCGTCTGGCGCTGTTAGAGGCCGACGTAAACTATAAAGTCGCCAAAGACTTTATAAGTTCGGTTCAGCAGAAGGCCGAAGGCCAGCAGGTTTGGCAGGAACTCAAGCCGTCAGAACAAGTCGTAAAGATAGTTTTCGACGAGTTGGTTGAGTTGCTTGGAGGCCAGTCGTCGCGGCTGGTTTTCACCAAACAGATCCCGAACACCGTAATGGTGGTCGGCCTGCAAGGCTCGGGTAAAACCACCTCGACCGGAAAGATCGCACGTTGGCTGGCTGCTAATCAGAGCCGAAAGCCGTTGCTGCTTTCGGTAGACGTTTACAGACCGGCGGCTCGTGAGCAGTTGAAGGTCATCGCGAAGGCGACTGGCCAGCAGATCTTTGAACAACCTGAAACCAACGATCCGCTGACGCTCGTTCGTGAAGCACAGAAGCACGCACAGCAAACCGGCTTCGATACGTTGCTGATTGACACTGCGGGCCGTTTGCACATCGACGACGAGTTGATGGAAGAGCTGGTCAATATCAAGAACCAGACTCATCCGGTTGAGATTCTCTTCGTCGCCGATGCCATGACAGGCCAGGACGCGGTTCGATCCGCGGAAGAGTTTCACCGGCGCGTTGGAATCACCGGAGTGATTCTTACGAAGATGGACGGCGATGCTCGTGGCGGCGCGGCACTTTCCATCAAGCAAGTAATTGGTCAACCAGTCAAGTTTGTCGGCGTCGGCGAGCGTTACGACGCACTCGAGCCGTTTTATCCGGATCGAGTGGCCCAGCGAATTCTGGGAATGGGCGACGTTCTGTCGCTCATTGAAGAAGTACAGTCGAAAGTCGATCAGGACGAGGCTGAAGCACAACTCAAGAAGCTTCAGAAGAACGAATTCACGCTCGATGACTTTCGTTCACAGTTGCGACAGGTTAAGAAGCTCGGCTCTTTCTCAAAGATAATGAAGCTCCTCCCGGACCAACTTCTCGGCGGCATCGGGATGCCCCAGTTGGACGATGAGCAGACGAAGATGATGGAGCAGGAGCTAAAACGCACCGAAGCCATCATCGATTCGATGACGTGGGAAGAACGCAACGATCATCGAATCCTGAACGCGAATCGCCGGCGACGCATCGCCCGTGGTTCAGGGACGACGGTGGCGGGCGTCAATCAACTCATCAAGCAGTACGTAGAGATGCGTCAGATGATGAGACAGCTCTCGAGTTCCGGGATGTTTGGCGGTGGCGGAATTAAAAGCAAGATGTTGAGAAAGATGACCGGCATGCCTGACATGGCCGGATTTGCAGGAGGCGACGGAGATGAGATGCCGTCATTGCCGGCTGCACCGTCAAGGAAAAAGTTAAAGAAGAAAAAAAAGAAGCGAAGGCGATAGGCCACGGCTTGAAGGAGAAAACGAATTGTTAGCGATAAAGTTAATGCGCACTGGTGCGAAGAAGAGCCCGTCGTACCGCGTGGTTGTGAAAGAAAAGCAATCCAAACGCGACGGCGCTTACCTCGAGAACCTCGGCACATACAATCCGACGAGAAATCCGGCTGAGATCAAGCTCAACTTGAGCAGGGTCAACTACTGGATCGAAAAAGGTGCGCAGCCCACTGATACCGTCAGCCGCTTGATCAAGGCCAGCGCCAGGGCCGAAAACGCTGCGGCTGCCGAAGCTTAAAATCTTCACGTCATGCGAGACGCTATTGAGATGATCGTCAAGTCGCTGGTCGACGAGAGCGAAACTGTGGACGTTCGCGAAGTCGAGCAGCGCAATGGAACAACCCTCATCGAGGTGCGGGTTGCGCCCAACGACGTTGGAAAGATCATCGGCAAGCAGGGACGAACGATACGCGCTCTGCGATCACTCGCGAAGATCGCCGGAGCGAAAAAGAACCGGCGTTACCTGCTGGAAATTGTTGAGTAAGAAATGGCTGACGCCGGCCCGAGTGAATTGGTGGTTATCGCTCGAGCAGTGAAACCACGAGGCCTGAAAGGCGAGATCGTAGCAGAGCTTTTAACGGACTTTCCGGATCGGTTTGAAGACGTTGAAGAACTAATACTTGTTGCGCCAGATGGCGAGCGCAGCAGTGGTCGACTCGAAGATTACTGGTTCCAAAACGATCGAGTTATTTTGAAATTGGCTGACTACGACGACGTCGAAACAGCCAAAGATTTAGTCGGATTTGAATTCGCTGTTCCGGAATCGGAACGCGTTCCTCTTCCTCAAGACCAATACTACGATTGGGAATTGGAAGGGTGCACGGTCAAGGTCGGCAACGAGACCATCGGCAAAGTTCAGTCAGTTATAAAAACCGGTGGAGCTGAGATCCTCCGGATTGCTGACGTAGATGGTAAAGAACATCTGGTGCCTTTGGTCGATTCGATTGTGGTAGAGATAGACACGGCGGAAAAGTTGATCGTAGTGGATCCGCCCGATGGACTTTTAGATCTTTGATTGCACCAAACGAATGCTACGCTTCGATATCATTACGATCTTTCCTGACTTCTTCCGTGAAGTGATTGATTGTGGGATTTTGAGGCGGGCGCGTAACGCTGGACTGGTCGACGTAAAAGCCCACGATCTGCGTCAATGGACCACCGATAAGCACCACGTCGTAGACGATCGGCCATTCGGTGGCGGCGATGGAATGATCCTGAAGCCCGAGCCGATCTTTACCGCAGTCGAAGCACTGACAGGAGCTTCGCGAAAAGCAGATCTTCCAGCAAACGCGCGCGTGGTTTTGTTATCGGCCCAGGGTCAAACTTTTTCCCAGTCGTTGGCCCAGGACTTTGCGACGAACGCAACGCACGTCGTCCTTCTTTGTGGGCGTTATGAAGGAGTCGACGAACGAGTGGCCGAGGCATTGGTGACTGACGAAATCTCGATCGGCGACTACGTGCTGTCTGGTGGTGAGCCGGCAGCAGTGGTTGTGGTCGATGCGGTTGTTCGACTGTTGCCTGGTGCGTTGGGAAGTGAAACTTCGGCGCTGTTTGAATCCTTCTCAGAAGGATTGTTGGACCATCCGCAGTACACGCGGCCACCGGATTTTCGCGGTATGAAGGTGCCGGAAGTTTTGTTGAGCGGGAATCACGCGGAGATCGAGCGTTGGCGTAAGGAAGCGGCAATCGCCAAAACAAGACGTAATCGTCCTGACCTGCTGAAATAGTGAATTGAAATAAGGAGCATCGAGAAATGAATCGATTGGACAAGATTGAAGAGAGTCAACTGCGCAAGAACATTCCAGAGTTTCAGCCAGGCGATACGGTCCGTGTTCACGTGCGGATTAAAGAGTCCGAGACCAAAGAGAGATTGCAGGCTTTCGAAGGCGTAGTGATCGCGCGTAAGCATGGCGGCGCACGCGAAACCATCACAGTACGAAAGACGAGCTTTGGAGTCGGCGTAGAAAGAATCTTCCCGCTTCACGCAACCATCATAGACCACATCGATCTCATTAAGAGAGGTCGCGTCAGGAGAGCCAAGCTCTACTACCTGCGAGGACTGCGCGGTAAGGCCGCACGCATCCGCGAGCGCGAGCGCGATACGCGTTCGCATCAGGGCGATGAGGCGCAGGCTTCTGCCGCGAAGAGCAAATAATCACAGGATCACAGGATTGCGGATCGCAATCGATGCTCATTCCGTTGGGGCGAAGCTTGGAGGCAACGAAAGCTACGCCGTTAATCTCATCGAGGCGCTGGCCCAAGTCGACAGCGTCAATGAGTACGTTATTTACATAACGACCGGCGAGGCGCGCGATCGGTTCCATCAGCGTTGGCCCAATTTCAAAGTTCGCGCCACCCTTCCTCATACCCCGCTAATCAGAATTCCGCTGACACTCAGTGCTGAACTACGCAAAAATCCGGTAGATATTCTGCACGTTCAGTTCACCGCGCCGCCTTTTTGCCCATGCCCTGTGGTGGTGAGTATTCATGACCTCTCATTTGAACACTTGCCTCAAACTTTCAAGCGACGCAGCCGAACGCAGTTGAAGTTAACTGTGCGGCATTCCGCCAGGCAAGCGGCCCGAATTATTTCGCTCTCCGAGCACACGCGCAGTGATATAGTCGCAACCTACGGTATCAGCGCCGAACGAATTCATGCCATACCACTCGCGGCGCCTGAGCACTTTGGTCCAGTCCAGGACTACAGGGAACTTCAACGTGTGCGACACATTTACGGGATAGACGGCGACTACATTTTGTCTGTAGGTTCTATTCAGCCTCGCAAAAACCTTGCCCGATTGGTCCGGGCTTACGCTTCGTTGCGAGGCCACAACACAGCAGATAAGCTGCCTAAACTCGTGCTTGTGGGAAAATGCGCGTGGCTTTACGACGAAACCTTGCGCGCACTTGACGAAACGGGCGTGAGAGAAGCAGTTGTTTTAACCGGATACGTTCCGCAGGCGGATTTGCCGGCTCTTTACTCCGGCGCACTTTGTTTCGTGTATCCGTCTTACTTCGAGGGCTTCGGCTTGCCACCACTCGAAGCGATGAAATGTGGCGCGCCCGTGATAGTTGGCAATAGAACAAGTCTCCCGGAGGTTGTCGGCGACGCTGCATTGACTGTAGATCCTTATGATGTCGAGGCGATTGCGAGCGCGATTCAACGGCTGCTTGATGGTCCCTCACTGCGTAAGGAATTAAGTTCGAAGGGCCAAAAGCGGGCCGGTGAATTTGACTGGCGAGAGACCGCGCGCAGGACTCTCGCAGTTTACGAAGAAGTGGCTCGCGAAAGAGCCGGCGGTTCAGTTGGAACTCTAGACTGATGCGAATCGCAATTCTGGGCACTCGAGGAATTCCCGCCAGTTATGGGGGATTCGAAACGTTCGCGGAACATCTTTCGACGCGACTCGTCGCGCGTGGTCACGATGTGACGGTGTACTGTCGAGCACATTACGTCTCGCCCCGACAGTTGGAGTATCACGGCGTCCGGCTGAAAGTCCTGCCGACAATCAGGCACAAATACTTCGATACCGTAATTCACACTTTTCTTTCCGCGATTCACGCGGTCTCCGGTCGTTACGACGCAGCTTTAATTTGCAACTGCGCCAACGCGCCTTTTAGTCCAATCCTGAGGCTTACCGGAACACCGGTCGCCATTAACGTGGATGGTCTCGAGCATAAGCGTAAGAAATGGGGACGGCTGGGGCGTCGTTATTATCGGTTCGCTGAATACCTGTCGACGTTGTTGCCAAATGAAATGGTTACTGACGCTCAAGTGATTCAGGATTACTACCTCGTACGTCACAACACCCCGTCGACCATGATTGCCTACGGCAGTGAGGTGGAACGACGTCCTGACCGTGATGCCGTGCGTAAATGGCGTGTCGAACCGAACCGGTATGTGTTGTACGTCTCGCGTCTCGAACCCGAGAACAACGCGCATCTCGTGATCGAGGCTTTTAAAAAGGTTCGGACCGCTTTCCGTTTACTGGTGGTCGGCGATGCGCCTTATGCGGAAAGTTACATCGAGAGTTTAAAGGCCCGGGCGCGCGGCGATAAAAGAATCATCTTCACGGGCTTTGTGTTTGGTCAGGATTATCGCGCGCTCCAGCAAAACGCTTACTGCTACGTCCACGCAACTGAGGTCGGCGGAACTCATCCGGCGCTGCTCGAAGCCATGGGTTATGGAAACTGTGTGTTGACGCTTGCCACACCGGAAAACATGGAAGTCGTAGGTGAGGCTGGCGTTCCATATATCGACGAGTTTGATCTCGCCGAGAAGTTACAACGAGTCTTGCGCGATGGATCGCTGGTCCAGGCCTACAGAAACCGCGCCCAGCAACGGATTCAGAGTCATTATGACTGGGAAAAGGTTGTGGACCAGTACGAGCAACTCTTCGCTCGAATGAGCGGTCAAGCAATTCAGGCGGAAGGACAGACTCTCACCAAACTTGAATCGTCAAAGGTGCCTGAGAAGATCACCGTCTCCGAAAAATGAAGCCAAAAAGAGAGGGGCCCCGCCGAATCGAAAGAGCCGGCGAGGCAAAGCGTTACGGGCAGGTGTCGGGCAAACAGGGTGGCTGTGCAAAGCATGAGATCGTTCAATCACGACGATCCATTAGGGCGGCGCGCTAGCGGGTAAATAAGGCCGAAATAACTAAGCCACGCGCATCACCAAAACTGCCCAGCCGCTGTGTCAAAAGCGATCCAACAACTCTTGCAAGTTGAACTGTGCGAAATTATACGATTGAATTGTGACCTGTCAAGAACAATATTAAGAATTTCGCAAAATTTACGTGACATATTTTGTCAGCGTGGTTGGGAACTTCACAAATCGGGTCGCCTCAATGACCTGATCTTGCCTGCTGGAGCCTGGTGGCGTGGCGTCGCACTGCCTCGGAGACGTTCTTGTTCTGGGACAAGCCTTGGAGGTCCTTCGTCCGAATTCTCGGCAGGATATTCATGACGGTGGGTATCGGAGTGCGCGGGTTTCGGGCGAGGTTGTGGATAATCGGGTA
The DNA here is from genome assembly GCA_963800055.1 of uncultured Acidobacteriota bacterium. Classification (GTDB taxonomy): domain Bacteria; phylum Acidobacteriota; class Blastocatellia; order Pyrinomonadales; family Pyrinomonadaceae; genus PSRF01. Next base: position 216,365 of record CAWCZP010000022.1, read on the forward strand.
AGCACGGGCCCAACTGCGGTTCATCGCAATAATTCGAAGCACTTCATCCGAAACCGTCCTCATCGCGGCGATGTTTTCGACCTCGTGTTCCGTGATTCGAGGATTATTCACGACCGCTGAAGAGACCACTTTGTTTGAATCGCGGATGAGAATGCCGCGAGCCTCTCGGTCGCCTTTCATCGCCAGCTTCATCCTGTCCTTCGTATTCATAAACATGATCTTCCGTATCAGCGAAACTTTTTCAGTATTGACGTTCCCAGTTTCCAAACGCTCATTCTCAATGACCCGCTGAGCGTTCGCAGCGGCATCGGCCGCCGTCTCTGAAATCAACTCTTCATAGCGTTCAGCGGGTAGCCACGCATCATCGAGATCAGCGTCGGATACTTCGATGTGTTGAGCGATGAGCCATGCGTCATCAACACTCAGCTCGCCCGCGGCGGTTGTTAACTCGGCTGATTCGAAAAACTCTGCCGCGGCGACTTGACCACGTGCTCGAAGCTCGTCGGCTACCTGCCGCGCGCCGCGCTCTTTCTCAAAAAACTCTGTCCGCGTTTCGCGTGCACGTCTTTCTGCTTCCCCACCGCATGCAGGGTTTTGCAGGATCGCGTCAATGATTTCAGGACAGCGAACCAATCGCTGTTGGTTGATCGTGAGGAGTTCCAGAAGGGAACTGTGCGTTGTGCTGGCAGCGAGCTTTGCCAATGCCTGATCGGGAGTTCGCGTGTTCAGGATCGTCGCTTCATAGATTTCCGGTTTTCCGTCGGGTTGCGTGGCGAGGTAAGCCAGTACGTTTGGCGCGGTGTCTTCTGCTTTGGCGGCGACCAAAAGATCTTCGGACGCTTCGGCTTTCAGGGTTTCATTAGCAGCGGCGGCAATCTGAGCATCGTCGCTGCTGGTGAGCGCGACGAGCACTTCCAACAGATCGCTCTGCTGTAGCGGCAACATTCCACGGGCCGCCGCGAGACGAGCGGGTTGCGGAGCACTGCCGCTGATAATGGCTTGAACGACTGGGTTTGTGGATGTGATTTCGGAGCTCAAGGCAAAATTATAGGTCCTATTAGACCAATAGGACCTATCTTAACCTTAGCCGTTGATTCCGTGGCACTTTTTATACTTCTTCCCCGATCCACACGGGCAGGGCTCGTTGCGGCCAACTTTCGGCTGGTCCCTGACGACGGTTTTCACCTTACCATCTTCCTCACCTGCGGGAGCCGCGCCCTGATTTGGTCCCGTGAATTTCAACGACGCGGGACGTCGCGCCGCGCGTCGCTGCTGCAAACTCTCCGGCGCCTGTTCAGAAACGACTTGCAAGTTGAACAACGATCGAATCGTGGTGGTATCGATGCGGTCAAGCATCTCCTGGAACAGATCGAAACTCTGCTTCTTGTACTCGACCAGCGGATCCTTCTGCCCGTAACCAACCAACCCGATTCCCTGTTTCAGGTGGTCCAGCGACAGCAGGTGGTCCTTCCACTGCGCATCGATGATGTTCAGCATGATGATGCGCTCGTAAGTGCGCATCGCTTCTGGTCCAATCTGCTGTTCCTTCGTTTCGTACTTGACCTTCAGCCGTTCCCAGATCGTGTCGACGACTTCCTGCGAGCTCATGTTTGGAATGTCGAGCCGCTCGCGATCCGCGTCGAAGTCGTAGATCGTTTTTATCTGGATCTTGTAGTTGTCAACGTCCCAATCGTCCTGCGACACCTCGGGATTCAAATACTTCTCGGTCAAATCTGATAACAGGTCGTAAGCAACACCTGCCGACGGCGGATCACCCATCAGGTAATCGCGCTGATCGGGCTCTTCCATCAACTGACGGCGCAGACCATAAATCGTCTCGCGCTGCTTGTTCATCACGTCGTCGTACTCGAGCAGGTGTTTGCGAGCCTCGAAGTTTCGGCCTTCAACCGACTTCTGCGCCGCCGCAATTCGCTTCGAAACCATCTTCGACTCGATCGCGACACCCTTCTCCATGCCGAGACGCTGCATCAGCGCTTTGACCTTGTCGCCGGCGAAAATGCGCATCAGATCGTCTTCCAGCGACAGGAAAAACCGCGACGATCCAGGGTCGCCCTGGCGACCGGCACGTCCACGAAGCTGATTGTCGATGCGACGCGATTCGTGGCGTTCGGTGCCGATAATGTGCAACCCGCCGAGGTCCACTACTTCCTGGTGCTCTTCTTCAACGATCCGCTTTGCCTGCGCGTATGCGGTACGCCACTGCTCGTCAGTTGCCTCGTCCGGATCGATCTCTTCCTTCTTCAAAAACTCGCGCGCCATGAAGTCAGGATTGCCGCCCAGCAGAATGTCTGTACCGCGGCCCGCCATGTTCGTGGCGATCGTGACCGAACCTTTTCGCCCGGCCTGCGCAACGATTTCAGCTTCGCGCTCGTGATACTTCGCATTCAGCACGTTGTGCTCGACTTTTTCTTTCACCAGGCGGCGCGAGATCAGCTCTGAGTTTTCAACTGAAACCGTACCGACCAGAGCCGGCTGTCCTTTCGTGTGACACTCTTTGATCTCTTCGATCACCGCATCCCACTTTTCAGGCAACGTGCGATAGATCACGTCCGAGAAGTCGGTGCGAACCATCGGCATGTGAGTTGGGATCACGATCACGTCGAGTTTGTAGGTCGAAGCAAACTCCGCTGCTTCAGTTTCCGCCGTACCAGTCATGCCCGAGAGCTTTTCGTAAAGGCGGAAATAGTTCTGCAACGTGATGGTCGCGAGAGTCTGGTTCTCCTTCTCGATCACGACGCCTTCTTTGGCTTCAACTGCCTGGTGCAGTCCGTCAGACCAACGACGACCCTTCATCAAACGGCCCGTGAAGTCGTCGACGATAATGACTTCGCCATCCTGGACCACGTACTGGTGGTCCTTCTTGTAAAGCGTGTGTGCCTTCAACGCCTGCTCGACACAGTGGAGCAGTTCCATGTTCGAAGGATCGTAAAGATTGCCGACACCGAGCAGACGTTCAGCTTTATCAACGCCCTCTTCGGTGAGTACAGCAGTGTGCGCCTTTTCGTCGACGACATAATCGCCGGTCTTTTTGCCGTCGACGTCTTCGCCCTTGTTCAAGTTAGGAATGATGGCGTCGGCGTTTCTGTATTTGTCGGTTGCTTCGTCTGACGGTCCGGAAATGATCAATGGCGTTCGCGCTTCGTCGATCAGGATCGAATCAACCTCGTCGACGATCGCGAAGTAATGACCACGCTGCACGCACGTGGCGAGATCAAACTTCATGTTGTCGCGAAGGTAATCGAAGCCAAACTCATTGTTGGTGCCGTAAGTGATGTCGGCAGCGTAAGCGGCCTGGCGTTCGAAGTCGTCCATGTCGTTCTGAATACAGCCGACTTCCAAACCGAGGAACCGATGGATTTGGCCCATCCACTCTGCGTCGCGCGAAGCGAGGTAGTCGTTCACTGTAATGACGTGCACGCCACCACGACCGGTGAGCGCATTCAGGTAAGAAGGCAATGTCGCAACCAGCGTTTTGCCTTCACCCGTGCGCATCTCGGCGATCTTGCCCTGGTGAAGAACGATGCCGCCGATCAACTGCACGTCGAAGTGGCGCATGCTTGTGGTGCGTACGCTCGCTTCGCGAACTATGGCGAAGGCCTCGGGCAGAATCTCATCCAGCACCTCGCGTTCGCGCCGCTTTCGTTCCTCTTTGTCAGTCGTGTCTCCGACCGCTTGTTGCACGCGCTCCTTGAAAATGGCCGTGCGCGCGCGCAACTCGTCGTCCGAAAGCGCCTGCATCGACGGTTCGAGTGCGTTGATCTTCTCTACCATTGGTCCAATAGTCTTCAGGAACCGCTGGTTGCTGCTTCCGAAAAGCTTAGTTAAGAATTTGTCGAAACTACTCATACGTTAAAAATATTCTCCAAATAGATCTGGTATTAAACAAAGTTTCCCGTTCACCGCGCAAAGACGGAAAAGGCTTTGTTTTCTTTGCGCTTAAGCGCCGGGTTGCATCTGTTTCTTAATCATGTCGACCACGCTTTGACGTGGCATCGAGAAGTTAACCACAACCTTCTTGCCGTCCTGCGTGGCGTTAGTATTCTTCATTATCACTTCTTCGTCTTTACCTGCTCTCGAGGTGGCGCCAAAAAAGAGAAGATTGTTGAAAGCGCTCGTGAGTGATTCCGCGCGTTGCGGTGACGACGCTTCCGATTCCACGGACGCTATTACTTCTTTCTCTCCCTGCTTGATAGTGATCTTTACCGTTGCGTTCGGATTGTCTTTGCTGATTGGTTGAAGGTAGACGAGAAATCCACTGTCGTTCAGTGCGGCAATCAATTGGAGAAACAGATCTCCGAGCTTCTCGTCGCCTTCCAGCTTGGTGCGTCGCGGGTTCTTCAGTTTTCCTTGTTCGTCCAACTGGGCTTCGATGACTATCTCAAAAGGCTTGTCTAGATCGAGCTTGCCCTGGGTCTTCAGATCGTTGGCGTAAGCCGCAAAATCCTTCAGCGGTTTTTTGTTGATCTGATTCTCGTCGGGGAGCGGCACATTGTTCGCCTCGGCGGTTTTTTCGAGCTGCTTCTGCGCCTCTTCCTGAGTTAACGGTGTGGTGTTCTGATTGCTGTTCGCAGCGCCTTGCGCAACGGCCGCTGACGGAGACGCCGAAGCACCCGGACTCGCTTCCGGTGAAGGACTCGCCTCAGGCGTTGGCGAAGGCGACGCTTCCGGAACGACATCCCGAGTGGATCCTGCTTGCGAGATTATCTTCGGGGCGAAGGGGTCGTTCGCCGCCGCTTGTGCGGGCAGTTGACCATCGATTTGAGCTCCGAGAGCAAAGTAACCATCGGGATAACGAAACTTCTCATCAACTGGACGATCTGCACGTCGTCCGTAATTCGAGTCGCTTCGTAATCTTTGTCTACAAACTTCGTGCTGGCGATCAGGGCCGCGATGTTGACGGTATCGCGCAGAGCAGGCACGTAAATTACCGCCCACAAAAACGTCAGGTGCAATACCAGGGAAGCGCCGACGAGCTTCGATATCACCGGCCATCTCGGGTCGCGATTTACCTCAAATTTTTCGAACAACTCGGTCATTTTCGCCTTGTCCTACCCGGCGCTACCGCGCTCGGTTCTGTCCTCAGTTCCCGTTAGTCCTGACTTAGACGCCATTGTAACTCTCAAGGTTCGCGTTAGCACTGCCACAAATGCAAAGTTAGAATGCACCTCGTGCGCCGAAACAGCCGGAAAAACTTGGACAAACGCAAAACCCGCGGCCGTCGTGGATACGAGAAATCTGACCGGAAAACCGGTCACCACGTCGCAAACGAACGAACAACGCGCGTTGTTCCCCAATCGCGAGAGGTCAGAAGGCTTCTTGAAGGAATCGGCACGCCGCCGCGGCGACCGTTCCAGCCCGACCCGTTTCAAGTCGAAGCACTGGCGGCACTCGAGTATGAAGACGTGCTCGTCACCGCGCCCACGGGAAGCGGCAAGACGTGGATAGCACGCGAAGAAATCCGACGGCTATTGGAAAGCGGACGCCAGGCCTGGTACACGTCGCCCTTAAAAGCACTCACAAACTCGAAATACCAGGAATTCATCGACGAGTTTGGCGCTGAGCGAGTTGGGATACTTACCGGCGACAGGAAAGAGAATTCCGACGCGCCACTGATCGTGGGGACAACCGAGATCTACCGCAATCAGCTTTTTGACTCTTTACGTGGCGGCAGTGAGGTCACCGCGGATCTGGTGGTGCTTGATGAAGCTCACTACCTTGCGGATGAGGATCGCGGTCACGTCTGGGAGGAGGCGATCATTCTCACGCCGCCGCGAATTCGTTTGTTGCTGTTGTCTGCAACGATCGGGAATGCGCACGAGTTTGCGCTGTGGCTTGAAGAAGTTCGCGGTGTGCGGTGTGGAGTGATCACGGGTCCTCCGAAGCGTCCGGTGCCTTTGCGTTCGGCGGTGTTGCTTCCGGATAAGAGGTTGCTGCCGTTGTTGAATGATGCAGGGAAATTGAATCCCGAAGTTGCGCAAATGATCGATCGTGAGAAAGAGGAGCGCAGCCACCGTGAGGGACTATGGTAGTAGGAACAATTTTTGACAGGATTCCAGAATTTTTCAGGATTAGCAGGATATGAAACTGCGGATGCCTGAGATGCCGCCGGCTACGTTGCTGGGGGCGCTCGAGGGTTACAACTTACTTCCGGCGATTGTGTTCCTGCCGACGAGGCGACGCTGCGATCAGGCTGCGTCGGAGGCAGCGCTCACTCGGCGCGATCCGAATGACACTCGTCGTGAAGCGCGGCGCGAGTTCATGCGCACGTTTGTCGAAGAGCATCCTGAAGTCCGTGGTCATCGTCATTGGGACACGATCATTCGCGGTGGTATTGCGTCGCATCACGCCGGACACATTCCCGCGTGGAAACTCGTAATCGAAAAACTGATGAGCGCCGGACTCCTCGACGCGATCTTTGCGACCGCAACAGTTGCCGCCGGTGTCGACTTTCCCGCGCGCACGGTCGTGTTGACTGGCGCCGACGCAAGAACAGGCAGCGGCTGGCGTCCACTGTCCGCTTCGGAACTTCAGCAGATGACCGGGCGCGCCGGACGTCGCGGTCGCGACAACGTCGGGTTCGTCGTTGCTGCGCCTGGGCTGCACCAGGATCCACAACGCATCGCACAACTTTTGAAAGCCTCGCCGGATGCCCTCGTCAGTCAATTTCGCGCTACGTACACAACGCTTCTCAATCTGCTCGACGCCTACGGAAGTTTCAATTCAGTTCGCGAGATCGCTGAACGTAGTTTTGCGTATCGCGACTTCGCCCACCAGCTCGCGCAACTCGAACGCAGCCGCGAAGAGAGCGAGCACAAGATCAAACAGGCCCTCAAAGAAGCAGCTTGCGAGATACCAATCTCAGTAGTTCTTGGTTTGGAGCGTCTGCTCGGAGTTCGAGCGCGCTTGCAGGAAGCAAAACCACAAACCCGCGCCGAAGTTTTTCATCGCTGGCTGAACGAAGTTGTAAAACCCGGACGTGTTGTCGGTGTCGGTCGCGCTAGTCGCAGGCTCGTGATGGTTACCGAAAAGCGCGACGGAAGCATTCGCGGATTTCGAGAAGACGGCACCGCGGCAAGTTTCCCGCAGGAGCGGATCGGACGCGTGTATTCCCCGGTCTATCGATTGCGCGAGGAAGACGTCGAAAGAGCCTTCGAAGAGATTCGGAAACGCGGCAAGGAACTTACGCTCGTCGAGCCACGGCTGCGCGACGCATATGCAGAAGAAACCGATGCGCTGAAGATCATCGACGATTCGATCGAGAACCTCCTGCCGCCGCACATCACAGAAAAGCAAAGATGCATGGAAGTTGTCTGGCAACTCCACACGACGGCTGAAGATTACGAACGCGCCACACGACGAATCGCAGCACTCCGCGAAGAAGTTTGGCTCCCGTTTGAGAAGCGCGCAAAAGTTCTCGCAATCTTTGGCTATCTCGATTACGAAGCTGAAAAAGTAACTGACCGCGGGCGCTGGTTGGCGGATCTTCACGTCGATCGTCCTTTATTGATCGGTGAAGCACTCGAAAATGGTTTGTTCACTTCACTCGAACCAAAACAACTCGCCGGCACCATTGCCGCGCTCACCGCCGACGAAGATCGCGATTATGGCGAACTCGAATTGGACGACGACGTCGTAACCTCTTTGGCGCGTTTCGAAGACATCGGATTCAAAGTTTCCGCTGAAGAGTGGAACCACGGTCTCGATCCTGCGCCTGAGTTGAACTTCTCCGCCGCAGGCGCCGCCGTGCGTTGGGCCAGTGGGGCCGAGTGGTCGGAGGTCGTGCGAGAAACACGCGCCGAGGAAGGCGATCTGTTTCGCATGTTTTCCAGAACGGGCGAAGCGCTCTTGCAGATCGCCGGTTTGCACCGCAGTCATCCGGAAGCCGCGCGAATGGCTGCGGCGGTCGCTGAGATGGTTTTGCGCGAGCCGATTCGATAGGATGTCCGGCCGCTGTAATACGAATCATAGAAGGAGAGAAATTTTTAATGTCAACTTCCGCTGCCCAGCAACCCTCCCCACAACTAATTTTCCAGACTATCAACTCCCATCAACGTACAGAGGCTTTGAAAGCCGGAATCGAACTTGAAGTTTTTACCGCGATCGGTGAAGGCAACACGACCGCCGCCGAGATCGCAAAACGATGCCAGGCTTCGGAAAAGGGAACGCGCGTTCTCTGCGACTTCCTGACCATCATGGGACTGCTCACAAAAGACGGCAATCGCTATGCATTGACCATCGACTCCGCCGCGTTTCTCGACAAACGTTCGCCTGCATACATCGGTGGTGCGACTGAGTTCATGTGTTCCGAACTGTTAACGCAGGGCTCAAAGCACATGACCGAAGCCGTGCGCAAAGGTGGCACCGCATTGGACGACGAAGGCACGGTCAGTGCGGACAATCCCGTTTGGGTGAATTTCGCGCGAGCGATGGCGGCATTGATGGCGTTACCGGCGCAGTTGATGGCACAACTCGTCGATCCAAATGCCGATCAGAAATTGAAGATCCTCGACATCGCTGCCGGTCATGGTCTATTCGGCATCAGCTTCGCCACGCGGAATAAGCAAGCTGAAGTCACCGCGCTTGACTGGAAGGCCGTGCTCGAAGTGGCGAAGGAGAATGCGCAGAAGGCAGGTGTGGCTGACAGGTATAACACGATCGAAGGCAGTGCTTTCGATGTCGAATTCGGTACTGGTTACGACCTGGTCCTATTAACTAACTTCCTGCATCACTTCGATCCGCCGACGTGTGAAACGTTGCTGCGAAAGGTGCGAGCAGCGCTGGCGGATGGGGGTCGTGCGGTGACGTTGGAGTTTATTCCAAATGAAGATCGCATTACACCGCCGGACGCAGCCTCATTCAGCGTGATGATGTTGACGACGACGCCTTCGGGTGATGCGTACACGTTTGCTGAGTTGGAGCGAATGGCCGCCAACGCGGGATTCTCGCGCAGCACGATGCATCCGCTCCCGCCGACGATTCAACAGGTCGTCATTTCCGAGAAATAGATCGTCCTCCGCAAACGGGCGGCCACGGAGGGCCGCCCCTACAAATTATGCGTCTACTCTTATTCCTGCTGCTTCTTGCTTTCCTCGTTCCAGGTTTTCAAACACAACGTTCCGAAACTGCTTACCTGCTCAAACCGCGCGCGTTTTTCGATGGTAAGTCGGCAAGCTTCACGAAAACTGGGTAGTGCTCGTTCGTGGCGACAAGATCGTCGCAGGCAGGACCAGCAGGAGCGAGCATCACCGCGAGTTCAGATGCGAAGGAGATCGATCTTTCCGGTCTCACCTTGATGCCTGGTCTGATCGAAGCTCATTCGCATGTGTTGTTGCATCCCTACACGGAAACCGTTTGGAACGATCAGGTCGCACGCGAGTCGCTGAGTTTGCGAGTGGCGCGAGCGACGAATCACCTGCGTGACACGCTTCAGGCAGGTTTCACTACGATTCGCGATCTCGGAACCGAAGGTGCGGGTTACGCCGACGTCGGTCTCAAACAGGCTGTGGAGCAGAACATCATTCCCGGGCCACGCATGCTCGTCACAACGCGCGCCATCGTTGCAACCGGCAGTTATGGTCCAAAGGGTTATGCTTCGGAGTGGACCGTTCCGCAGGGAGCTGAAGAAGCGGACGGTGTCGACAGTCTCACGCGCGTCGTTCGCGATCAGATCGGGCGTGGTGCTGACTGGATCAAGATCTACGCTGATTATCGCTGGGGCAAATCAGGAGCGGCGCCGACGTTTTCACTCGACGAACTAAAACTGGTGGTCGAGACGGCGAAGAGCGCGAACATTCCTGTGTGTGCTCACGCCACGACGCCCGAAGGGATGCGACGCGCGACACTGGCGGGAGTGGAAACAATTGAGCACGGCGACGGTGGCACGCCGGAAGTGTTTCGCTTGATGAAGGAAAAAGGCGTCGCGCTGTGTCCGACGCTCTCGATCGCTGGAGCACGCACAGAGCAAAAGCGCGTTGCGTTTCGAGCGGCGCTCGAAGCCGGGGTGACGATAGCGAGTGGGAGTGACGTCGGCGTATTCGCGCACGGAACCAATGCTCGTGAACTGGAAACGATGATCGACTTCGGCATGGCGCCGATTAACGCGTTGCGATCCGCGACGTCTGTGAATGCGCGCGTGCTGCACATGGCCGACAAGATCGGATCGATCAAGCCGGGACTTGCTCGCGGATATTATTGCGGTGGAGGGAGATCCGACAAAGGATGTTGGCGCTCTCAGGCGCGTGAGATTCGTGATGAAGGGCGGCGTGATTTATCGGCAGAAGGAATAGGTACCTAATAGGTTCGGTTTTAGGTCCTATCGATCTTATACGGTCCTATTTCGAGACCAGCCGCTTCACCGTCAGCAACAACTCCTCGGTCCTATACGGCTTCCCCACAAAATCACTAAATCCCGATTGCAGGGCCCTAACCCGGTCGCGATCCGTGTGCGCCGTGACGGCAACGCACGGAATATGGGCCGTCTGAGAGTTGGCTTTGAGCGCCTTGAACACTTCCCAGCCGTCCAACTCCGGCATCGAAAGGTCGACCATGATCAGATCCGGAGGGCTTTCGCACGCAAGATCCAGGCACTCCTGCCCGTTTCTGGCCTCACGAACGTGATAATTTGCGTTTGCCAGCAACACTCGGAGGAGCTCGCGGTTATCGTCGTAATCTTCAGCAATGAGTATGGTTGGCGGCATATCGTTACTGGGGCCCGACTGCCCAATCCCGTAGATTAGCAGACCATGCCGCACGTGCGGTACCCGAAATAGTTACGGGCTTCAAGGGCCGGAGAAAAAGGATTTCTTGACTAGCTTAATACCAGCCGTTCATAATCAGTCCCTGAGTCCTTGCGGCCCCTGCGAGGCTCTCCATTGCAGTTAATCAGCCTTGGGTTAGTTAATCCCTACCTTAAGACCTTGAGGTTCGTCAAAATAACACCACTACACGGAGGAGCGAGCTGTGGCCAACGTACATCTGGAAGATAGTTTGCGGCGGGAGATTGAGAGTTATCTCGAAAATCGCCTAAGTGCGGTGAAACAAGAGATAACCACCCTCCAAAGCCTGCTGAATGAGTCGCTTTCGACTTTTCTTGAGCGGCAGACGGATGTGCAGATGGAAGGCAGTTTGGTCGCCGCCATCACCGAGCACTTGCACGCGGCTCACGAACGCGGTGTCGAACTGGCAGCCTCCGAGTCGTCGCGGGCGAAAGCTTCCAGCGACATGGCCATCGTCAAGTCGGCGATTAGCGAGATCAACGAACAGAAATCGCAGTCCGATATTCTCAAAGCCCTTGTAAGTCGTGCATCTTCGTTTGCGCCGCGCGTCGCTTTCTTCGTTATCAAAGGCGACCGGGCAACGGGATGGCGTGGTCGTGGTTTCGAAGGAACCGTGGGCGACGACGCAATTCAACAGATTTCACTTTCGATGGATTCCGACACGGTTGTCAGCAGCGCCGCGAAGGCTTTAGCCACGTGGAGTGGTGGTCCAGGCTCACACGCGGAAGATCATTCGTTACTTAATCGGCTCGGTGAAGAGCCGCCACAGCGAATCGTCTCGATTCCACTCGTGGTCCGTGGACGAGCCGTTGCCGTTCTTTACGCCGATTCCGCCGGTCTTGATTCAGAGTCGATTAACCTCGAAGCGCTCGAGACGCTGGTTACCGTTTCCGGAATGGCCGTCGAAATGTTGTCTGTTTCACGCGCGACTCCGGCTCCGAAGAAAGCGGCTGAAGAAACTGCTGCGCCTGTCGAGCAACCGCAGTCGTCTTACGAGCCGTCGAGCGAATACGTTGAGCCGCCGGCGAGTGCGGTTGAACCGTCGTACTCCGGAATGGATACGATTGAAACTTATCAACCCGAACCGGTGCCGGTCCAACCTGAAGCATTCGTAGACGCTGTTCCAGTTGATGAACCGGCTGGCGTGTTTGACGAAACGCCCGCGGAACCGGCGAGCTTCACCGAAGAGCTTCCAAAATGGGCCCCGACGGCTGTCGAAGCAGAGCCTGTCGAAGCAACGCCCGCGGCGTCACCGCGACGTCGGTATGGTCAGGATTCAGAATTGCCAGTGGAAGTTTCGAGTGACGAAGAGCGACGTTTACACAACGACGCTCGTCGTTTTGCGCGACTGCTGATCTCGGAAATCAAGTTGTACAACGAGCAGAAGGTTGCGGAAGGACGATTCGAACACGACCTTTACGATCGCTTGCGCGAGTATATCGATCGCTCACGTGAAATGTATGATAAGCGCGTGAAGGCGGAAGTTGCGGCGCGTTACGATTACTTCCACGGAGAATTAGTGAACACTCTTGCCGAGGGTGACGTTTCAAAACTCGGCGCGAATTATCCCGGCGCAACAGTAAACGCATAGATTTAGAGCAATATTTGAAAGTGGCCAAACATCGCTTAGTTCTTATCTTCATCGGTGTCGCACTGGTCGCTGTCGCATCACTGCCGTTTCTCATGAGCGCGAGTTGTCTCACTCGCCCTCAAACTCCTGGAGAACAAACCGCTCTCGAAAGCCTGCGCAGCATGACGCGCAACGATGTGCTGCCGGCTGAAAACGTCGTTGCAGAGATCGAAAACAAGTTTCCGCGAACAAAAGCTGCCGCACTGGCGCGAATGCTGCGCGCGCGAATCAAACTTGAAGCGCGCGACTTCGCTGGAGCCGCGACACTGCTGGATACGAGATTAATCGGCGATCACACTTCGATCGCGGATTACGCTCTCTTCATGCGTGCGAGCGCGCTCGAACAGGCTGGAAAGACTCCGGAAGCACGCGCGATTTATCAAGAGTTGATACAGCAACACCCGGCATCGATGCGTGCTCGTGAAGCGACGATTCGAGTAGCGGATCTGATGATGAAGAGCGGCGCTGCGGCGGCCGTCCCTCTTCATTTGAAAGACCTTGCTGAAGCCAATGACGCTGCGGCCCTGCTCGCAACCGCGAAAGCTTACGAACAGACCTCCGATCAAACTCGCGCCCTCGCCTCGTATCGTCGACTCTATTTCTTCGCTCCCGCATCCGACCAAAGTGCTGAGGCCGCAACGGCGATCGCCAGGCTTGGCTCAACCGTGTCGCCGGCAACTGACGAAGAAGCAATCGCGCGCGCGGATCGTTTGTACTCGGCCAAAAGATTTAACGACGCACTGACGGCCTACAGCGATGCGTTCGCGAAGTTTCCCGCAACCGCCACGACTGAAAATCAACTTCGACGCGGTATCGCAGCGCATAACGCGAGAAAAACACCGGAAGCAGTAGCGGCGTTGACAGCGGTGCCCACATCCGCAGGCGAGTTGAGAGCAGAGGCGCTGTTCTTTCTTGCGCAAACTTACGCCCGCGCAAGGCAGTGGGAACAAGCACGAGCGACTGCCGAAGAAATGCGGCAGAAATTTCCAAACAGCAGTTTCACTCCGAGAACCTTTGTTGCGGTGGGCCAGATCGCAAAAGAGGCAAAGAACCAGGTTGACGCCTCTTATTTCCTGCGCGCCGCAGTCAACGGATTCTCGAATTCGATCGAAGTGGCCCAGGCGCAGTTTGATCTCGCCTGGGAAGCACACGAAGCCAGGAACTTCGCAGAGTCGTCGCGAATGCTCACCGAGCACCTCGCGTTTTATGCCGACCGAAACACCGACAATCGCGGGCGCTCAGGATATTGGGCCGGGCGTGATTCCGAACGCGCAGGCAAACTAGCCGAGGCGCGAGCGATCTACGAAGCAATGCTCGCGCGTTATGACGCAAACTGGTACGGCTATCTTTCGCAACAGCGATTGGACGTAATCAGTCGAACGACTCCCGCGAAAGCCTTTCCACCGGATTCGATCGTTGCGCGCGCTGTGGCGAATTTGAAAACAGTCACGGTCGCAGAAGAAACAGCCGGAGCCGAAGAGGAAACGCGAATTATCAAGGCCGATCAGTTGTCGAACATCGGTCTCGATCAGCCGGCATTGCAGGAACTGGCCAAAGCTGGTGAGAAGGCGCCCGATAGTCCAAAAATCAATCTCGCAGTTGCTAAAATCTATCGCTCTAACGACGACAACGTTCGCGCGTTGAATGCAATGAGGCGTAGCTTCCCTGACTATTCGCAGATGAAGCCTGAAGAGATGACGCGCGAGCAGTGGGACGTGTTCTATCCACTTGCTTACTGGGACATCATCGTTCAGGAATCAAAGGCGAAGAACCTGGATCCGTATCAAGTCGCCGGTTTGATACGCCAGGAGACGATCTTCACCACGCGCGCACGTTCCTCAGCGAATGCTTATGGACTGATGCAACTGCTCCCATCCACGGGAAGACTCACTGCGAAAAAGTATGGCGTGGGTCGAGAGATCACGGCTGAATCGCTATTCGAACCGCGTTTGAATATTCAACTCGGCACTGCGTACTTGCGCGATCAGATCGACAAGTTTGGACGCATCGAGTATGTGGCGGCTGCCTACAACGCTGGGCCAGGACGTGTGCCGCAGTGGAAAGCGTCGCTGCCGTTTGAGATTGACGAGTGGGCCGAAGCTGTTCCTTTCAAAGAGACGCGCGGATACATTCAGGGCGTCGTGCGAAACCGATTGCAGTATCTGCGGCTGTATGATGAAAAGGGAAACTTCCGGCCCGAAGTCGGTTCACGTGCGGTGACAAATACAGATCCAAATGTGCGCAAGCGACGCGTGGCTGGCGGCGGAGCTGAAGAGTAGTTGGTTATGAAGGCTATTGTTTGCGGCAGTTCTTTGTGCTTCTTGTCATCCGCAACTACTCAGCGCGCAAGCACCCCTGGTTATCACCACCGAACCCAACGCAGTCGTCTGGATCGACGAGATCAGACGCGGCACCGCCGACGCATCCGGAAAACTTTCGGTAGCGAAAGTATCGCCCGGCCGCCATACGGTTCGCGTGCGCGCTAATGGATTCAAAGAGACGAGCGTTCCACTTGCTCCTGGTCGTCGCACTCTTGCCGTAAAACTTTTAGCAACCACAGACCAGGCCGAACTTCTGTTTCAACAAGCCGAGACCGCCCGGGAAAAAGCGCGCGACGAGGCGGCGTTACAAAAAGCCGCCGGTATCTATCGCGAAGCGATAAAGCTGCGTCCGGCATTTCCCGCTGCGCACGTCGGGCTCGCGCGTGTCCTGATGGATCTCAACGAGTTCAAAGAAGCGCACGCGCACATCGAAGCAGCGCGACGAACACGACCTTCGTATGCCGAAGCCTCGGCAGTTGAAGGCCGCATCTATCGCGAGGAAGCTTTTGATCGCGACGCAATTCGTTCCTTCAATCGCGCCATCAGGGAAGGTGGCGGAGTGCAGCCAGAGGCTTTTGTCGGGCTCGCAAAGCTCTACGAAGACAAAGGCGAGTTTGCACAAGCCGTCGCGGAGTATCGAAAAGCACTCGCTCAACTTTCCGACAGCGAGCCGGTGATCTATCAAATGCTCGGCGCGGCGTACGAGAGAATGGAGAAGCCGAAAGAGGCTGTAGCTGCTTACGAAAAGTACTTGCAGCTGGCGCCAAACGGCAGTTACGCGGCAGCGATTCGCTCCATTCTCCAACAACTCAAACGCGAAGCTGAAGGCGAGCAGATCATCCCTTAGCCGTTTAGAGTTCAGCCTTTAGGCTGCGGTTCGGCAGGCAAGCTAAAGCTTGAACTCTGAACTATAAATGTTATCTTGTGGTGCCGAATGACTACCCCTACACCTTCAAAGAGTCGCCATGTGTCGCGCAAGGCGAGTTTGTTTACCGAGTCTGTAATTCGGGAAATGACTCGCGAGGCGTTGAAGTATGGAGCCGTGAATCTCTCGCAGGGCTTCCCGGATTTCTCTGCGCCCGACGACATCAAGCGAAGGGCGATGGACGCGATTGACAACGATGTCAACCAGTATGCGATCACGTGGGGTTCGAAAGACTTTCGCGACGCAATCGCACGTTAAGACCAGGAACTATCTCGGAATCGAAATCGATCCGGAGCGAGAGATCACCGTCACGTGTGGTTCGACTGAAGGCATGATCGCCGCGATGATGGCGACCGTCGATCCTGGTGAAGAAGTAATCGTTTTCGAACCGTTCTACGAAAACTATGCGCCTGACGCGATCCTCTCCGACGCGCACCCGCGATACGTGCCATTGCGCGCGCCTGATTGGAACTTCGATCGCGACGAGTTGAAAGCGACGTTCAATAAAAACACGAAAGCGATCATCGTCTGCAATCCGAATAATCCGACTGGAAAAGTGTTTACCCGCGAAGAGATGGAGTTCGTCGCCGGGCTTTGCCAGGAGTTCGACGCGCTTTGCTTTACTGACGAGATCTACGAGCACATTCTCTATCCGCGCGACGGCGCAGACATCAGACACATCTCGATGGCCCAACTCGACGGGATGCGGGAGCGAACAGTCGTAGTCAACTCGATGTCGAAAACTTATTCCGTCACTGGTTGGCGCGTCGGTTACTGCATCGCGCCGCCGGAGATCACGGGCGCGATACGCAAGGTTCACGATTTTCTGACTGTCGGCGCGGCCGCGCCGTTGCAGGCTGCGGGCGCGTATGCGTTGTCGTTGCCGGAGGAGTATTACGACACGTTGCAGAAGGATTATCAGGCGCGGCGAGATCTGTTGTTGCCGGTGCTCGAGCAGTCGGGATTCAAAACGTTTGTTCCCGACGGCGCTTACTACATCATGACTGACATCTCTGCGTTTGGGTTTTCGGACGACGTGGAATTCACGCGCCATCTGATCAGGGAAGTCGGCGTTGCGTGCGTTCCGGGATCAAGCTTCTACAGCAATCCCGCCGACGGCGCGCAGCAGGTGCGGTTCTGTTTCTGCAAGAAAGACGAGACGCTCAATCGCGCTGCGGAGCGCTTGTCGAAACTCAGTTCACGACTTTGATTTAACAGATCCTATTGGCCGATTGCCTATTTGGACATGACTCCTAGCGGTTATCTGCGCTAATTCTGTTAAGCGTTACTGCTTCTGCCCAACAAGCGCCCGATCTGGAATTCAACACCTCGGTTGAAAACTCCGCGTATAAAAAAGAGGGTCCTCGTGTGATGTTTGATGAAGCGCATCACAACTTTCACACCTTCGAAGGCCGCTTCAAACCTTTCGTCGATCTGTTGCTGAACGACGGCTATCGCGTCATCCGCAATCGACAACCATTCACAAAGGCAATTCTTAGCAGCTTTAAGATCCTGGTGATCTCAAACGCCCTCGGTGCGGAAGACCTCGACGAAGAGGGCGCCGATAAATCAGCATTTACCGACGAAGAGATTCAAGCAGTACACGATTGGGTAAAAGGCGGCGGCGCGTTGCTTCTGATCGCGGACCATGCTCCGTTCGGTGGTGCGGCTGCGGCGTTGGCGAACCGGTTCGGCGTGGACATGAGCAAGGGCTACACGTTCGATGAGAAAAACGCGGTGGCGGGAACGCCCTCGCACCTCATCTTCTCGCGCGAGAATAAACTCCTCAGCAACCACTCGATAGTCGAAGGTCGTAACGAGAACGAGCGGATCAATCTGTTGCGCAGTTTCACCGGCCAGTCGCTAAAGGGGCCCGAGGACAGCGTCGCGATTCTCAAGCTGGCTGACACCGCCACGGACTCTCCAGGTTTCGAGGCACAGACTTCTGTGTCCGCAGCCGGACGCGCCCAAGCCGTGGCGTTTAAGTTCGGAAAGGGCCGCGTGGTGGTCCAGGGTGAAGCAGCGATGCTCTCGGCTCAAGTTACCGGAGCGGAAAATCGCCGGATGGGAATGAACGTACCAGGCAACGACAACAAGCAATACGTGCTGAACGTTATGCACTGGCTATCAGGATTGTTGAAGTAGTGTGGGACAAGAAGCGTAAGTTGATCTGGATCGCAGGCGGGCTGCTGATGGGAACTTACGTGGCTTACTCTAACTCACTAACGGATGATGGAGACTTTGTGTTGAGCTTCTTCATCTTCATGGAGGCGTTGATTGTGTTGATTATGGCTGGACTCTTTTATCTCTATTCACGGCGCTAGAACCATCCACCGATTACACGATTTAATCTATCATATAATCTGTGTAATCTGTGGATGGTTCTTCTAGTTCGGCTGCTGCATTGACTTCGATCTCACCGTTATTCCTTCGTTACCGACAACCAACAAACTCCGCGCTTGGCCGAACGGCGCACTCGACGGAACGTATGAAAGCACGTAACGATTCTGCCTCAACTCGTCGCAGATCGCTTTAGCCGCCACTTGCGGTTCATCGATCGAGAAGATCTGACCGCCAGTCCCTTCCGCGAGTTTGTCGATAACGACCTTGGGCTTCGGCACGTCGCGCCGGATCGCACCGCGCGTTCGATCGACCGCTTGCACCGCGTAGACCATGACGTTCTCTGATTGCAACTCGGCGAGCGTCTGTTCAAACGTCGCTTTACTACCACGGTCCAACCCGTCGCTGATCACGACGATGATCCGCTTCTGACCCTGCATCGGTCGCAAGGCTTCCTCGATCACCGCGCGAATCGCGTCGAACAAGTGTGGTTGGCCCTTCTTTCGAAACAGCTTCAACGACGTCTCAATCGCTTTAGCATCATCCGTCCAATCGGAAACGATCTCCGCCTGCTCGTCGTAACCGACGATTAGCAGCTTGTCGCCTTCGTAAATCTCATACGCAAACTCGCGCGCCGCTTGTTCGAGCTTCTCCACGTCAGCGCGAATCGAGAGTGAGTTGTCGACGAGTAAAACTATTCTTGCCGGTGATGGGTCCTTGGTGAAATTGCGGATGGACTGTTCCATCCCGTTGTCGTAAACAGAAACTTCTTTACTCGTGATGGGGTTGGTCCTGTCGTCGTTGCGCTTCGCCACGACGCCGACCATCACGCCGCCCGAGGCATTCGCGTGCGGTCGA
Organism: uncultured Acidobacteriota bacterium; assembly: GCA_963800055.1. Taxonomy (GTDB): domain Bacteria; phylum Acidobacteriota; class Blastocatellia; order Pyrinomonadales; family Pyrinomonadaceae; genus PSRF01. Next base: position 235,235 of record CAWCZP010000022.1, read on the forward strand.
TTGCCTGATTGGGCCAGGATTGAAGCGGACAGCAGTCCCACAATGAGGAGGGCGAGCAAGTATTTGACTTGATGTCCTGAGGCCACTGGCAAACCCATTTTTGAAACCCTGACGCAGCTTTAATCGCCGGTTGATGCCTTCGGGGATGAAGGCTTTTCGGCAGTTTTCTTCGCAGAGGAACTCTCTTTGGTCTTCTTTTCGGCCTTATCGGCCTTGTCCGATTTTGTTTCGGATGCTGACTCGGATTCTGACTTGTCGCTTTTCGTTGTCTTGGCGTAGTCAGTCACATACCAGCCGGAGCCTTTGAACTGAATCGCCGCCGCCGAGATCTTTCGTTCCAGTTTGCCGCCGCAGTTCCGGCATTTCGTGGGCGGCTTGTCGCTTACCTTCTGATACACCTCGATGTGCGCTTTACACTTCTTACACTCGAACTCGTATATCGGCATGCTTCGATTATAAGAGGGGAATCGTACTTTGCAACTTCCCGCAGCCTTCCGCTATCCTTCTACCCATAAGATGTCGAATACCGTTCAATCTCTTTCTTTAGAAAGCAAGATCAAAATGCACGAGGCGCGCGAGGGGATTATCAATCGCCTCGCCATGACTCTGCCTCACGCTATCAATCTCGACCGCTTCCTTAACGTAATCGTTTCTGAACTGGGCCGCATGATGAACGTCGACCGCTGCGACGTGATCCAGTTGAAGTCTGCGAGCGAGCTGCGGATCAGTCACGAATGGCGCGCGTCGAATGATGTACCGTCGAGTCTTGGAACAGTGATCCCGCTCGATCTCAAGCAACTCTCAGAGCACGTCGACATTCGAAAGCCGATCCGTCTCGACGATATCTCGGCCTCCGGTCTCGATCAAAAACTTAGATTTCTCGCGGCGAGTCTTGGCACTCGCTCTTTGCTCGTCGTTCCCGTAATCCTTGGCGAAAACGTTCTCGGGCTCGTCGGGCTGCACACGACGCGCACGCCGCGCGAGTGGCTCGACGATGAAGTGTCGTTTCTTCAATCGATCGCCGGGCAGATCGCGATCGGGTATCAGTACACGCGTCTCTACACGGACAAGGAACGCGAGGCTGAAACGAAACGCGCGCTGCTTTCGATCGCGAATGCATTGAACGCGCGTTCTGATTTTAGTGAAGTCTCGTCGCTCGTGTTGGATCGCGCGGTCGCGCTTGTCGGCGCTGATTATGCGGCGCTTGGCGTGCTCGATCACGCAGGTAGTCGAATCAGTCTCGCAGCGTTCAAAGCTGCGCCCGAGGCGTCGATCGAGTCTGTTCAAGGCTTGTTTGACGCGCACGGAAAATCGCTGGATTTGAGTGCGTTTCCGGCAATGGTCGAAGTGTTGGCCCAGGGCAAGACGTTGCGTCTGCTCGAAAACGATCTGCCGTTTCCGATCCGGCTCGCGTTCAATTCGATGCTTGGCGGTCGTGCTGCACTCGTGGCCCCCGTGAGAGTTGGTGGACAGACGTTTGGGTTGCTGGGACTTGTGTGGGGCCAGGCGCGTGAAGGTTTCGAGGATCAGGAAGTCGCTTTGGTCGAAGGTATTGCCGATCAGATCGGCACCGCGCTCGAGCGCGATCAGTTGTCCGCAGAGATCATGCAGTTGCGAAGCGCGCTGCAACAGCGTTACGGCGAAGAACGCATCATCGGCCAAACGCCGGCGATACGTCGCGCGATCGAGCTCGCGTTGAGCGTCGCCGATACACAAACTACCGTGTTGATTGAAGGTGAATCAGGCACTGGCAAAGAGCTGCTCGCAAATCTGATCCATTTCAACTCCGGCCGCGAAGATCACCCGTACGTGAAACTAAACTGCGGCGCGATCCCGGAGACGTTGCTCGAGTCGGAACTATTTGGTCACGAGAAGGGCGCGTTTACCGATGCGCGCGCGTTGCGTCGCGGGCGCTTTGAAGAAGCGGATGGCGGCACTCTTTTTCTGGATGAAGTTGGTGAGATGAGTTTGTCGGCGCAGGTGCGTTTGCTGCGCGTGTTGCAGGATGGAGAGCTCACGCGCGTCGGCGGAAGCGAAGTGATCAAGACTGATGTGCGCGTGCTGGCGGCGTCGAATGTCGACTTGAAACGCGCGGTCGATCTCGGGAGTTTCCGTCAGGATCTTTTCTACCGCCTTTCAGTGTTTCCGATAAAGTTGCCGCCGCTTCGTGAGCGCCCGGAGGACATTCATCCGCTCGTGATCCACTTCCTGGAGCACTACAAACAAAAGACTGGCCGCTTCATCTCGGGCATTTCGAAAGACGCGTTGCAGGCTTTGATCACTTACGAGTGGCCCGGCAACGTGCGTGAGCTCGAGAACGCGGTCGAGCGCGCCGTCATCATCGCTTCAGGCCGCCAGATCGAGCTTGAAGATTTACCGGAAGCGATCAGCAAGATCGCATTGCAGGAGCGCGACCAGATCAAGGTTGAACGTGCGAAAGCAGCAAGCGAGGGTCGCACGACGACATTTGAGATCACCGTTCCGTCGTCAATGGAAGAGATCGAACGCCAGGCAATCGAGGCCACCCTCGACTACACCGCCGGAGACAAATCCCACGCCGCCCGCGCCCTCGGCATCGGGCGCAAGACGCTTTATCGGAAGTTGGAGCAATACAATGGGAGTCGGAGAATGGCAGATGCAGGAGCAGGTGCCGATTGACAATTGCCGATTGCCAATTTGTAGCCGCCGCTGCGTCCGTAATTGGCAATTGGCAATCGGAAATCGGCAATGTTATAGTCCAACGCCGTATATTCCCTCGTATTTTTAAGTAAACCAGCGAAGTAATAGGGCTTCGCTTTCAAAGAAAGGACCCCACAAGATGGGACAAGACGATTATCGAAGAGATAGTGGCGAGAATATTTCAACCAGGCTAACCTACTTGCTTATTGGCGGTGGTATTGGTGCGATCCTGGCCCTGCTTTTCGCCCCTAAATCAGGACACGAACTGCGCGGCGACATCAAGGACGCGACTCGTAAAGGCATCGACCGTTCGCGCGAGGCAGCTCAGCAGTTGGGCGATCGCGCCGGCGAGTACTACGAAGCAACCCGCGAGCGCGCTTCAGAGCTTTACACTCAAGCCGCCGGAAAAGTTTCGGAGGTGGCCCAAACGGCACGCGACGCAGCTTCCCGCCAGCAGGGAACGTTGAGCGCGGCAATCGACGCCGGCAAGAAGGCCTACCAGGATGAGAAGCGTAAAACTGAAATGTCGGGCCGCATCGAAGCCGCTCCGAACTACGGTGAAAACACGAATTGATATTGTCGATTGCCAATTGCCGATTGCCGATTTGAAGACCTTCGGCATCCAACAAATTGGCAATTGGCAATTGGAAATCGGCAATGTACCTTCCAGCCCTACAGATGAATACCAATGACCCCATGTTCTGGATCATGGTGATCATTGCTGCATCGTTTCTCGTGATCGCGATCGCGATGGTTGCGATAGCAGTCTTCGTTAATCGCGCGGTGAAGTCGGTACACCGCGTTGAAGAGAGACTCGAACCGCTAATGGAACGCGTTACGGCCATGAGCGAACAGGGCAAACAGATCGCGGTGCAGGGTAAACTGATTGCAGAACAGTTCACCGCGGTTTCCGGGCATCTCTCCACGGCGACCATGCACGTCTCTGAGTCTCTCGCGATTGTGAGAAGCGAGATTGGAGAAATACGGCAACTCGTGAGCGAAACTGCTGTTGAAGCGCGCGATAAAGTTGAGTTGGTTAGCATGACGATCGATCGAACACAAAAGCAGGTGGCTTTGACGACTGACTTCATTACGACGAAAGTCATAGAACCGGCGCGTGAGGTGGCCGCGCTTATGGCGGGCTTCCGCCGCGGCCTCGAAGTGCTCGTTGCCCCGATGCCGAAGCCCATTAATCAAACTTACGCCGAGGATGAGATGTTTATCGGTTGATAAAAACAAAGCCGATTGGTAACGAGCCCGAGTCATCTCACCGCAGATGGTTCGGGTTTTTAACTGGGCTCTCGATCTTTAGGTCTTGGGTGTTTCAAAGGCCAAAAGCCAAAGACCCAAGACCAAATTCGAATTCCCAAATGTCCTTTGCTAGTATTACGGATTCAAATTTATGTCGACTAATACCCCATTAGATCTGAAAAAGACCGTCAATCTGCCAAAAACTGACTTTTCGCAGAAGGCCAATCTTGCGCAAAGCGAACCCGCTCGGCTGGAGAAGTGGACAAAGCTCGATCTTTACCGCCTCATCCGCCGCGCGCGCGCGGACCGCGAGAAGTTTATTCTTCACGATGGTCCGCCTTACGCGAATGCCGACATCCATCTCGGCACCGCGATGAATAAGATTTTGAAAGACTTTATCGTGAAGTCGCGGACGATGATGGGATTCGACTCGCCTTACGTTCCCGGTTACGACTGTCACGGGCTGCCAATCGAAATCCATGTTGAGCGCGCCCTCGAGAAGAAAGGTAAAAAGAGAAGTGATCTCAGTCGCGAGAGTTTTCGACGCGCGTGTCGCGAGCACGCTGAGAATGCGCTGAAGAGCCAGACTCGCGATTTCAAACGACTCGGCATCCTTGGCGAGTGGGACAATCCATACCTCACGATGTCGAACCACTACGAAGCCGAAACCGCGCGCATGTTTGCGCGTTTTGTCGAGCGAGGTTGGGTCTACAAGGGAGCGCGCCCGGTTTACTGGTGTATCAAAGATCAAACCGCACTCGCTGAAGCGGAGGTTGAATATCAGCAGCACACGAGCCCGTCGGTCTACGTTAAGTTTCCGCTGCAAAGCGATCCAGCCTCGATCGATCCGGCGCTCGCTGGTCGCAAAGTTTTTGTGCTGATCTGGACCACTACGCCGTGGACGCTTCCGGCTAATCTCGGCATCGCGGTTCATCCTGATTTTGAGTACTCGGCGTTTGAACACGGAGACGAGGTTTACATCGTCGCGAGTGATCTGGTGGAAGCAGTCGCTGCGAAATGCGGCTTCAATTCGGGGGTGGTTCGCCGAATGTGATCGCGCGCTTCCAGGGTTCGAAGCTCGACCGGCTTGAAGCTCGCCATGCGTGGCTGGATCGCACGTCGCTGTTGATGGTTGGCGAACACGTGACGCTCGGCGGCGAAGCAGATGCTGAAACTGAACTCGACGTCAGCGAGTCGCAGAAGAAGTCGGACGGCAAAGCAGGCACAGGCGCTGTACACACCGCGCCGGGTCACGGTCACGACGACTTCGTCATCGGCAAGCGTTACGGTTTAGAAATCTATTGTCCTGTCGATAACGCCGGACGCTTCACGCCTGATGTCGAACATTTCGCTGGTCAACGTGTGTTCGACGCGAACGATCAGATCGTCGACTTCATGCGCGAGCGAGGCGTGCTGCTGTTTAGTGAGAAGTATGAGCATCGCTATCCACATTGCTGGCGCTGCAAGAATCCCGTGATCTTTCGCGCCACGCCGCAATGGTTCATCGCGATGGACCAGTTGCACCGCGACCTGGTTGAGAAGGACGAAGACGGTCGCGATCGAACCAATTACACCGATAACTTTCCGGAAGACGGCGCCGGATCGTTGCGCGGTGCCGCCCTCGCCGAGATCGAGCGCGTCAATTGGGTGCCGGCGTGGGGCGTCGATCGGATGCGCAACATGTTGAAGGGACGGCCTGACTGGTGCGTGTCGCGCCAGCGGGTTTGGGGCGTCAGCATTCCTGTCTTTTATTGCGCGAAATGCACGGAAGCGGTTGCTGATCCGGCGGTGATTAACCACGTCGCCGACATTTTCGAGAAAGAGTCGGGCGACGCATGGTACACGCGCGAGGCGAAGGACTTGTTGCCTGAGGGTTACACGTGTGGAGCGTGCGGAGCGCAGGAGTGGACCAAGGAGTCTGACATTCTCGACGTCTGGTTTGACAGTGGCACGTCGTCGATCGCGGTGCTCGAGAATCACGATGATTTGCACTGGCCGGCGGAGGTTTACCTCGAAGGCGGCGATCAGTTTCGCGGCTGGTTCAATTCATCGCTGATGGTCGGCATCGCTGCCCACGATCGCGCGCCCTACAAGACTGTCGTCACGCATGGTTGGACGCTCGACGCGCAAGGACGTGCGATGCACAAGTCTGCGGGCAACGCAGTCGAGCCTGAAAAGGTGATCAAGCAATCGGGCGCTGAAATCATTCGTCTCTGGTGCGCGTCGTCGAATTATTTCGACGACATGCGCGCTTCGGATGAGATCCTGCAACGCGTTACTGACGGTTATCGAAAGTTACGCAACACGGCGAGGTTCGCGCTCGGAAACCTATACGGTTTCGATCCGGAACGTGACAGCGTCGCGGTTGAAGAGATGGAAGAGATCGATCGCTGGGCGCTGGCGGAGCTCGATCGCGTGACGGGAAAAGTGCTCGCGGCTTATGAGGCTTACGAGTTTCATAACGTGTATCACGCGCTTTACAACTTCGCGACTGTAACGCTCTCGGCGCGTTATTTCGACATCATCAAGGATCGTCTTTACACGTTTGCGCCGCGCAACAAGGCGCGTCGTTCCGCGCAGACGGCGTTGCTCCGGATCGGTGATTCGCTGGCGCGTCTGCTCGCGCCGATACTCGTATTTACGGCTGACGAGGTTTGGGAGAATCTGCCCAATCGGACTGAGGCGTCGATTCACGTAGCGGAGTTTCCGAAGGCTAGTGAACAAACTGACGAGGCATTGTTGGCTGAGTGGGAGCGCTTGTTTGCAATTCGTGACGATGTGCTTCGCGCGCTCGAGGAGGCGCGAGTTGCGAAACAAATCGGCAGCTCGCTTGAGGCAAAAGTGGTGCTTGAGGCCTCGGGAAGCGCGCTCGAGTTGTTGCAGCGGCATCAAAGTGATTTGCGTTATGTGTTTATCGTTTCGCAAGTAGAGCTTAAGGAAACCGGCGGCGGGGACGTTGCGATAACTGTTTCGAGAGCGGATGGTGAGAAGTGCGACCGCTGCTGGAATTATTCGATGCATGTCGGTGAATCGGAGGCTTATCCGACGGTTTGTGAGCGGTGTGTTGCGAGCATTGAACGCGATTGAGCAGCAAGGCTAGTTCACAAAAGGCACATAAAGGAACACCAAAAATCATTTTGTTTCTTTTGTGCTTCTTGTGAACCCAATTTGAGGAGAGATGAACATCGAGCAATAATTTTCGCAGGCGCTTTGCCTGGCGCGCCGGGTATTTGCTCGCGGCGTTCGGAATTTACCTGGCCGACCAGGCGTCGAAGGCCTGGGCCGTTAAGGCGCTTCGGTTTGGCGAGGACCGTGTGCTCATTCGCGGGTTCTTGCAGTTCGTCTACACCGAGAACCCCGGCATCGCGTTTGGACAGTTGCAGGATGGCGGTTCATTCGGTCGCTGGTTCTTTGTAGTACTCGCGTCGCTTGCGGCGATTGCGGTCTTTTACTATTTCATGCGCACGCCACGAAACGACGATCGCGTGCTCGGGGCTTGTGCCCTCTTGCTCGCAGGCATCCTCGGTAATCTGACAGACCGCGTGCGCCTCGGATACGTTGTCGATTTCATCGTCGTACATGCCGGCGACTATCATTGGCCCACGTTCAACGTCGCAGATGCGAGCATCACCGTCGGCGCCCTGCTGCTCGCCTACGATCTTGTTTTTAGTCATCGGAAAACGGCGACCGCGTCGCCGTAGTTATGCTGGATAAGCTAGATTAAGGATGTACCCCGAACTCATACGCATCGGTAGTTTCCCCATCAACACCTATGGTGTGTTCCTCGCTATCGCGTTTCTCGCCGCGATCCTGATCACGGTCAAGCTCGCCGAGCGTGATGGCTTGCCGCGGCAGAAAATTTACGACCTGAGCTTGTGGATGCTGTTGGCAGGGCTTGTCGGTTCCAAGATCCTGATGCTTTTTGTTGAACCCGAGTATCGTGAGAATCCGCTGCTGCTTTTATCACTGGACTTCCTGCGTTCCGGTGGCGTGTTCTACGGCGGTCTTCTCGGCGCCGTGCTCGCCGGCTATTTGTTGATGAAGCGCTATCAACTGCCGTGGTGGAAAACCGCTGACGCATTCGCCCCCGGTATCGCGATCGGCAACTTCTTCGGACGCCAGGGCTGCTTCGCCGCCGGTTGCTGCTGGGGCGAACCGACCACGCTTCCCTGGGGCGTGAAGTTTTCGGAGTTGGGCCATCAAATTACTGGCGTCCCAATCGATACATACCTTCATCCGACGCAGCTCTACGAATCGTTCGCGATGTTGCTCGTGTTTTTCTTTTTACTGTGGCTGCACAAACGCAAACGCTTCAGCGGCCAGGTTATTCTCGCGTATGCTTTGCTCTACTCGATAATTCGCTTTTCAATTGAATTCGTTCGCGACGATCCGCGTGGCGACATTCTCGGCCTGACAACGTCTGACCGGGCTCTCGACGTCGCAAATGATAAGCATCGTTATCGGAATCTCCGCGCTGATCGCTTATGATCCTGCGTCGTCGTCGCGCTCAGCCTGTAAATCTTGAAAATCCTGTAATCCTGTCGAAAACAGCCGTATGAACTCACTCAGACTATTGCTTCTCTTGATCCTCCCCGCTGTCTTTTTCACCACAGCGGCGCAGGACGATCCACTTCGCCTCCCATCTGAAAAGCACCTGCGAAACATCAGGCAGTTGACGTTCGGCGGCGAGAATGCTGAAGCGTATTTCTCTTCGGACGGCAAGAAACTGATCTTCCAATCGACACGCGACGGCCGCGGCTGCGATCAGATCTACACAATGAACGTCGACGGCTCGGATCTGAAGATGATCTCAAACGGTGAAGGCCGCACAACGTGTTCGTACTTTTACCCGGGCGCAAAGCGAATCCTGTATTCGTCAACTCATCTCGGCGACAAGCAGTGTCCTCCAAAGCCTGACCGCTCGCGCGGCTACGTGTGGGCGGTCTATCCGAGTTTCGACGTTTTTACTGCTAACCCGGACGGCTCCGATCTAAAGCAACTGACAAACACCCCGGGCTACGACGCAGAAACAACGATAACGTTAGACGGCAAGAAGCTTGTCTTCACGTCGATGCGCGACGGCGATCTCGACATCTACACGATGGATGCCGACGGCAAGAACGTGAAGCGCTTGACGAATGAGCTCGGTTACGATGGTGGTCCATTCTGGTCCTACGACGGCAAGCAGATCGTCTATCGCGCTCATCACCCGAAAACGGATGAAGCAAAAGCCGACTACACGAGTCTGCTGAAACAGAACCTGATTCGACCGACGGTGCTTGAAATCTGGGTGATGAATGCCGACGGTTCGAACAAACGACAGGTGACGAGCAACGGTAAAGCGAACTTCGGGCCCTACTTTTTCCCCGACGGCAAACGAATAATCTTCTCTTCGAATATCGACGACGCGCGCGGAAGAAATTTCGATCTGTACAAGATCAATGTCGATGGCACGGGTCTGGAACGCATCACTTTCAACGACACGTTTGACGGGTTTCCAATGTTTTCACCGGATGGAAAGAAACTGGTGTTTGCGTCGAACCGCAACGCGAAGGCGCGAGGGCGAAACAAACGTGTTCATTGCAGATTGGGTTGAGTAAGCCACAAAAGGCACAAAAATATGAGAGAATAAGAAAGTTTTCGATTCGTTCTCGCGTGCTGTTTTTACTGACGACCGTTGCCGTTATCGCGCAGCAACAAAACCTCGAGCCGAGTGCTGACCGGCTGAAGAAAGACGTCAGTTATCTTGCTTCAGATAAGTTGGACGGTCGACGTACCGGCACTGCGGGAGCAGACGAGGCTGCGCGTTACATCGCCGGCGAGTTCTCGAAGATCGGGCTGAAGCCAGGTGTCGCGCGTTACCTGCAATCGTTTCCGTATGTGGCGGGTGTTGAACTCGGCAAGAATAATCGCCTGTTAAGTCTTAACGTGGGTAAGGACTGGATGCCACTTGGCTTTTCTGCAAACCAGAACATGGAAGGTGTGCAGGCAATTTTGGTTGGTTACGGCATCACTGCTTCAGAGTTAAATCACAACGACTATTCGAACCCGAAAGTGGCCGGTCGAATTGCGATCGCGCTTTCAGGCACACCAGACGGTGACAATCCTCACGGTCAGTTTGCGCGTCACGAGGAAGTACGCTGGAAGGCGATTGCCGCACGTAACGCAGGCGCTAAAGCTCTCATTCGTTGTTGCGCGCGAGCAGAACTTTAGCGAGGACCGGCTTTCAAGACTGCGCTACGACAACACCGCGGGCGACGCGGGCATACCGGTCATCGCAATCTCGCGACAGGCCGCGGAAACTTTGCTCAACAAGCCGGTTACAGAAATCGAACAAGCGGCAAAATCGAAATCCGATCTCGCATACGCAGAGGTCGCAAGCCCGATAAGTCTTTCGGTGGATATCATCCGCAAAGAAGTTCCTGCTTACAACGTCGTCGGCGTGCTCGAAGGTTCCGATCCGGTTCTGAAAAACGAAAACATCGTGATTGGTGCTCACTACGATCACCTCGGTCGCGGTGGTGAAGGAAGTGGAAGTCTTTCGCCAAACTCTGCCGACATACATCACGGCGCCGATGACAACGCTTCAGGAACGGCAGGACTGCTCGAGTTAGCGCGCATCTTCAGTTCGCAGCAACCAAAACCGAAACGCACGCTGATCTTCATCGCGTTCGGAGGTGAAGAAGAAGGCCTCCTCGGTTCAGCCTACTACGTGAATCATCCGTTGACGGCGCTCACAAACACTGTCGCGATGATCAATATGGACATGATTGGCCGAATGCGAGATCGAAAACTCGTGATTGGCGGCGTAGGCACGGCGCAAGGAGTGGAAACAGATAATCACCCAGGCAAATTCCGCCCAGTCGATGAAGGTATCCGCGAATTCTCATCCACCCGTGATGGGAGTGCCGATCGTTGTTTCAGCAAATGGCCGGCCGATCATCACTGTCGATCCGAACGGTGCTTTCGAGCTCACGATGAATGAGGACGGATATGGTCCAAGCGATCACTCGCAGTTTTACGGAAAACAGATCCCCGTGCTGTTCTTCTGGACCGGAACACACAGCGACTATCACAAACCATCAGACACGTTTGAGAAGATCAACTACGACGACGAGGCGCGCATCCTGAGTCTCGTGGCCCGCATTGTCAGAGACGTTGATGGCGCCGAGAAACGGTTGACGTACACGACTGCGAAAGCCGAGCCTCCGCGCGCTGGTGGCTTCCGTGTTTACCTGGGAACGATTCCTAACTATGCCGACAGCACGAACGGTTTATTGGTCGACGGCGTCCGCGAAGGTTCACCAGCGGAGAAGGGTGGACTAAAGCCAGGCGATCGGATCGTGAAGATCGGCAATCGCGAAGTTAAAAATGTTTACGACTACACGTATGCGCTGGGAGAAATGAAAGCCGGTCAGGAGTATGTGTTTGAAGTGATGCGCGGCAGCGAGAAGCTGACGTTGAAGGTCACGCCGGAGGCGAGGAAGTAGTGAGACGATGAGCGGGCAAGCCTCCCTTCCTGACTTGTTCTGTATTGTGAGCGCCGATTAGACAGAACAAGTTAGAAGGGAGCTGCCCGCTCAAATTCGACCAAAACTCAGAAGTTTTTAGATCAACATGGCGGCGGGGGTGCCACCCAAAATCTTACCAGCGGGGCTCGCGCTCGTAACGATCGTTATCGCGATCACGGCCACCACCACCGCCGTAACCACCTCGACCGCCACCACCACGATTACCACCATAACCGCCACGGCCACCACCGCCGCCACGGTCAGTTCTCGGCTTGGCTTCGTTGACGGTGAGATTTCGCCCGCCAAAGTCTTTGCCATTGAAATTCTCGATAGCTGCTGCTGCCTCTTCCGGGGTTGCCATTTCCACAAAAGCAAAGCCGCGCGATCGTCCTGTTTCTCGATCTTCAATCACCGAAGCTGATTCGACTGTTCCTACTGCCGCGAAAGCTTCGCGCAGTTCCTCGCTCGTAGTACGAAACGAGAGGTTTCCGACGTATAGTTTTGTAGCCATTCTAACTATCCTTATTCTGAAGGGAAGCGCGGGCTTGCTGGAATTCGCTGATCCAGTTCGGGGGGTGACTACCGATACTTTCGGCGAGCTGCGACGAACCCGGTGCTCTAACAAACCTCGAGAGCGGCTCCTACTAAATTGACAACTGCCTCACTCTCTATCAGCCGAACCACGTCGCTTAACGATCCCGGACAGGCGCTATCACCATTGATGCGCGAGAGTAGGTAACTGGTGAGCAAAAGTATGCAGGAGCCGTTGGAAACGCGTCAAGGACAAATTTGACGTTTAATCCACAGATTACACATATTCGGTATAATCCGTGTAATCTGTGCAATCTGTAATCTAAAAAATACCGCGAAAGGCTTGGAAAATGTCTACACGTATCCCTATCACTGTCGCCAATGGCGACGGCATCGGGCCGGAAATCATGGCGGCGACGCTGCGGATCATGGAGGCCGCGGAGGCGCCGCTTGAGATTGAAACCATCGATATTGGTGAGAAAGTTTATCTCGCCGGAAACTCATCAGGTATCGAGCCGAGCTCGTGGGAGTCGTTGCGCCGAACCAAAGTCTTTCTCAAAGCGCCGATCACAACGCCGCAGGGTGGTGGATACAAGAGTCTGAACGTAACCGTCCGTAAGGTTCTCGGTTTGTACGCGAACGTGCGCCCGTGTGTCTCGTATCACCCGTTTGTCGAAACGAAGCATCCGGTGATGGACGTCGTCGTCGTCCGCGAGAACGAAGAGGATCTCTATGCCGGCATCGAGCACCGGCAAACGAATCAGGTCGTGCAGTGTTTGAAACTCATCTCGCGTCCGGGATCGGAGAAGATTGTTCGTTACGCATTTGAATACGCGCGCCGGAACAACCGCAAAAAGGTCACGTGCTTCACGAAAGACAACATCATGAAACTGACTGACGGTCTGTTTCATAAAGTCTTTGACGAAGTGGCCGCTGAATACACGGACATTGAAAACGAGCACTGGATTGTCGACATCGGAGCGGCGAAGTTGGCCGACACGCCTGAAGCTTTTGACGTCCTCGTGATGCCGAATCTTTATGGCGACGTGTTGTCTGATGTTGCTGCGCAGATCGCTGGTTCAGTTGGATTGGCTGGCTCGGCAAACATCGGCGAACACGTTTCGATGTTTGAAGCGATTCACGGATCGGCGCCGCGACGCGCGGGTCAGAATTTGGCGAATCCGTCAGGGTTACTGCTGGGCGCGGTGATGATGCTGGTCCACGTTGGGTTAACCGATCACGCTGAGCGAGTTCATAACGGGTGGCTGCGAACGATCGAAGACGGCATACACACCTACGACATCTACGATGAAAAAGTCAGCAAGCAGAAGGTCGGCACGAAGGAGTTTGCGGAGGCTGTAATCGAGAGACTGGGCCAGACGCCGCAGATTCTGAAAGCGAGGAAGTACAAGAAGAGCGATGAAAGTCTTGCGGGCGTTGAAGGAGAGACCGTCGCAACAGAAAGAACTGGTCGGCGTTGACGTGTTTCTCGACTGGACCCGCGGGTCTGCAAATGATCTCGGCAACGCGCTGAGCAAAGTGAATGGCGAGGGCGTCAAGTTAACGATGATTAGTAATCGCGGTGTGAAAGTTTGGCCCGGTGGTCACGCAGAAACTTTCTGTTCGGATCACTGGCGCTGCCGTTTCTTGCCGGAATCGGAAGGCGGCAAAGTTGTCCACTCGCAAGTGGTGTCACTGCTGGGTCGCATCGCTAATGAAGGTTACGACTTCATCAAGACTGAAGGACTTTACACATTCGACGGCGAGCGCGGTTTCTCGTTGGACCAGGGAGAATAGCATGGCGAAGAAAGAATAAAGGTGGAAATAACCCCCTCGTGGCCGTCATTATGGGTAGCCAGTCTGACTGGGAAACGATGCGCCACGCTGACGAGACGCTGACCAAGTTTGGAATTGACCACGAATGCCGCGTCATCTCCGCGCACCGGTCGCCTTCGCTGGCGGCGGAGTATGGCTCAACGGCGGAATCGCGCGGGATAGAAGTTGTGATAGCAGCAGCTGGCGGCGCGGCCCATCTGGCGGGAGTTCTTGCCGCGCATACAACTTTGCCCGTGCTGGGCGTGCCGATGAGCAGCGCCCTGAACGGACTGGATTCGTTACTGGCTACGGTGCAGATGCCAGGCGGCATCCCTGTGGGAACATTTGCCATCGGCAAGCCTGGCGCGGTCAATGCCGCCCTTTTTGCCGTGGCAATTTTGGCCAACAGCCGGCCGCCATTGCGAAAAAAGCTGCACGAGTTCCGTGAAGCCCAGGAAAAGAAGATTCGCGAAACGACGCTTCAGTTTTAACAGGATTTACTGGATTTGCATTGAAAATCCTGAAATCCTGTCGCACAATTGCCCGCAACTCTTAGCATTCGCTGCCCAGAGCACGTTCCAACGTTCCTCGAACCCGCATGATCGGTCAGACGGTTTCTCATTATCGAATTATCGAAAAACTTGGCGAGGGCGGGATGGGCGCAGTTTACCTCGCGGAGGATCTGCACCTCGCGCGTCGCGTCGCGATCAAGTTTCTGACGTCAACCGATCATCATTATCGAGCGCGCTTCATTCGTGAGGCGCGTGCCGTTTCAGCGCTCATTCATCCAAACATCGCGATGGTCCACGATTACGGCGAAACAGCCGAGGGCCAGCCGTTTATCGTGATGGAGTTTGTCAAAGGCAAGTCGCTGAGCGACCTGCTTGACGAAGGGTTAACACTCAGGCGATCCGTTGAGATCGTTTCGTCGATTGCGATAGCACTCGGCGAGGCACACGATCACGGCATCGTACATCGCGACATAAAGCCGTCAAACATCCTGATCAGCGAGCGTGGTCACGTTAAGGTGCTCGACTTTGGTCTCGTGAAGCACCTGTTTGACCAGCCTTCCAGCGATGTGGATCTCGACGCGAAAACAATCTATTCGACGAAAACGCGTAGCGACGTGATCGTCGGAACGCCGCTTTACCTTTCGCCGGAGCAAGCCACGGGAAAGGCGATCGACGGACGCAGCGACTTGTTCGCGCTTGGCGCGCTGCTCTACGAATGTTTGACGGGGCAGTCGGCGTTTTCCGGAGGCAGCGTGCTGGAGATTGGCGCGCAGATTATTCACGTCACGCCGCCCGCGCCTTCGAAGATAAATCCGCAAGTTACACCTGCGCTTGATCGCATCACGTTAAAGGCGCTTGAGAAGAAGGTTGAGACGCGGTACCAGTCTGCGGGTGAGTTGTTGAAAGATTTGCAGTCCGCAGCGACTGGTTTGCCTGGCAATGGTGTGCCGGTGTCGAGTAAGTCACGCGGTCCGACGGAAGGATTCAAGCGCGCGACGAACGCGTTGGGCACGCTCACGATGCAGCTCAAGCGCCAGCGCTTCTCGCTGGCCTCCGTGATTCCGGCGTTCATCGTTCTAGGACTCATCGCCTGGGCTGTCTACTACTTCTGGCCCCGCACGTACTACAAACCAACGCCGGCAGCCGTAACTTGGTACGAACAGGGCGCCGACAACCTTCGCAACGGCGCTTACTATCAGGCCAGCAGAGCCCTCTCACAGGCCATCGCGATCGACCCTAACTATGCTTTGGCCCGGGCGCGTTTGGCGCAAGCATGGACCGAACTGGATTACACCGAGCGGGCTAAAGATGAATTGCTCGCTGTTAGCCGTTTAACGAGTCGTTCGTCGCTCTCGCCGCCAGACGCCTTATATCTGGACGCAGTTCTGGCAACCGTTACGCGGCAGTTTGGCGACGCCATCAAGGCTTACACCGAAATTGCGAAACTCTCACCCGATGAAGGATCGGTCTATGTAGACCTTGGCTATGCGTATGAGAACAACAGTGAGCCTGACAAAGCACTCGAAAATTATTTGAAGGCGATTGAGCTGAGTAAGCAGCAGTATGCCACCGGCTATCTCCGCGCCGGCATCATCTACCACCGCAAGCAGCAGACAGATAAAGCGACTGCAATGTTTGATGAAGCGGAGAGACTCTATAGCGCTGGCAGTAACGAGGAAGGCAGCATCGAGGTGCTCCGCCAGCGAGGGATTCTTTATCGCGACAAAGGGAGGTTTGACGACGCGAAGTCGCAGTTTCAGCAGTCGCTTGACGCCTCGCGATTGATCGGCCAGGAAGCGCAACAGATCACTGCGTTGATCGATTTAAGTTATCTCCATTCACAACGCGGCTTGTTCGCGGAGGCAGAAAACTATGCGACACAAGCGGTCACGTTTGCGCAACAGCGGCAACTCGAAAACCTCGCGACGGCGGGGCTGCTCGAACTCGGCAACTCATTTTCGAGTAAGGGCAACGTCGAAAGAGCGGAGTTTTATTTCAGCCAGGTAATTCAGTTTGCGCGGGCAAACAAAGGTCGCCTGCGCGAAGCGCGCGGGTTATCGAATCTCGGCGGTTTGTATATTCAAACTTCACGCGTCGATGAAGGCGTGACGATGGTGCAACAGGCGTTGGAATATTTTCAGCAAGCGAATTACCAGCGCAGTGTCGGCATCTGTTTGACGCAACTCGCTCGCGGCCATCGCCGCAAAGCTGACTTCGCCGCCGCCGAACAAGCACTGAATCAAAAACTGGAGATCGCAAGGCAAAGCAATAACGCCCAGGCCATTGCTGATGTCGACTACGAGTTTGGCCTACTTCGTTTTGACGAGGAGAAGTATCCCGCTGCGCTGGAGAAGTGTGAAAGTGCTGTCGCCGCGTTTGAGTTAGGAAAAGACATGTTTGGAGTCGTATTTACCAACGCCAACCGCGCCAGAATCCTGGTGCGATTGGGTCGTTTTGATGAAGCAAGACGGTTGCTCGAGGAGCTTTTCAAAAAGACTGCCGAGTTGAAAGGCGGTTATTTGCAACTGCTGCCGGAGCTCGAACTCGTCAAGGCCGAGTTGGCTTTCAGCGAGGGAATCCTTGGCTCAGGCGATTGCGTCGGCAAGTCAAGCCGTCAAAACGGCCCCACCAAAATCCGATACTCTGACGGAAAGCAAGGTATTTTCTTGGTCTAATAAAGGCTGCGTCCGGCGCAAAACAAGAAGCAAAGCAATTGTGCGACGAAGCCATCAACGTTTCGTCCAAATCCGGCAACTCTCGCTTATACTCAGTTGCGCAGCTACGTTGTGCGGAGGCGGCTTTGAAAGGAAACGATGCGCAAACCGCTTTGGCGCTTGCGACTGAAGCGCAAGGCGGATTTGCACGCAGTCAACAACGGGAATCTGAATGGCGTGCGTGGGCCGTTGTTTCGCGCGCCAACCAACAATTAGGTGATAGGACCAAAGCGGACGAAGCGCTAAAGAATGCTGAGTTTGTGCGCTCAAAGCTTGAGCAAGAATGGGGTCCGAGCGTTTTCAAACAATATGCTGCCCGGCCTGATATTCAGGCTTATTATCGTTAACAAAGTTGATCCACCTGGCTCAACTCCCAACATTGCAAGGAGATCAGACTATGTCAGACTTGAATCCCGAAAAACCAGTCAACGACGGTGGTGGTAACGCTCCGCAACCAGAGCCGGAGCCGGATGGAGACGCTGATGCTGCTGAAAAGCCAGCCAACCAAGGAGGCGGAAGTGACGACTAAGCCTCACTAACTGAGGTTTCCCAGAGCCTTTAAACAGAACCGAGCGCGGTAGCGCCGGGTAAATCTTCAAACGGAGCGCACGCTGGAGATTTACCCGGCGCTACCGCGCTCGGTTCTGTAACCACTCTTTCACAACTTCCTTCGAATCGCGCTTCTTTTCATCAATCTCGGAATTGAGTCGTCGCATTTCGTCCGTCGAGATTGCGTTCGCCAGTTTTGACAACACTTCTCTGAGCGCAGGAACACGCGCCAGCGAATCTTGCCGCACCAGGTAAACTGCTTCGTACGGCGGGAAGTACCGAAGATTGTCTGTGAGTTGAACGAGGTCCAACGTCGCGATGCGGCCCTCCGTAGAATTCCCCGCGATCAGATCAACCTGATTTGAGGAGAGCGCGATGTACGTCAGCGACAAATCCATCTCGCGCACTTCCCGGAACTTCAAGCCATACGCTTTCGAAAACCCGGGATAACCATCCGCGCGCGACATGAAGTCCTGGCCAAAACCTGCGCGCCATCGCGGCGTGTGTGCCGCAGCATCCGAAATCGTTTTCAGATTTAACTGTCTCGCATCAGCGCCACGCACGAGAATCGCAAACGTATTCTCGAACCCGAGCGGCTGGCTCACTTCGACGTTGAACTTGCTCGCATACTCCTGCTTCACCTGTTCATACACCGCTCGCGGATCGCTGATCGGCGCATGACGGAGTATCGCAGTGAACGACGTCCCGGTGTATTCGGGATAAAGATCGAGAGTGCCGCTGACCATCGCCTCGTGCGGAAGATTTCCGCCGAGTTCGAGTTGCCGTTCAACGGAAACTCCGCGCGCCTCGAGCATCTGCGCGACAATCTCTGCCAGCAACACCGACTCGGTAAAATCTTTCGATCCAACTACAACGCGCGACTGAACCGCCGGTTCACTGCGACGCCACAACGCAAAGCCGCCGAGAATCACAAGCAGCGCTGCGGCAGCAAGCACAAATGTCAGTTTTCCCGCCGCGCCCGATCGACGTTTCGCCTCAACACTGAAACGACGTTCCACAACGCCGAGAAAGAAATCCGCAGCGAGCGCGAGCAACGCTGCCGACAATGCGCCCGCGAGCAGCAGGTTGTTGTCGTACTGTCGCAGCCCGCGAAAGATGTAAACACCGAGTCCACCCGCGCCAACGGCCGCTGCAATCGTCGTCACTCCAACTGCGATCACCGTGGCGACACGAATACCGGTGACGATCACGCCCATCGCGAGTGGAAGCTCAACCTGTCGCAGAATCTGTCCACCGGTCATTCCCATCGCAACGGCAGCTTCTCTGACACTCGGTTCAACGCCGAGTATTCCCGTCACCGTGTTGCGAATGATTGGCAACAACGAATACAGGACCAGCGCGACCAAAGCCGTGCGCGCGCCAATTCCACCAATGAACGGAAGCGGAATCAAAAAACCAAACAACGCGAGACTCGGGATCGTCTGCATCACGTTCGCAATGCCGAGCACTGGACCACGCAACGCTCGATAACGCGTCAGAGCAATTCCCACCGGTACTCCGATCAAAACCGCGACGAGGATCGAGATAAACACGAGCACGATGTGCTGCCTCACGAGCATGAGCAGCTCCGCCCAGTTAAGCTGGAGAAATTCCCAGAAGCTCAATGTCTTCCTCCAGCTTCCAGCGTTTCGAGATAAGCGCGTGCTTGCGGGTGATCGGAGTTGAGAAAACGCTCAGGTGTTTCGAGCAGCACCAGCCGGCCTTTATGCATCAGCCCGATGCGTCGTCCAAGGATTAATGCTTCGCGCACGTCGTGAGTTACGAGAATCGCAGTCTTGTTCAAACGCGCCGCGAGATCTGCGAATTCACGCTGCAAACTCGCCCTCGTGAGTGGGTCGAGCGCACCAAACGGTTCGTCGAGCAGAAGCAACGGCGGATCGGCGCCGAGTGCGCGCGCAACACCGGCGCGCTGGCGCTGACCGCCAGACAACTCACGCGGGTAGCGATCGCCAAATCGATCGGGATCCAGTCCAACGAGATTCAGCAACTCACGCACACGATCATTCGTGCGCGCCCCATCCCAACCTAAAAGCGACGGCACGAGACCGACGTTGCGCGCGATCGTGAAGTGTGGAAACAGACCACCTTCCTGAATCACGTAACCGATGCGCCGTCGTAACGCGATCGGATCCCAGGCTGTCGTCGCTTTTCCTTCAACTAGAACTTCACCTGCTGAAGGTGTGAGCAAGCGATTGACGAGTTTCAGTGTGGTCGTCTTGCCGCAGCCCGACTCTCCTAACAACACGAGCGTCTCGCCTCGTTCGACCGTCAGGTTCAGGTCGGAGAGTATTGTTCCGGCGGTTGGGATTGAGAAGCTGACGTTGCGAAACTGGACCAGTGAGTTATTGCTCATCTAATCTTTGGTAATCTGCGTAAACTCTGCGACCGCGCACTGCGGGCAGCTTTCGTTGTCATGCGACGGGCGGCCACAGAGGGCCGCCCCTACAATTACTTCCTCGCTCCAGCATCAGATCCAAAGTTTCAATTGGCGAGCAACAGATTACTGCTAAAGCGTTCCTGCGAGTCGAGCCATGTTCGTGAAAGTTCAAAATCGCTTTGAGCGGCGAGTTTTTCGATGCCGGCCTTGTCGTACTTGTAAGAGTTTTCGGTGTGAATCAACTCTCCCGCCGTAAATTCAACTTCGAGATCGAGTTTCCCGATACGGACGCGCTGATTGACGAGGCTTTCGATGTAGATCTCGATGCGGCCGATTTCTTCGTTGTAGAAAGCTCGATGCTGAAACGAGCGCAGATCAAACGTGCCCGCCAGTTCGCGATTGATTCGCGCCAGCACGTTCAAGTTGAAAGCGGAAGTGACGCCGAGGGCGTCGTTGTAAGCAGCTTCGAGAATCGCGGGATCTTTTTTCAGATCCGCTCCCAGCAGGAGTGCGTCGCCTTTTTGCAGAACGCTGCGCATTGCTCGCAGGAAGCGATGTGCTTCGTCGAGATCGAAATTGCTGATATTCGATCCGAGGAACAGTGCGAGCGTTCGCGCGCGTGGTTTCTTTCCGAGTTCAGCGAGACCGGCAAAGTAGTCAGCAGCGTACGCCTCGATCCGAAGTCGCGGATACGATTGGAGCAGGATACGTGAACTGCTTTCCAGCGCCGTGGCTGAGATATCAACCGGAATGAACAACAGTTCCGACTGCCGCCGGAGCAAAGCTTCGATGATCAGACGCGTTTTGGATGCACTACCGCTACCCATCTCAAGCAGCGTTTTCTGCCCGTCAACAGCGGCGACAATCTGGTCGGCGTAACGCGTGAGGATGTCGTTTTCAGCGCGAGTCAAATAGTATTCGGGCAGCAGGCAGATCGCTTCGAAGAGCTGAGAGCCGAGCTCGTCGTAAAAATACTTCGGCAAAAACCGCTTAGGATGGGCTGAGAGACCCTTACGTACGTCCTCTGCAAAGCCTGTAAGCGGATCTCGTTTGACGAGATTATGGATATAAAGTCGGGGATCCCGAGTGGTGGGTTCTGACTGTGCCACAGTCGCCACATGATAGCCCATGCGGCGCTGATACACACGGAAAGCGACGGTTTTAGAACACTTCGTCCAAAAATCCGCCGATCTTACCGGGGACTTTGCGGAGCAGATGGCTGCCGGCTTTGCCGGCCCTGAAAGCCCCCTTTTCGACGAACCGCATTCCGATTCCGACGCGATCGCCAAAGTCGCCTTCGTATGGAAACAGGTGCGCACGGGCTCCGTATTCCTCGGCGTAATCGCGCATCCAGAACTGGTACCGGCGCATTCCGAGAACGTTAGCCTCCGCGAGCGCATCGCTCGTCTTCCAGCCTTGATGAGTCACGCGGTGTAGCGCGACGATCGTGCCCGTTCGATCCACTCCGTCTTTGCAATGAACAAACACACGCCCGTTCTGCGGCGCCGCGATGATCAAGAGCGCACGGCGCACTTGCTCGTCCTGCGGCCGGCCCCAGTTTGGAAGCGCGACATTGAAGTAATTGAACCCGAGAGAGCGCGCTTCTGCTTCTTCGGCTTTAGTTGTTTTGCTCGTGCCACGCAGATTGAGGATCGTGTCGATCCCGAGTTCGCGGAGGCGACGCAGACCTCCTTCGCGCGGTTGGCCGCCGCGATAAAGTCTGTCAGTCACTTGCTGGAATCTCGGTAGCTCAGCATAGCTCGACGGATCCTGAGCAAAGACGGGTGAAGAAAACAGTACGAACGTAAAGAGGGATAGGTAGACAGCACGCATGATGAAACTCCTGCGTTAACCAGTTCAGAGTTCAGCCTTCAGGCTGCTTTTTTTAAGAGCAAGCTAAAGCTAGAACTCTGAACTGTCAATAACCTTCGTGAGTTGTACTTCAGTCTTTTGCGACGTAGCCGCTTGTATCGAAAACGATGAACGTGAAATTTTTATCGCCTGACTTGACGCGAGTGATGCCCTCGGGCTTGAGACGACGATCGAATGTGTCCGTCTCGCGCAGAGTTGGTGGCTCGGCGTTGCCACTCCACTCCCACAGTTTGAAGTCCATTTTTTCCGCGTTCGGTCCTGCGCCGGTAATGAGTCTAAACGTCTTGCCGAGTTCGTCGTATTCGATGCTTCTAATGCCCGCGCGGTTCAGTGGCAACCTGATCGCCTTTCGACTTTCGACTTCCATATTGTCGAAGGAGAATGCGCCCTGTGGATCGCGCAGCTTGAGAGGAACGACGAGAGCATTACCTTCAACCACAGGGTGACCGTAAACCGAGCAGAAGCCGCTTGCCCTTCGGATCCCACGCGATGCCTTCCACGTTGATACCACCATCGTCATACGTACGTGTTCTGCATCCCGCGCAGTTCGTCAACGTTGTTAGCGAGGAAGCTCTTTAGACCAGCGATTGATTGCGTGTCCACGGCCCGCTGATTGTTCGCATCAAACTTGAAGCGTGCGAGCCCCGTCAGGTCGCCTCCCTGGGACTTCGATTGCGAGCCAACAACGTAGAAGTGCGCTCCATCAGTCGTGATGCCTTCGAGATCGATGATGTTCGCGGAAAGCTTGACCGCAGTGATCGGTCCTGACTGTTTCCGATCTGCGCCAACCCGCATAAAAAAGATTTCGTCGGTATGATCGTCGTCAACGAATAAAACTCCGTCAGTACCGGGCACGTGAACGACGCCCGATGCTTCAAACGTTCCCCCGCTGAACGCGGTCATAGCTTCAGACGCCTGCTGCACCCCGTGCAGGGTGCGCGAACCGTAGATGATTACGATAAGTACTAACGCCAGCGCACTCGCATACAGCAGCGTCGAACGCCCTTTGCCCCGATTAATCATCCGCTCCCCTTGGTCGAGAATAGTTTCCAATATACTAGTCCACTCTCAACAAATATTGCGACAGCTACCCGACAAAGTTCTTGTTTATTGATTATGGTTATGGAATTCGTTAAGACCACCTCTGATTTGAAACTCATCAATCATCAGTTGTAGAATGAGGCCCTCGAAAGGGGAGTAGGTCACCTTCTTAGGTGGTCCGATGTCGCCGTCAACACGGTGCCCATCGTGGGTTACCCGGCGCATTGGGTAGGGCAAAGAGCTCAACGACCAAGACCTTTTGCGGCTCATGCGGCGCGCAGAAGGTTTTTTCTTTGGCGCGAACGTTGCAGATCACGTGTGCGCGAAAGGATGAGGGATGTTCGAGACTCTCCGCTTTCCGAAGCCCGGTCGTGTTTTCCGGCTAATTCCATCTCTAAAGTTCCTCTTCATCCACTCTGCCCACACAATGTTCGTGCAATTTTCCGCAGCCGTGTCACTGCATGGGGAAACCGTTCGCACGAGTGCGGCTGCGCGAAGGTCATGAAAATGGGGGACACTTTGCCGACAACAAATCTCGAATCCGAGCCAGCCTCGAGCTGGCATACATTAACGGTCGAAGAGACTTTCAAGCGTTTGAACTCTTCTCCGAATGGTCTAACTGCTGCGGAAGCGGCGAGGCGACTTGAGCAGTTTGGACCAAACGAAGTGCAGTCGGCAGGTCGCATCTCAGCCTTATCGATCCTGCTCGAACAGTTTAAGAACGTCCTCATCGTCATCCTGCTACTGGCGACCGCGCTCTCAGCGTTTCTCGGTCATGGCGTGGAGGCGATTGCGATTACCGTGATCGTGCTGTTTGCAGTATTGCTCGGGTTCATACAGGAATACCGAGCCGAGCGCGCGATTGAAGCGCTTCGCGAAATGGCTGCACCCGCCGCAACTGTGATCCGCGAAGGACGCGAGAACCGGGTTCCGGCGCGCGATCTGGTTCCGGGTGACGTCATTCTCCTCGCAACAGGCGATCGAGTTCCCGCTGACGCGCGGTTGATCGAGAGTGTTAACTTGCAGACGGTGGAGGCGCCGCTCACTGGTGAATCCGCGCCTGTCGAGAAACACGCCGATCCGCTCGGAGAGGATTTACCAACCGCAGATCGAAAGAACATCGCATTCGCAGGTACCGCCGCTACCTACGGCCGCGGGCGCGCAGTGGTTGTCGCGACAGGCGATGGCAACCGAGTTCGGCAAGATCGCGAAAATGCTCCAGGAGGTTGAAACGGTAAAGACGCCGTTGCAGCTAAACCTCGACCGCATCGGCAAGTCTCTCGCGCGTGCGGCATTCGCAGTGGTCATAGTCATTGTGATCCTCGGTTTGTTTCGAGGTCAACCGTTTATCGAAATGGTGATCTTCGGCGTGGCTTTGGCAGTTGCGGTCGTGCCAGAAGCACTTCCTGCCGTAGTCACGATCTCGCTCGCACTCGGCGTGAAAAGAATGGTTCGCCGCAATGCACTCGTGCGTCGCCTGCCCGCCGTCGAGACGCTGGGCAGCACGTCTGTTATTTGCTCTGACAAGACAGGCACGTTGACAAAAGACGAAATGACGGCGCGTCGTCTGTTTGCGGGCGGCCACATGATCGAAGTCTCAGGCACGGGTTACGAACCGCGCGGGACGTTCTCGATGAATGGGTCCGGTGTTCAGAATTCCGAAGCGGTGTCGACGCTCTTGCGCGCGGCTGTGCTCGCATCTGACGCGCGGCTCGAACAAAAAGACTCCAGCGACAAATGGGAAATCAAAGGCGATCCGACCGAGGGCGCACTCGTCGTCGCGGCTGCGAAGGCTGGTTTCGAAAAGGCGAAGCTCGATGCGCAGTTCTCGCGTGTTTCCGAAATTCCTTTCACTGCGGAAACGAAGCGAATGACCACGCTGCACCAAACGTCGGACGGCTTGATGGCTTATGCCAAAGGCGCTCCGGAGGTCATCGTTCAATCCTGCTTCCGGGTTTTGACTGACAACGGTGAAGAACCGCTGGACGACGCGCGTCGCGCAGAGGTTCTCGAACTCGCACGCCAAATGGCCGGCGACGCGCTGCGCGTTCTTGGTAGTTGCGCAAAAGCCGCACGCCACGTTGAAAGATGCCGAGCAGAACATGACGCTGCTTGGACTCGTCGGCATGATCGATCCACCACGACCGGAAGCAAAAGCGGCCGTTCGTGAATGTGAGGAAGCCGGGATCAAAGTGATCATGATCACAGGCGATCATCCACTCACGGCGCTGGCAGTTGCTCAGGAGTTGGGCCTTAGCAAGAACGGTCGTGTTGTTACTGGCACCGAGTTGGAGGCGATGGACGACAGCCAACTCGAGCGCGAGGTTGATTCAATTGAAGTGTGTGCGCGTGTATCGCCGGCGCATAAACTCCGCGTCGTCACAGCTCTTCAGAAGCGCGGGCAGGTGGTCGCGATGACGGGCGATGGAGTGAACGACGCGCCCGCGCTCAAGAAAGCTGACATCGGAATCGCGATGGGCATCACCGGCACAGACGTTTCCAAGGAAGCTGCCGCGATGACGCTCACTGACGATAACTTCGCGTCGATCGTCGCGGCGGTTGAAGAGGGCCGCGGAATCTTCAGCAACATCAAGAAATATTTGATGTACTTGTTGTCGTCGAACATCGGCGAGATCGGATTGATGGCCGGTGCAACGCTTGCCGGTTTACCGCTTCCGCTGACGGCGGTGCAAATTCTCTACGTCAATCTCGCGACCGATGGTTTGCCGGCGCTCGCACTGGCGGTCGATCCACCCGAGCGAGGACTCATGCGGCGTCCACCGCGCGATCCGCGCACTGGCATCTTCACGCGGCCGGTGATCATGCTGATGCTGGTTGGAGGTGTTTGGTCGGCAGTCGTTAATCTTGGTCTGTTCGTGTGGGCGTTGAACTCGGGACGGAGCATTGAGGAGGCGATGACGATGACGTTCGTCTCTCTCGTGCTGATTCAATTTTTCAAGGCCTACAACTTTCGATCCGATCGGCATTCAGTGCTGAGCCAGCCGTTTGCGAACAAGTGGTTGAATTTGGCGATTGTGTGGGAGCTGATCATGCTGGGGCTGATTTTGTACGTTCCTGTGCTGGAACGAATCTTCGGCACCTTCGGCTTGCCGCTCAACGACTGGCTAATCATCATCGCCGCCGCCTTCACCGTCTCACCCGTGCTCGAATTGACGAAATGGGCGGAACGGCGTGGCTGGTTTGGTGAACTTAGCTAATTCTACGTGTGACTCTGTGCCTCTGTGGTGGCTGTTTAACACAGAGACACCAGAGTCACCGAGTCCGCTTGACCATCGGGACCTGTGCGGGCAAGATCGCTCGGCAATGTTGTTAAGTAGATTTGTACCCCTCGTTTTACTGCTCGCCGGTTTGTGTTCAACCGCCCTCGCCCAGGGTTTCAAACAGGAGCTCGAAGGCCCCGAGAAAGTGACGCTTTCGGTCAGGAATCTCGATGGGCGAGTGAGCGTCGTCGCGTCTGAAGAGCAGCAGAAGAAAGTCACGATCGAAGCGAAATCCACCGGTTTGCCAGTCGAAACTGAGGACGTGAAGATCGAGTCGAAAGGTAGCGTCGTCCGGATCGACGTGCGGCAGCGTGGAGAAAAGGATCGCATCGATCTCGTAGTCACGATTCCAACGCGCTCAAAAGTTGAAATCGAAGGCCAGGCGGGCTCTGTCGACGTCATCGGCAGCGTTGAATCCGCCGTGGTCAAAACCGATACCGGAACGATTCACGCCGACGTACCACTCGAGGCCGTTAAGTTCAACTTTGTCTGGGAAGCCAGCCGCCCGCGTTACATGAGCGACGTCGAGTTGCCGCCAGTCCAGGAAAAAGCCGGCGGTCAATTCAAACTCTCCGGCCGGCTCGGCGAGAAAGATGCGAAGAAAGAAGAACTCGTCGCGTTGGACTTTCGCACTCAACGCGGCGTCGTGCTCCTGAACATCGATCCCGCAATGGCGCCCGCCGATCTGCGCGAGCGACCGTTAACTGAAGCCGCGCGTGCGATTGTTCGTGGCGGCGACAGCGCGCTCGTCGAAGCGATCCGTAAAGTGTCGCCGAAGCTTTTTGGCGATTACGCGAAAACACTTCCGCCTCCTGACAAAGAACCTTCGTTAGTCAGACGCTCGCCTCCCGGACGCATCGTGAGTGAGGTTGCGCCGCAGTTGTTGCGCTTCAATGCGAGCGTTGTGGATCGCAACGGACGCGCGATCGGCGGCATGAGCGAATCCGATTTCACCGTTTGGGAAAACGGTATCGAACGGCGCGTCACCAGTGTTGCTCCGGCGAATGAACCTTTCAATCTGGTGTTGCTGCTTGACGTGTCGGGCAGCGTTGAGGAGCGAATGGATTTTATTCGCAAGGCAGCGCGCGACTTTCTGCGCACGGCGAGCCCGCAGGATCGAATTTCAATCATCAGTTTTCGCGACGACATTCAGATCATTTCCGACTTCAGCACCGATCGCCAAATGCTTTCGCGGAAACTGGATGAGATCGACGCGGGTGGTGGAACCGCGCTTTACGACGCGCTCGGTTACGTTTTGAGCTCACCGCTGAGAATGCTGCGCGGAGAGCGCACGGCGATCGTGGTGATGTCTGACGGCGA
This sequence comes from uncultured Acidobacteriota bacterium, assembly GCA_963800055.1. GTDB lineage: Bacteria > Acidobacteriota > Blastocatellia > Pyrinomonadales > Pyrinomonadaceae > PSRF01. Next base: position 262,709 of record CAWCZP010000022.1, read on the forward strand.
CGACAACAAGTCGTTCCTTCCATTCCCTGCGATCCTTGAAGCTTTACAGGAGTCAGGCGCGCTCGTTTATCCGTTGTATGTGCCTTCGGGACTGGTTCCGGAGTCGAGCGTGCCGAAGCCGGAGATCACGATCGATCCTATGCGCACACGTTATCTGACGCTGACCACGCGCGCTGATGAGGAAGGACGCAAACTCGCCACCGCTTCGGGTGGTATTTACTATCCGATTCGCCGGCTCGAGGATCTGCAAAAGGCTTACGACGACGTTGTGGCGCAGTTGAGATCGGCGTACACGATCACATACGCGTCCAATTCCGTCTCCGCAACTCCACGCGTGCGTGTGCGAACGAATCGCGACGGCGCTTCGGTGCGGCTTAGTCCGGCGTAGGATTGAATACACCCTGATTTCTCTGCGTAAGAATGAATCAACCCCTATTCAACGCGCTTTTCGACGAAACTGAACGCAAACCGTTAACTGTCTCCCAACTCACTAACTCGATCCGGATCGCACTGGAGTCGCGCTTCATCTCTGTTTGGGTTGAAGGCGAGATCTCGAATTTCAAGGACCATTCTTCCGGTCACTGGTACTTCACACTCAAAGACGAAAACGCGCAACTGCGAGCGAAATGTTTCCGCTCGACAAACACTCGCATCCGTTTCCGTCCTGCGAACGGATTGAAAGTTCGCGCGCGTGGAAAACTCTCGGTCTATGCGCCGCGTGGTGAGTATGAGCTCGTGGTCGATGCGCTCGATCCGGTCGGCGCGGGCGCGTTGCGGATCGCGTTCGAACAACTTCGCGATCGACTGCAAAAGGAAGGGCTGTTTGCAAAAGAACTGAAACGCCCGCTGCCTGTTTTCCCGCGTCGAGTTGGAATCGTCACCTCACCCACCGGCGCTGCAATCCGCGACATACTCAACGTGATCTCGCGCCGCACGCGAACAGTTCACGTTCTGTTTTCACCTGCGCGAGTGCAGGGTGATTTGGCTGGTCCGGAGATCGCGCGCGCAATCCAGTTTATAAATCAGTATCACGAAAGAGCGCTGCGTGAAGGCCGTGAAGCCGATCTCGTGGACGTTTTGATCGTCGGACGCGGCGGCGGATCGACTGAAGATCTCTGGGCGTTCAACCAGGAAGAAGTGGCGCGCGCGATTCGCAAGTCCGCGATTCCGGTGATCTCAGCAGTGGGCCATGAAACTGACTTCACCATCGCAGACTTCGCTGCCGACTTTCGTGCTGCCACGCCCTCGGCCGCCGCGGAGATCGTCGCCGCACGCGAAGATCAGATCTGCTCGGCACTCGATCATCTCGGCCGGCAGCTCGTGCGACTGACGCGTTATCAAATCGTTCATCTTCGCGCACGAGTTCAGGAACAAGCACTGTCACAAGCATTCGACGAGGTGAAATCTCGATTGGCTTCGGCGCGGATGCGTTTGGATGCAGCGTCAACTGCGTGTGGCGGAGCGATGGACGAGAAGCTGCAGGAAGGACGCGAACGGTTGGGCCTGGCGGCCGCTTCGCTTGACGCCCTGTCGCCGCTTGGAGTATTGCAACGAGGTTACGCGATCGCGCAGGATGCTTCCGGAAAACCCTTGCGCGATGCGTCATCGGTAGCGACTGGCGACGCGGTCAGCGTTCGGCTGGCAAAGGGAAAACTGAACACGCGAGTCGAATCCACGGATTTACGCGAATAAACGCGGATAAGAACAACCATGCGCAAGCGCATAGTAATCGATCTCGCCGGCTGGAAGTGCTACACAGCGTCGTGAAGGCGCGGGGCGACGGCGATGGACCAAGGTTCTGGGGATCCTGTTTGGTCTGTTTGTATTTGTCGTCGTCGTTGCTTTAATCGGCGGATTCGTCTGGTGGCGGCATTACCAGTCGACTCCGACTTACTCGTTGACGCTGATGGTCGATGCTGCTCAGCGCAACGACGTGGCCGAGTTTCAGAAGCAGATCGACGACGAAGAGATCGCTAAAAACATGGTCGCGAGCGTCAGCCAGAAGGCGGCTGGTCGTTACGGTTTGGCGCTGAGTGGTCCAATGCAAAAGCAGATCGACACAGTCGTGCCTTCGCTTTTGCCGCGGATAAAGCAAACTATTCACGACGAGGTGGCGAAGGAGATTAAAGAGTTTTCTTCGGCCTCCGAGCCAAGGTCGTTCATCGTTCTTCTATTTACGGTGCCATCGCTGGTAAAGGTGACAACCGAAGGAGACATAGCAAAAGCGACCGCAGCTATTCGCGACCGCACGATAGAGTTGACGATGAAACGCGACGCGGACCGCTGGAAAGTGACAGACTTCAAAGACGATGTTGTGGTCCAACGGATCGTCGACAGTGTCATGAAAGACTTGCCGGCGATTGGAACTATCGATCCGAACAGTCCATTATTTAAAAGACTTGGCCGCGCTAAGACCGGGCGTCGACGTAGATAAACAGAACCGAGCGCGGTAGCGCCGGGTCAACGTTATGAATAATAGTCACGAACAAACACGAACTTTCGAAGCATCTCTCGAGGCACTCGAACAGATCGTCCGTCAACTGGAAGACGGCGACTTGCCGCTCGAGAAGAGCCTCGAGTTGTTTGAGCACGGCATTCGACTCTCGCGCGAATGCCAGGAACGTTTGAGCCAGGCGGAACGACGAATAGAGATTCTGTTGCGCGACAACCAGGGACGGCCAGTGGCCGCTGCCTTCAAGGAACCTCCCGCTGAATCACTCGAAAACAACACCAGCAAAGACGAAGATGCCTTCTGAGGTTCATATCCAAAACACTCTCGAGCTCGAGAGCCTGTTGGCGGGGAGTCGCGCGCTCGTTGAAGTGGAATTGAATAACCTGCTGCCGTCGTCCGCCAGTGCCCCTGAAAAAATTCACCAGGCGATCCGGTGGAGCGTGTTTGCCGGAGGCAAGCGCTTCAGGCCTGCATTGCTATTGGCAACTGGCCAGGCGTTCAGCGCGCCGGTTCAGGATTTGATCAGGACCGCGTGTGCGTTTGAGATGGTCCACACGTATTCGTTGATCCACGACGATCTCCCGTCGATGGACGACGATGATCTGCGGCGCGGCAGGCCAACGTGTCACGTTCGATTCGATGAAGCAACCGCGATCCTCGCAGGCGACGCGCTGCAAACACTTGCATTCCGAACCATCGCTGAGGATGAACGGCTCGATGCCGAGACGCGTATCAAGCTCATTTCGGAACTCGCGCGTGCGGCCGCGACACCTGAAGGGATGGTCGCCGGACAGGCGCTCGACATGGAAGCGGAAACGCGTCAGGTAACTGGCGCGCAGTTGGAAGAGATTCATCGTTTCAAGACTGGCGCGTTGATTGTGGCTGCGGCGCAATGCGGGGCGATTATCGGACGAGCGAGTGAGACTGAACTTGCAGCGGTGACGAGTTACGGATCACACCTCGGACTGTTGTTCCAGATCACGGATGATGTTCTTGACGTGACTGCGACTGCGGAAGATCTCGGGAAGACACCGGGGAAAGATGCAGAGTCACACAAGGCGACCTATCCGGGTCTTTATGGGATTGAAGAAACGCGCGCCGCGGCGATCAACGCGCACCGTGATGCCTGTGATGCGTTGGACCAGATCGATCGCCCCACGGACGTTCTGCGCCGGATTGCTGATTACATCCTGAACCGGACAGGCTAGTTTTGCCAGGATTACAGGATTTTTCAGGATTGTCAGGAATAAATCTTGTAAATCCTATCTAATCCTGAAATCCTGTCAAAAAGCCCTATTCTTTGAACGACCGCGTCGTATTTTCCGTCACGCTTCCCACCGGCATCATCACCGGTTCGATCTTCGGCGGGGTTAATTCGCGCGTATCGTGCCCGGGCTGCATCGTGAGTTTTCCCTCCTTCGAGCTGCGCATGATGCTCAGCGCCCCCCACAGGCTGAACCCGAAATTGATCAGGAACACGGTCGAGCTCAACACGACGTAGATGAGGAGCACTACGTCGCTAAAGTTCACCTTCTTCAGCAGAATCGCGCCGCCGAGGATGAACGCCAGGCCGAATACACTGATCCAGAACAGACCGTCGAGATACTCGTCCAGGCGCTTTTCGGCAGCCGTCTTTTCGAGCCGTTTCTCTCCGGTCGGCACGAGGTTAGTGCCACAACGATTGCAATACCTTGTTTGTGGGTTGAGGGCGCTCCCGCAGTTCTGGCAATACATCCGTCACCTCCCGAAGCTAGTACGTGAGATTCGGCGCGGAGGTTTGGAACAAACTACTCGTAAGCCAACGCTTCTCGGACTGTAACTCGCGATGCCTTCCACGCCGGAAGAAAGCTTGCCGCAGCGCTCAAGCTAATTGAAACAACGATCCAGATCAAGAGTCCGAGGGGCTCAAAGGTGAAGTCCAAGCCGCTTCTAAACATCACTTTGACCATGAAATTGCCGGCGACTTTGCTGATGGGCCATGCCAACAGTGCCGCAATCATCCAACTCAACAACCCGATCACGATCCCTTCAGCAACGATCATCAGCCAAACAATTCTCGGTGTGGCGCCGAGTGCTCGCATCACGCCCATCTCACGTCGTCGCTCCAAAACATTGATGCTCATCGTCGTCATTAAACCCAAGCCTCCGACGCCGCCGATGATCGCCGACATCACGATCAGAAACACATAGATCATGAGCATGTGCTGGTCGAAGCCAAACCGGGTTTCAGCGGTCGTGGCGCTTCGACGCGCGCGCACTCCTTGCTCTTCGAGGTTTCGATCCAGGTTTGCCTTCAACGAAGCGATCGAATCCGGATCGGAGTCGGCGAGAGATAACCGCAAGTCGTTCACCATTCCGGGATGACCTTGTTGAATGAAACTCAAGCGGTATGTAGGCGACCGGCGGTGAGAACGCCTCTCTCGCGAGGCCAACAACACGCCACTTTGTTTCCGCAGGGCCCATGCGCAGCAGGATAGTTTCTCCAACACGGAGCTTTGAATCCCTCCCCGCCAATGCGTTGTTGACAACAATCGCGTCAGTGTCTCCAGGCGCCAGGTTTCTGCCTTCGATGATTTCAGGGCGCAAGAGCCGCGTATCCGCCGGCAACGGCGACGACGCTGAAACGATTGACGTCTGAACCACCGCCGCCGTGTGGACCGTTTGCGTGAGGATCATGGGCCGTGTCTGGCGCATCGACGAGCGAAGCCTCTGTTATGAACCATCCTTCCGCACGCGTGACGCCAGGCGTTTTACTAATCGCCTCTTCGATCTTTTTGAACTCGTAAGGATTCGCGAGGGACACGCTAAGATCAAACTTTCTCGTCGCAAACATCCGATCGAGAGTGTTGACTATCGACGCGCGTACGTTCAGCGCTGCGAGAAAGAACAGACCTCCGGCAGTGAGTGTCAAAAGCGTGAGCGCTAAACGTGTCCGCCTTCGAAAACTATTGCGGATCGCGAAAACAACTAGTCTGAAAGTCCCGCCGATTCGCGTCAGAGCTCGATCGAACGCACTCGCTCCAAAGGTAGTTTGCGACAACCCAAAATCCGAAAGCGCAACACGCACAGGCGCGGCTGTCCCACTCCAAACCGGGTAAGCCGCAGCAATCAGCGGTGCTGCAAGGCCAACCACTGCGACGAGCAAATAAACCCATGCCGGTACCGCGAAACTGTTGATGTCGAAATTGAGAAACACCGCCATGTAACGGCACAACGCACGACTGCCGAGTATTCCCAGCGGCACCGAAACGATCACTGCCGCAATCCCGAGAAACAACGCCTGCCCGAAATAGATCCGCGCTATCTGCCAGCGCGTTCCGCCAATAGCTTTCATCACTCCGATCTGGCGCACCTGAGAAGCCATCATCGCCGTGAGCAAGTTGATCACGAGAATTCCGCTGAGCACGAGCACAAACAGGCCGAAGCTCGACATCGCCTAAAAGCAGGATGCCGGTCAGATCTGAGTGCGGGTGCTTACCCGGCGCGGGAATGTCGATGCGGCGCACCTGATGTCCGCGGCTGTTGATCGTCTTTTCCACATCGGCTACCACGCGCCTGATATGGTTTTCGTCAAACCGGTTTTGAGCGACGAGGATGTTGAGTTGGTCCAGCGTCGGTTCTTCTCCGAGTTGGACTAGGGTGGCGAGGTTGATATAACCGTAAACAATATTCTCCATGCGCGCCTGCGCCTGGCCCACGTCGTGCGCGCTGCCAGTGATCACGAGCGGCTGCTCGACACCGTTCGCAGTCTTCACTCTTACAACGTCGCCGATCTTTGCTTTCGCAACCTGAAAAGCGTCGCGCTCAATCAGAATCTCGCCGTTCGCAGGAGGCCAGGCGCCTTCCTCGGGAACAAGCTTGCTGACGCGGATGTTGCCGTAGTCGTGAACTACAAACAGCATCAGGTTGCGCCACTGCACTGGTCCAGCCTTCATTTGTCCGCGTATCGTTCTGCGCGGCTCGGCATCACTGACTTCCGGGTTTTGCAGAATCGCTTTGATCGTTTCGTCGTCGATCGAGTCGAGCCGCATCACGGCTGAGGCCGGATTTGTAGCGAGGTAACCAAGATCGAGTTCGCGTGTGAGGATCGTGTAAGACGACATAACTGCCGCAAACGCCGAGATGCCGAGTGCGATGGCAAGCACGACGAGCACAGTGCGTGCGCGTTCGCGCCAAAAATCGCGAATAGCTTTACGCCAGATTGTGCTCATCGTTGGATCGACCCGTCTGAAATTTCGATAGTGCGATCGATCACGCGAGCGATGTCGGCTTCGTGAGTTGCAATCACCACGGTTGTTCCCTGGTTCGCCATGTCGCGAAACAGATCGAGGATCGCAGTCGCCGTAACAGAATCGAGGTTGCCGGTCGGTTCATCCGCGAGCACGAGGGGCGGCTCGTTTGCGAGCGCGCGCGCAATGGCAACACGCTGCTGCTCGCCGCCGGAGAGCGTCGCCGGCAGCTTGTCTGCATGACGTCCGACGGCGACGCGCTCGAGCAAATCGAGCGCACGTTTGCGTCGCTCGCGAAACGGAAGGGTTTTGGAAAAATCCATCGGCAGCATTACGTTCTCAGCCGCCGTCAGCGTCGGTAACAGTTGAAAGAACTGAAACACGAATCCGACATTCCGGCCGCGCCAAACCGCAAGTTTGTTTTCGGATAACGCGTGAATCTCCGTGCCTGCGACAGCCACTGAGCCTGACGACGGGCGATCGATCCCGGCGAGCATGTTGAGCAGTGTCGACTTGCCGCTGCCGGATTTCCCGACCACGCCCACAAACTCACCCGGTTGAATCTCGAGATCGATCTGGTTCAGTGCGGAAAATTTTCCAGCAGGTGTTTCGTAGGTTTTTGAGACTTGTTGTAGAGAGATCATAAGTTCGAAGTATTTTTCAGATCAGAACGCGTCTGTCCAGCGGTATGATGGCGCGAACCGTCGTAATCGAACAAAGAGGTGACTAATGTCCAATAACGACCACCTGCGTCTTGCGCCGCCGAAAAAGAAGACGGATGCTCGCGTCAAACGCACGCGTGACGCGCTGGGTGATGCGTTGATTGCGCTGATGCAGGAGAAGCCCTTCGAAACGATCACGGTCCAGGATGTTTTGGACCGCGCGCACGTCAGTCGTTCAACGTTCTACACGCATTACAGCGACAAGGATGATCTGCTGATGAGCGACGCGGAAGAGTTTTTCGAAGCACTCTCGATGGCGTTGTCGACGCACGGCGACAAATCGGATCGAGTGTTTCCGGTGAGAGAGTTTTGCGCTCACCTTTCCGACGTGCAACCATTCTTCAAAGCTCTCGTGAAGTCGGGCAAGTTTCAGGAGAACATGGAACTCGCGCGCGGGCACTTTGCTCGTGGAATCGAACGCCGCCTCTCAGAAATCCCACGCGGCAAAACGATTCCGGCAAAGGAACTTCCCGCCATTGCTTTCGCGCACGCAGGCGCGTTGCTCTCGCTGGTAACGTGGTGGATCGATCGCGGCATGCGTGAGTCGCCCGCAGAGATGGACGATCTATTTCACCGCATGGTGTGGAACGGCGCGCCTCAAAGAACCGAGCGGGGTAGCGCCGGGTCTATCTAGAAATCCAAGGTGATGAGATTACCCGGCGCTACCGCGCTCGGTTCTAAGCGCGGCGTGTAATTTCTCCGGCGCGATCAGCTTCCACGCTTCACGCAAGTGCGCGGCGAGTTCCTTGTCACTCACACGCGGCAACTCGATCCCGACCCAACCCGCAACGCCAACATACGGCGGCCGGTAAAACTTCTTCGAATCGGATTCGATCAATGCCGTCTGCACGCCGATGGCTGCGGGTATCGTCACTGCGATATGCCCATCGTTATGGTGATTGATCGAGCACATCGCAAACACTCGCTTCTTCACGAAAAACGTCGGCTCCCCATGCGAAAGTTTTTCCCACGTTTCCGGCAGCGCCAGGCATAAACGGCGCACGCGTTCGACGTGCTTCTCACCCGACGCGCTCGCGCGCTTCGTCGACTTCGGTTCTTTTTTAGCAGCTTTCATACGCGCCTCTTCATCTATCAAATCCCACGAATTCTGTAAAATTTAAAATCTTGATCTAAAACGAACGTTCGTGCTATATACTCACTCGCGTGACTAAAGCAGAGTTGGAAATCAAAGGCCGAAAGGCCCAGGGCGAACGTACGCGCAAGGCGATTCTCGAAACCGCCGTGCACGTCGCTTCCGCCGAAGGTCTTGAAGGCTTAACCATCGGGCGGCTCGCTACTGAGCTGTCGATGAGCAAGAGCGGGCTCTTCGCTCACTTCGGCTCAAAGGAAGAGTTACAAGTCGCAACCGTCGAAGCCGCTCGCGCGATCTTCATTCACGAAGTCGTCAAACCAGCTTTCGAGTCGACTCAAGGATTGCTGCGACTTTGGAAACTGTGCGACATCTGGCTGTCTTACGTTCAGAGCGGCGTGTTCCGCGGCGGCTGTTTCTTTGCGGCCGCCGCGGCGGAGTTTGACAGCCGCCCTGGTCCGGTTCGCGACCGCATTGCCGAGATCATGAAGGAGTGGCTCGCGACGCTGCGCAACGCGATCGTCGAGGCGCAGGAAGCCGGACAACTCGACAAAGACATCGACGCAACGCAGCTCGCATTTGAATTCAACTCGCTTGAACTGGGCGCGAACTGGGCATTCCAACTCTACGGTGAAACGAGTGCATTCAAACGCGCGCGTGAAGCTATTCGCGATCGCTTGAGCAGGCACGCAACGCCGTCCGGCGCTCCACTGCTTTCACTTCCATCAGGTAAAGGCGCCAAACGAGCAAAAAAGGCGTAGGCAAAAAGGAGGTGCATTTTGAATATCAAAAGCCTGCTTTTCGCGACATTCATTCTGGCCACAGCGGCCTTTCACATCAACGCACAAGACACCAAATCAGCACTCAAGCGCGGCGACGCGTTTGTGGCCCAGGAGAACTATAAAGCTGCGATTGAAGAGTACAAGAAAGTCTCCTCGCGAGACCGCGACTCTTATGCGCGCGCGATTTACAACATCGGAGTCTGCCATTACGAACTCTGGCAAACAGAAGAAGCGATCATCTTTTACAAGCGCGCGATCGAACTGAAGCAAGGCAGTTATCCGGTCGCTTCGTACGCACTCGGGGTGGCGTTAGAGGATCAAAAAAGATTTGGCCGAAGCAAAGTTAGCGTATGAGCAAGCTTCGAATTTTGCGCCCGCGATCTACAAGCTCGGGTTGCTCGCGGCAAAAGCAGATAGAGTTGAAGCAAGCAGCGGATCTCTTCAGAGATGCCGCCGCGCGCGAAGGCCGCCACGTGCCCGCGAGTCACAACAATCTCGGCGTGGTGCTTGCTCGACTCGGGTTCTTGAAGGAAGCTGAAAGCGAGTTTGTAATCGCGCTCAAATCCTCAGGTGGTGTGTTTGAAGACGCCGCACACAATCTGAAACTCTGCCGCTCGCTGATGAACTCAGCTAACAGAACCGAGCGCGGTAGCGCCGGGTCAATCTCCCCCATCGATCCGGTTTGGAGATATTAACCCGGCGCTACCGCGCTCGGTTCTGTGCTTCTTGATTACTTCGGCGGATCCGCTTTGCTCGAATCGCCGTCGCGCTTCTTCACGTAGATGTCGCCACGCTGAGTCATTCCGGTTTTGTCGGCGAGCGCCTTCAACACTGACGCGAGTACTTCTTTGTTCTCGAGCCTGAAGCTCGTAACTCCATTCACCCTCGAATCCTCGATCGAAGTACTGGAGCGTAAGATATCGAACCTTGGTCTTGATCAAGCCCGCCGGGTTTGGCACGTAGATCAGCGGTATATGGCTGGCCACAGTCGCTGCTGCCGGACGTCGCTTTTGCGTGTCGGCGAAAGCTGAAGTGATCGCGTCGTAAGGGATATGAAGCTCTTTCGGTGGCTTCTTGTCCTTGAATAGCAGCCGCTTGTTCTCGTCGTCAAACGTCAGCGTGCCTTCCATCGTCTTCGTATAACCAAACACGCCGCCTTCATATTTTGCTTTGACAGTCTTTGGCGCGGGTGCGGGAGTCTGAGCTTTCGAAGGCGCAGGCGCAGGATCGATGGGACGTTGCGCGAACGCTCCCGTGAGGAAGAGTCCGAGCAGCAACACAGAGGACATGATCTTCATAAACTTCTCCTTATGACCGCAAACTTAATTCAATTGGTTGGCCCACGTTGGCGCCTGGTAAAGAATCCACCAGAGCAACAACTGGACTGCCAGCACAACAAGACCGACGATAGTGCTCACGTAACAAACAACGCGACCTGACTCATTGCTCGGCTGTTGCGAACGATAGGACCTGACAACACCCACCGTTCCGAGTAACACCGCACCAGGACAAAAAAGAATACCGAGATAAGGTACTAATGAATATGTAGCAAAGGCACGTGCTGTCCCGGCCAGATCTATCATGGAGTATGTACTTTGTACTTAGTACTTTGTGCTTTGTATTAAACAAAGAACGAGGCACAAAGTTCCAAGCTCTATTTCGCAAACGGCTTCACACGTTCGATCGATTCTTTGAAATCAGGATCCGACGGGGCAAGAGCCGCGCCTTTTTGATATGCCGCCAGCGCTTTTGCGTATTGCTTGCTGACTTCAAACGCGTAGCCGAGCTCGCGATAAACATTCACGTCTTCCGGCGACTTCTTCGCAGCCGTCTCGAGCGCCGCAATCGCTTTCGGGAAACTGGCGGCTCGTGAATGCGCAACGCCTAAAAGGTAAAACGTGACTCCGGTTGCGTCTGGCGCGGCCGTGGCGCGCTCGAGGACGCCCGCCGCACGTGCATACTGTTTCGAACCAATCAAAGCCTGGCCAAAGAGCGTGACTGCTTCAGCGTCAGTGCGCAGTTTTATTAATCCCTCGCCGGCACGAACGGCACTCAAATAATCGGCTTCTGCTTTCGCGGGATCGGTGCTCGTCGCAGCGCGGCGTAGATAAGCCGAGGTTAGAAGCGTCCAGGCGCCCGTCATGCGCGCATCGTTGACGGTTGCTCGATTCAAGGTTGCGATGGCGCCGTCGAGATCGTTCTTAGCCAGAGAGATCTGCGCGAGATAGAAGAGTGACAGCGAATCTTTGGGATTGAGTTTGATAACTTCGTTAAAGCTCTTCTCCGCCTCAGCAGTATTGCCTGTTTTGAATTCTGAAATCGCGCGATAGTAGATCAACAACGCGTCCGGTTTATCCGTTTTGCGTTTTGTTACTGTAACCAGGAGTGGCAGGGCGTCCTCATACTTTTCCGAGAGCACCAATGCCTGTGCGAGGGCGCTCTCCGTGTTTGGATCTTCCTGCTTTGCGCTACGCTGTAGCGTGAGCGCTTTCTCGAGGTCCTTCGCGGCTTCCGCATACTGTTTCAAATTGAGCTCGGCGAACCCGGCAATCTTCCATGCTTCCGGATCGTTCGGGTGCGATGCCGTCAGTGCCTTTGCTTCCTTCGCAGCCGCTGCAAACTGTTTCTGTTCGAGCAGAAGGTATGCTTGCTTTGTGTCTGCCGTGCCGACGGTGTTAACGACCGGTTTGACGGGCTGCACATCCAGCAACGAATCATTCGAGCCCGTTCGACGTGCCGTGGGTGACGGCGCCGGTTCGGGGCGGAGCAACGGGTCGGAAGCAGGGGTTGTGGTCGTGGCTTTTTGCGTAGTCTTGCCAGTGCGGCGGGGCCTGGTTGACTGCGCCTGAATCACTGCCGCGAAGAGCAGAAAAATCGCCCCGACGCTGATAAAACGTTGAACAAGCGTAGGTCTACACATAATGCGCATGATTGTATTCGGGAGAGGGTGGTTAAACAAACCTTCGGATGCGCGAACGAGCGCCTGCGTTGTGCATTGGGTATAAGGAACACAGAGACCGAGCGCAGATAGCGCTCAGAAGTCCGTGTCAATCTGTGCCTTTTCCTGCACGATCTAGAAGTTCAGCTTCAACCCAAACTGGAACTGCCGCGAGTCGAATGCCGCGGTTGGGCGGCTGAAGTAGCGGCCGTTGCCGGCGCGCAGGTTGAAGGTGCGGACGTCGTCGATAAACGGCGAGGCCGCGGCTTCATTGAAACGGTTGAACAGGTTGAAGCCTTCGGCGATCAACTCCAGCCGGAAGTGCTCCCCGAGTGGCACCAGCTTCGCCACGCGCAGATCGAGTGCCATGAAACGATGCGTCACACCCATGTTGCGTGCGAGGCTTCCGCTCGTGAACACGCCGTTGGTGATCAAAGGCACGCAGCCCGCTGTTCCGGGAACGCAGAGTGTTCCATCAGCGAGCACTGACGGGCGATCCGTCTGGTTCGACTGGTCGTTGTTCGTGTCCTGATTACTCAGAATGTTGAACGGACGTCCCGACGACATCTCGAAGATCGGAGCGATCGTGAAGTTTGAAAGCGCGCGATGAAACCCACCGCTTGAGGCCCAACTGCTCGGCGAAGCAATGACACCACTGAAAACAAACCGGTGACGTTGATCGAAGAGCGAGTCGGCACGCTCGGCGCCGAAGTTTCGATTGTCCTGCGGCAGCAAGAGCGTTTGCAGGTCAGACGAATCGTCGATCGAGTGTGACCAGGTGTACGAAGCGAGGAACGAGAAGTTATTCGAGAACCGTCTCTTCAGATCGACGTTCAACGCGTTGTAGGTCGAGTTACCGTCAGACGTTTGCGCGTTGATCGAACCGAACGGCGAAATTGTTCCAGGCGTTCGCAGCGAACCAGCGAGTGCTCCATTCAACACTGCCGGAGATACGAGTCCGCCGGAAAGTGCCTGGGCCAGGAAATAGTTTGGCGCACTCGGCCGGAAGAAGTTGGCTACCGCTGCATTAACAATGCGGCTACCAAGATTTGTTAACGGCGCCGTGATCATGCCAGGCACGATGATCGCGAACGTCTGGCCCGCATTCGGGAAAGCTGGAGCGCCAACCGGCGTCGCGAGCGTGAAGCATTGTAGCGGCACGCCACCCGGGCACGGAGCGCCCGCTGTTGGAATGGAGAACGCCACAGCTTCAGTAGTGCTAACTGGATTGCGTCCCGCGAGCCTGGCGAAGTTTTGAATCTGTAGATCAGTTCGCGGAGCGTTGATGTCGAGCGGGTGCGGCAGGTGGCGCGAGCTCACATAGATATAACTGCCCGTGAGGGTCATGTCGCGCGTCAGTTCACGCTCGACTGTGAAGTTGCCTTGATTCGCATACGCATATTCAAAGTCCTTCTGCACGTGCAGCGTAAAAGGCAGCACTGGTCCAAAGCCCGGGAACGTTTGATCGTTGAATCTCTGTCGACCAAACTGATACTGCGCGCCCGCAGCGACTCCCGGCGTAACCACGCCCGCAGGACAAATCGGTGTTACTGGTCCACCTGGAGGGCATACCGTGCCTTGAAACACCTGCACCGCGTTTAAGAGAGCCGTTTGCGCCGGACTCCCAGGAGTCAGAATGCCCTGTTGTTGTTGCACGGCGTCTGCGATGTCGGAGTTGAATCCGATTGCGAGCAATGGATGGTCGTAGAAGAGTCCGAACGCGGCTCGAATAGATGTCTTGCCGTCGCCCCACGGATCCCATGCAATAGCGAGGCGCGGCGCCCAGTTGTTCTTGTCGCGCGGAAAACCTTGCTGCACACCCATCGCATCCTGCGCTGCAAGAGTCTGCTCAGCAGTAAGAGTTATTCCAGACAACGGATCGCGGAGCGGCAGTGTTGGAACCTGATCTGTCAACTCATAATCGTAACGAACACCGTAGTTAAGAGTTAGGTTTGGACGAATCTTCCAGGAGTCCTGCGCAAAGAACGCCATCGGTTTGTTGCCAAAGCCGCTAACCGGATTTCCAAAGCCCTGAATGAAGTTGGCAGGAAATCCCAGACCGTATTGCTGCACCGGCGTAAAGTCCGGAGCACCCGCAAAAGCCGGATTGAGTGTCGCCGCGGAGAGTCCACCAAAGTTGAACAAGCCCGCGAAATTCAGTTCGAAGATTGCTTCCGGGATATTCACGAAAGCAATGTCGCCACCAAACTTGAAGTTGTGGCTTCCGTAAACAAGATTCATGTTGTCGGTAAACTGGTATCGCGTCTCGGTGCGAACAACGGGGGAGAAGAGCTCACGACCGATGAACGCTGTACCGGAAATGTTGAATGCCACTGCGTCACCATTTTGCGACTTGAAAGTCGCACGACGTTCGCCGAAGTTGAAACGCGCTTCGTTGACGATGGTGTTCGAGAGTGTCGAAGTCAGCGTGGTGACTGCCGAAAAGTCGCGCAGTGTTTGAATACCTGTGCGCGAGAAATCGTTCTGTCCCAGCGACTGGTTTTGTGACTCGACCTGAATACCAGTGATCTCACTCGGGTTGTAACCGAATCGGAAAGTGAACTGATGGCGCGGAGTGATCACGTGGTCCAACCTGAACGAGTTGTAGGTTGTATCGTCCGTAATGGGAAACACTCTTTGCAGATTGTTCAGTGGTCTGAAAGCTATGAACTGACCTAAAGCATTCGTGGTGCCGCTCGGAACAGGCGCGCCTGAGAGAATAAAGCGTGGTCCAATCGCACCCGGGAGGATCGGGCTGATCGCAGGACACAGACTGCCATCGTTCGGGGATAGCAGAGCGATTGCTGCCGGTTAACGCAGTCGTTCCACCACTTGAAGCAAAGAACCCGTATGCACGAGCGCCGCAGACATTGGCTGCTGTTCCTGTCCCCACGAGAGCGTTGATGAACGCTGCCTGAGCCGGTGTGATGTTATTGAATGTTCGCGCAATCGGATTGAGTCCGGCAATCACAGGAATCGTAGCCGAGCCGGTTAAGCCCTGGGCCACGTTGCTGGTGAAAAAGCCTGACTCCTGCCGTCGCCGTTGCTCGAAAGCAAAGAAGAAGAACGTGCGCTCCTTGCGGAATGGACCACCCAGCGTGAATCCATACTGCGCGCGTGTGAATGGCGGGTCCTCGACGGGCGCAAACGCGTTTCGCGCCTGAAAACTCCGGTGACGCAGGAAGCCGAACACGTTGCCATGAAATTCGTTGGTTCCTGACTTCGTCACCACGTTAACCACACCGCCCGATGAACGTCCAAACTCCGGAGCGGATGAATTCGTGACCACCTGAAACTCCTGCACCGCTTCCTGGCTAACTGTGGAACGCGACGCGTTCACGGAGTTGTCGGTGTTATCAGCGCCGTCGACCTGGACCAGGTTGGAGCGTCCACGCTGTCCGCCAAAGTTCAAACCCGTGGTTGGTGCTGGTCCAATCGGCCGGCCTGCATCGCGTCCGACTGTCGAGGTTGTCAACGTGAAGTTGATGTAGTTTCGTTCGTTGATTGGCAGGTTGTTGATTCGTTGCTGATCGATAGTGGTTGCGACAGCGGTCTTCGACGTTTCAACTATTTCAGAGGTCGCATCGGAAACCGTAACGGTTTCGGTAATCTCCCCAGGTGAAAGCTCGGGGTTCAGTTCGGCGGCCTGACCAACGGTGAGGACGATTTTTGGCAGCACGAGCTTTTTGAAGCTGGCCGCTTCGACAGTTACCTCGTATTCGCCGGGTGGTAAGTTGACGATTCGGTAGAAACCCTCGTCGTTGCTGGTTGTATTGCGCGAGAAGTTGGTGGCCGGGTTGCGAGCGGTCACAGTGGCGTTAGGGACGTTCGCGCCGGTCGCGTCTTTAACTGTGCCTTGTAAATCGGCCGCGTTTGACTGTGCCTGTCCGAAAGCCACGTGAGCACAGAGGAGCAAGATCGTTATCAAACAGGGGATTTGAAATGATCCGATAAGTCGGGACTTGAACGATAGAAACATCGTCATGTTCTCCTTAACTAGTTTTCGCGGCTTGGAATTCGCGCGTCACTCAAGACTCTTAATTTACGTTCGCTTACCAATTGACGAGAGTTCGGAGATCCGTCTCCGATTTGCTGACGGCGCACGGGAGTGTGCTTCGCGCCGTTGTCATTGAGCCCTGGGATAGCAACAAAGACAGAGAGACCAGCACTGGCTCAGCCTTTTTACTCCAAAAGAGTCAACGTGGCAAGCAGTTTAACCAGCGCGCAGCGGGCTTTGATCGTCACGGTTGGATGAACGCGTCGCCCTTACGATTTTACTTTTTAACTGAGTACTCGCGCCGACGATGGCGATGCTCAGTCCAGCAAGGTTGAGGTTTGAATGCAGCGCGACGCAGAAGTCCGCAGATTCGAAGACGAGAGTCGAACTTTCTGGGTGTACTCCGCCGCGTATTCCGATCCGACTGCTTCGAGATCGTTTCGATGACGAATGATCACTTCTGCTGCCAGTTCGCCACTCTCAAAAGCCATTAACATTCCACTGCCGGTAAATGGATCGATAAACGCTGCTGAATCGCCGATCGCCAGCAAGCCCTTCGTTGGACTTGGGTGCTGACGCCCGAAACGTTCCCACGACGCGCTCAGCCATTCAGATTCGGCTTGCGCGCGATCGAGTGTGTACGCAGCTCGCCGGTTCTTCATCACCGCTTCGCGCATCACGGTTTCAGGATCTGAATGGTGACGCTTCACCTGTTCGGCAGAGATGATGAAACAGAGATTGCTGAGGCCGCCTTCGATGGAGCTCAGGCCGCCGTAGCCGTCAGGGTAGAAATAGATCTCGCAGGCGTTTGGAGCAACGCGAGTGTTTCGCAAGTGTGCTTTGAATGCGATCAGCTTCGGTTTTGATCTGCGCCCTTCAGTGTTGAGTTTTCTTGTGAGAATGCGCGCGCGGCCGGTTGCGTCGATTGTTAGCGGAGCGTGGTACTCGTGCTCCTGGCCGTCGAGCTTCAATCTTACGCCCAGCACTTTGGTTTGACTGATTATTGGTTCGTTGATGGTCGCGCCTTCGAGGACGTTAACACCGCTGCTTGTGCTCTGCGCAGGAGCACGTCGTCCATCACTGCGCGGCTTAAACCGAGTGCGGCTGGGCCGCCAAACCAACTGCTGGGAATAGTGACATGATGGCCGCGACGTGAGTAAAAGACGGTTTCAGAAAGGAGCGATGGAGCGGAGCACGTCATCGCGTCCGCGACGCCGAGTCGTTGAAAGTGGTGAAGGCATTCCGGGGAAATGAACTCACCGCAGAGTTTGGGCCGCGGGAACTTTTTCTGCTCGACGAGAAGCACGCGAAGCCCACCGCGCGCAAGATGTATCGCGGCACTACTCCCCGCCGGCCCCGCTCCCGCAATGATTACATCGAAGTTGTTCATGCCACAAAAAGCACAAAAATGAGCAGAAGACTTCATGCGGCGCGAGAGGAAGCCGATTCGGGCTCCTGCAAATGTACGCTCGCGCGGGCGGCGGCGCTCAAGACGAGGCGATACGGGAAGTGGCGCTCGACCCAGGCATCCCTGAGATCCGCTCGTTGGGCCAACTCGAGCAATTCATCCGCTTTGAAACTTCTCAATATAGACAACGCGCCATCGTGCCGAAGCAGTCGATTATGCAAAACCAATTTCCCAACAGTCGTGTAAAGAAAATAGGCAACCGGATGCCGGTGCAGATCGATCACGAAGATCCGTCGCTTCGCAACGCGGCTCATCTCGCGCAAAATTCGGACCACCTGCCCGTCAACAAAGTGATGCGTAAATAACGAGCACATCACATAATCAAACGTCGAGTCGGCAAACGGCAACTCTAACGCATCTCCACGCACTGAACTGATCTCGTGAAAACGATCCGACTCTTCATTGATCGACTCCGCCGAACGTTCGTTCAACTCCAGACCCACCGCACTCAAACTCCGGCCAGTTTGCCTGGTCCATGTCGCAGTCACACGCAACAGTTCCCCAGACCCCGCACCAACATCGAGAATCGAAAAGCGCTGCAACGACTGCGCCTCGATCTCTCGAAACAGAGTCGCCTTCAACGTGTGCGCATCGCCCATCCAGCGATTCACGAGCTGCAACTCGCCGATGCAGCCTTCGTACTCGGCGGGCGTGTAATCTCCGGTGTCGATGTATTCCAGCTTAACGCTGCGTCGTTTGAATTTTTCGAACATTGAGCCCTGATTAATGACCTATTTTCTCAACCACCAACGCACTGTTTTTCGAACCGAAGCCGATACAGTTGCAGAGGGCGATTCTTACGTTTGCTTCACGAGCTTCGTTGGGGACGTAGTCGAGATCACAATCAGGGTCAGGTTCATCGAGATTAATGGTGGGCGGGATCTTATTCGTGTGCATCGCGCAAAGCGCCGCGCCTAATCCGGCCGCGCCACTCGCGCCCTGCGGATGACCGATCTGCGACTTCGTCGCCGACATCGGAATGCGCGCGGCCTGGCCGTCAAACGCGAGTTTCAGTGCGCTCGTTTCGATGCGATCGTTAAGCAGGGTTGAGGTGCCGTGCAGGTTCACGTAATCGATATCCTTTGGTTCACAACCAGCATCCTCGAGAGCTAGACGCATCGCGCGCGCAGGTTCGTCGCCGTCTTCAGCCAGACGAACACGATGGTAAGCGTCGCACGTCGCGCCGTAACCGGTGATCTCCGCGTAGATCCGCGCGCCACGATCTTTCGCGTGGTTGAGTTCCTCGAGAACGTAGATCCACGCGCCTTCGCCGAGAACAATTCCGGATCGATTGAGTGAGAAAGGCCTGGAAGCGCGGTGAGGCTCCTCGTTCCATTCATTCGTCAACACCGTCATCAGATTGAACGCCGCAAGAATGCCTGGAGCAATCGGCGCATCGACTCCGCCCGAAAGCATCACGTCCTGACGACCCAGTGCGATGTGTTGCGCTGCATACGCCATTGCGTCAGTTGAACTCGTGCAACCTGTCGAAATGATGTGCGACAAGCCACGAAGTCCAAACGCCATCGACAACTCGCTCGACAGTCCGCCATGCGTCGAAGCTGGAATCGTGTAGACACTCGCTTTGGTGGTTGGTCCAACGTACCAGTATTCGTACTGCTGCTCGGTGAATGCGAGACCTCCGCCACCTGTTCCGAGTTCAACACCGATAGCGCGGCGTTCGTCGAGTGAAAGATCGTTTGGAAACAGTCGCGCATCTTCCAGCGCTTCGCGTGCGGCCGCGAGCGCGAGCGGAACTGTGCGCGGTACGTGTTTGCGATCTTTTGGATTGAGCTGCGACTGCCAGTCGAACGACGGCACCTCCGCAGCTATCTGGACAGGTGAATTGGAAGGATCAAAAGCTTCGATTCTGCGAACGCCGCTCTTGCCTGATATCAGACCTTGCCAAAACGCGTCGCGTCCGATTCCAAGCGGCGTGACACACCCCATTCCGGTGATGACAACCCGGCGTGGACGCGTCAACGCTTTGAACATGAGGATGGAAACCCAGAACTCTGAGCTCTGTAGCCTCTGTGGTTCATGTGTTTTTATAGCGCACAATAACGACAGAGACACGGAGCTACCGCGCTCGGAAAAGAAAACCCTTAAACCTTAGTGCCGCACTCGTTGCAGAATTTCACGCCGGGGCTCAACTCTGCCTGGCAGTTAGCGCAAGTGGCCTTCCCAAGCTTCGTGCCGCATTCAAGACAGAACTTTGCGGCAGCAGCATTTTGATTTCCACACTGAGGACATGCCACACCGCCTTGCAGTTGCGAAGCGCGGCGGCGCCACCACCCGCACTTTGGTTCGACCCGCGCATGGCGTCGCTCATCGCATTCGCCATCGCATTTCCCATCGCGAAGCCGGCGCCGAGTCCCACGCCCGTGCCTGCTCCACCTCCTGGATTCTGCGCCGCATCACGCATCGCATCGGCAGCCTGAAATTGAGCGTACTTTCCAACGTCGCCAATCACGCCCATCGACGTGCGTTTGTCCATCGCCGCTTCGACTTCCTGAGGCAGTGAAATGTTTTCGATGACAAACTTGGTCAACTCCAATCCGAAAGTCTTGAACTCTTCGTTCAGCTTCGTGCGCGTAAACTTCGCGAGCTCGTCGTAATTAGAAGCGAGATCGAGAGCAGCGATCTTCGATTCACCAAGTGCATCGCTGAAGCCGCCTACAAGCGTGCGCTTGAGTTGACCTTCAACATCTTCGGTGATGAACCGCCCGCTGGTTCCAGCGACCTCCTTGATGAACGCTTGCGGTTCGGCAACGCGCATCGAGTAGATTCCAAACGCACGCAGACGAACCATGCCGAAATCGGAATCACGCATCATCACCGGGTTCGGCGTTCCCCATTTCAGATCCGTGAACTGTTTCGTGTTTACGAAGTAAACCTCAGACTTGAACGGCGAGTTGAAGCCGTGTTTCCAGGCTCCCAACTTCGAGAGTATCGGCGTGTTGCCGCCGTCAATCGTGTAGCGGCCGGGGGGAAATTGATCGGCTATCTGGCCCTCGTGTACGAAAACCGCGGCTTGAGATTCCCGCACGATTAGCTGCGCTCCGTTTTTGATCTCCTGATCCTTAACTGGAAACCGGTAAACCAAGAGTGTTTGTCGAATCGTCGAGCCATTCGATTACTTCAATGAACTGTGAACTCGGGCTAAGTCGATCAAGTATTCCCATTTTTGAGCCTCATTCTAGTCAGAAAGATTCAAACCTCGGGAGATTATACGCTTGGAAGGTGAAAATCGTTTAGGCGGAAGCGCGGCTTCTTCTGCGGATTACGAGGAGCGCCGTCAGCCCGCCCGCAATATCGATGAGACTGTCGTAAATCGACCCCGTCCGGCTCGGAACGAATGTCTGGTGAAACTCGTCGAGCAGCGCGAAAGTCACGATCAAAGTCGCCGAAATCAGTAACCAGCGACTGCTGATTGCCGGCCGTGGCGACGTCCGAAACGCCCGCGCCGCCAGGAATCCCAGAATGGCGTACTCCGTGAAATGGGCAAGCTTTCTGGTGATGAAATGGACGAGAAGGAGGGTTTCCTGGACTCGTGTTCGGAAACAGCCAGAGGATGAGTGGACCAATGATGCGCGAAGTGTTTCCGGCCGAGAAGCTGCCGGAGGAAGCGAAGGAAATAAATGCGAGCCAGGCGATCAGCGGCAGGTAATGCGTGAGAAGCCGGAACTTGCCCGTATTTTTTGTGCCGTTTTGTGGCAAGCGTTAGAGCGCGGCGGCGCCTGAAACAACTTCGATGATCTCGTTTGTGATCGCTGCCTGGCGGACGCGGTTCATGTTGAGAGTCAAACTGTCGATCAACTCACTCGCGTTCTTCGACGCCGAATCCATCGCCGTCATGCGAGCGCCCTGTTCCGAAGCGATCGATTCGAGCAGCGCGCGAAAGATCTGCGTCTCAATCAAACGCGGTAACAGTTTGCCAAACATCTCTTCGGGTGGTTGCTCGTAGATGTAGTCGACGAGCGTGAGGGGTTGTTGCGATTTGGCTTCCGCCTCCTCTGTTTTGGCGCGCGAGACTGGGAGTAATTGTTCCAACACCACGCGCTGCGAGAGCACGGACTTGAACTCGTTGTAGACGAGGAAAACTTTATCGATTCCTGTGTCTTCCGTGTAAATCTTGATTATTTCCTGCGCGATTTCGAGCGCTTCAGAAAACTCGACACGCCCCTTCCCTGTCACTCCGAGAAACTCGCCGGCAATCACTGCCCGCCGACTGCGAAAGAAATCACGTCCCTTGCGACCGATGGCGAGCAGCTCGACAGTCTTGCCTGCGTTCTCTCGCATGAAAGTCTGTGCGGCTTTTGTTAGGTTCGTGTTGAAAGCGCCACACAAACCTTTGTCGGCAGTGACCAGGACCAGCAGGTAACGCTGATCGCCGCGCTGATCGAGAAGCGGGTGATGAAAATCTTCACTGGTGCGCTTCGCGAGTTCGCCAAGGACTTCGCTCATCTTGTTTGCGAATGGACGCGCGGTCACGACGCGCTCCTGAGCGCGCCTGAGTTTCGCAGCAGAAACCATCTTCATGGCTTTTGTGATCTGCTGCGTGTTCTTTACCGACTTAATGCGCCGGCGTATGTCGAGAAGGTTCGGCATTGCGAAAAATGTTTAGGCCGTTGGCTGTGCGGCTGGACTCTGTGACGTCCGTGGCGGAATCGGCAGATCTTCCGCGTCGGAAGATTGCTTGCTCCACTCCAGCTTGAAATCCTCCAGCACCTGTTTCAAGCCCGCCTTGATTTCATCGGTTAATGTTTTCTTGTCGGCGATCTCCACGAGTAAACCCGGGTGCGAGTTCTCGACAAACGAGAGCAGGCTCGCTTTCGAAACGTCGCACGTCTTCGACAGCGATATCGTCTGTGTAACCGTTTGTCGCCGCCCAGATCACCAGCACCTGGTTTTGAACGTCCATCGGCTGATACTGCGGCTGTTTCAGAATTTCAGTAAGACGCTGTCCGCGTGCTAACTGTGCTTGCGTAGCTTTGTCGAGGTCCGAACCGAACTGCGCAAACGCCTGCAACTCGCGAAACTGGGCCAGGTCGAGACGTAGCGTTCCAGCGACCTGTCTCATAGCTTTAATCTGCGCAGATCCACCCACGCGCGAAACGCTGTTGCCGACGTTGATCGCGGGACGGAAGCCGGAGTTGAAGAGATCGGCTTCGAGGAAGATCTGTCCGTCAGTGATCGAAATCACGTTCGTTGGAATATACGCGGAGATGTCGCCCGCTTGCGTTTCGATGATGGGCAAGCTCGTTAGCGAACCGCCGCCTTTCGCGTCCGAAAGTTTTGCGGCTCTTTCCAGCAAGCGCGAGTGCAGATAGAACACGTCGCCCGGATACGCTTCGCGACCCGGTGGCCGTCGCAGCAGCAACGAGATCTCGCGATAAGCCGCGGCCTGTTTCGAAAGGTCGTCGTAGATCGTCAGCGCGTGTTTTCCGTTGTCGCGGAAGTACTCACCCATCGCGGCGCCGGAATATGGCGCCAGGAACTGCATCGCTGCCGGATCCGAAGCGGTGGCTTTAATCACGATCGTGTAATCCATCGCGCCGAAATCTTGTAGCGTCTTCACTACCTGGGCCACTGTCGAAGCCTTCTGGCCAATCGCGACGTAAATACAAATTACGTCTTTCCCTTTTTGGTTGATGATTGTGTCGACGGCGACAGCGGTCTTGCCGGTTTGACGATCGCCGATAATCAGCTCGCGCTGTCCACGACCAATCGGCACCATCGCATCGAGCGCTTTGAGACCAGTTTGCAGTGGCTCTTTCACCGGCTGCCTGTCGACCACGCCCGGAGCAATTCGTTCGACCGGATAGTAGATGTCAGTAACAATTGGACCAGCATCGTCGATCGGATTACCGAGCACGTCGACGACGCGTCCGACCAGCGCTTCTCCAACGGGAACCTGCATGATGCGGCCAGTGCGTTTCACGAGATCGCCTTCGCGGATTGTCTGGAAGTCACCGAACAGCACGGCGCCGACTTTGTCTTCTTCGAGGTTCAATGCCAGGCCGCGAACGTCGTGCGGAAACTCGAGCAGCTCGCCGGCCATTACTTTCTCGAGGCCGTGAAGTTCTGCGATTCCGTCTCCGATCTTGATAACGGTTCCGACTTCGGTGACCGTGACGCCGGTCTCGAAGTTCTCGATCTGTTTGCGGATAATCTCGTTGATTTCGCTTGGTCTAATTGGTTCCATGATTTCCTCTAACAGACCGTTTGGACGTACTGTAGGGGCGGCCCTCTGTGGCCGCCCGCTTGGCCCATCCACGGGGTGGCCACGGAGGGCCACCCCTACAAAAACTCACCGACCCGACAAACTCTCTGATAAACGCTCCAGCTGATTTTGAACTGAACCATCGAAGATCGTTGAGCCGATGCGCGCAACCAAACCACCGATGATCGTTTCGTCAGTAGTGAAGCTCAAGCGAACCTTCCGGCCAGTCGCCGCCGCAAGCGTCTCGTGAAGCGAGCTCTTCAGTTCCTCCGGAATCGGTCTCGCAGTTATGACATTCGCAGCCACCATTCCGGCGCGCTCGTCGAGTATCAGCCCATGCCGTTCTGCTATATCTCGCAACTGGGAGAGGCGCTGATTTTTCAGCAAGACCCGTAGAAAGCTCGCGGTTGTGTCTCTCACACGACTGCGCGAGATCAGGTCTTCCAAGAACTTTCCGTTTTTGATCGTAAGCGACTGTGGGGTTAGCAAAGACTTCTTTTAACTGCGGCGCGGCCTCCATCATTGCGGCCCATTGGTCCAACTCGTTCTGGACCTCCCGCTCTTCACGTCGTTCGATAGTTACATCGGCGAGGGCCGCAGCGTAGCGCCGTGCAACCGTTTGCAAACTCAAACCGTGGTCCTCCTCAACTCACCAATGTTCTCCTTTATCAAAAGCGTATCGTCTTCAGGCCGTATTCGACTCCGAAGCGACTCGCGAGCAAGATCGATGCTTCGCTTCGCAAGATACTGGCGGAGTTCCTTCCGCGCGAGCTTGTCTGCTCTTTCGATTTCACGCTGGGCCTGCAGTTTGAGCTTTTCGATTTCGCGCTCGGTCCCAGTCGCGAGGCGTTGTCGTTCCTGTTCTGCTTCCTGGCGCGCCTGTTCGTGAACCGTGCTCACGTCGTCGTCGAGCCGGCTCAGCAGACTGTCGGCTTCAGCCACTTTGGCCAGGGCCTCATCGCGCTCAGTTTTCGCTGCGACTAGTTCCTGCTGAATGGCTCCGCGCCGTGCCAATAGTCCTTGATTAATCTTGCTCCTTAAAAAGATGATGCCGAGAACAATGAAAATGGTGAGGTTTACAAACTTCCACGCCTCAAGGCCTGGGTAGTTGAGCCATCCTCCATCAGCAGCGAATAACAACATAAGTATTATTGAAATTTACCTCGCCGGCCGCCTCAGTATTTGAGAACTAATTAAGTCGCTCATCGACGCAGCCTGCGCGTCGAGCTCTCGCTTCGCCGACTCTTCCTGCTGTCGCGTCGCTTCGATTTGAGCAGCAACCTCTTTCGACAGTTGATCGCGATACTGTCGAAGCTGTTCATCTCGATGTTTCAAACCTTCGGCGCGCTCTTTGTCGAGAAGCTTGTAGCCGTCAACTCGCGCATCGTGCAAAGCTTCCTTGTACTTTCGGAGTTTCTCGTCCGATTCAGCAGCCAACTTTTCGGCTTCCATGCGCCGGCCGGTGATCTGTCTTTCTCGCTCGGCCAATATTTGATTGATGGGTTTGAGTAGGGTTCGGTTAAGGACGAATACCATAATGCCCACCATCAACAGGTGGAGCAGTAACGTACCATCAGGAACCAGCTGAATTGAGGTCTCTGCGAGAATCATCCGATCCGTTATCTATGTGAAAATTATCGCTATCGAAAAGCGCGCGAGTCTAACATAGCGATAGGGTCGAATCAACCGACGCGCAGTACTGTAAATCAGGCTTTTAATCCTGAAATCCTGTCAAAACGCCCACTTTTACAATATGCTGCTGGTCAGTTGTATAACTTACATGCGGGCGGGATTCATCAGCAGATTATAGATTCGATCCAAATCCTGACTATTGAAAAAGCTGATCTCAACCTTGCCCCTGCCCTGCTCCGACATCAGTATCTTCACCTGTGTGCCCAGTGCGCGCCTCAATTTTGTCTCGGCCGCTCGAACGTTTGGATCCACTGTTCGCGGTGTCGATGGGCCCTTTGCGGGTTTCTCCTCGAGCATCCGATGAACCATCTGTTCCGTGGTCCGTACCGACAGCCCACCATCGATGATTTGTCTTGCGAGTCGTCGCTGCTGGTCCGGGTGACTCAACGCCAAAAGAGTTCGCGCGTGACCAGTCGAGAGCCGTCCTTCCTTCACAAGCTGTTGAAGATCGTCCGGCAGGCGAAGCAAACGCAGGTAGTTCGTGATGTACGATCGGTCGCGGCCAACTCTCGACGCCAAAGCTTCCTGGGTCAAGACCTACCGTCTCGATCAGCTTCTTGTAAGCCTGCGCCTCCTCGATCGGATTGAGATCCTCGCGCTGGATATTTTCAATCAAAGCGATCTCGAGAAGGCTCTCATCAGGCACCTCCTTAACGACGACTGGCACTCTCGTCAGTCCCGCGAGTTTCGCGGCGCGCCAACGTCGCTCTCCGGCAATCAACTCGAATCCGCTGTCGCGACGTCGCACGAGTAGCGGTTGAACCACTCCGTGACTTGCTTATCGACTCGGCCAGGCTTTGCAGGCTCGCTTCGTCAAAATGTGTGCGCGGCTGCATTGGTCCGGGCACGATCGAATCAAGGTCGACTTCAGATGGCTCCGACCCGAGATCGATAGTTCGATCAGACGATAGAAGAGCCCCCAGCCCCCGACCCAGCGCTTTTCTGTTCATGAATAATCTCCCTGGCTAGTTGTGAGTAAGCTTCAGCCCCCTTGGAGTGCGCGTCATAACTGATAATCGGCTTGCCGTAGCTTGGCGCCTCGGCGAGCCGCACGTTCCTTGGAATAACGGCCTGAAAAACCTGCAAGCCGTAAAAGTCGCGAAGGTCAGTCGCCACGGCCGCTGATAGATTGGTCCGCTCGTCGTACATCGTGAGAAGAAGGCCTTCGATCATCAGACCTGGATTGTGAAGCCTGCGGATTCGCGCGAGCGTGTCGAACAGCTCGGTGACTCCTTCGAGCGCGTAGTATTCACACTGAATCGGAACGAGCAGCGACTTCGCTGCAGTGAGCGCGTTGAGCGTCAACAAACCCAATGATGGCGGACAGTCGATGATGACGTAGTCGTAATTGGCTTCGACACTCGAAAGGGCGCGTTTCAAACGAAACTCTCGCTGCTCCACCTCGACCAGTTCGATTTCGGCGCCGGCCAGATCTTTATTTGACGGGACTACGTCGAGGCCTGGGATCGCGCTCGGCAGAATGATTGCTGAGATTGGCTCATCGAGGATGAGGCTGTGATAAAGATTTCGTCGAAAACTGCCGCGCTGGATACCGATTCCGGACGTCGCATTTCCCTGCGGATCCGCGTCGACGAGCAGGACACGATGGCCCCACTTGGCGATGATCGCGGCCAGATTGACCGCGGTCGTAGTCTTTCCGACCCCACCTTTTTGGTTAGCGACGGCTATCGACTTGGCCATTGCGGCATAACCTAACACAGACAGCACAAACGCAGCCACAAAAGAGATGTTTCACGTGCCCCATTGGACGCGAATGGGACACGTGAAACATTTTTGGGTGCTTTCTTGTGATCTTTGTGGGCTAAGCGCTCTTCTGTTGTGCGGAGAGGAAGACCAGAAGTGTCGAGAGCGCGCCTGGCGTAAGGCCAGGGAGTCGCCGGGCTTCTCCGAAAGTTTGTGGTTGAGCACGGTTGAGGCGTTCGACGATCTCGTTTGACAGGCCGCTGATACTCCGGAA
The DNA here is from genome assembly GCA_963800055.1 of uncultured Acidobacteriota bacterium. GTDB lineage: Bacteria > Acidobacteriota > Blastocatellia > Pyrinomonadales > Pyrinomonadaceae > PSRF01. The sequence goes on from CAWCZP010000022.1 coordinate 290,283, forward strand.
AGCCGTCTCGCGCGGGATTTTTAGCGCGTCATGCTGGTACAAACGCGCAATCGTCGCCTTATGCGAGTCGAGATATCCTTCATAAAGCGAGTCGGCAAGGACCGACGTTAGGTCTGCCTCAGCTACCGGTTTCAGTTCAGCCGGCAAGAGCGACATGAATCAGATCCGCATTAACTTTTGGCCGCTTTGCCAATTGCGCCAGCGAAATCGAGTCGCCCAGGTCCGCGCCAATCAGCGCTGAGACTGCCGCGTGCTGAGCGTCGGATCGTCGCAAACGCGTATTGTCGAGCGCCGTTCTGAGTTTTGCGAGACGCGCCTGCCGCGAGTTGAATCTTTCCCAATCCGAATCGCCGACAAGACCGAGTTCCCTGCCATACCGCTCGAGACGTTCGTCTGCGTTGTCATATCTGAGCGCCAAACGAAACTCCGCTCTCGAGGTAAAAATCCGGTACGGCTCATCGACGCCCTGCTTAATCAAATCCTCCACCAGAACGCCGATGTACGACTCCTCGCGTCCGCAGCCTGAACGATTCTCGTCCCTGCGTGTACAGCGCCGCGTTTATTCCTGCCAGAAGCCCCTGACACGCTGCCTCTTCATACCCGGTCGTTCCGTTGATCTGCCCAGCATGGAACAGACCCGGTAAACGAGTGGTTTGCAGATCCGGTCCCAATTCTCTCGGGTCGACAAAGTCGTACTCGATCGCATAACCCGGTCGAATCACACGCGCTTCTTCCAGCCCGGGAATCATGCGCACGAGATCCTGCTGCAATTCAGCCGGCAGCGAAGTCGAAAAGCCGTTCAAGTAAACTTCGTTTGTGTCGTGACCTTCGGGCTCGAGAAAGAGCTGATGGCGCGACTTATCAGAAAACTTAACAACCTTGTCTTCTATAGAAGGACAATATCGCGGCCCGACGCCTTTGATCTTTCCCGAATAGAGCGGCGACTCTGCGATGTTCTCCCGAATCGCATCATGCACTTCGGTCGTCGTATAGCCGACATAACAGTTGATCTGTTTCTGCTCGAGGCTGTCGGTCGCAAACGAAAACGGCACGGGTACGCGATCGCCTGGCTGGGGTTCGAAAGCATTCCAGTCGATAGTTCTGCCGTCGAGTCGCGGAGGCGTTCCGGTCTTCAATCGCCCGACAGGAAATCCGAGTCGCTTCAAAGTTTCCGATAGCTCAATCGACGCCGGTTCTCCCGCGCGCCCACCCGAATAGGTTCGTCGACCGGTATGAATCAGTCCATTCAGGAATGTGCCCGTCGCGACGACTACAGCATCTGCTCCGAACTGTCGTCCATCCTCCAACACGACCCCGGCCACCCTTCCGTGGCTGATCACGAAGTCAACAACTTTTCCCTGCCGCAGATGTAGATTCGAAGTTGCTTCAAGCGTTCGACGCATCTCTGCCCGATACCTCATGCGATCCGCCTGGGCTCGCGGCGACTGAACTGCCGGTCCGCGCGAACGATTGAGCAGCCGGAACTGAATTCCGGTTCGGTCGATCACGCGACCCATGATTCCGCCAAGCGCATCGATTTCTCGCACGAGATGTCCCTTTGCGATTCCGCCAATCGCCGGATTGCACGACATCTGCCCGACCAGATCGAGGTTCAGCGTAATCAGCCCGGTTTCCGCGCCGAGTCGAGCCGCGGCCGAGGCGGCCTCGCAGCCCGCATGGCCGGCGCCAATCACGATTACATTGAATACCTCGTCAAATGACATGCGACTACTTCCCAATACAGAACGTTGCGAATATCTCCGACAGAATATCTTCCGTCGTGGTCTCTCCGGTGATCTGGCCCAGGAACCTTAACGCATTATGCAAAGGTGCGAGCACGAGCTCTTCGCTGTGTCGATCGCGCAAAGCAGTTCGCGCGACTTCGATCTCACGCTGCGTATTGCACAACAGATCGTAGTGACGAGCATTTGTGATCAATAAGCTGCCTTCGTCAACTCCGTTGCTATTCAAGCTCGAAAGGATCGCCGCGCGCAGAGCGGCCCAAACCTTCACCTGTTAGCGCAGATACATTAATCGTTTGAAGCTCGTCAACACAACAAGACGCCGCCTTGAAACCCGGCAGATCACTTTTGTTCAAGACAATCAGCCGGCGCGTGCCGGCCGTTTGATTTATCAACTCACGATCAGATGGTCCAAGATCGGTCGAACCATCGAGCACCACGAGCACCAGATCCGAATCGCCCATGGCACTGCGAGTTCGTTCGATGCCTAACGTCTCAATACCGTCGGTTGTATCGCGCAAGCCTGCGGTGTCTGTGAGAATCACCGGAATACCTTCGAGGTCGATTGCTTCTGACAACGTATCGCGCGTCGTTCCCGGAATGTCAGTGACAATCGCTCTCTCGCGCTCAACTAAACTGTTGAAAAGACTGGACTTACCGACATTCGGGCGGCCCGTGATCGCAACCTTGATTCCTTCCTGAAGCAGGCGTCCCGCACTGTAACTCCGCTTCAGTTTTTGAACACCCGCGGCGATACTAGCTAAGTCTCGATCAATTTCATTAGCGCGCGGCGCTGGAATGTCGTCCTCAACAAACTCAAGCGCCGACTCCAACAACACGATCGCTTCGACGAGCTTCTCTTTGAATGGACCAAGCGCGCTCGACAACTCTCCATTCAACTGACGCGATGCTTGCTTCACTGCTGCGTCAGTCTGCGCTGCAATCAGATCTCGAATCGCTTCTGCCTGGGCCAGGTTTATTTTTCCATTCGTCAAAGCACGAAGCGTGAACTCTCCCGGACCAGCGAGCACTGCGCCCAACGCGAGCGTCGCGTCGACGATGCTTCGCACTACTGCCGGCGATCCATGGCAACTGATCTCGACTACGTCTTCACCTGTTAGTGAGTGAGGTGCTGGAAAGCAAGTCAACAGAACCTGGTCCAGGATCTGATCGTGACGTGTCAACTTTGTAAGCGTCGCGTCGTCTCGGGTCAACCTCATCGAGGCCACTCATCTTCTTCGCGATCGCGATCGCATCCGGACCGCTCAAGCGAATTACAGCGAGAGCTCCGCGCCCTCTTGGTGTTGATAGTGCAACGATCGTACTCATGATCAATCAGGATTACTATAGGTCATATAGGCCCTAACTTGGATTAAGGAGTATTAATTCTTGCGGGCAATTCTCAACTTGCGATCGGCGCCTTCGCCAATCGACTCGGTAAAAAGATCGGGACTCTCCGCCAGGGTCAGATGAATGATGCGTCTTTCGTTTGCGCTCATTGGCTCAAACGTAAACGCGATGCCCGTTTGACGAACGCGATTGGCAGCGAGATTTGCCATCGCCTGTAGTTCGGCTTCGCGAGTCGCGCGAAACCCATGCACGTCACAAACGAGTCGCGCACTGCCAGTCAAACTTCTTCCAAAAACCTGATTGACCAGATGCTGAAGTGCTTCCAGCAATTCGCCTGTCTGCGCCTGCAACAACTCCGCGTCGCGCCCCTCAATATCCAACACTTCGCCCGCGATGCCCTGCTTGACCGCGACTTGCAGTTGCAGGCCTGTCTTATCGAAGACATCCTTTAGAAATTCTGCTGCTTGTTGAGCAACCTCTGTCATCGAATCGATCCTTTAGCCGGACGCAGTTGCGTCAACTTTTTTTTTGCGTCCCGATGGGCCCTTGGCCGGTGGCGGCTCAGGCACTTCCGCGTCGTCTGACTTGGTCCAGTGATTAATCAAAAATTGTTGCGTGAACCCGACGATATTACCAACAAGCCAGTATAAAACTAAGCCGGACGGCGCACTCCACAAGATATAAAGCATGAAGAGCGGCATGCCGATCGCCATCATTTTTCTCTGCACTGGATCGGCCGACGGCGCCGGTGTCACCAGTTGCAGAACGACCATCGTGCCCGTCATCAAGATAGGCAGGATGTGGATCAGATACGGTTCCGCCGCGGAGAGATCGGGTATCCAAAGAAAACTGGCCTGTCGAAAATCGAGCGAGATCGTGATCGCACGATAGAGCGCAAACAGGAACGGCATCTGAATGAGCAGAGGCAAACAACCGCCGAGCGGATTGCCTTCTTTCATCAGCCTAAGCTGCTCCATCTGCAATTCCTTCAGTTTCGGATCGTTCTGCTTCAGCCCTTTGATCTTCTCCTGGATCTCTTTCATTTTCGGCGCTAACTTCTGCGCCTTCTTCATGGCTTTGGACGATCGCCATTTCAACGGAAAGAACAACGAGTAGATCACGATCGTGAAGAGAATAATCGCGACGCCGTAGCTGCTGGTGAGTTTGTAGAGATACGTGATTGCGTCGAGAATAGGAACTGCGATCGGTCTCGAGATCCAACCAAGGAAACCGTAGTCGATAAGTCCGTCGAGATCGATTGGCCGGTTGACGACGGCGGTGATGTCTTTGCTGCCGCCACTCAGCAAGTAATGATCTTTTGGACCAGAGTAGATTACGGTGCGCGACCCGTCAGACAACACCGGCACGAGTCCGGTGACTAGATATCTTTTCTCCGCAGAGCCGTCTTTATGCTTGTGCTCGTATGCGATGGTGCGGAATTCGAGGCCTTCGGTTTTTTTGGTCGGCACTGCCACCATTCCGAAGTAAGTGTCGGCCACGCCGGCCCAATCAGTTGGGCCATTTATTAAAAGTCGATCGGGGCTGCTCGTGTTGGCGTTGATCCCGGCCGCAGGGTGTCGTTCGAGGTTGTCGGCAACAAAGCCCACTCCTTCAGGAGCAACTGAATAGAACGTGTGATACTCCACGCCCTGATCGCCGATGCTCGGACCGATCGCGATCTTGACCTGAGGTATCGTCTCTTCACCGCGCTTTACGAGAAGCGAGAGATCGTTTTCATAACGATCGGCGTCGAAGACAATCGCCTTCCTGACCTGGAGTCCGTTAGCGTCTCGAGCACAAACGTGATCTGTTTCTTCTCGCCTGCTCCAAGATTTACCTCGACGTCACCGTTAGCCGCATCGACACCTTCGACTCTGTAAGTCGAAGAAGCTGAGCACCGTATCCAGCGCCGTGTCGCCGGTCTGCAATTGCAACGGCACCATGCGAGGCTGACGCTTCAATCCTTCAGCCGAGATCAATTCGAGCGGTATCCGATCTTTCTTGTGACCGGCGACTGACCAGATTTCGGCTCCGCTGTTCTTATTCTTCTTTACGATCCAACTGATCGGCTCCGCACCAAGCGTGTCGAATTTTGCGTCGTACAGCGGTGTTTTGATCGTTATCGTTCGCTGCGGCGCTGCGTTCACGTTGGCAATTGGAGGCGGCGCCGGCGCTGGTGTGCTTTGATTCGCCGCTTGCTGTGCGGCTGGAGTCGCTGTCGGAGAGGGTGTAGCCGCCGGGTTTTCAGTCGTTTGAGGCGGAAAGACATAACTCCACAGGAACAAGATCGCTGCGGATACTATTAATGCTATTAAAACTCGTTTCTGTTGCATCTCGTGCTGGTTATTAATTCACTCCGCTTTAAAGAACTTTCTCTTACTTAACCGGATCATATCCACCCGGATGGAATGGATGACAACGGAGCAATCGACGTAAAGCCATGCCGCTTCCGCGCAAAGCTCCATAGCGGGAGATCGCGTCAACGGCGTATTCCGAGCATGTGGGAATGAATCTGCACGAAGGGGGTAGAAGCGGTGAAATCGCCAACTTATAAAATTTGAGTAATGAGATCAGAACGCTCTTCACACATCCATCACTTACTTAGATCGTGGATCGGTGTCTCCAGCCGTCCAACCTTTTCAATGATTCCCTTCAACTCCTGGCAAGGTGCAGCGACCTTTTGACTCAAAACCGCCGCCTTCGCATTCAGAACCCAATCGTAATTCTTCGCGAGCTCGCGCAATAAAGTTTCATTCGATCGGAATGTCTCGCGAAGTAATCGTTTCGCTCGGTTCCGTTGCACCGCTTTGCCCAGTGCTTTTCGTGAAGCCGTTACTCCCAGGCGGTGGTTCAATTCCTGATTTTCAATTACGAATGCGGTGATGAATACGCCTTCATACCGCTTGCCGTTCCGGTAGACGTGCTGGAATTCTGAAGTATCCCGCAAATACTTCCGCATGCATCGACAAACATTTAATAATGCGCCGGCGTCAATCGCTTTCGTCCTTTGGCGCGACGTCTCTTCAGCACGAGGCGTCCGTTTTTGGTGGCCATGCGCGCCCGGAAGCCATGTGTCTTTGCGCGTCGTCTGTTGTTAGGTTGAAAAGTGCGCTTCGACATAGAAATGAATTCTCCTTAAAAACGAAAACCCTAAGACTAATCGCGCCCTGTGTTTATGTCAAGAAAGCGACGCCACGAAAAGGCACATAAACTCAGTTAGAGTTTTGCACGGCGCCATCCGTCATTTGTGCTTTTTGTGTAAGTCTCGCCAATCACCGATGTTCAACACTGATGCGTACCAGAAACATGCTTTCCCGAGCAAAATTAAAGATGGCGTAAGATGCCATAAATTCGCCCTCTGTTTTATTCTTTTCGACCACTTGATCATTCCGAATCTTCTATGTTAGTCTCCGCTGGCTTTGAAGGATCACCACCCGCTAAACTAATTGAAATAAAAAGACTTTAAAGCAACACTTTAACACCCGGAAGTTTTTCCACTAGCTGTGGAAAACGTTGTGGAAAAACTTTCGACGTACGCCTTTTTGGTGGACTGACAAGGAACGACGGGATAGGAACAGGTTAGAGTTCGACGGATAGAGCGACTATTGGCACCGTACGCTTCTGTTACGCGGCTTTAGTCAAATTGAACGCCTTCCCTCAACGGTTTTTCAATGAATACTTCTGTTGAGTCTAATGTTTGGGGCAGATTCTTCACTCACTTAAAGGCAGACTAAACCAACAAACTCTCGATACCTGGTTCAGCCCGATCCAATACGAACGACTCGACAACTCTCAACATGTTCTGCATCTGCGAGCGCCTAACCAGGTCGTTAAAGACGTGGTCGTCAGTAACTACGGCAACGTGTTGGCGGAAACTCTTAAGTGAGCTTCGCCTGTCGGGATACTCTGTCGGTTGGGTTGTTGGGAAAGTTCCTGATAGGGTTCCTGAGCCTCCCGCTCTCGACACTTCGGTCAACGAAGTCGATCTCGATCTCAAAAACTTCAACCGACATCGTGCCTGACCGTCACGGTGAGCGAACCGGTTCCTTTGCAGCAGTCGGAACCGTCACTCAGTTCAAAATATACCTACGAGAGTTTTGTTGTCGGTTCGTGCAATCAGTTTGCGCATGCTGCATCACTTGCCGTCGCCGAAGCGCCCGGGCGCACTTACAATCCGCTCTATCTTTACGGTGGTGTGGGACTCGGTAAGACTCACTTGATGCACGCGTGCGGTCACGCAATCAAATCGCACAACCAGCATCTCAAACTTTGCTACATCTCGTCTGAGCGATTCATGAACGATCTTATCAACGCGATTCGCTACGATAAGACGCAGAGCTTTCGTGAGAAGTATCGATCGGTCGACGTGCTGTTGATCGACGACGTCCAGTTCATGGCCGGCAAGGAGCGCACGCAGGAAGAGTTCTTCCATACCTTCAACGCGCTCTACGATCAACAGAAGCAGATCGTTATTAGCTCCGATTGCCCGCCGCGGGAAATACCTACACTCGAAGAACGTCTGCACTCCCGTTTCGAATGGGGATTGATCGCCGACATCGAGCCACCCGACCTCGAAACCAAGATCGCTATTCTGAAACGAAAAGGCGATCTGATCGGTGTGTCAATCCCCGATGATGTCGCAATGTTCATTGCCGGGCGAGTGAAGAACAACATTCGCGAGTTGGAAGGTTCGCTGGTTCGTTTAATCGCAATCTCATCGTTGCGAGGAGAGCCGATTTCAAAAAGCCTGGCTCAGGACGCGATCAGGAATATCGCTAAAGAAGAGGAATCAGGTGTTGTTACGATTCAGCAGATTCAGAAGTTGGTCGCTTCAACTTACAAGTTGACGAACGAAGAACTGATTTCGAAAAACAATGCGCGGCAGATCTCACATCCTCGTCAGGTTGCGATGTATCTTTGCAAGCACTTAACGAAACACAGTTACCCCGAGATTGGTCGTGCGTTTGGCGGCAAACATCACACGACCGTGATGCACTCGGTGGAGAAAATCGAAGGGCTTGTCGCAACCGACGAAACTCTGCAAAGACTCGTTAGCGAACTCTCGGAGTCGTTACAAAAATAGCTTTCCCAGTATGAGTTTTTCACAGTCCACCGAGAACGTTTTGTGGAAATGTGGTAATGTTCACGTCCTCAAATCTTTTCCGAAACTCTGAGTGGAAATTTTAACAGTCTTCCACAGGGCGGAGAGCGTTGTAAGTAGTTTGAGAAGTTTGGTTTAAGTATTTATTCACAGATCCACAGGCGCCTACTACTACTACTAGATCTTTTAATATTCAGTTTTTAAGTTAGTGTTAGAAGAATCGCGAGCGTTGTTTGTGGATAGCTTGAAGGAGTGATGGCAATGCAATTCGTTGTGAGTAAGCAAAACCTGCAAAAGGAACTCGGCTTCGTCCAGGGTGTCGTTGAGAAGAAGAACACCATACCGGTGCTCTCAAACATACTCATCGAATCAGTCGGTGAGAACACGATAAGAATTACCGGCACCGATCTCGACGTAACCGTTCGTTGCGACATGGATGCTGAAGAGATCACGACGCCAGGTTCGATGTGTGTTCAAGCGCGGAAACTTTTCGAAATCGCACGATTGCTTCCAGACGCGCCGGTTAGTTTCAAGAAGGAAGACAACGAATGGGTAACGGTGAAATGCGATCGCGCCAGGTTCAAGATGGTTGGCGTCGCTCGAGACGCGTTTCCTGAGGTGCCTGCGTTTAAGTCAGCTCCCACAAAACTTCCTGCCGGCGTGATCAAGACATTCATCGATCGAACAATTTTTGCTATCACTCAGGAAGAATCACGTTACACACTCTCCGGCGCCAAGTTTGTTTTAGACGACACAGGCGCGAGGATGGTGACGACTGACGGCCATCGACTCGCATACGTCGAGAAGAAAGGCATCCTACCAAATGGTTCGAAGGAAACTATCGACACTCTTATTCCGCGAAAGACGCTTGCGGAACTAACAAAACTCACAGCAGGTTTTGATGAAGAGATTAGTTTGGGAATGGATGAGAATCACATCTATTTCCAGGTTGGACCACGACTGCTGATTTCGCGAATGCTTTACGGCCAGTTTCCGAACTATGAAATGGTGATGCCGAAGAACAACGACAAGTCAATTGAGTTCAATAGCAGTTCACTCAACCACGCGATCCGGCGCGTTGCCTTGATGGCCGACGAAAGATCTCACGCCATTCGCTTCCATCTCGAGCCAAATCAACTCGTGATCAGTTCACAAAATGCTGAAGAAGGCGAAGCGAACGAAACAATCCAAACAGACTACACAGGCGACGTAACTGATATCGGCTTCAACGCTCAATACCTCCAGGAATTCCTAAACGTCGTCGGCGACGCAAAAGTCGCCTTCGAATTCAAAGACGGCAACTCCCAGGCCCAACTCAAACCTTCAGAGAACGGCGATTACGATTACAAATACGTCGTGATGCCAATGCGGATTTGAGCATTTCTGCTGCTTTTTGTGATCTGCTTATATCGCTGCATGCTGCTTGCGGCGATTGAAGCGATTAATTTTCGGAATTTGAGTGGGAGGATTGAGTGGGGCCCGGGGCTCAATATTATTTTTGGGAATAATGGGCAGGGGAAGACGAATTGGTTGGAAGCGATTTATGTGCTGGCCAGGACCAAGTCGTTCAGAACGCAGCGGCTTCAGGAAGCGATAAAGTTTGGTGAGCAGATCGCAGTTATAAGAGGGACGGTCACAACCGGATCGGATCTCGAAAGAGAACTACAAGTCAGTCTTCAAGACAACTCAAAGACGATCTTCGTCAATACCAAGCGAGAAACTCTCGCACGCTATCTAACTCAACTCCAGGTCTTCTCATTCACAGCTACAGATCTCGAAGTCGTGCGTGGTGTGCCTGAAGCCCGCCGGCGTTTCCTCGACCGTGGTATATCGTCGCTTAGACCTGCTTACCTGAAGACACTCTCTGATTACAGCAAAGTCATCAAGCAGAAAAACAGAGTGCTGCAGCTCGCTAACGAAGGCGAGTTTAGTTTGGAGAAGACTGAGGATCTCCTGGGCCCATGGAATGAACAGTTAATTCGTTTAGGCACAGTGATCCATCGAGCCCGAGAAGATTATGTTGCTGGTCTAAATTCAGTGCTCGAGCGACAGTTGTTTGAAAAACGAGACGTTACAACGTCGATATGTTTCGTCTTTGGAGGGCAAAGGGGATTTAGATGATTACGAGTCGCTTCTGCGTTCGAGAATCGCGGTTCGGTTGCCCGCCGAAGTGTCAGCGGGCTATGCGCTGATCGGGCCTCACAGAGACGATTTGGAGATCCTTCTTGGACGGCCGCGAAATGCGGGCTTACGGAAGCTCCGGACAGCAGCGTAGTGCATTGTTATTATTAGACTTAGCGGCGATTTCGTTGTATAATTCCAGCGCAAACGACCATCCGGTTTTCATCATCGACGATGTCGACGCCGAACTGGATGAAGGTAGGATAAAACGCCTTCTGGAATATCTTGAGAATCGCACGCAGACCTTCATCACAACTTCAAAACGCTCCCACGTTGAAGGTTTCTTTTCCAGGGCCAATGTTTACGAAATTGAAGACGGTAAAGTGTGTAATAGCAACGTCGAAACCTCACTCGCGATCAATGGCCCAGGTGCGTGATAAATGTATAGGAGAGACTATTGGCAACAGCAGGAACTAATTTAACGCAGAAGAAAAGTATGGCTTACGATTCAACATCGATCACAGTTTTGGAAGGCCGCGACGCGGTTCGCAAGCGGCCTGCCATGTATATCGGATCTACCGGAGAGATAGGTCTGCACCATCTCGTGTACGAAGTGGTCGACAATTCAATTGACGAAGCACTGGCAGGTTATTGCGACACGGTTGAAGTAGCAATTCATCTCGACAATTCGATCACGGTTATTGATAACGGACGTGGAATTCCAGTTGACGAACTAAAGAAGGAAAAGAGATCGGCGGCCGAAGTGGTGATGACGAAGCTTCACGCCGGCGGCAAGTTCGATTCAAACGCATATAAGGTTTCGGGTGGTCTACACGGCGTCGGTGTTTCATGCGTCAACTTTCTTTCAGAGAAACTGCACCTCGAGATCTGGCGCGACGCAAAAACTTACGAGCAGGAATATGCGCGCGGGATTCCGGTGGCTCCGCTGAATCAGACTGGAAAGACTCGGAAACGCGGAACGAAGGTGACTTTTAAGCCCGATTCGCAGATCTTCACAGAGACGGCTTTCAGTTTCGACAAACTCTCAGAGCGACTTCGCGAAAAGGCGTTTCTCAACAAGGGAATCCGGATCACGATTAAGGACGAGCGTGAGGAGCCTGAGCGCTCGCACGAGTTTTACTACAAGGGCGGAATCGCTGAATTCGTCAAACATCTCAACAAGAACAAGTCGACGCTTCACGATAAACCGATCTATTTCGAGAAGGAAGGCGACGATCTCTCGACTCGAGGTCGCTATCCAGTACAACGATGGCTACGACGAGAAGGTCTATTCGTTTGCCAACAACATCAACACGGTAGACGGAGGCACGCACCTTTCAGGCTTCAGGTCGGCGTTTACCAGGACGATCAATGCCTATGCGCAGTCGTCAGGGCTGGCGAAGAACTTCAAGAGTTCGTTAACAGGCGATGACGTTCGCGAAGGACTGGTGGCGGTAATCTCGGTGAAACTCCCGCAGCCTCAGTTTGAGGGACAAACGAAAGGGAAGCTGAATTCCGACGTCAAGGGCGCGGTCGAGTCGTTTCTGAACGATCGACTCACGGAGTTCTTCGAACAGAATCCGCCTGTGGCGCGAAAGATTGTTGGAAAGGCACTCGATGCCGCAAGGGCTCGCGAAGCGGCTCGTAAGGCGAGGGAAATCGTTCGCAAAGGCGCAATGGGATCGAGCATGCTGCCCGGTAAATTGGCCGATTGCCAGGAGCGGGATCCGGCGCTTTCAGAGATCTATATCGTCGAGGGTGATTCGGCCGGCGGTTCGGCCAAGCAGGGACGCGATCGGAAGAACCAGGCCATCCTGCCGCTGAAGGGCAAGATCCTGAACGTCGAGAAAGCCCGCTTCGACAAGATGCTTGGCCACAGCGAAATCAAGTCGCTGATTACCGCGCTCGGCACAGGCATTGGGAAAGACGATTTCGATCTCAGCAAGCTCCGTTATCACACAATCATTCTGATGACGGACGCTGACGTCGACGGTTCACACATCCGAACACTGCTTTTGACCTTCTTCTATCGCCAAATGCCGGCGCTCGTCGAAGGCGGACACGTCTATATCGCCCAGCCCCCGTTGTTTAAGGTAAAACGAGGCAAGAAGGAAGAGTACATCAAAGACGAGAGTTCGATGATTAAGTACCTCATGCGGCAGGCGACGGGCGATATGACGGTGAAATCGGCTGGCGCTGGAGAGGACATCGAGGGCCGTGAACTCGCGAGATCGTTGGAGAAGATGGTCGATTTTAAACGTTACTGTGAGCGGGCGACACGCGCCGGTTGGGCGGTGATCCGCAGTTGCTTAACATCCTTCTCGAATCGTTGACCGGACGCAAAGGCGTTCTGCGCAAAGAGGGATTGAACCTCCGGAAAGTGTTCCAGGACGGCGATCTGATGGCGAAGATTGAAGGGGCTTTGGCCAAGGCTGGTTACAAGACGGAACTCACCACGCGATGAAGAACACGGGCTCTGGGAGATTGAGACGGTATCCAATACCGGGGTGAATCTTGTCATCGATTGGAATTTTGCCAGCTACGTTGAGTTTCAGCAGGCGGTGGAGCTTTACAAGTCGTTGGAGGACGAGCTGGCGGCTCCGTTTGTTCGGGGGCGAACGGCGCGAGCGAAGAGATTCCGACGCGTGAGGCGCTGTTGGAAAAAGTGCTGACTGCGGCCAAGAAGGATCTTTCGATCCAGCGATACAAAGGTTTGGGTGAAATGAATCCCGAACAGCTCTGGGAGACGACCATGGATCCGGCGAAACGCACTTTGTTGAAAGTCCGGATCGATGACATGGTCGAGACGGACCAGATCTTTACCGTGTTGATGGGTGACGCCGTTGAGCCGCGACGGAAGTTTATTGAAGATAATGCGCTGGATGTTAGGAACCTGGACGTCTAAGACGTTTTGACAGGATTTCAGGATTGACAGGATTTACGGGATTCAATCTTGTAAAAATCCTGTAATCCTGAGAAACTACTCTCGAAAGCGCTCAACTCGGAAGCGTGAGAGCTTGATCGGTTCACCGTGAGCAATGCCGGCTTTGCGAGCGGCGATCTCAACCTGCTGTTCTACGTCATCGATTCCAGGTATGTCGGGGAGCAGCAGTCCTCTTCGTGAGCCGCTCTCGTCTTCGACGATCACGCCAAAGACTCTCGGATCCAACTCCTCCGCAACCGCGGGCTCCGGGTTTTGAAGCACATCAACTGAATAACGCAGGTTTGATAACTCGGCTGGCGTAACCGGCTTCGAAGCGGGGGTCGCTGGTGGCCGCACTGATCGCGTTAGCAACTATCTCTTCGGCAAGAGTCTCTTTCACTGGTTCGATCGTTCCGATACAACCCCGCAGATCTCCGTCCGATGTTTTCAGGCACACAAAGCATGGCGCCCGCGCGCGCAAAAGTCCTTCGCTCGTTTTAGCGGGCTCCAAAACATTTCCGGAGCTAATGAACGTTTCGACAGCCTGGCGCGCAAGTGCTGCGGGATCGATCTGTATTGTGGCTGATGAGTTAGTTGGGCCACCAAATAACCAACACCAAAAGGCGCTTCGTAGTTCAGCACCTCACAAGACAAAGGCAAGTCAGAGCTGGCGCCGATCGCGACCAGCATCGATCGATACCCGCATTCGCCTGCGAGCTTACGCAAGTTGAAGTCGATGTTGACAATTCTTTGTGGAGTATTCGACCGCAACGCAGCAACCACCTGCTGATCGAAGATGTGAGCGTCGGGATTGAAACCAGCCGGAGCTTGCGGCTTAAGCCGGTGACTCAGATCCCCACTCGCTATGAAAGCTACGCGACGACCAACCTGGTCCACCGCGCTCTTGATACACGATCCAAAACGCAGGTGATCTTCATTCGAAAGAAAACTGTATCCGAGCGTCACAACCTTTCCTTGCCAACCGTTTTGCAAAAGGAAATAGAGCGGAACCGCGGTACCGTGATCGAGATCGCGGACGGGAAGCGTCGAGACGTCGTAGCTTTCCGCAGCCGCGACCCGCTTGATCGCGGCAAGCAATTCCTCATCAACCGGCACCGTGAAACCAGTTTCGGGCGCGTGAAAACGTGAGAAGTCGCCGTAAACTTCCGGACCGTCGTAAGCGACGAAGGAGTCGGCCTCGAGTGGCGCATGCGGTGAGATCAGGATGACTGACTCAGCGCCGCTATCGATGAGTCGCCTGGTGAGCTCAGCCATCGCGTCGATCGAATCCGCCACGCCTGCGATCGACTCGCGACCCACCTCGGGAACCATAATCGGTGGATGCGGTGCAATGGCGGAAAAGACTAACCAGCTCTGGGTCATCGCGCGTCTTTCGTGTTTTAGAGGGAACGGCTGGTATTCTAGCTCCGCTAAAGCCACGTAACAAACATTATGACGCGCTTCGATCTGTTAATTGTCGGTGCCGGTCCAGCGGGGTCTTTTGCCGCAGAATTGCTGGCGAAGGGCGGCGCACGCGTCGCGCTGTTTGATGGGCGTCCCGAAGGTGAACCGAAAGCGTGTGGCGGTGGCGTTACTGCGAAGGCTTTGAACGCGTGGCCACAGTTGCTGAACGCAGTCGGTCGCACGGTCCACGAACTCGATTTGTACTCTCCGTCGAGCAAGAAACTTCACCTCGAACTGGATGAGCCTTTCGCGATCTATTCGCGCGTTGCGTTCGATTGTTACTTGCGCGATCGCGCGCGCGATGCCGGCGCGCAGATCATCTCGGAGAAGATCTCAGCCAGAAAAGTTAAGAAGACGGATGATGGCTGGCGAGTGAAAACGGAGAGCGGCACGGAGTGGACAGGGTCCGTGTTGATAGGTGCGGATGGCGCCAACAGCGGCATCGCGAAGATGCTTGCGGGAAAACTTCCGCCGTCTGACATGGAGGTCGCGTTTGGTTATCGCGCCCCGCTGCCATCGAACGAATCCGCGCCGACAGTCGTGGCGTTTCTGCCGGGCTGGGTTGGTTACGCGTGGGCTTTTCCACGGCCGGACCACATCTCGTTTGGTATTGCCACAACGCAAGATGCTTTCGAGCATGAGCCGCTCGACGATCTGCTGTGGCAGTTCATGATCGGTTATTACCTTCAATGCGAAGGCGCGAAGGTGAAGTTCTGGCAAGTTGATAAAGACGATAGGAAGACGGCTGAGGTTCGCGGTCATCTCGAATCCACTGCCGAGCGTTACGCTGCGCGGATTCCTGGATTGGCGGCGGAGACGTGGGATCGGCGGACTGTGTCCGGTGAGAACTGGGCGTTGCTCGGTGACGCGGCTGGTTTTGCTGATCCGGTGACGGGTGAAGGAATTTACTATGCGCTGCGATCGGCGGAGTTGTTGGCCCAGGCGTATTTGAGTGGAGAGTTGAGTTCGTATGAAGGCAAGTGGCGCGCAGACTTTGGGGCTGAACTTCGTCGAGCGGCGCAGATGCGACGGCGGTTTTATGGAAACTTCTGGGGCGCGCCGTTCACGGAAAGGATGATCGAGTTTGCGCGTGGGCATCGCGGTGTGAAGAGAGTGTTGGGGGACCTAGTGGCTGGCGAGCAGGGGTACACCGACTTGAAGAAGAAGCTAGTGAAGAGCGCGTTAAGTCCAGTCTAAATTTAGACAGGATTACAGGATTTGGCAGGATTTATTCAGGATTTATGGCGCGAGGCGGGTGATGGTCCAGATGCCGTCTGATTCGCGTTGATACAGGATTCGATCGTGGAGGCGGCCGATGCGGCCTTTCCAGAATTCAATTCGCTCGGGAGTTACACGATAGCCGCCCCAGTGCTCGGGGCAATCGATATCTCGATCGCAATACAAAGTCTCTAACTCACGCGCGCGTTGCTCCAGAACGTCACGTCCGGAAATTACTTCGCTTTGCTCTGAAGCCCACGCACCGATCTGGCTCTCGCGTGGGCGAGTTTGAAAGTAATCGCGCGACTCTTGCTCGGACACCCTCGCGACACTGCCCTCGACGCGCACCTGTCGCTCGAACTGGTTCCAGTAAAAAACCAGAGCCGCGTAAGGATTCGCATCAAGCTGGCGTGCCTTCGCGCTGCGATAGTTGGTGAAAAAGACGAAGCCGTTTTGGTCCACTTGCTTGAGTAGGACCATTCGCGCGGAGGGCTTCCCGTCAGGCGTCGCCGTTGCCAGTGTCATCGCCTCTGCCAACGGTATCTTTGCGTCCATCGCATCGTTGAGCCAGAGTTGAAACTGCTTGATGGGATCCGGATCGATCTCTTTTTCGTCGAGACCTTCGATTCGAAGATTGTTGGTTATAGCACTCATTTGTCTTCGTTCGCGGCGTACGGCGCTAACTTTTCGCGCAACTCTGATGGAATGGTGACAGTTTCAAACGTGTCCTGGTTTACGGCTGCGAGCACGAAGTGCGCGGTTGCCACCAGCTCCTCGTCGCCTCTTCGCCGCACATCGAAATTCAATCGCATCGATTTGGTACCGAAGCGTCCGACATAAACACTGACTTCCAGAAGATCATCCAGCCGCGCAGCGCGACGAAAATCACACTCCAGGTGTACGCGCGGCAACCAGATCTTCATCTCGTCAAACATCGTTCCGTAGTGCAACCCGACTGAACGGAAGAGTTCTGTTTCGGCGATCTCGAAGAAACGTATGTACGCGCCGTAGAAGATGATGCGCGCTGCATCGACGTCGCCCCAGCGCACGCGCTCTTCGATGGTGAATTTTTCGTGCGCCGGCATTTGGAATTAATCGAGTGAGTCTCGCAAGAAGGTCATCAACGCTTCATTAAACTCTCCGGTACGCTCGAGGTTCGAAACGTGACCGGCGTTTTCAAGCACAACCAAACGCGAGCCGGCGATCGCGTTGTGCATCTTCTCACTGTCCGTGGCCGGAGTTAACGCGTCTTCAGCTCCAACTAGAATCAACGTCTTTGCCGTGATTTTGGAAAGCAGCTCCGTCTGATCGTCGCGTTCGGCCATTCCCAACAACGCCGCCGCCGCGCCTTCGGGTTTTGTCTTCAACATCATGTCGCGAACACGCTTCACGATCTCCGGTCGTTTGCTCACAGTCTCAGGCGTGAGCAATTTCGGCAACATGGCGTCTGCGATTCCCGCCATGCCTTCGGCAAGCGCTTTCTCTGCCTGTTGAGCGCGAGTTTGTTTTGCCTCTTCAGTGTCGGCTTGAGCGCGCGTGTCAGCCAGGACGAGCGCGCGAACGCGTGACGGAAACTGTTTGTAAAACGCGAGTGCCACGTAGCCGCCCATCGACAATCCGCCGACGACTGCGCGCGAGATCTCGAGATGGTCCAACAGTTGGGCCACGTCCTGGGCCATGCGGTTCATCGTTGCCGGTCCCGGTGAAGAGTCGCTTTCGCCAAAGCCGCGCAGGTCAGGCACGACGATGCGATAACTCGGACTCAGCGCCGCGACTTGTTCGTTCCACAGCGAGCGATTGAACGGATAGCCGTGAATCAGCACGATTGGGTGACCCACACCGGTATCGGTGTAGGCCATTTGAATATCGTCAATGCGAATTAGACTCATTTAATCTTTCGGCGTTCAATCTCTGTGCCTCTGTGTCTCTGTGGTTGATCGTCCTGTTCACCAGCAGAGACACGAGACGCAGAGAAGAACTTCAGAAATCCCTGCGAGCGGCGCGAGCGACTACCGAGATCAATTCCGTTAACTCGATCGGTTTCGCCAGGTAGATCTGGAACCCGGACGACAGCGCTCGCTCGCGATCCTCTTCTTTTGCGTACGCCGTGATCGCAACCGCGGGAATGTTTTGCGCTCACCATTCTCCAGCAGCCGCACCTTTTCAATTAAACCGTAACCGTCTTCATCGGGCATCGCAATGTCTGACACGAGCACATCGGGCCGCTTGAGCGTGATTGCCCGTATCGCTTCATTCGCCGAAGAAACTGCCGTCACGTTGGCCTGCCGTTTCGTCAACGCTGTTGCCATTAGTTTCAGAGTATCAGAGTCGTCGTCAACGAGCAGCACGTTGAGCCCCGACAATAGCTGCGGCGCCCGCGTCACTTTGAATTGACTTGCCTGAGTAGAATCAGCGGCCAGCGGTGCTGCCTCAAAGAGCGGCAGTGCGATCGTAAACTTCGATCCGCTACCCTCACCAAGGCTTTCAGCTTTGATCATGCCTCCATGTATCTCAACAAGATGACGCGCGATCGCCAGGCCGAGACCAAGTCCGCCATGCTGTCGCGTCGTCGTGCTGTCAGCTTGTCGAAACCGATCGAAAACGTACGGGAGGAACTCTTTGCTGATGCCCTGGCCAGTATCCGAAACACTGATCTCAACCGCTGGTCCAGCCAGAGCCACTTTCACGCAAACACGTCCGCCGCTGCGAGTAAACTTCACCGCATTTGATAACAGGTTCCAAACCACTTGCTGGAGCCGGTTTGCGTCACCTGAGATTGTTGCCGGCGTTGAATCAAAATACGTTTCGATCTTGATGCCCTTCGCGTCAGCCGTAGGACGGACCACGTTGATTGCGTTCTCAACCACTGGAACTACTTCCAACGGACGCAGATCGATATACAAATTTCCGGTAATTATTCGCGACACGTCGAGAATGTCGTCGACGATCTGTGCCTGGGCCTTCGCGTTACGCCCGATCGTTTCGACAGCTTGTTTAGTTATCGCATCGTCGAGCGTTCCGCCTTCGAGCAACCTGGACCAGCCGAGTATCGCGGTGAGCGGAGTGCGCAGCTCGTGTGAAACCGTTGCAAGAAACTCGTCCTTCAAACGGTTCGATTCTTCCGCAGCTTCGCGCGCCGTGCGTTCCAGTTTCAATAAACGAACATTCTCAATCGCAACCGCCGTAAGATTGGCCGCCATGCTCATCGCCGTCATGTGTTCGGCAGTGTAAACGCCGGACTTATAACTCTGCACTTCGATGGTTCCGATGATCCTGCCCATCACCGCCATCGGCACCGCCATCGACGACTCAGGTCGCAAACCATTGTCCGGCCCAACGATCACGCCCGGGTGACCGCGCTGCGAACGCATGTAATCGTTGGTGATGATCACTTCGCCCGTGCGCACGGCGCGACTATTTGGGCCCAGCGTCGTCACTGCCATCGGCGGCAATTGGGAAACATCGAGCTCTTCTCCGTCGGCCCACGCGTGACAAGCAGTGCGAACGTCGCGAACGCGGATCGTAAAGTGAAACGAAGAAGCCGTTGCACGGAACAGACGAGCTCGTAAACTCACGCAGGGCCCGAAATATCGCCGTCAATTCACGCGCGGTACCCAGCGCCTGGGCCAATGCTTTGATTCGTTCCAGCAGCCGCTCGTATTCGAGAATCGCGCGCTGATCTGCTTCACGCAAAGCGTCGGAGGTCTTTCGCAACTCTTCTTCTGTACGCTCGCGGTCGGTCAGTGTTTTCCTGATCGTTGTTTCCGACTGTAGCACTTCCTCGGTCGCTCGTTCCGCACGCGTGCGAGCACGGATCTCGGCGCGCGTTACTGCGAAAAACAGAAGACTGAGCAGCGCGCCGACGATGATTGTGTACTTCGATAAAGATTGGCTCGAGCTGTGTGCGAAAGAAGGCTTCGTGGCATAGACGAGCGTCCACGTGCGGCCCGCAACTTCCTGAGGCTGAGTCTTAACAAACAGCGGCTCTGGCGACGCAGTCGTTATTGGCTTCGCTAAATAGGTTTGCAGGCTTGATTTCGGTTCCGTCGTAAACCTGAAAAGCAACGCCGTAATTCTTTTCGGCCGTGATTCCGGCGAGGAAGTCGTCGATACGATACGGACTGTAAACGTAACCGAGCAGCGCCGCGCGTCGTTCAGATTCAGTAGAAATCGGCGCGTTCTTGCGGTAAACAGGAGCGTAGATCAAAAAGCCTGACTGCTGCTGCTCGAATCCACGTTCCTGGACCAGCGTCACACGTCCTGATGCGGTTGGTTTTCCTGTATCGCGGGCCCGCTCCATCGCCTGACGTCGGACAGCCTCGGTAAACATGTCGAACCCGATCGCGATCTTGTTTCTGTCTGTCGCAGGCTCAAGATAGAGGATTGCCGTATATTCCTCGCGCACCGGAGCTTCGGGCCAGACGCCGAATCCTTCCTTCACCTCGCGTTCCATCGTTGCGATGACACTGTCCATTTCCTCGCGACGAAACCGTCGCGCGAATCCGATGCCCTGAATGCCGGGATAATTCTTCTTTAGTTCGATCTGCTGGATGAAGCGTTCAAACTCGCCCGCGTCAACCGCGTCACTCGCAGCGAAAAGGCCGGTGCCCGCGCGCAACAGAGCAGTTGAAGTCTCGATTCTAAGCCGAACCTGGTCCTGGATTTCCTGGATGGATCTTTCGAAGCGAACCTCGTCCTGTTCGTAAGTGAGTTTAGAAAAGTAGTGGTAGACGAGCAGGGTGAAGCAGAACCCGAGCAGGAGGATCACATAGGGTATGAACACGCGCCCACGTGATGACGAAAAGTGCCTTCCCTTCGATCGAATGAATTCGCGCATGGGAGAACCGGCAGACATAGGACCTACACGGACTTCATAGGACCTATATGATGTGTCATTGCTACTTAACGCGTCGGGTTCGTCTGCGAAGGAAATCTATCAGCACAAACTGCGACAGATTTCCCGGGTTGGCAAAATAGGCCTTGCCGTTTGTCATAGCAGACATCTGCTTTACAAAGTCGACAAGATAATAATCGCTGGCCAACATGAATGTGTTGATCATTATACCGGCTTTCCGGCATGCCTGTACTTCTTTGAAAGTCTCGGCCATCACGAAGGGATCGCCACCCATGGAGTTCTTGTACAGCCGGCGAGCAGGATCCGGGCTTCTCTGTACGAAACACGCCGTCGGCTTGCCGTCCGTGACCATGACGATCTGCTTCATTTCTTTGCGTTGGGCCTGAAGGAGTCGACGTGAAAGACGCAGGCCCTCGGCGGTGTTGGTGTGATATGGACCAACTTGCGTCGTCGCGAGTTTAGCGAGCGGCAGTTCTTCTGCGTCGTCGTGAAACAAAACCACTTTGAGCGAATCGCCGGGATACTGCGTGCGAATCAGGTGCGACATTGCAAGCG
This sequence comes from uncultured Acidobacteriota bacterium, assembly GCA_963800055.1. Lineage (GTDB taxonomy): Bacteria > Acidobacteriota > Blastocatellia > Pyrinomonadales > Pyrinomonadaceae > PSRF01. The sequence continues at coordinate 311,612 of CAWCZP010000022.1, forward strand.
CGACTTTCTTTGCCGGCGTAAATCGATCTTCGCCGTAGAGAATCATCGAGTGTGAACAATCGAGCATCACGACGGTCGCGCACGACGATTGGTAATCACATTGATGAACGTGCAGGTCCTGGTACTCGAGATTCAGCGGCACTTTCAAGCCTTCGCGCTGAATTGCTGAGAGCAGAGTGGTGTTGACGTCGAGATTGATCGTGTCGCCAAATTCGTAACGCTTACTCGCAGCCGCGGCTTCGACACCCGTGGAAAGATAAACAGTGTCGTGACGTCCTGAGGCGCTCTTGCCAAAGCTGCCGAGAAGATTTCGGAGCGTTTTGTAACCGAGGAAGTCGAGACCTTTTTCAGTTACTTCGAAGCGAACGTCGCGCGGCAACGGCTCGGAAACCTCACCTGGTCCAGGAAATTGACCCTGCCGTTGTTGCGCCGGGCTGTGGCTGCTGTTCGTGAAGCGTTAAGTAGCCTTCCTCAACGAGACGCTCGATGAGTTGGTTCAGCAACTCTTCGAGCAGCGAGCCCTTAAACTTGCCCTCATTCTGGGCAATCATCTCCTTGATCTGTTGCTCGCTTACCAAACCCTGATCGAGCAACGCCTGCAACAGCGCACGGCGCAGGGCATCGAGTGAGGTATCCATGCTCTTACGTTGGCGCGTCCAGTAATAATCGTCGTCGTAACCGGAATCGAGCAGCGCATCAGACATGCTATCCATCAACTCACCGAGATTGATGGAAGACACGTCGAAGCCGTTGAATTTGGAATAGCGGTACTTCATTGCCGATTTTGCCGATTGCCAATTGCCGATTGCTGCTAAGTTCGATTCGCCATCGATATTTCTTCAAATTGGCAATCGGCAATCGGCAATTGGCAATCAACTGTACTTTCCGGTTTCCGTGAGATCGTCGTAAATCATGCCCCGACGATCTTTTCTTGCCTTGGTTACTGCCGCGTAACCACCTTCCTCGTTGCGAGTGATCTTGTTTTCAGCGTAGAGACCTTCGAGAACGAGCTCGCACGCGGCGACGAGCCGACCAGTGTCGGAGCGTTGAAAGTCGAAGGGAATCAAAGCCGTTTCGAGCAACTCCGGAACCGCCTCGATCAAGTTCAGGCACTCTGACGCCGAAGCGGTGTCAGCGAGCAGCAGTTTGTTTCCTTCATCAAACCATTGCACGGTTCGCGAAAAGTCGATGCCGACAAAATACCCTTCGAAGATCTCGCCCGCGGCACGCTTGATCAGATCGCGAGCGATACGATTCGCACCGAGCTGTTCGCCTTCATATTCCAATTCCATCTTTCCGGTCATCGAAGGAATTGCCGCGTAGACGTCAGCGATACGAGGAACAACGAACTCATCGCCCGTGAGCAGCGATCGTCGTTCAGCGTTTGAAATCACTGACTCCATCACCGTGATCGGCAGTCGCTGTGAAACGCCGGAATGCTTGTCGACGTGACTGTCTTCGCGAGCTTCAAAGGCGATTTGCTCGACCACTTCACGAATGAACTCCGGAATCATCAGCCGGTCCCGGATCTCGAAACGATCGATCCACGCTTCCTGGCGTGTGATCTCGATGGCGGCGGGCAGCTCTTTGGGATAGTGCGTAGTGATCTCAGCGCCGATGCGATCCTTCAGCGGCGTGATGATCTTTCCGCGCGCGGTGTAATCCTCAGGATTCGCGGAGAATACGAGCATCACGTCGAGCGGCAGGCGCACCGGATAACCCTTAATCTGCACGTCGCCTTCCTGCATGATGTTGAAGAGCCCGACCTGAATCTTTCCGGCGAGATCGGGTAATTCATTGATCGCAAAAATGCCACGGTTCGCGCGCGGCAAGAGACCGTAGTGAATCGTCAACTCATCGCTCAGCAGATGACCGCCCTTTGCGGCTTTGATCGGATCGACGTCGCCGATGATGTCGGCAACAGTGACGTCCGGTGTCGCGAGCTTCTCGACGAAGCGAGCGTCGCGACCGATCCAGTCGAGCGGTGTCATATCGCCATGTTGCTGAAGCATGCGGCGGCCATAGGCCGAGATTGGCCGCAACGGATCGTCGTTCACTTCAGAACCGGCGATGATCGGGATTCGCTCGTCGAGCAGGTTCGTGAGCAGACGAATAATGCGGCTCTTTGCCTGTCCACGCAGGCCGAGCAGGATGATGTTATGCCGTGAAAGAATCGCGTTGACGAGTTGCGGAATGACTGTTTCGTCATAACCGACAATGCCGGGGAAAAGCTTCTCGCCTGCTTGCAGTTTTTTAATGAGATTGCGGCGCAGTTCGTCTTTGACCGAGTTTGTTTGATACTTGGCCGCCCTGAGTTCGCGAAGGGTTCTTGGGTAATCCATGGGTGAGGGAGATTCTACCGTAGCCACAAAAGGTACAAACGGTGCAAAAATACGCCTAAAGTAATTGAGCGCGCGTGTCTAAATGCGCCCTTCGTCTCGCAGCTTTTCAAGGTGCGCTATCACCGCTCGCTCCGCCATCCCATGCGCTTTTGGCGAAACGTCGGTGTAAACCTTCTCAACGATCTCTTTTGGCGTCGTTGCACCCGCGCGGAACGCTTCGAGAATGTTTCGTTCGCGTTCGAGACGATGCGAAATGTATTCGTCGATCTTTTGATATGGCGTTGCGATGGCTGGACCATGACCGCCAAGCAGCACGGTCAGGTTTGGCAAGCGAACGCATGCGCTCGAGTGAGTCGAGGTAATCGCGCATGTTGCCCTGCGGCGGATCGATGAGCACGGAGCCGAGCCCGACGATGTTGTCGCCCGTTAACAACACACCGCGGTCTTCATCATGAAAACAAAGATGGCCCAACGCATGACCCGGCGTGTGCAGCGCGCGCAACTGAATTCGTGGTTCGCCTTCGAGCGCGATCACGTCGTTGTCTTCGATTAGACGATCGACACGAACGTCGCTTAGTGCTTCGGCTGTTTGAGCGTGCGCCGCGACTGGAACGGAGCCGCCGAGATGCGCTTTGAGCGCGTTGACGCCGCCCACGTGATCCGGGTGCAAATGCGTCAGGATGATTTCACGCACCGTCCGGCCTTCAGAGATCATTTCGTCAACACACGCGGCGAGCGCTTCCTGTTCGTCTTCGTAAGGTGATCCGGGATCGAAGATCAAGATCTCTTTCGAGTTGTGAACAAGATAGCAACAGGTGTGTGTTGCCGGTGGCCTGGTTGGCGTGCGCACCGGAAAGCAGATGTAGTTGGGACGAAATGTTATGCGTCGCTCAGGCTGCCCATGAGCCTCCGGAATCGATAAAAAACGTCCGGTGAGATCCGGTGAAATACCATTCGCGAGGGTGCGCAACGCGTGTAGTGTTGGCGGCACCGCGACAACCTGGTCTTTGAGCCAGCACTCGTATGCGTCTCGTGCCGTTAACCATTCGCCACTCGCCAACTCACCGGCGATTACGTTTGGCTCCTGCCTGGGTGGACAGTTGACGAGAAAGAACCAGGTGTCAAAACGTCTCGCGTTGAAAGGCGGCGTTACCCATCGACCTGCAAAAGTAAAATCGTTTGCGTCGAGGTGGAGCTCGTAGTGGTCCAACAACGCAGACCACGTCATTCTTCCCGATTCAAGATCGTCGAGCAGCGAAACTCGTTGACCTTTTGTTAATGTCTCGCCACCGCGCGCCGCGAGAACGCCCAACTCTTCAAACAACTCGCGAGCGGCGCCGCTGATCATCGCCGCGGTTTCCGGATTCGGAGCGTTTTTCACCAGAACCTGAGCGTCGTCCGGATCGATCTGGCCGCCCGGAAAAGCGTGAAAACCTGCCAAAAACGCGAGCTTATCGCTGCGTTTGACCCAGTAGACTTCCGGGTTCGCGGGATCTGTATTCTGACGGAGAAGAATCACGGCAGCGGCATCTTTGGGTGTGGTTGGCATTACTTCACAAACAGACTCACAAACACACTTTAAGAGTAGCGGAATCGTTCGCCGTCACCGGGTCCCCAGGGAACACCGCGCATGTGGTAGCCGCCTTCTTCCCAAAAGCCTGCCTGATCGCGCTCGAGGAAGCGCACGCCTTTGACCCACTTGGCCGACTTCCAGGCGTAGAGTTGCGGAATGATCAGACGCACCGGGCCGCCGTGTTCAGGCTGGGATCGGTTGGCCGTCGTGAGACCATGCGAAGAGTGAATCGTCGTTGAGGAAGTATTCGATTGGAACGTTGGTGGTCCAACCGTAATCGTAAGCGAGTGCTAAAACGAATTTCGCTTCCGGCTTGACGCCGACGAGTCGCGCGATCTCTTTTGTTGGCACGCCGCCCCAGACGTTGTCGAGACGCGACCAGCGCGTGACGCAATGGAAGTCAGCATAGACGCGGACCGCGCCGAGCTGCATGAACTCGTCGAGCGACCACTTTTGCGGATTTTCGACGAGGCCATCGACTTCGAAAGTCCAGGTTGCGAGATCGATGTCGGGTGTTCCGTGCGCATCGAGCACCGGCCACTTCTTGGTGCGCGACTGGCCCGGCGGCATACGATTCGCGCGCCGCGTGTCGGGACTGATGACGATCTCCGGATCGTCGATCTCTTCCGGCTTACGCGGATCGGTTGTTTGGTATTTTGGATCTTTGATTAGGTTGTCTAGAAAGCCCATGACTGTTTACTCCTACAGACTTACACTTAGATTTGGTCCAAATACATGCATAATCATGTAGATGGCTCTATTTCTTCCCTTGTCTCTCCGCTAACGCAATCAATTCTTCCGGCATCCATTTCTCAACGCCCTTCGCGACCGCATCGTCGATGCCGACAGTTCGGTCGTGCCAGTCATCGTGATCGCCTTCGGGGCCTCGTGCTCGCTCGTAGTTCTCTGTTTGCTCGAGGCTCAGCACAATGCCTTCCATGATCTCTTTCCAGTCCTGATACTGAATTCCACGACGCACGATCGGAAGCCCGGCGCTCCAATCTTCTTGAGGCGCGCGATCATCCTGCTCCGGAATCGTCAGGTTGTACAAAGGCGGAAATGCCTGACCGGAAAAATCTTTGACAAGCTCTTCCTTGATCTGTTTGTACGACCAATCCGCATGGTCCTTTCGCATAGCCTGCGCTCGGCGAAATATGTCCGCTACCGTGGATTGAGCCATTTCACATACCTTACAGTCGTCGAGCAAGAATCACAACCACGAGCAATGCGGTCGTTACGGCTGCCGACAACAAACAATACTGGCAAAACTCGCGAATCACGAATGCCTGCAAATAGACGAGCCAAAGACTCACGAAAAACATCGCCCCGACAAGCAATGTCAACGGAGTCTTCGCAGAGCTCGTATCCAAATGCGGCCAGTGTAGTGAGACTAAAAACACTGAAGTACGCAGCAGCACCAATCGCTGCCAGCGGCACTCCAGCCACAACGGCGTACGAACTGCTCAGCACTTCCGAGCAGCCGGAGATTATGGTGCATTGTACAGATTGACCAGTGAGGTGCTCGACGGTGAGATAAAGCGCGTCAACGAGACCGACGAGGGATAAGCAGTGCCGCCGCGATAAACATTGCAAATCGAGTCATTGCCAATTGCCGATTGCCGATTGCCAATTGACTTGAAACACCAGGTCCGCTGTTAAAGCCGGAGGTCTTGAAATTGGCAATTGGCAATTGGCAATTGGCAATGACTGAGTCGGCAATCACTTTTTATTAATCTCCTGCTGAATTAATCCGCGCAGCTTCTCGTCCGGAAGCATCGTGAACGGCACTTCACGGCCATTCAGAAAGACAGTCGGAGTGGCGCTAACTCCGAGTGAATTTGCGCGCTTGCCATCCTGCAAAATTCGTTGTTGTACAGTGGCGCTACCCAGGTCGCGATTAAAACGGGCGATATCCAGACCGATCTGATTTGCGTAACCTTCAAAGACGGGACGCACGTCAAACTGATCCTTCCATTCTCGCTGATGTTCGTAGATCAGCGCGTGCATCTCCCAGAACTTGCCTTGCAATCCCGCAGCTTCGGCGGCGGACGCGGCCCGCAGCGCATGCTGGTGATTTGGCAATGGGAAATGGCGGAACGTTACCCGTAAGTCTTTGGGAAACTCCTTTTCCAATTTCTCGAGTATCGGATGAAGCATCGAACACGGCGGACATTGAAAGTCGCCAAACTCTTCGATGTGTACTCGAGCATTAGCGGGTCCCTTGGTGTTTGCAGGTTCTGCTCCCGGGACGCCAGTCTTAGCCGGACCGAGTTCAGACGGCGGTGACGTTTGCTGTTGCTGAGCGACACTGGACGCCGGAGCCGGCTGGTTCGCGGGAACAGGCGAAGTGACTACAGGTTTTGTTAAGTACCAAACGCTGCCCAGTGCGGTACCGAGAACAGCAAGGATAAGCAGGAACGGCATTATTCGTTTCATATGACTTAAAAGAGGCTCACACCGCGGCTGCCAGGGTGGCCGCCAGTGAGCGGAAGATATCACGTCCGTCGCTCGAGCCGAGCAAGTCTTCGCAAGCGCGTTCGGGATGTGGCATTAAACCAAGCACGTTGCGTTCGCGGTTGCAAATCCCGGCAATGTTATCACGCGAGCCGTTTGGGTTCGCGGCTTCTGTGACGCGGCCATCCGGTTCGCAGTAACGAAACACGATGCGGTTCTCGCGCTGAAGCTCCGCGAGAGTGTTGTCGTCGCAGATGTAGTTGCCTTCAGCGTGCGCGATCGGAATACGCAGCACGGTTCCCGTTTTCAGTTCATTAGTAAAAGGACTGTCCGACGTTTCCACGCGTACGTAAATATGTTCGCAAATGAAGTGCAGATCGCGATTGCGAATCAACGCGCCGGGCAACAGACCGGCTTCACAGAGGATCTGAAAGCCGTTGCAGATGCCGAGCACGAACCGGCCGCTTTCCGCAAACTTTTTAACTGAATTCATCACCGGGGAAAAACGAGCGAGCGCTCCAGCGCGCAAGTAATCACCGTAGGAAAAACCGCCGGGAAGTATCACTGCGTCGTACGTCGACAAATCAGTTTCACGGTGCCAGATGAAATCGACCGGCTGCCCCACGTGTTTCGAGATCACGTGGTAGGCATCGTGATCGCAATTGGAACCAGGAAAAACAATAACTCCGAATTTCACGCTTCTATCTCCACGCGATAGTCTTCGATTATCGGGTTCGAGAGGACTTCGCGCGCCATTTTCTCTACTGAGTCGCGTGCTTGTTGGTTGTCGAGCGAGCCGTCGAGCGCGATTTCAAAGTATTTACCTTGCCGGACGTCCGAAATTCCCGAAAAACCCAGCAGTTCTACCGAATGCTGGATGGCTTTTCCCTGCGGGTCGAGAACGCCCGATTTCAGGTTAACGTAAACTTTGGCTTTCATCTTTCATGCCGCTTTCTCTGCGTTCTGTGTCTCTGCTGGTGGTCTTTTCCCTGCGAAATCGTAACCACAGAGAAACAGAGACACAGAGGTGATTGCTTAAAAAGCAGTTGTTGGAATAATATCTCGCCCGCGTAGCGCTTTCTTAGTCAACCCCTTCCAACAGGAGAAACTTATAATGCAAAACCCGCCGCCCGTTCAAACCGCGAAATCGAGTACAGGCCTCGACGAGAATGTTGCCGCGTTGCTGTCGTACATTGCCGGGTGGGTCTCGGGACTGGTTTTTTTCCTGATTGAGAAAGACAGCCGCCTCGTACGGTTTCATGCGATGCAATCAATTCTGCTCAATGCCGCGGCTATCGTTGTCGGCATTGTGCTTTGGTTCGTGTGGGTTTTCGGAACGATCATTTTTGCTTCGATTTCGGATGTGCTGGGATCGCTAGTGGGCCTCGTTCTGGGCTTGCTGATATTCGTGTTTTGGATCGGTATGTTGATCGCACTCGTGATGTGCTTGATCAAGGCGTATCAGAAGCAGTACTTCAAACTGCCCGTGATTGGGAATTTCGCCGAGAAGTTCTCAAGCAAAATAGACCCGCCCTGAGAATTGACAGTCAGGAAGAGGGGCTTGCCCCCGCTCTTGCTCTTCCACAAGCGGGTGCAAGCCCCTCTTCCTGACTTGTTTTGTTTTCTCAAAATACCCTTCTGTAGATCGCATCGATGTTTCGCAGGTAGTGGTCCAGCGAAAATGTGCGATCGATCTCTTCGGCGGACAAGTGTGATTTGATCTGTTCGTCCGTCTTTACCAGCTCGCGAAAATCTCGATCCTCGTCCCAAACTCGCATCGCATTGCGCTGGACCAGTTCGTACGCAGCCTCGCGTGACAGGCCTTTGTTTGTCAGCGCGAGCAGCAGTTGGCCGCTAAAGATCAATCCTTTTGTGGCGTTGAGGTTTTCGAGCATTCGTTCTGGATAAACGACGAGGCCTTCGATCAATCCGATCGCTTTTTGCAGGATGTAGTCGAGCGCGGTGCTCGAATCGGGCAGGACCACTCGTTCCGCTGACGAATGCGAAATGTCGCGTTCGTGCCAAAGCGCGACGTTCTCCAGTCCGACGATACTGTTGGCGCGAATTACTCGCGCGATCCCGCAGATGCGTTCCGAAATGATCGGATTGCGTTTGTGCGGCATCGCGCTGGAGCCTTTTTGGCCTTTAGTGAAACGCTCCTGCGCTTCGCGAACTTCGGTGCGCTGCCAGTGACGAACGTTGAGCGCAAACTTCTCCAACGACGAAGCGATAATCGCGAGTGTCGTTAAGTATTCAGCGTAGATGTCTCGCTGGATCACCTGCGTCGAGACAGGGGCGGCCTTCAATCCGAGACGAGCGCAGACACTTTCCTCAACTGAAGGATCGAGATGCGCGAAGGCGCCAACGGCGCCGCTAATCTTTCCCACCGCAACCGCTTCGCGCGCGCGTATTAACCGCTCACGATTGCGGCGCATCTCGTCGAACCAGAGTCGCGAACGTTAGACCAAATGAAGTTGGCTCAGCGTGAATGCCGTGCGTGCGTCCGACCTGCGGCGTCTGCTTGAATTCAAACGCACGGCGCTTCAACACCTCTATCAACGCGTCAACTTTTTTCAGCAGGATGTCGGCGGAGTCGCGCAGCAACAGCGCGTTGGCTGTATCGACGACATCCGACGAAGTCAGACCGTAGTGAACGAACCGGCTCGCTTCACCGATCGACTCCGCAAGGTTAGTCGTGAACGCGATGACGTCGTGATTCGTCGTTTTCTCGATCTCGTTGATCCGCTGCACGGAAAACTCGGCGCGCGCTTTGATTTGTTCAAGCGCGTCGTGCGGAATCGTGCCCATCTCGGCGTGGACCTCGCACACGGCGATCTCCACGTCCAGCCATTTTTGAAACTTGTTCTGCTCTGACCAGAGCGCGCCCATTTCGGGCAGTGTGTAGCGTTCGATCATTTCATTGTTTCAGTGCCGTCGAGTTCACAAGGTAACGCGCCAACCGCCATTGTCCATTCTCTTCGATCAGCGTGAAAGTCTCCATCCCTTCGCCACGCTCAAAACGCGTTTGATACGACAGTATAAAAACATGTCCTTTCAAATTACCGCCCGAGTTCTCCTGTTCGGTAGCCGAATGAAGCGCGCGCGACTCCACTGTTCCAAGCTTCGTCCGCAGGGTCTTGAACGTTTCGTTTGACTGTTCGAGCGTGACGTCTTGTTTCCAGCGTTCCGCCGACTCGCTGTAGATTCGATCGTATTGCTCCTGCGTGATGAGGTCGCCGACATGAGCGACCACCTCATTCACTTCAGCCGGAACGCGGCTGCGCTCAACGTCCTGACAGGCTGAAACTGTGAAAGTTAGGAAAACTGCGGCCGATAAGATCGAGAGCCGGGGCGCGTGTAAAGCTTTGCGCTGCCTGGTCATACTTCTATCCAGGGCGTTGGCTCCTTTGGATAGGAGAGACTGACCTGGGTGAAATCACAAAAGAGCGGGGCGCGCTCCTGAAGCGCGACTTCAGCGTTGATCTTTGCCAGGTAAGGGTTATTTGCACGTTGCGAAAGGTGAGCCAGCACGATGTATTTCGCGCACCCGTCAAAGCCACGCCGGATCCAGTCGGCGAGATCTTCATTCGACAAATGGCCGAGGCGCGACAAGATTCGCTGCTTCAAATCCCATGGATAATTGTCGCAGGCCTTCAACATGTCGCGACTGTGATTCGACTCGATCACGATCGCCGCACAACCGAGCAGGCGTTCGGTGACGAGGGTTGTGATATGGCCGAAGTCCATCACGGTCGCGATCTTGACGCCCTGGTGAGTCGCAGTAAAACCAAAGTTGTCCACGGCGTCGTGCGGAATCGTGAACGGGTGAAAATCGATCTCGCCGATGCGAAAGTCTCTGCTCGACTCGATCTGCTCCACTCGATCGCGGAGCGCTTTCTCGCGTCGTCGTGGTTCATCGCTGTTGACGTTGAATCGTTCACTCACGTAAGCGTCGAGCGTCTGGGCTGAAATGTAAACCGGACAATCGACCATGTTCAGCAGGACGCGCAAACCGCCGGCGTGATCGCCATGTTCGTGAGTAACGAGGACCGCATCCAGACGTTGCGCGTCTTCGCCGACGATAGAAAGTCTGCGAGCGATCTCCTTCGCACTCAAACCCGCATCGACAAGTACGCGAGTGTTGCCTGCAACGATCAGTACTGCATTACCGGTTGAGCCACTACCAAGAACGGTAAGTTTCATTGAGCCACAAGCATATATCAGAGCAGTTGATCGACTTTTGTGATTTTTTGTGCTTTTTGTGGCTTAGATCGAAAGCCGTGAGCGATCGACATTGAAGCCGTTGAGATTTCCCAATACGCCTAATGCAACTGTTTCGGTATTGAAGTAAGTGCGCGCGACTTCCTGAAGTTCCTCAACCGTTATGATGCGGATCTTTTCGATGACCTCGTCGGGTGAGATCCGGCGACCATGAATGATCTCCTGTCGCGCCAGCGTGCCCGCGCGTGCGCTCGACGATTCGAGGCCCAACAAGATCGACGAGATGGCCTGGTCTTTCGCGATGCGGATCTCTTCGTCTGAAACAGGATTGCGCACAACCTCTCGCAGCTCGGCGAGCGATAGCTCTAAAACATCGTCGAGATATTCGGGCGACGTGCCGGCGTAAACATTGAAAACACCGACATCTGAAAACGCGCTGCCTGCGGCGCCAACTGAATACGCAAGCCCACGCTCTTCACGAACCTTCTGCCATAGACGACTCGAAGTACCGCCGCCGATGATCGAACCCAGAAGACTTGCAGCGTACCGGTCCGGAGCAAGCGCGTGCGGCCATGGCGTTGCAAGCACGAGATGAGCTTGTTCGAGTTCACTCTTCTGCTCGATCAGAATCGGGGCTGCGGCTCGCGGACGGCCGTGGTCAACTGCGTAAGGCCGTGCGCCGGCGCCGCTTTCGCAACCATCAAACGCGACCGCGACGAGTTCAACCAAACGATCGTGATCGACATTTCCTGCGGCTGCGACGACGAAATTGCTGTAAGAAAACTCGCGTGCGTGATAGGCGACAGTGGTTTTGTGGTCGAAAGTCGAAACAGTTTCTCTGGTTCCTTCGATCGGGCGTCCGAGAGGCTGGTTAGGGAAGTAGGCGGCGTTAAAAAGCTCGCCCAACAGCTCATCGGGCGTGTCCTCGACCATCTTCATCTCTTCGAGGATGACTTTTTGCTCCCGTTCCAGGTCTTCCTGCTCGAAACGCGGGTGAGAAACAAGGTCGCCGAGTAAATCTATGGCCTGTGAAAGGGCCGTGTCCGCAACCTTTGTGGTGAAGCCTGTCATCTCATGGGTCGTATAGGCATCCAGGTTCCCCCCAAGACGATCAGTTTCAACGGCAATATCCCGAGCGGTCCGGTTTTGGGTGCCTTTGAAGACGGCATGCTCAATAAAATGGCAAATTCCGTTCAGATCCGCGGCTTCGTGCCGTGACCCCCTCCGGACCCAGATTCCGGCCGTGACCGACCTGAGTCCCGGCATATGTTCCGTCAGGACGGCTATCCCGTTGGGGAGTTTTGTAGATTTAACCTCGTCTATCATGGCTTTTTGGGAACCCTACTGAGTGACTTTTGCACTGTGGTTTGAAGGGGGAGTTGAATCCTAGCACGGCCTAAAAGTGGCGGCAAATTGTTACGACTGGGCCGCCATTTACTTGACAGCAATTTGCCGCGTGGCGGACAATAACAGGCTGATTTTCGGTTCCGGTTAAAGTCTCCTCGCCTGAACCAGTTCGCCTTTCTACTGCTTCCAACGGGACTTTGGTCGCGGAGGTCTTTTGCATGAGAAGAGCATTTGCTTTTAGTTTGTCTCTGCTCGCGCTGGTGTCGCTCGTGTCTAGCGACGCAGTTGCCGCAAGCTCAAAGAAGTCGCTCGCCACAATCACCGGATCAGTTCGTGACAATAGAGGAAACCCACTAGCCGGCGCGCTCGTGTCGGTGGTGCGTGAAGGTGTGAAGACAGTCAAAGAGGCGAGGACTGATAAGCAGGGCAACTTCACCGCGAAGGTCTCACCCGGCCGGTATGGAATCAAGGCGATCGCAATCGGGTTCAGCGAAGTGGTCTTCGCCGCGGTCGATGTGAAAGCGTCGCAGGAGTTGGTTTACCGTTTCAACCTTGAACCCGTCGGTTATGGCAACACGTTGCCGGAGCGGAGACGCGATCGCGACGACGTGAAATGGACTCTGCGATCAACGCACACGCGAAAATCAATCTTCAATGCTGACGAAGGTGAGGACCCGATCGTCATAGCTGATGCGGAGAAGAAGACCGCAGAAACCGTTCCGATGGAAACCGCTCCTGAAGCGCCACCAGTCGAAGCACCTTCAAACGGTAGATCTAAAACCCACGGGGTTGTGGAAACTTATTTCGCAAACAACGGCTTTTCTTCTTCATACGTTGGCGTCAACTTCGCAATCTCAACTCCTATTTCAGATCAAGTTGAACTGATCTTCTCAGGTCAAACAGGTCTTGGCGACGCGCCAGAGCGAGTGGAAGCAACTACTCGTTTCCGCATCGGCGATCGACATCGCGTCGGTTTGACTGCTTCTGGTGCTAGTTTCACTGCTCCAGTTTGGACAAGCCGGCTAAACGATCAACCCAACCTTCACGGCCAGGTTTCATTGCGTGCGGTTGACGAATGGATCGTTCGCGACGGAATCGTGATCGTGATGGGAATCGACTATTCACGTTTCATCGGCGCCGGTGGTGCTCAGGCTTTCACGCCGCGCTTCGGTGTTCAGTACGACGCGAATGCGCGCACACGCGTGAAAGCAGCGTTCGCTTCGGGAGGCGAAGAAGACGGCATTCAGAGCGTTGCGACGTTTGAAGATGAGCAGGTAGTTTTCCGCAGTAACGCGATTCGTCCAGTTGCTTACATCGATGGGGAAGCTGTTCTTGAACGAAGTCACCGGCTCGAGTTTGGAATCGAAAGAGTTCTCGACAACACTTCAAACGTCGAAGCGACTGCATTCTTCGATACGACCGCTGGACGCGGTGTCGGATTATTGAGTGGGCCAGCAAGCGCTTTCTCGGGAAGAACTGGCCAGGCCTTTATCGACGTTGCAAACCAGCAGGGATCTTCACGCGGTGTTCGCGTCGTCTACACGAAGCGTTTGAATCGTGTTTGGTCGGCTTCGGCTGGCTATGCTTTCGGTCGCGGGCAACAGTTAGCAGGTAGTTTCTCAACACCGGCCGAATTGTTTGAGAGTGGACTCTTTCAAACAGCGGCGCTGCAGTTGAATGGCGGTTTCCGCACCGGTACGCAGGTGCGAACCGTCCTGCGTTTCTCTCCGGAGGCGACCGTATTCGCAATCGATCCGTTCGCGGGACGATTGGGTGTTTACGATCCCTCGCTGAGCATTCAGGTCACACAGGATCTGCCGAGTTTTGGCTTACCGGTGCGAGCTGAGGCGATCCTCGAAGGGCGGAATTTGTTGGACGCGCAGACAAGTTCCGAAAACGGAGAAATCCTGACGTTTGTCGGCACGAGTCGACGCTCTGTTCGCGGTGGAATCTCGGTCAGGTTTTAAGGCGCGAGACGAAGCGAGCAGACTGCTAGTTCCCTCTCACCCGCTGATCTGCTCCTTCAACCCAAACGTGCGGACTTCCAAATTCTCGGAAAATTCCCGAAAAGTTGGATAGATCCCGCAGTGTCTTTGCATTATTGTGCTCTTCTCTGTGGTCTCTGTGTCTCTGGTGGTTAGAAAATCACCAGCAGAGACGCAGAGACACAGAGAAAAGCAACTGGGAACATTCCTTGCCTAAAAGAACGGGATCTCCCGGAGTGGGAGAATTGGACGGCTCGTTGAGGTAGCAGTGAAGGGATCAGTACTCACAACTAAGACTTGGCTTCTGCTAATCGGTGCAGCGCTACTGATCAGCGCCGGCCTCCTCAACTTCCGCCAGCGCGCCCGACATGAAACTCCAGCCTGGGACGGCGTCGAGTGGGTCGACACCAACGAAGGAATCGTCGCCAGAACCATCGCTCGAGATTCTTCGGCGGCTAGAGCGTGGCTACTTCCGGGCGATCGTTTGATCGGCGTCAGCCTCAACGGTAACAGGGCTGAGGAAATCAGATACGCGCGCGACGTGCAGATCTATCTCGATCAAGCTCGCGTCGGCGGCCAGCTGCATTATCTGATGGAGCGCCCTTCGTACGAGGGCACCGGAGCGTACTGGGCCGACCTCGATAATCTCGGGTCGCTTCACAAGTGGCAACCGCGAGATCTCTATATCAATGTCATCGGCCTCGTTTATCTGTTTGTCGGTTTCTTCGTGCTCTTCAAGCAGGGCGGACGCGCGCCGTTTGTGCTCCATTTCGCCACGCTATGTCTCGCGGCGTTTGTTTTCCATGCCTACACTCCTGTGGGCACCTACCGCGATCTCGATCTCGCGATAGCGTTTCTGGATAGTGCCGGCCTGATACTGTTCGCGCCCATTTTTCTGCACTTCTGCGCGCTTTATCCGACAAGGCAGCAACTGTTTCAAAAGAATCGGTGGCGAGCCATCTGGTTCTATGTTCCGGCTCTTCTTTTACTCGGCGTGTCGGCGATTGTTTTCTCGCCGCTCCCGGCGTTCTCACTTATCAGCGGCGCACTCGCTTTGGTGGGTATCAACGTTCGAGGCGTTTCTGAGGGCTTTGTCCGGTTCTTCTATACAGTCAGTTATGTTCACTTCAACCTGGCGCTGATTGCGAGCGCGTTTCTGCTTGTCAGAACTTACATGACGGCCAAAAACGCGCTGGTCCGCCAGCAAGTGAAGTGGGTGGTTTGGGGCGCCGTGTTGGCAGTTGCGCCGGTCACGCTGCTTTACGGCGTGGTCTACGTGTTTGGCGCCTCAACCGATCGTTGGCTGACCGATGTCGCAGTGTTGCCGCTCGTTTTGATCCCGCTCGCGTTCGGTTATTCGGTGCTGCGTTATCGCTTGATGGACGTTGAGCTTGTCGTGCGTCGTGTTTTTGTTTACGCGCTGACGACGCTGGCGATCGCGCTGCTTATCGGAGGCGTGGTTTACACCGGTGGCCTATACGCCTTCGGCTCAGAGCAAAGCTTCACTTCTGGTGAAATCACTCTACGCGTCGTCGTCGCGGTGCTGGCGATGGCTACGATCGTGATGGTTGCGGCGCCCGTGAAAAATTTTCTCCAGGAGCAGGTCGATCGAGTGTTCTACGGTGAGCGCTACGATCTGAGAAACAGCCTGCTCGACTTCGGACGCACACTCTCCGCAACCACAGCGCTTGATCCGCTGCTTGATTCGTTAGTCAGCCGGCTTCAGGAAGTGATGAACGTCGAGCGCGTTGCGATCTTTGTTGAATCGAGGAATTCGAAGTCAGGGTACGTGGTCGCGCGAGCAGCAGGATTGGCAGCGCCGATCGTAGTGCCGCATGACTTCCGCGAGATGATCCGGGTGCGATCAGCCGAAACCGGGGTTGTTCGTGCAGACGATATGGATCCGGATCCTGACGCAATTTCCGTAAGGCGCTCGCTTCATTACTTCGTTCCGTGTGTGGTTCGTGGACGAATGGTCGCAGTGATCGGGCTTGGACGTTCTGTTGACGGCGCGCTGCTTTCGTCTGAAGACGTTGAGATTCTTCGCACTGTTTCGGGTTACGTTGCGGTCGCGATTGAAAACAGTTTGCTCTACAAAGATCAGCAAGAGCGCGCGGGTGAGTTGAAACTGCTGAAGGAGTTCAACGAGTCGATTATCGAGTCGATCAACGTTGGGTTGCTCGCGGTCGATCTCGACGGGCGAGTGACGCGATTGAACTCGGCGCTCGAACACATTCTGGATCTTCGTCGCGATGCGGCTGTTGGAAAGCGAGTTGAGGATTTGTTCTCGGAAGACTTTGCCGACACCCTCAAACAGGTGTTCGGTAAAGAGGGATGGCGCCTCCGTGAGATCCGCAACATCTACAAACTGCACACCGCAACACGCGCCAACCGCACGCTCGTGCTCAACATCGCGCTTGCTCCTTTGCAGGACGGCCAGGGCCAGACCGGAGCGCTCGTGGTGCTCGAAGACGTGACCGCGCGAATCACGATGGAAGAGCAGTTGCAGCAACGCGAGAAGCTCTCGTCGATCGGTCTGCTCGCCGCGGGCGTCGCTCACGAAGTCAACACGCCTTTGACGGGTGTTTCTTCTTACACGCAGATGCTTCTCGGAATGCTGAACGAAAACGATCCGAAGCACGCGTTGTTGCAGAAGGTCCGAACACAGGCGGAACGCGCCACGAACATCGTCAACAACCTGCTCAACTTCTCACGCACGGGCAACGCAGAAGAGTTTGGGGAAATCGACGTCGCCCGCGTGCTGGACGACACGTTGCAACTGCTCGAACCGCAACTCCGTCGCAGCCAGATTGAGATCGTTCGCGTCTACGGCGAGGATGCGCCCGAGGCTTACGGCAACGCCGGCAAGTTACAGCAGGTGTTTACGAACCTGATACTCAATGCGCGCGACGCAATTCCCGATGGCGGGCGAATCACCGTTTCAACCGGCACCGCCGAAGACGGTTCTCTCCTTGCTGAGATCGTCGACACGGGAATCGGAATTGCCCCTGAGAACGTTGCCAAGATTTACGATCCGTTCTACACGACCAAAGGTGTGGGCCAGGGAACTGGGCTCGGTCTGGCGGTTTCGTACGGGATCATTCAGGAACATGCCGGGCGCATCAGCGTCGAAAGCGAACCCGGCCAGGGCACGACCTTCCGCATCACCCTTCCGACTGCGCGGGTCCGCGCACGCCTCCAGGCAGTAGGCGATTAGAGCCAGAGCCATCCACAGATTACACAGATTACTTAAAACACGTAGGGTGAATCTGTGTAATCTGTGGATGGTTTGCTACACTTACGCCTTCTTGTGATGAGAACGGAAAAGCGTAACTCCCGAAAAGGATCGGTCCTTGTCGTCGACGACGAGGAGATCATGCGCGAGGTCCTCGAGACGCTGCTGACCTCAGAAGGTTATCGCGTCGATCTCGCCAAAACCGGCGAAGAAGGTCTCGAGGCTTATGGCCGCCGTGCGTTCGACGTCGTGCTGCTCGACGTCTCGATGCCCGGCATCGGCGGACTGCGTGCGCTCGAAGAGTTTTTGAAGATGGACTCCGATGCGGTGATCGTGATGATCACCGCTTACGCAACCTTCGACACGGCAATTGCAGCCTGGGAGCGCGGCGCTTTCGGTTGTATTCGCAAGCCGTTTCAAAACGAACAGATCACCGCAACGATCGCCGCCGGCATCAAGCGCCGTCGCAAGGAAGAAGAACGCCGCACACTTCGCCGCGCGATGAGCAAAGCCGTCGATCGCGGCGAGATCGTCGGACGCTCCGACGTGATGCAGGAAGTGTTTCGCATTGTCGAACAGGTCGCTCCGGCTCGATCCACTGTCTTGATCACAGGGGAAAGCGGCACCGGCAAAGAGTTGATCGCGAAAGCAATTCACGAAGCGAGCACGCGCGCTGGCCGGCCGTTTGTCACCGTCAACAGTTCAAACATTCCTTCGGAGCTGCTCGAGTCGGAATTGTTTGGCCACACGCGTGGCGCGTTTACGGGCGCGGTGGCAGCTAAGAAAGGTCTGTTCGAAGTTGCCGATGGCGGCTCGATCTTTCTCGACGAAATCGGCGACATTCCACCCGAGACTCAAGTCCGGTTGTTACGCGTCATCCAGGAGCGCGAATTCACGCCGCTCGGTGACACCACGCCACGTCGAGTCGACGTTCGCATTATCGCCGCCACAAACATCGATCTGAAGGAAGCGGTACGGCAAGGAAGCTTTCGAGAGGATCTTTACTATCGCCTGTCGGTGGTGCCGATCGAGTTGCCGCCTTTGCGCGATCGAAACGAAGACATTCTGCCGTTGGCCCAGCACTTCATTCAAAAGTACAACGAAGAGAACGCACGCAGCGTTTCGGATCAACTGGCGCCCGAAGTTCTGGCGCTGCTCGAGTCGTACTCGTGGCCCGGCAACGTACGCGAGTTGGAGAACACGATCGAACGCGCAGTCGTGATTGCGCCCGGCGACGAGGTATCAAAAGAATGTTTGCGGCCGGAGATCAGCGATCCCAAGTCGAACGTTTCCGGTCATCATGATGGCGCGAGCAATGCGGCCGTCGGCGACATCGGACGCGGCATAAACTTCTACGAAGAGGTCCGGCGTTTTGAGATCGATCTGATCAGGCGCGCGTTGGAACAGACGGGCGGTCACCAATCCCGCGCCGCGCGTCTGCTGGGAATGAACGCGACAACGCTCAACTCCAAAATCAAAACCTACAACATCAACTTAAGACCGTAGCGATGAAGCGACGCGAACTCGATGGTTGTCCGATCACTGGAGCATTGCAAATGCTCGGTGACAAGTGGACGATGCTCGTCGTGAGAGAGCTGCTGGGTGGTCCAAAGCGCACGATGGAGTTGTTGAATAGCCTCTATCCGATCAGCAGCCGCACTCTCGTCGGACGCTTGCGCGATATGGAGAAGGATCGACTCGTCGAGCGCACGGACTTCGGCGGCAATCCTCCGCACATTGAATATGCGTTGACCGAGCGCGGCATGTTGTTGTTGCCGCTGCTCGAATCTTTACGCCAACTCGGTTTAGCTCTGGGTTGTAATGAATGTGAGGATCGAAGAAAACGCCTCGGAGCTTATTGCGAACCCTGTCCTTACAACGATAACGCGATCGAGATGCCTGTTCGCCGCAACTCAACCGCGTCGCCACAAAGGACGACTCGATCATCTTGTTGTAGCCACAAAAGGCACAAAATACACAAATGAATAACTGCTCTTTTGTGCTTTTTGTGGCTAGATCTTCGCCTACTGCAACTTCAGGCTCAACATTCGACACCATATGCCCGTCTGGGCGTGATGATCGCTTTGTGATCGGCCGTGATGTGCTCGCCCTCCATCGTAACCTCTTCGCCACTCGGCATCGCCACCGGCAAATGATCCAGAAAGCGCTCGGCATCGATCGCGGCCATGCAACCAGTACCAGCCGCAGTCACCGCCTGACGATAAACCGAATCCTGCACGTCCCCGCACGCAAACACACCGGGAACATTCGTCGCAGTAGAGTGTCCCGAGGTCTTCAGGTAACCAACGTCATCCATCTCCAACTGCCCCTTGAATAAATCGGTGTTCGGTTTGTGCCCGATCGCAACAAAAACTCCCGCGCACGGAAACACAGTCTCTTTCTGCGTTTGAACATTCAGCAGACGAACAGCCTGCACCCCGTCTTCGTGCGTTCCAAGAATCTCTGCCACCGCAGTGTTCCAGATAAACTCGATCTTCTCGTTTCGGAACGCCTTCTCCTGCATGATCTTCGACGCCCGCAACTTGTCGCGCCGGTGGACCACATAAACTTTCCCCGCGTAGCGCGTCAGGAAGGTCGCTTCCTCCATCGCGGTATCGCCGCCACCCACCACGACGATCGTCTTATTGCGAAACGCAGGCAACGGACCATCGCACGTCGCGCAGGCTGAAACACCGTTGCCGCCAAACCCATCCGGCACTTTTGCTTCACCGGGAATGCCAAGCCACTTCGCCGATGCGCCCGTGGCGATGATCAAAGTCTCCGTCGAGATCGTTTGTGTTTGTGTGTAGAGCTGAAATGGACGTTCCGTAAGGTCAACTTCAGTGATCCAGTCCTCCATGAACTCCGTTCCGAAACGCGCAGCCTGCTCGCGAAACTCCTGCATCAGCTCGGGCCCCTGGATTCCGCGCGCGAAGCCCGGATAGTTTTCTACGTCGGTGGTTATCATCAATTGGCCGCCGGGAATGGTCTGCTTTTCGGCATTGGCCGGGGCGTCGATCAGGAGGGGTTTCAAACTCGCGCGCGCGCTGTAAATCGCGGCTGTAAGTCCGGCCGGTCCCGAGCCAATGATGACAACATCTCGTTTAATCGTTTCGTTAGCCATGCGGTTTTCTCAAAGGGAGTATAGCCTTTTCGGTTGAGCGTATAGTATAACTACGGATACTGGGGTAGTCGAACTGTGTTCGATTGAAACGATTGCTGTGATCGGCGCCGGTACAATGGGCCATGGCATTGCCCAGATTGCCGCGGCAGCGGGATATAAGGTTTTACTAAACGACGTGGATCGCGAATCGCTGGCTCGAGGAGTTTCGGCGATTGAACGTAACCTTGCCAGGGGAATCGCACGTGGCAAGTTGACGGAAGACGATCGCGACCGCACCTTGCAGCAGATTCACGGAACAACAAGCCTGCAATCGTGCGCCGCGAGCGATCTGATCATCGAGGCAGCGCCCGAAAAGCTCGATTTGAAAAAGGAAATTCTTCGACAGCTCGAAAGCGCGTCTGCCCACCCTTTCATTTTCGCTAGCAATACTTCGTCGCTGTCCATTACTGAGATAGCCAGTTCTTCCAAACGCCCGGACGCCGTTATTGGTATGCACTTTTTCAATCCGGTCCATATCATGCGACTGGTTGAGATCGTGGTTGGAAAACAGACAAGCACCGAGACCGTCAACACAGTTCAGAGTGTTGGACGGAAGATGCGAAAAGAACCGATCCTCGTGAAAGACGTTCCGGGTTTCGCGTCGAGTCGATTAGGAGTGCTGCTGGGTCTCGAAGCGATGAGGATGTTTGAACAGGGCGTGGCAAGTGCGCAAGACATCGACACTGCGATGGAACTTGGCTATAACCACCCGATGGGCCCGCTGAAGTTAACCGATCTGGTTGGGCTGGATGTGCGTCTGAACATTGCGGAGTATCTGCATCGCGAACTTGGCTCGGAAGCGTTCAAGCCACCGGAAGTGTTGCGGCGCATGGTGAGTGAAGGAAAATTGGGAAAGAAAACCGGTGAGGGGTTCTACGATTGGAGCAAAGAGGACGCGCGGCGTGCGTCGTCTTAATCGCTTCTGATCTGCAGTTGCTTAAAGATGAGTTCGACCTACAACAACGAAGAGAGACGGTTCGCCTTACGCATGTCGTTGAGGCTCCCGATCGTGATATCGGGTCGTGCGGAAGATGGTTCTGCCTGGAGCGAGCCAACCGAGACTGACGACATCTCGACTTCAGGCGCGCTGTTTCATCTGAACCAGAAGGTGAACCGTGGCGAACGTTTGTACATTCGCGCGCACCGCCCGGACGGCACTCCGATCGAAGCGACCGCGCTCGTGGTGCGAGTTGCGCCGGCGATTTATGGAACGGCTCGCGTTGGAGTGCAGATAGCCGAACCTACCGAGAATTGGCTCCGACTGTTTGTGTCGTGGGTAGCCGATGAGCAACCTGTATGCGGATCCCGAAGCGCCTTCCTCCGAGTAAACTTTCTAAAAAGTTCAATCCACATAACTGGAGTTATAGATGCCGGAAACTTACGAGACTCTGCTGCTCGAAAAACGCGGACGCGTCGCCATCATCACGATCAATCGACCTGACAAGAGAAATGCTCTGAACATCAAAACGCGAGAAGAAGGTGCGGCGCTGCTCGAAGAACTTCGCGCGGATGATTCAGTTGGAGTTGTCGTATTCACCGGCGCGGGCGACAAAGCGTTCATCGCGGGCGCCGACATCGGAGAGTTTGCGGGTCGCACAGCGATAACGCAGCGCGACGTGATGATGGCGCGATCCTTGTTCACCGCAATCGACACGTTTCCGAAACCCGTGATTGCCATGGTCAACGGCTACTGTCTCGGAGGAGGTTGTGAACTGGCGCTTGCTTGCGACATTCGTATTGCGAGCGAGACGGCATCGTTTGGTCAGCCGGAAATCAATCTCGGAATCATTCCCGGTGGTGGTGGAACCCAGCGCTTGACGCGTCTCGTTGGTGAAGGAAAAGCGATGGAGATGATTCTCACTGGAGAGATCATCGACGCTCGAACCGCATTTTCAATTGGCCTCGTGAATCACGTTGTGCCGGCCGATCAGCTCGAAGCGAAGACGATGGAGATCGCAAACCGGATCGCCGACAAGAGTCCGATCGCATTACAACTCGCTAAAGAAGCGGTGAAGATTGCGTCTCGTTCAAACCTCGACGAAGGTCTGCGTCGTGAAGTGGATCTTTTCGCGCTCTGCTTCTCGACTGAAGACAAGGACGAAGGCGTTAGTGCATTTCTCGAGAAGCGCAAGGCAGCGTTCAAGGGAAAATAGACAAAGCACATATGAATGCTTCTCCTCATCGTCGGCATTTTGGTTGCTACTGCCGGTGGCGTAATTACTTACCGCGCACTCTACGTCGAACCGAAATCAGCAGTCGTCATCACCGAGACGGAAATCCGCCAAATTCCAAATCAGGCTCGCGTCGTTGGTGGCGCGCTCATGTTCGTCGGCGGCACGGCCCTGGCATTCTTCGCGGCTGTCAGAAAGACGAAGTCATCCTGTTAATCCTGAAAAATCCTGTAATCCTGTCAAAGATGTTCTCTAAGGAACGAGCGCTCATGTCTATCGAAGCATTGTTACTGATTATCGTCATCTGCTTTAATACCGTTGCCGCGCAAACGAAGAAACCGCGAGCACGGGATCTCGGCATTCCGTTCGACGGCACACCGGCAGCGTTGAATGCGATAACTGACGTCGCCGGCGTCGAGGTGGGTCATGCCACGCTCATTTCAGGCGAGGGAAAGCTCGAACCCGGCAAGGGCCCAGTGCGAACGGGTGTCACGGCAGTTCTAACTCGTGGCAAGAATTCGAGCGATCAAGTCTTCGGCGCATGGTTCACGTTGAACGGCAACGGCGAGATGACCGGCACGACGTGGGTTGAAGAGTCCGGTTTCATCGAAGGGCCGATCATGATCACAAACACGCACAGCGTCGGCACCGTGCGTGATGCGGTGATCGCGTGGCAGATGAAGAAACAAGGCAAGACTTTTCAACCGTGGTCGTTGCCGATCGTGGCCGAAACGTGGGATGGCTTCCTGAACGACATCAACGGTTTTCACGTTAAGCCGGAACACGTAGCCCAAGCCCTGGACCAGGCTGCATCTGGAGCAGTTGCTGAAGGGAATGTCGGTGGTGGCACCGGCATGGTGGTCCATCAGTTCAAAGGCGGTATCGGCACGTCGTCGCGCAAATTCAACATCGACGGCGCGGCTTACACGGTTGGCGTTCTGGTCCAGGCGAATTACGGAACTCGCGATGGATTGACGATCGCGGGTGTGCCTGTGGGTCGTGAAATTACCGATCTGATGCCGAAGAGAGCTCCAGCTGACACTGGTTCGATCATTGTCGTGGTTGCGACAGATGCACCACTGCTTCCGCATCAACTAAAGCGCGTGGTGAAGCGTGCTTCGCTTGGCATCGCGAAAAACGGCGGCATCGGCGGCAATTCATCCGGCGACATCTTCATCGCGTTCTCAACCGCGAACCCAGGCGCCGGAAAGGAAACCACGGTCGCCAATCTGAAAATGCTGCCCAACGATCACATCAACCCGATCTTCCTCGCGACTGTACAAGCAACTGAAGAAGCGATCATCAACGCCATGATCGCCGCCGAGACGCATGACGGGCGTCGACGGCAACACGGTCTATGCAATCCCACACGACCGCTTGAAAGAGGTGATGAGAAAATATAACCGCTTGAAGTGAGTTCTCTGTGTCTCTGTGCCTCTGTGGTTAAAGGATCTATAGTGGAAACAACCACAGAGACACAGAGACACAGAGGCCCAACCGGAGTTATCATTGCCTTCGCGGTAGATCCTCTAGCCTAGACTCCTTTCGGAGACTCGAACCTTGCGAAACAAAATAACAATCTTCTTCCTGATTCTGTTTTGCATGAGCACCGGCCACACGGTCGTCTCCGCTCAGAACTGTAATCCTCCTGCGATAACCGCAAACTCCCAGATCTACAACATCTTTTCTCCCGAGCAGGAGATGATTCTTGGCGAACTGAACCATCAACGCCTGTCCGGTGAAATGCGGTTCGTAAACGACGAAAAGCTCCTGGCTTACGTCAGGGAAATTGGCGACCGGCTGATTCGCCATCTACCACCAACCGGACTCAAGTTTCAGTTCTTCATCATCGACATTCCGAGCGCGAATGCTTTCGTCACTCCCGGTGGATACGTTTTTCTCTCACGCAAACTGATCGCGTTCGCAAAGACCGAAGACGAGTTGGCCGGCGTGATGGCCCATGAACTCGGGCACGCAACGGTTCGTCATGGCGCCGCTGACATGTCGGAAGTTTTCAAAAAAGTACTCAACGTCACGACGCTCGGCGATCGCAAAGACATAACTGAAAAATACAACCTGCTCATCGAGAGGGAACGCACGAAGCGTGTGCGGCAAAGCGCGGGTCACGAGAACGAGCAGCAGTTGGAGGCGGATCGGATCGGAATATTTGCAATGGTCGCCGCCGGTTACGATCCAAACGCATTTTCAGAATTCTTTTCCCGGCTGGTTGAAGAAAAAGCGACAGCGGGAAACTGGTTCACAAATATATTCGGGCGCTCGAATCCGGCGAAACAACGTTTGCGCGAAATGATTAAAGCGACCGAGCAGTTGCCGGCCGCGTGTCGCGAGAACCGGTCCGCGAATGCTTCCGAACGTTATCTGAACTGGCAGGCTGGCGTAGTTTCGTTTCGACAAAGCCAGGTTACCGAAGAACTCCCGGGTCTGCTTTGGAAAAAGGAGCTCACGCCACAGCTCAGGAGCGACATCTCACACTTTTCGGTAAGTCACGACGGCATAAATTTTCTGGCGCAAGACGATTTTGCGATCACCGTGATCCAACGCGATCCGCTCAAGATCCTTTTTCAGATACCGACAACTGATGCACGGCCGGCAACGTTTACCCCAGACGGCCGCTTTGTGGTGTTTGGCACCGAAGGTTTGCGTTTTGAGAAGTGGAGCATCGCTGAGGCGAAACCGGTGGAGATACGCGAGCTCGTCGTCAGGCGCGACTGTTGGGAACATGAATTTTCACCAGACGGGAAATTCCTGGCATGTGTTGATTACGGATTGGGTCTGAATGTTCTCGAGACGCAGACCGGAAAGAAAGTGTGGGAGAAAAAAGACTTCCACTATTTGAGTTATTGGGAATACTTCCTTTGGGTTATGGCTGGGGTTCAAAGAGAGTCGTCTTCAAAACTTGACGCCTTTTTTCATCTTCGGTTTTCTCCTGATTCACGCTACTTAATTGCGACTCGCTCAAACAAATTTCGTTTCAGAATGAAGGTCGACGTGATGACGGTCGAGGAAACCGAAGATGCGTTAGTCGCTCTCGATCTTACGACGCTCAAACCGTTATCCACTGGTGGCGATTTGAAGAAGGCGACGCGCCGGCCATTCGTATTTCTCAGTGCTGACAAGATACTTGGGACCATGCCATCGGGTGTTGAGGACTCCGGCATCTTCTCATTTCCGCAAGGCAAGAGGCTCGCAAAATTTGCATTGGCATGCGATGAGATGAAACTCACGGGAAATCCTAACTACGTGATCATCAAACCGCTTGCGGATGCCGCCCTGGGCGTGTTCGATGTGAACAAAGGAACAGTCCTTAGCGGAATGAACAAACCTGACATCGCTTTTTGGAACGACACGCTGTTTTTCGAAATGGCGTCGGGCAATGTCTCCGTCTCGTCGGTGAAATACGACCCGGCGGAGAAGATCTTTCGCACTAGCCCTGTTGGAACAATCGACATTCCGGTTGGCTCAATGAACCGGCTTCACGCAGCTAACGTTTCCGACAACCTGCAGTGGCTCGTGGTTTCGTCTAAAACGCGCGGTGCGATTTGGGATTTGAGTTCCGGTGAGCGAAAAATGTTTCTGCGCGGAATGCGCGGCGCCATTATCGCGCCCAATGGAGCGGCGATTGCCGACTTTCCAAAATACGATAAGGTACAGCACAGCCTCGTCTGGCTCGAACCCAACAATCGCCAATCGGTCCAGTTGCGAGAGATTCCTGACAAGGGAGCTCGACAGTATGGACGCTTCGTCATCGTTCGCCGTCCTCTAAAAGCGGCGAAAGAAGAGAATGAGAAGAAAGAGAAAGAGGGCGATAAGCCTAAAGTCGTGGCTCTAAATCGGTCGGAAGAGGCATCGTTAAATCGCGAGGTCCAATTCGAATTGCGCGATGCCGTCAACGACAAGCTTGTATGGTCCAAAGAGTTTAAGAAGGGTGCGCCACGGTTTTTCTTTGACGACTACTCGGGACGGTTGATCTTTTACTGGACACTGGGCAGCGAGGAAGGCAAGGCGCGCTTGAAGGAAGATCCCGCGCTAGTAGAACGCGCGCGTCAAATGGGAAACAAGAACGACGATTATCTTGTTGAAGTCTTCGACGCGTTTGCCGGAAAGTCAGTTGGAGCTCTTCTGCTGGAGACAGGCAATGGCTCGTTTGATATCGAGTCGGGCTTCTCCGAAGGCAACTGGTTGGTCGTGCACGACGACAATAACCGCGTGCTGATTTATTCGATCAACGACGGTGAGTTGAGGCACCGGTTCTTTGGTGCGAACGCAGCGATGAATCCGAGCCGGAATCAAGTGATTGTGGAGAATTATCCCGGCGAACTCACGCTCTACGACCTGGCCACTGGCGACACGCAAGCGCGCCTTCGTTTCAAAAACAGCGCCGCGTTTGTGCGGTTCAGCTTGGACGGCAAGAAGCTGCTCGTGTTGACCTCCGGCCAGGTTGCGCACGCGTTTGACATCGATCAGGTCGTGCGCAAGTAACGCTGAAGCATCAGAACCGAGCGCGGTAGCGCCGGGAAACCTTCCACGTAGCGCCTATGGAAGATCTACCGCGCTACGGTTCTGTTGTGGCCTTAACTCACGGCAAATTCCAACTTTCTATTGCGACAATTTAATTCTGCTCGTATACTCACGCGCGGTCAGTAAAGCCCAATCTAGTTGAGAGGTCAGGGCACAACTCTCGCTGCCCATCCCGCTTTTCTCGCTAAGTTCACAAAGGCAACAAGTCTCCCGGTTTTAGTCTTGGGGTGTAGTTCGTACGCCGCTCGTCACAAGCTTATCGATGAGGTGCACTCGATGGCCGAGATCAAATCTCCTTCGACAAAAGATCTGCTCTTATTGATCACCGGTTTTCACGTGCTGAAATCGCCTCCCGAAAAGGCGAACTCGGGACAGGTCTACTGGCTCACGGAAGCTACTACCACTGAAGACCGCACGCTGCGCGAATCAAAACTAAATCCGAACTGGTTAGCGAGCCCAGCCGCCGCATGGGATGGCGTTCGCTTCCGCGACTGGTTGATAACGGCATTATTCGGAGCGATAGCCGATCACAAGAACGAGTTTGTCGCCATTTCAGAGCCCGTGCTGGCATCGATCGACGTGCTTGGCAAAGAGTTCACGAACGACATGAAAGACCTGTCGCCGGTGATTAAAGAGGCCTTGAAATCTAAGGATGGCCGCCCGCGCAGTCTATTCAACACTTTGTCGTTTGGCATTTCCAGACACCAGATAAACAACAAAGAGGTATTCATGTTCGGCGCGGGAATGAGACGCCGCGCGCGTTTCTGGAAAACCGAAAGTTTGGCGATCCAGGCCGACGTCGAAATTTACGTGCCTTTCTACGAACTCCCGAACTCAGAACCGGCAAGCGATCCACGTCCGACTCATTCCATCAATGCCGGCATCGCGCTTTCTTATTCTGACGGTAGCGTAATCGGAAAGGATGGCGAAAAAGACCTCATCGCCGTTCGGTTCAATCTCCGCGCGCCTTTTGGAACACGTTAGGTACCGGATCCGAAAAGCGATGTTTATTATCAACTTGAAACTTCTTTCGATCATCCGCTTATCCAAATTCAGAAGCGAACCAGGGATAACGCGCAATCTGCTACCTCGGGTTGGGAAAACTTTGATGGTTGGAAAAAATTCATCGAATCCTTAAGCGAATCGCCCGACGGTAAAGAATTATTGAATGTACCGATCGGTCCGTTGCTACTGGAACAGATTGCTGATCCCTCCGGCCTTGAGGACATCTTTCTCTGGCAATCAAAAAAAGACATCAAAAACGACCTCGCGAAATCACTGAAAGAATTCCAGGACACACTCAAACTGCTCGATAGTATGTACGAGATAAAGTCACCCGAGAAGGCTGGAGCCGGACCAAGTGCAGGGCAGCACAAACTCGGTCACATGCTTGCGGCGCTGGGCTTTGGCGAAGCAAAGGATACTTCGTACAAATTCAAGATCACTGAAAACTTGACGGTTTGGGATGTTGTCAACAGGCTCTTCGCTCAACTGGATGGATACCCGGTCTATATAAAAGGAACGGATCCGAAAAACGACAAAACAGCTCGTATTGCCATATCGCTTGCTTCGCAGACTTCGGAAACGGACCCCAATCAAAGTCTTTTCGGTCTGGCTGGCGCCATTTACAACATCCCGCTGAAGACTGTTCCGCCTGACACTCCTCCTCCCAAGAAAGATAATAAGGAAAAAAGTTACGACGAGATCGTGCAGATAATCGTCGACAAAAACAATTTTGCCAGAGACCGGCGCATCTTCTGGGATGACGAAGAAGAAGAAGAATTCGAGGCGGAACTCAAACCAAAACCTGACAAGGAGGAAGACAAGAGCAAGGTCGAAGTGTTTCTACATCTGGGCAAGTGGTTTAGCGATGAAACCCTCGATGATAATTGGTATCGACGCCTGCTTCCGCTGACTGATTCACTACAGAACCCTCGCGTCCCAGTTCCCGGCATTCGTATCCTGCCTTTCAAGCGAGTGTCCAAACTTCCTGTGCTCGGCACTCAAGAGGCTGCCTTCTCGTGGACGTTGCGCGCCGATCTTCTCAGCCTTGGCATCGACATCAAGGGCGCGACCAAAGATGGACTCGCTTTTCTCAAGGGGTTGGCAGGTTATTTCGGTCTCGGCGCTGTCGAAATACGGCTTGCCTTGAGCATGTCTGCTGACGACGTCAACGCCAGTAAGGAATGGTACGAGCGATTCACGATCGGCGTCGGCGTGAAGCTGAAGGACATCCGTCTCTCGTTAAATCCCAAAGAGGAAGAGAAAAAGGCCAAGGCCAAAGACGACGACATCATGTTCGGGTTACAGAACATCCTCGCCGGCGACTGGGACGCAGAAGTAGTTCCTGACAAATCTGAGGACAAGAAAGTAAAGACCCGGCTCAGCGCGAAGAAGAAAGACAAGTTTTCCCTCTCCTTCGGCTATCTCACTCAGCTCACCGCAAATAGCAAAGGGACACTGGACGTTCAGCTTTACGACGAAAAGGGAAACCGCGGCAAGATGGCGTTTATTGAGATCGATCGTTCAAAGGGCCCGTTCTACCTGCGACGAATCGGAATCGCTCTGGAGGGCATCGAGAATCTCGAGTTAGCTAACGGCTTGCCTGACACTGCGCGGTTGACCGTTTCCATCACGTGCGGGCTACGTTTTGAGGTTTTTGAGCTCGGCATTATCAACGGGAAGCTAAGGTTTCAACTGAACGATCCTTCTGCTTTCACATGGGGCTTCGATGGATTGGACGTGTCAGTCAAGATCGGCAAGCTCGTTATCTCCGGTACTTTCTTTAGATCCGGCGTTGAGTGGGCCGGAATGCTCACCTGCGACTTTCCAAAAGCATCGTTCTCTGCCATGGGTTTCTACGGCAGCGTGCGCCTTGTGGCCGTTGAAAGGACGAAAGAAGCCGTCACTGAGCTGAACGAGGGCAAGTTACCCAGGGAACTCAAAGATAAACTGGAAAAAAAGAAAATTAAGCCGGCTGCTTCGACTCCGATCAAACAAGGGAGTGGGAAAAACGAGTGGGAACTCTATTCAACCGACAACACGCGCTACCCCATCATCGTTACGGATGACGACGACAAGTTGAACGTCGTGAGTGAAGACAAGGCGTTTTTTGTCTATGCGATGTTGAATGCAGCCGCCGGATGTGGTCCAACGTTCGGTCCGATTCAATTTACCGGAATCGCATTGGGGTATGGCTACAACCGGCGGTTGAAAGTCCCGCGAATCGAGGAAGTCGCAGATTTTCCCATGGTCAAAATGGTCATGGGTGAAGGTGGTTATCAAGAAGATGACACCAGCCTCGACATACGTAATCAGTTAGGTAAACCGCTGGAAGATCCGGTTGCAACGCTGGAAAAGATGAAGGGCTACGTCGTCGGGGAAGCGGGTCAGCAGTTCGCCTGCGCCGGGGTGCGCTTCACGGTCGGAGGGATTGTCGACTGTTTCGCTTTGGTAGTCGTGCAGTGGGGCCAGGACATTGAACTCTCGATGCTTGGTCTCGCGCGTTTCAGGCACCCTCGAGATCCTAAGACGGCGCCGATCTGTTACGTCGAGATGCAGATGCTGATGTCGCTCAAACCGAGCGAGGGGATTTTTCAGTTACAGGCGCTGCTGACAAGTAATTCGTGGATCATTAATAAGGACTGCAAGCTCACCGGCGGATTTGCCCTCTTTGTTTGGTTCGGCGGAGAACACAAGGGCGACTGGGTCATCACCTTCGGGGGTTATCATCCGCGCTTTGTTCGTCCAGCGCATTACCCAATCGTTCCGCGGCTCGGCCTGAACTGGCGAGTCAACAACAACCTGACGATGAAAGGCTCGATGTACCTCGCCATCACGCCTTCGTGTGGAATGCTGGGCGCGAGGATGGAGGCGACTTTCTATTCGGGTCGCGTCTCGGCGTGGTTCACGGCGTACCTCGACGTCATCGTTAATTGGCAGCCACTTTATTTCGAAGCGGAGCTTGGCATTTCGTTGCGAGTCGAGGTTTCGTTGTGGCTCACTTCGCTCAAGATATCGCTTGGCGCGAGCATTCGGTTGTGGGGACCACCAGTCGGTGGCATTGCGCACATAGATTTGAGTGTCATCTCGTTTGATATTGATTTTGGCGCAAAGCCCAAGCAACCCGAGTTAGTCAGTTCGTGGCAGCAGTTCTGTCACAATTTCCTCAACATGAGCGGTAGTGATTCGACTGCCGCCAACAATCCTGTGAATGCGTTTCCGGTAGTTCAACCAAATCTTGTCGGAGGACGCAACAACCTCAGCAACATTCCAAACTCGCGCCGCGATCAACCCAGGGATAAACGCGACGACGATGTTTGGATCGTGCGCGCAGATGAATTGGAACTGGCCGCAGCTACGGTTGTACCGGTGTCGAACGTGAACGTCGGTACAGTTAAGACCAACAGTCCACCGGAGGGTGTTCAGCCGGCGAGTTTCAGTGGCAAGCCAATGATGGTCAGCGCACCGTTAGGACTCGAAGGCAAGGAATTGCTGAAGGGACTGCTCCGCACCAACAAGCCAAAGCTCAGCGTCCATCCGATGGGTAAGAAGATGGACTCGGTGCTGAATGTCACGATCGTTGAGGATCAGGTTTCCGGACCGCCTCGTCCCACGGAGTTGAAGGGATGGTCCATGGAAGAAGAGATCAGCGCACTACCCGCTGCTCTGTGGGATTCCGCGAAGCCAAACCTGAGACCCTCGGAGCCAAGCGCGAAACTGATCCAGGACTGTATCACCGGGATCAAGAAACTTAAGCCGCCGCGCGGAAAACTCGGAAACGCGGTTGCGCCGCCGCCGCTCGACTGGCATCAACTCGAGGTGCTCAATGTTCCGAGATCAGTGACATCACAGGAGATTCCGCGCGCGACGGTCAGCCGTGACATTCGACCATCGATCGTTGCAAAGCAGGACAACCAGAAGCAGGTTGCCGCTGCGCTCGCAGCCGCTGGCTTCGCACTAACATGGCAACCTCCTGCTGAAGTTCGTTTCAGAGAATTACAAGCCGACCCACTGGCCGGCGCAGTTGCTGCTTAACTCAGCTACGAAAACACAAAAATGGCGACTGACATAATCTTCTACGACAACTACGAAGCGCCCTTGCCCGCAGGGTCTTACCGCATAGTTCTGCAACAGACTGTGAACCTCGAGGGCGATCCGGCACGGCATTATTATCGAGATCAGAAATTCGAAATTCTGGCGCCTCGTTATGCGATTGAGGCAGATGAAATCCAGGCCTATTTCCCGCCGAAGGGTGGTGTCGCTGATTACAGAAACATTCTGCCGCATCTTGTGCTCGCTACTCGCAACCTGCCGTGGGAAAGACGACCCGGCAATGCCGGCGAACCATGGCTCGCTCTGCTTGTAGTTTCGGAGCAGGACGTCCTCGATGGGAAAGTCGTATTCAAGACTGGAACTGTCGCCGATCTTGTGCCGCGCTCAAGCAGCGAATGGTGGCGATCTGATGAAGGTGGACCAGTCCTGGTGCCTCAATTTAAGCGCACTGAAGATGCCAACACGCCGGTGCGGCTGCTCGATTTAACTCTTGATACCTTCCGCAAAATCTGCCCGACGCGAAAAGAACTTCCGTTTCTTGCTCACATTCGGAAAGTCGACGTTGCCGACAAAGTGCCGCTTGAAATGGTTGCCGACGGAGAATTCTCAGTTCTCGTCGCTAACCGGTTTCCGCCGCTCGGCGCCAACACCGTCTACTTAATCTCACTCGAAGGGTGGACTGATCTGCTCGACACGCCGGCGACTACTTCTCAAGCAGCGTCGCGAGTACGACTTATCACGGTTGGAAATTGGACCTTCGTCAACGATCCGAATGGGCACGACACATTCGGCGGATTGATGCAGCAACTGAAAAAGAACTCGACTGTGTTTGGCATTACGTTGCCCGGAACTTCCGGCGAAGAGTATGTCGACAAGGCGCTCAGGCGTGGTTACGTCCCGCTCGATTACAAACCAGTGGATAGCACGCCAACGTTCGCCTGGTATCGTGGACCTTTATCGCCGCAACCGAGAAATCGCCTTACGCAAACAGTCTTTGAGCGCGCCGATGCAGCGATGATTTTTGACACGGGCAAAGGCATCCTGGATGTGTCTTATGCGTCGGCGTGGGAACTTGGCAGGCTACTTGCGCTCTCATCGCCGGCGTTTGTGAAAGGTCTGCGGCTGTTTGTTGAAGGCCGGCAGAATGTTGCCGAGTTTGCCAGGGAGATTGAGGAGTTTCTCAAACTGCATAGCTCTTCTTTTACAAAACCGGTTTCAGGAGATAAGGGGATTGAGCAAGTCAACATTACCGATGAATTGGTCGAGTGGATCGCGCGTCTCGTGTTGTTGTATCCCGTGCCGTTCCATTACCTCGTTCCGCATCAGTCCCTCCTCCCATCCGAATCGCTCCGCTTCTTCCATCTTGACGATAACTGGGTGGACGCACTCGTGGATGGAGCGTTCAGTATCGCCGTGCGCGATCTCGTTAAAGAGCGAAAGGCCTTGAGAACTGATTTGCAGAGTACGTTGTCGAGGATCGTCTATCAGCACCGGCTGCGATTGCAGGGTAAGAATCCGACGTGGGATGCAGATGAGAGTTACATGGCCATTCCCAAATCGGGATTTCTGTTGCGTTCGCGAATCGTGACTGGTTGGCCAGGGGTTGAAGTCATTGCAAAGACGAGCGCCACGATAGATCCGAATCTCCCACAGATTCTTCGTTTCGATCAGATTGCGGATGGAGTTTTGTTTTGTCTCGCGCGTGGCCTGATCAATGAAGTGACATTCCGCGAGCCGCGCGAAGGTCTCACGTTTGGTGTTGGGAGCGATGGGAAGTTAAAGGTGAAGAAGACGAATCAAACTGTTGATGTCCAAAACAACTTCCTGCGCGGCGGATCTCCCGGCGTCGTTGCTATTGCGAAGCTTGGAGAACAAATGACCAGCCCCGGCTCCGCGGAGTTTGCAACGCAGATGATCCGCAGACCTGAAGAGCAATCGATCAAGTGGATTTAGTGAGCCACAAAAAAGCACAAAGAAACCTTTGAGGGAGTTCTTATGGACTCACAGCATTTACTTGTGCCGATCAAGGTGCAAGCACTGGTAATCGACGACATCGTCATTAAGAGGAGCGGCGTTGTCAAAACCCCGGAGAACCAGTTCGTCGCCAACGCTGGTCGCTGGGCGCCACAACTGTATGACTACCAACCGCTGATCGGAGTCCTACGAGTGCCTTGGCCAAGACCGTTTTATGGCGCAAAACGCGATTTTGGGGGTCACCCTGCTGAGTCACTGGTTTTGGATCCGGCTACAAGCAAACAAGCATTGCCAGAGGATAAAGACCGCGGCGTCTATTTGCACTGGGTACTGCCCGCAGGTTTGCGACACGCTTATACGCCGGGGTTACTGGATTTTCCTGCTCTACCGGATCACTGGTTAATCGTCCGCTTCGCCCGACGCGACTCAACGCTGACAACTCGAGCGTGGTTCATCGACGGTGGTGTAGTCAATCAGAGTTCTCCAACTAATCTTCTAATCCCCGACAATGACAGATTAGTCGCCAGGGGGTTCGGCAAAGTAGTTCCTCTTGAAGAGTTCGCGACTGCGAATTTTTCCGGAGACCGACACCCTATAACCGCGGTTGGCAACGCTTACACGGGCTCGCCGACATTCACGGCATACATCGCCGAGAATCGCAATATATTTTCATGGCACGACAAACTCGAGGATCTTCGCACACCCAACATCGATACAAGGACAACACTCACTTACGCCGTGCTCGGCTGGTATCGTGAGCCCCAAAATGAACCACTGTCATCGCCAAGTGCAAAAATAGTCGAGCGACGAGACGAGACAAATAAACTGCTCGGTTGGCTGATCGATCCGCCGGGATGGTCTATCGACGCGACTTCCGGGGCGCCTGTCGATCTACTCAAGCGACGCTCGGTTTTCCATGGCATGGTGGCCCACATCAACTACTGGAGTGGAGAAACTCACAAGGGCACGATGCTGGGTTATCCAGGTTCGCCATTAGTTGGCGGGGCGATGGGAAAATCCAAGCCTTCTTTTAAGGTTGGCGTCGGCAACAATGCGGAAGACGCGCTGGTGTCGCTGGTGTCGAGTGAATACAGCGGTGAGCAACAGCCGTCGAGTCTCGCGAAAGAGCAGCCGAATCTATGGAAAGCTCTTGAGGCCGTTATCTATCGCGAAGCCGAAACGCTTGTGAAAAGTTGGAATGTCGCGTCACGCGACATGACCGTACATCAGAACTGGTTTGCGACGCATGAAGCCGGGAAGATCTGGTACATCCGTCCTAAGTCTGACGATAAAGGAGTGTTTCCTGCTGACGCAAACAAAACGGCAGCGGAAACTGCAATCCAACCAACACCCGAGCAACTCGCGAAACTCAAGGAACTCAACCAGGCTCAAGCTGACGCGGATACTGCGAGCCGGGAGCTATCGGCGTTGCAACAGGAGTTGTATGCGCGCTGGTGGAAGTTGGTTCACAAGTCAAAGCAGTTCCGCGCGCGTTACCGACGATGAAGAAAAATACTGCCGAATCTTACTTAATGACGTCACGGCTCTTCGCAACAAAGTCAATGGACTACTCGATCGCCTTCGACCTCTGCCGGACGAGTTGAAAAGTAAATTGCCGAAGGACGAACTCGAGCTCAAATACGATCCCGCGCCACGCTTCTGGTTACCGGCCGATCCGGTGATCGTCGTCAAGAACTGCGGCTCGCCGAATAAACATCAGTTTCCGCGCCAGCTCCCTTGCCGTTTGCCGGAAGCGATCGTAACCGGCGCCAAAGTCGTTGTGAGAAATGGACAACCCAACACGGTCAGCAACGCAACAGGCGTCGCTGACATTGCCGCTGCAGCGCAGAGGCACCTTCCGGCGTGTCCTCCGGTGTTGAACGGATTGCTCAACGAAGCATCGATCGTTGAGCAAGCGATACGCAATCTGGCCGAAAAAACTTTGCCCGCTACAAAGACTTTTGTTGACGAGGCAGGGTGGTCTGAATGGACTAATCGACTGGTCCATGACGTGACGTGGGATGGAAAAGCCAACCCTCCTCATGACCAAATCACCCTTGAGCCGGAAGCATTGAATATTCACCCGCATCGTCTAGTCGACTTATGGGTGAAACAACCCTGGTCGCCACTTTTTCTGGATTGGCAAATCACGTGGTTTCCGACTACGGAGTCTTCTACAGCGGAACAGCCGTTTGGACCAGTTTGGAAGTTTGGTGGGGCTGACTTTGTGCCTTTGGATCGAGGATCGATTCCGCAGAAGGGATATACCGTGCGTGGGCGCAGCCTGCTCAGCCCGATTGATGATCGACTGTTCAAAGAACCAGTCGAGACCTTACGTAAACTGCTTGGATCAACGACTAATGGTGGCCAGCAAAAAGACACAACTTTTCCGCCGGCGGTTGTAGAGATTTTGAAACGCTATGAAATCGTCTGGAGTGAGACGCTCCGGCAATTGCCTCTGGGAGGCTTGATGGGCCAGGCGCTCGCCGGTTTTCATCAAGCTTTGTTATGCCGCGACATTACTCTTTCGCGTATCACGCCCGACTCTACTCGCCCCTGGCTGAGGAGCGACAATGCAGATACTTTCGCGAGATTAAAGGCTTTAGAGAACGACGTCAGAACACAACTCGACGTTCCCGATGGCAGTGCCGTGACAGGTGAGCGACTCGCGCCACCTACCCTGACGTCGCAACCTCCCGCCGAAGATCCCTTTTCTCTAATCCGGGCGGGTGCGATGCGCATTGATGAGTTGTGGCTCGTCGATGACTTTGGTCAATTCGCAGACTTACTGGGGCGGACGGCCGCGGGCAGCAGCTCCACGGGTCAGGTCTTTCATCCCCGCATGCGTTGGCACGATGACCCAACGGTGTTCGCGATGCCGCCGCGCGTGCTCCAGCCAACTCGTCTCAACTTCCGCTTCACCGCTGCGACTGAAAGTAGCAGCGAGACGGCGAACAGTGAACCGGCACTCAGCTCGATCTGCGGCTGGATTTTTTATAACCCGCTCGACCAGGCGCTCGTACTCTGCGACCGGAAGGGCGAATTGATGGGCCATCTCGTGATCGTAAAAGACCAACGCGGGTTGCGCATCAGTTGGGAGGCAGGCGCCGGTGGTGTGGCTATTAACAGCGTTAGCAATCCAACTCTGAAAGCGTTCGCCGAGTCGCTTGTTGAAACTACTCCTACCTCAAGACCGCGACTGCTTGAACTTCTGAATCTGATCGATAACGCGCTCGAACGCATTCGACCGTCGAGCGCGCGTCGCGACACGATTCTGGTTGGCCGTCCCCTCGCACTGGTGAGTGCGAGTGTCGGGCTGGAGTTATTCGGCAAGGCCTGGGGCGATCCACATGTTGCCCCTGCAGAACGCCCTGGCAGCGAAGATCAAAAACTTGCTGCGCTGCGAGTGCGCATCGATCTCGGATACGCCCACAGTGTGGAGGATGGACTGGTTGGTTACTTCAAAGAAGGTGCTTACAACCGGATCGTCGTTCCTCAATTGTCCGACAAAGTAAAGGCGTCAGATTACATTGGGGATCCGAACGTACACGGGCTGCGAGTTGGCTTTAGCACCCCCGAACGGATAACTCTGTTAATGGATCCATGGGGCTCCGTACAAGCCGCATGCGGGCTCGTGCCTGCAAAAACAATCACGCTCGCGCATCCGGAGCTGAACAAGACGGTTGCGCAAATGGAGGCATCGTTTCGCGTCGGCCCGGTGCTGGTGCCGGCCGATAAGCTTGCCGTGCCTACGCCCACCGGCAACAAGGGAGTCTGGAATTTCTCCGGTCCACTGACCAATGAAAAAGCGGCCGCTGTCGTAGCAGTCGATCCCAGGTATTTCGGCGACCAGCCGGTAGTTGCGGCCGAGGGACGATTGCTGTTGCTGAACGAAGAATAAGGAAGCTCAAAAGCACAAGAGGAATAGATGTCAGAACTGCTCGAATTCAAGGTCCAGAGTTTTTCGGCCCATGAGTTAACAATAAAAGTCAAAAACACCAGTGGCGCTTCTCTGGATGACACTCTCGCGATAGAGATTTATCCGCCGATGTACCTGGTGAGCGCGGCGGTGAGCGACGCCGCAATTAAGTCGGCAACAAAACCAGTCTCCGCCTGGCGCAATGCGACTCGACGGCGTGGTGACTGGTCCGGAAGGCTGGTCCATCTGGGCGAGGCGCGAATCCTCCGACCTGACCCTCGTCATAGTGCTTCTCAACGATCAGGACCAAAAAACCGGCGCTGAGTTTAACCCTCCAATCAAGTTTCCAGCAGGCGCTGAATCGATCATTCGCATTCCACTCAACCCGGAATCCAAACGCGATAACATCGATCTGCTCTATAGCTACACACATGGCGACCCGCAAAATCGGATTGATGGCAAGCTGGAACTTAAGTCGATTCCGGTGACCGACCCTCCGGACGTCCGACTTTATACAGATGAAACTAACCCGACGATGATTCAGGCGGGAGAGTTGGTGAAGATTCGTTGGCGCGTAAAGAATGGCGTGAGCGCCACTCTGCGCGGACCACTACCGGGCGACAATTCCGAGTTGTCGCTGAGTCCAGCCCCAGATGCGGATTTCAAGATCGCTGACGGCTTTCTGACAGTCCGCGTCGTTGGTTTGATGAATTACCTCCTGGAGGCTGAAGTAACACGTCCGAATAACGAGCCAAATCTGCAAGTCGTGAAGATGCTCACGCTCGATACATCAAACAAGAAACACATTTATCTTGGCCCACGCCAGGGCAAGGTCCTGCCGTACGGCGTTATCGAAATGGATTGGGCGGCGTGGGGCGTACCTCAAGTAGTAATCACTGCGGGCGATACGACCCGTGTTATCAAACTAACCCAGCAGACTTTTGGCGGTTCGTATGAAGGGCACGGTGTCATGCGCTTCAGTGCCAGTAAGGCAGGCACGGAAACAGTTCTCATCGAAGCCAAGCCAGAAACTCGATCGAAGTCGGTGCTGGTTGTTTCCTGGCAACGAATGACGAAGCCTGACATCGCCGGACACCCGTTAGGCCTGGCGGTGATCGCTCCTAAGATCGCTTTACTTACGAGCGAAGGTTTGTACATCGCTGACGTCGGCAAGATCGATCCGTCACTGGCGTTAAAGAAACTGATGTTCGTCAAGAAGACTGCTGCCACCGCGACGGAATGGGCTGCATTGACGGCATTGGACAGCAGATTTGTCTGCCTGCGGCGTGCGGCTTCCAGCTTTGATTTCGAAGTAGCGCCTTACGCCCTCGATGGAAGTCCCGACGTGATTCCACCCATTACTCTTCACCCGGATCTGCGCCCGATCGCGACGCATACCAGATCCGTGTTTGATTTCGTCGGGTTTGGCGGACGCGCCTACGTTGTCGCGGAAGCTCCAAGTGGCAGGCGCGCGTATTCGGTTGGCTTCGACAGTAATACCAGGAAAGCTGAGTTTCGAACTGAACCGCTGCTCGACAGCTTACTCGGATACCGGCTCGTAACTTTCGATAATGCTCTCTACGCGTTGAATCGACAGTCGGGCCGCATGTTTCGCTTTGAGCTCACGAACGACGGCAAATTAGGACCTCCGATGGAGGCGGCCAGCGCCGTGAGGAAAGAAGGCGAGCAGGATAAATCGATGATCCGCGATGGACTCATCGTGCCCATTGGACGCGTGCTCGTTGTGTTGAACCCGACTTCTGTTCCTTCGTTGGATTCACTCGAGGAACACGATCTGCACAACGTTCTCGGTTATGAGAGCACGACATCGACGGATC
Source organism: uncultured Acidobacteriota bacterium (assembly GCA_963800055.1). GTDB lineage: Bacteria > Acidobacteriota > Blastocatellia > Pyrinomonadales > Pyrinomonadaceae > PSRF01. The sequence goes on from CAWCZP010000022.1 coordinate 351,428, forward strand.
CGAACAACATCCCTCAGGATCTGGTCTACAACCCGCAAAAGAATTACTGGGCGCGATGCGGTCATGACCTGGATGTCAAACCGCGTGCTGTAGCCGCGTTCCGCGACGGCGATTCACCGCGTGTGTGGGTTGTTCAACCTGACGGAGAGACGTACACGCTCGCAGTCGGTTCCGAATCACTGTTCGCGCGCGACTATGTGTTGAACTTTCCGGCGGAGCCGCTGTTTCCCTATCTCAACAAGAAGCGAAAGTTCACGATCAAATACGCGAGCGCGCTTGGTCCAATCGAGGAGAAGTATCGCAAGCTTGGCATCACTGAAATAAGAACGGATGGTCCAAGAGAAGTCTCACCGCTGCCGGCGCGAGCGCAAGTGCAGTTTGATGTTGATATCGGCTACAACAACCCAACCCGTCGCCCGTCACCTTGCAGCTCCAGATGGCTCGTCGTCCAGAATCGCGAAGTGATGTGGATCATCTTTTGGAGGTGACCTTCTCAGGTCCCGATCTGTCGACTGCAACCTCGTGCGTGAGACGTGTCTGGCTATAACCGGTGGCAAGCTCTTCACCAACGATGAAGTGTTCGGCAGCAGAATGCAGCATTCGTCTAACAGCATCATTGACGTGCCGCGTCCCGCGCGCTTTGCCGAGCATTTGAGGTTTGTGATCGTCAATGCCTCCGAAAAATTCCGGCTGAAGCCTAACCCCATTCTTGTGGGTGGGCCTACTTATATTCTGGACGAGGCTTTCTTCCCGATTAACCTTGAGGTTCCTGATGTTGTTCTCAAGTTTGACGGCAAAGTTGAGACCGAGGGCACGATTAAAGTGAACTTCAATTTCGCTCTGCCACACGGCATTGAGGCCTCACCGGGTAATCAGCCGCAGACAAAATTAATTCGACTCAACATTGACAGCGCACAAAAAATACAGGTGATGCTCGTAAAGATGTTAATGCCCGGAGATGCGCCGTTGAAGCTCCAGGGAGCGATGCAGCCGATTGAGCCGATGCCGGACCGTCCGGTTTTCGTTTGCCAACTCGATTACAAACTGTGACGACGTAGGTTTACCCCAAAGGAGAAATACGATGGCCGACATCAATGCTTGACCTCACCGTACAGAGTTTTACGGCGAGCCAGTTAGCCATAAAAGTGAAGAACACCAGCGGCGCTGAGCTGGATAAACCTCTGAAGATGGAAATTACTCTCCCCAAGGTGCTGGTGTCCGAGGATATCCGTAAAGCTGCTGACAAAGCTCCAGGTAACTACCCGCCGGTAACGAATGTGGATCAGCACGTGAAAGGCACGGAGGGTAAGGCGTCTGTGTGGGCTGAGCCGGAAACCACGGCCCACTTTGTCACTCTTATGTTCTTTAACGATCTGGACAAGAGTGGCGCCGACATACCGCCGATGATTCTGGCAGCCGGCGCTGACTTTACCATTCTCATTCCTCTTGATCCCGCAGCTCGCCGCGTCAGCATCAACCTTCCTTATGGTTACGAATACGACCCGAAGCCACGCGTAGACGGTAAGCTCGAGCTGAAGGCCGAAGAGATTGATTGGACGCCGCAGGTTACGTTCAAAACAAATCAGGACAGCCCCACCGCGATCGAGCCGATGGCTGATGTAACAATCAAATGGGAAATCAAGAACGGTGTGAGCGCCGTATTACGTGGTCCATTGCCGGGCGGTAATACGGAATGGTCACTAAGCGACACCTCGAATTACAAAATCTCAAAAGGTTCGTTTGTTATCAAAGCAGTGGGCTCTATGACCTTCATGCTGCAAGCGGAGGTAGCGGGGCCCGTCGGGTAAGCCAAACGTGCAGGTGGCTCGAATGATTTCGATTGATATCGCCACCGCAGCTCAGCAGGGGTACCTGAAGGCGCGCCCGTCTCGCGTCCTGCCGTTCGGACTCGTCGAGCTCGATTGGGCGGCGTGGGGTGTGAATAAAGTCAGAATTACGGCCCCTGGCGCGTTCAAAGAATTCAAGTTAACCGACATGACTTTGAGTGGCTTCGCTCAAGGCACGGGAGTGGTGCGCTCCAATGCGCGGATGACCGAGATTGAGACTCAGATCACAGCTGACCTCTATATCGAAATCCAGCGGAAGATGGAGAAATCACGTGAAGCAACATATGCGGTGGTCCCCTGGACGAAGATGGACCAGAAATCTAACTTCACAGGGAAGCCACTCGGACTCGCAGTTGCTGCTCCAACGATGGCGCTGCTGACCACCGACGGCCTTTGGCTCGCCGAAGTCGGAACAGAAGACCAGTTTGATGGGATCAACGAATTGAAATTCACCAAAGCTAATACAGATAAGCCCAGGGCGTGGCTGGCAATCGCGGCTTTAGGTGACAAATTTGTCGTCCTGCGGCAGACAGATCAGAATGATCTGCAAGTCGCGCTTTACAAAGCCAATGGCACACTCGATGGGATTCCGCCGCTCGATCTCAAACCGATTATGGGTAGCTCGCCGGTTTTTGATTTCGTCGTATACAGCAGTCGAGCTTATGTAGTAGTCGAAAGTTTGTTTCAAACCGGAAAAGTTCGCAGCGCGTTTTCAATCGGTTTCGACAGCAGCACCAGTAAAGCAGAATATCGCAACGAATTTTCGCTTGAACGGTTGACAGGGTACCGGCTGCTGACTTTCGACGACGCGCTGTTTGCTTTGCATCGTGATTCCGGTCAAATGCTTCGTTTTGAACTTAAAGACGGCAAACTTGAACCTTACAAAGCTGCGAGTGCTGTCGATGACCATGGAGCATCAATGGTCAAGCAGGGCCTGTTGGTTCCGGTCGGACGTGTGTTGGCGGTTTTAAGTCCCACTGCTGTTCCGTCCCTGGCCTCACTCGCCAACTTTGGTCTAAAAAATGTACTGCCTTCCACGAATCTGACCCCACCACAGGACGCCAGCAGGATCCCCCAGGATCTTGTCTATAGTCCACTGAATGACCGTTGGTCCAGGTGCGGCCATGGGGTGGATATAAAGGAAGGGGAGGTGGTTGGTTTTCGTGGAGGAGGATCACCATCACCACGGCTGTGGATGATTGATCCTAATGGCGAGACCCGCACCTTGACCGGCGCCAGCGAAGATCTCTTTTTACCCGACTACCTCAGCGACCTTCCATCCAAACCGCTCACATCCCTTCTGAACAAGAAGCGCGAGTTCGGTTTCATCAACAATACCGGTATGCAATTTGTGCCGATGAACGACACTTGTTTCAAGGCTGGCCTGGTGCCTTTTAGTGCAACCGGCCACGTGCAACTCAGTTCGCCTTTACCAACTGGCTCGACGAACCCCAAAAGGGCAGAGCCGGTTGACCTACGTTACAACGATGCCGAGACGTCGCAGACCGCCATCCTGCGCTTTCTCGCACAGCGAGGGCCCGGCGTGAAGCATGATTATGTGCTTGAAGTGACGCTATTCGGCCCACGCTTCTCAGTACTCAACGATCAGCTTCAAGCGCCTTACTCCGAACGCGCAAGGTGGAGTGACCATCACCGAAATGCCGGGCAAGCTGGATGATCCCGTCGCTCTTGGTCTCATCGAGAGGTTTCCAAAGGAGTTGAGCAACGGCATAAGGTTGCGAATCCGCAATCTCACTCCTTACACGCTGTGGTTGCGTTCACCCGATGCGACAGTTCCGGCCGATATTGAGAAGAAGTATGATCCGGAGAACGCGATAACGATCAGATACAACACGCCGCCGTTTTCTATTTATGCGCATGGCGTGGGTGAATTGCCCGTTGACGTTGATTTCTCCTTGCCGGACGGCATCGAAATGTCACCGAGCAGTGAGGTCCAGAAAGAACGGATCCGTATCAGATGGGATGGCCCACAGGCATTCATTATCGAAGACGTTTCCGTCAAGGAAACGCACGAATACCACGCTTACGAGTTTACGGTTCGCTATAAAATCCAGAAGAAATTGAACGTGGCGTATCTGGGCGACGGCGTACCCAGTAAAGATGGGGCCTCGATCTATCTTCCGTTAGTGGAACCGCCAAACGTGACCAACGCGAAAATATTGAGGATTGACGCTAACAGTCTTGTAATCAATGCGAATGCGCTTGTACAGGCCACGAACATTTTCTCCTGCCCAAACAGCGTAGCGGTTTTGTCAAACGGAGTGGTGGCCATCCTCAATGGTGAAAACCTGAGCGTTTTTGATCATGCGTTGAAACCACAACCAGGATTACCCATTGAAGTGTTCAAGTACGACATAATCACTAACCTTAAGGGTTCCGCCCAACGACTCCACATTCTTCTTGCTGGGAATGAAAAGACAACCAACGTGGCAAATCGAGCAAAGCTACAGACAGGATGGTTGGTCTTTCCCTCCAGCTGCGCCAGCACTTTTATCGCATTGTGGACTTCTTCAAAATGATCTCGGCCCGGTCGTGTGCCTAAAGCCCCGCGATGGGTTGCCCCCAACACCATCTCTCCAATGGCCGTGCGTCCGGGAGCAGCAATGGCCATCTGTGTTGAGGGAGGAATCATTGGGGACGATCTGAAGAACGACAAAGAGATCGACATTGACCTTCCGGGTGCTGGAAGGGAAGAAGCGATTCTGGTTGATCCCACAGAGCACCTGATCTTTTGTGCGCATTCAAAAGCGGACGGGTCTGCGTTGATGATCTCGCGCATCAATGCTGCCAACCCGAACGAGAAGCGAACTGTTGAGCTTGCCGGCACTGTGACGCATATGGTGAGAGACTCAAGGCCTGTTACTGGTCCGAACTTAGAATACAACCGGCAGTCTGCAGTCAGTCTGCTCGCGACGTCTGACACGTTGTTTGTCACGCATCAATATAAGATTTGCGTGCTCGACAAAACCACGCTGAAGCACCGGGAGAGTATATTGCTAAATTTGCCTGCACGATTGATTCAAGTGCGACGCGGGAAACCTCCCGGGGAGGCTGATCCGAAGTATGGCGCTCCGCAAGATTGCTATCTCGTATGGGCGCTTGCCTCGAGATATTTGGGCGACGGTCAAACCGTGAAAGCAGAGGACTACGGAAAATTCTACGAAACCATACTCTATAAGATCGCAGTTTTGCCGTAGCGGCTAGTCCGCGCTGGCCGACACTCCGGGCAGCTAGAACATGAAATCCTCGTCCACGGCACAATTAAGTGGCCGGACGTAGAAAATCATTTCAGTTCAGGTGCAGGCAGGTTGCCAAAGCTGTTGATATGAACGTGTGGCTCTTTGCTCAGTGGTTCAAAGAGCCACAGTTCAGATGAGTAGTCGTTCGAGAAGCATTGTGCTCAGCCGATGGAAGCTTGAGCGCCAGATTTACAGATTCTGCGGTGCGTCTATGCACTCTGCGATCTGCCATTCGAGAGTTGGATTCTTCGCAGTTTCACACTGGGTGCGTTCGCCTTTGCCTTCCGGCGGATCACGCATCAATCGATTCCGGTCACCGCCAGGCATGACACCTCCCTGGGAGATCTTCGCGTAGCGCGAATATACCGCTTCAAGAAATCGCCCCACCCGGTCACCCGCGGCAGCGAGTGTTGCTTACTTACGTCACCTCTGGAGGGTTTATTACCCTCAAGATAAGGTTCATATGCTTCATTGAGTGTGTGCCACGGAAAGTAGATCGAAAGACCTCGAGAAGATCGGTACTTTGCACCGACGTGACACGACTTCAACACAACCTTTTCTGGGAAGGCCTCGACGGATTCCTCGCCCCACAGAGCACTTTTTTAATCTGTTCGCAAGCGGCAATTATTCGAGAAAAGTCCTGTTTGTTACCCGATCGTCCCGCCTGCAGCAGACCTATCTCTTCAATCAGCTTGTCACAGAAATCAAAAGAGGTCCGCATATTGATCGTCACGATACGTTTGCGCGACCCAGTGCGCACGCACCAGCAATTGAGCAAAGAGCCGTTTGAAAGCTTCCGTTTTCGGCGAACGGGTGCCGTAAGGCAGAAGGGTTTTAGCTTCTTCTTACAAAGGACCCAGATAGGAGTCGCGAGATTCTCAAATGCCGAAAGGTTAAGTGCCGAGAGGTTACCCGAACTCTTTCCAATCATCGCGTAATCAACAAAGTAGGAGTTGTACACATCGACCGTTTCTTTGACGAGATTCTCCGGACTGCTTGGTCGGATTCTGCTTCAACCAGCTCAACAGATCTCCGATAGGGCCAACCGATGTCGTCTACGTTCCCTTGAGAACTAACCAGATAGTCGACGTAATTACGCAACTCGTAACCGATTTCCGCCGTGCTCATTAAGCAACTGTCGAGTCCGACAACGTCTATCTTGCGCCCGATCTTTTATGTAAACTTTCGGCCATATCCTCATAAAACACGCGATGCAGTTCGAACGGGCCCAGTTTCTTATGCGGCTCCATGATTGACGGAAAGAAACGTTGAAATAGGCCCTCCTCCATCACCTGACAGAATGATCATGTATCGGTCTGTCGGTCATTATTTTGTATGTGATGCCCCACCAAATAAACTTCTGAGAGTTCCCTGACATAATTGTAGTCCGGCCCTTCAATACTTACCGGGTTTTACGTGATCGCTAACTACCCATTTCCCGTTTGTCTTGAAAATGAAACCGCAGCGGTGTTGCGAAGCTCAACTTCTGTGATGAATACTTCTTCCATAACCACTTTGCAGAGTACTGGGCAAGGAGTGTGAGGTTGTCATCCGAGCCTACACTCTTCATGTCTTTCAGTGAGTACACCATGTCGTCCGCAAGGCGATTCTGGCCGGCGAAATAGACCATCACTTTCCAGGTTGGGTTTGGCATTTAGCGGGGTTATCCTTTCATATCACGATATGATCAATTCGTTAGCACTTTGTGTCCTGATGATATGAGTGTCTTGTTACGCGGCAGAAATATTTCACTCGCTCTTATGTACCGCGGGAGGTGATGGTGGAGGGCTCAGCGCGCGTGGACCAGGCGGAAAGCGTAATCTGTGATGGATTCCCAGTCGGACAAAGTCTGCCCGCCTAACGCTAACAACGTAGTCGCCATTACTTACACCCGCGGCAGAGAACTGAAATGCGATCTGATTACCCGAACGTGTACGGCGCGATTTCAATTCTTTGCTTTGTAGTATCTCGACTCCGTCCTGGTTCTTAAGCGCCGCTCGATAATCCTCTTATATCATATTCTCCTGCACGGAGAAAGTAAAAGGCAAACGCCAGACTGGCCCGGTCGCAGAGTTACAGTTCGACCGGTGCCAGACGCATCGCGGGTTAATCCCGGGATCAAAAAAAGCGAAGCGATAATTGAAGACGGAGATGAGGTTTCTTGACCGGAATCGTTTCTCAACGACTCAATCAGCTTCTGATCCTCTGCTCGCAGGTTTCGCTCTCTTTCAGATCAGCCGCGAGTTGGTTGATGTCGCGAGGCCTGTTCGCTTGATTGGGCGTTAAGAGCTTCTGTTTGTTTTTGCACCGCAGCTCGTTCGAGTTCAAGTAGTCGGGATGTCTGGCGTAACTGTAACCATGTGAACAGCAAACCGATTGCGAGCAAGACAATGGATGCGGCTCCTGCAAATGCAAGCGTGCCTCCTGGTTGGGGCACCACAAAGATCTTCTGCCACCAGAGTTTGGTTGTCCTGAGCTCTTACCGATCGTTCAACCACCACGTCATCGCCGGCATCTGTGACGGGCAGCACTCCCGTGCGCGGACACGGTTGGCTCAGTATTCGTGCGAACTGAACGCGTCCGGACAATCGAGCGGACGACTGAAGCAACTTCTCAAACTGCTGTCGCTCAGCGGCGGGTAGCTCATCATGAACGTAAGCGTCAACGAGTTCATCTTCAATGATTTCCAGCTCTCCAAAACTGTTGTCATCGGCAAAATATGATTCTTCGATAGTCACTTTTTCCTGCTCAGACAGGTCTCCCAACAGGTATTTAGCTTGTAAGACTTCCTTTTCTGTGCGAAACGCCAACAACTTTCTCCACTAACAGTGTTGTAATGCAATTAATCTTTCATCTTCAGACACTGGTCAACGCAAGTTTCCAAACGGCTCCTGATACGATGAACCCGAATTCTCAAGGCATTAAGCGGAATGCTGAGCTTTCAGCCAACTGATTACGCAACTCAATCTTGGCCCTCTTTTCATGCTGGTAATAGTCAATAATCAGTCTGCGCTTATCCTCCGGCAAATTCTTCCAAGACAGTATCGAAGCACTGCACACGTTCATCTGGCTCAGTTTTTTCGGTCACAGCTGCAACTGGAACGTGACGTGCGTTGTCCAGATCTCTGTCTCGCGCAACCGGAGGCGTTCCATAGATTTTTTCGCCACGCCATAAGAGAACGAAGCAATGTTGTCGACCTCTTTTCCTTCGTTAACAGGCATGCAACGCGATCGATCGTTTCATCGGCACATTCTTCAGGGGGTCGAGCGCGCGCCCACTCGAAAAACCTGACCAATTTCAGCCTCAGTCTCTCGTATTGTTTCGCAGCCTCGTCCGCTATCTGCTGCTAAATGGTGCAAGAGATTGTCAAAGGCTTGCTGTGTAAGCGACCACTTTTCTTTTTTAACGTGGAGGGGGGAATCCACTACTAATCGGTTTCTTCCTTGCTTCAACTTCCTGATGCACCTAACTTACTGCCACTCGCCTTGCAGCACAAAGCCCGCCCAGTCGAAAGGTAAACACCAACGCTTCTGCCCGCGCAACTTTAGCTGTGCCTGCCGCGACGCCGCGCCCGGCTTCAAAACCAGGTTCAACATGCCGCGATAAAATTCTGTCATCAACTCCGATGTCGCAACATCGTCCACCTTCCAAAGACTCGCAACCACGCGTTTATTTCCGGCCTGCATAAACGCGCGCGAAAGTCCAGCCATGCCTTCGCCCTTGAACTCTTTTCCGATGGCACTTTGACACGACGATAGCGTTACCAGTTCGGCCCGAAGATTCATTTCAAGAACATCAAAAAATTGTAAATAACCCGGCTGGGGTTTTCCTCGATCGTTGAACAGCAATAACACTATGCCTGACAGCGAGGGACACTCCATGTTTAAGATACCGTGGGTTGCAAAATGAATAATGCGATAATCTTTTAGTTCCGGGCTCAAGACGGTGGCTAAGTTCGCTCTGAAGTCCATGGCATTGAGCACTGGTCCACTCGCTAACGAAGTAATCGCATTCGCTTCCCATCGCGATGCTACCAGACGTCAAAGATCTCCGGAAGGTGTCAGCGACCCCAGTCGCGCAGTGTTTGCGTGACTTGCACATCCATGCCGCTATTTAGTCGATTTCGTCGTGGCCCATGTTTACTTACTTGATTACTCAGGAAGCGTGTGTCGTCTGCACTGAACAAGGATCCGCAATGACGCCAGCGATCTGGACCCAGCCTGTCTGACCGCGCCCCTTTTGCGTACGAAAGACATCATCAGAAGCGGATGGATGATAGTCACTTCATTCGTGTCGATAAGCGGTCGAGAGCCAGTTCCAACGCCCCCAACAAAACCAGGTGTCGCGCACCATCAGCCACGATAACTCCAATCTTGTTTGTTAGCTTTTCACGGGCTGGTCCTAGCAAAACACGAGCAAGACTGCTGACCGCTTCTGCAAATCGTAGGAATGCCTCGAGAACCTTTCATCAGTGTATCCGGGAGCAGTCTCTGAGGATTCGAAATAAAATCGACAACTCGCGTATCTGCGTTTCAATCGATTTGCGATCCGGAAGTTCAAAAGTCTCAATCAGAATCGCTAATAACAGCCACATAGTAACTCCGCGAATCACAAGAGCATATTCCAACAAGAACGGTTTGACCGTCAGACTGCTGTTGAATTTCAGTTGCTGAAAGCACCTGTGGCGCAGGCCTATCGGCGCTTTTGGCCCGGCGCGTCCGAATTACTGATGCAGCTCGTTCGTACGCATCGCTAGTTGGTTTATTTCGGCATCGAATATCTTTAACTCCGGCCATTGAACCTGCGCGGAGTAGCTCTGCTCGTTTCATGGCCTTCGCGGAAAGCGACTGTTTGAGGTTCTGATAGTTGCGATCAGTTGCGGAATCTTCTCTTGAATTGTCAGTTGTCGTTTGCCGATCGTCGAGCGAATCGAGCAGTGCGCGTGCGCGCGCCCGCTGGCTAAGTTCAAGCGCCTGATTGGCGAAGCCGCGTTCAGGAGACTTCTTGTGCAACTGCATCAACGCCTCTATGTAAGTTTCATAGTGTCTTCTAACGTCCGCGAGGTATGAAGCGCTCAACTCGGAATCCTGTAACTCGGATCAAAGTCTTCGTCGACTCAAATGACTTGCTCAAACTGTGACAACGCGGAATTGATCCTGACTCTGCTTCAACGCCAACGCACGAGTTGAAACAACACGGCTGACCGCCACGCCGATCTTGACTTCCCTGTGCATCGTAAAGCTTCGTCAATTTGTCCGACGCGTCGTCAAGTTTATTTGTCTCTCCAGCATTCGAGCCTCGGCAGCCAACAGGTAACCTTTGTCCCGCGCGGATCGTTCAGCCTTCGCGATTAATTCTCGACACTGCTTTTAATGTTCCAGGCCTCGTCATACTCGCCCATGCGTCATAGGCTGCTGAAAAGATCTCTCAGTGTTGCCGCAAGGTAGCGCCACTGGTTGAGTTGTCTTGTAAAAGCGTCACCGCTTTTTGGAGCACGGTTGCAGCTTGCTGATAGTCTTTGACTGAAAAGTAAGCTGCGCCAAGTCGACGATAGATGTCTGGCCTCCGCAGGGCAAATTCTGAACCGGTCAAACGTTAGTTTCAGTGTGGCCTCTGTACATCCTTGAGTGCCCGGCTAGCATCTCCACTCTGATCGTAGACATATGCGAGACCACTCGAAATATACGATTGTCTAAGTTGGTCGCCCAGGATTTGTCCGAATTTTTCGGCGTCGAGATAAGACTCGATTGCAGATTGCAAGCGTCCTTCTTTGGCAGCAAGGTGTCCACTGAACGTGAGCGCGTCGACAACTCCGGCTTTGTAGTCGATCACCTTGCTGGTCGCGAGCGCCTGCATGTACAGAGTTGTCGCCTTTTCAGATTGATAAAGATCCGAAGCGATCAATCCCAGCGTTATTTGTGCTTTTGCATAGCCACGTCGATCCTGGAGCTGTGTGAACAGTGCGAGAGATTCAGTTGCGTACTCCTGCGCTTTCGCGTAGTTGTTGAGTTCGTGATGGTACTCGGCGAGGCCTTGTGTCGTTCTTGCGAGAGTCTGTTGGTTGCCGGAAGATTTTGCGATTTCAAAGGCGGAGTTCATAGCCGCTTCAGCCTTTGAGAGTTCGCCATTCGCGAGTTGGCTGCGGGCTAGTTTAAGAAAAACGAGGGGGCGTGTTGCGTCATCGCGCGACTGTTCCGCCAGTTGTGCCGCAACTTCAAGATGAGGCAAGGCGGATCGCGCGCGATTTAGATCGTTTAGTGCCGTTCCTAACGTTAATGACAAATTTAGGCGCAGCTTGGTTGCGGAGGCTGATGAGGTGTGTTGCTGCAAGAGCTTGAATGCGACTTCAAGCTTTTCTACTGCTGCTTCGAGATCGGCGGCGCGTTCGTGCGACGCTAGATTCTGAGCGTCGACGAGCATTTTCGTGACGCGCGTTAGATCATCACCACGAAACTCGGCGGACGCCACCCAACCCTCACTCATAGCAACAGACCAAAGGGTCAATGCGAGTGTGCCCTTTAACGCAAGGGTTCTTCTACGCATGGGCTAATTCCCCATCGGTAGGTGGATTCTTGGCGGTCTCCGGCTCAAGTCCGATGCCTTTCCCTTCGGGCGGATCCTTACGGATCTTCAAGATCCTCAATCAATTTTCTCGTCTGGTCGGTTAGACTCGATTTCGACCAGTATCGCTGAGGCCTTTGAGAGCAGTCGATGTAACGCTGTAGGAATTTGGACCAGCCGGTGTTCTTGGCGAATTCGTCCGGGTCGATCGCGGGATCTTCGTACTCGTCTCCAGGATAATAATGCTTATGGATCTTATTCCAGGGGAAGTAGATCGAGATCCCATGGGAGTATTGATATTTAGCTCCGACCGTGCATGACGTAATGACGGCTTTCCCGGCAGCATCATCGCACTCTTCAGTTTTACATAACAGGGTTTGTATGCGCTTGCAGGCATCTACGACAGGCTGCAAATCACTGAGTTTTTGCCCGTGAATGTCCATCATGGTTTCTGCTTGCTTAACGAAGCGATCGCAAAAGTCGTAGAGGTCAACAAATTGGTCCTCCCGATATGTCTGGCGGGCTTCCCAGTGAGCGGAGACATAAAGCGATACGAATATGCGTTGGAGCGCGGTTTGTTTTTTGCAATCGCGTGGCAAGATTTTCAATGAGGCGTCTACAAAATTCTTTACCGCCGCGGTCAGGGTATCCATCATTTCCACAAAGAAACGCTGATAGACTCGCCGATGCTTCGGCAATAATCGCGTAGTCGAGATAATAGGTGTTGTACTTATCGACGGTGTTGATTGCCATTTGCTCGGCAGTCATTTCTGGGTGGTCTGTTAATGGTTGCAGAATGTCAGCGAAAGGCCATCCCAGGTCGTCTTCGTTTCCTTGTGAGCCAACCATGTAGTTGGCATGACCTTTTAAAACGTGGGCAAATCTCTTGAGCATGCTCATCATGCAACTATCAAAGCCCACTATGTCGAAGATTATGTCTTTCTGCCCGTGTTGGTACGCCAACGTGTTGACTCGAGAAAATACCTTCTTTTTAACATCAGCCGCTTGAGCTTTCGACCCGGCCTGATAAGCGACGGAAGGAAATCGGAATTCACGCCCCCACCGTCTCCCGAAAAAACCACCATGTAGCGCTGAGCCTCATAGTTCTTTACTCCCCACCAGATGAACTGCGCCAACTCTTCGATAAGATTCGGGTAAGGCTCTTCCTGTGGTACTTTAATGAAGTTTTTGACCACCGAACCGGCGGGATGCTCTTCATCGGTATACAGATGAAATCGCCGCGGGGTAGGAAGTTTCATACCCTTCACGTCCTTCGGAAATACCCACTCGGAGGAGAATTCAGCCAGCAGCGCGACGTTCTGAATCTTTTTTCTTCGCTGCCCGCTTCATCTCTTTCAACGCATAAACCATCTCGTCGAAGAGTCTGTTTTGACCTGCTAAGTAGACCATTACCGTCCATTGTTTGCGTCTTTCAGCAGTTTGCATGGGATCGCTCCTTCCTGGTTGGGGGTGACATTTAGTAACGATTTACAATGCGTGCATTATTGTGAAAAACCATTTCGTGCGATGCGGCCGGCAAGGTCGTCGGGGAAGACCCTCCATGCGGATGGTGTTCACGGAGAAGGTTCGTGTAACCCATCAGAGAAGCTAAAAAGAAAAAGGATTTTGGGAGAAAACGCAGGCTCCAAGTGAAGTCGCAACTCACCTGTGCGCCATGCTGTATAGGCAAAAAGCAAACCGATGTCAAGGAGCTTGCCGAAGTATTTCAGTCAGAGGTCAAGCGTGACTCAGTTCTGATGGGTACCCGCACCTCCTGCCGCACTTATGGGTCACATCAATCACCGAACAACTCGGTGGTATATTTGCGCACGGAACGAAATTAGCGGGCCAATCTTCAAGCAGCGACGTTGAGTTCGCGTGGCCACAATGTGGCCACAAGAGTGAATGCAATCACGCAGAATCAAGCCGTGGCTTGACTGAATTCAGAAACGCTAGGCTAGTCTGCATGGTACGACAGCGAATTCGCATAAATGGGGCCGTAGCTCAGCTGGGAGAGCGCATGACTGGCAGTCCTAAGCCTACCGTTTTGCTAATCATTAACAATTAAAGAGGTTGCAGCCAGCGAGTAATTTCGGCAATTTCCCGTTTCGTTACAGGTTGGTAGGACCAACCTAACGGAACAGTATCGGTTACGTCCGGCCACAATTTGGCCACAACTGTGTCGACTGGCAAAGATAAGAAAAGCTGTGTGTCTTACCGAAGTTCGAGCGGTAAAGCTGGTGTGTTTCGAGGCGACGAGAACATACGCGCTAGTTGTGTGAGTGTCAACAAAAAGAATTGGCGCACGAAATGTTTTTGTCGATTGCGCCATTAGTGTCAAAAAGAGTTTTGAGAATTCTTGAATTGAGGAGTCGAAACATGGAAAAGGCCGTTTCCGGTCATGGAGTTTTCATCTACGACGCGGCTTCGACCATCGCCCGATACGGATTGGCCGCGATGGTGGCCACGGCTGTAAAAGAATGCGACATGCAGCATGCCTGGGCGCGGCATTTACGGAGCCACTGGTCCTGAAGCGGTCACTCCAACCGCAAAGCTAATCGCAGCGCTGAGGCAGGCGGAGATTGGAGTTGCGGGTTGGGGTTGGTGCCAGGGTGACAACGTTGAGGTCGAAGTTGAGCTCGCACTCACGACACTGAACGAGTTTGGTCTGGAACATTATGTCGCCGATGTCGAAGATGGCGTACATGGTGCGAACTGGACCAAGGCGGAAGTGCGAACGTTTTTTAAGTCACTACGAGAAGCACTTCCCAACTCTCAAATCGGTTTGTCGACCTTTGGGTTCATTCCGTGGCATAAGCCGCAGCTAATGACCGCAGCTGAAGAATTCGTTGATTTCTTTGCACCGCAAACCTATTGGTTCAACTTTCCAACGCAAAAGATTCTCAATGCCGCGGGGGTTGATGCTTCGCAGTTCATACTTAATAACGCGGCGTCGTATGCACGGCTGTGTATTGAAGTGTGGCAGGAAGTGGTGGAAAAACCGTTGGTAATTGCTGGACAGGCTTATTGGGGTGAGGTTCCAGGATTCACCCAGGGTACTGCCGAAGCAAAACTAAACCAGTTTATCGATCAGTTCGATGGGTGGGACGAGTTGCAGGGACTGAACTGGTGGCACCTGGGCGGAAAGGGACAGGACGCGATGGGTTTCGCGATGTTTCAAGCTCTTAAAACTGCGAAACTCAACGATCGATTTTAATTGTGACCGCGGAGAGATAACAATGACTACTGTTCGAGAATATGCTATCGAGCACGCCGACAGTGACTGCAGCACAGAGGGTGTTCGACCACTCAACGATCAAATCTTTGCATTGGCACAGCCGGTATTGATCAGTGATTTGGTTCCCTGCGCCGACATCGTTCAGATCGTTGGCGGGAGCACGATGGCCTTCCTGCAGCCCGCAGCAAAAGCTGCCTTAGCCGGAGCCGTCGCCGAGAAGGGAGAAAGCCTCTCCTGGTACACGCGTATCGGACGCTGGCTCACCAGTACGTCTTATATTACTGGTTCAATCATCACCAACTATGCGGTATAACACTGGCTGCAACGCCAGGCAGTAGCCCTCACGAACAAGGAATCGCGATCGATATCCAGGAAAATGCAAAATGGCGGGCCGTTCTGAAGAAGCATAATTGGCGTTGGCGTGGTCCTAAAGATCCCGCGCATTTCACGTACATTGGACCTGGAGTAACGGCAAACGTGCGCAAGGAGAGCATTCGCGCGTTCCAACGATTGTGGAACCTTAATAATCCGACTGACCTCATTGCAGAAGACGGAGTTTACGGTGACACGGGAAACCGGCCCGCGAATACAACTTAGTCCCGTTCAGGGATTCTAACCACATTGCCCAGGGGTAATAAACGATGGCACCACCGCCCAAATGGAACGTGATGATTTTCCTGGCCGGCAACAACAGCCTGAGCGAGGAATGTCGTGTGGATTTCCTACCGGTCTTCACTAACCAAACATGGTCCATTGCTGGCAGTTTTTCTTGAACCAGCCGTTCAGACGCGTGAAGGTGGCATCCTGCAACAATTAAATGTGCCGCCTAATATCCAAACTACTGAGCTACACGCCAAACTGCCGAAAGGACTATTTAAGAATTACCGCGCGGTTTTATTTGATGCCGGTGGCAACACCATTCTCACAAACGACAACCCAACGATCGATACATCCGGAAATGAAATTGATGTCGTGGTGGTGCCTGTGCCGGCAGCGCGCCCGACACGCGGGCAATATAGGTTGCAGTTGGACATACAACGTCCCGATGGTCATCCGGAAAGTGCAGCCAGTTACTGGTTCGTAATCGGTCCTTCTTAGCATGGCTTTGCGGGAAATCGAAGATGCCATGAACAAGCCCGTGGCATCTTTTGATGGTTTGTGCAACCCCCTTAGCTCTCGGCGCCGCTCTCTGCTCTCCATCGATGAAACATTTTTTCCCGATTTTCCATACCCAGCAGAGCATTCAATTCAGTCCTTGTCGTAGGAGAAATTCCCATGCCCGACATTATCTTTGAAAGGAACAGATCTTTCCGCCGACGAAGGCAGTAAAACTGCTGGCTAAATTCGGCGACAAGTTTACCGATACCTTCAATACAGAACTCAGTGGCATGCATGGCGGTTTCAATGCACGGCCGCTGGGCACTCTATTTCTGATTGAAGCGGCGCTCGCCCTTGATGTAAGCCTCAGTCAGAAGGACATAAAGATGAGCCGTCATTGAAAAGGAGATCAAAAATGAGTTCGATTGTTAATTTCCCGCAACCGCCTCTGACCAGAGGCCAAATCCCGAGCCGTCGCCTTATCACGACCATGGGACTGGGCCACGTCGTTTGGGCCCTGTTGCTGTTCTATGTGCTGCTTAAAGCATGGCCACCCCAGCCGTGGCCAGCCGATGGCTCGCCGATGTACTTCTTCAGCTATATCAGCTTGCTCCGTTTTGGACTACCTTCCGGGTCGCTGGACCAACGCTTGATCTTTATGGTTATGGTCCTTGGCGCCATCGGCAGTTTGATTCAACGCGATCACTTTGTTCAGCACCTATATCGGCAATCGTAAGTTTCTGGTGAGTTGGACGTGGTGGTACTTGTCACGTCCTTTTGTCGGTGCTGCGTTAGCGCTCGCACTCTATTTCGTCGTCCGAGCTGGATTGCTGACCAGTGCTAGTAGCCCACAAGCCCTAAACCAGTTTGGTGTGGCGATGCTCGCGATCATGACAGGCTTGTTTTCGAAACAAGCTACCGACAAGCTGGAGGAAGTGTTTACAACTCTCTTCAAGCCTGGTTCAGGAAAAGGAGATGCACAGCGCGGCGACAAGCTGACTCCTCTTACGATCACGAGTTTGACACCGAACAAGGGGCCTCAGACTGGTGGAACGAAAGTTAAGATCGCAGGAACCGGATTCGTGGACAAAGCAACCGTGAGGTTTGGGACCGTTGCTGCTGTTGCGGTCGTCGATTCTGCCACTAGCATCACGGCAACTACACCCAAACATGCGCCTGGCACTGTGCCAGTCGTGGTGCAGAATCCGGACAACTCTCAGGCGACGGCTCAATTTACTTACACTGACGAGACAACGCCGGGCGGCAACACTTTGACGTTTACGGCGCTTGCGCCTAACGAAGGTCCGGCGGCAGGTGGACAGCAGTGACTATCACTGGGGCCGGTTTCGTCCAAAAAGCCACTGTGAAGTTTGGTGATGTGGAAGCTGTCGCGGTAGTTGAAAGTGGGACCGTGATCAAAGCTACCACACCGAAACATGACCCGGGTAGTGTAGCGGTGACGGTCAGAACCCGGACGGGCAACAAGCGACGGCTCCGTCGCAGTTTAAGTTCGTTCCATAGGAACGATCGGCGATAAAACTGTCTATGCTATTGGCCACAAGAGTGAATGCAATCGCTCGGTTGCTTGACTCGATGCATACGGTAGCTAGCTGCATCGGTCACTTACGACCAGCCGCTTCACTCTTGGGCTGTAGCTCAACTGGGAGAGCGCATGACTGGCAGTCCTCAGCCTACCGATGTGCCAATCCGATAACAAATAAACAAGTTCTAGCGACTCCCTGTAGTTTTGGTGGTCCAACTTTAGAATTCATGGCGCACCAGACTGGCCCACATTTGGTACCAGATGATCCTGGATTTTACGCATGAAATGAATTTCATAAATTTTTCATTAACAAGTGGATCGGCAGAAGAGTCGAAGGACTAGAGAGGCCAAAGCGAACCAGGACTAAACGCGTCGGCGCGTAACGTCGGGCGCGAAATCGTAAGGAGAACCAGATGCGAAACATCCAACTATACCTCTTGGTCTTCATCGCCACGTTTACGACCGGTTGTCCGAAATACAGGCCGTCTGTCGATTTCGAGAACGTCGATACCTTTCGTGGCAGACTAAATGAACATCTGGGAAATGAGCAGATCAAGTACCATTGCTATCGTGATGGTAAGGATTACGATAATTCGACCAAACCCCCTCATTGCACCGGAACATCAGGTTCACTTGCA
This sequence comes from uncultured Acidobacteriota bacterium, assembly GCA_963800055.1. Lineage (GTDB taxonomy): Bacteria > Acidobacteriota > Blastocatellia > Pyrinomonadales > Pyrinomonadaceae > PSRF01. The sequence continues at coordinate 369,614 of CAWCZP010000022.1, forward strand.
GATGGCCCGGCACGTGCAAAACAGGTTCGAAATGAGTTGATTGACGACGCCCTGTCATATATCGATGACGCGTACGGTGACTTCAAGAATGGTTTGGCTGCCGGGCGAGATAGAACGAACTTCGTTGCGGATTTGATCGATCTCGGCACTTCTGCTGCGGTAGGTGTTACGAATGGCGAGCGGCCGCTTCAAATACTCGGTGTTGCGCTAACAGCCTTTAGGGGCGGGCGCAGATCTGCAGACGCCAACTTCTACAAAGATCAAAGTACTCCAATTTTAATCAGCAAAATGAACGGCAATCGTGCGCGGGTGCGGAGTTTGATTGTTGAGAATCAGAGGAAAGACATAGACGGGTATCGAATTGGCACGGCGATTTCGGACATCGTCGATTACTACAATGCCGGCACGCTCGTCGATGCGTTTACGGAACTGGCCGGCGATACGGCTGTTGAAACGAAAAAAGCCCAGGAGATCTACGAGAGTTAAAGCGACAAGCCGGTATTCGGCCCGCACCGACCGAGGCAGAGATTAAGCTTTCCAGAGAAAACGCTGATGCAATTGATGCCCTGGTAAACGCCTATGTCGAGGCAGACGATAAAGTCGGGGCGGCTGATACGAAGGTAAGCAAAGCGCAAACTGACGTAGACACGGCGACGCACGCGAGCGAATCTGCTGCGAGCCGACTCGCAGATGCTACTCAAAGAATCCGGCGAACGCGGCTACTGACGCGGACAGGAAGAAAGCGCAGGCAGATAAGAGCACCGCTGAGCAGGACAAGGCAAAGGCCGACGGCGATAAGAACAAGGCGGTGGAGAAAAAGAAGGAGGCCGACGCGGAGAAGGCTGCCGCAGTGGAATCCAAAAACACCGCGCTAACCAATCTGCGTGGCGCGTACTCAGCGATTGAAGGCGATCCGGCGTTGGGACCTCTACTCATGCGAATTTGCCGACTCGGACCCTGGTTACTCGGATCAATTCAAAGCCACGCTGAGAGCTCAATTGAAAAGAGTGAAAGAGAACAAGGCCTCACCACCAGCAGACAAACCTACGGCTGAGGACTATGCAAGCATCCTGCTAAAGGTCGGAAAAATGAGTCAGGAAAATTTTGCTACCGATCCAACCCTTAACGATCGGTTGCAGAAGATTCTGAAAGTCAACAAATAGGGGGCAGACATGGCTGACTTAACGAGAGAATTGGATGGCGATTTCACCCTGGAAGAGACTAAGGATGCCTGCGAAGTCGAACAGGATGAACTAGGTAAAAACTCATCGAATTCGGTACGAAACCCGTAGGCGGTAAGGCTCTCCCCATAAACAAAGCAGAGTTTATGGCGAAGGCAATAGGTCGTTTCAAGAAGCTGCTTTTCGTAGAGCTTGGTGCGGACAATCCGAAAAGTATAAGAAAGCAGAAAGAAGCCGACGGTTGGACTGCAATTGGCGAAACTACAAAGATCCATATTCAGGCGAAGCCAGTCGCCGTCTTGGTCTTCGGAAAAAAGTGAGGGCACCAATTTAGCGGCTCATGGTCCATGTATGTTGCGATCTATCCGACTTGACTCAGCGTAGTTGACAGGCCAGGAATATGACGGTGTTAGCGTGAGCAACTGCGCTGATTGCGAAAGAGGAAAAAAAGGAACGTGGAGGTGTGATAATGACCCGACTTCTACTTATTCTATGCTTGCTCCCTTTCCTAGTGGTTGATTTCAAGCCTGCTAGTGAGCGGGTAACAAATCATGGCGCTAATTTTACGTGAAGTACTCAGGTAGATTTAACCCAAGATAAAACATATAAAGTAACTCACGCTATCAAGAATCATATTAACAGCCCTTTATCGATTGAATGGACGGCTGGTGGCATTGCCTGTGTTGGAGACGCGCAGTTTCCGCCAAATGGAATGGACGAAGGGAAAATTTCGGGCAGTATTTATGAAGAACCAATACTAATACCCAGCGAACTCAGGTTTGGGGTGGGACTAGGGTATTCAAAGGCCTCGCAAGTTTATATTGATGTTAAGTCTATCGGCAGACAAGGCAATCAATCCAGGGTGACAGAGTACGATAGACGAGACAGAAACGGAACGAAACGTTCCAAAATCAGTATAGCTTCTAGATTGAATGAAAATCAGTATAGTGTTGACTTAAACATTGATGTTGCTGGGGGCTTTAATCTAATCCTGCCTCAAGAAATTGGTGAAGAAATAAAAGCTACTATAGGTGAAGAAGAATTTGGTGATTGGAAAATTAACGAACGTAGCCTCACCAGAGGTCGAATTTAAAAAAGATGACGTCAAACAGTTTGTTGCTAGATGGTTGAAGTCATCACCCACAGCTTCTCCTAAACCTTACGTTGTTCTCACTAACAAAAATCAAGGCAGTAATAGCTTTTCAGTAACTTTGTCCGGAAGGGCCTGGATTTTAAAAGAATTGCGTTTCGTTGGATACAGTCCTGATGGACAGGGAGTTTTGGGTATAGCTGCAGATGTGTACGATTCAGGGTGAGGCTATGTCATTGGATGAACTAAAAAAAGAGGTTCCCTATCCTGCTGCCTGCTATCCATTCGCTTTTATCTGCGGCTAGCTCACTTAAATCATGGCCCTTCGATGCACTTCCCGGGTTTCAAACGGAATCGGTCATTATTGCCGTGGTATCAGCAGCCGTTGGAACTATTCTTGGATTACGAAAACAGAAAAAGAAATATGAAGTTCCACTGCTGCTCCTTTCAGTACTGGGGCTAATTTCAGCCCTCAAAAAGTACTCATCTATCTTGGCACAGGTAGGAGCAACAACAACGGAGCTATGGTTGGCCCTCACCTTATTCGGATGTATTTTCTTAATAATTTTTTCTATGTGCTTACATATCTTGAACGCACTCTCACGGAAACTTTTACCTGAAGATTTTTGACGATCATATCGGCGATCCGGGAAAGATGATAATGGGTCTCCCGACTGAGCGAAATAAGCGCGAAGATGTTGAACTCGCGCGGCCACAACTTTCGGCGATAACGGTAAATGCGATCACGCAAAACAGCGCCGTTGCTTGACTGAATACAAAACGCTAGGCTAGTCTGCTCGGGGGTTTACCAGCCCTCACCTGATTCATCTGGGGCCGTAGCTCAGCTGGGAGAGCGCATGACTGGCAGTCATGAGGTCAGGGGTTCGATCCCCCTCGGCTCCACCAATACCTTCAACACGTCGATTACAAGTACAAGCCAGCCGAGTATTTTGCACGGGCCACGATTAATTATGTAGAGGAAGATAACAAACCCACTTATCGTTAAATCCAGTTTCGACCAACGCATTTACTTAATTTGGAAAACCCACCTTCCTCACTAGCTCCTTAAAACGTGGATCGTCGCGGAGGTTTTCCAACCTCGGATCGACTTGCAACAACTGCATTTGAAATGCTCGCTCTTCGAACCCCTTTTCAAGCCAGAACAGAGCCTCGTCCCTTTCTCCCAAAGCAGCGCATATAGAGGCGAGACTTACCGCACTTATGTATTCGGTTTTTCGGAGCCTTTTAAGTTCTTCCAACTCTTTCTTCGCCTCAGAAACGCGACCGGAGACTGCATAAACATATCCAGGCATACCACTTGTGTTTACTGACGCACCTTCGGGAGCTGCTCGTATCTTCGCGAGCGCTTCTTCGTACATTCCCTTTTGGACGAAGGCGAGGGGCAGATACTGATGCGCAGCTGGAAAACCCGAATCCAGTTCCAGAGATCTTTGAAAATGCGCAATAGCCTGATCGTAGTTGCGGGCGAATAGGAAATTCTGACCGAGCTCAAAAATAGTGATCGTTGACAACGGATCGAGTTCGAGAGCCAGCTTTCTTTCAGCAATCGCTTCGTTAACGCGACCTGTTCTCTCCAGATATCCACCATACCACTGATGCGCAACTGCATAACGTGGATTCAATTCGATGGCTCGTTTGAATTCCTTTTCAGCATCCGTCCAGTTCCACTCGTAAACCTGCAGTACGCGCGCTAGCGACGTGTGGGCCTCCGCAAGCGTCTCGTCTATCGCCAGAGCCTGCAAGGCGGCCGTTTTTGCCTTCGGCATCGCAACGCGCGGCTCAATTCGACTGGCGGGCACAACGTAGCTATCAGAAAGGCCGGTATAAGCCAACGCAAATCCAGGATCTTTTTGGATTGCCTGCTCAAAGTACTCAATCGCCTTTCTGATTGAATCGGGAGTTCGCTTGTTCCAAAAGAACCGCCCTTTCAAATAAAGCTGATAGGCCTCTGAGTTGTCCGTATAGTTCCTGGTCAAATGTATCGCTTCTGCGTTGGAGAGCCGCGCGCGCAGTTTTCGCGAAACATCACTCGCTATATTCTTTTGCAGAACGGCGATATCCTGCATCTTTCGGTCGTACTGCTCTCCCCAAAGTGAGGCGCCGGTCCGAGCATCGACCAGCGAAAGATAGAGTGTGACGTTATCGCCTCGCTGCAGAACACGTCCAAGCAGCAACGCATCGACTGACAGATCCTGGCTGATTCGCTTTTCATCGATGTTTGCGCCCTTATAGCGGAAGACAGAATTTCTCGCCTTTACCGATAAGTTCGGCAAATTAGACAAACTGTTTATGAGTGATTCTGTCATGCCATCCGACAGGTATTCGACATCAGGATTCCCGCTTTCGTTAACAAAGGGCAACACGGCGATAGAATCGATCTGATTTCCGCCTGCGCCTCGCGTGGACCAATACCAATAGCCACCTCCAATCAAGGCGAGCAGCAGCACGACGAACGCAGCGCCAAGCTTGTGATTCCTGATCCCTCTAACCACATACTCCGCACTCGATGCAGGCTGGCTAACCGAGTGAGTGCTCTGTGCGCTAGCGACATCTACAGTGCCATGGCCTGAGCTCACTGCGGTCGAAGGCGCCACGGACCGTTCAGAGTCAGTCATGCCCTTCAACTCTTCGATTACTTCTTCCAGATCATTCGCCGTATCACGAATCGTCTGATATCTCTTCTCTGGTTCTTTTGTGAGGCATCGGCGAATGATGCGCTGCAGTTCCGGGGGTGCGTCTGGGTTGCTGTCAGCAATGGCCGGAGCCGGGTCGTGAATGATCTTGTGCAAAGTATCGACCACGGTGTCGCCCACAAATGGCTTACGACCTGTAACTGCTTCGTAGAGGACGCAGCCAAAGGAAAAGATATCTGAACGCTGATCAAGGGTTTTTGCTTTTACTTGTTCCGGGGACATGTAACCAACCGTCCCCAGGATTGCACCAGGTGAGGTGCGGTCCGGCAGCGCAGCGGTTGGGACTTCACTGTCCATTTCCTCACGATCAAGGCCCAACCCTGTCGTTTCGACCAGTTTTGCCAGGCCGAAGTCAAGAATCTTCGCGTGACCATCACGGGAGATCATGATGTTGTCGGGCTTCAGATCACGATGGATGATACCGGCCGCATGCGCTTTTGCGAGGCCGTCGGTGACTTGAATTAAATACTTCAGCAGCTTAGAGAGTGGGGTGCGTTCACGATGGATCTCCTCGCGCAACGTGTGACCGTCGATGAACTCCATCGCGATGAAGTGTACCGAGTCCCCCTCGACAGTCTGGCTAATGCCACGGCTCTCGGCCTCTCCGATCTCGTAAATGTGTGCGATGTTGGGATGGTTGAGTGACGCTGCGCATTTTGCCTCCTGCGCAAATCGACGCATGCGATCCTGATTGGCGGCGAGAACTAACGGGAGAATTTTAAGCGCTACCTTGCGATCGAGTTTCGTGTCCTGGGCCAGATACACTTCGCCCATTCCACCCGAGCCGAGCTTGGAAATGATGCGGTAATGCGAGATCGTGGTGTTAGGGGAAATTTCGCTCACAGGACTCGGAGTATATCGAAAATGGGATCGCGCAGTCTCAAATACGAGATGAAGGTGGCCACAAAAAGGCACAAAAGCACGGAAGATTGATGGCACGAGCTTTGATGCCATAGACATCGACAAACCCGGGCAAAGGAACAAACTCCATGGACATTCTTTGGAAGAATCTCGTCTATTCCGTTCGAATGTTGTTGAAGAGACCGAGCCTTACTGCCATCGCAATCATCGCGATCGGATTGGGCATCGGCGCGAACACCGCGATCTTTTCCGTCGTCAATGCGGTTCTGCTCCAACCGCTTCCTTACGCACAGCCTGAACGACTGTTGATGCTCTCGAGCGAGGCGCGCAACGAGGCGCTCGATGGCCGCGGCACTTTCTCTGTGCCCGATTGGCTCGACGTGCAACAGAGGTCGACGACGATCGAATACGTTGCGACGGCTCAGCGCACCGGGACAATCGTAACGGAAGGTGGCGATCCCGAACGTTTGATCGGCGCGGCAGTGAATGCAGACTACTTCCCGCTCTTTGGCGTGAAGCCGGTGCTCGGCCGCGTCTTCAGTCGCGACGAAGACAAACCAGATGCGCCGGACGTGATTGTTCTGAGTCACAGCCTATGGCAACGTCGTTTCGGCGGCGATCCAAACATTATCGGCCGCGAAGTAAACATCGGCGGAAAGACGACCGTGATCGGCGTCATGCCGGCGGGTTTCGAGTTTCCCATCAGTGACGATCCACAGGATTTTTGGGAGCCGCTGTTCTCCGCCGCGTTCATGACAAAGGACAGACTCGAAGAACGTGCGAACCGGTCTATGGACGTAGTCGGGCGGCTGAAGCCGGGCGCGACAATCGAGCAAGCAAAAGCAGAGCTCGATCTTCTTTCACGACAGATCGAACAGCAGCACCCGGAATCAAACACAAATGTGATGTTCAACGCGGTGTCGATGCACGAAGACATCACACGCGACTATCGCCCTGCACTGCTGGTGATGCTCGGCGCGGTCGGCCTCGTGTTACTGATCGCGTGCGCAAACGTAGCCAATCTACTTCTCGCGCGTGCCGCTGCGCGACAGAAAGAAGTCGCGATCCGCATGGCGCTCGGCGCGAGTCGTCGACGTATCGCGTCGCAACTGATGACTGAAAGCGTTCTGTTGTCGTTAGCCGGCGGTGTGGTCGGTTTGCTGCTGGCGAGTTGGGGCATGAATCTGCTCGTCGCTTATGGACCAGCCGAAGTGCCGCGGCTTCGTGACGTCAGTCTCGATCGTTACGTGCTGTTCTTCACGCTGAGTGTCGCGACGCTCACCGGTATCTTGTTCGGTCTCGCTCCGGCGCTGCACGCTTCTAAACCCGATCCCGGCAACATGCTGAAGGAAACCGGGCGTGGTGTGTCGCACGGCGGACGCAATCGCATGCGCAGCGCGTTGATTGTCTCGGAAGTCGCGCTGTCGCTGATGCTGCTCGTCGGCGCGGGGCTGTTGATCAATAGTTTTTGGCGTCTGCTGAAAACTGATGCTGGTTTCGATCCGAAAGGTGTATTGGCGCTCGACATTCCGCTCGACAGAAGGACGTACACAAACCCCGAGCAGCGATCGGCAGCGTTCCAACAACTGATCGCACGTATGAAAGCGCTTCCAGGCGTTCGCGAGGCTTCGATAGTGAGCAATGTTCCGTTGACAGATCTCGATTATGAATTGAGTTTCCAGATCGAGGGACGGGCTCCATACAAACCAGGCGATGAAGCTACCGCGGATTACACCGTCGCGGGCAACGACTACTTTCGAACCATGAATATCGCCCTTCAGCGTGGACGCGTTTTTACCGATCACGATACGGCGAATACGCCTCACGTGATGGTCGTCAGCAATGCTTTCGCGAAATATTACTTTCCAAACGAAGACGCGATCGGTAAACGAATCATCTTCGACGGCCCCAACCCGATTCCGCGCGAGATCATCGGCGTGGTCGCAGATGTTCGACGGAATGGACTCGACATTGACGTTCAACCGGAGATGTACGTCTCGCACATTCAGAATCCCGAGCGACGAATGAATCTCGTTATGCGAACCGAGGCCGACGACGCATCGCAACTGACGCCTGTCGCGCGTGCGGAAGTGAAAGCCTTCGATGCAAACCAGATGATCTGGCGAGCGCAAACACTCGAGGAGTTGTTAGGCACGTCAGTGGCTCCACGCAAATTCAACATGATGCTACTCGGCATCTTCGCGAGCGTGGCCCTCGTTCTTGCCGCAGTCGGATTGTATGGTGTGATGAGCTACTCAGTGAGCTGGCGAACGCACGAGATCGGCGTTCGGATGGCGCTCGGAGCGAAGCAGTCTGACGTGCTTCGACTCGTTGTGCGTCAGGGAATGACGATGACCGTGATAGGTCTTGCGATCGGTCTCGCCGGCGCGTTTTTTATGTCGCGTTTGTTGATAGGTTTGCTTTACGGAGTATCGGCGACGGATCCACTCACATTCACTGCGGTTTCGATCATGCTGTTGGCCGTAGCGCTCCTCGCGTGCCTCATTCCCGCACGCCGCGCGACGCGTGTAGATCCGATCGTGGCGCTGAGAACCGAATGAATAACAAGTCGGAAGGATGGCTTGCCCGCTCTCAGAACGGGGGCTAGTCGTCATCGTGGTCCGCGGTCCATTGGCCAATGCGGAAGATCACAAATTCCGCAGGACGCACCGGCGCGACTCCGATCAAACAAATCAGCCGGCCGTTATCCAGATCGTTCTGCGTCATCGTTGAGCGGTCGCATTTCACAAAGAACGCCTTCTCAGGCTTATCTCCCATCAGTGCACCCCTCTGCCACTCTTTCAACAAGAAGTCTTCGATCGTGCGGCGCACGTTCTCCCACAACGGTTCGCCGTTGGGCTCGAAGACTACCCACTGCGTGTCTTTGTCGATCGAGTGTTCGAGATATGCGAAGTAACGCCGGATGTTGACGAATTTCCACTCAGGATCGGAACTGATGGTCCGCGCTCCCCAGAGTCTGAATCCGCGTCTTTCGAAGAAACGAAAACAGTTGATCCCTTCGGAATTGAGAACGTCCTGTTGTTCTTTGTTAAGCAATGTCTCCAACCCACGCGCGAGATTCACAACCTCGTTGGCAGGTGCTTTGAAGACACCTCGATTGCTGTCGTTACGAACGTAAATTCCCGCAACGAAGCCGCTCGGCGGCAATTGAATCTCTTTACTGGTAACGGGATCGAGCACACGGACCCAGGGAAAGTAAAAAGCCGCGTGAGTGGAGTCGAACTTCGCACGCATTGCTCGCACCTGAGAAATACTCTGGGCGTCACCACTGTCGAGTACGGCGAGGCGATGTCGCATGCGTTGCGCGTGATCGATGAGCAGACTGACGATCGCGTCTGCGTCAGCGCCATGACCGCTCTCATAACCAAAGGTACATCCTGGCGCAGCAACGATTGAAAGGTCGTCGATGTCTTCGAAGATCTTCAGGCCGGTTCTTGACTCTGTGGTCCCTTCGTATTCACTTGCAGTAGGACGCGCGCCGTCATTGCCCCCAGTTAAGACGACTTCGGCAAACTTCGGTTCATCGACATTATCAGAACCGAACAGCGCGGTTAACAGCTCGACCCCACTCACTTCTCGGCCGTCGAGATCAAAGACGATGGGCAACGAACGCGCTGCGGCAAGATCGTCGGGAGTGCGCTCAAATGTCGCGGAATGCGATCGGTCGCCCGATGTGAAAGTCACGCTTACCGTAACCCGCTCGTGGTCCAACAGCCCGGTGTCGCGAGGATGGCCACTCTCGTCAGTGTCGAGAATGTTCTGATCGACCCGAAGATCGAACCGAACGTGCATGTTGCCAGTTTCACCCGGACATCGTGCCCTGATCTTGATCGCGCTCGTTCCGCCGCTACCCGGTAAAGCGGCGCACGCGATTCCGGCATCCTTGCCCGGCTTGAACACGCGAGAGATGTAGAGACATTTACCGCCTTCTTCGAAGAATGCGCGCACCGCATGCCAAAGATAGTTGTCCATCTCGCCCGCGTCGGAGAAGTTCAGGCGGTTTCCGTCACCATAGCTCTGCTCGAATTCTCCCAAACTCGTTATGAGCCGAGGTATTACATCGAGCGGCCCAAAGCGAGTAGGACCGACGAAACCGGTCGTGCTAGTGCTAACGCCTTCGATCGACTTTGCCCGAAACGATATCTCCTCGACGAAAACTCCCGGAAAAGCGAATTCGACCATTAGCTATCCTTCCAGATCGCGCCGAGGCCGGCGTCCCAGAGTCGTTTGTTGTATGCGGGGATATCGCGGTCGAGCAGTTCGGTGCCACGTGCTTTTAACGTGGACCATTGCGCATTCAGCTCTCTTAAACGATCGAGCGACGGCTGATTCACGCGCGGAATATCACTTTCGGTGTGATTGAGCACGAACAGGTAATTCGCCGTGAACTTATTCGGAAAATTCTCCACGTCGTCGTATGCCTTCGACTTGCGTTGGACCATGTCCTCGTCCCACGCCTTCATTTTCTTCAAAAGCGCATCACCATCCCTCTTGAGCGCACTGAATTCTCCAGTTTTAGGCAACTGCTCGAGCAGCGACTCCAACTGCTTTTGCTTCTCGTAAAGGCTGTTGACCATCCGGTGCATCGTCGAGAGCTCAGTCTCCATCCCGAGCATTGTCTGGTGATACTCCGTATAGACCGCGGGAGTTGTCGGGTACAAAGGATTCGCAAGGATCTCAGCTTCGGTTGACAGCGTCTGGCCGGGAATTTTCAACGTGACCGAATACTTGCCGGGAATCGCTTTGTGCCCCGCCCAACTGCCTTCAATCCGCACATTCGGTACGCCGGGCATGGATGAATATCGCGTGTCCCAAACAAACCGGTTCAGCCCCTTCGTCTTGGACAGCAATGGATCCGGTCGTGGACCATTTTCGGATCGTGGAAACTTCTCATCCGCTTTTGAAGAAAATCTCCGAACAAGAATTCCCGCCGAATCCTTGATCTCCATCGTGATCTCGTCATCCTTTTTCAACTCAGGCAGTTCGTAATACAGAACAACGCCCGTCGCGGGATTCACGCCTCTGTACGTGTCGGCGCCTTCAAACTCAGCGTCAGTCCGATCCAGCTCGCTCGAACTATTTGCGATGTAAGTACTTGCGGGCCGGTAAAGAGTAAACGAAGCGCCGGGCTTGTACTGCCGCAGCAAATTCAGATCATCCAGAACCCAGAACGATCTGCCCGACGTCGCCGCGATCAAGTTGCCTTTGTGTACGCGCAAATCCGTCAGTGGCGTTATCGGCAGGTTCAACTGAAATGGCGACCAGTCTTTGCCCCCGTCCCACGAAATAAACAGACCGATCTCAGTGCCCGCAAACAATAGATCTCTGCGCACGTCGTCCTCGCGCACCACTCGCGTGAACGCATTCGCCGGTAGGCCGTTGCTAATCCTGGTCCAGGTGTTTCCGTAGTCGGTGGTCTTATACAACCCCGGCGTATGGTCGTTGAACTTGTAGCGGGTCGTCGCGATGTAAGCAGTTGCTTTGTCGTGCGGCGACACTTCGATAGCATTCACAAGACATTCCGCCAAACCCTTCGGCGTCACGTTTTTCCAGTTCGCGCCGCCATCTCGCGTCAGGAAAACGAGCCCGTCGTCACTGCCCGTCCAGATGACGCCTTTCTCGTGCGGCGATTCCATGATGTACGCCAGCGTTCCGTAATTCTCCGCGCCGACCGCTTCGTTTGTGTATGGACCACCACCCTTGCCCTGTTTGTCCTTCTCGTTGCGGGTCAGATCCGGCGAGACTTCCTTCCACGTCTTGCCCATGTCGGTTGTTTTCAAGACGTATTGCGCGGCGTGATAGTAGGTGTTCGGTTCGTGCTTGCTCCAGATGATTGGCGCGTTCCAGTTGAAACGATACTTCATGTCTTTCGCGTCCATCGCGAGATACTGAATGGGCGCGGCCATGATGTTCGTTCCGCCTTTCGCATTTACGTCGAGCACCTCGATCGTTCCCATGTAACTGCCGCCGAGCGCAAACTTCGGGTTATCCGGATCGAATGCGACAAACGCACTCTCGCCGCCCGCGGAAGACATCCAGCTCGCCGTCGTAATTCCACCACTTCCTAACTCACGACTCGCGATCGAAACCGATGTGTTGTCCTGTTGCCCGCCGTAAATGCGATATGGAAACTGGTTGTCGACGTTGATGCGATAAAACTGCGCAGTCGGCATGTTGCTCTGCACGCTCCACGTCTTCCCGCTGTTGAAAGTGATCGCAGCGCCGCCGTCGTTTGAGATTACGAAGTTGCTCGGGTTGTCGGGATTGATCCAGAGGTCGTGAAAATCACCGTGAGTGCCTGATAGCGTTTCCCACGTTTTACCGGCGTCAGTCGAACGCAGCGCAGGCGCGCTCAAAACGTAGATCGTGTTTTCGTCTTTCGGATCGATGAAGAGTTCGATGTAATACCACGCACGTTGGATCAAGCGGTGATCGTTCGTGATCCGGCTCCACTTCTTCCCGCGGTTATTCGATACAAACAGTCCACCAGCTTCTTTATCTGAATCGCTCTCGATCAGGGCGTAAACCTTTTCAGGATTCGAACGACTAACCGCGATCGACATCTTGCCCATCTCTTCGGGCAAACCGTCTTTTAGTTTCTCCCACGTCTCGCCACTGTCGGTTGATTTGTAGAGACCACTGCCAGGACCGCCACTGATCACTTTCCAGGGCAGTCGCCCGTGCTCCCACATCGCCGCGTAAAGTATGCGGGTGTTTGTCATGTCCATCGATAGTTCGGCGGCGCCGGTTTTATCGTCGACATACAAAATATTTTTCCAGGTCGCCCCGCCGTCAATCGACTTGAACAGACCACGCTCTTTCGATTTGCTGTAGAGAGCTCCCTGCGCCGCGACGAAAACTATGTTGGGATTCTTAGGATCGACGATGATGCGTGAGATGTGCTGCGATGACTCGAGTCCGACTCGCTTCCACGTCTTTCCGGCATCGGTCGATTTGTAAACGCCGTCGCCGTGGTGCGTCATCACACCGCGCACAGCGTGTTCACCCATGCCAACGTAAACGACATTCGGATCGCTCTCGGCAACAGCGATGGCGCCAACGGATCCCGTCTTGAAAAAACCATCCGAGATATTCTGCCAACTGATTCCCATGTCCTCTGTTTTCCAGAGTCCACCGCCGGTCGTTCCCATGTAGTAAGTTTTCGGATCGCCTACGACGCCAGTGCCTGAGTTTGATCGTCCACCGCGAAACGGGCCAATCGATCGCCATTTCACAGTTTTGAAAACGGTGTTGTAATCTGGGCTCGCTTTTTGGGACGGTTGCGCGGACATTGAAACCGCAAAAACGCACAGGGCAAGAATGGAAAGTAGAAACTTTGACATTGGAAGACCTCAGAATTCGGAATTTGCCAGAACCAGTCAGTGGTGTCTTAATCTCCGACTCTGCGTAATCTCTGCGTTCACTCTGCGCCTCTGCGGTTATCTTACTTTTGTACATATTCACCGCAGAAGGCGCAGAGTGACGCAGAGATTACGCAGAGAAAATTCTCAAATTAAGACACTACCAAACAGTCTAAAAGCTGGCCAAGAAATCGTGTAAGAGATAACATCTCCCGCTGTCTAGCCACAAGAAGATGATGCGAATCATTCTCGCCATCCTGCTTTTATTCAGTACCGCCACACCCGCAAGTCTTCAAACTCGTTCTCGTCTCGGTCTATCACGGTCAAACAGCGCGAGACTTAAACCTCTCCAGTCGAAACTCATCGAAACAATTCGTCCCGAGAACTGCCGTCGCGAGCATCGCATTTTCACTGAGAAGCCACACATGGCGGGCTCTGTTCAGAACTACGAGCTCGCCCAATACACCGCGAAGAAGTGGCGCGAATACGGGCTCGAGGATGTCGAACTTGTCGAGCACCCGGTCTATCTGCCCTGGCCGGTTCGCTACGAAGCGAGGCTCGTCGAATCGAACGAGAAGCTCTCGCTTAAAGAAGATCCGATTCCACAGGACAAGGATTCATACTCGGCCGATGTCGGCATTCCTTACTGCGCCTACTCAGCCGACGTCGACGTGACCGCGCCAGTGGTCTATGTCAACAGCGGCAATCCTGAGGACTACGACGTGTTGGCCCAGCAGGGGATTGATGTGCGAGGAAAGATCGCGCTTGCACGTTATTCAGTGCCTTATAGCTACAGAGGTTACAAAGCACTGACCGCGCAAAAACGCGGGGCGGCTGCACTCCTCCTTTATTCCGATCCCGCTGACGACGGATACAAAAAAGGTGAAGTCTATCCGTGGGGACCATGGGGCCCTGAGAGCCACCTGCAACGAGGCGGCATCGTTTACGACTTCAACCTGCCCGGCGATCCGCGCACGCCAGGTTGGGCTTCAGTTCCCGGTGGGCGTTTTCTTCCTGCTGAAACCGCCGTCTCGATGCCAACGATCGCTGCGGCGCCGATGTCGTATAAAGACGCGCGGAAACTCCTCGAAAACATGACTGGTCCAGCTGCGCCGGATGCGTGGCAAGGCGGACTGCGGTTTCGTTATCGACTTGGACCAACGTCCGACAAGCTCCATCTCATCATCGAGAACGACAAGAAGGTCCGTTCTATCTGGAATGTGATCGGGCGTTTGCGTGGAGTTGAGCGGCCTGACGAGTGGGTTGTGCTTGGGAACCATCGTGACGCGTGGGTGTTTGGTGGAGTCGATCCCAGCAGTGGCAGCGCGTCGATGATGGAAACGGCGCGAGCGCTCGGAGAGTTGAAGCGCAACGGTTGGAAGCCGCGGCGGACGCTCATCTTTGCGTCGTGGGATGCAGAGGAATTTACGTTGACTGGGAGCACGGAGTGGGGTGAGTTGGAGGCAAAAAGACTCAAGGCAGGTGCGCTTGCTTATTTGAATGTTGACAGCTCGTCTTCGGGCAACTCGTTTTCTGCCGCTGCTGTGCCTTCGCTCGCGCAGTTTCTGCGAGAAGTGGCGCGCGAAGTTCCCGATCCGAGTGGTGGCTCGATCTACGATGCGTGGTTGAGAAACACACAGAAACCGGAGTTGAAAGAAGCCCTCGTCACGACTCGACTCGGATCTGGTTCTGACTACACGGTCTTCTTGAATTTTCTCGGCGTTCCGATCGCGGACTTAACTTTCGATGGTCCATACGGCGTCTATCATTCGATCTACGACAGTTTCACGTGGGTCGATCGCGTCGGCGATCCCGGCTATTACTATCACGCAGCTATGGCGCGGTATTGGGCCGTAGCCGCGCTGTTGTTGGCCGAATGTGATTACGTGCCGCTCGATTATGCGGCGTACGCGCGTGAGGTGGAGGTATACATCAATGAAACTGAGCGCACGGCGCGAGAACGAAAGATGCAGCTCAACTTCGCGCCACTCCGCGACGCAGCGCGCGCATGGGAGAAAAATGGAGCGGCAGCATTGACCGCTGCTCGCGCGGCTGTCGAACGTGGTGATCGAACTCGGGTTGAGCGGATCCACAAAGGATTAATGAAAGTCGAACGCGCCCTGCTCGACGAAGCGGGCCTCGCCGGGCGCCCGTGGTTCAAACACCTCATCTACGCGCCACGCCCGACTTATAAAGCGCTCATTCTTCCCGCGCTCACCGAAGCCATCGAAGCCAGTAATGTTAGCCTTGCAAACACCGAACTCGATCGTCTCATGCGTGCTCTCAACCGCGCTGCAAAAGCGACTCAGTTTTAGCCACAGAAAGCACAAAAATCACATTAGTTGATTTCAAGGATTACGTCGAACAAAAATTGGAGAGCGAAGACGAGGTTCTCTACGGAGAGGCGTTCGTCGTCGCCGTGGCTGCGTTCGAGTTCGCCGTCGTCCAGTTTGAAGGGCTCAAAGCCGTAGGCAGTGATCCCGACTTCGCGAAACTTCGCGCTGTCGGTAGAGCTGGTGAGCATGGTTGGGATTACTGGAACGTTCGGGTCGCGGCGTGCGGCCACCTTGCGAATGGCGCGCATGAGATCGGTGTCTGCACTCGAGCCGGTCGGCGTCGAACCTTCGAGCACTTCGATCTTGAGATCCGGATCTTTGAGCACGCGACGGAGTTTTGCGATGAAGCCTTCGGGAGTTTCGCCGGGAAGAAGCCGCGCATCGATCTGCGCCGAGGCGCTGCCGGGAATCACGTTCACCTTTTCGCTTCCTTGCAGGCCGGTGATCGTAAACGTGTTTCTCACCTCAGCATTGAGTGTGCTGTCTGTCAGTAACCGCTTGCGCAGGGATGGCCTTTTCAGTGCCTGTTCGAGATTCGCATACGCCGCGCGTAGGCACTGGATCGGTTTGGTACTTCGCTCGAATTCTGTAACCTTCCGCGACTGCCGGCGGGACACTGATCGGCATCTCCCACGCGCGCAAACGTTCGAGCGCATTCAGCAAACGATTCACCGAAGAGTTCTCGATCGGAATCGATCCGTGTCCGGTGGGTCCGCTGGCAGTGATGCGCAACCAGAGCGCTGCCTTCTCCATCACGTCCACGCCGTATTGCTGAAGCTTTCCATTTTTCACATACGCCACGTCGCCTTCGTTCAGCAGAAACTCCGCATCGCGAATCAGATCCGGATGATCTTTAATGACCGAGGCCGCTCCCAATCCGCCCGCTTCTTCATCCGCCACGGCGAGCAGGATCACGTCGCGTTTGAGTGGGACCTTGTGTCGCTTCAGTAAACGCATGAGTGTCACATGGACCGCCGCAGTGCCTTTCATGTCGATCGCGCCGCGCCCGTAAACAAAGCCGTCGCGCAACTCACCGCTAAACGGCGGTATGGTCCAACGCGCTGTGTCAACCATCACCACGTCTGTATGGCTTAGCAAAATCAACGGACGCTTGCTGCCGTCGCCTTTGATGCGCGCGTAGAGATTCGCTCGACCCGGTGCAACATCGAGAATTCGCGTCTCGATCCCGTCCGCATCGAGAACCTTTTGTATGTGACGCGCCGTTTCTAGTTCGTTTCCGGGTGGATTGGTGGTATCGATGCGGATCAACTCCTGAAGGAGTTGCACTGCTTCCGACTGCGCTTTGGTCCAATCGATATCAGTTGGCGAGAAAAGAAGAACGCTCAGGAGCAGCAAAAGAGGCATAGCCAAGGTTATCACGTTGTGACAGAATGCCGCGAAATTATGAGCAAGTTGATTCCGATGAAAGAGGCGATCGATCGTTTTGTTGACGACGGCGACTCGATCATCATCGAAGGCTTCACACATCTCATCTGCTTCGCTGCGGGTCACGAGATCATTCGCCAGCGACGGCGTGAATTAACGCTTTGCAGGCTGACTCCCGATCTGATTTACGACCAGCTGATTGGTGCGGGTTGCGTGCGGCGACTTGTTTTTAGTTGGGCCGGAAATCCTGGTGCTGGACCACTACACGCGTTGCGGAGAGCTGTCGAAAAAGGCGTTCCGAATTCTATCGAGCTTGAGGAGTATTCACATTTCGGAATGGTTGCGCGTTTGGCTGCCGGGGCTGCGAAGCTTCCGTTTTATCCGTTACGCAACTATCTAGGCAGCGATCTGCCGCGCGTCAATCCTTTGATTAGAACGGTGACCTGCCCGTTCACTGGGGAGGAACTCGCGGCCGTGCCGGCTTTGAACCCCGACACCGCGATCATTCACGTGCAACGGGCAGATGAGAATGGTAACGCGCACGTCTGGGGACTGATGGGCGTGCAGAAAGAAGCTGCATTCGCGGCGCGGAAGACGATCGTGGTTGCCGAAGAGATCGTTCCGGAAAGTGTTATTCGCTCCGATCCGAATCGGACGTTGATTCCCGGCATGATCGTCGATGCGGTTGTTCATGAACCGTTCGGCTGTCATCCTTCGTACGCGCAGGGGTATTACGATCGTGACAATGATTTTTACGTCCGCTGGCGTGAAGTTTCACAGGATGTTGAGAAATTCAATGCCTACTTGGATGAGTGGGTGTACGGTGTATGCGATCGTGCTGAATACATTGAGCGGATGGGCTCACGGATCGTTCAATTGAAGGCACGCGATCATTTTTGCGAGCCGGTCAACTATGGTTACTGATTTCACAGCGAACGAAATGATGGTTTGCCAGGCTGCGCGGCAGTTACGCGACGGGGAGGTTGTGTTCGTTGGCATTGGGCTGCCGAACGTCGCGTGCAATCTCGCGCGGCTGCTGCATGCGCCGGAGCTCGTGTTGATTTATGAGTCGGGCGCGGTTGGCGCCGATCCAAAACGGCTGCCGCTCTCGATTGGTGATCCGTCGTTAGTGACGGATTCGTTGAGCGTGTGTTCGATGTTCGATGTGTTTAATTACTACTTGCAGGGTGGGCTCATCGACGTTGGATTTTTGCAGGGCGCTCAGATCGATCGTTTCGGGAATTTGAATACGACGGTGATAGGAGATTATGCGCGGCCGAAGGTTCGATTGCCCGGAAGTGGCGGCGCGTGTGAGATTGCTCTGTTGGCGAAGCGAGTGTTTGTGATTGCGCCGCAGAGCAAACGCAGTTTTCCTGAGAGAGTGGATTTTATAACGTCGCCTGCGTCGCGCGGTGGGCCGGCGATGGTGGTGACGGATCTCGGGAGTTATCAATTTGTAGATGGCGAGATGGTGCTTACTTCACTGCATCCCGGATGCACGGTTGAGCAAGTGCGCGAGAATACGGGTTGGGATGTTGCCATCGCGGAAAATCTGAAGATTACAGAACCACCTAGTCGTGAGGAGTTGAGAATCATTAGGGACAGGATTACAGGATTTTCAGCGTAATTTACAGGATTCAGCGGTCAACAAACACCATCGCCGTGCGTCCGGCAGGCACCAGTACGTTGAATCGTTTTTTTGTCTCGAGGTGCGTGACTGTCATGCGAATATCGCGAGCGGCTTCGGAGACGAAGGTGTAGAGCACGACGTCACGGAACACGGATGGAAGGATGAGAACGCCAGGAGTTCGTGGCGTTGCAGTAAAGACAGGCGTAACGTGGGCCAGCGCGAGCGCCATCCGGTAAAACGCTGTGATCGCAGTCATCGAGTCGCCCAGTTCCAGCGGCAGCGGACTCCAGACCACGCGCCCCAGACCGTATGGTTGGACCATCGCGCTCGGAGCTGATCCCTTCATCAGCGCTTTCTCAATCCGCTGCATTTTTTCACCCTCGTACCTGACCAGGTATTCTCGGGCGCCAATCGTTATCGTTTCGGATTCAGCAATTGGCACAGTCTGCGCCCGCGAACCAAACAAATTCGAGCGCTCGACCGGCAACAAGTGCTCGTCAGCATCGATTGCTCCGGAGATCGCTACAGTTGCGCCTCGCCGAATTTCCGCCAAAAGCATGTCCCAACATTTATCGGTCAGCACAAGCGGCGACGGCACGATGATCAATTTCGCTTGTCCGGCGTATTCCTGGAATGTGTACTCGCTCACCGCCTGCATCGGCACGCCGCAGTGGTAGTACATCGCGCGCACGCATTTGCGCGTCGCTTCATGCGCGAAGCTGCGTGGTGAAAACATTTGTGAATGCGGAATCACCATCGCAACGGGTTCTGAAACTCGATCTCGCAAACGCTGCCCGTGTTGGGCCATAAACTTCGCGATCTTCAGAAACGGTTCGAGCTCCGGTTTCGC
Source organism: uncultured Acidobacteriota bacterium (assembly GCA_963800055.1). Taxonomy (GTDB): domain Bacteria; phylum Acidobacteriota; class Blastocatellia; order Pyrinomonadales; family Pyrinomonadaceae; genus PSRF01. The sequence goes on from CAWCZP010000022.1 coordinate 389,044, forward strand.
AGTGCCGTCAACACGATGAAAGCCGATGCCGACTTCGTTTGTGGAAAACATGTAAGGATTCGTGTTCCAAACCCACTCGATAAATCCCGCACCGTCTGCCGCGAAAGAGAGCGCCATCTTGCGTTCGAGCAAGCGGCTCACTTCTTCTTCACTGCGCCACGGCGCCCCGCCGTCGGATTTTTCATAAAACATGACGCCTGTCTCTTCCATCAGATTCATCTTCGAAGGCGTCTTTCCAACGACACTGTCCCACACGAGATCGTCGTTGTTCCACCAGTTGTGCAGCGATGTGAAGTCGATCTCGCGCGCGAAGAATTGCGGGTTGGGACTGTCGCCAAGTCCATTTTCATCCTGGCCCACAGTGATCAGTTGTTTTGAATTGCCGTTACTTTTGATTGCAACTGTCATTTGACGAACCCAACGAATAAACATGTCCTGCGCGAACAGGCGAAAATCGAGTGTCTTCAACGGCCGGCGTTCATCGATCAGGTTCACACTTTCGAAATCCTGAATTTTCGGAAGCTCGAGCAGGTCGTCACTCGTTGTGCGCCAGATTTCCTGCAGACGAGCGACGTGTTCCTCATCCGTTGCTGCGGGATAACGATCTCTAAGCCACTTTTGCCAGGCGGCTTTTTCGTGAGCGTCGTAGTTGGGCCGGCAGCTCCAGATGTACTTGTACGAGCCGAACGAAGGCTCGTTGATGAAGTCCCAGATCACATCGTCAACGCGACTGCAGCGTTCGGTAAAAGCAGAAATGAATTGTTGTTGCGCTTTGATCGAATGCGGATCGAGATAGGCGTTTTCACCACCCCATGTGTGAGGAAGAAAAGCGAAGAAGGTGAAGATGACCGGAATGTCGTACTTGTGCGCGGTGAGCATGAAACGCATCGAACGCACGCAGCATCGCGTCATTCAACTGGCCGTTCTCGGTCATGTAATGCTTCCAGCCGGTCCAGATTCCCGTGCGGATCATGTTGACGCCAGCTTCTTTCATCGCGCGAAAGTCATTGTCCCAAACGAATGGATTGGGTTGTAAAAGGAATTTGCGATGCACGTCGGAAGCCATGTAAGTCGTGCCGGTAACCGGAAACACTTTCCCGTCGCGATAGAAGAAATGCTTGTCGACTGTGAACGGCTTACCACTGGGCAGTATCAGGTCAGGAAGAGGGGCTTGCCCCCGCTCTTCCTGCGGGGGCGAGCCCCCCTTCCTGACTTGTTCAATTTCGTAGATCCAGAAACCGGTCGCGTGTGTGAGCTCGACCGAGTCGAGGGATGTTCGTGCGTGGACTTTGTAAAGACCGGGCGCGAGTTTTGAGAAGTCGGAGAGCTTTGTGGACGCCTTAGCGACAGTGTTTTCGACGTTGAATGTTAAGTTCAACTGGGAAACAACTTGACCGCGGTCGTCTCGCACCTCGATTGCGCAGTCTTTGGGCGCAAGTTTTCCCAGGTCGCCTTTGGGCCGCGTCAATTGAACTGTTAACGACGGAATTTCGCCGGGCCTGTAACACGCGAACTCGCTCTTCACTTCAAAACGGCTTGCGCCGCGTGCGGCCGTTTGCGCAAGAACAAGAAGAGCGCGGGGGCCCAGCGTGCCCGTGTAGTTCACAAACACCCAACGTCCGCCCGCGAAATTTGCCAACAATCGATCGATCTGAATGATTGGCGCTGCGATAGGTCGACGATCGCGGTTCAATCCGACCATCAACGGACGAACAACGCCTTCGTGTGGTCCATCGCTGCCATCTTCGTTGGGTTCGTTCTTCGATGAGCTCAGGCGCACATACAGCTCGTAAATCTCTTGCGCTTTGAAACCTGTCCTTCAGCTCGTTGGCGGCTTCGTAAGTCGTTATTCCCCCTGTTTGAACAGGGAATGAATGTGTGATGCCGAGGAGTTTGTGATACGTAGTTTGGTGTGATTCAGCACGCCACTTATCTCCAGCGCGCACCACTGGCCGCGTCAGCGGTATACCGCCAAGATTCAGCCAGTTTCCGCCTGCACGCAGGAACTTCAGGATTTCCGGCCACGCCCGCTTCGGAAATGCAGAACCGTACGGCGTTACGAGGAGATCGAAACGGGCGGAGTTTAGTTGCTCGATTAGTTCTCGCTCGCTAAGAAATTTGGTGCCGGCACCACCTAACTACACATCAAGATCATCCGTTGTCATACCGCAACCCTGAATGGTCGGAAATCCTGGCTCCCAGAAAACAGCGATGGAAGGCTGGTGAGTTGAGCGCCGAAAAGCACATCCGGAAATGCGCTTGCAACAGCAGCGCCGCCAATTGTTTTTAGAAACTTCCGACGAGGGAAATGGGCCACGCGACTCAGTTTACAGGATTATCTTGTAAATCTTTCTGTAATCCTGTAAATCCTGTCAAAAATGGCTTCCACAGATCAGAAGCGCTGGTATGAATTCCTCAGTCTCTCCCTGCTGCTTGGGTCTCGCCGCGGCGATTGGAGCGCTGATCTTCTTCAGTTGGCTGACTGATGAAGTGCTTGAAGGCGACTCGGTACAGTTTGACGAAGCCACGCGTGCCGCAGTTCATCAGCTTGCATCGCCGGCGATGACGGTGGTCATGCGTTTCCTTTCGTTCGTGGGGTCGACGATCGTGCTCGCGATCGGCACGACCATCGCCGTAATTTGGTTTGCGACGCGAAAGTGGGGGCGAGAAGCAAAACTCTTCGCGGTCACGATGATCGGCGCGGCGCTGCTGAATATCACTCTCAAGCTGACATTCAAACGAGCGCGTCCCACTCCGTTTTTCGACCTGACGCCGCCCGAGACGTACAGCTTTCCGAGTGGACACTCGCTCGCGAGTGCGTGCTTCTTCGGCGCGCTCGCCGCGATCCTTACTGCGCGGATCAAAACGAAGCGCCGGCGAACGATCGTATGGATCGTGTGTTCGCTGATGTTTCTGTCGATCGGCTTTTCACGAATCTATCTTGGCGTGCATCACACGACGGATGTGATCGCGGGATTTTCGGCGGCGTTGATTTGGATCCTGATGGTGAGATTTGTGGAGATGCAGTTGGCGCGCAGGAAGCGAAGGAAAGCTTAGCGACAGAAGGCACAAAAAGCGCAAATAATTGTTTGTGCTTTTTGTGTCTACGATCTTAAATCGAGGCGCATCTCGACTGATAAGCCTCCGCCGGCTGCGTTTGCTGCTTGCACCGATCCGCCGTGCATGCGCACTGCGCGTTCGGTGATCGCGAGACCCAATCCCGTGCCACCGCCACTCTGTCGGTCCCGCGCGTCTTCGGTTCGATAAAACGGACGAAAGATCTTCTCCAGCGACTCATCCGGAACGCCTGTGCCACGGTCTCTGACGCTGATGACTGCGTTCCCATTTTGCCGTCGAAGCGCAACTTCAACCGCGGTGCCCTCAGGCGTGTAACGAACTGCGTTGCGCACTACGTTCTCAACTGCGCTGCGAAGCAGTTCCTCGACACCTTTTATCGAACAGTTGTCACTCGAAACCACTTGCACCTCGCGATTGGTGCCACGCGCTTCGAAATCCGCATCCTCGGCGACTTCACGCACGAGCGCAGCCAGATCGACTTCCGTCCGCTTGCGACCATCCGTGCCGCTTTCGAGTCGCGTCAGCGTCAGCAACTGGCTGATCATTTCGTTTAAGTTGTCTGACTCCCGCTCGATCCGATCGAGTGCGCCATTGGCTTCCGCGCCGGATCGTTGTCTCGCCAAACCGAGCGCGACGCCGAGCCGCGCGAGGGGCGATCGGAGTTCGTGCGAAATATCTCCGAGCAAACGTTGTTGAGAGTTGACCATCGATTCCAAACGTTCTGCCATGACGTTGAAATCGCGACCGAGTTGGCCCACTTCGTCGCGCCGTTTGGTGAGCTTCGTCGCCACCCGCGCGCCGAGGTTTCCTTCGGCGAGTTCATTGGTCGTCCTGCGAAGTTTCAGAAGCGGAGTCGTGAGATAACGCGCGAGCCAGAAACAAAGGATGCCGCCAAATACGAGAGTAACCAGAAGCCGCAGACCGAGCCCCCGCCAGATCGGTTGAAACGGTGGGCGCGGCATGTAAGCGACGTAGGTGTAGCGCTGTCCTTTGGCGCTGACGATGGGACGGGCCACAAGCGTGTTTCGCCCCTCGAAGTTGAATTCTATCTCTCGACTCTGCGCAGCCCGCGCGATCAGTTCTTCGGCCCCGGCAGGAGCAGTGCGTCCGGAGAGTTCTTTTCCACTCTCGTCGAAGAAAGTAGCGCTTACTCCGGAAGATTTTTCTGTCGCTTGAAGTGCTGCCCCGAGAGCTGATGGACCAGATTGCTCGTATATCTCAGCGGCTTTTTGCGCATTTGGACCAACCTGCGTGAGATCGCGCCACGATCTTCTTGTCGGAGTTGGACGCGTGAGAGCAAACGCCGCGAAGAGTGCGACGTTGATTATGATCATGGCTACCCAGAACCAGATGAAGATTTTCAGGTAGAGATTGCGAAATGGATTCTTCATTCTGCTCTTTCTGTGGGAGCGCCATAGATGTAGCCCACGCCGCGAATGGTCTTGATTCGTTCGAGACCATTCGACTGGTGGCCCAACTTCTTGCGCAGGTTGCTGACGTGCATGTCGATGCTGCGATCGAACGGCGAGAGCTCGCGCCCTAAAACTTCCTTCACCAGGTCTTCTCGTTTAACTATCTGACCGGCACTGCGCAGCAGTATTTCAAGCAGGTCATATTCAACTCCGGTGAGCTCAACTACTTCTCCCGAGCGGCGGACGTTGCGGGTGTTACTGTCCATCTCGATATCGCCAACGCGAATTGTTTCCCGCGCAGAGGTAGTTGACTCAACGGGTTGGGCGCGCCGCAAAACGGCGCGAATACGAGCGACCAGCTCACGTGGATTGAATGGCTTTGGGAGATAATCGTCAGCGCCAATCTCCAGGCCGACAATGCGATCCACATCGTCGCCGCGAGCGGTCAGCATAAGAACTGGAATACGAGACCTTGCCCTGATGCGCCGCAGCACGTCAAAGCCGTTGGTGCCCGGCAACATCACGTCAAGCACCACGAGATCGTGTTCGTCTGAAAGAGCGCGATCGATGCCGCGTTCGCCGTTATGAATCGCTTCGACGGCATAGCCTTCGGGCTGAAGATATTCTCCTACCAGCTCGCAAAGGCCGACGTCGTCGTCGATTACAAGAACGCGTTCCATTGGTTGCTCAGCCAGATTGAAAGACATATGAACTACCTAAGGCAAGTCGCTCAATACACTACACGAAACGCTGATTTTCGTGCGTAAAGAAGTGTCAATCGTAAACTCCACATAACTGACAAAACTTTACAATCCATTGACAGACTCTTTACGCCAAATTTCGATAGAATCCCGCCTCAAGCAGGGGTTTTCTGTATGCTCCCTCTGTGCCTCTGTGTCTCTGTGGTGATCTTTGCTCGGAAATCTAACCACCACAGAGGCACAGAGGCACAGAGGAACCCTCGAAGGAGCTTCGGAATGAAGAAAATCGTGTTGGTAATCGCGTTGTGCGTGAGCCTCCCGGGAGTGCTGGTTGCCCAGCAACGCGCGGGCTCGATAAAGGGTCAGGTGCTGGATGAGCTGGGCGGCGCGATTGTTGGCGCGAACGTAACGGCGATTGACGGCAAGGGCGTGGAAAAAACTGTCGCTACGAATGAAGCAGGCTCCTACACGATCAACGGACTCGCTCCCGGTAAATACACTGTTCGCTCAATCAATGCTGGTTTTGCAATGTCTGAAACGCCGGACGTCGAAGTTGTCGCCGGCAAGGCACAGCAGTTTGATATCACTCTGAAAGTTGCGATCGAAGAGCAGAAGGTCACGATCGCGACCGACAATCGCGAGTTAAGCACTGAGCCGGAGAACAACGCCGGCGCAGTCATACTGAGAGGTGAAGACATCGATGCGCTGCCGGACGATCCGGACGATCTCGCGGCTGCGTTGCAGGCATTGGCTGGTCCATCTGCTGGTCCAAACGGCGGTCAGATCTTCGTCGATGGTTTCACCGGTGGTCGACTTCCGCCGCGCTCGTCAATTCGCGAAATCCGAATCAACCAGAATCCGTTCTCGGCAGAATTCGACCGGCTCGGTTTTGGCCGTGTAGAAATTCTTACTCGCCCCGGCACCGATCGATATCGTGGGCAAGTTTCATTCAACTTCAACGACGACGCGCTGAATTCACGCAATCCATTTGCAAACCGCCGGCCGCCAATCCAAACGCGTCAATACGGCGGCAACTTTGGTGGACCAATCAAGAAAGGAAAAGCTTCATTCTTCGTCGACTTTGATAAGCGCGATGGCGACGACGAAACGCTCGTCGTCGCAACCCTACTCGACGCGAATAACAACATCATCGGTTTCAGAGATACGGTTCCCATTCCAAACCGCCGCACGTCTTTCAGTCCGCGACTCGATTATCAGATCAACGCGAACAATACCCTGGTGGCTCGTTATAACTTCACGAGGAATACACGCGTAACCGGTGTCGGTAACTTTTCACTGCCATCGCGCGCGTACGACACCGAGAGCACTGAACAGAGCATTCAGTTCACGGAAACAGCGATCATCAACAAGACAATTGTTAACGAGACGCGCTTCCAGTTTGAACACAATCGCAGCGCGCAGGATGCTGACAATTCCATTCCCACAATCGAAGTGCAGGAAGCATTTACGGGTGGCGGATCTCAGGTCGGCCAGTCGCACACGGACGAGAACGAATGGGAACTGACTAACAACACCTCGTTCGCGAAGGGCCCGCATTCGTTCAAGTTTGGTGGCCGGCTCCGTTCGATAAACATCACGCAGTTTTCACCGCAGAATTTTGGCGGTACGTACACGTTCTTCGGCGGCAGCCTTGGTCCAATTCTCGACGCGAATGACGAACCGACTGGCGGCACTGAGATCGTCACGAGTATCGAGCGTTTTCGCCGCACGCAGGTGTTTCTGGAGCGCGGGCTGTCGGGTGAGCAGATCCGATTGCTCGGTGGCGGTGCAAGTCAGTTTCGTTTATCTGATGGAAATCCGGAGACGAAAGTTAGCCAGTGGGACTTCGGTGGCTTTTTCCAGGACGATTGGAAGGTGCGTCCAAACCTGACGTTGAGTTTGGGTTTGCGTTACGAGAACCAGAAAAACATCGACAGCAATTTGAACTTTGCTCCGCGACTTGGGTTCGCATGGTCGCCGGGTGGACAGCAATCGAAGACGGTTTTTCGCGGCGGTTATGGCGTTTTTTATGAGCGCGTCGGCGAGAACCTGACGTTGAATACGATTCGCTTGAACGGTGTGAATCAGCAACAGTTTACGGTTCAGAATCCTGAGTTCTTTCCGTTGATTCCGACTGGCGAGCAGTTGATTTCATTCGCAGTTCCCGGGTCGGTTTATAGACTCTCGGAAGGTCTGCAAGCGCCATACACTCTGCAAGCAGTGTTCAGCGTTGAGCGACAGTTGCCGCATAATTTCACGGTGGCGGCGAGCTATATAAATGTTCGTACGTTGCACGTGCTTCGTACGCGGCCTTTGAATGCTCCGTTGCCGGGCACTTTTATTCCGGGCGTTCCGGCAAGTGGAATTAGACCACTCGATTGCGCGGATTTCATTCCGCCCGAGATCAATCCGTCTACTCGTTGCAACGTCTTCACTTACGAGTCGAGCGGACGCTACAACCAGAACCAGTTCATAGTTAACTTAAACAGCAGGCTTCCCCGTAACCTTGGCACGTTCACTGCGTCTTACGTTTTGATGAAAGCGAACAGCGATGCTGACGGCTCGGGAAGTTTTCCAGCAAATCCTTACGATTTGAGCACCGAGTACGGACGTGCGTCAGGCGACATCAGGCATCGCGTGTGGATCACGGGTAACTTCCGCGCGCCCTGGGGCATCAGTCTGAATCCGTTCATCATCGTGCAGTCGGGCCGGCCGTTTAATATCACGCTCGGGCGAGATCTTAATGGCGATACACTGAACACGGAGCGACCGTCGTTAGCTCCGGCAGGTGCTGACTGTTCCGACATCAATATCCGATGCACGCCGTTTGGTAATTTCAAACTTACGTTTGCACCGGGCGACGTGATGATTCCGCGCAACTTCGGACAGGGTCCGGGTTCGACGACGTTCAACGTTCGCGTAAGCAAGACTTGGTCGTTTGGATCAGAAGGCGGGGGCCGGAACGCAAACCAGCAGAACCGTCCGGATGGCCAACGCAATGAGGGACAGCAGCGCGCAGTTATAGGCGGCATGGGCGGCGGACGAGGTCCGGGTGGTCCAGGTGGCGGTGGTCCAGGCGGCGGCGGAGGCGGCCGTGGTGGGTTTGGTGGTGGTGGCTTCGGCGGCGGTGGCGGCCAGGGTCGTTATAACCTGACGTTCTCCGTGAATTTCCAAAACATACTGAATAAGACGAACCTGAATAATCCGGTTGGCAACCTCGGATCGCTGCTGTTTGGTCAATCGACTTCGACGAGCGGTGGCTTCGGTGGTTTTGGTGGAGGAAACCCGGCCTACAACCGGCGGATCGACGCTTCACTCCGATTTAGTTTCTAGAAAAACCATCCACAGATTACACAGATTTTTTGATTTGATCGGCGTAATCTGCGTAATCTGTGGATGGCTATGTTCTTCCAACGCTGCATCACGCCAGATTGTCGCGCCGAATACCAGATCGATGAGCGCCTGTATGTGTGTTCGCGTTGTGGCGGATTGCTCGATGTCGATCGATCGGATCCGATCGCTGTAGATGCAACATCCCTGCGCGATCTTTGGCGACAGCGATTGAGTTCGCTCGAGAGCCGCGACCGCAGCGGCGTTTGGCGCTTTCGAGAGTTCCTGCCTTTTGACGCCGATACGCAGATCGTTTCGCTCGGCGAAGGAAACACTCCGCTTTACGACGCACCTCGCTCCGCTGATTATTGCCGGCTGCCGCAGTTAAAACTCAAACATCAGGGCAACAATCCAACCGGGTCATTCAAAGATACAGGGATGACAACTGCTGTTACGCAGGCGCGCAAGCTTGGCGCGCGGATGGTTGTGTGCGCGAGCACCGGGAACACCGCGGCGAGCCTCGCGGCGTATGCAGCGCGGGCGGATCTGATGTGCGCGATCATCGTGCCCGGTGGTCAGGTCAGCCATGCAAAGTTAGCGCAGGCGTTGGACTATGGCGCGAAGGTCGTCGAGATTGAGGGAAATTTTGATTCGTGCATGAGCGCGATTCGCGAGTTGTCGCGAGACGATTCAGTGTATCTGGTTAACTCGATCAATCCTTTTCGCATTGAAGGGCAAAAGACGGTGGCGTTTGAACTCGCCGAGCAGCTTGAATGGCGCGTGCCGGATCATCTTGTATTGCCTGGTGGAAATCTCGGGAACAGTTCGGCGTTTGGAAAAGGGTTTCGTGAGTTGTTGGAAAGTGGATTGATCGATCGACAGCCGCAGATAACAGTTGTACAAGCTGAAGGTGCGGCCCCGTTTGCGAGGTTCTATTCACAACATGAAGCGGAGTTTCGTCAACGAAGCAGATCCGAAGACGTTGGCGTCAGCGATCAAGATCGGCGCGCCTGTTTCATGGCGCAAGGCATGGCGGGCGGTTAGTGAGACGGGTGGGAGCGTGATAACTGTAACGGAGCAGGAGATTGCCGATGCGAAGGCGATGATCGGTCGTGATGGGATTGGTTGCGAGCCGGCGTCCGCGACGACGGTTGCCGGTATTCGGAAGCTCGTTGAGGATGGTGCGATTAAAGAAGACGAGACCGTCGTGGCTGTTTTGACGGGGCACTTGTTGAAGGACACCGATTACGTGATGAAGTATCACAGTCAGACGTTGATTGGTCCCGATGAACAACTTATTCGGGGTAACTTTAGCAACAAGCCAATCCCTGGACAGGATTTACAGGATTTTTTGCAGGATGCTCATGATTGAAGTTCGTGTTCCGGCATCAACTTCGAATCTTGGGGCTGGTTTTGATTGCTTCGGCCTCGCGCTGAAGCTCTATTTGACAGTGCGCGCCACGTCAAGCTCTAACGAATCAGAACCATGTCGCGTCACAACGACCGGCGCGCCGGAGAACGAAGCGTTACCACGCAACGCTGTAAACCTGATCTATCGAGCGATGTCTTTCGCCGCGCGACGCGAATCAGCATCACTGCCGCCTGTTGAATTGAACGTTCACAACGAAATACCACTCGCCAGCGGTCTTGGCAGCAGTGCCGCCGCGATCGTTGCCGGGATCAAATTAGCCGGGTTGATTACCGAACGAGACATCCCCGCTCAATCAATTCAGAATTACGCCACCGAATTCGAAGGCCACCCGGACAATGTCACCGCGTCGTTGTACGGTGGCTTTGTTGCGAGCTGTGTTTGCACTGACGGAACGGTCATCTCAACAAAATTCGCTTGGCCCAATCACATCCGAGTAGTCATCGTCTCTCCACACTCACAACTGCCTACACACGTCGCGCGCGCAGCACTTCCGCGAACCGTCAGTCGTGGGGATGCTGTTCACAACCTGCAAAGAACCGCGCTTTTTACAGCAGCGATCTCCCAGCAACGTTACGAATTACTTTGGGAAGCCATGCGCGATCGTCTTCACCAACCTCAACGAGAAACACTCGTGCCCGGATTGGCTGAAGCGCTGGCGCTGCCCCGAACGTCAGGATTGCTTGGTATCGCGTTGAGCGGCGCTGGTCCAAGTATCGTTGCTTTGGTTGACGATAACGATGAAGAGATCGGCGCGCGTCTCGCGAGTTGTTTCCGAGCGCACAAGATCGAATCGACGGTGAGAACGCTGGAAGTGGAAAACGAAGGTTGCCGCGTTATTTGAGTAGCTTCATCAACCGGAACACCGGATAACTAGCCGCCAGCAACAACAGCGCATACAGACTGTTTTCTCTATCAACCCAGATCACCCCACCCAAAAACACAATCGAGCCACTCAAAGCCAACGCCGGGGTGAATGGATAACCCCACGCTCGATATGGTCGAGGCTTGTCCGGTTCGCGCGCGCGCAAAACAAAAAGTGAAATAAACGACAGGACATAATTCGCGACAAAGAAGAACGCGAGCACCGTAATCACGCGCTCAAATCTCTGTCCGAAGACGATGAACAGCACCGCCACTAACGCGCTCAGGAAGAGCGCGACGTTCGGAGTTCCACCTTCATTAACCGCCGCGGCCTTTTTCGTAAATAGACCATCGCGGCTCATCGCAAACAGCACGCGACTCGCCATCAGGTGATAAGCATTTATCCCGCTGAGCATCGACGCGATGACCAGCGAACGAAAGATCGTGTCGCCATGCACGCCGAAGATCACGTTAGCAGCTTCACCCGCGGCAAACTCTTTTCCAGCTATCTGCGACATCGGCAACACGTAAAGCAGTGCAAGATTAACGAGCAGATATATCGCGGCAATCGTGAGCACGCCACCAAACAGCGCGCGCGGAATGTCGCGCCCAGGGTTCTTCACCTCTTCAGAGAAATAGATCACGCCGCTCCAGCCGTCGTAAGTGTAAATCGCAGCTTGAAGTGAAAGGATCATCGCGGAGACGGTGACGACCGAAGCCGTTTGCGGTTCAGGATTAGTCAGCGCGCCCCCGCCGCCGAGAATGAACGCCGCGACAATCAACAGCGAAGAAAGCGAGTGCTTTGAGTAAGCTGGTGAAGTTTTGAATGCCGCTGCCCCAGCTGATCCCGCGCCACTGAAGAAGCGCGAACAGAATCGCGACGCCCGCGGCGATGGCAGGAGCTTTTCCATCGAGTGCGGGGACGAGCGCGCCGGAAAATGTTCCGATCACCAGAGCGACGGCAGCCGTTGTGCCACACGTCGAGATCCAATCACTCCAGCCAACAATGAATCCCGCGTATTCGCCCAGCGCGTAGCGCGAGAACACATACTGACCGCCTGAACGCGGAAGCATCGTGCCGAGTTCGGCGAGCGAGATCGCGCCGAGTAACGCGTAAACACCACCTGCAATCCAGACAAGCAGAAATAGACCAGCACTCGGTAGCAGTTCGGCGATGCTGCCCGGCACACGAAAGATCCCGGCGCCGATCGTATTGCCAATGATCACCGCCAGGCCAAACGCCACTCCAAGCACGCTCAGCAGATGCCCACGAGATGCTTGATCCGTGTTCATCCGTGTCTCACGTCTTCATGTAGCAACCGGTGAAATAGATGTTCCCCAGCTTCTCTTCTGACTGAGAGCCGTCCCGCGTTGTACGCTCGCGAATTCAATCCACGCTGCACTGACTTGCAGATCGCCACATCCTCGTCCTGGATTCGCTGGCCCACCGCAACACTCGCGCGGTTCTTTTCTCGCGCCTCTTCGCTCGCAACGTCCGGAAAATAGAAATCAAAGATCACTTCCGTCTGATCCACTCCGCGCGGCACGACGAGATTCGTATCCATCACGCCGTCGTACCAGTTGATCATGAAGTTTGGATATATCCAGTAGTACAGCGCTCGATCGCCTCTTCGCACCGCGCCCGTCTGCGCTTCCGCGCCCGTCAGCTGACAATCGGGCTCCACTGCAAACAGTGATGCTTGCCGTTCTCGATCATGTAGTTGCTGTAGTCGAGCACACTGTCGAGGCCTTTGTGCAAATACGGTACGTGATAACCGCCGTCGAGATAGTTGTCGACAAAGACTTTCCAGTTGCAATCGAAGCTGTAATGGCGTCGTTCGAACCAGTGAAGATCGCTGAGTTGAAGCGGATTGATTTGTTGGACCAGATCTTCGCCGAGAAAATCGGCTAGAGAGTGCTCGCTTTGATCGAGCTTGACGAAGATCCAGTTTTCCCATTCCGTCATCGCGAGCGGCACCAATCCATTGCTCGCGCGATCGAAATTGCACACTCCTGAAAAATCCGGCGTTCCTTTTAGCTCGCCTTCGAGTGAATAGGTCCAACCGTGATAAGGGCAACGAAGTTGCGCGGCTTTGCCTTCCGGCTCGGTCATCACTGCTGCCGCGTGATGGCGGCAAACGTTGAAGAATCCGCGCAGCACACCGTCATTGCCGCGCACTATGACAACTGGCTCGCCGGCGATGTCGCTCGTGACATATTGACCCGGCTCGGCGACCTGGTCCAAACGTCCCGCCAGTTGCCATGAATGCGAGAAGACGGTTTTGAGCTCGAGCTCGTAGAAGTCTTTATCGGTGTACCACGAAGAGGGAATTGTCGAGGCGTGATCGAGCGGGAGGTTCGGATCGTAGTGATCAATGATCTCTTTTAGATGTGGCGTCATAACCTTCAAATCCTGCAAATCCCGTAAAATCCTGCAATCCTGTCAAAAAGTTGCACAGGATTTCAGGATTTACAAGATTTACAGGATACTCAGACCACAGGCGTTGCTGTCTTGCGTTTTGGGTTGAAGAACGGCGTCTTCACGACCGTCGCGCGCACGTGGTGCCGCACAGCTTCGACTGTAATCTCAAACTGCAACCTCGATCCCGGCCGCGTGTACTCACGTTTCACAGTCGCAAGCGCAATCATCTTCTTCAACGTTGGCGACCAGGTAGTCGTCGTCGCTTTACCAACCTGGATCCCTTCCTTAAACACGGGCACAGCCACTCGCGATGCCATCGGTGAAACTGCGGGCGGCAATCCAACCGCTTCATAGAGACTCTCAACCTGCGGCCAATCGATCTCCAGCCCGACAATCTCACGCGCTGGTCCACGCTTCTGTTCCTCGATCAACGCCGCCTGGCCCACGAAGCGGTTCTTGTCGAGGTTCACCAATCGTCCGAGCCCCATCTCAAACGGCGTGTATCGCTGTTCATCGACCAGAGCTTTCTTGCTGCTGTTGAAATCAACATCAATCAACAGCAGTCCTGCTTCAACACGCGAGACGTCAAGCGCGAGCATTCCGGCAGGATGAATATCAAACGCCTTTCCGGCATCCATCAGTGCATCCCAAACCCTGACTGCTTTATCCGACGCAATCCAGATCTCGTATCCGAGATCTCCTGTGTATCCCGTGCGAGAAATCTCGACCGGCACACCTGCGATACTGCCTTTCGTCACGCGGAAATATTTCAGGTTAGCGATATCGGCATTTTCGACGAGACTCTTGAGCAGGCGACCTGACGTTGGTCCTTGCAAAGCGAGCGCGGAAATACTTTCGGAAATGTCTTCGATCTGCACGTCCATGCCCGCCGCATTTTGCGTAAACCAGCGCAGGCTCGGATCGGCGGCGGTCCAGCGATAAGTATTCTCTTCGAGACGCGACACTGTGCCGTCGTCGATCACTTTCCCATGCTCGTCGCACCAGGGCGTATAGACCACCTGGCCCACCGACACTTTTCGCATGTCGCGCGTAATGATCCGATCGACAAGCCGCGTCGCATCTTTTCCAGTGAGACGGTATTTGAACAGCGGCGAGATATCGATCAACGCCGCCGCATTGCGAATCGCGTTGTACTCGTGTTCGTGATGCGGTTCGTAAGAGCTGACGGCATAGTATCCCGACCACTCACGATAATTAAGACTTTCGCAGAGCGGTAACGTCCGTTCGTGAAATGCGGTTCCGATTGGCATGTCTTAGTCGGTAAAAGAATTGAACTCATCATCGTCGTCGGCTTCAGGAATCTCTTCAGCGACCAACTCACGCCACGAGTTCAGAACTTCTTCAGAGACCCCCAAAGATTTGAGCGAATTCTCGACAGCGCCCGACTCTTTCTTTAAATCAGGAAATGCTAAAAACAGCATTGCCAGATCGCGTCTGTCTGAAAACGCCTTAGGGCGTCCTCTGCGCGTGTGATATGAGACGACCTTGAGTGCTATCAGTTCTGCGGGCGAGACTATTAGAACGTCATCAATGCGCTGAGACATCGGCAGAGCTGTAACGGGTCTCACATCGGCTAAGTGTCGATTTCCCGTCTTCTGGATCTGAAACACGCGGTATCCCTTACCTTCGCCGATGACACGAACTCGCACCGCAATGTGAAAACGATCACTCAAATAGCCACGTAGCTCTTCAGCCAGATCGGCAGCCCGTGGCGACATCAAATCAATATCCTGCGTCATCCGAGGCTCCGAAACATAGGCATTCACTGCCGTAGCACCAAACACTACAACGTCATCGCGCCCACGCAGGAACTCGAGCACGGCCTCATGAACTGTAGCCAAAGGCAACGGCTCGCGCATGGCAAACTCCTTGAATGTGAGAACACCGGCGTTCAACATCATTCAGATAATACGCTGCTTAATTTCGTTTGGGCAAAATGGCTAAGGTCCGTGTTTGTCAGGGCGAGCGATTATAAGTATCCTAGCGCGCTTGCGGCAAGACAGCTTCTTTCAACATAGGTCCTATAGGGGACCTATAGGACTTATAACGCAGATGAACAACAAATACGACGTCGTCGTGATCGGGGGCGGGCATAACGGTCTGGTGAATGCCGCGTACCTCGCGCGTGCCGGAAAAAAGGTGCTGGTGCTGGAGCGTCGCCATGTGCTTGGCGGCGCCGCGGTGACGGAAGAGGTGTTTCCAGGGTTCAAGTTTTCTGTTTGCTCTTACGTTGTTTCCCTGCTCAGACCAGAAATCATTCGCGAGCTCGATCTGCCGCGCCACGGTTTGGAAATTCTTCCGCTCGACGGCACTTTCACACCAATGCCGAACGGCGACTATCTCTGGCGCGTTAACGATCACGCACGCACGCGCCGCGAGATCGCGCGCCACTCACGACTCGACGCCGAGGCTTATGATGAATACGGCAAGGCCATGATCGAGATGGCCCACTTCGTGAAGCCGATCATGAGCATGACGCCTCCGGACCCCACGACCTTAGATCCAAAAGGCTGGAAGAACCTCGCGTTTCTCGGCCGCCGTTTTCAAAAACTTTCTGACGACGACAAATACAACCAGGTGCAGTTGATGACGATGAGCGCCGTCGACTTTCTCGATCAGTGGTTCGAGACTGACGTGCTCAAAGCGACGATGTCTGCTTCCGGAATCATCGGCACATTTCTCGGCGTGCGTTCGCCGGGCACGGCGTACGTGTTGCTGCATCACTACATGGGCGAGATCGATGGCGCGTTTCGCTCGTGGGGTTTTGCTCGCGGCGGCACGGGCGCAATCTCGAATGCGATCGGCGACGCGGCGCGCGAAGCGGGAGTTGAGATTCGCACTGAGGCGCCCATCGCAAAGATTCTCGTCAAAAACGGGCGCGCAACCGGCGTCGTGCTCGTGAATGGCGACGAGATCAATGCGGACGTTGTTTCATCCAGTGTCGATCCGCGTTTGACGTTCATGAAGATGGTTGGCGAGGAGTATTTGCCGGACGACTTTTGCACGGATCTAAAACGCTACAAGTATCGCGGCTCGTCAGGAAAAGTGAACCTGGCGCTCGACGGTTTGCCGGATTTCAAGTCGTTGCCTGGTCCAGGCGCGCATCTTCGCGGTGCGATGTCGATTTCGCCCAGCGTGGATTACATGGAGCGTGCGTACGACGAAGCAAAGTACGGACGTTTTTCGCGACGTCCTTACATCGACATGGTGATCCCGAGTTTGACTGATCCATCAGTGGCGCCGCCGGGCAAACACGTGATGTCGTGCTTTGTGCAGTACGCGCCTTACAACTTGAAAGAAGGAAACTGGGACGACAAACGCGACGAGTTTGGCGACACGGTGATCGACACGATCGCCGAACATGCGCCGAACATCAAGGATCTGATACGTCACCGGCAGGTCGTGACGCCACTCGATCTCGAACGTGAGTTTGGTTTGTCGGAAGGAAATATTTTTCAGGGCGAACTCACGCTCGAACAGCTCTTTTTTCTTCGACCCGCTCCGGGCTGGGCGCAATATCGGACGCCGATCAAGAGCCTTTACATGTGCGGCTCGGCGACGCATCCCGGCGGCGGAATCATGGGCGCGCCTGGCCGCAACGCGGCGCTCCTGCAAAGATCTGTTGAAACGATTTCGAGGGAGGTGCCGAATTGGTCGCAATTGGCAATTGGCTAAGACATGTACGACGCAATAATCATCGGCGGTGGTCACAACGGCCTCGTCACCGCCTGCTACCTGGCGAAGAGCGGCTTGAAGACACTCGTCCTTGAGCGCCGCGGAACTGTCGGCGGCGGTGCGGTCACTGAAGAAATCCATCCTGGCTTCCGCTGCTCAACGTTGGACCATGCGGCTGGTCCTTTCTCAACTCAGATCGCCACCGATCTCAATCTCTCACGCTTCGGGCTCGAGATGATCACGCCCGAAGCGCGCGTGCTTGCCCTCGCGCCTGACGGCCGATCGCTTTGCCTTTACAACGACACTGCGCGAACAGTTACCGAGATCGAAAAGTTTTCCCACACGCGATGCGAAGAATTATCCGGAATTTGTAAACAGTTTCGCTCGCATTGGCCGCGTGCTCGCACCGCTGATCTCCATGACGCCGCCGTTGATCGATCAGCCGACGGCCGCTGACGTTTGGCAACTCGGTAAGGTTGGCCTGGCGTTTCGTGGTTTGGGTAAGAAAGGACGAGTTTCGCCTGCTGCGTTGGGGGCCGATGGCCGTGGCTGATCTCGTAAGCGAGTTTTTCGAAACGGAGTTGTTGCGCGCGACGGTGGCTGCGCGCGGAATCTACTGCGCGTTTGCTGGTCCATGGTCCGCCGGAACGAGCCTGGGTCTGTTGTGGCAAGCGGCGATGGATGGGAACGCGATCGGATCGGCGTCGTATCCGAAAGGCGGCATGGGTGGACTTGCGGACGCTCTGGCAAACGCCGCGAAAGCTGCCGGCGCCGAGATACGCACGATGGCCCACGTTTCGACGGTCACGGGCGCTGATGGCGATAAACCAAAAGTAGTGCTCGAAAGCGGCGAAGAAATCGAATCGCGAGTCGTCGTCTCAAATGCGGATCCCCGCACGACGTTTCTGAACCTCGTCGATCCGATCGATCTCGAACCAAACTTTTTGCTGAAGATGCGCAACTACCGCGCACCCGGCGCGGCGGCAAAGATTAACCTTGCTCTCTCCGAATTACCGGCGTTTCGCGGATTGAACGGTGACGATACAAGACTTTCCGGCCGCATTCATGTTGGTCACGAAATCGACTATCTCGAGCGCGCGTTCGACGCTTCGAAATACGGTGAATTCTCCAGCGAGCCGTATCTCGATATCAACATTCCGTCCTTGGGCGACCCGTCATTTAGCGCCCGCGGGCAAACACGTAATGTCGATTCATGTCCAATTCGCACCTTACAAACTGAGGCAAGGCGATTGGTCCACGCGTCGAGACGAGTTTGCGGATAATGTGATCGATCAACTGGAAAAGTATGCTCCGGGTCTGCGTGAGTCGATTGTCGCCAGCCAGGTAATCACACCGCTCGATCTCGAACAGACCTACGGTCTCAGCGGTGGACACATCCATCACGGCGAACAAACGCTCGATCAGTTTTTTACGTTTCGACCGCTGATCGGCTGGGCGCAATATCGCACACCGCTTAAACGACTGTATTTGTGCGGCGCCGGCACGCATCCCGGTGGTGGATTAACAGGTTTACCCGGCGCGAATGCCGCACGAGAGATCAGGAAGGATTTCAAATCAGGAAAAATATGATCCATCCAAAGATTACACAGATTTTTAAGTGAAATCTGTGTAATCTGTGGATACTCCTTATGACTAAACGCAGCTTCGCGAGCGATAACAACGCCGGTGTCCATCCGCAAGTCATCAAAGCCATCAAGGCCGCGAACGACGGTCACGTCATCGCCTATGGTGACGACAAAATCACGGCGCGCGCAGTCTCGCTTTTTCAAAAACACTTCGGACGCGACATCGCCGTCTTTTTTGTCTTTGGCGGCACGGGCGCAAACGTTCTCGGATTAGAGTCGATCACGCAACCTCATCACGCGATCATCTGCGCTGAGACTGCGCATGTAAATGTTGACGAATGTGGTGCGCCGGAGAAGTTCACCGGATGCAAGCTGATCGCGCTTCCCACGTCTGACGGAAAGCTTCGCGTCGATCAAATACGACCGCTGCTGCACGCGTTTGGAAACGAACACCA
The DNA here is from genome assembly GCA_963800055.1 of uncultured Acidobacteriota bacterium. Classification (GTDB taxonomy): domain Bacteria; phylum Acidobacteriota; class Blastocatellia; order Pyrinomonadales; family Pyrinomonadaceae; genus PSRF01. Next base: position 408,017 of record CAWCZP010000022.1, read on the forward strand.
CGTACAGCCGCGTGTGATCTCCGTTTCGCAAGCCACGGAAATGGGCACCGTCTACACCAGGAAAGAATTGAAGACACTCTCAAGCTTCGCTCACGACAACGACATGCTGCTCCACGTTGACGGCGCCCGGATTGCGAATGCGGCCGTGAGTCTGAATGCGACGCTCAAAGAGATCACAGCTGATGCAGGTGTCGATGTGCTTTCATTCGGAGGCACGAAGAATGGAATGATGTACGGCGAGGCGGTGATCTTCTTCGATAAGGAGCTCGCGACCGACTTCAAATACATTCGCAAGCAGGGCATGCACCTGCCTTCGAAGATGCGCTACATCTCCGCTCAATTCGAAGCGCTGCTATCCGGCAATCTCTGGAAACGAAGCGCCGAGCACTCGAATCGCATGGCGCAGATCCTGGCGGTCCAACTCTCGAAGATTCCGAGGATAAAGATCACGCAGCCAGTTGAATCGAACGGCGTTTTTGCGATCGTCCCGCCGAAGTACATACCGCGTTTGCAGAAGGAATATTTTTTCTACGTTTGGAACGAAGAGATTTCTGAAGTGCGACTGATGGCGTCGTTCGACACGAGCGAGCACGACATTCAAGCCTTTGTGAAGCTCGTTCGAAAGACTGTCAAGTAAGCCACCACATGATATCCTCTGAATCCTGGTAAATCCTGAAAACTGATGAGCAGCGTGCTCGATGACGTGGTCGACGAAGTTGAGCCGGCGACAAACATCGTATCGGTGATGGCGGGCACAAAGCCCTCGTTGTTACTGAGCATTGACGTCGGTACGTCCGGAGTGCGCGCAGCACTGTTTGATGAGGGCGGCAACGAAGTGAGCGGCGCTCAAGTGCAGAGCCATCGCGTTCTGCCGCCAGTTTCAGACTTCGCCGAACTCGATGCCGACGCTCTCATCGACGAAGTCGTAAGGACGATCGACGATCTGCTGACGTATCACTTTCATTTCTCCGGACAGATCGACTTCGTCGCACTCTCAGCATTCTGGCACAGCCTGATTGGTATCGACGGGGATGGCCGCCCGACGACGCCGCTGTTGACCTGGGCCGACACTCGCGCCGCGGGATTCGCGAAAGACTTACGAAGCAAATTTGATGAACTCGAGATCCACTCGCGCACCGGTTGCCGGTTTCACCCAAGTTACTGGCCGGCGAAGTTGTCATGGCTCAAGCATGAGAACAGCGAGATGTTTCAGGCCACGCGTTGCTGGCTCGGTTTTGCTGAATACCTGTGTCTTCGTTTGTTCGGCGAAACAGGAATGACGATTTCGATGGCGTCCGCCACGGGTTTGTTCAATCAACGCACGTGCGACTGGGATTGGGCTTTCGTCGAAGAATTAGCGATTTCGCCTGATACTTTGCCGGAAATCCGGACCAGAACAAGTTTGCGCCTCACGGATACTTTTACGTTTCGCTGGCCAGCGTTAGCTGAGGCGAGACTCGTCAGCGTAGTTGGCGACGGCGCCACAAACAACATCGGCGCGGGCTGTAGCACAAGAGACAAGATCGCGTTGATGGTCGGCACGTCGGGCGCTATGCGAGTCGTGTTCGCAGGCGAGCCTCCGGATAAACTCTCGCCGGCGCTTTGGTGCTATCGAGTTTCCGATCAACGCGTGGTTGTTGGTGGCGCACTCTCGAACGGTGGCGGGCTCGTCAAGTGGTTAACTGAATCGCTGAGCGTCGCTATCGATCCGGTTTCGCTGCAACAGGAACTGGCCGCGATCGAACCTGATTCTCATGGACTTACAATCCTTCCTTTCTGGTCGGGCGAGCGAAGTCCGGGATGGTTCGCTGATGCGCGCGGCTCGATTTTTGGTCTGAGACAACAAACCATACCGGTTGAGATCATGCGTGCAACGCTCGAGTCGATCGCATACCGTTTCGCGTCGATCGCGCGTGCTCTTGATCCAATCGCACCGGGCGCGAGGATCTTCGCGTCCGGTAACGCATTGCGATCGTCACCAGTGTGGTTGCAGATCATCGCCGATGTTTTAGGTCGTCCATTGATGTTTGGCGGGACTGCCGAAGCATCAATCCGCGGCGCTGCCTTGCTTGCGCTTGAAGCGGTGGGCAAAATAGCAACCATTGAGGAAGATTCGGTTGCAGTTGAACAGGTGTTCGAACCTGATATGACGCGACACGCCCGCTATCAACAGGGACTCGCGCGGCAGGAAGCACTCTATCACCAGCTTTATGGGAATTAATAAGAACTCGACGCAAAGGCGCCAAGGCGCAAAGGAAGGAATCAGGTTTTACTTTGCGCCTTGGCGACTTTGCGTCGAAAAACGCCTCTAAATCACAGGAAACCAACTAATGAGCGCGCCCGTGCAGAAAGAAAACTCCAACATCAATCCCGAACTCGATCAACTCTGCATCAACACCATTCGAGCGTTAACTATCGATGCGGTTCAGAAAGCGAACTCAGGTCACCCGGGCTTGCCTCTGGGCGCCGCGCCGATGGCCTACGTTCTTTGGACACGTTTCCTGCAACACAACCCAAAGAACCCAAAATGGGAGAATCGAGATCGCTTTCTGCTTTCCGCCGGACACGGTTCGATGTTGCTCTATTCGCTGCTTCACCTGACCGGGTACGATCTTCCGCTCGAGGAGTTGAAAAACTTTCGCCAGTGGGGCTCGAAGACGCCGGGCCATCCCGAATACGGGCTTACGCCTGGTGTTGAGATCACGACTGGTCCACTGGGCCAGGGCTTCGCGAATGGCGTCGGAATGGCGATGGGCGCTGCGCACCTCGCCGCGAAGTTCAACAAACCCGATTTTTCGCTGATCGATCACTACGTTTACGCGATTGTTTCCGACGGCGATCTGATGGAAGGTGTCGCCGCCGAAGCGGCGTCTCTCGCGGGTCACCTCAAGCTGGGCAAGTTGATTTATCTCTACGACGACAACAAAGTCACGATCGAGGGTTTCACCAGTCTCGCGTTTAGTGAAGACGTACCGAAGCGCTTCAACTCGTATGGTTGGCACACGCAAACCGTCGCCGACGGCAACGATCTCGACGAGATCGAACTGGCGATTAAAACCGCGCAGTCGATAACCGACGCGCCGAGTTTGATATCGATCAAGACGACAATTGGCTACGGCATGCCGACGCAGGGCACACGCAAGGCTCACAGCGATCCGCCGGGTGAAGACGCAGTGCGCGAAACCAAGCGGCACCTCGGATGGCCGGAAGACAAAGAGTTCTATATTCCGGAGGAAGCACTCGCGCATTACCGCGAGGCGATTTCGAGAGGCGAGCGTCTCGAGAGCGAGTGGAACGCTTTGGTCGAAAAGTTTACCGACAGTCATCCGGACGAAGCGAAGGATTGGCGCGCGATGATGAGTGGAGAGTTGCCGGAAGGTTGGGAAGATCATCTCCCGAAGTTTGAAGACGCGAAACCGGTGGCGACGCGTGTGGCGAGTGGCGAAGTAATCAACGCGCTTGCTCCTGTGTTGCCGATGCTGATTGGCGGTTCGGCGGATCTCGGTGTGTCGAACAACACCGATATCAAGGAGAGTCATAGTTTCGAGGCCGACGCTTACGACGGCCGTATTTTGCACTTCGGCGTGCGCGAACATGCGATGGGTTCAACGCTCACGGGTATGTCGCTGAATGGAGGATTGATTCCGTTTGGTGGAACGTTCATGACGTTCTCTGATTACATGCGGCCGGCGATTCGTTTGGCTGCGTTGTCGGAAGTGCAAGTGGTTTATGTTTTCACGCACGATTCTGTCGGGCTTGGTGAAGATGGACCAACGCACCAACCTATCGAACATCTCGCTGCGCTGCGAGCGATTCCACACCTGTTTGTGATTCGTCCGGCTGATCCAGCGGAGGTGAGTGAGGCATGGCGCATTGCGATCCTCAGGCGACATGCACCGACGGCGTTAGCGCTCACGCGACAGAAAGTGCCCGTGATAGATCGGAAACGTTTTGCGAAGGCAGATGGATTGCGGCGCGGTGGTTATGTTCTTGCTGATGCTGATTCACCGAGGTTGATTCTGATCGCGACGGGGTCCGAAGTGTCGCTCGCGTTGGAAGCGAGTGAGAAGTTGCAGGGTGAGGGTGTGCCGGCGCGCGTCGTGTCGATGCCGTGTTGGGAGTTGTTCGAGGAGCAGTCGCAGGAGTATAGGGATGAGGTTTTGCCGCAGTCGATCACTGCGCGGCTTGCAGTTGAAGCTGGTGTTCGGCAGGGGTGGGATCGATACGTCGGGCCAATGGGCGATGTGATCTGTTTGGATCGGTTTGGTGCGTCAGCGCCGGGGGATGTGGCTTTGCGAGAGTTGGGCTTCAACGTCGATAACGTGCTCGCTCAGGCGCGTAGACTAATTGTGTCATGAAGATCGCAGTTGGCGCAGATCATGGTGGGTATCCTCTCAATGAACGAGTGATGCATGAGTTGCGCAATGCGGGGCATGAAATCATCGACTTCGGCACGCACGATGGTTCCGTGCAGGACGATTATCCCGACTATGCGCGGCTGGTTGGTGAAGCGGTGCAGAACGGCGCCGCCGAGATCGGCATACTGATTTGTGGCAGTGGTGTTGGTGCGGCTGTTGCGGCGAACAAGTTGCGCGGTATTCGTGCGGCACTGTGCGGGGATACTTATTCCGGGCGCCAATCACGCGAACACGATGATTGCAATGTGCTTTGTTTGGGAGCGCGCGTGGTTGGTGTAGAGCTTGCGCTGGAGATCGTGCGTGCGTTTGTCGGCGCGCGATTCAGTGGCGAAGAGCGGCACCGGCGGCGTCTCGCGAAGATCGAAGCCATGGAAGGTCCTGTAAGGGAATGAACAGGTCAGGAAGGTGGGCTTGCCACCGCTCTCGGAACAGCGGGGGCAAGCCTCCCTTCCTGACTTGTTCATCACTCCACTACACCACAAAACGTAACGCGCCTGGCAGCACCTGAAATCGAACCGGCGTCACACCTCGAACATTCCCATCAGCCTCCAAAGGCATCGCATCCTGCGCCAGCAAAGTTTCGATAGTCACGATGGTTCCCTGCGCGATCGTGACTTTAGGATTATTAACGTGCCCGCCCGTGTGTATGCGGGAAAGCTCGGTGACGACATTCGCGCGCGTGAGACCGGATGCCGTGATCACATCGAGTTTCCCATCGTCGATGCGCGCCTGGGGCGACAGCATCATTCCACCTCCGGCGTACAGCCCATTCGCAACTCCGGCGAGGTTCATTGGACCATCCACCACGACGCGCCCGTCAACAGTGACCCGCACGCGCCGCTCACGCCACGCAGCCAACGCACCCACGGCCGCAAACACAAAACGAAACTCACCTGAGAAGTTGCGCATAAACTTTCCTTGCGCTGCGACCCGTCCTGCCGTTTCGCCGCCAATACCCATCGTCGAAGCGTTGAGGCAGATAAACGGCTTCTCGTAGTCGTTACAACGTCCATAGAGAACATCGATCGTTTGCGCGTTATGAGAGCAGAGGGTTTCGATCCACTCTTGCAGCGGCGAGCGTTCTTTACGGAGTCCTCGCGCGAAGTCGTCGCCTGTTCCCGCAGGAAGGATGGCGAGTGTCGCAGATGGATTGATGGGTGTGGGGAGCGTCTCTAAATCGTCGTTGAATTGAAAGAAGCCTTCAGCAGCCTCGCTGAGAGTGCCGTCGCCACCAACGACGACGACCGATTGAATACCCGATTTCAGGGCCGCGCGGGTTCTGTTCGTAGCATCGCCAGGTGAAGTGGTTTCGTAAGCTTCGTAACCAAGGCCTGCGCTATCGAGTTGTGTTTGGATGATGGCCCATGCTGAACGTGCTTTGGCCGCAGAAGGATTGATGATAATCAGCATGAAAGAATCCACAGATTACACAGATTAATCTGCGTAATCTGTGGATTGATTTCTTATCCGCGGGCGCGGGCTCTGCTTGCTGCTTGCGCGAGTTCGCGAGCGCGAGGCATTGCATCAACAGCGCGCGAGATCTGTGGATCAGCGTCGTTGAAAACCTGTGACGCGATCCTGAAACCGTATGCTGCTGACAGGACGTTGTAGCGCAACTGTCGTTCTGCATAGCTGGCGCGAGCCTTATCGAGCGCTTCCGGAGTGGCCTTGAATTGAGGCTTGCTTGCCGCGAATTTCTTTAGCTCTTTCCAAAGCGCTTCGGTTACCGGGTAGTCTTCGCTCACCAGATCGTGATCAAACTCGATCGCGCGTTGAACCGTGTACGACTCAAATCCTTTAACTCTTCCGGTCGTCAGCTCTAGTGCGAACGCGAAAAGTACGTCGCGTAACTGTCGCTCTGCCCCACTGATCGTTCCCGGTTTCACGGTTTCATCCGGTGCGATTCCGCCACCACCATAAACAGCGCGTCCCGAATCGGTATGACTCTCCGGGCCGGTTTGCTGGTTCTGCTGATTGCTCTTATCGGCCGCGAGTCCGCCTGGGAAGTAGTAGTTGTAGAAACCACCGCCTGAGTACTCACGCTGAATCAAACGTCCGGACGGCGTGAAGTACTTAGCAATCGTCAACAACAGAGCCGAGTCGTAATCCAACTGGAATGGAAACTGGACCAGGCCTTTGCCGAACGTTGTTTCGCCGATAATGAGCGCGCGATCGTGATCCTGAAGCGCACCGGCGACGATCTCCGCCGCTGACGCCGTTTCACCGTTGACCAGCACGACCACCGCGACGTTGTCGGGCTCCGCGTTTACTGCCGCGTAGGACTGCGAACTGTCTCGGAAACGTCCCTTCTGCGTGACGATCATCTGCCCGCGCTGGAGAAATGTATTCGCTACGCGCACGGCCTGAATCAACAAACCGCCGCGATTTCCGCGGAGGTCGAGCACGAGCATGTTCATGCCTCGGGTGTGCAGGTACTTGAGCGCCTGCTCAAACTCGTCGGCAGTGGTCAGGTTAAATCCGCCCGTCATGGCGACATAACCAACGCCCGGACGAAGCATGTAGGCTTGTGCGATTGAAGGAAGCGAAACTGCGTCGCGAGTAATCTTAACGGTTTCACTTTGCTTGGTCGCCGGGTGCTCGACTGTGACCTCGACGGTCGATGCCGCGCGGTCCAAGCAAAAACTTGCGCACTTCGGGATAGGTCTTGCCCGCCATCGAGTTTCCGTCTACCGCGAGAATGCGATCGCCAAATCGCAGGCCGGCGCGGTGGGCTGGAGCCTCCGGGAAGGTGGCGCGAATGTAAGTATTGACGTCTTTGCCGTCGCGCAGGTCTTCGATGGTGGCTCCGATTCCGAAATATTCCGAGCGTTGCTCAGTGCGGAACGAGGCGTATTCAGCCGGATCGAAATAAGTGGAGTGTGGATCCAGGACGCTCAACATACCGCTGATCGACGACTTGAAGATCGCGTTGTAGTCGAGTTTTCGACCGTCGATGTGGTTTGTCTGGATTACTGCGAGAGCTTCGGAAAGGTCACCTCTAATTGCCGGTGCCGTTGGGCTCGTTTTGCCATTGGTGGCGGTACCGTTTGAACCGCGGTCGGGAGGTGTTGCCCGGCGTGCCGATCTGCTCTGCTGGGCAATAATCAATGCAGGGAGTGTCAGGGCTAAAACGAGGAATAGAATTCCCGGGGCAAAAGAGCTTTTTCTCACGCAACCCTCCTAAAACCTGTGAATCGCTATTGACTGACTCGGGGCGCCGGGTTTCGGTCGGAAACACGGGGACGCCAGAATAACATGAAGCACATGCGCTTTTGAATGTACGCAGAGCGTCCGACGAAGTTTTCTACAAAATCACCGTAGGCATGTAGATGCCTCCTGTGTGGTTTTGGTCGCCTGCCTGTTATTATGCCGCGAGCTTTCACACACACACTTCGACGGAGGATCTTGAATGCCCACAACGTTAAAAAGGGATAACCTTCTGTCTTTTGCAGAATCGCACCGGGAGGAGTTTGAAGACCTGTTGCGCAAATTTGTGGAAACTCCAACCGTCTCCGTCGATCCGGCTCATGCTGAGGACATTACCAAGGGTGTCGAACTCACAGTCGAGACAATCGAACGTTATGGCGGAAAAACCGAGGTTTACCGCGCCGAGAAGGGAAATCCGGTCATACATGGCGTGTTTGGCAACGACCAGAACCGGCCGACTGTAACTGTCTACAACCACATCGACGTTCAACCGGCCTCGAAGGAGACGGAGCCTTGGGACACTGAGCCTTTTGTCTTCACCAAGAAAGGCGACACTTACTACGGCCGCGGCACTACTGACGACAAAGGCCCCGCTTTGAGTGCGTTGTTCGGCGCCCGGGCGGCCATAGAGGCGGATGTTCCGGTCAACATCAGGCTGCTGTGGGAGTTTGAAGAGGAAATTGGGTCTCCGAATTTCGAGAAGATTATCTCAAAGGCCGAGCCGAACCTGCGCACGGATTCGGTTGTAGTTTCCGACACGGTTTGGGTGTCGCGAAACCGTCCGGCTAGCTCGGCTGGGTTGCGTGGCCTGCTTGGGTTCATTCTCCGGCTCGAAACGGGCACCGTCGACACCCACTCGGGTGAAACCGGTGGCGCCTCGCGAAATCCGATTGCCGAGTTGATGCAGGTGATTTGCGACATCTACGACGTCCGGGCCGGCAAAATCAAAATCAAAGGTTTTTACGACGACGTGATTCCGCCGTCGAAACAGGAACTACAGGACTGGAAGAACAGTGGTTTCAGCACGAAGGCGTTCAAGAAGGCGCACCACTTGAAGAAGATGCGCACCGAGGACGAGCTCGAGGTGATGAAGCGAATCTGGGGCATGCCGACGCTTGAGGTTCACGGCATTGTCGGCGGGTATCAGGGACCGGGTTTGAAATCGATTGTGCCGCCGCGCGCGGAGCTGAAGGCTTCGTGCAGGTTAGTGCCGAAACAGGATCCGGCGAAGCTTAGGAAGCTGATCGCCGCGGCGGTTAAAGAGAAGAATCCTGACGTGACGGTTCAATTTGAACACGGAGCGCCGGCGTTTCGGACTGTGCTCGAGGGTGAGTTGCCGCAGGCTTTGAAGCGCGCGATCAAGTTTGCGTTCAAGCGCGATGCGGTTTTTGTTCGCGATGGAGGCACGATTGGCGCGATGACGAGTATCGAGAAGATTTTGAAGTGCCCGGTGTTGTTTTTAGGATTATCGCTGCCGGAGCATGGCTACCACGCGCCGAATGAGAATTTCGATTGGCAGCAGGCGTCAGGTGGGATGGTGGCGTTTGCGAAGTATTTCGAAGAGATCGCAAACCTGAAAAGCGTTTGACAGGATTTCAGGATTAATCCTGTAATCCTGTCAACTTAGATCAAACAGGAGAGGCGCTCTTCGTTCAGCGCGACGAAGCCGAGCTTCTCGTAGAAGCTTTTTGCCTGTGGATTTTCGAGGTGAACAGCCACGTCAATCCGCGTGATCGCCTCTTTCCGCAGTTGCTCCTTCAACTGTTCCAGCAGCTCGCTTCCAATTCCCTTTCCGCGTCGATCCGGTTTGACGGAAACATCGTCCAGCTTCGCGACCACGGAGCCCATTGACGTCGAGATCGCGTAACAGACCACGCAGATTCCTGCGACGCCTTTCTCGTCATAAGCCATCCACACAAATCCGAGCTCCGGGCGTTCGAGAAAGAGGTCGAGCGCGTCATTCAAGCCCTTCATCCCCAGGTCGCCGTAGGCTTGACTGCTGGCGAGATAGTGCTCGTCCGCGCCAAGGAATTCAGTCAGCATGTGAAACGCGTCGGGCACGTCGATCGCGTGCATTTTTCGACAGCTGATGGTCACGACCCAATGATGCCCCACTGTTAATCATTGCGCAATTCCATTCGTTAACACTCGTTAGGAGTGCCGACTGGTGCTATAATTCGGCCTCCGCTTACCACGTTTGTTCCATTCCCATTAGACCTGAGGTCCGGAGCCATGAAAAAGACAACCACTCTCTTCGCCGCAGCTTTGTTTCTTTTCACCGCGATTTCCGTATTCGGCCGCGAAGCGCGGCTGGTGCGCTATCCGCATTATCACGACGGCCGCATCGTCTTCAGCTATCTCGGAGATATTTGGACCGCCGATGAAAACGGGCAGAACGTGCAACGCCTGACCGTCAATCGCGCGCGCGATGTTTATGGCCGTTTCTCGCCTGATGGGAAATGGATTGCGTTTTCGAGCGACCGTAATGGAAATCTCGACGTCTATCTGATTCCCGCGGGTGGTGGCACCGCCAAACAACTAACCACCCACTCCGGTGAGGACACGGTCCTCGGATGGTCGGGGGATTCGCGCTCCGTGATCTTCAGCGCCAATCGCGGTGAAGACTTTATGCCGCAGCTTTATCTCGTCAGCACAGAAGGCGGCATGCCGCGCAAGGCCGGCACCGACATGGGAGTTCAAGCTTCGTACTCGCCGGATGGACAACGCCTGGCCTACAACCAGAAGTCGCAGGCCTACTGGCGCAAGTTTTATCGCGGCTCGTTTCAGAGCGACATCATGGTGATGGATATCTCCGCGAAGAAGTTTACACAGCTTACTGACTTCGACGGCTCCGATTCATGGCCCATGTGGGGACGCGATGGTTTCATCTATTTCGTGAGCGATCGCGACGGTAACGGTCTCACGAACATCTGGCGCGTTTCTGACAATGGCGGCAAGGCCGACAAGGTGACGACTTTTAAATCCGGCGATGTGCGTTGGCCCGCGATCAGTTCCGACGGACGCGTCATCATGTTCGAACACGACTTCGGCATCTGGAAGCTCGACGTCAACTCCAAACGAGCAACGCAGATCAGTTTGAACATCGACGCCGAAACGCAGGAAAACATGGCGGAGATGATGTCGTTCAATTCGCAAGCCGATGATTACGACCTCGCGCCATCGTCACGCCGCATCGCATTTTCGATTCGCGGCGAAATCTTCACCGCGCCGGTTGAAGAGGGCGACCTCAAGCAACTTACCGATGGCTCCGCTCGCGATCGCAACGTTGCCTACTCGCCCGACGGAAAGTGGATCTCCTACATTTCCGATCAGAGTGGACGCGAAGAACTGTGGGTCGTACCTGTCGATGGCTCAGCTCCCGCGCAACAAGTCACTGACATTGATGCACTGAAATTCGGGTACAACTGGTCGCCTGATTCGAAAGAGATCGCGTTCGCAGCATCCGACAACAACCTGCGGAAACTGACTGTCGCGTCGAAGCAAGTGATCACGCTCGACACTTCGAAGTACGGCGGCTTCGGCAGTCCAGTCTGGTCTCCCGACGGAAAGTGGATCGCCTATTCGAAAGCCGACGTCTCTCGCACGAATGATATCTACTTGATTGCTTCGTCAGGCCAGGAGAAAGAGCCACACAAAGTCACATTTGATTCTTACACCGAGGCAAATCCGCACTTTGGACCAGACGGGCGCAAACTCTTCTTCCAGCGCGCTGAAGCCGGACTTGGAACTCAACCCACCTCGATTCAGATCTATTCAGTTTGGCTGGAACGCCTGGAAAAAGATCCTGACGATGCAGAAGAGCGCGAAGCTGAACCGTCTACTCCGCCCGCAGAAGGTGGCGAAGGCGCACCAGCCGGACCGCCGCGACGCGGACCGCAAGCCAATCGCCCGCCGCGAGAGATCAAGATCGACTGGGACGGTTTGAAACGCCGTACGCGGCAAATCACGCGCATGCCGTTTCCAATTATCAACTACACCATCACCCCTGATAGTCGCACGATCGTTTTCGTGACGACTGAACCCGCGGGCCAGGCGAACATTCCAGTGCTTTATGCAATTGGAGAGGATGGCCGAAGGTTAGCGCGAATCACCGCAGGAGCGCCGCCACCTGACGGCGACGGTCCGGGCGGTGGCGGCGGCGGTTTCGGTGGAGGATTTTCAGACCTACACATTTCGCGTGATGGACGCACGCTCTTCTTCCGCGAACGCGACAACATCTATTCAGTTTCAGTCCCAGCAAGCGGACCAGCAGGAGCAGGTGCGGCAGCAGCGGCCGCAACAGCAGCAGCAGCAGGACCGCCGCGTGAAGCGAGTCGAAGAAGGATCAACTTCAACGTTCGCGTTCGCGTCGACCGTCCGGCTGAGTGGGCCGAGATGTTCGACGATGGTTGGCGAACGATGAAGTATCGTTTCTACGATCCAAAGATGCACGGCATGGATTGGGACGCGATGCGCGCGAAGTATCGCCCGCTCGTCGACTACGTCGGCGACCGCCAGGAGTTGCTCAACATCATCAACGAGATGATTGGCGAGTTGAATGCTTCACACACGGGCGCTGCGCCTCCACCGCGTGGTCCAGGTGGTGGCGGTGTTGCAACGTCGCATCTCGGCATCGAGCTCGAGCCTGACACGACGGCGGGACGTTATCGCGTCTCGCACATCTACGAAGACGGCCCGGCTGATAAAGATTGGGTACGCGTGAAAGTCGGCGACTATCTACTCGCGATCGACGGCAAGCCTGTTAAAGCCGGTGACGAGTACTGGGCGCTCTTGAACAACCGGCTCAATCGCAAAGTAACCGTTACGTTCAATAGCAAACCAGCGGAAGACGGCGCGTGGCAGGCGCAGAATCGAAGCGATCTCGGGTGGCGCTTACGGCCAGTTGCGTTATGAACGTTGGGTGAAGGAACGTCGCAAGAAAGTGGATGAGCTTTCCGGTGGACGCATCGGCTACCTGCACATCCAGGCGATGAATCAACCGTCACTGCGCAAGTTTGAAAAAGAGCTGCGCGAGTACAGGCACAAAGAAGCCATGGTGATCGATCAGCGTTGGAATGGCGGCGGCAACATCGAACAAGAGTTGCTGGCGATCCTGGTCCAACGTCAGTATCAGGTGTGGCAGCCGCGTGGCACTGAAGCGACGACCCGTCCGTTTGCAGGGTTCTTCGGACCGAAGATCGTATTGCAGAATTGGCGCTCTGCTTCGAACGCTGAAATGTTTCCTGCTGGTTTCCGTGCGCTTGGACTGGGGAAAGTGGTTGGCACGCCGACGGTAGGAGCAGTTATCGGTACGGGCAGCTACAGCTTGATCGATGGTTCAACTGTGCGTACGCCAGGTGTCGGTGTGTTTCTCGCGGATCAGAAACGGACCAACATGGAAAACAACGGCGTGCAGCCTGACATCCTGGTCGAGAACAAACCGGAAGACACGCTGGCAGGACGCGATCGTCAACTCGAAGTTGCTGTTGAAGAGTTGATGAAACAGTTGAATGGTTCGCGCAAGAATCAGGCAACTGAAGGCCAGCAACAACGGTAAGACTGGTTGCGCCCTCAGGCGTCGTGAAGAGCAGAACAAGTCAGGATAGAGAGGCTGCCCCCGCTCCCGAACAGCGGGGCTAGCTACCTCCTGACTTGTTTCTATGTTGAATTGTTTTATTTCTACTTCGGAAGCAGCACTGTATCCACCACGTGGATCACACCATTCGACTGATACACGTTCGCAATCGTCACCCTCGATTGCCCACCTTTTTCATCACTCAAAACAATTGCATTCCCATCCATCCATGCGGTCAGCGTTCCGCCGTTGACCGATTTGAGCCACGCCTTCCCGTTTCCCGCCTTGATCTTCTTCGCGAGTGTGTTTGAATCGAACCTTCCTGACAGCACGTGATAAGTCAGAATGTTGGTCAGCATCCCCTTGTTCTCTGGTTTCAGCAGCGTCTCGACCGTGCCCGCCGGCAGCTTATCGAAAGCCGAGTTGACCGGCGCAAACACGGTGAACGGTCCTTTGCCCTTCAACGTTTCGACGAGCCCCGCAGCTTTCACAGCAGCGACGAGCGTTGTGTGGTCCGCTGAGTTGACGGCATTGTCGACGATGTCTTTCGACTTGAACATCGCCGCGCCGCCAACCATCGGATTCTCGTCCATCGAATTCATCTGTGCCCGAGCCGATTGGCTCGCAAGCGTTATTGATGCCACGGCAAGCAGCACCATGACGAATACTCTTTTCACGGTAATAACCTTCCTTGTCGGAACTAAATTTTAGAACTCGACAAATATACGGAGGGCATGCGAAAGCGGATTGCCGATTGCCAAATGCCAATTGCCAATTTATTCAAATCGGCAGTCGGCAATAACTTAGGCTGGAGGTTTGAGTTTGAAATCAGACGGGACAAACTCCATCGACTTCAAGATGCCGTCGACTTTTAACTTCTTGTCCGTGTTAGGAACGTAGCAAGCGACCACCTGGTGCTCCGGTTTACGCTCGCCGCATGTGATCTCGCCTGAGACTGCCGCGTCCCAGGTGCGAAGCTCGATACCATTGAAATTGGCGGTTCTGAGACGCAGTAAACCACTCGCGGTTCTCATGACAAACACAATGCCGCCTTTCGGTTCACACTCGATCTTCACCAGCGTGCCCTGCAATCGAGTTTCACCTGCGGCAGGAGGACGTAATGCCTCGCGCAACTGGGCCGAAGGATCTGGCGGCGCGTTTGAAACTGGCTGGCTGTCTGCATCGACAACAATTGCCGCGTGTTTGTTTCGCCGCCTGATAGCGAGCCATCTGTTCCTGGGAAGTCTTAACCTGCTTCAGTAGCGACTCTGAATGGCGTCGAACTTCTTCATCAGCATTTGATTTTACGACTTGCTCCAGTAACTCACGCGCGTTCTTGAAATCATCCTTGTGCACGTACAGTTGGCCCAACATGTAAGAGAGATTGTGCTTCTCCGGCGCCTCAATCAAGACGCGCTTCAACGAAGCGATCGTTTCGTCGACTTCTGTGCCGGTCACAAGGCTGATATAGGCGAGAAGATTGTACGACTCAAGAAAGTCAGGCCGCAGCGCAATCGCTTTTTGCAAGTGCTCGCGTATTTTTGCAGCACAGCTCCGGCGGAAACATGGTAATTGACGGCGCCGCGTCGATTCGCGCGACTCAGAACGTACGCGTAGTAGTAGTGCGCCAGGTAATTCTGAGAGTTAGCCGCTACAGCACGTTCCAGACTTGCGTGTGCCGCATTAGTCTTGCCGTCACGAAAATAGGCCATGCCAAGTGAGGCGTGGGCCATCGCAAGGTTCGGATCGAGTTTCAATGCCTGTTCAAGATAAGTATAAGCTTCTTTACGATTGCTGTGGTGCAGCAGATCGCCCTGGTAGGCCTGAGCTTCGGCTTCCGACAATGTTGTTGCTTCGGTGGTCGTGTCGAGCTTCAATCTCTCCGGCGAAGTTACCGAGACGTACTCTGTAACGATCCTGCCCGACGTAATTGCGCAACTCGATTTCCATCACTTCGAACGTCATTCCGAAAGCTTCCTGAAATGCCCGCTCCAGCGGCACTCTGGAGTTGAGCAGCTCCGTGAATTTATTCAGTTGTTGGTCACGGCCCGGTTTGCCGATCATCAGGTAATGCATTAGCGCCCACGATTGCGCGTAGAAGATGCTCGTCTTCTCGGCTTCATTGTAGTGAGGCGATTTGTGATCGACTTCGAAGAGCGTGCGCAAGGGCAACAGCTTGTTTCGTCGAAGCAGCAGGACGTGATTAACGATCGGATATCCGAGCACGACCTTCTGATCCTCACTCATGTGGAACTTGCTGTAGTACTCGGCGAGTCCTTCGTTAAACCATACCGGCGCGTTCTTGAAATTGTTGTTAACGAGCAGATGCGTGAATTCGTGAAATATGACTGAGAAACCATCGTTTTTGATGTCGGCTGTCAGTGCGATGTAATTAACATCAGGTCCCGGTTGGAAGTGTCCGCTACTTTTTTCTCTGACTCTGAACGGCGCATAAGAACTTGCGTTCTTGAAGACCATTACCGTGGTGGGCACTGGCGTCTTGAATTTGATGTTCGGAAAGAAGCGGGTAAATACTTCGCGAAACTGCTCGAGTTTGATTCCAACTTGCTTGACGTCTTTTTCACTGGCATTGCCAACCAGGAAAAAGTTCTTGGTGCGTACGCTGACCCAGGTGTCTTTAGCGGCTACTGTGGTGTGTTGGGAGACTACCGTCAGGAGGCACAGGCATATCGCGAAGGGAAATTTGAACCGGCTCATACGTCACCTCATGGTCCAAAGATTGAGGAGTTTGCGAGTTGAAAGCCGTATTGAATCGTAACCCACTGGGCCACCGGGTTGCCGGCTTTCACAGCAGGTTTGAATTTGACGCTCGCAGGCCGCGCGGATAGCGTTTTCAGTCAGACCGTAAGGAAGTGTTCTCACGACCTTGATGCGATCGATCTTCCCGTCCGGTAAAAGCAGAAGCTTGAGAGTTACGAGACCCTGCACACCCATGCGCCGGGCTTCGCGTGTGTAGACCGGATCGGGTCTGGCTGTGATTTCAGCCTTCGTGTCGACTTCCTTCGCCGAGAAAGTGACGACGGTGCTTTCTTCCAGAAGATGCGCGAGTGAGCCGTCGTCAGTGCAGCGATAATCCTTATTTTTCTCCGCAGTAACTTGCGATCTCGCCGGCAATGATGGCGTTGGAGACGGCGACGGCTGCACCTGACGGTGTTGGGGCTGGAGGTGGAGCTGTTTTATTCCGCCGGCCAGACTGAGCGAAGGCAGATGTACCAAAGATGAGAATGAGGATGAACGCTACGATCAATTACGATACTCCCCGGCTCAGGGACTCTCTCTTTGGTTCCGCTCGGAACTACTTTGGTTGCCAGTTCTATTCTTCCGGGCCCGTACAAGTCGGTCCATGAAGGGCAGGAATCTTCTGACTTATGATCGGATACTTCGGAGCTTCGTCGATATTGATCTGGGTCCAATGAGCGTAGTTCTCGGGAACATTCGTATCGGCAAAAATTGCTTCCACCGGACATTCCGGAACACAAGCGTCACAATCGATGCAGGTGTCGGCATTGATATAAAGACGATCCGTTAACTCATGAAATGCTTCAACAGGACAAACAGCTGCGCAGTCGGTGTACTTGCAATCGACGCATAATTCAACAACTACGTAGGTCATTGGGGAACTAAGCTCCTTTCGATGATGGCAAATAGTTATTCAGTGGAGAGTGTAATGTCAACAGAAAAGAGCTTTCGGACTTGTGGTCATTTGCGTTATATTGTCATTTGTCGGAATCACGATAAAGCGAATTGAGATTCTGAAATGATTCGAAGCCCCAATTCCGATATCTGCAATGACAATTTCCTACGCGCCTTCGCTCGCTCTTCGCTCAACCTTGCCTGGGCCGTTCACATTCTTATTCACAACCGGATCGCCTTTGTAAGTGACTGACGAAGGACCATTGACGGTTACGTCCAGCTGCTCGTCTACATCGAGTTCGACTTGTGCCCGCGCCATTGCTATTAACAACTGCTCGCGCGCGCGTTAAGGTTGTTGGTGTTGATTTTCCCCGCGCCGTTTGTATGGATGTCCACGAGCTTGGTGCTTCCGGAAACATTGATTGTTGGTGCGCCGTCGGCATCGATCTCAAACTTCTCGTTGTTCATTCCTTTGATGTCGATATTTCCGGCGCCGCTAACCTTGAGTCCCTCCAGATTCGGGACAGAAATCCTGAACTTCACCGGTTCGACGGTCGAGTAGCCGCCACTGTTCCTCAGTCGCAGCACATTGTTACTGACTTCCGCAGTCACCAGAGGCAGAACGTTGTCGTCGCCTTCGACTTCCAGACTCAGGTCCTTCTGACAGATGACTTCGATAGTGAAAGCGCCTTCAGTCGAGATTGAAGTGAACGGAGCGATTTCACGTTTTTCCGTTGCCGTTTACCGGAACCCTTGACGTCGCTCAGTCCCCCGTGATGGCAACCTGAAACCGAGCAACAAAATCAGTAAAAGCAACGCAACTTTTCTCATTGGATTTCTCCTTATTGTTCGCGCCGTGCGTACTCGAGTGTGCGCGTAGTGTTTTCAGTAACGCTCGGAACCGGTTCGCCGAGAGGTTGCGCCTGCGGCAAGCGAAAGTCTTGCGAGGCTACGTGCGGTGCAGGCAAGTATTTTGTTTGTTCAGTTGAGCCGGTCAGCTTCGACAGATTTCTGCACCAGCATGAATTCCGTTACGGCCACGATCAGAAAAGTAAACATCATGAAGACGCCGACGATCTCATCGCCAAGACCGGCCTCTTTGCGCAAAACCAGCGCGCCGCCGAGCATGATTCCCAATCCAGCCACGCCAAGGAGCGTAATCGCGGTGAGAAAAGCGCTAATGGCTGCCAGTGTTCGTTTCTTTGTGCTCTCTTAAGTTGGCTCCGCAGCGATTGCAATAACTCAAGCCCTGCGTGAGAGGCGTGCCGCAACTTGCGCAATACATTTTGAGTCCTCCGAGTAAGTTGCCACGGAATTCATGGACAAAGACGGATTACGCATTTCTGCCGAATTCGTTTCATTCTCGTTGTTGATCGGGTCAGTACCCCCGCAGTAGCGGGTGGATAACCGTGGATCCACCCGCTACTGCGGGTGGTACTGACCCGATCAAGGAAGGAATTATCTTCCGGGAACGTAGGTAAACCAAAAGTAAATGGCCTGCCCGACGCCGATGAAAAACCCAATCACCGCGCCAAACAACTCGATTGTCTTGAGGTGTTGCTGGGCAACTGAAAGTACCAGTTCTTCGAGTTTCGCTAAAGGATAGTCCGAGACTTTCTTGCGCACCAGCCCGCCGACGTCAAATTCAGCGATCGCCACCGGCAAACGCTCGCGCGCCGCCAGGGTGATTCGCTCCACCAGAGCTGAGCTCGCGCGCTCCATCGCGCTCTGGAAACATGATCTCCGAGACGCCCGATCGGAGCGATTAGCAGCCGCTCGATCTGCGCGCTCAGAATCGCATTGATAGTGCGCGCCGTGTCGTCGCGCGAGAGCAAACTCAGCAGGCTGCGGGTCAAAAAAGCTTTCGCGTCAGCAGCGGAGTTTGAATCGATCTGCTGCATCACTGCAGCCGAGCGTTTGTGGACGAAGACGATCCATCGCTTCCGAAAATTGGATCGATAGCGAGGTCGATAATGCTTCGCTGCGAAGGATCTCGATCAGTCGATTGCTTATCTGCGTTTTCAGGTCGCCAAACCTGATTGAATCAAATTGCCCGATGAGTTCGTCGAGCGGGCGTTGCATGACTTTGTCGATCGTTGCGTTCAGAAACGTTTCGGCTTCCTGTTCGAACGCCTGCCCGCGCAGATATTCTTCGACTCGTTTCGGCAGCGTCTTGTTGACGAGCTCATCAACTTCGCGGTGAATGCGTTCGCGCGAGATGAAGATCTTTTTGAAGAGCGAGAGTTGTTCGTAATACTCGTCGACTTCGCGCTTTATCAAACTCCAATCTGTTTCCGCGTTGTTTGACTCGTCGCGATCTCGGCGAGGTGATGCACGATCGGCGGCACTTGCTGATCGATGCGGTCTTTGATGAATGCAATAGTTTCGGGAGTGAATGTTTCTGCGAGCGTCGAGTCACTGCGTGCGAGATCGTCCAAACGTCCGGACACAAACTCGTGCACTTTCGTTTCGAAACCTTCGGTGGCGATCAGGCGTCGTAAGTTTTGTTCGACAAAGTCAAACGCACGATCGAATGATTTGTCGCTGACCATGTCGCCCACGCGTCGTTCAAGTAACTCATCTATTTGCTTGTCGACGAAGCGTTCGATTGCTTCCGCAGTTTCCTCGCTCTTCAACATCTCGGCGATGTATTCGGCGAGTCGATATTGAAGCGCGGAGATCGTATCGAGAATTGGCGCGCGCGCCTGCGACGGCAAGGCGTCGATAAACGATGGATACACACGCGAGAGCAGCTCATTTGTGTACGCGCCGACGAAGTCTTCCACCTTGCGTTGAAAGAAACTTGTCTCAAACAGCGCGTCGAAAACAGTTTGTTGCGAAACGAGTTCGTTACCGACGGCGTTGCCGATCGATTGGGCCAGCTTTTCGCGATGACGGGGAATCATCCCCTGCGGCCAGACGGTGATGCCGAAAAGCTTAACTGGCTTCATACGGATGGAAAAGCATCCAGATTGCCAGCCACGCCGCGCCGTAGCCGTGAATCGTGGCGACGACGATGATGGCGAGAGCAATAAGGATCTTGAAAGTCAGCGGATCGATAACAGCACGCCTCCTGATAACTGCTATAGATTATTCTACGGGATAGCCTGCGTTAATCCATGCGCCTGTTCCGCCGGAGACGTTAAGAAGGTTAGAAAAACCCTGTTTCTGTAACAAACTCGCTGCTGCGCTCGATCGATAACCGCCCGCGCAGATCACCGCCGTTAACTTGTCTTTCTCGAGTGGCAACGGACTTCTTATCGAGACTCGCTAGCGGCGCATTGAATGCGCGTGGCACGTGTCCGTTGACTGTACTCACGCCGGGCGTCGCACATCGACGATTTGCAGATCATCGTTCGCCATCTGATCTTTCAACTGGGCCACTGTCACCTGTTCGATCTCTTCGACCGGAAGTCCAGCGTCGCGCCAACTTTGAACGCCGCCTTCGAGATAGCCTTTGACGTTCTCAATTCCGACGCGCGCCAGACGAACCACTGATTCGTCGACCTGGGCGGCCGTGTCGGCGATCACGATGATCGAAGAGTTTAGGGGAATCAAACTGCCGGCCCACATCGCAAACTGTCCACCGAGTCCGATGTTCATCGAACCGGGCACATGAGCGGCGCCGAAGTCTGCCGCCGATCGCACGTCGAGCAAGACGTGACCCTGATCTCGCAAGTTCAAGAACTTGTTGTGGCGTTAACGCCGAGGGTGGTTGTAGTTCGTCGAGACCGCGCGCGCCGGAGCGATTGATCTCCGCGTCTTTGGGAAAGTAGCTCGGAGCTTCCGGAAGATCCGCGGTCATCATCGCGACAAATTCATCTTTGCTCATCGGCTTTAGCGCGTAATTAAACTTGCGCTGCTCGCCGATCGTCGACGAAGTTTCCTTCGACATGTTTTTTCCGCACATCGAGCCGGCGCCGTGCGCTGGATAGACTTCGACTTCATCGGGCAGTTTCAGCAGTTTGCCGTGAAGACTGTCGTACATCATCTCGGCCATCATCTGCGGCGTGTAGCCTTTGCCGCCTGCGAGATCCGGACGGCCGACGTCGCCGATGAAGAGCGTGTCGCCGGTTAAGAGTTTTTGCGGTTCGTCGCGCGTTTTCAGTGTCAGTGACGAGAACGCAGATGCCTTCGGGCGTGTGGCCCGGAGTTTCGATGAATTTCAGAACTACTTTCCCGATACGGAGCTCTTCGCCTTCTTTCACGGCGCGATGCTCAAACTCGGCGCCCGCCTTTTCACCAAAGACGATCTGCGCGCCGGTGCGCGCGGCGATTTCCTGATGGCCGCTGACGAAATCGGCGTGCAGGTGCGTTTCGATCACATACTTGATCTGAAACCCCTGGGCCGAAGCTTCTGTCAGATACTCATCAACGTCACGCTGCGGATCGACGACGACGGCTTCGCCCTCCGACCCGATCAGGTACGACGCGTGCGCCAGGCAGCCGAGATAGAACTGTTTGAAGTACATCGGGAACACCTCTGACTGAACTTTATCCTGTAGATCCTGGCAATCTGTAGCAACCTGCCGAACCTTTGACAGGATTACAGATGTCCAGGATTACAGATACCCTCAATCTCTTCCGGCAATTTATAAAACTCTCTCGCTGGTTTCAACGGGCGCAGCATCCAATACGGCCGCCGCGTCCCATCGGGCGAAAACTGGTCCGCCGGTCGCGTCATCGCCAGCCACTTCTTGTAAACCTCGCGCGACTTCTTCGTATCGACAAAAACATCGCCCGGCCGATCGTCCGCATCAGCCGCACGCACGCGCACCGCCTGGTGCCAGCAATGCATTCCCGAAATCGGATCCGGATGCACCGGAAACGTCATGTTCTGATGAACACCGGCATCCTTCCACCAGATCCGCAACGTGTCAGGATCGTCCGACTCGTACGGCTCGATACCTTTCTCGCGTTTCAAACCCCACTCGGTTCCGTTGTGGTCCAACTTCACCGTCGCCATCAACTGTCGTTGACCTTCGTCAGTCAGTTTCCAACGGCCCATGTGATGACTACACGCCACAATGCCCGGACGAATTCCTTCCGTGACCCACGCCGCCACGACGAAGTAACCGATTTCAGTTTCAACGCGCAGGAGATCGCCGGTGCGCACGTCCAGCTTCTTCGCATGCGTCGGATGAATCCAAAGTGGATTCGTGTGCGCGATCTCGTCGAGCCACTTTGCGTTCGCACTGCGCGTGTGGATCTGCACCGCGAGACGAAAAGTTGAGATCAGGATCGTCTGGCCTTCTTCGAGATTGTCTTTGTGAACGTGACTCTTGAAATACGTTGGTATCGATAATTCCGCCCATCCCCAACTGCTCAACGTTGACGAATAAAACTCGAGCCTGCCGCTCGGCGTCGGAAAGCCACGTTTGATCTTTCCATTCACGTTGATGCCGGCGAGGCGACGCCCGTCTTCATCGCCGTCGGGCAGCGGAAGCGGAACGATGTTTGGACCAGCCGGTTTCGCCGCGCGAGTGAACACACGGCCCTAGCCGATCTTCCTGAACGTCGTCCAGTTCTTCAGGCGGCACTGCTTCGTCGTAAATCTTTCCGATCTTTTGCTTGACTTCAAACGCGCCGTAACGACGCATGAATTCGAGTGGGGTCAAATTCTCGGCGGCGGCTCGTTCCGGCAGACCGGGAACTGAGTTGTCGAAGATCCATTCGTAGTATTCGTCAATGCCGAGTCGAGTACCGGGGTTCTTTTTTGATTCGGCGTATTGTCGAATTCCGAGTGCGCCATCCGGATCGATTCGCCACGTCAACTCGAGCCAGAACTCGTTCTCTTCCCAAACTTCGCCCGGATTGATCTTCCGCGTGTCGTCGACCGTCTCGCCGTTGCGTTGTCGAAGCGCTTTCATCACCGGCTGTCGAAAACCGAGCCACTGCGAATCGTGTGTTTCGTAAGAATGAAGATCGTGTCGCTCGGAACCGACGCCCATCGGCAACACGTAGTCAGCGTAGTAAGAGGTCTCGTTCCACGTCGGAGTGAGTGCGACGTAACATCCGACGAGTTCAGGATCGGTCAACATCTCGATCCACGAGAAACCGTCAGGGTTGGTCCATACCGGGTTGTAGACGCGCGTGAAGTAGACGTCGAGTTTTGCGCGGCCGTCTTTCAGAAGATGCGGCAGCAGAAACGACATTTCATTCATCGCCAGCGGATACTCGCGCGGCCACGTCGTCTCGTTCCACATCTTCGGGTGTGGCGGCGTGTAGATGGGCCGCGGCACAAACTTGTTCCACGCGTTTGGATAGACGCCGCCTTCAGTCGCGACTGCGCCGAGCAGGGCATTCAACATGAAGAGACAACGGGCAACGCTCCAGCCGCCGCTCACTCCTGAGGAGACGCTGCGCCAGTTGTGACTTGAAAAACGCGAGCCGGCTGTAGCAACAACTTTCGCGACCTCTTCGATCACTTTTGCGTCAACGCCGGATTCTTCTGCTGCGAATTCAAAGGTGTAGTCGCGGTAGATCTCTTTCAATCGGGTTTCAAAATCCGTGAATTCTGTGCCGCTTCCTTCTGCTGCAAGAAACTCTTTCCAGTTCCACCAATGCTCGACAAAATCACGATCGTAGAGGTTGTTTTGGATCAGATAGTTTGCGATCGCGAGCAGTATTGCGGCTTCTGAACCCGGGTAAGGCGCCAGCCAGTAGTCTGCGTGCGTAGCTGTGTTTGAAAGTCGCGTGTCAAAGACGATGAGCTTCGCGCCGTTTGTTTTGCCGTCGATCACGCGTTGTGCGTGTGGATTGAAATAATGGCCCGACTCGAGATGCGCGCTGATCAGCAGGATAACTTTTGCGTTTGCGTGATCCGGGCTCGGGCGATCGAGACCCATCCAGAGTTGATAACCTTCGCGACTTCCCGACGAGCAGATGTTCGTGTGTGAGTTGTGCCCGTCGATTCCCCACGCAGCGAGAATGCGTTCTGTGAAGCCATCTTCACCCGGACGGCCGACGTGATACATGATCTCGTCACGACGGTTTTCAAGAATCGCGTTGCGAATGCGCGCGGCGATCGTGTCGAGTGCTTCGTCCCACGTTGTGCGTTCCCATTTTCCTTCGCCACGCCTGCCGGCGCGTTTGAGTGGGTAAAGAATGCGATCGGGATCGGTTACCTGGTTGAGTGTAGCTGGTCCCTTTGCGCAGTTGCGGCCGCGCGAACCGGGGTGTTCGGGGTTCCCCTCAAACTTCTGCACCTCACCGGTGACCTTGTCGATGTACGCGAGCAGCCCGCACGCCGATTCACAATTGAAACAAGTGGTGGGAACGAGCGAATAATGCCGTCTCCTTCCTTTGCGGCCACGCCTTCGAATCGAGCTCGGTCCAATCATCCCACCTCTCCTTCGGCGGAAACGCCGCCAGATGATTCCGACTCGGCCCTGGATAAAAAGTTTCGTTTTCGCGTTTCATAAACTTTAGCCACAAAAGGCACAAAATGCGCAAAATGATTTACGCGACCGTCAGTTCTCTTTCTTGTGTGCCTTATGTGCCTTTTGTGGCCTCCTACGTAACGGCAACTCCGTCATTCACGCCAGCGGCACGGATTGGCCCGCTTGGACGTAAGCGCTTTCGAAAAGCATTAAGCCGATTAATGCCAGAGGGGCGGCGGCGACGCCGAGCGAGGGGTCGAATATTCCGAGTACTGCGAGCAGTGGCAGAAGGCGCCGAGCGCGGAGAGGATGATTCCTATCCAGAAATCATTTTTATAACGTCCGCTGACCATCTCCCAGATTGCGAGCCGCGCGTGTGCCGTTGGATGCGTCAGAGAGACCTCCCCCCAAACCATGAGGAGATGAATCAAACCAAAAATGACGAGCGCCCAAAGCAAAAACATCAATTCGGGAATCGTTGGACTGGGTCTCTCAACACCATAACCAGCGGCAAAAGCATTGCCGATCCAAGCAGCAGCGACTGAAAAAACAGGTGCGGCGGCAGGAGAGGGTTTTGCCACATGTCGCGCGCCTTCGCTTGCGCAAATAAATATGCGGTGTAAACAGCCGTCAGAATCGATAACGGAATTCCAAAGATCATCAGTCGCGTTTGAAAAGATGTCGATCCCAGCCAGCTCGCAATGAAGTGAAGCAAAAGCACGAGTGTATAACCCGCGATGATAAATGCGCCCTTCACCAGCCAACTGCGCCACTGCGGTCGCGTAAAGATCAGATAGAAGCGTTCCGGATGTTCGAGGTCCCAAAGCAGCAGCCCGCCCGTGAGCGCGAGAAACGCTCCCGATACAATCGGCGTAGCCCACAACCAAATCGGATTGTTTGTATCGAGTAAACCAAGCAACACGAGCAAACACGCGACCAGGTAAACACCGGACGCGATGCCTTTGGTCCATGTGTAAAGACCCACGCGCCAATCCCACGGGATCGAATGCGCGACGTCGTACGACAGCAACGCCGCAGCCGACGAGTTGTTGAAGTTTGGATTTCCGGAAACTACGAGATCCGCCCCTTCCTGTTGCTCGCTCCACATGAAAAGACCGCCTTCAGGGCGTCGTGCAGCGAGTGGATCGAGCGTGGCCTGGTGCGCGCCTTTGTAAAAGAGTTTCGGCAAAGTCTCTTTTTCAGGCCGTCTGACTGCGACTGTGTCGCGGTTAATGATCTGCGCGACATACGAATCGGGATCCTTCATGTCGCCGACGAGAATCGCTTGTGTGGGACAAACAACAACGCACGCAGGTTCGAGATTCATGTCGATACGGTGCGCGCAGAAGTTGCACTTCTCAGCGGAGTGATCTTCGGGGTTGATGAAGATCGCATCGTAAGGGCACGCAGCCATGCATGCTTTGCAACCGATACAGATCGATTTGTCGAAATCCACAATGCCATCAGCGCGTTTGAACATCGCGGTGGTTGGGCAAGCAGTCACACATGGGGCGTGAACGCACTGGTTGCACCGCGTTACCTGATGAGCGCGGCGCGCTTGTGGGAACACCCCGATGTCTACATGTTTGACGTATGTGCGCGTGACGGAAAGCGGAACCAGATTTTCTGACTTGCACGCGGTCGTACAGGCATGACAGCCGATGCAGCGCGTATGGTCAATTACCTTGGCCCACTGAATCGGGTCCGCAGGTGTCGTCATAATAGGCTCCAGGTTGGGAGCCGAAACTATAACATGGCGCGCCTTGGGATGACGTTGACAAATTTGCGGCGGCGTAACACATTAAGGATCTCTGATCCGGAGGTTCTTTATGCGCATTCGAACTATTTACCTGGGACTCAAACTGCTGGTGTTACTTGTGCTGTCGTCGTGTAATGCGGTCGATACGCCCGTAAACACTAATACCGCGAATACAAATACGGCGTACCCTTCCAGCGCGCCGATCGTCCCTGCAACAGCTTACGCTGACGGCGCGCGCCGAATTACAACGGCCGAGCTCGAAGCATTGATCAAGGAAGGAAAGGCTTACGTTGTCGATGTTCGATCGCAGGATTCATTCGACATGGGACATATTCCCGGCTCGCACCTCATTCCTGCGAACGAGGTTCACAATCACGTCAACAAGCTTCCGCGCGACAAGACGATCGTGACCTACTGTTCTTGAGCGAAAGAACATACGTCCGCCGGTGCGGTGGTCACACTCAAATCAAAAGGGTTTCAAGATGCGGCAGCGTTGTTGGGTGGTTTTCAGCAGTGGCAGCAGGAAGGCCGGCCCGTGGAGAAGAAGAAGATTGTACAAGTCAGCAGGCGCAGTCTGCGGAAAATGCACCTGCAACTGTTCTGATTACATCTGCGGCACTGCTTGGGTAACTAGCGCCGGAAGAGGTGTAACGACGCGCGCCGCAGGAACGCATAACACGGGACACGGCGCATTTCTAATTACTCGTTCAATCTCCGATCCCAACACCTGACTATTTCCAAAGAGCGATCCGTGAACAGCCGTTCCGATCACGATCAGATCTGCGTCAAGCGTGGTGGCGAGCTTCACAATCTCCTGATACGGCCGCCCTTCAGCGATGTGCGACGTGGCGCCACCCGTGCGCGACAGTTGGCCCATGCGCTCCTGTGCGTAACTGCGTAAACGCATCAATGCCGCCAGTCCGCCTTCAGGAAACATCACCGTGATCTGCTCGAAGTAATCTCCAATAACGTAGACCGCGTGAAGCTCCGCACCCAACTGATTCGAAATCTGTGTCGCGAGTTGTGTCGCGGCGACTGACGATGGACGAAAGTTTGTCGCGAGTAACACTCGCTTAAGCCGTATCTCGCTTTGCTCAACGAAATCGCGTTGTGGCGGCCTGATCGCGAGCACCGCGCACGGCGATTCGGCCACGATCTCCTCGGCAATCGAAGCGACAAATGCGCGTGACAAGTCGATTGCGCTCACGCATCACGACAGTTATCAAGTCGATATCGTGATCGATTGCTCCGTTCGCAATCTCAACCCGCGGCTCGCCTTCAACCAGAATCGGTTCAGCGTCGACCTCGTTGAGCAGTGGATCGGAAGCCAGAGCCTTCATCTGCGCGGGCAGATCCGGCGACACCTTCGCGTCCTGAACATTGAACAGAAAAACCCGGCCGCGACCATGTCTGAGCAAATGCGGCGGCGTACTTTAGCGCTGCGTGCGCGTGCGCAGAAAAATCAGTGGGGAAGAGGATGTTTCTAAAGGGAAACATTTAAGAGGTTCTTTGTACTTTGGTCTTCGGTCTTTGTAAAGACCCAAGGCCTAAGACCAAAAACCAAAGTACAAAGCACAAAGAACTAAACACGTGCTAAACTCCGCAAGCTTTCCAGCAGTTATCCGAATCCGCTCCCGGAGGCGAACACCTTGCTTCAAGGAATCTTTCGTACCAAGAGTCTCGACGAAATTCTGGCTAGCATTGGCGGCCCACAGATTTCACTGAAGCGTACGCTCACCGCTTTCAGCGTAACCCTCATCGGTATTGGGGCAATCATCGGCGCCGGAATTTTCGCCACAGTCGGCACCGCCTCTTCCGGCACCCTCGAACGCGCAGGCGCAGGACCGTCGCTGATGCTTTCGTTCGTCATCACCGCAATCGTTTGCGGTTTCACTGCGCTTTGTTACGCCGAACTCGCGTCGATGGTTCCGATTTCAGGTTCGGCTTACACCTACTCTTACGCAACATTGGGCGAGCTGGTCGCGTGGATCATTGGTTGGGACTTGATCATCGAGTACGCGATCGGCAACGTGGCGGTCGCAATAAGCTGGGCCGAGTTTTTCAATCGACTTCTGCGTAACCTTGGGATTCACGTTCCTGAGTGGCTGACTTCAAACTATCGCACTGCGACTGACGAGACGCTTGCGGCCGCGCCTCACATCGCCGGGTTTCCAATAGTTTTTAATGTGTTCGCGTTTGGCATAGTCGCTCTGATCACGATCGTGCTGGTGTGGGGCATCAAAGAATCGTCAAACTTCAACGCGATCATGGTGCTAATCAAGATCCTCGTGCTGTTGTTCTTCGTCGGATTAGCGCTTTACTACGTCACGCCCGCGCAGATGACGGAGAACTGGACACCATTCCAGCCTCAGGGATGGATGGGAACACTGACCGGAGCCGCCGTGGTCTTCTTCGCCTACATTGGGTTCGATGCGGTGAGCACAGTCGCGGAAGAAACTAAGAATCCCGCCAGAGATCTGCCCATCGGAATCATAGCTTCGCTCGTGATCTGCACGATTCTTTACATCATGGTTGCGGCGGTTTTCACAGGCATGGTGCCCTGGGAGACCATTCGCGGTTGGACGTCCGCGCAACGCGGTGAGTCGCTGACGATGGCCCTGGAAACAGTCGCGCCGCAAGCGTTGTGGCAAAACACAATCATCGCTTTCGGATCCGTGGTCGCGCACACCGCGGTGCTGCTGGTGTTTCAACTCGGACAACCGCGCATCTTCTTTTCGATGGCGCGCGATGGACTGCTGCCGTCAGTCTTTGCGACGGTTCATCCGAAGTACAAGACTCCACACGTGACGACGATTCTGACCGGCGTCGCGGTCGGCGGCATCGCTGCGTTTGCGACTGTCGACGAGATGGTGAGCTTGACGAACATCGGCACTCTCTTCGCGTTCATGCTTGTTTGCATCGGCGTGATGGTGCTGCGTCACAAGGATCCTGCGCGACCGAGGCCGTTCAAGGTTCCGTTTGGACCATATTTGTTGCCCGGTTTGGGCGCGGTGTCGTGCTTGCTTTTGATCTACTTTTTGCCTGAGGGTTCTTACTGGCGCTTTGTCGGCTGGCTAATGCTGGGGCTGGCAGTCTATCTTTCCTACGGATACACGCGCAGCGGCGTCGGTCAGAGGATGGGACGGCCATCGCTTACGCCGCTGGGGCTGAAGTTTGCAGCGATATGTTTTACTGCGGTCGCGGTTGGCCTGTTTATAATTCCTCACGATGTAGCGCCGAGGGAACTCCTCTCCGAAGCGTTTAATCCGGCTGCCGAGAAACATACGCAAACGCTTTATGGATTGCTGATCATCATTGGTGGCTTAATCGGTGGCGCAGCGGGCATCGCGCTTGGGACTCAAAAGAAAGAAGAAGCCTAGCCACAAAAGGCACAAAAAGATCCAATGAACGCGCTTCCAATCATCATCGGTGCGCTCTGCGTCATCGCGATCTTCTACCGCTATTACTCCGCCTTCATTGCCGCAAAAGTTCTCGCGCTGGACGATTCGCGCCCGGTGCCGTCGCAAACGATGTACGACGGTCACAATTACTATCCGACCAACAAGTGGGTTTTGTTCGGACACCACTTCGCCGCGATCTCCGGCGCCGGACCGTTGATCGGACCAGTGCTCGCGGCGCAGTTTGGTTATCTGCCGGGACTGTTGTGGCTCGTAATTGGAGTCTGTATCGGCGGCGCCGTTCACGACTTCATGATCATGGTTGGCAGTGTTCGTCGTAAAGGCAAATCACTGGCGGAAATGGCGCGCACTGAGATCAGTCCACTTTCCGGACTCGTCGCCGGCATCGCGATTCTTTTTATCGTGGTGATTGCGCTCGCCGGTCTTGGCCTGGTCGTGGTCAATGCTCTTGCCGAATCGCCGTGGGGAACTTTCACCGTTGGGTTCACGATTCCCCTCGCCCTCTTTATGGGTCTGTACATGTATCGCTTCCGCAAGGGCAAGATTGTCGAAGCGAGCATCATCGGCATCGTTGGACTCCTGTTTGCCGTTTGGCTTGGCGGCCGAATCGCAGAGTCGTCACTCGCGGAAACGTTCACGCTGTCTCGAAACAGCCTGATCATCATCATGGCTGCTTACGGTTTCATCGCATCCGTGTTGCCGGTTTGGATGCTCCTGTGCCCGCGCGATTACCTGTCGTCGTATTTGAAGATTGGAACGATCGCATTTCTGATCATCGGCGTCATCGTGGTCGCTCCAGATCTCCAAATGCCGGCGTTCACGCCTTTTACTGCCGGCGGTGGTCCAATTGTTCCCGGAAAGCTGTATCCCTTCGTCTTCATCACGATTGCGTGTGGCGCGATCTCAGGTTTCCACGCGCTCGTCGCTTCCGGCACCACGCCCAAGATGATCGCCAAAGAGACTGACACGCGAATGATCGGTTACGGCAGCATGTTGATGGAAGGAGTCGTCGGGATCGTCGCGCTAATTGCCGCCGCGTCACTGTTTCCAGGCGACTACTTTGCTATCAACCACGCGCAAGGGACCGACGCACAGAGGGCCGCATACTCGCGGATGATCGACACCCACTCGACTGAGAGTTTCAATCTTCAGCCTCAGGAGATCGATCGACTCGAAGAGGAGTCAGGCGAGAAGAATTTGCGCGGTCGCACCGGTGGCGCGGTCACCCTCGCGCTCGGCATCGCAAAGATCTTCGCCGGTATACCGGGCCTCGGTGGGCTGATGAAGTACTGGTACCACTTCGCGATTATGTTCGAGGCGCTCTTTATCCTCACGACGATCGATACCGGAACGCGCGTCGCACGGTTTCTCGTCGGCGAGTTTGGCGGGCGTTTCTACAAGAAACTCGAGGAGCCCAACTGGCTCCCAGGCTCAGTGATTACTTCTTTGCTGGTTGTGGCGGGATGGGCGGCGTTCATCTGGTCCGGTTCAATCTCGACGATCTGGCCGATGTTTGGAATTGCGAATCAACTGCTCGCTGCCGTGGCTTTGTGCGTCGCGACAACGATATTGATCAACTCGGGCAAGGCGAAATACGCGTGGGTCACGATCGTCCCACTATCGTTTGTCAGCACGACGACGCTGGTCGCGGGGTTCAAATCAATCACCGACATCTTCTGGCCGCTGGCGCAAAAGCCCGAAACCTCGCTTCAGGGCCTCATCAACACCAGCCTAACCGCAATCATAATGGTTGCCGCAGTTGTGATAATGCTTGACTCGATCCGGCGCTGGCTCGGAACGCGGCGCCACCCCCAAATCACACAAACCCAAGAGCCCCTCTTTGAAAAATCTGTGTAATCTGTGGATAATACGCGGTTTCGTAATGTATCTCGCCATCTTCTAGAAGAATCGAAAGGATTTACACAGTGGAAAATGTAATCCGGCGCGTCGCAATTTGTCTGGGCGCCGCCATTGCAACTCTAGCCTTCGCGCTTCCGACCTACGCCCAGCAGCACGGTGGTGAAGCGAATTTGCAGCTTCCCGACCTCACACAGGTGACCTTCTTCGACGGGATTAGTGGTTACAACCTGTTGTTGTTTGGCATCATTGTCTGTTTTCTCGGTCTGGTTTTCGGCCTCGTGATTTACATGAATCTGAAGCGACTGCCGGTACACCGGGCCATGCGCGAGATCTCCGAACTGATCTACGTAACGTGCAAGACCTACCTGATAACACAGGGCAAATTCATTCTTCTCCTTGAAGCGTTCATCGCCGTCGTTATCGTTCTTTACTTCGGCGTGTTGTTGGGATTCGAACCGTTACGCGTCGCGATCATCCTGTTCTTCAGTTTGGTCGGTATCGCGGGAAGTTACGGCGTCGCGTGGTTCGGCATTCGCGTTAACACGTTTGCGAATTCGCGCACGGCGTTCGCGAGTCTCGAGGGCAAACCGTTTCCACTCTACGCGATTCCGTTAAAGGCCGGCATGAGCATCGGAATGATGCTGATCAGCGTCGAGTTGCTGATCATGCTGTGTATTCTGCTGTTCATTCCGGGCAGTTATGCGGGACCGTGCTTCATCGGTTTTGCGATCGGTGAATCACTCGGTGCGGCTGCGCTGCGTATCGCGGGCGGCATCTTCACGAAGATTGCCGATATCGGTTCCGACCTGATGAAGATCGTCTTCAAGATCAAGGAAGACGACGCGCGTAATCCGGGTGTGATTGCTGACTGCACCGGCGACAACGCAGGCGACTCAGTTGGACCAAGTGCGGACGGCTTTGAAACTTACGGCGTCACGGGCGTGGCGCTCATTACGTTCATCCTTCTGGCTGTCCCAAATCCAACCGTTCAGGTTCAGTTACTCGTCTGGATCTTCATCATGCGCGTGATGATGATCGTCGCCAGTGCGCTTTCCTACTTCATCAACGATGCGATCGCGAAGGCGCGTTACAAGAATGCCGATTCAATGAACTTCGAGGCGCCGTTGACGTCGCTCGTGTGGATCACTTCGATTGTCTCCGTCGTAATCACTTTCGTGGTTTCGTGGTTGACGATTCCCACGCTGAGCGGAAACCCGACGCTGTGGTGGAAACTCGGGATCATCATCTCGTGCGGCACCATCGCAGGCGCACTCATACCAGAACTGGTGAAAGTATTTACGTCTACCGAATCACGTCACGTCAGCGAAGTTGTCACGTCGTCGAGAGAAGGCGGTCCATCGCTCAACATTCTTTCCGGTTTGGTTGCGGGTAACTTCTCCGGCTACTGGCTCGGCATCAGCATCGTCGGCTTGATGGCGATCGCTTACTTCTTTACGAATCTTGGCACGGCGGAGGGACTGGCTCTGGGCGCGTTGATGGTCGACCCGCTGGCGGCGCCCGTGTTTGGTTTCGGACTGGTGGCGTTCGGGTTCCTCGGAATGGGACCAGTGACGATCGCCGTCGATTCGTATGGTCCGGTTACGGACAATGCGCAATCGGTTTATGAGCTGTCGCTGATCGAGCAGGTGCCGAATGTAGAAGAGGAAGTGAAAAAGGAATACGGAATCACTACGAACTTCGCGCGAGCCAAGCACTTGCTCGAGGAGAACGATGGCGCCGGAAACACTTTCAAAGCTACTGCGAAACCGGTGTTGATTGGCACGGCCGTGGTTGGCGCGACGACGATGATCTTCTCGATCATCATGGCGCTTACCGACGGTCTGCGCATCAACACCGCAAGTTTGTCGCTGCTGCACGCTCCGTTTGTGCTCGGCCTGATCACTGGCGGCGCGGTTATCTACTGGTTCACGGGTGCTTCGATTCAGGCAGTCACAACGGGCGCTTATCGCGCAGTCGAGTTCATCAAAGCCAACATCAGGCTCGAAGGCGTTGAGAGAGCTTCTGTTGAAGACAGCAAGAAGGTCGTTCAGATTTGTACGCAATACGCGCAGAAAGGAATGTTCAATATCTTCCTGACTGTGTTCTTCTCAACGCTTGCCTTCGCGTTCGTTGAGCCGTTCTTCTTCATCGGCTATCTGATTTCGATCGCAATCTTTGGTTTGTACCAGGCGATCTTCATGGCTAATGCGGGCGGCGCGTGGGACAACGCGAAGAAAGTTGTCGAAGTGGATCTGAAGATGAAGGGCACGGCTCTGCACGACGCGACGGTGGTCGGCGACACGGTTGGCGATCCTTTCAAGGATACGTCGTCAGTGGCGATGAATCCGGTGATTAAGTTTACGACGCTCTTCGGATTGCTCGCGGTTGAGCTGGCTGTTAGTTTGACTGCGCGCAACAACGGCGACGCGACGTTGACGCAGATACTTGCGGCGGTGTTTTTCCTCGTGTCCGTGTTCTTCGTCTGGCGTTCATTCCACGGAATGCGGATCGGGACGACGGCGATTGAGCCGAGGAGTCCGGAGCGAGAAGTTGTGAAGAGTGTGGCAGGAGATTAGAACAACAGATGAATACGTACGCGAAGGCTGACACATTAATGGGAGCGGCGCTTGCGCCGCTCGATTCGACGCGTTCCGTTGGGCTCGTGTTTGTTTTTAGTTTGTTCATCGCGGCTGCGGCGCAGTTTGCGATTCATATTGGACCAATACCTATCACGGGGCAGAGTTTTGCAGTGCTGTTGACTGGTGCGTTGCTTGGATCGCGTTTGGGCGCGGCGGCGGTGATTGCTTACCTGATTGAAGGCGCGGTTGGCTTGCCGTTTTTTGCCGCTGGCGGGTCCGGCATCGCGCGTTTTCTTGGGCCAACGGGTGGTTATCTCGTCGCATTCCCTGCTGCGGCCTACATCACAGGCGCGTTTGCTGAACACGGTTGGGACAAGAATTATTTGAGCGCCGCGGCTGCGATGGCAATTGGTTCTGGCGTGATCTTTCTCGGCGGTTGGGCGTGGTTTGCCGTACTCACCAACACGCCGCCCGTTGCCGCTTTCCAGATCGCAGTGATGCCGTTCCTGCCGGGTGACGTGATCAAGATCGCTCTTGCCGCAGCGGTGTTGCCGACAGGCTGGGCGTTGTTGAAGCGCAAAGCGTCGGGCAAAATGTAGGCGGTCCTCCGTGGCCGCCCCTCGTCCATAGTTCTGAAAGAGTTAATTCTCAGTGTTGTCTCACAACCGCGAAGAGCTGGTTGAATTTACCCACCTCGTTATCGAAAAGCTGAAGGAATCAGGCGCTCGCGAGGGTGTGGTTGTGCTTTACGTGCAACACACCACCGCGGGACTCACGATCAACGAGAACGCCGATCCTGACGTGCCGAGAGACATGCTGCACGCTCTGCGCACGCTCGTCCCGCAACATGGGATGGGATTTCGTCACGGCGAAGAAAATTCCGACGCGCATATCAAAGCGAGTTTGACGGGATCGTCTGTGACCGTCCCTTTCAAAGACGGAAAGTTGTTACTGGGCCGGTGGCAGGGAATCTTTTTGTGTGAGTTCGATGGCGGACGTGAGCGCCAGGTGATAATGGTGATCCGGTAAAATCATCCACAGATTACACAGATTTATTTCTCTTCTGTGTAATCTGTGGATGGATCCAGTCCCTTCAAAATCTCCGCAAATTTCTCAACATCAGCTTTAGTCTGTTCGAGCGTGCGACGGCTGTCGAGGTAGGCGGCCCATGTCGGCGTCTGCGTCAGGGCTTTGGTCGTGTCTTCGTCGAGCACCTGAGCCATCGTGGCAACAAGGTCACTGACGACACGGTTGTGCTCGATGAGTCGCTCGATGATCGAGTGGGCGAGTTGAGCCTGTTGGTAGTCGATGTCTTCAGCCATTAATCCTGATACCAACTGCCGCGAACGAAAGGCAGGTCGGTGACTGTCGCCGCAATTCCGTCGTCGACCATGACGCTTGTTCCCGCCGCGAGATGTTCATAGCGCACGTAGCCGAGACCGATCGTATTTCCCAGAGTTGGTGAGAATGCGGTTGACGTTACTTTGCCGATTTCCGAGCCGTCGGTCGATTTGACGATCGTTCCTGCTGTCGATGCGGCGGTCAGTTTCAAAACGCAATCCGGTTAGTTTCTTCGCGACGTGGCCGCGATGTTTGATCCGCACGATGATCTCCTGGCCTACGTAACAGCCTTTCGTGTAACTAACCGCGTCGTCGAGGTTTGTTTCAGTGACGATGATTGTATCGTCCATGTCGCGTCCATAGCGTGCGATGCCGGCTTCAATTCGCAGCACTTCAAACGTGTCCTCGCTAACAGGTTGCGCTCCTGCGTTGATGAGCGCTTCGCGAATTTGGGCCGCTTGACCTGAATCGATCACGACATCAAATCCATCTTCCGCGGTATGAGTAGCTCGAATGATCGTAACGGGAAGCTCGATCGCGCCATTGCGTGGCAGATCTGAAAGGGACGTTTCAAAAACTTTCCCCACGACCTCGGCCGCGCGTTTTCCCTGAATCGAGAGAAGCGCTGTTTCTGCGGTTACATCCGAAACATGAAAATCACCCGCGAGAGTAAACCTCGAGATTGTTTTCAGCACCGCTTCACGCGATTCAGCATCCGTGTCGATCAGAAACGAATCTTTTCCACGCACGACACGAACAGCGCCGATCAACCTTCCCTGCACGGTCGGAAACGCCGCCGGCATCCATCGGTTCTCGGCGAGCGATTTCATGTCGTTCGTAATCAGCCCGTTAAGAAACATCATCGCCTCCGAGCCGCTCACACGTATGCGCCCGCGCGACGAAAGATCGATTAACCCAGCACCACCTTCACGAACTGCTCCGTAATCTGACATCATTTCTTTCATCTCTGTAATCTGTCGATGGCTTTCGCTACAACCTGATAATCCTGCAACTGCTCCGCTTCGCGTCGATGTGATGCCAGCACCTGCGGACTCGGATGATATATCGGCACCAGGACACGATCGTTCCACGACTGAATTCGAGCCGCAGACTCTTTTAAGTTCAACTCGTGATATTGAATGCGCTTCAGTGCCTCCAGTGCAACTGAACCGAGCGTCACGATCACGCGCGGATTTACGACTTCAAGGGTGCGTCGCAAAAAGTTCGAACAATTCTTCAGTTCCTTTTGCGTCGGCTTGCGGTTCGCGCCCGACTCAGACCGCGGATTACAAAGCGCAGCGCTCGTGATGAATATTTCTTTCCGAGTTAACTCGATCGAATTCAAAAAACGATCGAAATTCGCGCCCGACTGGTCTCCTGAAAACGGTATACGCGTCCGATCCGCGCCCTTGCGTCCCGGAGCTTCGCCGATAAACATCACGCGCGCTTCGGGTGATCCGTTGAGCTCACTCAGCACGGCGCTGCGTCCGCACATCGCAGGACAGAGCGTGCAGTTCGAAGCGTCTTGCACTAACTGGTTGAAAGAATCATTTGTCATTTCGTGATGGTTATCTCGCGTGTGACGACGTTGTAATCGCCGTTACGGTAAGGCCAGCCATCGGGACCAACCAGTTCAAGTCGAATCGTGTGCGTGCCCGCAATCCAACCGGTTAGCGCAACCTGCTCCCAACGATCGATCCATTGCATTTCATCGTCGTCGACGAAATAACGAACGCGATACTCACCACCGTCGCCCTTTAGCTTCGCGTTTGCCAGCGCGAAGTCGATAACCACTTCTTCACCTTCCCGAAAAGTCTTGCCGTTCGGAAGGGTGAAGATCAATAACGGCTTGGTGGGGTCCACTTGCATCTTCTGAAATCCCGGTTCTGCCGGTGTCTGTGGTCCTTGTCTGAACTCAGCTTTCAAAACCTGGCGCGGTGGTGGTGAAACGAATGTGGTGGCCGTTGTGTGCGCATTCTCATTGCCACCCGAGCACGCCGAACACGCGAGAGCGACTACAAATACCACTATCCAAAACCGATTTTTTGCGATCCGCATGGGCTTGCAGGATACACATTTATCCGCATGAAAGAGAAACCATCTAGACATTTCACGGACACAGATGTCAGAATCCGCCGTCAAACCGTCTAAATCCAAAATGGAGGGCCACTGCTTCGTCGCGCGTGGAATTCTATGAGCACCAAAAAATTTCGTCTCTTCCTGATTACCCTGAGCCTGCTTGTTGTCGCCGTTACATTCATCGTTGGTTGCCAGAGAAACGCGGTTCCAACCAATGAAGCGTTTACACCGCGAGATCCAACCGCTGCCCAAACAGCTCGAGACGTACGAGCCGATGGCGATTCCCGGCAGACAATCCGATGACTCCGGAAAAAGTGGCGCTGGGCCACCAGTTGTTTTTCGACGAGCGACTGAGCATCGACGGTTCGAAGTCGTGTTACTCGTGCCACGTTTGTGAGAAGGGATTGACTGATGGGTTGCCGAAGGCGATTGGGCCAGGCAACAAACAGCTTCCACGCAGCAGCCCGACGCTCTGGAATATCGGATACCACAAAGAGTTTTACTGGGACGGCCGCAGCCCGTCACTCGAGAAACAGGCGATGGCAGCATGGACCGGCGGAAACATGGGCGTCGGCGACAAGGCTGGCGAGATCGTCGCGAAGATAAACGCGCTCGAAGGTTACAAAACGCAGTTTCAGAAGGTGTTTGGGAGTGACGTGACGGCTGAAAACATGATGAAAGCGATCGCCGCGTACGAGCGCACCATCATCAGCGGGAACACTGCATGGGATCGTTATCGCGCTGGTGACACGAGTGCGATGAGTGAGAGCGCAATCCGCGGCTGGAATATTTTCCAGACGATCAAGTGCACCAACTGCCATGACGGAGTTTTGCTTACCGATCAGCAGTATCACAACGTCGGGATCGGTATGGACCAGCCGACACCGGACGGCGGACGTGCCAACCACACGAAGAATCCCGCGGACACAGGCGCGTTCAAGACGCCGACGTTGAGAGATGTTGCGAAGTCAGCGCCGTACTTTCACGATGGGAGTGCGAAGACGCTCGAGGAGGCGGTTGACATCATGCTGGCTGGCGGGAAGCCGAATCAGTATTTAGACAAAAAGAATCTTCAACCGCAGAGGGTGCTGCCCGATCAGCGCGAGGCTCTGTTGGACTTTTTGAGGGCGCTGTCGGTGGATTGCAATTTGACCAAGCCACCGCTGCCCAGAAGTAAAACTGAACGGGGATGACGCGGATCCACAGAATCTGACGTAGATTTCCGTGCGATCCGTGTCTGGATTTATGCGCTTTGCGGATTGCGCGCCGGTGATCTGCTTCAACCGATCCTCAACCGTTTTCCACGCAATATTTGAGAAGAACGCCTCGATGTATTTCGGTCTTTCCGCTGGCTTGTAATCCAGCAAGTACGCGTGCTCCCAAACGTCCATCACGAGGATCGGCACAAACCCGGCGACGTTGCCGGTTTCGTGCAACGTGATCCAGTGATTTGAAAGTCTTCCATTCGCCGGGTTCTGGTAGCAGATGGCCCAACCAACTCCGCGCATCTTGCCGATGCCGACAAAATCCGTCTTCCAGATTTCGTAACTGCCAAACGACGATTCCGCGGCTTTCACAAACTGCGAGCCCTGCGAAGGATCGCCAGTGCCACCGCCGCTTTTAAGATTGTCGAAATAGTATTCGTGCAGGACCATGCCGTTGTATTCGAAACCGAGCCGTCGCGTTAGTTCCGAGTAAGCAGGCATCTCTTCCTGGTCTACCTTGCCGTCTTTAATAAACTCCGAGATCTTCTCGGTCAGGTTGTTAGTTTCTTTTACGTAGCCTTCATAAAGTTTGAAGTGCATCTCAAGGGTCTCGTCTGAGATTCCCTTAAGTCCACTGAGATTGAACTGGCGTGCGGTATAAGTGCCGTTTGAACTCATACATACCTCCTAGTCAGATTTAGGGATGATGAGAATATGACGAAGGAGTGTCGCAAATACGTTGTGAGGCTGGTGTTTTAGTGTGAAGGTATTGCCGATTGCCAATTATTTCAGAGCCCGGAGGACTTCAAATCGGCAATTGGCAATCGGCAATTGGCAATGTTTTATCGTCCGAGGATGACCCAATCGCCGTGCGAGGTGCCCATGAAGAACAGCATCGGCAGCGATAGCCACGCATTCGTCCTCGAAGCGATGAACGCCTGTCGTGCGAGTTCGGGCGGAGCGGCCGGACCGGTGCCTGCGGTGGCTGCGATGATGCGTTTGTTGTTGGGCCAGATGATTCCCCAAACGTTCAGCATCATCAGGAATCCGTAAGCGCCACCGATTCCGATCGAATACGTTTTGTTGCTGGCATAAACTTCGCCGCCAAAACTCATCGCCGACGTGAAGAAGGCAACCAGTCCATACGTAAACAACGCGACCAGCAGGAACATGACAACCGCAAACAAGCGACCATCCTTCGTCAACGCCGGAACCTTCTTGATGATCAGAAACTCGATTCGCGAAGAGAACGATCGGATAGAGTAGCCACATTATCAACACATACCAGATGTTGATGTCGGCGCCTCCGATCGCATTTGCGTTGGTGACGTCCGGTTTGAGGATGTACATCGCAAAGTAAGTCAGACCAGCGAGAACCGTTACTACCGCGCCCCATCTAAACCACCAGAGCGCGCGGCTGAGCAGATCGGGATTGACCTTCTTCTTCGTGTCGGCATCAAGTCCTTTTTGGACCGGGACGTTTACGAGGTTGAAAAAGTAGAGCAGGCCGATCCAAAGTGATACCGGCGACGAAGTGGAACCAGCGCAGGATGATTCGCGCCAACGCAGCGCCATCCGGCGCGTTGAACACGTCTTGAAACATAGCCAGACTGATGGGGAGATCAATTAGCATAAAAGGCCTCCGTGATGTGAATCCTGGGAATACCCGCGAAGATTACACCTAGACCAACCCGCGACGCAACGCATGGTTCATTCATCGAACGGCCGCGGGCCAGGATCGAGGCCGCGCACGCTTGCCTGATTGATTACCTTAACCTTCAGATCGTTCTTAACTCGGATCTGGCAGGAAAGACGAGTATTGGGCGCGAGTTCAGCCTCAACTGCGAGACGGTTGCGTTCGAGTTCTCCCATTTCACCGGGATCGCCCTCGAGAATTTCAACCCGGCAGGTCGTGCAGCGCGCGTTGCCGCCGCAACGGTGAAGAATGTCGATACCAGCATCTTCGAGGACCAAAACGAGTTTCTTTCCCTCGGGTCCTTCGGTTTCGACCAGACCATTCGCAGTCTCAGCTTGGATCTTTGGCATGTATCAATGCTCCTGTTGTCTTTATGTTTAGATCTAACTCCATAAACTTAGCACCTTCCACCGGGTTCTCACAGTAGGCATCGATTTCGACGAAACCGATCGATTGGTAAAGTGCGATTGCTTTGTCCATCGCGTCCCGGTATGGTGTCGAGTCGCATGTGTGTGTAACCGAGCTTGCGCGCTTCGTCAATGATCGACTCCACCAAAATTTTTCCGAGGCGTTTGCCGCGGTATGCGGGACGAACGAACAAGCGTTTCATCTCGCACACGTCGGGTGCGAGTTTGCGTAACGCGATGCAGCCGGCGAGTTGATCGTCTTCAGTGGCGAGTAACAAGCGGCCGTCCGGCGGCGCGTAGTCGCCGGGAAGGTTTTTCAGTTCGTGATCGAAGTTTTGAAAACAGAGACTGATGCCGATGCCTGACGCGTACTCTTCGAACAAGGCCCGCGCCTGCTGAATATCTTCGTCGCTGTTGGCCTGGAAAGATGTGCATTTGTCCCTGGATTTAAACTGAAACAGGAGACGAGATTCTGTCCCGTCTCCCGTCAAACTCCTTACCAACGGAAATCTTATGCGGTAAACGAAGTTCCGCACCCGCAACTGCCGGTAGCGTTCGGATTCTTGAAAGTGAAGCCGGAACCCATCACACCGCTCACGTAGTCGATCTCGACGCCATTCAGGTACTGCGCGCTGAACATGTCGACAAACATGCGCACGCCCTTCTCGTCGAAAACGAAATCGCCTTCACGCGATTGCTCTTCAATGTTCAGGCTGTACTGAAAGCCAGAGCACCCTCCGGGTACAACTCTCACACGGAGCCCTGAGGTCTCGGGTAGGCCCTCTTCGGTCGCCATAAATTTCTTAATCTCGACTACGGCCGAATCGGTGACATTGAGTGTCACGGTAGGCGCTGTTGTTGCTGACATTTTTTAATCCTCTCAAATGATCTTGGTCTTTGTGATTTTGTGCACAGACCGCCTTTATCTTATTTCCCTTTACCCAAAACGACAAGCTCAGGCTTCATAGCCTCAATCGACACTTGTCGCGCTACCTCTTCAGAGACGCGTCGGAACGCCTGGGCTTGCGGCGAATCGGGATGACCGACAACCACCGGAACGCCCTTGTCGCCGCCTTCTCTGACCTCCATTCCCAACGGAACTGCGCCCAAAAACGGCACGTGATAGGTGTTTGCCAGTCGTTCACCACCGCCCTCGCCGAAGATGTTGTAGCGAATGCCTGTGTCGGGTGCGATGAAGTAGCTCATGTTCTCGACGATGCCCAGCACAGGGATGGCCACCGTTTCAAACATCCTCAACGCGCGACGCACGTCGGCAATTGCGACGTCCTGTGGCGTGGTTACTAAAACTGCGCCTTGCACCGGCACCAGTTGAGCCAGCGACAACTGAACGTCGCCCGTGCCCGGAGGCATGTCGACGATCAGGTAATCGAGTTCGCCCCATTTCACGTCTGACAGGAATTGCTTTACGAGACCATGCAGGATCGGGCCGCGCACGATCATCGGTTTGTCGCCCGGTTGCAGCAGAGCCATCGACATAAACTTCACGCCGAACGCTTCAATCGGCACGAGCTTGTTCACGTCGACTTCCGGACGCGCTTCGCTGGCGCCGAGCATGATCGGAACGTTTGGGCCATACACGTCCGCGTCCATCAGGCCGACGCGCGCGCCGTCGAGGGCGAGTGAAACAGCGAGATTTACGGCGACGGTTGATTTACCGACACCACCTTTACCGGAAGAGACGGCGACGATGTTTCGTACGCCTTCGATTACGAGTTTCTCGCCCAGGCCGCGCCCTTTTGGCACTTCGGCGTCCATGGTTACGTTGACGGCTGTCACGCCAGGCAGTCCGCCGACGATCTCTTTTGCGGCGCTCTCCATTTCTGCCTTCACCGGGCAGGCGGGAGTGGTCAACACGATGCGAAACGAGACGTTGCCGCCGTCGATTTTCAGGTCTCTGATAAACCCGAGGGTGACGATATCTTTGTGCAGATCGGGGTCTTTGATTTGCCGCAGGCTGTCGAGTATGAGTTGTTCGTTGAGTTGAGTCATATAGTTGTGTAAATCGAGTAAAATTGAACAAGCAAGCGTAGCTGATTGGATTTCGCTGTGCAAGTAAGCCAGATCATTTCTTCAGTCCGCGCAACGTGGGCGACGCGGATGAACCGAGATTCGTTGGACGCTCAGCCTCGTTGACCTGTGGCGCCCACGTGCGGTTCTCGATACAAGTTGACGAAGCACACACGGTTTCGCAGGCGAGGTTCAGGGCGGCTGGGTGCAGCGAAATGGTTGCGGCTGCGTCAATGTTGACTGAGCGTGTAACAGGGCTAACGACCGCTGAAGCTGCTTCGATGGGACAAGACGCCGCCTTGCTCGAAGGCGTGAACCCGCGATGCGCCGCGCTTGCGTGCGAAGCGTTGCTGGATGCGATTCGTGATTTCAGCAATCGGCGCGCGACGATTGGGCAGGTGACGAAGCGCTAATCTGTACCTGCTTCTTCGTTTCTGAACGTACAATCGAACGGGAGATTCAATCGCGCGGCTTAACGACCGTGGCGGAAGTGACAAAGGCGTGCAACGCGGGCGGCGGCTGCGGGTCGTGTCATCAATTGATCCAGGAGATTCTCGTTACGACCGAACAAATGTCAAATGAAAAATGTCAAATGATATATGGCAAATGAAATGATTTACCTCGATAACAACGCAACAACGCGCGTCGCGCCCGAAGTGCTCGACGCAATGCAACCGTATTTGAGCGAATTCTTCGGCAATCCTTCCTCCGCGCATACGCTCGGACGCGAAATGAAGCGCGCGATTGAAGAATCACGCGAGCAGGTCGCAAGTCTGCTTGGCGCGGATGATGACGAGCGAGATCGTTTTCACTTCCTGCGGTTCAGAGTCAGACAACTGGGCCATCCGCGGCGTTCTCGCCGGCGCGCCGGAGAAGAAGCACATCGTCACGACGTTGGTCGAGCATGAAGCTGTTCGCAACGTCTGTCGCTTACTCGAAAACGAAGGTTACGAAGTCACATGGTTGGGAGTGGATCAAAACGGTGAACTCGATCTCGACGGTTTGCGAGCTGCACTAAGGCCTGACACCGCGCTCGTCTCGATCATGCTGGCGAACAACGAAACGGGCGTTCTGTTTCCGATTGAAGAGATCGGCCGCGATCGTGCGCGAGAATTCGGACGCTGTTTTTCACGTCGACGGCGTGCAGGCAGTGGGCAAGATTCCGATCAGCCTGAAGAACGTGGATCTGTTTGCACTGTCGGGCCACAAGCTGCACGCGCCGCAAGGTATCGGAGCGCTTTACATTCGCAAAGGAATTTCATTGCCGCCGCTTATTATCGGAGGCGCGCAGGAGCAAGGTCGTCGAGCAGGAACTTCTGCGGTTCCAAACATCGTCGGTCTCGGCGCCGCTTGCCGGCTCGCGCGCGAGGACAACGATCACGCGGCGGATAGAGGCGTTGCGCGATCGTCTTGAAGACGAGATTCTTAAGACCATTCCCAACGCACGTCTAAACGGAGTTGCCGATCGCTCGAAGCGTTTACCAAACACGTCGAACATATCCTTCGAATACGTCGATGGACAAAACATTCTGATGCATCTCGATCAAGCCGGCATCTGCGTTTCCACAGGCTCAGCGTGTCATTCAACAACTCACGAATCGTCGCCGACTCTGCGCGCGATGAATGTGCCATTTACCGCCGCGCAGGGATCGATCCGATTCTCACTCGGCAGATACAACACCGAGTCAGACATCGAAACTACCCTCAGCGTCCTGCCCGAGATCATCGCGAAACTCGCCGCGATGTCACCCTATGAAGAAGAGCTTGCGAAGT
The DNA here is from genome assembly GCA_963800055.1 of uncultured Acidobacteriota bacterium. GTDB lineage: Bacteria > Acidobacteriota > Blastocatellia > Pyrinomonadales > Pyrinomonadaceae > PSRF01. Next base: position 452,399 of record CAWCZP010000022.1, read on the forward strand.
TAAAATAAGTCGAATAGGACTTATACGACCTAGATGTCCTATACTATCCTCTGGCAGCAATAATCTTTCGAAAGGCTTTAAGCAAAGATCAATGAGCACTGTTATTGAACCGCCTGTAACGCAGCCAGAGAAGCACCTCGAAGAAGTCGAAACTGTAACCATTCGCTTCGCGGGTGACTCGGGCGACGGCATGCAGTTGACGGGTACGCAGTTCACGAACACGTCGGCCGTGGTTGGCAACGATATCTCCACGCTGCCCGACTTTCCCGCGGAAATTCGCGCTCCAGCCGGAAGCTTGCCGGGCGTCAGCGGTTTTCAGTTGAACTTCTCCAGCCAGGACATCAAGACTCCCGGTGACCAACCCAACGTCCTCGTCGCGATGAATCCTGCCGCGTTGAAAGTTAACCTTCCTGACCTGGAAGACGGCGGCACGCTAATCGTCAACACCGATGGCTTCACGCCTGAGAACCTGAAGTATGCGAATTACGCGACCAACCCTCTCGACGACAATTCGCTCGCCGGTTATCGCGTACACAAGCTGCCGATCTCGACGCTCAACATGAACGCGCTCAAGGGCAACGTCGAGCTCTCGCGCAAAGAGATGGATCGGTCGAAAAACTTCTTCGCACTCGGCGTGCTCTACTGGCTCTACGATCGTCCGATGGAGAACACGCTGAACTGGATTCGAGCGAAGTTTGCGAAGAGTCCGGAACTCGCGAAGGCGAATGAGATCGCGCTGAAGACTGGTTACAACTTCGCCGATACGACGGAAGTCTTCACGACGCACTACACAGTCAAGAAAGCCAAAATCGCGCCGGGCAAGTATCGAAAGATCACCGGCAACGAAGCGACTGCGATCGGGTTCGTAACGGCGTCGCAGCTTTCGGGTCGTCCATTGTTCTACGGCTCTTATCCGATCACACCCGCGTCTGACATTTTGCACGAGCTGGCGCGTCACAAGACTTTCGGCGTCAAAACATTTCAGGCTGAAGACGAGATCGCCGCGGTTTGCGCTGCGATCGGCGCGAGCTTCGCGGGACAGATCGGATTGACTGGAACATCAGGTCCGGGCGTGGCGCTGAAACAGGAAGCGATCGGACTTGCAGTGATGACCGAATTGCCCCTCGTGATCATCAACGTTCAGCGTGGTGGGCCATCAACCGGATTGCCGACAAAAACTGAGCAGGCGGATCTGTTTCAGGCAGTTTGGGGACGCAACGGCGAATGTCCGGCGATTGTTATCGCACCGGCAACGCCTGCGGACTGTTTTCACATGGCGATTGAAGCCGTGAGGCTCGCGTTCAAGTACATGTCTCCGGTGTTTTATCTGTCAGACGGTTATCTCGCCAACGGCGCCGAGCCGTGGGCGATTCCGGAGATCAGCGACCTGCCGAAGATTGACGTCAGGTTCCATACTGATCCGGCGACGTTCATGCCTTACGCTCGCGACGAGGAAACACTCGCGCGCCCGTATGCGCTTCCCGGAACTCCGGGCCTCGAACACCGCATCGGCGGTATCGAGAAGCAGCACATCACCGGCAACGTGAACTACGATCCTGAGAACCACCATTTGATGGTGAAGTTGCGTCAGGAGAAAATGGATCGCGTGGTTGCGGACGTGCCGCCAGTCGAAGTCATGGGAGAGTCGACTGGAAAGGTTCTGGTGCTTGGTTGGGGTTCGACGTACGGCTCGATCACATCGGCGGTCGAGAAGATGCAACTCGAAGGGAAGAGTGTTTCATCAGCACACTTGAGACATCTGAATCCCTTCCCGCGCAATCTCGGCGAAGTGCTGTCGGGCTTTGAAACCGTAATCGTCCCCGAAATGAACCTCGGCCAGCTCTGCACGATGATCCGTGCGAAGTACCTGGTCGACGCGGTCCCCTTCTCGAAAGTCAAAGGCCGCCCATTCCAGATCCGGGAGATTGTCAGAAAGGTTGAAGAGTATTTGTAATGCAGGAGCGTTCCTCACACCACGCGCCAATCGGTAGGAGTAAAGAGATGAGTACAACCTCAACAGCGTTAATGACCGCAGAGGAGCTGATGCAGCTTCCTGACGATGATTTGCGCCACGAACTCATCAACGGAGAACTTATAACTATGCCGCTTCCGAAGCTGCCTCACGGCCGGATAGAGGCGCGCCTAAACGCGCCTCTTACGCAGTTTGTTTTGGAACATGAATTGGGTGAAGTTTTTGCCAATTCAGGATTTCAACTGAGCTGGAATCCAGACACTGTTGTGGGACCAGATATTTCTTTTATCTCGAAAGAGCGGCTGGAACAGACCGGAGACGTCCAAGGTTATTGGCAAGGTCCTCCAGACCTCGCAATCGAGATCTACAGTCCCGGATACCGTCCAGGCAAAGTGCGCGACAGGATCTCCCGCTTGTTTAGTGTCGGTACAAAGCAGGTTTGGATCGTAGCCTTGAAGGACAGCACCGTCGCGGTCTACCGCTCGGTATCAGACATCACAACGTTTTCAGGATCCGATTACCTGGAAGCACAAGACCTTTTTCCGGGGTTTCGGCTCTCGCTGGAAAAGATCTTCGGCGTTAAGGCTAGTCAATGACTACGCAAACAGCAAATATAGACCGAAGAACGTCGGTCATCGACATGTACGAGGAAGCTCGTCGCTACTTTATGGGTGAAGGAACACTAAATAAAACTCTTGAGCGTCTTTCAAAGGATCTTGAATGAGCATGGCATTGATTACATGGTGATTGGGGCGGTTGCTCTATTGGCCCATGGATATCCGCGGTTTACCGAAGACATAGATTTGATCATGACCGCGCGAGGGTTTGGAGAAATTTCACGAGGAGTTGGTTGGGTTGGGTTATGCGCCGGCATTTCCTGGTGCGAGAAAGAGACTTCGCTCCACAATTGATGGTGTGAGTATCGAAGTGATGACAACCGGGGAATACCCGGGCGACGGAAGACCGAAGCCAGTCAGCATGCCTGCTCCGCCGAAGCGTCGACAGAAATCGATGGAGTCAAGTTCGTAACGCTTGAAAAGTTAATTGAGCTAAAGCTGGCATCGGGCATTTCAGCGCCTGATCGCTTGAAAGACCTGGCAGATGTTCAGGAGTTGATCAAAATTCGAAAACTCGATGCGGACTTCGCGGCTAAACTCGATCCGTATGTAAGACCAAAATATCTCGAGCTGGAAGCAGCAGTAAGACAGAGTGAATCAGTTCAGGAGTAATAATGAGCACACAGAGTAATGGACATAGTGGGAATGGGAATGTGAACATCAGCCCGAGGTGGTGTCGGCGGAAAGCGACACTGGATCGGCGGTTTCGGGCAAGATTGCGCCGCCGCCGGGGCAGTTGAAGAAGGCTGACTTCATTTCCGATCAGGAAGTGCGTTGGTGTCCGGGCTGCGGCGACTACGCGATTCTCAACAACGTGCAAAAGGTGATGCCGGAGCTCGGCATCCCGCGCGAGAAGATCGTATTCGTCTCGGGCATTGGGTGCTCGTCGCGGTTTCCGTATTACATGAACACCTACGGATTCCACAGCATTCACGGCCGCGCACCGGCGGTCGCGACCGGAATCAAGTGTGCAAATCCCGATCTCAGCGTTTGGGTGATTACGGGCGATGGCGATGCGCTCTCGATCGGCGGCAATCACTTCATTCACGCTATTCGACGCAATCTCGATCTGAAATACATCCTTTTCAACAACCGTATTTACGGTTTGACGAAGGGCCAGTACAGCCCGACTTCCGAGTTTGGCAAGAAGACCAAGTCGACGCCATCAGGAACGATCGACTACCCGATCAATCCGTTGTCACTCGCGATCGCGAGCGAGTCGACGTTTGTCGCGCGCTCGATCGACATCGACGTCAAACATCTCGGCTCGATCGTCGAAGCCGCAGCGAAGCACAAGGGCATGTCGTTCATCGAGGTCTATCAAAACTGCAATATCTTCAACGACCACGCATTCGACTACTTCGCGGAGCGCACTGTTCGTTCAGATCGCGTGCTCTATCTCGAGCATGGCAAGCCGATGGTGTTCGGGAAGAATCGCGAGAAAGGAATTCGGATGAATGGCGCGTTGCCGGAAGTGGTGACGATCGGTGAAAACGGCATCACTGAGAACGACCTGCTCGTTCACGATATTTATCTGAACGATCCGTCGGTGGCGTTCATGCTGGCGCGCATGGAGCAGCCGGAATTTCCGCAGCCTGTCGGGATCTTCAGGGCGATTGAGCGACCCACTTACGAAGACATGATGGGCGATCAGATTGACGCGGCTATTGCGAAGTCCGGGCCGGGCAGTCTTGGAGAAGCTGATTCATAGCGGCGACACGTGGGTCGTAGAGTAAAACCTAACCACAGATTACACGGATGAAATCGGATCTATGATCTGTGTAATCTGTGGTTAAACTTTGTCTACACTCACCACGTACTACACCCACCATGAAATCAATCTCTCGTTTTCTTGCGCTTATACTCAGTCTTGCCCTTTTTGTTGCTGTCGTACCAACAACCCTCGCAGCACAACAACCAACTACTGCGACCGTCGCGGATTACACCACCGCCCTCGCCGCGATCGAGAAGTCGCTCGAAGAAAAGCGTAAAGAGTTCGGCATTCCCGGCATGTCGCTGGCGATCGTTAAAGACGACAAGATCATTTATCTCAAGGGCCTCGGCGTCAAAGACTTCGAAAAAAATATCCCCGTCACGCCCGACACGCGCTTTGCCATCGGCTCATCCTCGAAAGCATTCACCGCAATGCTCGCAGTCATGAGCGCTGACGATGGCAAGCTGTCGCTCGACGACTCGCCGAAAAAGTTTCTTTCTTACTTCACACTGCGCGACGAAGAAGCGGCCACGAAAATCACCATGCGCGATTTGCTGGCGCATCGCTCCGGCTTGAATCGCACGGATCTCGCGATGGTCACAAATATGCTCAACCGCGAAGAGCTGATTAAAGTCGCGGGCATGGCCAAACCGACAGCGAAGCTTGGGGAGAAGTGGCAGTATCAAAACGTCATGTACGCAGCGGCCGGTGAAGCAGTCGCTAAAGCACAAAACTCAACCTGGGACGATCTGATCGCCAAACGAATTTTCAAACCGCTCGGAATGAAAAACAGCGACACACGACCGGAAGACATGCAGAAGTCTCGCGACTATTCCTTCGGCTACGAGTACAACGCGACAACGAAAGTAACTCGTCGACTGCCGCAGCGCACAATCCCCGCTGCCGCTCCAGCCGGAGCAATCAATTCGAGCGCGCGCGACATGGCGCAGTGGGTGCGACTGATGCTGGGCAACGGCACGTTCAACGGCAAGCGACTAGTTTCAGAAAAAGGTTTCGAGGAGTTAACGAGGAAGCAGATCAACGTCACTGGTTCAATTGACTACGACCCCGCCGAAGTCTGCACTGTGATGGAAAACGCCGGGCCTTGCTGTGGCAAAGACACCCCTATTTTTAAACCTTTTACCCGCTTTGACACCGCCGAGCACTTGTGTGGCGCTTCCGGGATCGTCACAAAAACATTCTCTGGGAAAAAATGGCCCACGGCCTCGAAACTGAAGACGCGGTTGAGATTGTAAGTAAAACGCCCGCGAATCCGGGTTCCGTCCGTCGCTCGCCGAATGCCGCCTCCGTTGCGTCGCGATTCAGTCATAGTGAGCGAGACTCGGGTCTGGAGTTGCCTGCAGACGCAATCGTTCAGCGATGACCGTCCTGTTGACGGCGTGATGGTTCCTTACAAAACTATCTCCAGCAACATTGCCAACGGCGACATCGTCATGCGCGTCACGGATCTGAAATTCGACGTCGATATTCCCGAAACCGTTTTTCGCAAGCCGGCGTCAGGCGCAAACAAATAAACGGATCAGAAACGAAAACCAATGCTCGCGATGAATTGGAAACTGTGAGTGGTTCGCGCCGGTGTCGTGACTGGACCAATGAAGGAAGAGTTAGTCACCGGATCAAACCGAAAGTTATTTGTCGTTCGACGCGTGAAGTAAATGATCGTGTCGCCGGCGTCGAACCTCGTTACGATTCGTTTCGAAGGATAAAACTCGAGCACTGCACCGATATCGGTAGCAAAACTGGTAACGCGGCTTGTTCGTACTTCAAACACGCTCGTTGGCGTCACTGGTCCAGTCGGGAAGAGGTTAAACTCTCCGTCGCTAAAACTGACGATACCCGGCCGCGCCTTGCCAAAGATGCCCCAGTTTTCAAAGCGCTTACCTGCTTTGAATCCGCCTAGAGCTTGTATCACGCGACCATTGTTTCGACAGTTAAAGCACTCCTTCGGAAAAAAGTAGCCGGCGGCCTCAAGACTGAAAATTCTGTTGAGGTTGTAAGTAAACCTGCCACCCAAGCCGGGTTCAGTTCTGCCGTCAAAATCATCTCGCTCGAGTGTGGTGAACTCTCCTGCGAGTTCGAACTTCGGCAGGTCCTGCGATTGCGAAAACGCTACTGAGTGCAGAAGAAAAACACTGATCACTGCGATGAGAAAATTGGTTCTGTTCATTTTCAATCTCCTCTCGACTGTGTGTAAGCACACACTTCTACCCATCTCGAGCATCGGGTTCGCTGAGCTGATTAATTAACTATCGTGAGTTGGGAGACGGGATTTAAGGACTCTTTGGCAAAAGGTTTTCCATGCTGTCAGCGCCACCGACCATCACGCGTTGAGGAACTTCAACCGCAGTTGAATTGACTTTGCCGCGTCCGGAACTGCCGAGCATCAGCTCAGCGCCCTGGGAGGTAAACACTCCTTCGATCTTTTGCAAAACGTTCGGACCTTTCTTTGCAGCTTTTGGGACCGGCGTCTGCCGATCCAAATAGCGGCGTGTAGTTGGTATCGTGCAGCACCCAGAGATGCCACGAGCCTCCATTCGGCAGAATCGGTGCGGCAGACAGCCACTCGTAGCGCTCGCCATTCGCAGTGAACTCGATCTTATTCTCATCGAGCACCGCGATCTTTTCGAATTGATATCCCTCGCGCGGCACCAGTGAAAAAATGAAACGCCCACGCTCGGGCACGTAAAACCACAGCAGTGCGCCCGAGACACCAATGCTCGACTTACTTTTACTCACGAGACTGCCATTTATCGACAGACTGTAACTCTTGACGGCAAGCGCGACGGCGTCGAGAGTGAAATCTTTCGGCGCTGAATCGAGATGTGGGTCGCGTAGTCGAGAGCGATCGAAAGTTACGCTGACAACGTCGATGATCTTCACTCCCGATTCTTTGTTAACGAGGAGTTCGAGTGAGACGGCGTCGCCATCGTCGAGTGTTTGTGGGGTGGTCGAATTTGGGAACGTGGCGAATGAGTTGTTTGGTCGTAGTGGGGTGAAATCTTTCAAGAAGCTTCGTCGAAAGTCTTCGTCAGCGGGAAGCACAGCGACGCTGAACTTCTTCGTCACTGGATCCGCGGTGATCAAAAGGTCGTAACCGAAGACGACGTTTTTCTGCGCATCGGTCAGCACGCGGTGAATGATTCGGTTCTCGCCGGCGAATGCCTGGGAGTAGAGCAATGCCGCGAGCGAGTTACCGTCAGGCGCAGTTTTGCTTTCGGGCGTTGATGTTTCACTTCTGAAAGCCACGAAACCGCCGGTTGACACTTGCATGACGAGTTGGCGTTTTGCGGGACTTTGCGCGGCGGCGACAAAAGCGCAGCAATGGAAACAAAGCAGAAGGATCCAGATCCTATTTTTCATTTCCGGATCCTCCTTTGATTACTGTGAGTTTCACTTCTTCAGTGGGCTTGAACTTTGCGAAAGTATTTTCAACTTTAGGCTCGGCGTTGATTAAGTTCGTTTCGAACGCGCGGGCGGTCGCCGTTCTCGATAAACAACTCGCGTAACAATCTTCTCCTGAACCACTGGTACTTCGACTCGTACTTGTACCGGTACGATGGACAACTGAGAGGACGTTTGTGTGGTCTAATTGCGAGCGGCTCAGATACCCGACAGGAACCAGGACGCGCTGCCACGATCAGCGCGAGAGCAACAGGCGCGGGCGACGGGAATCGAAAGGTCTAAAGAATCGTTGGACTAGCGATGGGTCTTTGCAGATTTGCGTTAACGCATTGCCGATTTGAAATTTTTTGCCGGAGCTTCGCGTGGTAACTGATCCAATAACTCTCCGCGGGAGCGACAGCTCTTTCAGATCTTGTCGTGATGCGCAGAGTTGCGTTAAGGGCGTCAAACTCGTCGCGGCAATCGGCGCAGCCTGCTCAGCGCCGTCACAACACTTCATCCGGACGGCCATCGATCCGTCCAGGAGAAGCTCAGTTATTTTTTCTTTCGTTTCCCTGCAATCGTGCATTGCAAAACTCCAATCAGTATTCACCAATCAGTATTCATTGGCCAAGTTGGTCAAAGTCTCTTCCGTGGTGTCGGTGGCGGCGAAAGCCTGGCGCGCAGTTTCACAATCGCGCGCGAGACACCCTTCTTCACTGTTCCGCTCGAACAGTTCATTGCGTTTGCGATTTCGTCGTACGACATTCCTTCGTAGTGACGCAGCAGGAACGCGAGCCGCTGCGACGGCGTCAATTCAGCCAGCGCGTCCAGGACACTTTCGAAAAGCAACTTGTTGTAAATGTTTTCCGGCGAGACTGAACGCGATTCGAGCGGTTCCGAATCAATCTGTACGAGCTGCACCGCCGTAGTTTGACCGCGCCGGCGGAAAAAACTCGCTCGACGGTGATTCAAAAAGGCGTTAATCGTGATCCTGCGCAGCCACGTGTAAAACGACGAATCAGATCTAAAAGACCGCAACGCCTGGTACGCTTTCAACCAAACTTCCTGTGATAGATCTTCGGCGTCCTGGGCGTTGCGGCAGTAATGAAAGGCAAGCAGATGGATCCTTCTTGCGTAGCGTTGGGCCAGCAAGCAGAAGGCGTCGATGTCGTCCGCTTGAGCGCGTCTGATTAGATCAGTGTCGCTTTCGGTCACCCGGCTTCACCTCGAGGATCTCGATGATAAAGACACGAAACTGACGATTCGGTTGGCGCGACACAAAGAAGCACAAAAGTTACGCGTTGTGCTTTTTGTGCTTTTTCGTGGCTGTCTTAATCACGGTTGAGGGCGAATTTGTACTCGGTGTAACTGCGTCGCCAGCGATGTGTTGTTCCGAAGCATCGCCGAACATCTCGCTTCCCTTTTTCAAACGGCCTCGCAGTGCCGGCGTCTTTTTCATTTCCTCGCGATTCTGATCGGGATTGCCTGCGTAACCAGTTTGCTGTCCGCGCGGTTTACGGGGGCGTGCCAACTTTGTGCGTGATCCTTCCTTGTTGCCATGGTTCTAACCCTCCCGTTTTCGACTGTTCTTTCGCGCCTAGCGCCCACTTCAACGCGAGCGGTGTTATCAATGTCGTGGTGATAACCATGATAACAACTGCACCAAAAACCGCCGAACTGATCACGGGCTCGTTTACGCCCGTCGCTGATGGGAGCATTAGCGTCGCGCCTATGCCCGCGAATATCAGACCGACTTCTCCGCGCGGGATCATTCCGACACCGATTGCTAAACGATTGAGGCCTCGCTCAGTCACACCCAACGCGCAGATCTGTTTCCCGACAATCGCTGCCAACGTCAACACGATCGCAAAGCTGAGGATCTCGACGCGAGTGAAGAGTCGCAGGTCGACTTTCAATCCCATCAAAACAAAGAAGATCGGCACGAGCACTGCACTCACGGGCTGCAAGAGATCGGCAAGGTCGCGCTCCTGTTTGCCACCCGCCGGTTTGTAGTGAACTTCATCGAGAATCAATCCAGCCGCAAAAGCGCCGACGATCGGAGCAAGCCCGGCCTTTGCGGCCGCCCATGAGAGCGCGAAACAAAAAGAGATCGCGAGAGTCAGCAACACACCTCGCGTTTCGAAGCGGCCTGCGCCGCGAAGCACGCGCGGCATCAGGTAATGTCCGATCAAAATTGATCCGATTAGAAACGCCAGTGACTTCAGTGCGATAAACCCCACCTCGATCATCGAGAGCGTGCCACCGGTTGCAGCGGCCCTGATCGCGCCGGCCACGACCGCGAGAATCAGCAGTCCGAGCACGTCGTCGATCACTGCTGCCCCGAGAATGATCCGCGCTTCGCGTGTGTTCAGCTTGCCAAGATCTTTAAAGACGCGTGCCGTGATCCCGACACTGGTCGCGCAGAGAACTGCGCCAATGAAGATATGGACCAGTTGCGGTTCGTTCGGACTAAAATACGCTGACACCATCCACCCGAGAAGGAACGGGAGCGATCACTCCAAGCACAGCGACGAGCAACGACGACCATCCGACTTCCATCATCTCTTTCAAGTCGGATTCGAGTCCCACTTCGAATAACAGGATGATCACGCCCAGTTCGGCAAGTGCTGCGATAGTCCCGTTCGTCTTCAGTGATTCAGCGCCGCTGAAACCAAGTATCACCAGGTTGCCCAGTACAATTCCGGCAACGAGTTCCCCTAAAACCGCCGGCTGTCGCATGCGCTCAAACAACTCGCCGCCGAGTTTTGCGAGCACAAGCATCACGGCGACGCCGATCAGAACAGCCGGGTCGAAGCCATGTTCGCTGCTGCCCTCAACAGCCGCCTGCGCGCTGGCAGTCGGAATAAAAAACAGCGGCGCAGCCAGGATGAAAGTTGCGCGTTTCATTCAGAGTTTTTTAAGAAAAGCGGCCGATTATGGCACAGATGGCGCCTGAAATCCCTGCTCTGAAGTTGCTTCGCTGAGTCGAGGTCTCTATAATGCGCCCCCTAGGCGCTTCCCCGGCAGGTTGGCGCCAAAACCAGACTCCCAATATGGCGACTCCGATTCGATGGAACCAGCGTAGACGTGTCGCGCCTTATGGCGGTTCCAAACGTGACACTCCGTTGCGATCTCTTGCTGTTAGCTTGACGCATGTTGCTCGTGCTGCGCTCACCGAGCCCTACATGCTCAGCATCGAACACACACGAATTCAGCTAAACCGGCTGCCGAAGGCCTTCGACGGTTTTCGCATCGTGCAGCTTTCGGATGTTCATCACGGTCCTTTTTCGAGCCGGGAACAGATCGAGCAAGCGGTAGAAACTGCAAACAGGCTCAAGCCCGACATCATCGCGCTTACCGGAGACTACATCTCCAAAGAGCGAGTATTACGCAGCGCCCTGCGCTGAGATGTTAGGTCGCCTGGAAGCACGGCATGGCGTGTATGCGGTGCTGGGTAATCACGATCACTGGGTGGATGCAGCGCTGATAACCGACCTGTTTCGCGCGGAGGGAATCACGGTCCTGATAAACGAAGGCATGCGCTTCGAAAAGGATGGCGACGCCTTCTGGCTGGCTGGCGTGGACGATACGATGGTGGGTCTCGAAGACATCTCGCTGGCGCTTGCAGGCGCTCGAAGTGACGAGATGAAGCTTCTGCTGGCTCACAATCCAGTCGTTCTGAGGCGCGCCGCTCGAGCTTCAGTTGACCTGGTACTGAGTGGACACACCCACGGTGGCCAGGTCGCAATCAGAGGCGAACGCAGCGATTCGGGGAAAGTTCGCCGTCGCTTGCTGAAAGGACTCGGGCGCCAGGGAAATACGCAGATTTACGTGAATCGCGGCCTGGGAACCGTGGTCTTGCCCATCCGGTATGGGTGCCCTCCCGAAATCTCGCTGTCTGGAACTCAGAACCGAGCGCGGTAGCGCCGGGTAATACTCGACCTGCGAGGCTAAACACCCGGCGCTACCGCGCTCGGTTCTGTTAAGTTCAAGACCCCTAAATGTCCTCCCGCATCATTACTGTTCCCAATCTTCTGACAGTCTTCCGGATGGTTTTGATTCCGGTCTTCGTTTCGCTGCTCTTTTACCAGCGATTCGTCCTCGCGTTGGGGGTTTTCGTGGTGGCTGGCGTGACCGACGGCCTTGATGGCCTGCTGGCGCGTCGTTTTAATCAAAAGTCACAACTCGGAACCATCCTCGACCCGATCGCAGACAAGCTGATGCTGGTTACTGCCTTCGTCGTGCTGTCGATGCGGTCAGTGTTTCCGCAGCCGGTACCATCGCACCTCCCGATCCCGTTCTGGGTCACGGTGGCGGTGATTAGCCGCGACGTCTTCATTCTCGTCGGAGCTGCAGCTATCAACGTCGTGACCGGCTTTCGCGGCTTCCGCCCGTCGATGCTGGGCAAAATCAACACCGTCATTCAAATAACCGCAATTGGCATCATCATGTTCGCCGCCAGCGTGCCCTACGGCACCGGCTACTATCTCCCCACCCTCTACGCCACCGTCTTCGGCTTCGCCATCCTCTCCGGCGCTCATTACGTCTTTTTCGTCTCCAAACTGGTAAACGAAGACCGCCGTTAAGCATCAAACAGGCACTCAAATAAAGTTGACAAGGACGCACTCAAGCTTTATATTGACCGAGCGTTCAAGGCTGAGTGTCGTTTGAAGGGCGCCTCGTACGGGCCGAGCGCGGTCAGCGCCGGGTCGAACGTTTTATTCATGCAAGGTTTGGAGACTAAAAGAAGATGAGCAAGATTATTGGAATTGACCTAGGAACAACCAACTCGGTCGTCGCGGTGATGGAGGGTGGCGAGCCAACCGTTATTACCAACTCCGAAGGTGGTCGCACCACCCCATCGGTCGTGGCGTTCACGAAAGATGGCAGTCGCCTTGTTGGTCAGGTTGCCAAGCGGCAAGCGGTAACCAATCCTGAAAATACAGTTTATTCAATCAAGCGATTCATGGGACGTCGCTATAACGAAGTTTCGGAAGAAATCAAACAGGTCCCTTACAAGGTTCAGAGCGACAGCAAAGGCGATGTCCGGATAGGCGCGGGCGGCAAAGAATGGAGCCCGCCTGAGATCTCGGCGATCATTCTGCAAAAGATGAAGCAGTCGGCCGAAGATTATCTCGGACAGAAAGTCGATAAGGCCGTCATCACGGTTCCCGCTTACTTCAACGACTCGCAACGCCAGGCGACGAAAGACGCCGGCAGGATAGCGGGCCTCGAAGTGATGCGTATCGTGAACGAGCCGACAGCGGCTGCACTCGCGTACGGTCTCGACAAGAAGAAAGACGAGACGATCGCAGTGTTCGACTTCGGTGGCGGTACGTTTGACGTGTCGATCCTCGAGGTTGGCGAAGGCGTCGTCGAAGTCAAGTCTACAAACGGTGATACGCACCTCGGCGGCGACGACATCGACGAGCGTTTGATCGAATGGATCATCGACGAGTTTAAGAAAGATCAGGGTATCGATCTTTCGAACGACAAGATGGCGTTGCAGCGTCTGAAGGAAGCTGCGGAAAAGGCAAAGATCGAGCTTTCGAGCACGATGGAAACCGAAGTCAACCTGCCGTTCGTGACGGCCGATCAGTCCGGACCGAAGCACCTGGCGATGAAACTCACTCGTGCGCGGTTTGAGCAGTTGGTCGATCCGATCCTGTCGCGACTCAGAGGCCCGGTTGAGCTGGCACTGAAAGATGCCGGACTGGATGCGAAGAAGATCGACGAGGTGGTGCTCGTTGGTGGTTCGACGCGTATTCCGAAGGTCCAGGAGATCGTGAAGGAAATGTTTGGCAAGGAGCCAAACAAGAGCGTGAATCCCGACGAAGTGGTTGCGATCGGTGCGGCGGTTCAAGCCGGTGTTCTTTCGGGTGAGAAGACTGACATCCTGTTGCTCGACGTCACACCGCTCAGTCTCGGCATCGAGACGCTCGGTGGAGTGTTCACGAAGTTGATCGAAAGAAACACGACTATTCCAACGCGGAAGTCGGAAATCTTTTCAACCGCTTCCGACAATCAGACGTCGGTTGAAGTTCACGTGCTCCAGGGTGAGCGGCCGATGGCGAGCGACAATCGCACGCTCGGCAAGTTTCACCTTGTCGGTATTCCACCGGCGCCGCGTGGCATGCCGCAGGTCGAAGTTGCTTTCGACCTCGACGCGAACGGCATCGTGAACGTCTCGGCGAAGGACATGGGAACTGGTCGTGAGCAGAAGATCACGATCACGGCTTCTTCGGGTCTGTCGAAGGACGAGATCGACAAGATGATGAAGGATGCCGAGTCGCACTCTGCTGACGATGCTCGCAAGCGCGAGGAGATCGAGGCTCGCAATCGTCTGGATGGACTCGTCTACCAGATGGAAAAGACGCTCTCCGAGAATCGCGAGAAAGTCGGAGCAGTTGCGTCTGACGTCGATTCGGCGATCGCCGAAGCGAAGAAGGCGTTGGCTGAAGGCGGTGTTGAAAGATTGAACGAGGCTTTCAATCAACTGCAAACTGCGTCGCACAAGTTAGCTGAGGCACTTTATCAGCAGGCGCCACCGCCAGGAGCGGAAGCTCAGGCAGGTGACCAGGCGTCGGCAGCGGGCGCGTCATCCACAGGCGGTTCGGCTGACGACAACGTCATCGACGCCGAATACGTGGACGTAGACGAGAACAAGTAAGGGAATTGCCAATTTCCGATTGCCAATTGCCGATTTGAAGAGGCGGAGATCAGCTTTTTCAATCGCAATGCTCGCCTAGTGATGTCTTCAATCGGCATTCGGCAATTGGCAATCGGCAATAACGAGATGGCTAAGAAGGACTACTACGAAATACTCGGCATCAAGCGCGACGCCAAGCCGGATGAGATCAAGAAGGCTTACCGGCGGTTGGCGCGAAAGTATCACCCTGACGTGAATCCGGGTGACAAAGCTGCCGAGGAACGCTTCAAACTCATGTCGGAAGCCCACGACGTGCTTTCCGATCCGAAGAAGAGAAGCGTCTACGATCGCTTTGGCCAGTACTCTGAAAACCTTGCGGACGCGCACGCGAGAGGTGCTGGTCCAACGGGCAGTCGCACGTCGCCAGGTTTTGATTTCACTGGTTTCGACTGGGGCAGCGCAACGGGTTCCGGCGGCGGTGCTAGCGGCAGCAGTTTTCGCGACATCTTCGCCGATCTCTTCGGTGGCGCAACGAAAGAGAAAGAACCACCACGCCCGCAGCCTCAACGCGGCGCGGACATCGAGATGCCGCTTGAGCCTTTCGTTTGAAGAAGCGATCAAGGGATTGACGACAAACATCACCGTCAATCGTTCCGAGCAGTGTACGCGTTGCAATGGCGCGGGCGACATCGGTGGACCAGTGGTTGTTTGTCCGACGTGCAAAGGGTCCGGGCAGGTTCAACGAGCTGGTGGGCGATTGCGATTCGCGCAGGAGTGTCCTGATTGTGGTGGCACTGGACGACGGCGCTCGCCGTGTTCGCTGTGTCATGGCAAGGGCACGACGCCAAAGACAGAGACAGTGAAAGTTCGAATTCCCGCTGGGGTTGAGACTGGTTCGCGCGTCAAGATTCCGGGAAAGGGTGAAGGTGGCCGCCTCGGCGCGCCTCCGGGCGACCTGCACATCATTACGAACGTCGGCCAGCACAAATACTTCACGCGCAAAGGCGACAACATTTACGTGACTGTTCCGATCACCGTGCCGGAAGCTGCGCTCGGCGCGAAGATCGAAGTGCCGACGGTTGAAGGGAAGTCGCAACTGCGGATCCCGCCGGGAACCCAATCGGGTCAGAAGTTTCGTTTGCGCGACCGTGGTGCTCCGTCGCTGCGAAATCCCGGTGCGAAGGGACATCAGTTTGTAGAAGTGCAAGTGACTTTGCCGAAGGTGATTTCGGAAGAGACGAAGGAATTGCTGCGGGAGTATTCGAAGTTGAATTCGTCGAACCCACGAGTTGAGATGGGGTTGGAATGAGCAGCAGGAAGCCAAAAACTTACACGATCAGCGCGGTAGCGGATCAGTACGGGATTCACCCGCAGACGCTGAGATTGTATGAGCGTGAGGGGTTGTTGAAGCCGTCGCGGTCCGAGGGCAACACGCGGCTTTACACCGATCCGGATCTCGAGCGGCTCGAGTTGATCCTTTCGTTGACGCGCGATTTGGGAGTGAATCTTGCGGGCGTCGAGATCATTCTCAACATGCGCGAGAAGATGGATGCGATGCAGCAGGAGTTTGAGAGGTTCTTTCAGTACTTGCAGACGCACGCCGAAGAGCTCACCAGTTTCGATCCGGCGCCTGAAGGAAGTGACGCGCTCGTCCCACTCACGCGAGCTTCGGCACTGCGCCGCCGTCGTTCCTAATCCTGAAAAATCCTGTAATCCTGTCTAAGGTTTTGTGTTAGAGTTGCGCCCGCAGTAAACCTCACAAGTCAAGGAGCAAAAAAATGACCTCACGTCTCACGATTCTCACTATTCTTCTATTCACTTTTAACGTTCACGGCGCAGGATCTCGACACAGTAACGATCTACGGTCGCATCATGGACCAGAACGCCGCCGTGCTTCCGGGCGCCGGCGTTCAGGTGAAACTGATCAAGACTGGTCTCACACGCTCGACGACGAGCGACGCCGAGGGGCGGTATCGCCTGGTTCAACTCGAGCCCGGAATTTACGTGGTGCGCGTCTCATTCCCCGGTTTCGCATCGCAAGAGATCACGAATGTCACGACTGTCTCCGGACAGAGCCTGCAATTCGACGCGACGCTGATTCCTTCGGACGTCATGGTGGATCCAGTTGTCGTCACTGCCGCGGATACTCCAGTTGTCGACACGAAACGGACCATCGTTGGCGCGACACTCACATCGCGCGAGACCGAATCGCTGCCAATTAATACGCGCTCGGCTCTCGATCTCATCTTCACGCTTCCGGGCGTCACTGAAGAGCCACTTTCAACACGCGATCTCGCCGAAGATCGCAACTCGAACCACGCAAACACGCCCGAGGAAGCAGGCACGTTTTCGCTCGCGGGCGCGCCGGCTTACTCCAACAACCTGACCATCGATGGTCTCGATAACAACGACGATCGCGCAGCACGCGAGCGTTTCCAGCCGTCGCTCGAGGCGATCGCGGAAGTGCAAGTGATCACGAATCAATTCTCAGCGGAATACGGGCGTGCGTCCGGAGGTCGAGTCAATTTGCGCACGCGCAGCGGCTCACAGCAGTTTCATGGCCGAGGTTTTTATTTCTTCAGAGACGAAGCGCTCGACGCAAACACGTTTAGAAACAATTCGCTCGGCGTTCCGCGATTGCCTTTGCAGGAACACGTAAATGGCTTCACGCTTGGCGGGCCGCTCGTTTCGAAACAGTCGGTCTTCTTTGTTTCTTATGAGTTGAACAAAGTCTTAGATAGCGCGCTCGATCGATACGCTTGTTCCGTTGCAGCAGAACGCGAAGTTCTTATTGCCTTCGCCAACACACCCTGAACGCAGCAGGATGGAAGACGCGGACGAGCCGGAACTTGCGGCCGAGGTTGCTCCGTTCATCTCATCCATCAGCACGCCGTTCAAAAACACCAGCATCACCACACGCGTCGACCACCAGTTTGGACCAATGCACAACGCATCCATGGTCTACCAGGCCGGAAGGATAATCAACTTGAGAACGTTTGGAGGCGGCAATCGCCTGGCTGAAGCGATTCAGGGCCGAAGACGCAATTCAGATGCGATCTCGTATTCTGACACGTTTGTCTTTTCTGAACGGCTCGTGAATCAGTTGCGCTTTCAGTTCTCACGACTCGCGCCGGCGTTCGAAGCACGCGGTGGCGGAAAGCCTGTTGTGCTAATCAGTCTCAACGATCCGTTGCTCACCGGCGATCCGGAACGGCGTTCAGGAACACTGGTGGCAGGATCTTCAACGTCCGGCGGAAGCGATCGACGCGAGGATCGATTCCAGATCCAGGACGTACTGTCGTTTGTCAGTGGAAATCATTCATTGAAGTTTGGCGCTGACGTGCACCACGTGCGATCAACCTTCATCGACCTGACGGATCTCAGCGGCACTTTCAACTTCGCAAGCGCTGGAGATTTTCTCGCCGGTGTGCCGAGCCGTTTCAGGCAAAACTTTCAAAGCTCCTCGACACAGAAGAATCTTTACGCCGGCTTTTTTGTGCAGGATGATTGGCAGATCAGGCCGCAACTGCTCTTGAGTTATGGTGTGCGTTACGAGTACGAGACGATTCTTCGCGACCCAAATAATTTCGGACCAAGGTTTTCGTTCGCTTATACGCCGTTAGAATCAGCAAAGCTCGTTTTCCGGTTTGGCGGCGGGATCTTTTTCAACCGTCCGCTCCTGCGAACAATCGACGACTTCGCTCTCGGCAAACAACAACTCTTCTTCGACACCAACCTCCTTCGCGATCCTCTGACCGGCAAACTGATGAGCGCCGAACAGCGTCGTGCGTTCATCGCTCAGAACTTGAGATTTCCCGAAACGCTCGATGTGAACTCGAGTCTAGTGCGTGAGTTTGGCGTGCTGAATACAGACTTTTCGCGCCGCCTCGATCCGCGCTTGAAAATTCCGGAGAGCTATCAGATCAACGCGGGCATCGAGCGCGATCTCGGGCGCGGCTATTCCGTCGAAGCGAATTTCACCTTCACACGTGGCATACATCTTTGGCGCGAATTCAATGTGAACGCGCCCGTGCTACCGGTAGGCTATAGCAACTTTTCCGAATTTCTTGCCTCGCGCGATTTCGCAAACTTCGTCAATCCGACGACCTCGACGCGTCCGCTTCACAACACAGCCAACGCAGGTGAGTTAGTGAGGTTTGATTTCGGCAGCTCAAATACGGTTACTCGGATTGTCGAGTTTGGCGTTCCGATTTCAGTGATGAATCTCAACAGCCCGTCGTCCACGACGATGCGTGAAGCCGCGCTCGCTGCAATCAACGAGCTTCGCCCCGATTCAACGCGTGGAGAGATTGAACAACTCATATCCGCCGGAAACAGTTTCTATCGTGGCATGACGCTCGAACTCCGCAAGCGATTCGATTCGAGGTTTACATTTCGTGCTGGTTATACGTTTTCGAGCTTGATCGATGATGGTGTCGTCAACACTTCCGATGCGCTTGTTCCCGGAGACTTCCGCTCTGAACGCGCACGCAGTCTGCTCGACCGCCGGCACCGCTTCGTGTTTTCAGGAACGTTCAACTTGCCGCGTTTGCTTGGTTCGATACAGTTGTCGCCGATCTGGCGTGTCGCTTCCGGAGCGCCATTCAATATTTCCTTAGGCGGCGTCGATCGCAATCTCGACGACGTCTCGAACGATCGACCGAACTACTCCGGCGATCTTCGCCTACTCAGTTGGCGCAGACCCGGCGAGCTGATCGATCCTTCAGTGATCGAAAATTTCGCCGTGCCTCAAATTGGTCAAATTGGAAACTTGCCGCGAAACGCCGGACGTGGTCCAGGACTCTTCGCCTTCGACCTAAACGTTACGCGAGAAATTCATTTATCGGAGCGAGTGCGGCTGCGGCCGTCAGTGGAGTTTGATAACGTGCTGAATAAGACGGTCTTCAGCTTCGGCTCAGAGTTCATCAACTTCAATAATTCTGAGTCGTTTCTCGTCGCAACTCGCACGATGCGACCACGACAGATCCGTGTCGGCCTAAGGCTGGAATACTGATTTAAGCCACAAAAAGGCACAAAAAGCACAAAAGCTCCATCGCATTTAATGCAGGCGAGCTTTTGTGCTTTTTGTGCCTTTTTGTGGCTTAAGCAGCTTGCTTGTGAGCTTCGGTAACTTGAGTGTTATGCGTGGGTCGGTTTGGCTTGCTGGTACGTGGGGAGCCGTTTGACTTTGCTTCGTGACCCTTTTCACTCTCGGCCCGTCCACAACGAGCCCGCGATCGCTCAATTCGTCTTTTCATCCATCGGTTCATGGGTAAATCGCCGTCCAATCCTAATTCTTCTGATGAAGGTCGTACGTATGGGTTGCCTCGCAGGTTCTATGCCAATACGGTCTTCCTACTAATAACGCGCTTTTTCCCGTGAAAAAGGACCATCGTACGCACGATTTCGTATCCATAGGTCGCAAAAGGCTTATGGTAAACTCCGATTGATGGCGATCACCGACTCACAAACTGAGCATGTCAGCGATATTGAGGCAGCTTTGCTCGACGCAGAGCTGTTCATGAAGTACCAGGCTCCTGATCGGGCCATAAAGCGTTTGAAGTCTGCATTGGAAGTGAACAGTCGTTCAATCAAATTGCGCGAACGACTGCGCGAAATCTGCGCTTCAGCAAAGCACGTCGAAGAAGCCGCCAGGCAGAGCCTCGCGCTCGCGAGCCTCTATATCGAACGGGAAGATTTCGACACTGCTCACGACCGCTTACTCGAAGCCAAGCAACTCGACCAGCGGATAAACATCGCGAAAGGTCTCGAGGCAATCCGTCGCGCCCGCCGCCCCGATCTGAAACCGACACCAGCGCCCGAAGCCAATTTCGAACGCAAACATTTCACACTCGCGGGTGATCTGAGCGCGATCAGCGTCTTCGACGCGATCCAGGTGATTGAAAACGCAAGACTCAACGGCGTACTGACACTCAGCAATCCCAGACCATGAAGGTCAAGTGAACTTTAACGAGGGACGGATCGTCGATGCCTCATGCGACGGCGAGATGGGCGATCTCGGTTTTCAAAAAGTGGTGGAGATCACGGCGGGCACGTTTGAGTTTCAGAAAACCGCCGAACAGTTTCCGGTCCGAATACAAGCACTCAGCAACACAAACCTCATCCTCGACACGCTCCGCATGCTCGACGAGAAGAAGGCCTGATCAATCAATCAAAACTCGTGTGTTGAGCGCTTCGGCTTTTTCGATCGCGGTGAGCAATCGCAGAAACTGGTTGTAGTTTCGACTACGTGAAGTGAGGCGCGCGACTTCCGACTGACTCAGCTCACTGCGCAGGAGCAGATCGAGAAAGTCGTAGTAATCGGCGGCGGCTTCGTAGGGAAGCTCGCGAGTGTAGGTGGTCGTGTCGCTGTCTTCAGATCGAAAGCCGGCGAGGAGATCGAAGATGTTGTCAGTCGTGAGACGCGCCGCTTCACGAGTTAAAACAATCGGCACGCGCAGTTCAAAGAATCTCAAGCCTTCGTCGGTTACGACGCGCCGCAACTCTTTCGTCGCTTCGCCGTCGAAAGGCGACTCGGGATCGATCAGGATCCGTAGCAGGCGCGGCTGGTCTTCTTTGTCGAGCGTGTCGAGTGAAAGCTGAACGCGATCGGCGAGAAACTTTTCAAACTGTGCTTCGACCGGATAGTTAATCCTTCCGAGACATCCTACCGACTCACCGTCGCCGGCAGTGTCCACCGGCAGGCAAGCGGGGCAGTGCGCGCAGACAGTCGTTGCCTGTTGCATGCGTTCGATTTCGGCGCTCGCGTTTTCGACCCATTGAATTTTTTCAATTGAAGGCGCGCTCGCGTCTCCAGTGGTCAGCTTTGCGTGCAGGCTGCTCAAACGTCCCCACTGGCGCAGGTGCTGCTCGGAATAATTCGCCCGCAGCGGACAGGTGTATTGCAGTGCGAATTCCAGCGACATTGTGGAGAGTATAGGTCAAATCGGACTTATAGGTCATATAGGTCCCATGTGGTAAGCTTTCCGCATTCCCGCTCGAAGTGCTGCTTAGAAAGGTCTAGCCCATGGCAGTCAGTCAGGAACTCTTGGAAATACTCGCGTGTCCGGCCTGCAAGGCTCCGGTTGAAGTAAAGCCGGATGGGAACGCTTTGAAATGCGTCGAGTGCAAACGCGTCTATCCCATCCGCGACGACATTCCCGTAATGCTCATCGACGAGGCCACCATCGAAGAATGAGGCGATGAACAGCCTGCGCGACATCGTTGAGTCGTCTCCGCATTTGCGCGTCATCGAAACACAAGCAATGTACAGAGCGCAGGGTCAGGACGCAGCGAAACCACTGGCGCCTGCGCGGTGGGATTGGCAACACGCGCGAAAAATCTTACTGGTGCGATTGCGATCGATCGGCGACACGGTTCTGGCCACGCCGTCAGCCTTCGCTTTGAAACGTTTTCTGCCACACGCCGAAGTCGACATTCTGGTGGAGGATTGGGTCGCGCCGCTGCTCAGCAACCATCCTCATATCGATAACGTGATCGTACTGGAACGCGGCGGTGTGATGGCCCGCGCGCGCGTCGCGCGAGAACTCCGGTCTGCAAATTACGACGTTGTTTACAACCTTCATGGAGGAACGACGGCGACGTTTTTAACGCGAGCCACCGGGGCGCCACATCGCGTCGGTTTTAAGACCTATCAATACGCGCAGCTTCATACACACAAAGCCCCATCGCCTTTATTGCTTTGGGGACAGCAGAAAACGCACTCCGTCGAACAACAACTCGCGTTGCTAGGTTGGACCGGCGTTCCGGTTACAGATCGACCACGCACTTCGTTGGGTGTAGATCCCGAAGCAGCGGAAGAGATCAACCGGCGACTCGCCGCCGCCGAACTCGACGATCGAAAGATCGCGCTGATTCATCCTGCGGCGGCCTTTGCAACCAAGCAATGGGCGGTGGAAAATTTCGCGCGTGTCGCGGAGTTTGTAGCTGAACGAGGTTTTGCGCCGATCGCCATTGCAGCATCAAATGAAAGCGCAGTGCTTGAAAATCTGCTGAAGGAACTTTCGGTTCCGATTCTTTCGTTTGACGATCTATCGCTCCCGGAAGTGACGGCTTTAGCAGCAAGGTCGCAATTGTTTGTCGGAAACGACAGTGGAATCGCCCACATTGCAGCGGCAGTCGGAACACCGAGCGTCGTTATCTTTGGTTCTTCAAACATTGCTCACTGGCGGCCCTGGAATCGCGCGGCGGCTGAAGTGGTGTTTGAAGAGATGCCTTGCCAGCCCTGTCACGGGTATTTTTGCGAGAAATTTGCTCAGCCTGAATGTATATTGCGCGTGCCCGTACCACGCGTTGTCGCCGCTGTCGAACGACTGCTGCGCTAAACAAGATGTCGCAACTAACCAAAACTCGCGCTGCCGAGATTCTGGAAATGCTTCGCGGCCGTAACGTTGTCGTGTTAGGCGACGTGATGCTGGATGAGTTTGTTTGGGGCGACGTTACGCGCATTTCGCCTGAAGCGCCTGTTCCGGTTGTCGATGTGCGACGCGAGTCAGTGCATCTCGGAGGCGCTGCCAACGTTCTGGCGAATCTGGTCGCGCTTGGCGCGCGTGGGTCGGTAGTTGGCGTTGTTGGAGATGATGCGGCCGGTGAGCGTTTACAGAGTGGTTTGCGCGAACTCGGAACTCATGATGGGTGTTTGATAGTCGATGAATCGCGCCCGTCGACCACCAAGACGCGCATCATCGCGCACAGTCAGTTAGTTGTAAGAGCCGATCGCGAGTCGCGCATTCGAGTGAATGGGAAGGTGGAAGAGAAGATCGTTTCTTGCTTGAAAGATGCACTCAAGGAAGCCGATGCGTTTGTGGTTTCAGATTACGATAAGGGCGTTGTAACGCCTGCCATACTGCGTGAGATTCTGCCGCTCGCGTATGAACGGGTTCCGGTGCTCATCGATCCGAAGCTGCGCAACTTCAACTCGTATCGTCCGGCAACGCTCGTCACGCCAAATCACTTCGAAGCATTGCGCATGAGCGACAGCGAAGACACTTCTGACGACGGATCGCATCAAGCAGCACGAGTAATTCGTGAAAAACTCGGATGCGATGCGGTTTTGATAACGCGAGGCGACCGCGGAATGATGTTGCTGGAAGCCAACGGCGAACCGGTTTACGTCAAGACAGCCGCGCGCGAGGTTTACGACGTCACCGGTGCGGGCGACACAGTCATCGCTGCATTGGCAGGAGCGCTGTGCGCTGGCTCAACGATGCTCGAAGCTGCGGCGTTGGCTAATCACGCCGCTGGGATCGTAGTCGGGAAAGTCGGAACGGCGACCGCCAGCGCCGAAGAATTATTGAAGACCTTCGATGAATGAACACCACAACATGAGCAAATGTGCTTTTTGTGCCTTTTTGTCGCTAAAGTTAAGCGATGGTAGGTAAGACCCTTCGCAACTATCGCATCACTGACAAGCTCGGTGTCGGCGGGCAGGGCGCAGTCTACAAAGCGACCGACCTCAAACTCGGCCGCGCGGTTGTGATCAAGGTCATTCCACCCGAACTAAGCGCGAAGGAAGCAAACCTGAAACGATTCGAACGCGAAGCACGCCTCGCATCGTCGTTGGACCATCCAAACATTTGCACGATCTACGATCTCGACGAAGTTGACGGCCTTCACTTTATCGCAATGCAGTTCGTCGAAGGGAAAAACGTGCGACAACTCGTCGCCGGACGCCCACTCGAATTGAAAACGACGCTGCTGATTGGTTTGCAAGTCGCCGACGCACTCGCGGCGGCGCACAGTCGCGGCATTATTCATCGCGATATCAAGTCGGGCAACGTGATGGTTACGTCGTCGGGCCAGGTGAAAGTGCTCGACTTCGGCCTCGCAAAACTTCTCGACGACACTGAAGCCGCAACCTCCGGCATTCATCGCACCGAACTCACCGAAGTCGGCGTCCCATACGGCACAGCCACTTACGCAGCCCCGGAACAAGCGCGCGGCGATCGCGTTGACAAGCGCGCCGACATCTTTTCGATGGGCGTGTTGCTCTACGAAATGCTGACCGGCACGTGGCCCTTCCGCGGCAAGACGACGATCGACGTGCGTCACGCAGTGCTGCACGATCCTCCGCGACCGATTTCGGAGTTGCGCTCGAGTCCGATCCCGCCACGTTTGAATCAGATCATTGATCGCGCACTCGCGAAAGAACCGAGGGATCGTTTCCAGAACATGGAAGACTTTCGGAACGAGTTGCGGCAAGTGCTTCAGGAAGTGGACGCAACCGCCGGCGGTTATCAGGGCGCGATGCACGAACCGCCACGCCATCTTGCAGGCGCAAATCCAGTTTCGCGCGCGGTGCGCTGGTTGAAATCGATTACGCGGAGCGAGTCGCCAACTTCTGCGCCAAACCTGACGACTTCTTCGAAGCAGGGCATTCACGAGACGCCGTTCACCACCATTGCCGATCAGGAGAAAAAGAGCCTCGCGATTCTTTGCTTCAGGAATTTGAGTAACGATCGCGGCATCGAGTTTTTATGAGTTTTCACTCGCGGATGCGGTGATCACGGAACTCGCGCGCGTCAGATCTCTCGTGGTGCGGCCTTCATCCGTGATCGCGCGTTACCAGGGACAGCAAAAAGATCCGCGCGAGATCGGCCAGGAATTGAACGTCAGCGCAGTGCTGACTGCCGGATTCATTCACGCCGGTGAACGTTTTCGCGTGACGGCCCAACTGATCGACGTCGGTTCCGGGGAGTTGTTGTGGAGCGATCGGATCGACACCGCAGCGTCGGACATCATCGTTCTTCAGGACACGATTGCGCAGCGGATCGTCGAAGGCTTGAGAGTGGAGCTCAGCCCCGCCGAGCAGGACAAGATCGCGAAAGCGTCGACACAAAATCCGGCTGCTTACGAACAGTATCTCCGCGGGCGCGATCTGTTTGCGCGTTTCATATTTCGCACGTTGTCGGCCGACGATTGCGACGGAGCCATCGCGCATTTCGAACGCGCTGCCCAACTCGATCCAAACTTCGCATTGGCCCATGATGGCCTCGGTGCGTGTTACGTGAACCGCGTCTTTAAAGGGTTTGGTGGTTCTGAAGACTACGAACGCGCCGAAGTCGCTTTCACAAATGCCCTCGCGCTCGATCCAAATCTCGTCGAAGCGCGCATGCTGATGGTTTTTGTTTACCTGTGGCGCGGGCAAAAACAGAAAGCGCGCGACGAGGTGAATCGCGCACGCAGAGAAGCGCCGAATGAGCCCGTGGTCCACTTCGTGAAAGCGCTGCTGCATAGATTGGATGGTGAATACGGTCGCTCACTGCGCAGTTACGATCGCCTCGTACGCTTGGATCCGGCGGCGCATGTGGTGGCGAGTTACAGCCGTGCGCTCGTTCACATGTACATGGGCCACTTCGACGAGACGTTTCGACAGCTCGACAACGCCGGCGAACCCGACAATGCCCTCGTGCGAACTTTCCGCGCGCTCGCTTTGTATTACACCGGCCAGACAGATGCAGCCGCCGAGTTGATGAAAGACGTCGTCGAGAAGCATCCAAACATGCACGGCATACGTCCATTCATGGCGATGTTTCTGAGCGCACAGGGCAAGCACGACGAGGCGCTGGCGCAACTGACTCCGGACGTAAAACGAAACGGCGAGGTTGATGCGGACATTAGCTACTCGATCGGGTCAGTCTATGCGCTCGAAGGATTGCACGGCGACGCTTTTGAATGGCTGGAACGTTCGATATCGCTGGGCAATGCGAATCGTCCGTGTTTTGAGAGCGATCCGAATTGGGCGTCGCTGCGAGACGACCCGAGATTTACTGAATTGATGGCGCAAGTGCGTGAGGCAGAAAAGATTCAACGCTGAAAGCGCATGAAGAGCAAAGACAATTTGAGCCCTCCAGATTTGCTTTGCGCCTTTGCGCCTTTGCGTTGAATATGTCGTTAGTATGCACAGACTAACAATTCCTTTCATAGCGCTATCTACTTCTGGGCCTTGTTCTGTCATCTGCAGCGCCCATCAGTGGTCTTTCGCAGCAGCCGCGTCCGTCGCCCAGTCCCGTTGCGAGTCCGGCAGCGATTCCGCAAGCATCACCGGAGCCATCGGTAGCCGCACCGAAGATCGCGCCTGCCACAACACTCTCGGAGCTACAAACAAAAATCTCTGAGATTCTTGCGAAGCCGGAATTAGCTCTGCAATGGTCGGCGTAAAAGTCGTGTCGCTTGATAACGGGCGAGTGCTTTTCGAAGAGAACGCACACAAACTCCTGCGTCCGGCTTCAAACATGAAGCTCTACACGGTCGCGGCTGCTCTCGATCGTTTGTCTCCTGACTATCGCTTTGTGACTTCAGTCTACGCGACAACGCGGCCTGATGCTTCCGGTGTTGTTCGTGGAAACTTGACGATTTACGGTCGCGGCGACCCTTCAATCGCCGCTCGTTTCAATAATGGCGACTACGTGAAAGCGATCGACGAACTCGCCGCGCGAATTGTGGCGGCCGGCGTGAAGCGTGTTGAAGGCGATCTTGTCGGCGACGAGACTTACTTCGTTGGACCAAAGTATGGATCGGGATGGACGTGGGAAGATCTGACCTGGTACTACGGCGCGGAGGTCACTCCGCTTACCGTGAATGACAACGCCTTGGATCTCTTCGTGAAACCTGGTCCAGCCGTGGGCCAGCCGGCAGTGATTACAACTGGGCCACCCGATCCGCTGTTGACGATCGTCAATAAAGTGACGACTTCGGCAAAAGGCGTCCGGCGAGAACTCTCGATTCATCGCGGTCTCGCGGAGAACACGATCACCGTGACCGGCAGCATTCCGATTGACGACAGAGGTTACAGCGGAGGAATCGGAATCTCACACCCGGCGCTTCTCTTCGTCTACCTGCTGCGCTCGTCGCTGGCGCAGAAGGGTGTGGTGATCACCGGTAAGTCGCGAACGACGGGAGACATCAGCCAGCCGCCGTTGGTTACGGCAGTACCCGCCTCGGGCACAAATGGTTCGTCTGCTTCGCCTGGTCTATTGCAGAATGAGATTGCCACGTTTCAATCGCAGCCTTTCAGCGTAATCGCGGCGCAAACTTTGAAACCGAGCCAGAATCTTTACACCGAACTCATTCTGCGAACGTTGGGCAAGATGACACCACGCGCCCCCAACGATGTCGCGCCTTAATCAAACTTCTGAGAATCTCGGCCTGGAAGCAGTAAAGACGTTTCTTAAAAGCACTGGCGTCAGACCCGAATCGCTCGTTCTGGACGATGGCTCCGGACTCTCTCGCAGCGACATGGTCACTGCGGAATCGACCGTTCAGTTGTTGACGTTTATGCACAAACACCGGTACGCGACTGTTTTTCGCGATGCGTTGCCGATTGCCGGAGTTGATGGAACACTCCGGAATCGAATGCGCGGCACGGCGGCTGAGAACAACCTCCGCGCGAAGACAGGTTCATTGAGTTCAGCGGCGAGTCTCGGTGGCTACGTCACCACCGCAGCGGGCGAGAAACTCGCGTTCACGATCATGGTCAACAATTATCCGCGCGACGTTGAGCCAAGATCGTTGTGCATCGATCCGATCGCGGTGTTGCTCGCGTCGTTCAGCGGCAAACCTGAATTGAAGTAGTAGTCTGCAGATTACACAGAGTAGATTTCGTGAAGGAGACCCCTAATGTCAGCGGAAACAATCATTGCTTTATGGAAAGAAGCAAGAGGCGGATTGATTCAAGAGGTTGAGAAGGTACCCGAGGACCAGTTTTCATTCCGCGCCACACCCGAAACGCGCAGCATCGCTGAACTACTGCAACACATCATATCGTCGCAAAAGATGCTTGTCGGCGAGACCTGCCGCCCGGACACAAACTTGATGCGCCAGTCGTTTGCAGCACACGCAGAAGAGTATGCGCGCGGCGTGAACGACGTGACTGACAAGAATGGTTTGCTCGAGTTACTTCGCAGTGGTATGGATGAGGCTGAAACGCGACTCAATTCATACGCCGATAAGCTCGATGAAACCATGACGGGCTTTAATGGCCACCCACTCACTAAAACAGCGTTTCTAACATTCTCGGTCAGCCACGAAATGTATCATCGCGGGCAGTTGACGGTTTACCAACGCTTGTTGAATATCGAACCAGTGCTCACTGAAAGAATCAAGAAGATGTTTGCCAGTGCGGGGTAGTGACCGCGTCGCGATGCACCCACAATTCACGAAATTCCACGGCCTGGGAAACGACTATCTCGTACTCGAAGCGGAGCAACTCGCCGAAATCTCCGATCTCGGTGAGTTCGCGCGCAGGATCTGCAATCGACACTACGGCGCTGGTGGCGATGGCATTGCGATTATCGGCAAATTAAAAGGCGACGAGGCCGATTTCAGTTGCCGCATCTTCAATCCCGACGGCAGTGAAGCCGGACTTTCAGGTAATGGCACTCGCTGCGCCGTTGCGTATCTCTATTACAAAGGTGTCTGGACCAGAGACGAACTTTTACTCAGCACGCGAACGGGACTGAAGCGATACTTTCTTCGCGGACAACCCGCGCCGGGGAAATTCCTGTTCGAGTCAGAGTTGGGCGAGCCGAAGTTCGACACTCAATCGATTCCAATGTCGATCTCGCCACCGCGCGATGATGTGATTCGTTATCCTTTGCCGGTGAATGGCGTTCCGATCATGATCACGGCGATGCAGATGGGTAATCCGAACTGCTGCATCTTTGTGGATGATTTTGACGAGCTGAATTGGCGGCAGATTGGCAAGGCGATTGAGGTTCATCCGCAGTTTCCCGATCGCACGAACGTCGTGTTTGTAAAAGTTCGTGGACGCGATCTGATCGAGCTGCGCATCTGGGAACGCGGAGTTGGTGAAACCACTGCTTCGGGAACGTGTTCCTGCGCCGGCGCCGTTGCCGCGATGATCAATGAAAAAGCCGATCGCGACGTGCGCGTCATAATGGAAGGTGGCGAAGTCCGGATCAAGTGGCGGACTGACGGCCAGGTTGTGATCACCGGAACCGCTGAAGTAGTCTATTCAGGCCACTGGCTACAGGATTGAAATCCGGTTTATCCGAAATCATGTTAAGAATTGCCCCTATCATTCTAGCTCTCACATTGCTGTCCGCGTGCGGCGGCAAGGTGATTACTGAGATCGAGGCGAAACCACCCGCAGTTCCTCCACCAAAACCTCCAACTTCGCGTTCCAATGTGGCTCGGGAACACGTCGCGAACGTTCTACGGCACCGGACCGTGGTCGAACGCACCTTTGGAAGTGGTATGGGAGTTTGAAACGGGGTTCACCACCGGACGCCTGCACAAAGATCCATGGGGCGGCTCGAGCTGGCCCGGCCAACCATCCGTCGATGAAAATCACGTCTATTTCGGATCGGCTGACGGTTATCTGTATTGTCTGAATAACAAAGACGGCAGCTTAGTTTGGAAGTACAAGACTAACGACAGTCTCAAAGCTACGCCGACGATCGCCGGCAATCGCTTAATCGCCAGCGGCCTGGATCACTACATCTACTGCATCGACGCGCGCACCGGCTCGCTCATCTGGAAATTCAAAACCGGTTTTGAAGTCGACTGCTCCGCCGCCGTGATCGACGGCCGTGTTTATTTTGGCGGAGAAGACGGTTTCTTTTACGCCCTAAATCTCGACGACGGTTCTCTGATCTATAAAACGGAAAGACTCGGCTCGATGGAAGGCAGCTTTTCCGTCGCCGACGATCGCGCGTACATCGGGACCGAACAAGGCGATCTTTTCTGCCTCAACCTCGCTGACGGTTCGACTGTTTGGAAGGCGCGCATCGGCGCTGACTCAGACTCAACACCTGCTGTTTCAGAAGGCCTGGTCTACACGGCGGCTGAAAACGGTTACGTCTACGCATTTCGGCAATCGAACGGTGAGCCGGTGTGGAAGTTCAAAGCAGATCCGGGAGGCACGGCCAAAGAGAAAAACGGATTCTGGG
This sequence comes from uncultured Acidobacteriota bacterium, assembly GCA_963800055.1. Taxonomy (GTDB): domain Bacteria; phylum Acidobacteriota; class Blastocatellia; order Pyrinomonadales; family Pyrinomonadaceae; genus PSRF01. The sequence goes on from CAWCZP010000022.1 coordinate 482,688, forward strand.
CGAGCCCGATCGTCGCAAACGGGAGAGTACACATCGGATCCAGCAACAATTATCTCTACGCTCTTAACGCAAACACGGGCGAAGTTATTTGGCGTTATCGCGCACGCGGCTCGATCTGGGGAACGTCGCCGTTGGTCGATGGGCGATTGGTCTTCGGCGACAAGGCCGGCTGGATTCATTCCGTGTCGGCGGACGACGGTCAAAAGATCAGCGAGTTGAAGATCGGTGATAATATCAACGCAACGCCTGCGATTCTGGACGGGCGAATCTACATCGGCGCTTTCAATGGGAAGCTTTACTGTTTGAAGTAGCTTGTTAATCTATCTCGTCGACAACACCATCGATGGTCAGGGAGCGAGCCCACGCGAAGTTCGGGCTGTTCTCGGACGACTAATTCCGGGGCTCGAGATCCTCATCGAGCCATTCCATCACGTCACGCTCGAACGAGTTCGCAGTCTGAAGCCGTCGCACATCATCCTGAGCGGTCAGAGTCATCCGTGGGAGGAATACACGCCCGAGTCGCTGGCCGGTGTCTTTTCAGTCATCAAGCAGGCGAGCCAGCCAATCCTGGGCATTTGTGGTGGTCATCAGCAGATCGCTCTGGCTTACGGCGCGAAGGTTGGATTGATGGGACGACTCGAGCCGGGCGAAGGCTACAACGGCGCGAAGCGTGAACGAGGTTTCCTTCCAATCGAGAACACAGGCGAAGGTCTCTTCAAGGGACTGCCTTCAGCGGTAACTGTATGGCATAACCACTGCGACGAAGTGAAAGAACTGCCCGATGGATTTCGCGCGACTGCGTCGAACGAGACTTGTCCGATTCAGGCAATGCAGCAGAAGGGACGCCGGCTCTATGGTGTTCAGTTCCATCCGGAGTTGTTTGATGAGCAGCACCCGGAAGGCCAGCAGATTGTCGAAAATTTCCTCAAACTCTAGATCCCATCTTTTGTGCCTTTTGTGGCCTAAATTTCTTCTGTCGATGTGACCGTATCGATTTTTTCCTAAGTCGCAATATTTCACTAATTAGGTGGAGCGGTGTTAATTTCCTCACAAAAATCACGCCTGTCTCACGGTTGAACGTACGTTAAAAGCCGTGCTAGCCTCCAAATGAATCGCGAACATTTACTGGAAGTAATCGTCGCTTTTCGCTTTACCTAATTCAGATCTTTTCAGCGCACCGCATCAAGGATGCAAGCCCCCAACCTCGGCTGACTTCATTGCAGACTCCTAGAGCCAGGGGACGAGTCATAGGAAAGAACGGACTCGCGCAGGACGCTGAAGAGTTAGAAACAACATCGGAACGGAGACCCGAATTGAAAGTCTTTTCTATCTTTAGCGGAAGTGCGCTAATCGGTATTGCACTTCTGAGTAGTTTTTTGATGCTTTCGGCCACAGCTCTCTCGGCGGAAACTTTCTATTCTCAAACCCAAAAACCAACAACCAAAACTCAATCAACTGCTGAAGCCACAGCTCCTGTACCAGTAGCTAGCGAGAATCTTTCGGCAGGTCGTTTAGGCGAAAAGGTCGCGGCTGAAGAAGCCTACATCGTTGGACCGTCGCCTTACGTCGCTACTGCATACAGCTTGCGCGGACGGACCGCGAGCGGACGCATGGTCGCGAAAGGTTTGATCGCGGCTGACCCGAGGCACTTGCCTTTGGGTTCACGTGTTCGAATCGAGGCAGGATCGTGGAGTGGCGAGTATCTCGTTGCCGATACGGGCGCCTTAGTCCGCGGAAAGCGAATCGACATCTGGACACCATCGACTCGAGATGCGATGCGCTTCGGAAGACGAACGGTGAAGTTGACTGTCTTGAGCTATCCCGCAAAGAAGCGCTCGATCTAAATCCGATCAAAATTGGAATCATTTGTAGGGGCGGCCCTCCGTGGCCGCCCTTTCGCATGTTAAGATTCCCCTCCATGTCTTCAGCCAATCCGCAACAAATCCCAATCGCGGAGCCGCTCGTGGAAGTCACACGAGGCTCGCTAACTGAATCGCGTCATCGTGGTCACATCGTGGTCGTCGAGCCCGACGGAAACATCGTTGCTTACCTGGGCTCTCCACACAACGTCACCTTCCTTCGATCTTCGGCCAAGCCGTTTCAAGCATTGCCGCTGCTGACTTCGGGCGCTGCCGATAGATTTGAATTTACCGATGAGGAAGTAGCACTAGCATGTGCTTCACATAACGGCGAACCGATTCACACAGAGCTTGCAGCGTCGATGTTGCAGAAGATCGGACTCGGTGCGGAGGCTTTGAAGTGTGGCATTCACGAGCCTTACGGCATTGAGGCAGCAGGAAAGCTGCGGCTGCTAGGCGAAGCGCCAAACGTGCTTCATAACAACTGCTCCGGCAAGCACGCGGGCATGCTCGCAGTCGCAAAGCACATCGGCGCTCCGACAGACAATTACAACCTCGCCGAGAACCCCGTGCAGATCGCAATAGCTGACGCGATGTCGCTGTTTTCTGATGTCGCTGTCACCGATATGTCTGTCGGTATCGATGGATGCGCGGTTCCTGTGTTCGGAATCACGGTGAAGGCGATGGCGCTTGCGTATGCGAGATTGGTCTCACCGCCCGCGACGTTTGATAAGTCGACGCGCGATGCGTGCGCGCGGATCGTTCGAGTGATGAGTGCGTATCCCGAATTGATCGGAGGCACATCGGATCGACTGGATACTGCAATCATGCGCGCCGCGCCGGGACGTTTGATTTCGAAAGTCGGCGCCGAAGGAGTTTACACAGCCGGCGTTCTCCCGTGTGAAGAATGGCCAAACGGTTTGGGCCTCGCGTTGAAGATCGAAGACGGTGACGACAAGCGCGCGCGGCCGACTGTGGTGGTCGAAACGTTGCGTCAACTCGGCGTGTTGCGTGATGAGTCGCTCGAGACCGTTGCGCAATATGCATTTTTCCCAGTTCGCAATCGGCCCGGAGATGTAGTTGGTGAAGTGCACGCCTCGTTTACGTTGAGAAAACCTTCCGCTGAGAAGTTGTCATGAGTAGCGAGGGTGAAGTAAACCTGCCTCCACTGCAACGCGACGAATACGGTCAGGTAGATGTCGATTCTGTTCCCGACGTGATTGAGTGGTTTCTCAATTACGATCAGCGTGTCGCAATCATCAGGCACCCTTCAGTTGAAGAAGTATTTCAGTGGAAACAGGATCACGCCGAATCGCAGGGTGAAGAAGTTTTTCGGTTCAAGCAGGCCGAAGATCGCCTGGCAATCGGAATCATTCAGGCTCTTGCTGACAACTCTACGCAGCCTCAGCTTCACGCATGGATTGGGCAATTGCTTGGCGCGCTCGATTCAGCTTCGAAGGCAAACGAATCAACCGCTGAAGCTTACAAACTGGATCTGCGCGGTGGCGGATCGATCGTCAAGCAGTCAGAGAAGATTCCATTCGAACGCGGCCGCACGGAGTTTCTGATGAACTGTTGGATCGAGACTTTGTGTACCGCTGAAGCGCGTGTGCTCGGTTGGTTGTATAAGGAGTTTTACGGCAAACCTTACGCGCCTTAACACTCGCATCTTGTGCTTTTTGTGGCAACGAAATGACGCCCGAACTTCGCGCCCTGTTTCCCGTCACGGACCGATACATCTACCTTAATCACGCTGCGATCTCACCGCCACCACTCGCGACGGTCCGCGCCGTTGAGGCACAGCTCAAGGACGTCCAGGAAAACGGCTCCGCAAACTATCGCAGTTGGCTCGCAGTGAAAGAGCGGACGCGCGAGTTACTCGCCGGTCTTCTCGGCGCACGACCCGAGCAGGTCGCTTTCGTTCGCAACACTTCCGACGCCCTTTCAACCGTTGCAAACGGACTTGACTGGCGCTCCGGCGACAACATCGTCACGTTCAAAAGCGAGTTTCCGTCGAACATATATCCGTGGTTGCGGATTCGCGATGCGTTCGGCGTTGAAGTTCGGATGTGCGAGGAACGGGAAGGCCGCATTGATCCGCTTGAGTTCGAGAGTTTAATCGATCGAAACACGCGTGTGGTTGCCATCAGTCATGTTCAATATGCGTCGGGCTTTCGCACCGATCTCAATCGACTCGGCGGCGTCGCGCGACAACACGATGCGCTTTTCGTGGTGGACGCAATTCAGGCACTCGGCGTGATTCCAACAGATGTTGAAGCAGAGCTGGTCGACGTTGCGGCTGGCGCAAGTCACAAATGGTTACTGGCTCCCGAGGGTGTTGGTTACCTGTATCTTTCGGATCGCGCGCGCGAAAGAATTCAGCCGACGCTCGTAGGGTGGTGCAGCGTTCCCGTTCCGGACGATTATTTCAACTTCGATCAAGGTTGGAACCGCGGAACGCTCGCATGGGAAACAGGCACCGGACCCACGGCCCTGATTCACGGCCTAAAAGAGAGCCTCACCCTTCTAACCAACCATGGCGTTCAGAACATCGCCAACTACCTCGAGGAACTTACCGACTACTTGTGCGAGCGTTTGAAGGAAAAGAACTACGAGGTCGTGAGTTCAAGAGCACCTGGCGAAAAGTCTCAGATCGTCTGTATTCGCCATCTGGGCGGCATGTCGCCGATGGCTCTGTACGCGCACCTGATGGCGAGACACATCGTTACCGCCCCGCGAGGCGCTCGTCTAAGAATTTCCCCGCATTTGTATAACACTTCACAGGAAGTCGACGAGCTTATCAAAGCCCTGCCGTAGAACCAGCGAGCGATTTTAGTTCGTTTGTACTGTCAGTGTTGTATTGAACGTGTACAAGTGTGCCATGCTTGTGTTCTCTTCCGCACAAAGCTGTCACCACCGCTGAGTCAAAAATCCCAGCAAAACTGCAAGACTAAGGAAAGATTGGTCTAACGGGCGTAGGTGGCACGGTCATTGCCAAAGGAGAGACTCAGAACAAGAAGGGTAGATAAGGGTAAATCGGGTCAGGCTCTAACAACTGCGGTGAGTGGAGGCTTTGGGGGAGGCATCCTCTCGCGAAATAACAAGCAAGCGTTTGACTCTTTTGGGGGAACGGAGTGGCGCTTGTGACGCAGTCGGAAAGAGCATAAATAACGGAGCTGCTGATCGTCGTCTTGACGGGGCTTGGGGGAGCCTCCCAGGAAAGATCAGCAGCCCGTATTTTTTATTCCTGTCAATCCTGAAGAACCCAGTAATCAGGTCCTACTAATTACGCCCCTTTAACAAGCGACTTGGATCGGTTTGAGCTGTTAGTTCATCAAGATTGAGTCGAAGCATCCCGCCGGCATCTGAGAACGTAACAGCCTTCTGCTGCGTGCGCCTGATAAGTGAACAACAGTCCACCAATCAACGCACCCAGGCCCAAACACCCAACCAAGGCATAACCCGAAGCTTTAACAACAGCCACCAGCACACCTAATGTAGTGTTGATGTATTGCTTCTGTGCTTCCTTGTAGATGTTTGGGTTCTCGCCCAGCCACTGCACGATTTGCTCGTATTTCACCTCGTCGATCAAACGCTTCGCAGTCGCTTCATCCGGAGCGTCAAAAACAAACACGGAATAGTTTCCAACTCGACGGTACGCAGTCGGCGCTGGTTGGCCCAGCTTCCACAATTCCTGGATGCGCGCGATTATCTTCTTATCGTTGTCTACTGCGAGTTGTGGCGTATTGAATTCAACAAGCAGGAGCTTACTTGGGCCAAAGGTCGCAAGCACAGCGTCCGCATTTCCGCCCGACTCAATCGCTGAAAGTACCGGCTGGTTTAATCCAAGCTGGTTGAGATCCACAAAGCTGCTTAAGAAAATTGCGTTCTTCTGAGCTTGTTCCGGGTTTGGAAGATGTTTGATCAGAACCGGGATATCACCCTCACCTTTGTCGAGAGTCTGGCTAAACCCCGCCGCAAAAGCCTCGAGCACTGCCGGCTCGGTGGATTTCACATTCTGGATTCTGACGTAATGATTTCCCTGGAAAAACGAAATCTGGTCCGTCGTAGCATATCCGGCCGTGCCATAACCTCCTCGTATTTCCAAGCCCGGTTCCTGTCGTCGCTGCAGACCCGCCGTAAAGCTGAGAAATTGGTATGCGTTTACGTCCTGGCGAAACCGATGGACGGTCACGTCCATGATCGCTCCCTTCGGTCCTACAAACGTACCTTCCTCAGTCGCCACGGGCGGGGCCTGAGGGAAATGGAATGTCTGGTCCAGTAAAGGAATTTTTCGTGCGGATTGCTTAAAGTCACCAACTCGGTTCGGCAACAACCGAACCGGTTCGGGGGCACTTGTCTGCGCAAACACACTACAAACTGACGCGAGCAAAAAGGCTAGAAAACCCGTTACCTTCGATAAACGCAAGATTGAAAACTCCCAAGTGAAAAAATAGCGCGGCCGGTACAAAGACTCTCGTTTAGAAACCGCTCGTGCTTTGATGTTCCCTCAGGCGCTTGGGCAGCACGTCTAAAGTTTAATGCCAGCGTCGCAGTTCGCGCAAAAGAAGGTCGGCATAGTGACGAGGACTACTAATGTTATGCATCACCGTTGAACCGCCAAACTCGCTTGCGTTGTCGACGATTATGTCGCCAAAGCCAAGTATCCGTTGAGGAATGCTGGCCGACACGGTTACGTCCTGCACTTTGCTGAGAGGAATGTTGCGTGTGGTCCGTGCGATCAGGCCGGTGTCGATCTGGAGTTTTGAATCGGTCACGGTGTAGCGAACCATGTTTCGCCTGACGTGGTAATAGGCCGGGATTAGCAGCAGTGCGAGCGCGAGCGGGATCGAAATCGACGCTGGTACGCCGATCGATGCAAGCAGGAAAACGAGTGCGATGCCGCCGAGAACGGCCAGCGCATAACCCGCTTTAATGAAGATCATCGTCGGCCGAACGGTGAAAATCGTGTGCTCGAGATCTGTGATCAGAGCCGAGTTCGAGCGCGCGCGCCTGGAGCCGAGCAATTTTCGTGGCCTCCGAATCGGTGGGCGTCCCGCAGTTCGAACAAAAACGGACGCTGGGGGTAACGTATGCTCCGCAACTCGAACAGGTCATAGTTTTCAGATCCTCACTTAGGCGCACATAATACAGAACGAGGCGAGGACCGTGAAAGGTTCCCGCCTCGTCTTCGTTGGGAGTTCTGATTTACTGGCTGACCAGTTGTAATCGCCCATCCGGAAGCCGCGCCATAAACACGCTGCGTTCGTAAACGTTTAGCGGAGCCGGCGGTTTTTCCTTAGCGGCAGCGAGTTGTCCCCCGGTCAAGGTGATTGCAGCCTGCGGGTCACGCATCAAGCTGTAGCGGCGACCGATGCGACGCACGTACTCGCGCGTTTCGCTGTAGGGAGGAACTTCGTAGCCATACTTCATCACGGCGCCTTCACCGGCGTTGTAGCCGGCCAAAGCGAGTCGAACGTCTCCGGAAAACAGGTCGAGCAGGAATCGCATATAGCGCGCGCCGCCTTCGATGTTTTGTTTCGGATCCCAGATATTTGTTACGCCAAAGCGGCTGGCGGTTGGAGGGATCAACTGCATGAGCCCGCGCGCGCCTTTGTGAGACATCGCACGAGGTTTGAAACTCGACTCCTGGTGCATGATTGCGTAGAGCAGCAGCGGATCGACGGAATTGCGCTGTCCCGATTCGATGATGAACTTGTCGACGTCGGTATTGCCGGTTGTAAAGTTGCCCAATGAGGGGTTGATGGGCTTGTTGGTGAGATGGATCAGAGCTCCGGGCGCTGGTACATGGGTGTAATTCCGCGAGCGAGTAAGACGCTTTACTAAGGGGTTTTTCGGTGGCTCGACTCTAGGGGCTTCGATCTTCATGGTATTGGCAAAATCGAAGTTATCAACCTGATAGCCAGAAGAGGTCTGCGCCACCGCGGATCCGGTGGAAACAGTGACAATTGCCAATATGAGCAAGGTTTTTCGCATTTGGTTCGACTTTTAGCGAGGTCTCGGGGCGAGAACCGTCAGGGTTTAAGATTAACTATGCCACAGAGTCGCCTTAAAACCTTGCCAACATGGTTTAACCTAGCCGAGCTACTTGACACGAGTAGTAAAATGCTCGCGTTTTCGGAAGTAACCTCACAATTAACCATTAACCGCGCGCTCTGTGCGCCTCACAAAAGGACGAAGACAAATGAAGAATATCCTTACGCTCACACTATTACTGCTGTGTGTGTTCAACACCACAGTGTTGGCCCAGAACTCAACTTCCTCAACTTCAGCAACGCAAACGGGTGCGAAGCAGGGTGCTAAGCGAGGCCCGGTCTTTCGCGCCACCAAGGAACAGATCAACCAGGCCCAGGCGATTCTCAAAGAACGCGGGTTTTACGCGGGAACGCAGCTAGGTAAGCTTGATGATGCTACGCGGGACGGACTGCGGAAGTATCAACAGGCGGAAGGTCTGAAGGTAACGGGGACGCTCAACAAGATCACGTTGGAGAAGATGAATATTCCTCTGACGGAGAAACAAAAGACCATGTAGACAGGATAGACAGGATTTTCACCAGGATGGACAGGAAATCTTGTTCATCCTGGATAAATCCTGTAATCCTGGCAAAACTAGCTCATCAACCTCTCGACAACCTCGTAGCTCTTCTGCAACGCGGTCGCGAGGTTCTCAGGTTGGTTGCCACCGCCTTCAGCCATGTCAGCCTTACCGCCGCCACGACCACCAATCATCGGCGCCAACTCTTTGATCACTTGCCCGGCGGGCACCTTCGACGTCAGATCCGCGGACGTACGCACGATGAGCGAAACCTTTCCATCGCTACTTCGTCCCAACACGACAACGCCCGATTTGATCCGCGCAAGCAGCGTGTCTGAAAGCTGTCGCATCGCCGCCGCATCAAGCCCACTGGCTTCGCGCGCAAGGACCTTAATCCCCGCGACTTCGCGCGATTCGTCGCCATTCGTTGAAGCTCCTGTGGCGCCACTCGCAATCTTCAACCGCAACTCGTCAGCCTCACGCCGAGCCTTCTTCAACTCATCCTGCAATCGCGTAACAGCGCCCGCCAATTCACCACGCGCCGTTCTTAATCCGCCGCTGAGTCCATCGACGAGAAGCTCAGCCTCACGGAATCGCTCATAAGCGTCCATGCCCGTGATGGCCCTGATGCGTCGCACGCCCGATGCGATCGATTCATCGCTCGTGATCTTGAACAGGCCAATATCACCTGTTGCCCGAACGTGCGTACCGCCGCACAGTTCTTTTGAAAAGATTCCCTCCACGCCTTTGATCGAAAGCACGCGCACTTTCTCACCGTACTTTTCACCAAAAAGCGCCATCGCACCCGACCGCATTGCCTCTTCGATCGCCATCTCATCCGTTTGCACACGCTCGTTGCGAAGGATGTGGTAATTGACGAGTCGTTCGATCTCTTCTTTTTCGGTCGCAGTCAAAGGCTGGAAATGCGTAAAGTCAAACCGCAGATACGCCGGCGCAACAACTGAGCCCGCCTGCTTCACATGCGTGCCGAGAACCTCTCTTAAAGCTGCGTGCATCAAGTGAGTCGCCGTGTGGTTACGTCGCGTCGCATCACGTTTTTCGACATCAACTTCAGCCGACACAACATCACCAACTTTCAAGCTTCCCTTCTCCACTCTGACTTTATGCACGATCAAGCCCTGCGCTGGTGAATACGTGTCGTTCACAACCGCATACGCACTGTGTTGGACCAATAAACACGCCCACGTCTCCAACCTGACCGCCACTCTCTGCATAAAACGGCGTACGATCGAGTACGACTTCGCCCTCTTCGCCCTCACTCAACGACTCGATTTCGTCGCCTTTAATAAGTGCAACGACCTTCGAGTCATCGACTCTCGTGCGTTTCATAGCCCTTGAAGATCGACTTCTCCAACCGCTCCGCCAGCTTTGCGTAAACCGGATTAGCTTTCGCTCTCGTTTCACCTTTTTCAGTCGCAGTCGTCTGTTGCAGCTCCTGGAGCGCCGCATCAAACGATCGATTAAACTCTTCTTCATCGACGACGAACCCACGCTCTTCCAACCCAACGCGAATCAGATCGCGCGGTGTTCCAAACGTGTCGTAGAGACGCGCGAGCGTTTTATACTCCGGCATCGCTCCTTTGCTGGCCGCGAACACCTCGTCAAGCTTGTTCAATCCCACGGTCAGCGTCGAACCAAAACGCTCTTCCTCAAGACGCACCATCTTCTCGATGAACTCGCGATGCACTTCGAGCTCGGGATACGAATCCTTCATGAAGTCGACGACGAAGTTCGTGACCTGATTGAAGAACGGTCCATTCATTCCAAGCGTGTGATGGCCCTGGTAGATCGCTCGTCGCATGATCTTCCGCAGCACGTAGTTGCGACCTTCGTTGCCGGGCAGGATTCCGTCCGCGATCGAGAACGCAGTGGCGCGCGCGTGATCCGCAATGACGCGCATCGCAAACCCTTCCTGCGTTTCAGGCTCGTAGTTGCGATCGGCAAGTTTGGCGGTGAATTCAACGATCGGACGAACCAGGTCAGTATCGTAGTTTGACTTCACGCCTTGCAGCACGACAGCGAGACGTTCGAGTCCCGCGCCAGTGTCGACCGAAGGCGCCGGCAGCGGATCGAGTTTGTACTTTCCCGGCTCGGTTTCGCTGCGATCAAACTGCATGAAGACCAGGTTCCAGATCTCCATGATCGTGTCGCCCGGTCCATTCACGTTAGCAGCGCAGTTCTCCGGATCGTCCGCGCTCTCGCCCATGTAGTAATGAATCTCGCTACATGGACCACATGGGCCAGTCTCGCCCATCTGCCAGAAATTATCTTTGCGGTCAAAGCGCAGGATTCGCTCGCGCGGAGCGCCAACCTGTTCCCAAAACCTCTCTGCATCCTCGTCAGGCGGAACCTCGTCGTCGCCTTCGTAGACCGTAAACCACAATCTCGCCGGATCCAGTTTCAAAACGTCGACCAGCAATTCCCACGCAAACTTGATCCCGCCTTCCTTGAAGTAGTCGCCAAACGAAAAATTGCCGAGCATCTCGAAGAACGTGTGATGCCGAGCCGTCTTACCAACCTCGTCGAGATCGTTGTGCTTGCCGCCGGCGCGCACGCACTTCTGCGACGAAGCGGCGCGCACATACTCGCGCTTCTCCGCGCCCAGGAACGTATCCTTAAATTGGTTCATGCCCGCATTGGTAAACAGCAACGTCGGATCGTTGGCAGGCAGGAGCGGAGACGAACGCACGCGAGTGTGCCCGTGCTCCTCAAAATATCTCAAAAAAGCTTCGCGAATTTCGTTACCGGTCATCATCGTTTCGAGTGTAGCAAATCAGTCTTCATCCGTGTAATCGGTGGCTAAAGCCCGCACCTTTTCACTAACAACGTCAAACTGAAATCCCTGCCGCAGCAGGTGATCAAACAGGCTCTTCGCTTCGGCACGGTTCTTCGGTTTCCCGCGGATCCGCAGTCGCTTCGCGATTGCCTGGTCAATCAACTGTTCCTCAGGCGTCTCGGCAAAGACCATCTCGAGGGCTTCGCTGGCAATGGCGCTGTCGATCTTTTTGAACTTGAGGTCGCGTTCCAGCCGCCGCCGTCCGATTGGTTTTTGCTTTACTTTGTAGGATGCGTAACTGAAAGCGAAGCGCTCGTCGTCGAGGTAGCCATACTCCCGCAGGCGCGCGATGACCTCTTCCACCACTTCCTGATTCGTTTCCTTGCCGCGCAGCAGTCGCTCGCGCAGCTCGGCGACAGACCGCGGTTTCGCGGCGAGCAGTTTTACGGCGCGCTCAAATGTTTTACGTCGCAAATCAGTCACGATTAGGTGAACACAGATTAACGCGGATTGACGCTGATATAAAATGTCTTCCATGGACGGAGTACTGGTTATCGACAAGCCGCAGGGAATTACTTCGCACGACGTTATCGCGCGCGCGCGTCACATTCTTCACGAGCGTCGCATCGGTCACACGGGAACACTCGATCCGTTTGCGACCGGCGTCCTCGTGATCCTTTTGGGAAGAGCCACGCGGATCGCTCAGTTCCTGAGCGGAGTCGACAAGGAGTACGAAGCGATCATTCGCCTCGGCTTCGCAACTGACACCGGCGATCGAACCGGGAATCCGATTTCTGGACCAGAGGATTCGAAAAAACGTCTTGAATGGAGTGAACACGAGATCGATGAAGCTCTAAGAAGTCTTCGGGGATACATCGATCAGATACCCCCGATGTATTCAGCAAAGAAAGTTGAGGGGAAGAAACTCTACGAACTTGCGCGGCGCGGTGAGAACGTTGAACGTCAGCCCATACGTGTTTGTATTCATCAGTTCGAAGCGATCAGGCCTGACGGTCAACTTATCAAAGACAACCTCGATGGCACCTTTGATTTTCATGCGCGAGTTTCGTGTTCGTCGGGCACATACGTCAGAACACTCGCGGAGGACTTCGGCAAACGTCTGTACGTTGGCGCCCACCTGGCTGAACTAAGACGCACGCGAGTCGGTGATTTTGGAATCGACCAGGCAATCACGCTGGATCAGTTAAAGGTCCATTTTGCCGAAGAGTCGCTGGGGACTGTTTTGCTCCCGCTAAACGCGGCGCTCTCGCGGCTGCCTTTTGTGCATCTAAGCGGCGAGGACGTGCGGCGAGCCAATCACGGAAGAGAGGTGAGGGTGGCGGAAGCTGAATGGGCCGACGGAGAGAACGTAAAGATGTGCGATATGGACGAGCAATTGATTGCTGTCGGTCAATACGATGCGACCGCAAAGAGCTTGCATCCACGGGTCGTGCTTACGGGAGAACTAGGTAACAGGTGATCCAGTTTAGAGTTCAACCTTTAGGTTGTGCCTTAAGAACAAGCTAAAGCTTGAACTCCAAACGGAACTCCAAACGGCAGCCTTGTAAAATAAGCATTGACTTGACCCCTTTACTGCCGTGCTATACTTGCGCCCAAGGAAGCGCGCGTTGACAGTTCGCTTCCAAACCAGGTGTTTCCCTCCGGACTTCCGTTGAATTCGATCATTGAGAAGCAGTGCCTCGAGGACGTAGCTCACGCTTACGCGCGCGTGAGGCGTATCACGAAGCACATAAGAAACGAAACCGCAGTTCCCCGACATAGATAGCGGTTGATTAACTTAAAGCGTGGCCTCTCCCCACACGCTGTCCAGTGCGCGAAAGCCGAAGAGGTTTCAAAGGCTATGGTAGAGCAGGATGGCAACAAGCAATTCAATATCAGCGAACGTTTGGAAGATCTGCGCCGTGAACACGAAGCGCTGCGCTGGGAAGGAACGTTTCGAGACTACTTCGAGTTAGTCGCTCAGAACCCGCGTATTGCCCAGCTTTCACACGCTCGCATAAATGATATGGTTCATGCCGCCGGTATCGAGCGGCTGAATGAAGGTACGCAACACGAGATTCTCTCCTACAACTTCTTTGCCTCAGAACTCTTCGGCATCGAAGAACCCATAGCCAGGATAGTCGAGTATTTCAAATCGGCCGCGCAGCGTCTCGAAGTGCGCAAACGCATCCTGCTGTTGATGGGGCCTGTCGGCGGAGGCAAGTCGACGATCGTCAACATGCTCAAGCGCGGGCTTGAAGTTTGGACCACGATTGAGGGCGGCGCAGTTTACGCTATTAAAGACTGCCCGATGCACGAGGAACCACTTCATCTCATCCCTCATCAACTGCGCTCCGAAGTCGAGAAACATTACGGAATTTATATCGAGGGAGATCTTTGTCCTCAGTGTCGTTATGCGTTGGATCACACGTACGGCGGTCGTCACGAAGATGTAAAAGTTCATCGCGTGGCGTTTTCTGAAAAAGAGCGCGTTGGCATTGGAACTTTTTCGCCGAGCGATCCCAAGTCGCAGGACATCACGGAGCTCACGGGCTCGATCGACCTTTCGACGATCGGCGAGGTTGGGGTTGAATCGGATCCACGTGCGTATCGGTTCGACGGCGAGTTGAATATCGCGAACCGCGGTTTGATGGAATTCGTCGAGATGCTGAAAGTTGACGAGAAGTTTCTCTACAGCTTGCTCACGCTCTCGCAGGAACAGAGCATCAAGACCGGCCGCTTCGCGATGATCTACGCTGACGAAGTCATCCTTTCACACTCGAACGAGAACGAGTACATCGCGTTTGCCGGCAATCGCAAATCCGAAGCGCTACAGGATCGCATCATCCTCGTCAGAGTGCCCTACAACCTGCGCGTCTCGCAGGAAGAGCGGATTTACGACAAGCTGTTGCACCAGTCTGAAGCGCTGCGCAACGTTCACCTTGCTCCGCACACGTTGAGGGTGGCGGCGATGTTTGCTGTCATGACTCGCCTCGAAGAGCCGAAGCGACAGAACGTCGATGTCGTAAAGAAGATGAAGCTTTACGACGGCGAGGACGTCGAGGGTTACAAGTCGAAAGACGTGCGCGAGCTGAAAGAAGAGACTATTCGCGAGGGCATGGACGGGATTTCGCCGCGCTACATCATCAATCGACTCTCGAGCGCGCTCGTGCGTGATGGTGTGACGTGCATCAATCCGATCGACGCGCTGCGAGCAATCAAAGACGGCTTTGAGCAGCACACGGGCATCAGCAGCGAACAGCGTGAGAAATATTTGAACCACATTTCGCAGGCGCGCAAAGAGTACGACGAGCTTGCGAAGATTGAAGTGCAGAGAGCGTTTGTCTATTCGTTTGAAGAGATGGCGCGCACGATGTGCAACAACTATCTCGATAACGTGGAGGCTTTCTGCAACAAGGAACGCATTAAAGATCCGATCACTGAAGAAGAGATGGAGCCGGATGAGCAATTGATGCGTTCGATCGAGGAGCAGATCGGGATTTCGGAGAACGCGAAGAATACTTTCCGGCAGGAGATACTGATCCGGATTTCGTCCTATGCTCGCAAGGGCAAACCGTTTGAGTACAACTCACACGAACGCCTGAAGGAAGCGATCGAGAAGAAGATCTTTGCGGACCTTAAAGACGTTGTGAAGATCACTACGTCAGCGAAGACTCCCGATCCGGATCAACTGCGACGGATCAACGAGGTCGTCGATCGGCTCGTCAAAGAGCATGGATACTGTCCGGTTTGTGCAAACGAGTTGCTGACTTATGTAGGTACATTGCTATCTCGTTAGATTTTTTAGCCACAAAAAGGCACAAAAAGCACAATTCATTTTTTGAGCTTTTTGTGCCTTTTTGTGGCTAAAATTATCGATGTATGAAGAAACGTTATTGGATTGCGGGCGCCGCAGCACTTGCCGTTGCCGGCAAGCTGCTGACGCGTCCACGCGATGCCGATTGGCACAAGTGCCGTAACGTCGTTTTTCATTCCGATCATTCACGATTCATCGACGTCGGTGGAGTTCGCGTTCATTACCAGGAAGCCGGCCATCCTGATTCCCCCGCCCTCGTTTTGATTCACGGTTTTGCGTCGTCAACGCTCGTCTGGAGCAAGGTTTTTTTAAGGCTCGCTGAAGCCGGTTTTCGAGTGATTGCGCTCGATATGTTGGGCTATGGTTATTCCGCAAAACCAAGGAAGGGCGAATACACGATTGCTGGTCAGGCAAAACTAGTAACAGGTTTGCTCGATCGCCTTGGCATCCCGCGAGCGTTGTTCGTGGGCAGCTCCTACGGCGGCGCAGTCGCAGCAACTTGCGCGCTGGATTACCCGGAACGAGTTGAGAAGCTGGTCCTCGTCGGAACTGTAAACAACAATCGACCGCTCCATTTCAAGTTGATGCGCGTGTTTGGTTCGCCGCTGTTCGGCGACGTCGTCTCACCGCTTTTGATCGGATCGCGCCGGCTGTTACGGCGGCGCATGAAGCGAGTTTACGATCGACACGCCTGGGTCCTCGATGAGCGACGCGTCGAAGCACGACATCTTCCGTTGCGCGCCGCAGGCACACAACGCGCGATCATCCGCACCGTCCGCTGCTGGAACGCTGAACGGATTTCGCGCGATGCGCATCTAATCAGACAGCCCACTCTCCTGCTCTGGGGAGAAAACGATCGGGAGATTCCACTTGCAGACGGCGAGCGTCTCCACGCCGAGATTCCCGGATCGCGATTCATCGTGTTCCTGAACTGCGGTCACTTGCCACACGAGGAACACCCGGAAGCGTTTAGTAACCTGGTCACGGATTTTTGCACCTCGAAATCTGTGTAATCTGTGGATGGAGTTTTTATGTCCATACAACGCAACGACTGGTCATTACAACGCAAGGGCATCATCGATCAGGAGCGGCACAAGGACCGCGTCAAGGAAGCGATCCGCAAAAACCTCGGATCGATCGTCTCCAATGAGGCCATCATCCTTTCCGATGGCAAGCGGACGGTTAAAGTCCCGATCAAGGCTCTCGACGAATACAAGTTTCGCTTCAACTACCAAAAAGCAAAACACGTGGGCCAGGGCGACGGAAAAACTCGCGTCGGCGACGTCATCGGGCGTGAAACTCGTCCTGGAAGTGGCACTGGCTCCGGGCAGGCGGGCCAGGAAGCGGGCGCGGATTATTACGAAGCTGAAATAAACATCGACGAGCTTGCCGCACTGATCTTCGAAGACCTCCAACTTCCATACCTCGAAGAGAAGGCGAAAAAGGCTGTCCAATCGCGCAAGACACAGTTCAATGAAATCCGTCGCACCGGAGTGATCGCCAATCTTGATAAGCGCCGGATGATCCTCGAAAACATTCGTCGCAACGCGCGCGAAGGCAATCCGCGCTTCGGCGACATCAAGAAAGAAGATCTGAGGTTCAAAACGTGGGAAGAGGTGATGCGCTACGAATCAAACGCGGTCGTCATCGCGATGATCGACGTTTCGGGTTCGATGGGCGAGTTTAAGAAATACATCGCGAGGAGTTTTTACTTCTGGATGGTTCGGTTTCTGAGGACGAAGTACGACAACGTCGACATAGTTTTTATATCGCATCATACGGAAGCGAAAGAGGTGACGGAGGAACAGTTCTTCACGCAGGGTGAGTCGGGAGGAACTGTCGTTTCTTCTGCTTACCAGCTCGCGCTCGACGTTATCAAACAGCGCTACCGGCCCTCGGATTGGAACATCTATCCGTTTCACTTTTCAGACGGCGACAACTATTACTCCGACAACGAAGAGGCAGTTAAGTTGGCTGATGAACTGATCGCGACCTGCAACCTGTTTGGATATGGCGAAATCGGAGAAGAAGGATCGTCGAGTTACAGACGTTCGTCAGGCGCGCTGCTTTCTATCTTCACCGATCGGTTGCAAAACAAAGATCGGTTCGTTGGCGTGCGTATCGACGACAAGGAAGACGTCTATCCGGCGCTGAAACAGTTTTTTGGAAGAAGAGGAGTCGAGACTCCAGCTTAAGGTGGTCTTTGGACTTTGGTCTTCGGTCTTCCCAGACCGAAAGCCTAAGACCTAAGACCTGAATTATGGAAGACAAAGAGATAAAAGAACTCGAGAAGGCAGTGGAGCAAATCTGGGAGGTTGCTCTGCGCTTCGGGCTGGATCCATACCCCACAAACTTCGAGATCGTGCCCGCTACGGTGATGTATGAGGTGGGCTCATACGCGCTGCCTGGCCGTTATTCCCACTGGACCTTCGGCAAAACTTATCATCGCATGAAGACGATGTACGACTTCGGCCTCTCGAAGATCTACGAAGTCGTCATCAACACAAATCCGGCGTACGGATTTTTACTTGAAACGAACAGCCCGATCCAGAACAAGATGGTGATTGCCCACGTGCTTGGGCACGTCGACTTTTTCAAAAACAACTCTTACTTTTCGAAAACGAATCGTCGCATGGTCGAGAGCGTGTCTACACACGCGCAACGGATGATGGAGTATGAGTTCAAGCACGGCCGGAAGACTGTCGAACGATTTCTCGACGCGGTGTTAGCTATCGAAGAGCACATCGATCCGTACTTCTTCATCAAGCGCGACATCTCGATTGCTGAGGAGAAGCGTCGCGCCGAGCACCGTCCGAAAGAAGGCCCATACGACGACCTCTGGTTTCTCGACAAATCCCTACACGACTCAAAGGCGCCTGAAGCGAGCGACGACGAGAAACCGCGCGAGCGCCTGCCCGAAAAAGATCTGCTCTTTTACCTCATGAAAAACTCGCCCTCGCTTGCCTCCTGGCAGCGCGACGCGATCGCAATGGTCCATGAAGAGATGGAATACTTCGTTCCCCAGATGCAGACGAAGATCATGAACGAAGGCTGGGCAAGCATCTGGCATGCGCGGATCATGCGCGAACTGGATCTCAGCGACAACGAACACATCGAGTTTGCGAATCTGCACTCGGGTGTTGTTTCACCGCAGAAAGGTCAGTTGAATCCGTACTATCTCGGGTACAAGATCTACGAAGACATCGAGCGCCGTTGGAACGAGCCGTCGAAGGAGGAGCGCGAAAAGTTTGGCCGCGTTGGGAATGAAGGTCACGACAAGATATTTGAAGTCCGCGAGCTCGAAAATGATGTCTCTTTCCTGCGCAATTATCTGACTGAAGAGTTGTGCGAGGAGCTGGATCTGTTTGTGTTCGAGCTGGTTGATGAAGAGGAATGGACCATCACTGAAAAGCGTTGGGAGAAAGTGCGCGATCAGCTCGTTTCAAGCATGACGAACTTCGGGTTTCCTTACCTGCAAGTGGAGGACGGCGATTACAACGGCAACCGCGAGCTCTACATGAAACACCGCTACGAGGGCACCGAGCTCGAGATGAAATACGCCCGCAAAGCCCTCGAGCACGTCCACACCCTCTGGGGCCGCCCCGTCCATCTCGAAACTGTTATCGACGACGAATCGACTGTGCTCCATTACAACGGCGACGAACACGGAGAAGATTGAGTACACAAAAGGCACAAACACTTTTTGTGCTTTTTGTGGCTAACTCATGTTCAGTGCCTTACCTACCGTCGGATCCCTTCGCACGCGCCAGATTTTTGAATCCAAATAGTAATGGATAAACGCATAGCCCCACAGGAATGAAATTCCAAGCTGCACAGCTAAAGACCCTGGCCCGAGGTAATTGAGGAACTGCCTTGGTCCCTGGTAGATCACGCCGAAGATGATCCCGAACGCGATGTAATACATCACTCGGCGACTAATCACCTCCGCGGCGCCGTACTTCTCACGCGATTTGTATTTCTGATTGTGAAACCAGATGAGACGGTGATACTGAAAGTTGTGATAGATCGTCAGTATCGCGACGATCGCTATCGGCTTGTGAGGCATCGGCGTTAGCAGGACGATCCAGTGCATCGGGATTGCCGCTGCCAATAAAAGATACTTCGGCACATTCAGCGGTTCACCCGTGAACGCACGTTGCGCCTGCCGGCCCAACCAAACGACAAAAATCAAAATCGTGCCAACCAGCAGCAACTTCGCGAACCCGTTAACGCCGCCGCGCAACAACGCCGGCACACGCGCCATAGCTTCCGGATCGCGCGCGATAAACTCGACAAACGGATAGTTGAAAGCAAATAACAACAGCGATCGATCCAGCACGTTATCTATCCGCGCGAGGTCGCCGTTCTTCTTCTTGTAAAGCACCATGAATCCATAGTGCTGCTTGACGAGGTGGTAGTAGGCCCACAAAGCGGCCACAAACAGGAACACAAAACCGAAACCTGCCAGCACCATGACAGGTCCAATCGCGAAAAACAGCAGCGAGCCCCACAGCAATCGCGCACGGTTCTTTCTTTCGGTACGGTCGAAGTAGGTGCGTGAGAATGTGCCGAAGACGTGAGGCGCGTCGATCAATATGGCCCAGAGCGCAACCATCGGTACGAGCGGAAGGATTCCACCGACGTAAAGAAACAGCAACAGATAACTCGAGACCACCGATCCGATAAACCAGATCAGGTCGTCGCGCGCGCCGATAATCCAACGCAACGAAATCGCGTTCGCGACGGGCTTGGTGATGATCTCAGCGCTCGCTGCCATTATGAGTTTGGTTTCGTGACTGGCTGCATTTTATCATCCACCAATGAACAGACAACTCTTCCAAGCCCACCCATGGCACGGGGTCACGCCCGGACCCAGAACTCCAGAGCTCGTCAACGCTTACATCGAGATAGTTCCGACAGACGCGGTGAAGTATGAGTTGGATAAATGGTCGGGACACCTGCGCGTGGATCGTCCACAACGCTTCTCATCGATGTCGCCCACGCTTTACGGCTTCATACCGCAAACCTTTTGCGGCCCCGAAGTGGCGGAGCTTTGCGAAATACGCACTGGACGCGTTGGTATCGAAGGTGACAAGGATCCGATGGATATTTGTGTTTTGAGTGAGAAGTCGTTTGCGCACGGCAGCTTCTTCCTGCACGCCAGGCCGATTGGCGGCCTAAGAATGATCGATGGAAACGAGGCTGACGACAAGATAATCGCGGTGCTGGAATCGGATCTTGCGTTCGGGAAGATCTCGGAGATTCAGGACGTGCCGCAGGGACTGGTCGATCGATTGAAGCATTACTTTCTCAGCTACAAACAACTGCCGAGCGAAACGGAAAAGAGGGTCGAGATCGTCGACGTTTACGACCGCGTCGAAGCTTGGGACGTGATTACCCGCAGCCTAAGAGACTACGAGGCGGAATATGGAACTTAGCCACAAAAGGCACAAAATTCACAAATGAAATCAGATTTACCTTTGTGAATTTTGTGCCTTTTTGTGGCTAATACTCAGGCTTTTGGACGTATTCGTCAATCCCGCAGCGCGGACACTTCAAACCACAGAACTGCTCCTCCTCAACCCATTTCGCTAATGCAGGGGGTTGATTACGCAGCTTCCGTTCTGCGGCCTCCGCGCTGCAGTGTTTGCAGAGCCAGCCATAACCCAGATTGAAAAAATGGGTGGTCTGGTTCATGAGTTTTGACGTTCATCGATCAGCGTCGCGAGTCAGGCGACTCCATCAGGCGCACCGGAACTGTCATCCGTCTTCCGTTTCGCCAGATGTGAACCTGAACCGTCTCGCCAATCTGGTGTTTGTCGAGCACTCGGAATAGATCGTCTGAATTCCCAACCTTGTCGTTGTTGATTCCCACGATGATATCGCCCAGTTCGAAGTCGCCCATTTCCGTTTGCTGCATCCCGCGCAGTCCAGCGGCAGCAGCGCCGCCTCCACGTACGACTTGAACAATCAGTACACCGTCAGTTACCGGCAACTCTACCTGGGTTCGAATCGCGGCGATGTCGCGCGTGCTGATGCCCAATTTTGGACGACGCACCGTGCCGTTTTGCAGCAACTGCGGCACAACCCGCTTCGCAATACTCACCGGCACCGCAAAACCGACGCCCGCCGAACTTCCCGACGGCGAAAGGATTTGCGAGTTGATGCCGATCATGCGACCACGCGAATCGAGCAGTGGCCCACCTGAATTTCCTGGGTTGATGGAAGCATCGGTTTGAATAGCACCTTCGATCAGGCGGTTGTTGCGCGCGCGGATGGGACGTTGAAGTCCGCTAATTACGCCGGTTGTGAGCGTGCGATCGAGACCAAACGGATTGCCGATGGCGAGCACTTTCTGGCCGACGACGAGCTTGTCAGAGTCGCCCATCGGAATCACTGTCAGTGGGCCAGCGGGCTTTTCAGTTAAACGGATGACGGCGAGATCGGTGTCAGGGTCGCCGCCGACGACCACAGCCGGATAATCCTTCTTTCCGCCCATGCTGACGGAAAGCTTTTGCGCACCGGCGATGACGTGATAGTTCGTCAAAATATTTCCCTGCTGGTCCAAAATCGAACCAGAGCCGGAACCTTCCTGCGGCTCCATGAAGCCGAAGAAGTCGCGGGCGTACGAAGTCGAGTGAATGAAGACTACTCCCGGACTGAGCGTCCGGTAAACCTCGATGTTGTTTTGTTCGTCAGTGGATGTGGCTGGATCGGTAATGCCGGCGGGCGCCGTTTCCGTGAATGCAGCCTGCGACGGTTGAAAGCGGTCATAAACACGGTCCACAATAGCGACAGCACCTGCCGCAAAAATTGCCGAGAAAAGAGCAATCAATAAAATCTGGCGTGCGGAAAGCTTGTACATAAAAACCTCTTTCCCCCTCTAAAATATGGATTTTGGCTTGCAGCCAAACACCGGTTCTAAGATGCTCTCAGCGTGGGCGCCGTTGTGAGCAGATTGTACCAACGCAGGCGAGCTAGCGCGAGTTTCGTGTTTTGTTGACGATGGGTGACGACCGTTTAAGCGAAGAGCGAGAGAAACGTGTTCGGAAGAGCTTCCAAATAGGCGAGAGCGTTTATGGGTGCGTGCCAGCCGAGGGCAACGCAGCCGGTTGCGGCGTGAACGACCATGAGTATCGCGTAGATACCGAGCACGATACTTAGACCATATTTGGCCAGCGGCAGGTGAGCACATCGATAAAGAATGTAAGCGGCAAAACCGCCGACGGCGAGTTTGATGCCCAGGAAGGTCCAGTCACCGTACTTCAGGATGTGGGCCATCAGGGCGTTGCCTTCGGTGGCGACGTTCAAGCGAATCCAAACAAGCGTCAATTCGGCGTCAAGCCAGTTCAAAACGAATAAGAGACAACTTTTGGAAAGCGTACCCACGGGGCAATTCCTCTCGGCCAACGTTGTTAAACTCGGTCCCTAATACGCCAGAACCCCCGGGCTAAAAGCGTCGGGGGTCCTGCGTCACGGGAGGAACGAGTCTCGTTCTATGCCAAGTTAAAATGTTCAATCGCGGGTTGCTTCCGAAAAGTCTTCTGTGCAATTTGTGTACACAGATAGCACAAAGATTGCACAGAGAAATCACTTAGTATTCTTTCTGAACGTGCGATAGGTTCCACAAAGTTATGATTTCCATTGCAGAAGCTCTAACGAAGGCGGCGCAGGTTTTGAATGGTGCGGGCGTGCCGGAAGCGCGTCGTGAAGCTGGTTCGCTTACTTTCATTCATACTTGGCAAGGATCGGACGTTCCTCATCAGTCACGCTGAAGATCAACTGAGTCAGGATTCGTTTCGACGATTTCAAGAAGACGTGGAACGTCGTGCGAGTGGCGAGCCGCTTCAGTACATCACCGGGGTTCAGGACTTTTTCGGACGCGAGTTTCGTGTGACGCCTGATGTTTTGATACCGCGTCCGGAAACGGAATTGCTCGTTGAAGCGGCGCTTGAGCTGCTTGGTGACGACTGGCTGATTTGCGATGTTGGGACAGGATCCGGGTGCATTGCCGTTACGCTTTTGTGCGAGCGTGGTACTGCGCGAGCGGTTGCGGTTGATCAGTCGTCGCCGGCGCTTGAGATAGCGAAGCTGAACGCTCGAAATCATTCAGTTTTGGACCGAATTGAGTTTGTTATTTCTGATTGTTTCAATTCGCTGGAGCCGGGCGAGTATCAGTTTGACCTCGTGGTTTCGAATCCACCTTACATATCGGCAGACATGATGGCGGGATTGCAACGCGAAGTGAAGGATCATGAGCCGCTGGTTGCACTGTCTCCGGGGCCTGATGGGTTGACTGTTATTCGCCGCTTGATTCTTGAGGCGCCGGCGTTTCTGAAACGCGAGGGTTATCTGATTATGGAGATTGGATTTGATCAGGGTGAAGCCGTGAAAGACCTGGTTGATGAAGGTATATGGCACTTACGAGAAATCAAGGAAGATCTTCAGAGTATTCCGCGAATCGTTGTGCTGCAGAAGAAGTAGACAGGATTACAGGATTACAGGATTCGGAAATAGCTGCCACAACACTTCAGACGGTGGTGTTTAGGGTTCAGAGCCGCGATAAAAGCGAAGAAAAAGAGAAAACCCCAGACATTAAGGAGACCGAAGTCATGTACAGGTTTGTAGGGCGTAGTCTGTTGATTGCTGCATTGTTGACGTTTACGGGCGTCGCCGTATTCGCCCAGGATAAAAGCAAGTCGCTAGCGTGTCGTGATGATAGCAATTGGTACAACGATAGGCTGGTCGGCAACTGTGAAATCAGGGAGCAAACACTTGCACTCAGCGGCGGCACGATCGGAATCGATGGCCGGCAGAACGGCGGCGTTTCCGTGAAGGGCTGGGACCAGAACCAGATCCTCGTGCGCTCCCGCGTGCAAACCGGCGCGCCGACCGCGGAAGAAGCTCGGGCGCTGGGCCAACAGATAAGGATCGAAACCGGCGGGTCGAAGATTTTTGCGAGTGGTCCAGAGAGCCGTAAAAATTATCACTGGAGACGTTAGCTACGAGGTGTTCGTTCCGCGCCGCGCAGATCTTTCCGTCGAGACGCACAATGGCGGCATCTCGATCGCAGACGTAAATGGCAAGATCGATTTCAGCGCTGTGAACGGCGGTGTGGCATTGAAGAGAATTGGTGGAGCCGTTCGTGGATCTACAACCAATGGTGGTTTGTTTATCGAACTGAGTGGCGATCGCTGGGATGGTGAGGCTCTCGACGTAAGCACGACCAACGGCGGTGTGGTCATGTCAGTGCCGGAGAATTATTCGGCTCGCGTCGAGACAGGAACAGTGAATGGAAGCGTCAACGTTGATTTTCCGGTTACTGTTCAGGGCAAGATCTCGAAGCAGATTGCGCTTGATCTCGGGTCGGGCGGCGCCATGGTTAAAGCGATGACAACCAACGGCGGCGTGCGTCTCAAACGGATCACCGCCAACGAATAGGTGTGCGAGCAAGAGGGCGGTGGCAGGTGCGACAGGGAAACCTTGTCGCACCTTTGTTTTGTTCGCAACATGGCTTGGGCGCGCGTTCAGAGTTCAAGCTTTAGCTTGCCTACTCGGTTCCCGCAACTGCAAGCTAAAGCTTGAACTCTAAACGCGCACACCATTCCCAGTAGGCGCTCTGTTCAATCGCGTAATTTTCATTTACTCTGTCCGGCATCGTGGACAAGTTTCGAATCTCCGGTGGCCGCGCACTTCACGGCAGGGTCTCAATCAGCGGTGCGAAAAACTCTGCCCTGCCCTGTATGGCAGCCGCATTACTCACGCCCGAAACAGTTACACTTCATAACATTCCTTACGTTCGCGACATCATCACGCAGCGCCGTCTATTGGAAGACATCGGCGCCACCGTGCTGACACCCGAACTCAGAACTCACAAGATCACCGCCGCGCACGTAGAACTTTTCGAAGCGCCTTACGAGCTCGTAAAAACAATGCGCGCTTCAGTGCTTGCTCTTGGGCCATTGCTCGCGCGGTTTGGTAAAGCAAAAGTTTCGCTGCCCGGCGGTTGTGCGATCGGTACGCGCCCCATCGATCTGCACCTCGCGGGATTCCAGGAGTTTGGCGCGCAAGTAAAACTCGAAGCCGGAAATGTTGTTGCGCGCGCGCCTGAGGATGGACGCTTGCGCGCCGCCGACGTTCACTTCAACAAGGTAACTGTCACCGGAACTGAAAACCTGATGATGGCCGCGACTCTCGCGCGCGGAACGACGACGATTCACAACGCCGCTCGCGAGCCCGAGATCGTCGATCTTGCTGACTTGCTCAACAAGATGGGTGCGCGAGTGAACGGCGCCGGAACCGAAACGATCCAGATCGAAGGCGTGGAGTCGCTCGGTGGCGCAGAGCACACAATCATTCCGGATCGAATTGAAACAGGAACGTTCATCGTCGCCGCCGCGCTTACCCAAGGCAAACTCGAGATCAAAGATTGCTGTCCGGAGCACCTCGTCAGTGTCATCGCGAAGCTGCGCGAGGCCGGAGTTGTGATACGCGAAGTTAATCCGACGACGCTGGAAGTTACGTGTCCGGACGGATTGAAGGCACGCAACGTCTCTACCGCGCCGTATCCGGACTTTGCGACTGATATGCAGGCGCAGTACATGGTGTTGATGACGCAGGCGCAGGGAACGTCGGAGATCGAGGAAACTGTCTTCGAGAACCGTTTCATGCATGCGTCGGAACTTCAGCGCATGGGTGCGCAAATAAAGATCGACGGGCGTACAGCGGTTGTCGATGGTCCAACGTCCCTGAATGGGGCACGGGTGATCGCATCGGATTTACGCGCCTCGGCGTCGCTGGTGCTTGCGGGATTGATTGCGAATGAAGAGACGTTGATCGATCGCGTTTACCACATCGATCGCGGGTATGAAAAGATTGAAGCGAAACTGCGCGCGGTTGGTGCTGATATTGAGCGGATTATTGCGCCGGTGACGAGTCCGATTCTCGAGCCAGTTTAGGGAGAGAGAAAATGTCAGAAGAGAATTGTTTGTTTTGTAAGATCATTTCGGGGGACATTCCGGGTGAATTCGTACACCAGGACGATAGTTGCGTGGTGATTCGCGATATCAATCCGCAGGCGCCGATGCATGTGCTGGTGATTCCGCGCGAGCACATGGAATCGCTGGATGATGCTTCGCAGAAGGAAGAGGCTTTGTTGGGCCACCTGTTGCGTGTCGGCGCGAGAGTCGCGAACGAGCAGGGGCACGAGAGTTATCGAACGGTAATTAACAGTGGCGCCGGTGCGGGGCAGTCAGTGTTTCATTTGCACGTGCACGTTCTGGGTGGCCGCGCGATGAATTGGCCGCCAGGTTAATCGTGAAACATCCTGTAGATCCTGTCTAAGCTTTCGGTGCCACTGCGCGGACAGCATCGGAAACGCCCGCTTCGTACTTCTTGAAATTCTCGTTGAATCGTCTTGCCAGATCCTTCGCCTGGCGATCGTACGCGTCCTTGTCTTCCCAGGTGTTTCGCGGTTGCAGCACTTCATTCGGCACCTCGGGACACGAAACCGGAACGCCGACTCCAAATATCGGATCCGGCACTTAGTCTCGGTTTCCGACAGCGACCCATTGAGGATCGCGCGAATCATCGCCCGCGTGTATCCGATCTTCATCCGCTTCCCAACACCGTATGGACCACCACTCCAACCCGTGTTCACAAGCCAGCACGCCGCGTTGTGCTTGCCCATTTGCTTACCAAGCAGATCGGCATACACACCGGGATGCAGCACCATGAACGGCGCGCCAAAGCACGTCGAGAAAGTCGCTTCAGGTTCCTTGATCCCTTTCTCAGTGCCCGCAACTTTCGCCGTGTACCCCGAGAGGAAGTGATACATCGCCTGCTCAGGCGAAAGCCTCGCCACCGGTGGCAGAACACCGAACGCATCCGCGGTCAACATGATGATGTTGCGCGGATGACCGGCCTTGCCCTCGGGCATGATGTTGTCGATGCTCGTTAGCGGATATGAAGCGCGCGTGTTCTCCGTTCGACTCGCGTCGTCCAAATTGATCTGACGCGTATTCGGATCGTAAATGACGTTCTCGAGGATCGTGCCAAACATCTTCGTCGTGCGATAGATGTCAGGCTCTGCTTCTGCCGATAGCTTGATTACCTTCGCGTAGCAACCACCCTCGTAATTGAACACTCCGTCGTCCGACCATCCGTGTTCGTCGTCGCCGATCAACCGGCGTTCGGGATCGGCAGATAGCGTTGTTTTGCCTGTTCCTGACAGACCAAAGAAGATTGCGACATCACTACCGGCGCCGACATTTGCGGAGCAGTGCATGCTCATCACACCGCGTTGCGGCAGCAGGTAGTTCATGATCGTGAAGGCGCTCTTCTTCGTTTCGCCCGCATACGACGTTCCGCCAATCAGGACCAGTCGTTGACTGAAATCCATCAGGATAAACGTCGGCGACCTCGTGCCATCACGTTGCGGATCGGCTTGAAAGCTCGGAAAGTTGATGATGGTGAATTCGGGTTCGTGCGGTTTTGTTTCGCCAGTGTCACTGATGAACATTGTGCGCGCGAAAAGCGAGTGCCAGGCCAACTCGTTGATCACTCGAATCGGCAGCCGGTACTTTGGATCAGCGCCGACAAACGTGTCCTGAACGAACAGTTCGCGACCCTTCGCATGGGCCATCATGCGATCTTTCAGCGCATTAAACTTGTCCTGCGGGAAATCTTTGTTTACATCACCCCAAAAAACTTTATCCTCACTGCCGGGTTCGCGCACGATTGCCTTATCTTTCGCTGAGCGGCCGGTGTGTTCGCCTGTATCGACGAGTATGACGCCGTGGTTCGAGAGTGCGCCTTCCTTGCGACGCGCGATCTCTTCGTAGAGTTCGGGTGTGGTCAGGTTCCAGTAAACGCGAGCGGCTTCTTTGATACCGTAACTATCCAACTCGGTTGAAGTATTTTTTCGGCCATGTTCAGTTGTTGCTTCAGTACGAGTAGAAGCCATTAAAAGTGTCTCCAATCAAGAATTAAAAATTGAGCGCTTGCGCACGAGGAAACATCCCGACTACAAGAGCTCGGGAACTCTCCGCTGTTGCGCGAGCTGGCGCAGTGCATCGGCGAGATCGCGTGCGGCGCGCTCGATACGATCGGCTGCGGTTTGCAACGACTCGATCTCGTCCGGTGAACGTGAAGCGACTGCGATTAAAGCCGCGTCCACTTGTTCTCTCAAACGGTTTGCCTCATTTTCGGTTTCTTGTTCTGCGCGGGATCTTTGTGAAGCTGCTGCCTGCTGGTTCATTGCTGGATAATTTCTTTTGATATGAAGATTGCTAATATTCATTTGGCGCACAGTGCTCCGCCTGTTATTAGCGTTTGGTAAGTCTGACATTTGCGGTTGATTCAGGCAAGTGACGGTTAAGCCTTTTGTTGGATTCACGAACAAAGTCGACTAATTCCGACATGGCTGCGGACGCAAAACGCTTCACAGCGAAAGAGTGGCAACTCGTGCAACGGCTCAACACGCCGGCGAAGGTGCAACGGTTTTTCAACCAGATGGACTACAACCATGAGACGAACGGAGGCACGGTGCGTTCGTTTCGCGAGGTGATTAAAAGAAACGAAGCTCACTGTCTCGAAGCTGCGGTTGGAGCGGCTGTGATTCTCGAGCAGCATGGTTATCCGCCGCTGCTATTGGACCTTGAATCGCACGATCTTCTCGATCACGTAGTTTTTGTTTTCAAAGAGAATGGGCGTTGGGGATCGGTGGCGCGATCGCGTGATCCGGGGCTTCATGGTCGAAAGCCTGTTTATCGATCGCTGAGAGATTTGGCGTGGAGTTATTTCGATCCTTACGTCGATTTTACCGGACGGCTCAAAGGATATGGATTAACGAGCCTGTACGAACTGGGCAACTACGACTGGCGCTTCTCACCGCGCAGGATGATGAAGATCGAGGACCACCTCCGCGCCATTCCGCACAAGCCGCTGCACTCCTCAGATAAGCGATACAAAAAACTGCTGGCGCGATATCACGCCTACAAGAAGCGCTATCCGGATCGCAAGCCGACTTATTACGACAGCCGGCCGAATTGGATGGTATAAGTTTGAGCCACAAAAGGCACAGAAAGCTCAAAATACATTGTCCTTGACACCATCGAATCCATTCTTGCTTTTGTGCTTTTTTGTGGCTGAATCCAAAAGCATGTGAGCGATTACCGCGACGACGATGATCGTGCCTCCGAGCAGTGCCCAGCGTGAGGGCCTTTCGCTGAGCACGAGAAACACCCAGACGGGATTCAATACCGGTTCGATGTAACAAATAATCCCTGCATCCAACGACCTCACACCGCGCGCCATCCCTTCAGTGAAAAGCGCATAAGCGATCCCCAGTTGCACGATGCCGAGATAGCCAACAATTAGCGCGTCATGAAAATTGATGTTCAGCAGCGCGGGTAATCCCCACGCCGCCAGAACAATCACCGCGAGCAGATTTCCATAGATCACCGACGATGCGCGGTTAACTTCTCGCGCGCGCGGGTGACGCAGCAGGAGAAAATAGAACGCGAAGCAAAGCCCTGAGGCCAGCGCCATGATGTTTCCTTCGATGTCCTGCGGGCGGAGTTGGCCCACGAAGAACAACGCCATGCCACCAAGGCACACAGCCACGGTAACCAGATCACGCGTACGAAACTTTTCTTTGTAGATTAAAGGCTCAAAAATCAGGACGTACACCGGCGCGGTGTATTGCAGGAAGATCGCGTTCGCCGCTGTCGTGGCTTTGGTGGAGAGAACAAACAGCACGAGCAAGACGGCATAAAGAACCGATGCGATTGCCGAGATACTGTTTAGACCAAATCCTTCACGCCTCGTAAGGATCGCGACGGTGATCATCGCGAAAAGTGAGCGACAGAACGAGAGTTCAAGCCCAGTAAGTGTGTTCCACTTGATGAAGAGTCCGCCCGTGCTCCAAAGAAACGCAGCAGCGAGTACAAAGAGCAGAGGGTTAGCACGCGAGCGCAAACGGTTACCACTCCTTAGTTTTCGTGGCTCTCACCCTCGCGCAAAGCCTTTAAATACTTCCCAAACACACCATTCCAGGGCGGAATGACGATCGAAACAGCGCCGAGTGCCTGCGCCTGACACGCCAGGCGGATCAGCGGTTTAGCTTCGACCGTGTCGATATAGCCAAACTCCTTAATCTTCTTTCCTTCGCGAGCTGCGACATCCGAGAGTTTTTCCGCGCCGCCGAGGATTCCAACCCAGCACGTGCCGCACGATGCAGAACGACACTCTACCGGAATCGGCCCTTCAACCCTTCGCGGGTCGACTTCACGCCAGTTGCGCGAACGATCGTCAGCCGCACCCCACGCGAGATCCTGAACGTGGTTCATGCGATATTTCGCGCGGTCGTCGTTCTCGTCGTACGTGATGGTCCATTTTTTGTCGACGGTCTTAAGGAAACCAAACAAGCCCTGACTGTCGTCTACCGCCCGCTCCTTCAAAACCTGAGAAGGTGACTTTCGCGCGTGCTTCTTATCGATCGAGACCTTGCCTGGCGCGGCTTCAAATGCAGCTAACCCTGCCTGCCGGATCGTCATGAACGCAACTGCGGTAATGCCGATCACGAGCGACTGGTCCACTTTTGCTTGTGTTGCTGCTTTTTGCGCGACAGCGAGGATCTGATCGGCGAGCGAACGCGTTTCATTCGACGAAAACTCGCGCGCGTGCTTTTCGACCGCCGACTTTACTTCGGGCCAATAGCGATGGCCGTAGAGAAATGTGTGCGATGAATCAATCTGATCCTTAAGATAGTAATTACCCTGCATCAACAACTGCTGTGCGAGTTTCTCCGCGTCATCGGCCCGCTCGAGGGCCTCAAACAACGAGAGCGGGTAAAACGAAAACCAGATCTGCGTCGCGTTTCGATCTACTTCATGAATCGAGCGCAGCAACGCAGTCAGTGTTGCCGCCCACGACTCCTCATCGTGTTGTTTTAAGAAAGTTTCAAATGCTGTTGTCATAAGTTACTAGTAAGCAATCTCTGTGTCTCTGTGTCTCTGTGGTGATCAAATCCGAAGAAATTTTAACCACAGAGGCACAGAGACGCAGAGTCAGTTGACAACGCTCGACCGACCGCGGAGTAAAAGTCATTTCAAAGCATCCAGGAGGCTTTAAGATGGACAATCGACCAGACGTTGCCAAGTCAGGCCGTACGTTTGATAGCGCCTACAGTTTCTCCTTCAGCATCGCCATCGGTCTGGTTCTTTTCATTGCCGGCCTGGTTATTAGCCTGACGCTCGGCCAGGGCGCGACCGCCGGTCTCATCTTCGGCGTCCCGCTCCTGATTGCCGGCCTTGTTCTGCCCATCTTCATGATGCGCGACCTCTTTCAGCATAACGAGGTCAACGGCGCTTGTCCTTACTGCGGCGCACCCATCAAAACCTCAGACGCCACCATTCGTCTAAACTGCCCGTCATGTAAGCGCTTGATCGAAGTGCGGGGAACAACGCTGCAACCCGGCGAGTAATTTTAACCGGTCTGAGTCGAGAGCCAGCCGCGCGTAAAGTAATCGCTAAACGTCAACGCGAACATAATTGCCATCCAAAACAGAGCGGCAGTAACAATCACCCAAACCAGCCGTGCGCTGTAGCGTACGTGCATGAAGTAGAGCACGACGAACGTTGCCTTCACCGTAGCTATCGTCAATGCAACGATCGTGTTGAACCGCCACGGAAAGTCGATAAACGCGGCGGCGACAGTCAGCGCTGTTCCGACCAGCAGAACAAGGAAGATCATCAGGTAAATTCTGACAGGAACTATGTGCTCGCTCATACAAAAACCCGTGCGTCAGTGATGGAAATGCCGTCCCAGCAAGTAAAGCAACGGGAACAGAAAAATCCACACGATGTCGACAAAGTGCCAGTAAAGCCCGATCACTTCGACCGGACTGTGATACTCAGGATCGAAACGACGTTTTAATGAAAAGATAATC
Source organism: uncultured Acidobacteriota bacterium (assembly GCA_963800055.1). Taxonomy (GTDB): domain Bacteria; phylum Acidobacteriota; class Blastocatellia; order Pyrinomonadales; family Pyrinomonadaceae; genus PSRF01. The sequence continues at coordinate 514,668 of CAWCZP010000022.1, forward strand.
AGGTACGACAGCAGTCCGGCTCCGATGATCATGTGCAGCGCGTGCATGCCGGTCATGGCGAAGTAGATCCAGTAGAACATCTCCACCTGTTTCACTGTGGCGCCAGGCAGCAAGTGAAGCGCATGCGGATCGAGTGGTTTACCTTCCTCCTGCACTTTCGGGTCAAACTTATTTCCGGGAATCAGTTGGCCAGGGAACAGGTGATCCCGGTACTTGTCGCGATACTCCACACCCTTCACGCCAAGAAACGTCAAACCGAGAATCAGAGTCAGTACCAGACACCACACCTGTGGCCGCGGTTTACCAATCTGCGTGAAGTACACGGCCAGCGCCATCGTAAGACTGCTCAGAATCAGCACGAGCGTATTAAAAGCGCCGAGCCAAATGTCTAGATGGTTGCTGCCCGAGGCGAACGCCGCCGGGTAGCTCGATCTGTAGAGCGCGTAAGCGAGGAACATGCCGCCAAAGAACATGATCTCGGTCACGAGAAAGATCCACATGCCCAGCGTACCCGCCTCACGCTGCTGCTCCATGTTTTCAAAATGGTGCTGTAGCGCCGGATGGCCGTGAACGTGTTCTGTTGCTGCGTGACTGCTCATCAATCCCCTAACTCCAAACTAAGTCCGCTCAAGCTCAGGACGGAATTTGCCGATAACCTCAGTCTCTTCCGCGGGCGCAAATTCGTACGCTTCCCACGTCACTACAGGTGTGACGTCAAAATTTTCAGTTGGTGGCGGCGACTGCGTGCGCCACTCGAGTCCCGGCAAATGCCACGGGTTCGGTTCAGCGTGACGTCCATAACGCATGGACCACACAAAGTAGATCGCCGGTATCAACATGCCGAAGCCGAGGATCGACGCGCCTGCGGTCGAAAGCACGTTGAACACTTGAAACTCCGGCGGGTACGCGTGATACCTGCGCGGCATTCCGAGATACCCCGCAACAAACTGTGGCAGGAACGTCAGGTTGAATCCGACGAAGATTACGAGCGCGCTGAATCTTCCCCAGCCTTCGGGATACATGCGTCCGGTGATCTTGGGCCACCAGTAGTGCAGGCCGCCGAGGTATCCCATCAACGCGCCGCCGACCATGATGTAGTGGAAGTGAGCGACGACGAAGTAGGTGTCGCTCAAATGCACGTCGACCGCGAGCGAGGCAAGAAAGAGCCCGGTCATGCCGCCGATCGTGAATAGTCCGATGAAGCCGAGCGCGTAGAGCATCGGCGTGTCGTAAGAGATCGACGATTTATAGAGCGTTGCGGTCCAGTTGAAGACTTTGATCGCCGACGGAATCGCCACCGCAAAGCTCAGGAACGAAAAGATCATTGCGGCGTAAACGGATTGCGGGGTCACGAACAGGTGGTGGCCCCATACGAGAAAGCCAAACACGGCGATCGCGATACTTGAAAACGCAACGAAGCTGTAGCCAAAGATGTTCTTGCGCGAGAAGTTTGCGATCAACTCGCTGACCACGCCCATCGCGGGCAGGATCATGATGTAGACGGCCGGGTGCGAGTAGAACCAGAATAGGTGCTGAAACAAAACCGGATCGCCGCCGAGTGCGGGATTGAAGATGCCCACCTTCGCAACGCGCTCAAACGCGAGCAGCAGGATCGTGATCGCGATCACCGGCGTGCCGAGGATCATGATCAGGCTGGTGGCGTAGTGAGACCACAGGAAGAGCGGCATGCGAAACCACTTCATGCCCGGCGCTCGCATCGTGTGAATCGTGACGATGAAGTTCAGTCCGGTAAGAATCGATGAAAAACCGTTGATGAAGATTCCGAGGCCGGTCGCTACGACGTACGAGTTTGAGTAAGTCGTACTGTAAGGCGTGTAGAACGTCCATCCGGTATCGACGCCGCCGGCGAGCAGCGCGTAAATCGTGATCACTCCGCCCAGCAAATAGATATACCAGCTCAAAAGATTGATTCTCGGGAAGGCGAGATCCTTCGCTCCGATCATCATCGGGATGAGAAAGTTCCCCAGCGTGGCCGGAATCGACGGTATCAGGAAGAAGAAGATCATTATGATGCCGTGCTGGGTAAAGACTTTGTTGTAAGTGGTCGATTGCAGGAAATCGCCTTGCGGAGTAAGCAACTCGAGGCGAATCATCAACGCATAGATCCCGCCGATGAAAAAGAAGAAAGTGATCGAGCCGAGATAAAGCAGAGCAATGCGCTTGTGATCCTTGGTCAACAACCACGACTTCAGCCCATACTGGGCATTGATGTAGTTGACCTTCGGTGGAGCTGGTACTTCGAATGACTCTATTGGTTGCATATCTTTTTTTGCCACAAAAAGCACAAAACAACTTTGTGCCTTTTGTGGCTTACCTCATGGCGAAGGGCTCGGCGCCGTCGCCGGCGTCTGGCCTTCCCCGTGCAGCGACTTGATGTACGCGATCAACTGCACCAACTGCTCCTCGCTGACCTGGCCTTGAAAGGTCGGCATGATCGGTCCAAAGCCGACCACCAGTTTCGCCTGCGGATTCAGAATCGATTCGCGAATGTAACCTTCGTCGACGCGCACCGACTGGCCGGTTTGCAGTTGCGCGTCTTTTCCAAAAATGCCTGTGAGAGTTGGACCACGTCCGCCTTCTCCGCTCGCGGCGTGACACGAAGCGCAGCCGAGCGTTTGATACAACTGTTGACCAGCAACTGCCGGCGTCGTATTACCCGCGTTGCCACTCAGCCAATCGTCGAATTCACGCGGTTCCATAACGATCACAGACCCGATCATCCCCGAGTGGTTCATCCCGCAATACTCCGCGCAGAACAAGTGATACCGGCCCGGTTTCGTCGCTTCAAACCAGATTGTTTGATACCTGCCGGGAACGACGTCGGCTTTCGTGCGGAACGCCGGCACGAAAAAGTCGTGAATAGTGTCTTCACTCGTCATGATCAACCTGATCTTGCGACCGACAGGCACGTGCAACTCGTTGATCTCGCGTTGCCCGGTGGCGTGTTGCAACTTCCACATCCATTGCTTGCGCGACCACGTAGACTTCCATCGCATTCGTCGGGCGACTTGTATTGTTCGAAATAGACAGTTGCGCCCCAGAGGAACATCGTCATCGCGATGACGAACGGAATGATGGTCCAGATCGTCTCGAGCTTGTGCGAGCCTGCAACCGGACGCGGAATCTCATAAGGCGAACGCCGGCGATAACGAATCACGAAAAAGATCAGCGTCGCCGAGATCAGCAGCGTAAAGAAAAGCGTAACGCCCGAGAGATAGAAATAGAGCGCATCAACCTTCCACGCGAAGCTGGAAGCTCTTTCAGGCACCAATGGGATATACGACTGCATTACTAAGCGGCGTCTCCAGTTTTCGGGCTCATCACTGCCCATGTTGCGTGGCTTGAGGAAGAGCAAAAGCGCCAGTATCCCAAGCAGTGTAGCGACGCCCGCGATGCGCATTATCCTCATCACTGCCGCGCCATATTTACCAGTCGCGGGATCGTACTTGTAGCAATAGAGCAGCAGTTGTTCGACCGGCGATCCGATCTTGCTTGTGGACGACTCCATCAGGCCGAGTCGCAGATCTCGCGCTGCATAGTCGATGCCGTAGAAGTAGCGCGAAAGTTTGCCCTGCGGCGTGGTCAACATGATCGCGCTGCCATGGGCAAACTGTTTCGTCGCTTCGTCGTAGCGATAATGAAACCCGACTGCTTCCGTGAGCTTCGTCGATATTCGCCTGATCGCCGGTTAGAAAATGCCAACCGCTTTGCGCTCCGGGTCGCATCTTTTCCGGCAAGTAATCGACATAAACCTTTTTCTTGGCTGTTGCGAGAGCGCTCGTTTCGCGCGGATCGAAACTGACCGTGACGACGTCAAACTCGTTACCGATCTGAAAAGGCAGCACGCGAAACGAAGTGACCATGCCGTTGAGCACCTGCGTGCAGAGCATCGGACAGTCGTAGTAGACGAGCGAGAGCACGACGGGTTTGCTACCGAAGAACTTGTCCGAGCTTTACTTGCTGACCGGATTCATCGCGAAAGACGAGATCGAGTGGCAACTGCTGATCGAGTTTCTGTTCGATCCGAACTTCCTGCAAAGCCGACGGCAAACCTGTGGCTGGATTTCCGTGCTCCGGCCGCGCGCCATACAGCGGAGAACTCGGCCCCGGCGGCGCCTGCGCAAACGCATGACGAGAAGCAAAGACGAAAATCAGCCAAGACTGACACAAAGAAGGTTCACAGTGATTACATCTGTTTACCTAGCAGAGTTATCAGTGGCTAATTTGCTTTCCAAACTTCATTGCCGTCTCTTCTCCGTTTCTCTGCCGGAGCTGGCGGCGGTGGGCATGCTGATCGCGTAGTCGTCCAGTTTTCCCACCGGACCTTTTGTTCGCGTCGGTAAGCCTTGCGAGACGATCTTCTTCATCGCGTCTTCGATCGGAATACCAACAGTATTACCCGACTGGTCCTTCAAACCGGTTTTCAGATTCTCTTCCCACTGTCGCCGCAGCACTCGATACTCTTCTTGCGGCGCGGCCTTTTCCAGATTCACCGTTTGTCCGTTCTCCAGCTTTAACTGAAATCCGGGAGCTCCCTGAAGCCGAGGTTCAGGAGGCAAGCGCTCTGCCGCCGGCAACGCCATCGGTCCAGGTCCGGGCGCTTTTGCTTGTTGCGCGTTGAAGAACTTGAACAACATCAAGATCCCGGCGCCGACTGCAATCGTGCTCAGTGCGAGCACAACAGCAAAAGTGAGCACCGCGCGCACGTTGACGTCGCTCGTCTCGTGCGTGACCTCGACGTTGCGAATGTGCGAAACGTCGGGCGTCTCAGTTTTATGTCCGTTGCCTTTTCTTTCTTTGCCATCCCTTAAATTCCTTGTCTAGATGTCCGCCCGCGTGCATCTGCTCCATTACCGATTCCAACTGTGGATCGTTGATCGGTATCAACGGTCGTTTGCTCAACTGCCACGTAAACAGCGCGATCCAAGCGCCACCAAAACCAAGCAACGCGATCACGTCTAACCAGATCCACCTGTGCTCTCCCTTGAACGCCGGCACAAGCATCCACAAAAGATCAACCATGCGCATCAGCAGTATCAGCCCCGCGACCAGAACCAGTCTCCCCGGGTTGCGCTTGAAGTTGCGCGACAGCAGAAACAGAAACGGCGCTCCGAAGTGGAGGATCCCAATCGTCACGATCACCGCTCCCCATCCGCCGTGTGTGCGATGAATGTAGTAGCCGATCTCTTCCGGAAGATTTCCCGACCAGATGATCAGATACTGCGAAAAAGCGAAGTAGGACCACAGCATCACGAGCGCCAGCAGCAGTTTTCCGAGATCGTGGAAATGCAGCGGCGCGACGATTCTCTTCATCGGTTCTTCTTTCGAGAGATTCGCCATCACTGCAATCACGAACGCAAGCGCGCTCAAGGCCCACGCTGCGACCCAGATGAAACCGTAGATCGTCGAAAACCATTCCGGTTCCAGCGACATGTACCAATCCACCGACGCAAAAGTGACGGTGAATATGAGCAGCACCATTCCCGGTCCGCTCAAAACGCGCATGTTCTTCGTGTAACGATTGTCCGCGGTGCGATCCTGCGCGAGTGACCACTTGTTCAAGAAGAACGCGAGGCCGATCCACACGGCGAAGTAGATGACGGTGCGAACGATAAAAAACGGAAGGTTCAGATAGGGAGTCTTGAACTGGACCACTGCGTGTTTGGCGAGTTCTCCGTCGTCGAGCCAGTGGTGGTAAACGTCGTGAGCACCGATGATGATCGGCACAAACAGGATTGCCATTATCGGCAACGTTCTCGTCGCGGCTTCGAGCGCACGGCGAATCACGAAACCCCAGCCGCCTCCGGTCAGATGCTGAAGCATCAACAGCGCAAGTGAGCCGACGGCGATTCCGGTCCAGAACGTCCAGCCGATCAAATACGCTTGAAAGAACTGTTTCCTATCAATGAAAGCGCACGCGAACAGCACGAGGAGAAAGAAAGCACCGACGATCAGCGCGCGCTTCTGAAAGTCCGACATGTTTGGAGGATTGAATGTTTGGATCATTCTCGACCTCCAGGTGTCGCGTCGGCGACGTTGGCGAAGGGCTGGCCGGTGGCGTCGTAAGGTTTCGTTGGCTTTCCTGCAACGCGCGGATGTAAGCGATTATGGCCCAACGATCCTGCACGGGGACCTGCGATGCGTATGACGGCATCGCGCCCCAGCCGTTCGTGATTGCGTCGAAGAAATGTCCGACGGGCGCCTGCCGCAATCGATCGTCGTTGAATGAAGCGGCGCGACGGAAACCACGACGCACAATCATGCCGTCGCCGTTCCCTGTAAGACCGTGACACGCGCTACAGAAGATGTCGTAACGGGTGCGACCACGCTCCACAACTTCTTCAGTGATAGGAAGTGGGAAGTAGTCGATATCGTCGGGAAACGAGTTGTCCTGACCGGGAACGGCGGTTTGTTGTTGCCCCTGCGCTTGTGTTTGCTGTCCCTGGATCGATTGAGTTCCCGCTCCGGCAGTCGTTCTGGATTTCTTACCGGTGAAAAATTCGGTATCAGTGCGCAGGAAGCCACGCGCGAACAGTTCCCTCGATTGGCTGTCGAGCTGACAGTTTGTCGGCAAAGAATGTCGTCCCGCGGTAAGGCTTCATCTTCGGCTGGTCCTGCATGTCCTGGCGGCACCGGCAAACGAATAGAAGCAGGAGCAGAAGCAATCACGGAGCACGGGCAGATTGCAGTAGACAGGACGAATCGTGTGCTCGCATCCTGCTGCCGACTCTGCTTCCTGTCATGTCTTTTCAGACTTCAACATCAGTAACTTCCAGCGCGCCAAGACTCTTCAGCAATTCAACAACCTTAGCGTGGTCAAACTTCGGATCGTTCGCTTCGACTGCCAGAAAGAATTTGTCGCGAGTCGCAAACGCAAAATTCGGTACGTTGAAAACTGGGTGATAAGGTTGCGGCAGTTTGTTCAGCACAAGCATTCCCAATACAGCCGCAAACGCAGCACACAGCACCGTCATTTCAAACGTGATCGGAATGAATGCCGGCCAACTGTTTGTCGGCTTGCCACCCACGTTGAGCGGATAATCCATCACTGCGATCCAGTACTGCATGAAAAAGCCGCCGAGGCCGCCGAGCAGGCCGCCGATAAACACAATCAACGGCAAACTTGTGTGCGTAAACCCGATCGCTTCAGATAGCTCTTCAATCGGATACGGCGAATAACCGTTGATGCGCCTGTATCCGAGCGAGTAAACCTTCCTCGCCGCCGCAACAAGCTCGGTTGGATTCTCAAACTCCGCCATCACGCCGTACATCGGACGTTCGTGACGTCGATGTCCCGGCAGCGGCTGATTACCTGCCGCGATGGGTTGAGCCAGCACTCGGTCTTCTCGATCCAACCTATTCCTCCACCTCCGCTTCGGGAAGGATCGTGCGCATCTCAAAAATCGAAATCATCGGCAGGAAGCGAATAAACAGAAACAGGAGCGTAAAGAAGAAGCCGATGGTTCCGATGAACATTCCCCAATCCCACTGCGTCGGCTCGTACATTCCCCATGACGATGGCAGGTAATCGCGATGCAAACTCGTCACGACAATCACAAACCGCTCGAGCCACATGCCGATACTCACGATGAATGAAATTATCCAAAGCGCAAGCAGGCTCGAACGGATTTTCTTGATCCACAGAAACTGCGGCGTGACGATGTTGCAGACGATCAACGCCCAGTAATACAAGCTGTATGGACCATGCATGCGGTTCCAGATCATGAAGCGCTCGTACTTGTTACCGCTGTACCAGCCGAAGAACGCTTCCATGATGTATCCGTAACCGACGATCAATCCGGTCGCGAGCATCACCTTCGCCATGTTGTGCATGTGGCGCATGGTGATGAAACCTTCGAGGCCGTAGAAACGTCGCAGCGGAATCGTCAGCAACAGGACCATCGCGAAGCCCGCGTAAATCGCGCCCGCGACGAAGTACGGCGGAAAGATCGTCGCGTGCCATCCGGGAATGATGCCGACCGCGAAGTCGAAACTGACGATCGTGTGTACTGACAACACGAGCGGTGTCGCGAGGCCTGCGAGTAACAGATACGCCATCTCGTAGCGATGCCAGTGACGCGCGGAGCCGCGCCAACCCATTGCGAGCATGCCGTAGAGAATCTGAAACGGTTTGCTGCGCGCGCGATCGCGCAACGTGGCGAAGTCGGGGATTAGTCCGACAAACCAGAACATCGCGGAGACCGTGGCGTAAGTCGAAACTGCAAACACGTCCCACATCAACGGGCTGCGAAACTGCGGCCAGATGCCCATCGTGTTTGGGTAGGGAAAGAGCCAGTACATCAGCCACGGGCGCCCGAGGTGGAAGATCGGATACATGCCTGCCTGGGCCACCGCGAAGAGCGTCATGGCTTCAGCGAAGCGGTTGATCGACGTGCGCCAGCGTTGTCGCAGCAGCAGACAGAATCGCAGAGATCAACGTGCCCGCGTGGCCGATTCCGATCCACCAGACGAAGTTGAGAATGTCGACGCCCCACGCGACGGGAACGTTGACGCCCCAGAGCCCGATGCCGACGAACAAGAGGTTCGTGATCGTCAGCAGCATCAACTGGAAGAGTGCGAATGAGATTGCGAAGCCGAAGAACCACGCGAGCGACGTCTTGCGCTTGAGGACGATCGAGCTGATCTTGTCGGTCACTGAGGCAAACGTCAGGCCCGGATCGATCACGGGCGCCGTCGAGTGCATCGGACCTTCGGTGTATGGCTTTTGTGGCTCTTCGTCTTGCATTCTCAAATCCATCCACAGATTTCACAGATTAATGTTGCTGAATCTGTGTAATCTGTGGATTCGGGTTTTTCAATTGCGTCAAATAAGTCGTGCGCGGGCGAGTGTTGAGTTCGCCCAGCAACGAGTAATCGCGATCGCTCTGCTTTCAGCTTGTACACGCGGCTGTTCGGATCGTTGATGTCGCCAAACACGATCGCCTCGGTCGGGCAAACCGCCTGACATGCGGTCACGACCTCGCCATCGCGCAGTCGTCGATCCTCGAGCTCAGCCTGAATCTTTCCGTTCTGAATCCGCTGCACGCAGTAGGTGCACTTCTCCATCACACCACGACTGCGCACCGACACCTCAGGATTGCGCATCAGTTGATACGTCGGCGTATCCCAATCCTGATAGAGAAAGAAATTGAACCGTCGCACCTTGTACGGGCAGTTGTTTGAACAGTACTTGGTCCCAACGCAACGGTTGTAGACCATGTCGTTCAAACCTTCCGCGCTGTGTACCGTCGCGTGAACAGGACACACGGGCTCACACGGCGCGTTCTCGCAGTGCATGCAAGGCACCGGCATGAAGTTGGTGCCTTCAGGATGTGATGGATCGAAACCTGAGAAGTAGGTATCGAGGCGAATCCAGTGCATCTCGCGGCTGCGCACAACTTCATTTTTGCCGACGACGGGAATGTTGTTTTCTGACTGGCAAGCAACCGTACAGGCATTGCAGCCAATGCAGTTGTTCAGATCGATTGCCATGCCCCACGCGTAGTTGGGAGCGTTTTCTGCCTGATTTTTATAGTCGTAATCCGGGTAAATCGACGGGTGCTCGTGTTCGTCGTGCTTCTGCGCCGTGCAGATAGTGCTCGAGTGTTTCAGATCGAACGATGTCGCGCTCTTCGTGGGCGAAGTTCGGATCTTCGAGATTGAAGTGCATCTGCGTGGTGGCGAGAACATAATCTTGTCCCGTGTGTCGCAGTTCCACGTTGCTCGCGAACCATGGTGCAAACGAATTTCGAATCTGGTAGGCATCGAAACCAAGAACCTGATCTTGCGGGCTCCCGACTCGCCCGGCCAGACGGCGACCATATCCAAGATGGACGGTAATGACATCGTCCGGTTGTCCCGGCATGATCCAGAGCGGAGCGCGGATGGTTTGTCCCTGCTCGTTGACGAGTTCGACCACCGAAACGTAATGTTCGCGGCCCTTCCGTGCCCCGTTGTTGAGCGGAATGGAAGGGACACGCAGCACTGAATTCGGACTGACGACAGCGACGTTGTCCCAGGTGACTTTCGTCAGCGGCTTCGGGAGTTCCTGCAACCATCCGTTGTTTGCAAATCGGCCGTCGTAGATCGTTGGGTCAGTGCGAAAAACTAATTCAAACTTGCCCGACGCAAGTTGAGCCGGTGGATTCTGGTTTTGAATTGAGCCAGCCTGGAACGCGAAGTGTTTTCGCCGGCAGCGCGGAGTTCACAACAAAGCCATCGTGAATTGATTGACGCCACCAGGTTTCGAAGTCCTGGGAAGGAGCAGGAGCAGGAGCAGCGCAGCAGGTGCAGGAGCTGCCTGCCCCTGTGCGCCTGCTCCTGCTCCTGTTTGTGCTCCTGCCCTGGATCTCTGCCCTTGCCAGTAACTCTTCACGATGTCATACGGCCTGCGATCGTACTGTTCGGAAAAAATTGCGAGCAGCTCATGCGCCGTCTTGCCACCGTAAAGCGGTTCGATCAACGGTTGCATGATCGTGACAGTGCCGTCGTAAGAACGCGTGTCGCCCCACGATTCGAGATAGTGAGCGGCAGGTACATGCCAGTGACACACCTCGGAGGTTTCGTCTTTGTACTCGCTGAGGTGAACGCGAACCATGTTCGTATGATTTTTAAGCCGAGTCTCGAAGTCGAGCTTCAGGTCCGCAGGCGTGTTGTAGACGGGATTGCCACCGAGAATCACCAGCAGTTCAACTCGACCGGCATCGATGTCGTCGATCAACTCCTGTAGCGACTCTCGCTGATCGACCGGGTTCACTTCGATCGAATCGGAATAAAAAACTGTCTTGCCAACGTTGCCCAACGCGTTGTTCAGCGAGTGGGCCAGCGCATGGATGATCGGCGGCTGGTTGTCGCCTGCGAGAACGATGCTTGCACCGCGATGTTGTTGCAGGTCGGCGATCAACGGTCCGATCCATGGAAGATTCGCGCCACCTCCAGCTCGCCGGCGATTGTTCTTGCGATGTTCTCAAACTCACTCGGTTTGACTACAAACGTGTGGTCGGCAATCGCGCCTGTGTTCGTAGGCGTTGTCTCGACAACGTAGAGCCGGTTCATCTCCTTGTTGGTTTCAGTAATGCGCCGTCCTGACATGAACTCGCGCGAGTAACGCAAGTGACCGGGGAACGAAGGAGATAGAAAGTCGCAATCGAGAGAAAGAATTCGCTTGGCCTGATCAAATTTGTAAGTGATGTTTACGGGTTGACCGAACGCTGCGATCGCACCGGCGCGGGCGTTGTCGCGATTCGCGGGTTCGTACTGATGCCACTTCGCTTGCGGAAGCGCCGTGCGCAACTCTTGCATCTGCGCGCCGAGTGTCGGCGAAATAATCGTTTCGGTTAAGAAACGAATGCCGGCGCCCTGCTTCGGACGTTGTTCGTCCAGGATTGAACGCATCGCGCCTACAAACGCAGTCCAGGTGCGAATGTCTTCACGATAAGTCAGCTCTTGTGAACGATCGGGATCGTAAAGACTCAGAATCGAAGCTTGCGTGAAGATGTCAGTAGCGCTCGAGCCACGCGGATCTCGATACGGATCCTGCGGCGGAAAATCTACCGGCCGGTTGTTTGGATGATCCGGATTGCCCTCGATCTTAGTCGGCCGTCCTTCGTTACTTCGCACGAGGATCGGAACCGCGGCGCCCAGGAGGGGAGCAGCAGTCGCAAAGAAAAGAGCTTTGCCAGGGACGTGATCTTCCGGTTGATTGACGTACGGAACAATCTTCTCCGGCGGTTGAAAGACGCAACCAGTCAAGCCAGCGAGCGCGAGTGAAGCGCCCATCAACTTCATAAACGTGCGACGCTCGATCGGATCGTGCCAGCTTTCAGCCTGCTGCGGAAACTCACGCGCCACAAACTCCCGGAACACAGGCGAATCAGCCAACTCGTCAAGACTGCGCCAGTACTTCTTTCCGGCGCGCGGCGTCTCAGCATCCTGCAACGCGAGAATGTGATCCCGCATTAGCTTGAAATTTATGTGACGGTCGCTATCGCTCATGTTTTACCGGTGGCAAGTTGAACAGCTTTCGAGAATCCTGGCGCCCTGAACCTTGTACTCGGCCTTCCACCCCAAGCCTTTGTCGAGTTCGTCCCGAGTCTTGTTTTCCGTTCGCCACTCCATGTTGAAAATCTCTTCAACGGGACGCAGAAATCTTTCCGGCTCGCGATGACACTCCAAACACCACTCCATCTGTAGCGTCGATGCCTGGTAGATGATCGGCATGTCGTCGACCCGGCCGTGGCAGGTCGAACAGCCGACACCTTTTTTCACGTGAATGCTGTGATTGAAGTAAGCGTAATCCGGAAGATCGTGGACGCGCACCCACTCGATCGGTTTACCCGTGCGGAAGCTCGCGCGAACGGGTTCGAGATAAGGACTGTCAGCCCAGATCTGTTTGTGACAGTTCATGCACGTCGTGGTTGACGGCATTCCTGCTGACGCGGACGTTTCGACGGACGTGTGACAATAACGACAGTCGATGCCGTCGTCTCCGGTGTGATGTCTATGACTGAATTGAACTGGTTGTTGCCGTTCGACCCATTGACCAGTGTTCCAGGACGAGCGGTTTAGTTCGACTGCGACCCACAGCAGAGCAACAACAATGAAGAGTGCGCCATAAATCGTAATCTTTGCCAGCGCGTTAGTGCTGTGATGGAAGATCTGTGGCATGCAGCGAGTCGGACGCTAGCTCACAACTACATAGATCGGTAGACAGAGAGAGCCCACAAAACTTTCGCACTCATAATGTTTATTGCAAAGTACCGGGTACTTTACCAAATGGGTAGGGAAATTCAAATTGGGCCACAAAAAAGCACAAACAAACCGAGCGCAGTAAGCTGGGAGCGGTTAGTGTGAACCCGAGGCGGCGTCGCGCGCGAGCATTGCGGCGCCGATTGGAGCGCCATCGAGGCCGAGCTTTGCGGCAACGATCTCGGTCGCGTCGAAACATGGCTGAAAAGCACGGCGCTTAGCTTCGTGAATGATCGGATTGAGGATTAGAGAGCCGGCGTCCATCACGCCGCCGCCGAGCACTATCTTTTCGATGTTCAATAGGTTAATGACACTCGCGACTCCGGTGCCGATGTATTTACCGGTTCGCTCGATCATCATCAGTGCAAAATCGTCGCCTTCGTTCGCCTGGTGCGCGACGTCTTCGGCGGTAAACGATTTTTGCAGTCCAAGTCGTGACAGAGAAGAAGTTGAGTCGCGATTGAGGCGTTCGCGCGCGCGTCGCACGATACTCGGCGCGGAAGCAACCGTTTCGAGACAGCCGCGGTTACCGCAAACACAGTCAAGGCCCTCGGTGTCGATCGTGATGTGACCGACTTCGCCTGCAAAGCCCGACGCGCCTGTCCAGAGTTTGCCGTCAAGGATGATCGCGCCTCCGATACCGTTTCCGATCATCATGTAAAAGAGATTCCTGCTACCGCGACCGGCGCCGACTTTGAACTCACCGTACGCAGCGGCGTTTGCGTCGTTTTCCAATTCGACGCGCAAACCAGTTGCACGCGTCAACTCGCCGTGAAGATCTTCAACGACAGTCGTCGGAAGATCGCGCGGCGCCACGACACGATCGGTTTGTCGATTTACGAGTCCTGGGACTGCGACGCCAATTGCAGCCACTCTTGGCGTGCGGAGGTCTTGAACGATGGCTGCCAACTGTGGAACCAGTTCCCCTGAAATACCCTCGATTTTCGATTGCAGTATCGCGCCATGCTCGTCTACCAGGGCGGCGCGTACGTGATCGCCGGAAACATTGATCCCAATGAATCTGTCTTGCGGAGTGGTCATGGTGACAAGCCTGGTATGGCTCGGAGAATAGTCGAGGGGTCCGGGACTGTCAAACAAGCGATTGTCGGGGTAGAATTCAGCTGAACGCTGGTCTTAGGTTTTTCGTCTTTGGTCTTTGAGACCAAGACCTAAGACCAAAGCCCAAAGGCCTAATCGATGCAAATTCGTTCCATCCTTCTACCCACCGATTTCAGCGAGTGTGGCAACTACGCTCTCTCCTATGCCGCGTCGCTGGCGCGTACGTTTCGAGCGTCGATCATCTGTATTAACGTGATCGAGCCGATCGTGCCGACTGTTGGTTATTCGGGAATGACCGAACCCCTGCCCATCGCCGACATTACTGAACAGCTCGAAGACTCCGCCGAACGCGAACTGCCAAAACTCGCCGAGTGTGACGAATGCGCCGGACTCGATGTCGAGGAGCTCGTGGTCCATGGCGAGGCGGCTTCGGAGATTGTTCGTGTCGCGAAAGAACGTGACGTTGACCTGATTGTGATCTCCTCGCATGGTCGGACGGGGTTGGGTCGAATCCTATTTGGTTCCACGGCTGAGTCCGTCGTCCGGCATGCATCTTGCCCCGTGTTGGTAGTGAAGCCTCCGCAGGAGGACGAACCCGAACAGTAGTCAAAATCGCCCCTCCAGTTTATTCTGTCAGCCGCCGGTGACTGACGCTCTTGTCATAGCTTTTAGAGTTCGGAGTTTTCATAGCCTGGTTTTTTCATGCACCTCGACTTTGTCAACGAACTCCTGGGTCAGTACGGACTTTACGCGGTTTTCCTTCTCGTCATGCTCGAGGGCGACATCACGCTCCTGCTAGCGGGAGTGCTTGCCCACAGCGCCTTTTTTGGAGAATACAGTTTTGCCCGCGTTTTGATTTGGGGCACGCTCGGCGGCTGCGCCAGCGACAATCTTGCTTACTTCACTGGTCGTGGTTTTTGCGAAGGCGTCAGAGAAGTTCGCTTCTACAAGGCCGCGAAGCCAAGGCTGGAGAGACTGACCAACAAGTTTGGCGCACTTTCGATCTTTCTTTCCAAGTACATCTATGGCCTGCGCTGGGCGGCGTGCGTGTTTTATGGCGTAGGGCGAATGCCTTACCTGCGGTTCCTTTTCCTGTCGTTCGCCAGTTGCTTCCTGTGGGTTTTCGTTTTGGCTGGCGCCGGCTACTTCTTCAGTGGCGCGGTCATGGGCCTGATCGGCGATTTCCAGCGGTTAGGAAAAGTACTGCTCGTGATCGTGGTGCTTGGTATCGTCGGGTTTTATCTCACCGAACGGTTTTGGGTCTCGAGAAAGGTTGAAGAGGCTGATCCGGAAAGACTTCACGAACTCGAACATGCGGCGAGTGAGAAGCTTCACGACCTGCGCGATGAGATTCAGGATCACATCCCGTTCAAACATCAGCGCCGCGGCGATCAGAAAAAACGGGAGAGGGACGCCGATTAATTGCCGATTTCCAATTGCCGATTGCCAATTTGGACAAGGGTATGGAGTAACTTGCGTGAAGCTATCTGATTCCGACAATCGGCAATTGGCAATCGACAATTGGCAATGATTATTGAGTCTTCCGCACCTCCGCGTGTCGACCTTGCTGGCGGCACCATCGACATCTGGCCCCTTTATCTTTTCCATCCCGGCGCAACGACAGTCAATTTTGCCCTTTCACTTTACGCTCGCTGCCGGATCGAGACGCGCGATGACGGTCGCATCATTCTCGAGTCTCGCGATCTGAAGGTCTCATTCGAAACAGCACTGTCAGCTATTGAAGATTTGAGGTTGGAACAGCGTCTCGAGCTGATTTCGAAGCTGGTCCACTTTTTCAAGCCGACGACTGGTTTTCACCTCGTTGCGGAAAGTAATGTGCCGGCTGGTGCGGGTCTCGGAGGCTCGTCGGCGCTCGCGATCGCATGTATCGGAGCGCTGAACCGGTTGGTCGGAAATCGTTACGACGAACGGAAGTTCGTGACGATTGCCGCGAATGTCGAATCGACAGTGATCAAGGTTCCGGCGGGTTTTCAGGATTACTATCCACCGCTCTACGGTTCTGTTTCGTGCATTCACTTCCGGCCTGACGGAATTGAGCGTGAGGCGTTGCAAGTAAACAAAGACGAACTCGAACGCCGCATCGCGATCTGTTACACGGGTGAGCCGCGACTCTCCGGTATCAACAACTGGGAGATCTACAAACGTCACATCGACGGCGATACCGAGTTGTTTGAGTTGTTCGACGGCATTCGTGATTCAGCGCGGAATATGCGTGAAGCGTTGCTGGCTGACGATTGGGACAGAGTTGCCACCGTGATGAAGCAGGGTTATCCGAATCGAAAGCGTCTCGCGCCGACGATCACGACACCGCAAATGGACATGCTGGTTGAGAAGGCACTGGCGAACGGAGCTGAGGCCGCGAAGGTTTGTGGCGCGGGTGGTGGTGGCTGTATCGCGTTCTTCTGTGCAGCAGGCCGGCGCGCCGACGTCGAGGCGGCGCTCGCTGCCGAGGAGGGCGCCGAGGTTCTCGATTGGAGCCTCGCTCACGACGGGCTCACCATCACCGAACAGTAGCCACAAAAGGCACAAAATCAAAGCCACAAAAGGCACATAAACTTTTCTTCATTAATCGTTTATGTGCCTTTTGTGGTTTTAGTTTTGTGCCTTTTGCGTTACCCGCCTTCGGATCTTTGTTTCGCTGCGGCAGCCACTTTCGCTAACCGCGCCACTTTTTGCTCAAATGTCTCACCGGGAACTGGGCCAGTATCAACTACACCACAGTAAGTCGAGCGCTTAAATAGCGTGCGGTCCGCGTTGCCAGTAGGTTTGTGAGCTGGAGCGGGTGTTGACGCTGTCTGTGGAGCAGCAGCCGGAGGTGGCACTTCCTGATCGGGCGCGAGGGTAGTTAGGATTTCTGGCGCCTCGCCGACGGGAGATGCTTCACCACCTTCTTCAGCACGCTGTTTCGCTCCCGCTGAAACCGCTTTCAACCTCGCCACTTTTTGTTCAAAAGTCTCGCCCGGGACTGGTCCCGTATCTTTCACGCCGGCGTAGGTCGAGCGACGAAACAGTTGTCGATTTGGATTTTCGCCTAGTTTGTGTCCGGCAGCTTTCGGAGCCGCGGGTTTCGCGGCCGCAGGAGCCGCAGCCTTAGCGGCCGAAGCGGGCGCCGCGGCTTTTGCGGGCGCAGGTTTCGCGGCGTGACCGTGATCGCCCACCGCTGTTTCAACCATCACGTAGACACCACGTTCTGCGTCTTTCTTGATAACCGGAAGCGTGCCGCCCGCGGCTTGTAGCAACGCCGTCAACTCCGCTTCAACGAACCGGTGCTGCTTATTGGGATCGCGAACATGGCCCAGCGGCGGGCCCATGTACAGCGTGCCGCACGTCTGGCACTTGGAAAGCACATCGTCGCCGCGAAGGTGAATCACGGCAGCTTCACCGGCCGTGCGCAACTGCTTTAAGTGGCCGTTGCAGAGCTTTCCCTTTTCGTTCCTCTCGTTACAAACGGTCTGCGCGTTTGTTATCCGCTTGGGGGGGCTGCGGTGGTTTCCGTGGTTACCATTTCTGCCGGATTGTACACGATCCGTGTTATTTGTGTTTATCCGTGGCGAGTATTCAAAACGTTATTGGCCGAATTTGGCGCTCATTGCCTGTGCGCGTGCGTCGCTGGAGCATGCGCGTGACGCATGCGCGCTTCACCGTCACTGCAGGCGCGCTCATTTTCAACGACAAAGGGCAGGTGCTTCTCCTGAAACACCGGTTTCGCGCCGGCAGTGGCTGGGGTTTGCCGGGCGGTTTTCTTGAAAAGGGTGAACAGCCACTCGATGCTTTGAAACGAGAGTTGCGCGAAGAGATCGGGATGGAAGTCGAAACCGCGGAGCTCTTCGCGGCGCGCTCGTTCAAAAAGCCGCGCCAGGTGGAGATTCTGTTTCTTTGTCATGCAAACGCGGATGTGAAACCACAAGCAATGGAAGTCGAGCGTGCCGAGTGGTTTTCAGTCGAGTCTTTGCCGCATGGTTTACCGCGCGATCAACGGCTGCTAGTCGAACGTGCTGCGACTGATGTATGCTCTCGCGCGCTAAATTGAACACAAAATAGAGGAGAACCGCATGGTTGAGTTGATTCCTTCTCAAGATGCCGTCATGCAAATTCTGCAACGCACCGGCGCATTTCGCGAGGGCCACTTTGTTTATCCAACCACCGGAAAGCACTCGCCACATTATTTTCAAATGCCTTTGGCCTTCCGTTATTACGACACGGCGCGCGTTCTGGCAGTGGCACTGAGTCGAAAGTTCCGACTTGAAAAAGACATATCGAGCCAGCTTCCAAAAGTTGCGGTTATCAGTCCGAGCTCGGGAGGAATTCCCGTCGCCTTCGGTGTGCGCGACGCGCTCAACGCGGAACAGATCTACTGGGCGGAACAGGAGAAGGGCGAGCGCATGTTCCGGCAATATGTGAACCAGGGTGAAGTCAATCCGTGCATCATCGTGGACGACATCATTCGCAGCGGTATGGCGATAGAGGAAACGGTGACACTCGTGAAGACGCTCGGCGCGCGAATGATCGGTTGCGGCGCAATTGTTCGCTTTGACACGGCGCCAAATGAGATTGAAGGCGTCCCGGTAAAGTCACTGATCGATTTCGATGTGAAGATGTACGACAGTGAGGATGACTGTCTGTTGTGTAAGGAAAAGGTGCCACTGGAGCACGTGCGCTTTTAAGAAGAGTAGCCACAAAATGCGCAAATGATAGTGTTGTGCCTTTTGTGGCTTAGATCTCGTGGCGGTTGGCGAGCGCCTTGTCCATCGTGACCTCGTCAACATATTCGAGGTCGCTTCCCACCGGCATTCCCATCGCGATCCGCGTCACTTTCAATCCCAACGGTTTCAGCAGCCGACTGATGTAGTTTGCAGTCGCCTCACCTTCAGTGGTGGGATTCGTCGCAAGGATCACTTCCTTCACGGCCACGCCCTCGTTGTTTTCCGGCTTCAACCGTGGCAGGAGATTCGCCAACTGCAACTCGCTTGGTCCAATGTGACGAATCGGCGAAAGACTGCCGTGGAGCACGTGATAAACGCCCCTGTAAGCACGGGTTTTCTCCACTGCTACCAAACTATAAGGTTCTTCAACTACACAAATCACCGAATGATCTCTGTTCGTAGACACGCAGAAGCGACACGGATTAACTTCAGTGAGGTTGTTGCAGACCGAGCAAAGAACAATCTTTTGTTTCACTTCTCTGAGCGCAACGATCAGCCGCTCGAGATCAGCTTCAGGCGTGCGCATGACGTGAAAGGCCAGGCGTTGCGCAGACTTGTGGCCAATACTCGGCAAGCGCTTCAGCTCGTCGATCAGTTTGGTTACAGGTTCAGCGTACTCAAGCATTGTTAACCAAACAATCCTCCGAGCCCTGGCGGCAACATTCCACCAAGCTTGCCCTTCATCGCTTCGTCGACTTTCCGGTTGCCTTCGTTTACAGCCGCCACGATCATGTCCTGCAACATCTCGACGTCGCCTTCCTTAACTGCCTCGGGATCGATCTTAAGAGCCACTAGCTCATGATTGCCTTTCATCTGCACCGTGACAACGCCGCCACCCGCTGAAGCTTCGACGAGCAGCTCTTCCATCTCCTTCGCCATTTTCTGCTGCATGTTCTGCGCCTGCTTCATCATCTGTTCAATATTGAATCCGCCCGGGAATTTCATCACTGACACCTCGCGAGAAAAGTTTGTAGAGCCATCGTAGCAAAATCGGTGTAATCTGCGTAATCTGTGGAACCGAAACTCGACCGCATTCTCGACGCGCGCATAAACCTCTATTACGACGTGAGGCCAGGCACGTCTTCACCTGCGCCACTGCTGATCGCGCTGCACGGTTACGGCGCAAACAAGCAGCAGATGATGCGTGAAGCGCAGCAGATGGCGCCGGAAACATTTGCGATTGCTTCTTTGCAGGGACCTCACCAGCACATCAGAGAGCCGCGAGAACCTCGTGGTCCACTTCGCTTCGGTTTCGGGTGGTTGACGAACTTTCGCAGTGAAGAATCCGTAGCGCTGCATCATCAGGCATTGCTCGATTTGATCAGAACGCTGATTGACGACGGCATCGCCGATCCGTCGCGCATCTTCCTTCTCGGCTTCTCACAATCGTGCGCGCTCAATTATCGTTTCGCTTTCACGCACCCTGAAAACTTGCGCGGCGTGATTGGCATCTGCGGCGGCATTCCAGGCGACTGGGAAACCAGCGGACTCTATCGCCAGGCGGAGATCGACGTGCTGCACCTCGCCGGAACGCGCGACGAGTTTTACTCGCCAGAACGCGTAAAGGATTACGAAAAACAGTTGCAGATGCGGGCGCGCTCAGTTGAGTTCAAGAGTTATGACGCCGAGCATGAAATAGTTCCCAGCATGCGCGAGGATGTGGTCCAATGGCTAACGCGCGCCACAAATGAACACTGATTACACAGACCGCGCTACTTCTCCAAGCGCCGCCGACGTTGAGCGTGATGTTGAAGCGCGCAGTGCTGTCTTCAAAAAGGAGCTGGGACTTTTTGATCTGGTCCTGACGCAGGTCGTGTTCGTGGTCGGAACGTTTTGGGTGGGGTGGGCCGCGCGGCTGGGTCATGAGCAAAGCATCTTCTGGATCCTCGCAATCGCCACTTTCTACCTTCCACTTGCTGCTGCGGTGATTTTTCTGATTCGCCTGATGCCACTCGAGGGCGGCCTTTATCAGTGGTCCAAGATCGCATTCAACGATTTTGTCGCTTTCATGGTCGGGTGGAATCTCTGGGTGTTCGCGATTTCCGTTCTGGCCGGCGTCGGGTTGATCGTGAACACAAACATTTCATACGCCATTGGATCAGCCGCTGCCTGGATGAGAGACAGCTGGCAGATGGTTACCCTCATCAGTTTTCTTCTTGTTGCAGGGATGGTTGTGGCGGCTACGCGTGGCCTCGCGCTGGGCAAGTGGGTCCACAACGTCGGTGGTCTGGTGCATATGCTTACGTTCACCGCGTTGATCCTCTTGCCGGTCGTCGTCATCTCGGGAGCAATGGGCGAAGGGTATCATCCGTTCGCGATTCAATTTCCGACTTTTTCTGAATACAACATCAACGTTGCGAGTAAACTCGCGCTCGGCGCTTTGACTGGGTTCGAGTACGTTGCGATCCTTGCGGGAGAAACACGGGCTCCAGCGCGGAACATCGGACGCTCGGTCGTGATCTCGGCGCCGATCATCGCGCTGATGTTCATCCTCGGCACCAGCTCCGTGCTCGCATTTATCCCGCGCGATCATGTCGATGTGATCGGACCGATCCCCCAAACGCTTTCGATCGGCTTTGGAGTGGGAGGTTGGGTCGGAACGATCGGTTCCATCGCGATTCTCGGCATCGCTGTGCGGACAATCGCGCTGATGAGTATTTACTTTTCCGGAAACACACGTTTGCCGATGGTCGCCGGCTGGGATCGACTGTTACCCGGTTGGTTTAGCCGGCTGCATCCAAAGTACAAGACTCCGATCAATTCAATTTTATTTGTCGGCGCGGTGACGCTGGTGCTCGGCGTGCTAAGCCGGACGGGAGTCCACGCGCAGGAAGCGTTTCAAATAATCGACAATGCGGCCGGAGTTTTCTATGCGCTGACCTATTTGGTTCTGTTTGCGATACCGTTGTTTGGGATGAAGGCGCTTGGCGTCAGGTCGCCATGGTGGCTAAAACTCGCGTGCGCGTCAGGCTTTGTTGTTAGTCTGATCTATATTCGTTTCTCTATCATGCCGATTACGGACGTAGAAAATCCGTTGTCATTTGCCCTCAAGGTTGCCGGCACGGTCGTGGTTGCCAACGTTATCGGCCTCGCGATTTATGTCCTCAGAAAACGAAAGTAAATCATTCGCGATTATCAACTGCGCTCAGCTCGTGACGCTTGCTGGTCCAGCCCGGCCGCGTGTTGGCGCGGAGTTGCGTGAGCTTGGGATCGTTTCGCAAGGCGCACTGCTTGTTCGCGATGGATTGATTGAGCGAGTTGGAACGACCGCAGAGATCGAGAAGTCGATCGACGCGTCAACGACCGTCGTCGATGCTGGAGGACGAGTTGTCCTTCCGGGGTTTGTCGATGCACACACCCATCCGGTCTTTGCGGGCACGCGCGTCGATGAGTTTGAGGAGCGCAGTAAAGGAGCGACCTATCAGGAAATTGCGGCGCGTGGCGGTGGGATTCAGTCGACAGTTAATCGCACACGCGCGGCGAGTGTAGATGAGCTGGTTGCGACAGGCCGCCGGTACGCGCAATGGTTTTTGCGTGGTGGAACGACAACAGTTGAAGCGAAGTCGGGTTACGGCTTATCACTGGAGGACGAACTCAAGATCCTTCGTGCGATCAAGCAACTCGATCAGGAGACGCCGCTGCGTTACGTCCCGACTTTTCTCGGCGCGCACAGTGTTCCCCCGGAGTATCGAGCACGACGCGATGAATACATTTCACTCATCATCGATGAGATGTTGCCGCAAGTAGCGCAGCAGAAACTTGCTGAATTTTGTGACGTCTTTTGTGAGGAGCGAGTCTTCACGACGGATGAGTCGTGGAAGATTCTTTCGGCTGCGCGTTGTCACGGATTAGGGTTGAGGATGCACGCCGATCAGCTTTCGCTTTCCGGCGGCGCAAAACTGGCGGCGGAGTTGGGAACAGTCACCGCGGATCATCTCGAACATACAGACGCTGACGGCATCAGCGTGTTGAAACAAGCGGGCGTGCAGCCGGTGCTGCTGCCTGGTTCTGTCTATGCGCTCGGATCGTCTCGTTATCCCGCAGCGCGCGAGATGATCGATGCCGGCCTCGCGGTCGTGCTCGCCACAGATTTCAATCCCGGTTCTTCACCGACACCTTCAATGCGCATGGTCCTTTCGCTTGCAGCCACCCAGATGAAGATGACGCCGGCGGAAGCGATCACGGCGGCCACGATAAATGCTGCGTACAGCTTGAATCGCGGCGATCAACTCGGCTCGCTCGAGCCGGGGAAGATCGCGGATTTTGTGATTCACGACTGCGCCGACTATCGCGAGCTTGCATACTTCTTCGGCGTCGAGCACGTATGGCGGGTTTACACTCGAGGCGAGCGTTTGGAGTTCAAGCTTTAGCTTGCTCTTGTCGGCAACCTAAAGGTTGAACTCCAAACGCAGTGCCCCATTTCAAATTCCGGTTGACGATCTTTTCCTCGTGCCTTATTATCCACGCAGACACTGGAAAGGAGGTGATTCAAAAATATATGAGTTCTAATCACAGTGAGGTGGCTGCGGCCTGACCTCTGAACCAGCGAACCCGTTAGGATTCTGGTTTAGTCGTCTTACTGCATAGTGCTCCTCCTTTCTGGAAGTGGCACCAGTCAGCCTCAGGCCAATCCCAACAGTTCACCGAAGCCGTCCACGATTCGTCGTGGACGGCTTTTTCACTTATGGCGTAGGACTCGGAGACGGTGAAGGCCTCTCAGACGCCGGAATCACCGCCGGGTTTGGATTGTCAGGCGACGAGTGCAAGTGGATCGCTTTCCACGCGTTACCGACGAGCTTGAACACCAGCGTCATTCGCCCCGACACGCTTTCCGGTGTTCCCTTGTAGCTCTGCGTTTGCGTCCATAAGCAAGTGACCGTCGCACCATCGCGCCCGAGCATCGTCACTGAAACATCACGCACTTCGAGCTTCACGTCTTTGATCTCGGGATACGAGCTCTCGCGGTTCTTGCGTACCTGTTGCCAGCCCTTCGTGACTGTGCCGTTGTAATTGAAGAGATTGAGTTGTGAAGAGTTCCAATAGACACTCATCACCTCGTTCACGTTTGCATGCCTGATTCCGTCGAGCAAAGCGTTGAATGCTGCCAGCACACCTTCGGGCTCCGGCCGGAGTTGTGGCCGGTGGTTTCTGCTTGGGCGGCGATTGCTGAGTCTCTGTCGCCGGCGGTTTCGTTCGGTTGGTCGGACTGGCGGTTCGAGGTCGCTCAGTGGTGGTCGATGAGTTTGTATTTTGACCAGCAACAACTCCGCACGCTAACACGATGAAGATTAATACTTCTGATCATCTCAACCCTCCAAAATTACCACGGAATGCCGCTTCTTAATCGTTGCACTGACGCTTCACGACCAAGCACGTCGAAGATTTCAAACATTGATGGACCAACGGCCTGTCCGGTGAGCATCGTGCGCGCCCCGTTTATCAGCAAACCTGATTTCACGCCCGCTTCGTCGGCAAACGCGCGCAGCGCGGCTTCAGCAGTCTCGACGTTAAATGGCTCGACCGTTTCGAGCTTGTCAGCAAGACCGTTCAGCAGTTCACGTAAACGCGGCTCTTTGCGAAGGTTCTTGTCAACCGCAGCCTCATCAAAATCAAAGTCATCCGAAAAGTATGCGCGCCCCTGCCCCGAAAAATCTTTCAACGTGAAATATCGCTGGCGAATCAAGTCGACAGTCTTGCGGAACCACTCGCTGTCGTCGTCATCATACTCCTCGCGCCAGAGTTTGTTTGCACGAAGTTCACTCTTCAACATCGGCAGCAACTCTTCGAGCGGCATCGTGCGAATGTACTCCGCGTTCATCCAGAGCGCTTTGTCGTCAGTCCAGCGACGCGGATCGTTCTCCTGGAAGTTGAAGATCGCATTTGCACGCCCGATTCCTTCGAGTGAGAACTGTTGGACCAGCTCCTCTTTGCTCAGCAGTTCTTTGCCATCTGGCGGCGACCATCCCAGCAGCGCCAGAAAATTTCGAAAAGCGGCCGGCAAAAATCCGCGATCGCGATAGGTCGTTAACGAAACAACCTCGCCGTGCTTACGTTTTGAGAGCTTTCCTTTGTTCGGCGCAAGGATCAGCGGCAGGTGCGCAAACTTAGGCACCGGCGCTCCTAACGCCTCGTAAAGCAGGACCTGCTTGTGAGTGTTGGTGAGATGGTCCTGGCCGCGGATCACGTGCGTGATGCCCATTGTGATGTCGTCGATGACTACCGAAAGGTTGTAAAGCGGATGACCGTCAGAACGCAGCAGCACGAGATCCTCGATCTCCGAATAGCTGCGCTCCTGCGTTCCGTAGACGATGTCGTCAAACTTTGTCTGACCTTCTCTCGGAATTTTCAGACGTATAGCAAACGGCTCTCCTGCGGCAGCCCGTGCGTCTGATTCTTCTTTTGGCAGGTCGCGAAATGGGTTGCTGCGTTGGTCCACACCCTCCGCTGTCTGTGTACGCGCGCGTTCGGCGACGCCCTGCTTTACGTCTTTATCGTCGCGTTGCTCTTTCGGCGTGAAGTCGCGATAGGCTTTTCCTTCTTCGACAAGTCGATTCGCGGCAGTTCTGTGATGCGGAGCATTTGCCGACTGGAAAACGAGATCTTCGTCGTAATCGAGTCCGAGCCACTCGAGTCCTTCGATGATCGAGCGTGTCGACGCTTCGGTCGAGCGTTCCAGATCGGTGTCTTCAATGCGCAGCAAAAACTTTCCGCCGGTCTTACGCGCGTAGAGCCAGTTAAAGAGAGCGGAACGCGCGGATCCGATGTGCAGGTAGCCGGTTGGTGATGGAGCGAAACGGACGCGAACAGACATGGTAAAAGTTGCAAGCCACAAAGAAGCGCAAAATGCACAAGAGATCTTAGCCTGGCTCAGTTGCGCATTTTGTGCTTTTTTGTGGCTCAATTTCTGGCGGAGATGACAGGATTCGAACCTGTGAAGGGCTTTTGACCCTTAACGGTTTAGCAAACCGCCGCCTTCAGCCACTCGGCCACATCTCCGTGCCGCAATCAGGCGAAGACCAATTCTAGTCGCGAGGCGCAGTTTGTCAAGGAAGACACAATTGTAAGTTTCCAATGGAACTAGCGTGACAGGTTTACCCGTAAGATTTGGTGGCGCCCGAGATTTCGGTTGACATCAGGAGCGCCGCAGAGTACTTTATAACACGAAGTACGATGGGGTAGCAAAAGCTAATGATTGGAGTACAATGCGGCCACAATGACGCTTCTTGAAAGTATTGACTCGCCAGCCGACCTGCGCGCTCTTCCACTCGATCAATTACGGACCGTTGCCGACGAAATTCGCACCTACATACTCGAGACAATGTCGCGAGTTGGCGGGCATACGGGCGCTTCACTGGGCGCCGTGGAACTGGCAGTCGCATTGCATTACGCCTTCGACACGCCACGCGATCGACTGGTTTGGGACGTCGGGCACCAGGCCTACGCGCACAAGATTCTTACCGGACGCCGTGAGTTACTCCCAACCATCAAGCAATACGGCGGCATCAGCGGTTTCCTTCGACGAGACGAATCCGAGTACGACACTTTCGGCGCCGGCCATGCTTCAACTTCGCTGTCAGCCGCACTCGGAATGGCCATCGCGCGCGATCGCAAAGGCGAAGATCATCACGTGGTCGCGTTGATTGGCGACGCGTCTCTCGCCGGCGGCATGGCCATGGAAGCGATCAATCAGGCCGGTCATTTGAAAAGCCGTCTGATCGTCGTGCTCAACGATAACGAAATGTCGATCGCGCCCGCAGTGGGAGCGTTGACTGGCTACTTGAATCGCATTCGAGGCGCGCACGGCTATCACCGTTTCAAAGACGAAGTCGAGGAGAAGCTACTGGCCATTCCTTCGCTGGGTGAGCGCTTGCATCATGCGGCGAAGACGATGAAAGACGCGATCGCCGCCGCGGTCTTGCCGGGAGCCCTCGTGAATGAGCTGGGCTTCAAATACATCGGCTACGTCGACGGACACAATCCGCGAGCGCTCGTCGCCGCGTTGGAAGAAGCCAAGCAGGTCAAAGACAGTCCAGTGATCGTCCACGCCTTAACAATCAAGGGCAAAGGCTTTCCGCAAACCGAGCCCGATTACTATCGCTGGCACGCAACTGGTCCTTTTGATCTCAAGACTGGCGAACCGCAAAAGAGTTCCGCCAAAGTGCCAACTTATACGAAGGTTTTTGGCGACACGCTCAGCCAGTTGATGGAAAAGGATCCGAAGGTCGTCGCGTTGACTGCCGCGATGCCCGATGGCACCGGCGTTTGCACTCCGCTCGAGAAATTTCCCGAGAGATCCTTCGACGTCGGCATCGCCGAGCAACACTGTGTCACGTTTGCCGCGGGCATGTCCTGCGAAGGACTGAAACCAGTCTGCGCGATCTACTCAACCTTCTTACAGCGTGGTTTCGATCAGATCATTCACGACGTCTGCATTCAGGATCTCAACGTTAAGTTCTGCCTGGATCGCGGTGGTATCGCCGGAGGCGACGGGCAAACTCATCATGGCCTGCTCGATATCGCATATCTGCGCGCAGTGCCCAACATCATCGTCATGGCGCCGAAAGACGAAGGCGAGATGCGCGATATGATGTTCACGATGATCGAGCACACCGGCCCGGCGGCGATGCGTTACCCGCGCGGCAACGGCGTCGGCGTTCCCATCGACCGCGAACCGGAGCTGCTCGAGATCGGCAAGGGTGAAATACTTCGTGACGGCGGCGAGATCGCGATAGTTGCTTACGGCGCGATGGTCCATCCGTCGCTCGCGGCTGCGGACCGTCTCGCGAAGGATCGGATTGAAACAACCGTCGTGAACGCGAGATTCGTAAAGCCACTCGACACGTCGTTGCTACTCGCGTTGGCGCGCACCAAGCGTCTAATCGTCACAGTTGAAGAAGCGTACCTGGCGGGCGGTTTTGGATCGGCAGTGATGGAGTTGCTCGAAGAGAACGGCCTGCAAGACAGAGTTCGCGTCGTCAGAATGGGAATTCCGGATCGCCTCATCACGCACGGTGACGCAAAATTGCTGCTGGCGAAGTACGGACTTGACGCCGACGGGATTTACAACCGCGTTCGAGAAAGCATCGAGGTGCTCGACGATAGACGAACAAAGGCGCGGCGCGGCGTCTCATAGTTGCCACACAACAAGCACAAAAAGCTCAAAAAATGAGCAACACATTTCTCCTTCTATGCCTCTTGTCGCGCCCCAGCGCGTCGTTTTAGTGCACCAAAACGGAAGGTTTTCGCCTGCTCCCCGCTTCAGCCTTACTAAAAATCGCGTCATAACAGACGTCTCTCCTGTGGCCTCGTGATTGCAACTATTCGGCTGACGACGAATACTCCCGACCTCTGTGCTTAAGCACAATTGAAAGATGAAAGAACAGATTTTTAATAGATTAGTTAATGTTTCCACGTCCGCCGCGCAGCCGCATTTTGACGACGAGCGGACGCTGCTGTCAGCGCGTCCGGTGGTGCCGCTGGAGAAGATCGATGCGAAGGAGCGACATCGCAGGCACTGGCTACTGGGTGGCGCATTTGCCCTGGCGATGATGCTTGGAGCAGCTTCGGCACTGCTGGCGTCTTATCTGAAACTGCGAAATGTCCCGGTCGTAGCAAGTGAGATCTCAGAAATTGAAACACCCGCTGCGCCCGTTGCAGCCGCCGTGGAACCCGTTGAAAGCGAGTTGCCTGTAACAACCGAACACACAGCCGGCGCAGAACACATCGAAGAAGAAAGCGACATTATTACGGTCACTCCGAAGAGAGCACCGGTTGTAAGCCGCCCGGCGATAGTGCCCCGTAGTACCGAATTGATGCGCCCACGCACGGTTCGAGGGCTTGACGAAGAAGACGAACTCGAGCGAATTCGTGAATCGATATTGATTGATGAGTGGCAGGAACGCCGTGCGCGACGCGCTGCTCGACGCGAACGTCGCAACAGAATGAATCATCCCGACCGTGATCTTTCAAATCTCGACGAAATTTTCGAAGGTCCCCGCCGCAGACGGCCCTAAGTCTAAACGGTCATCCTACTCGCGAAAAACATTGTTGACTGAATCGAAAGCGAGTGGCATCATTCCAGTCATAGCGATTTGGGTCTCGCTCGGAGACTGTTAGTTCGCTTGCCCTGTTTTTCAGCTCACATATAAATAACTTACCCCGGCGCTTTTATTAACGGCTCTGTATTTCGCGCGATGCGGCGCGAGGAAATATGGTGGTGCATCATGACTAGGCAGACGTTTCGCGAGCGGGAGTGTATCCACAGGGAGGAAGGTGCGGCCGGTGATTACTACAACGGCGCATTTTACGTTCAGGCTCTGCAACGGCTCCGTGTGGACGAGGCGGTCAGGATGGCCGCCAAGGTGAGTTCCTTCTTTTGGGCCGATGCGCCCCACATTCTCGTCTGGCTTTGCCACGACTGCGCCAGCGAGCTTCACTTGAGTGATAAGCCACGCGCTGTGACGAGACGTGCTTAGAACAGGATTACAGGATTAGAATCCTGTAAAACCTGTGAAGCGTGAGCGCATAGATAAACTTCTCGTCGACCTGGGTCTCGCCGAGTCGCGCACAAAAGCGCAGGCGATGATCATGGCGGGAGTGGTGCTCGTTAACGAACAGCGCGTAGATAAACCTTCCCAGCAGTTCGATACAAATTCTTCAGTTCGCGTCAAAGGCGGCGACGATCCGACAAGTCGTTACGTCGGGCGTGGTGGTCTGAAACTCGAAGCCGCGTTGCGCGAGTTTCAGATCGACCCCGCGGGCTTCACGTGTCTCGATGTCGGGGCTTCAACGGGCGGATTCACAGATTGCCTGTTGCAGCATGGTGCGAAGAAAGTTTTTGCGATTGACGTCGGACATAACCAGATCGACTGGCGTTTGCGCAACGATCCGCGGGTCGAAGTGCGTGAAGGCGTTAACGCGCGTCACTTGCAGCCGGAAGATTTTCCTCACAAGTTTGATCTGGTTGTCATTGACGTTTCTTTTATCTCCGTAACGAAGGTCCTGCCCGCGATCATTCCTTTGATTCTCGAAAGCGGCGCGATCATTACGCTCATCAAACCTCAGTTTGAAGTCGGACGAGGAGAGGTTGGAAGCGGTGGAATTGTGCGCGACGAGGCGAAGCGGTTGCGAGCTGTGGAGGAAGTAAACAAGGCCGCGACAGCGCTCGGTCTAAAGGTCGTGAACGTCATAGAATCCCCGATTCAAGGCGCCGAAGGAAACGTGGAGTTTCTAGCTCTGTATCGCATTTAGTATCTTCTCTGTGCTCTGTGTCTCTGTGTTTTGAAATCATTTTGTAACCACAGAGACACAGAGGCACAGAGAAGATAAGTAAACGAGCTTGAACTCTGAACATCCGCCCGCGTATCATCCCGCTGTTTTAGACGCTCCCACTTCAAACCCATGCCTTCGATTAAGCGGATAGGAATAGTCCTTAAACCGCATCAACCCGAAGCCCTGCAAACAATCTGCGAGCTGGTTGTGTGGCTTGCCGCGCGAGGTATCGAACTCGCCGGTGGACCAGAAATCGAGCGCGACCGCATACAGCATCAGACCGGCTGCGCCGTTGAAGAAGTTCAGCCAGACAAGCTTGCGAGCAATGCCGACTTGATGCTGGTTCTCGGTGGTGATGGGACCATGATCGCTACCGCGCGAATGATCGGCGATCAGGAAATACCTGTCCTCGGCGTCAACTACGGCGGACTCGGTTATCTCGCAGAGTTCAGAATCGAAGAGCTTTACAGCGCGCTCGAGGCGATTCTTGCCGGAAACTACCGCCTCGATAAACGCGTGATGCTCGCGGTTGAGTTGATACGCGATGGAGTGTCGTTGACGACCAATCGCGTGCTGAACGACGTTGTAATCAACAAGTCGGCACTCGCGCGGATTATCAAGATAGAAGCGTTCTTCAACAGCCAGTTTGTCAACTTGTTTCGCGCGGATGGTCTAATAGTTTCAACGCCGACTGGTTCCACTGCTTACAACCTTTCAGCGGGCGGTCCGGTGATCTTTCCCTCCATGAATGCTGTGGTCGTCACTCCGATTTGTCCTTTTACGCTTTCCAATCGCCCGATCGTCGTGCCTGACAATGCGGAGATCGAGTTGATACTGAAGACAGACCAGGAGGAAGTTGCGTTAACACTCGACGGCCAGGTCGGGTTTCCACTGAAAGTCGAAGATCGAGTGGTGATTGGAAAGAGTCGCACAACTTTCAATCTCATACAGCCCAGCAACCGAAACTATTTTGATGTTCTGCGCGACAAACTGCGCTGGGGCCGTTAGTTACCTGAAGACGAAACCAACAGAGCCGGAACCTTAAATCATGCCTGAAGACAAAGACGACAGACGCGTAGCTCGAGATGCTTTCGAACGTGAGATAGCAACCGACCTTGACGAAGAGACGCCAGACAAACCGAAGGGCATGGCCCTTCACACCAAGATCTTGATCGGATTGGTTGTCGGAACGATTGCCGGCGTCGCTGTAAATCAGCTAGTTGGCGGCGATCATCCACGAGTGGCCTGGTTCGTGGATAACTTCACTCATCCAGTGGGCCAGTTGTTTTTACGTCTGCTGTTGATGATTGTGGTTCCACTCGTGTTTTCATCGCTGGTCGTGGGAGTTGCGGGCATCGGCGACATTCGAAAACTCGGACGCGTTGGGCTCAAGTCCTTCGCATACTGCTTAATCATCTCAGCGATTTCCGTCGTCATCGGTATCACTTTGGCCAATACCATCCAGCCGGGCAAGAAAGTCGATCAAGCGACCTCAGATGCGCTGCAGGCTCGCTATGCCACCGATGCTTCGAAAACTGTCCAGGCTGCGCAGCAGACAAGCAGCACGTCAAAACCTCTCATGCAGGCGGTGGAAACGATCGTTCCGAAAAATCCGTTCTATGCCATCTCCGGCAAAGAAGATCCAAACATGCTTCACCTCATGTTTTTTGGATTAGTGATCGGTATCGCGATCACGCTTCTTCCGGTGACGGTCACAACGCCTTTCCTCCGAGTGCTCGAAGGTCTCTACGAGATCACGGCGAAGATCATCGAGATCATCATGAAGTTCGCGCCTTTCGCGGTCGCGTGCCTTTTATTCAACAACACCGCGCGATTTGGGTTGGACCTGCTTCAGGCGCTGGGATGGTTTTTTATAACCGTGCTCCTCGGGTTGTCGTTGCACATGTTTGGCGTTTATTCGCTTTCGATTTATTTCCTGTCGCGCATCTCGCCGATCGAGTTTTTCAGGCGAATAAAGACAGTGATCCTCACTGCTTTCTCAACCTCGTCTTCAAACGCGACGTTGCCGACTGCGTTGCGGGTGTCGGAACAGAACCTCGGCGTGCCGCAGCAGATCAATAGTTTCGTGTTGACTGTCGGCGCCACCGCGAACCAGAACGGCACGGCGTTGTACGAAGGCGTCACGGTGCTGTTCCTGGCCCAACTTGCGGGTGTCGAACTATCATTGGGCCAACAGTTGATGGTGGTCTATCTCGCGATACTCGGCGGCATTGGAACGGCTGGCATCCCGTCGGGATCGATTCCGTTCATCATTGGCGTGCTGGTTACGATTGGAGTCAATCCGGCGCTCATCGCCATTATTCTCGGAGTGGATCGTATTCTTGACATGTGCCGCACGACGCTGAATGTTACCGGCGATCTTACGGCAGCGACGTTCGTCGCGAGGTCAGAAGGCTACGAATTATTGAGACCGCACGAGCCGGCTTTGGTTCACGCCGGGGTGCCGGTTGCAGAGCGAGGCGCGGATTAATTTTTCGTAACGGCAACGGCACAATCCGTGCATACAGCACGCGTTATTGTCTCATTTCGACATGAGGTAGAGGACCATGGTCTTTCCGCTGTATGACGACAACACGGACAGGCACACAACGCCGTTCGTTAACTATGCAATCATCGCCCTCAATATCTTTGTCTTTGTTGTTCTGCAACGGCTTGGGACCGACACGGATTTCACGTATTCATTTTCGACTGTTCCCGGAGAGATTGTTTCCGGTAGGGACATAACTACAGAGGCACGCGTGGTCGAGCACATGGGCCAACGCGTTTTGATTCCCGGGCTTGGAGAAACCTGGCCTTCCGTCTACTTCACGTTGTTCACGTCGATGTTCATGCATGGCGGCATCGCGCACATCGCCGGAAACATGCTGTTCCTTTGGATCTTCGGCGACAACATTGAGGATCGACTGGGCCATGTCAAGTACCTCATTTTCTATTTGGTTTGCGGAATAATCGCGTCGTTGGCCCACGTATTTACGACTGCCGCGTTTGCGGGCGGGGACGAGAGTATGCTGGTGCCGAGTCTTGGTGCTTCGGGTGCGATCTCGGGAGTGCTGGGTGGTTATATTCTGCTGCATCCGACGCGTCGAGTGACGGTGATTCTCTTTCGCTTTCTCACGCAGGTGCCTGCGTACGTGGCGATTGGCTTGTGGTTCCTGTTCCAGTTGATCAGCGGTCTCGGCATGCTTGGCGAAGGCTCGCAAACGGGTGGTGTTGCCTACGCGGCGCACATCGGCGGCTTCGTCGCAGGCCTCGTGCTGATCAAGTTCTTCGACATCGGCCACCGCAACCGCGCCCCGGTTTAATAGCCGGCGTAACAGAACCGAGCGCGGTAGCGCTGGGTCAATTTTCAACTTGGACGCTCTGCTGGTACTTTTACCCGGCGCTACCGCGCTCGGTTCTGTTTTGCGCAGTCGTCGGTTAAGATCGCGCCGCGATGGTCGCACCAAACCAGCAATGCCTCGACATTCAATCGACGCCTCGTGCGGAGATGAATCTGTTTCCGCTGGACACTTTTCCTTACGAGTTTCCCGGCAACGAGATCACAATCAATTTCGAGATCACCGAGTTCACGGCGATCTGCCCGTTCTCTGACTTTCCTGATTTCGCTACTATTCGACTCCAATACGTTCCGAACGAGCGCTGTGTGGAGTTGAAGAGCCTGAAGCTCTACATAAACTCATTCCGCAACGTAAAGATCTTCCACGAACACGTGATCAACATCATCCTGGAAGACTTCGTCGCAGCCTGCGATCCGTTGCGAGTGGACATCGAAGGCGACTTTCACGTGCGCGGAAATATCAAAACAATCGTCAGGGCCGCTTACGTCAAATCTTAACGACAGGATGAATCCTGTAGCTTCTGCAAATCATGGCCAGGGCTTTACGGGGCTGTGGCGTCGTTACCGGAGCCTGCCGCGGAATGTGATTGCGATCGGGCTCGTGAGTCTTCTAAACGACGCTTCGAGCGAGATTATTTACCCGCTCCTGCCTGTTTTTCTTGCCACCACTTTAGGCGCGTCAGCCCTTGCGATCGGAATGATTGAAGGGCTCGCTGAATCCATGTCGAGCCTGCTGAAACTGTTTGCGGGTTATCTTAGCGATCGTCTGGGAAAACGAAAGTTACTGGTCGTGGCGGGTTACTCTCTCGCATCGTTGGTCCGTCCGATGCTCGCCTTCGCGCAAACGTGGCAACAGGTGCTTGGGATCCGGATCGCCGATCGCGTTGGCAAAGGATTTAGAACAGCTCCACGCGATGCGATGATCGCCGACACGGTTCAGGTCGAGCAAAGAGGAATCGCATTCGGCTTTCACCGTGCAATGGACCACTGTGGCGCGGTCATTGGACCAATACTCGGATATCTACTGGTCATTCTTTTCGTTGTAAACCGCAATTCACCAACGAACGCGGAGTTTTCACGAATATTCCTGGTTGCATCCATACCGGCTCTGCTGGCTGTGCTCGTTGCGATCTTCTTCATGCGAGAGTCGCCGGTGCAGCGACATGAAGGAACTGAAATCCCTAAACTCTCTCTGCGCGGGTTCGACAGCAACTTCAAACGCTTTCTGCTGGTACTTGCTCTTTTCACGCTATCCAACTCGTCCGACAGCTTTCTTATCCTGCGCGCGATTGATGCCGGAGTCTCGGTTGTGCTGGTCCCGCTGCTGTGGGCGGCGCATCACGGCATGAAGGTTTTGAGTTCGTTGTACGGCGGCGATCTTTCGGATCGTCTCGGACGCAAACGTTTGATCGTTTCCGGTTGGGTGTTGTATGCAGCAGTTTACGCAGGGTTTGCCTTTGCAACACACTCAATCTCGCTCTGGGTCCTTTTTCTGATCTACGGCATCTATTTCGGTCTGGTTGAGGGAGCGGAGAAGGCGCTGGTTGCGGATCTTGTGCGACCGGATCAGAGAGGCACAGCGTATGGGTTGTATAATCTTGCCTTCGGCGTGACAGTATTTCCTGCTTCGCTTTTGATGGGTATGATTTGGGACTGGAAAGGGCCGGCGACGGCGTTTCTAGTCAGCGCATGCACGGGCGCAACGGCCGCGGTGCTTTTGTTGATCTTCGTCAGGCCCCATCCTGTACCAATGGAAGCTCGCGGCGCCTGAGAAACAGGAAGGATTCTAAAATGAGACGCAGAGTTTTAACTCCTCAGCCCGGCTTATCAACCGGAATCGGTTATTACCTCAGCGGCATGGAAGAAGTGCGACGCCAGGTTGCCGTCGCGGTAAAGGACATTGCTGACGATCAGATTGGCAAGCCGCCATTTCTCGGCGCGCATTCGATCGGTGGCCTCGTGTTGCACATCGGTGAAGCTGAGTGGTTTTGGATGAAGATGGTCGCCAGTGGACAAAAGCTTACTGACGAAGTTAAGAACACTCCTTACTGGGACATACTCGACGACGTCGAGCGTGTAGCACGTAATGGATATACGGCGGAGTTTTGCTTGAACGAAGTTGAGCATATACGAAATCAAACGCGCGACGTGCTCTTCACATACAATGATAAAGATCTCGAACGCATCATCACCTTCGAACGCGACGGAAAGACGACTGAATACAACCTGCGCTGGATTCTGCATCACCTGATCGATCACGAAGCACAGCACAAAGGGCAGATTTTTATGTTGAAGCGACTGATGGCAATATAGGTCCTATATGTCCTGTAGGTCTTATATTTGTTCATGAATTATCTGGTAATCAAAACCGCAGATGATCTTCGAAAAGCAATCGAGATCCTCACGACGCAACCAGTAATCGGTCTGGACACGGAGACCACCGAGCTCGATCCGTTTACTTCACGCCTACGACTAATCCAACTCGCGACGCACGATCGGGTCTTCATCTTCGACTTCGATCACTTAAGCAACGGCAACGCTGCGCGGAGTGAAGAGTTGGCGCCGCTGCGCCGAATTCTCGAAGCTCCAAGACCGATCAAGATCGCGCACAACGCAAAATTCGACGGGAAGTTTATCAAGCACAATCTCGGTGTAGATCTCGGCGGGCTGTTCGATACTTTGTTGGCGAGTCAGCTTGTCGGGGCGGGTGATATTGAAGAGCGGCACGGTCTCGAGACAGTCGCGAGTCGTTATCTGAACGAATCGATCGATAAGTCGGAGCGTTTGAGTAACTGGAATTTCGAATTGTCCGAAGCGCAATTGGAGTATGCGGCGCGCGATGCTGCGGTCCTGTTGCCGTTGCGCGAGAAACTGATCGAACGGTTGAAGTCGGATTCGCTGGTGAAGGTTGCTCAGCTGGAGTTTGAGTGTGTGATGCCGGTCGTCGATATCGAGCTGGCTGGTTTCTACATGCGCAAAGATCGATGGCTCGAGCAACTCGGCATCGTTGAAAAACGCAGGATCGAACTCGCCGAACAGTTGCAGGAAGTTTTAGCGGTAGAATCCCAGCAGGGCTCACTGTTTGGTGGACCGCAACGCGAAGACATCAATCTCGATTCACACCAGCAGTTGACGCAGGCGCTCAACCGGCTCGGCATCCCTGTTCCTGATTCCACACGCAACTGGAAGCTACAACCGCTCGCCGCGCAGTATCCGATCGTCGGAACGTTGCTTGAATATCGGACCGTGCAGAAGGCGTTGACGAGTTACGGTGAAAACATGATCGGGTTGATCAATCCCGTAACGCACCGTCTGCACGCGGACTTTCGACAGATCGGCGCGCCGACGGGCAGATTCGCGTGTACGAATCCGAATATTCAACAGGTGCCGCACGCGATTGAGTACCGGCGATGTTTCAGTGGCTATCCGGAAGGGCGCAAGTTGATCATTGCCGACTATTCGCAGATTGAGTTGCGCATACTCGCGGAGTTTTCCGGCGATCGAGGTTTTATCGAGGCGTTCAATTCGGGCGCGGATCTTCATCGGGTGACGGCGTCGCAGGTGTTCAATGCGTCGTTGGACCAGGTGACAAAAGAGCAGCGCGACTTTGCGAAGCGACTAAACTTCGGAGTTGTTTACGGGATTGGCGCGCAGCGCTTTGCGTTGATGACAGGGTTGAGCGTGTCGGAAGCAGAGAACGTTTTGCGGCGCTACTTTGGAACCTATCGACAACTGGATACCTACCTGCGTGAAGCGGCTAACAGGGCAGTCAGTGAGCGACACGCCCGGACGGCGTCAGGACGGCTGGTGCGCTTTCGTTATGATGAAAACGATCGGCAACAGATCTCTATGACGCAACGCAACGGCAAAAACACGCCGATTCAGGGGACCAGTGCCGACATCCTGAAACGCGCGCTCCGTTTGTTGAAAGATGAGCTAAGCGAGACGAGTGCGAGAGTGGTCAACATTATTCACGATGAGATCGTTGTCGAAGCCGATGCTGATGAAGCGGAGAGTATTGCCGAGAAGGTTGAGCGAACGATGATCTCGGCTGGCGAGGAATACGTGAAAACTGTACCGGTCAAAGTTGAAACCGAGATCGCCGAGGAATGGGTTAAGTAATCCTGCTTAAATCCTGTCAGTCCTGTCTACTTTTACGTCGCCAAATAAAGTAGATCGGAATTCCAGTGAACACTAACAAATACCCAATCCCCGACGTCGACGGCGCGAGAATCGCAAGGTCGATAATGAATAGCCCCGCCAGAATAATGTAAATCAGCGGCACCAACGGATAGCCAAACGTTCGATACGGCCGCTCGATCTCCGGGGCTTTGCGACGCATCACGATCACCGCCCCAACCATCAAGACGTACAAGATCAGATCCGCAGAAACAAGATATTCCAGCAACTGCGTGTAAACGTTATTAAAAGTATACGCACCTGTTTGCTGGTTGACGCTCACCGTGCGTGGCAGTACGAGGAACGACGCCCACAGTCCTTGCGCAATTAACGCCACAGCAGGCACATGATGAGCATTTAAAGTGCCGATTCGTTTGAAGAACAACCCATCTCGCGACATTGCGTAATAAACGCGCGCGCCCGCGAGTATCAATCCATTGTTGCAACCGAACGTCGAGATCATGATCGCGATCGCCATGATGATCGTTCCGCTTGGTCCAATAACGGCCTGCATTAGCGCTGTTGCAACCCGATTCTGCGGTGCATTTTGAATTTCCGAAAGCGGCAGTGTTACTACATAGGCAAGATTTGCGAGCAAGTACAGCGTTACAACGATACCGCAACCCAGCAGCAGCGCTCGTGGCAAATTCTTCCCCGGATCGCGCACCTCGCCGGCTGTGAACGTCACGTTGTTCCACGCCGATTGAGCGAAGAGTGGTCCAACCATCGCTTTACCCAGCAGCATCAACAACGCGAGCACCATCAGTCCCTGCGTCGCAGGCTCAAACCAGACCTGCGATGCGGTAGGCTGCCAACCGTTTTCCCACGACGCCCACCACGAAGACGTGTACGCAGCGCTGTTGCTATTCCAACCAAGAAACAAGCCGATCAGAATCAATCCCAGCAATGCAGCAGTCTTCGTGAACGTAAACGTGTTCTGAATGATCTTTCCGGTTTGTAATCCGCGAGTGTTGATGAACGTGAGAAACAGGATCATCACAATCGCAACGAGTTGCTGGCTCGACAAACTCAGCGCATAACCATTGAATGAGAGTTCACCGATCTTGAATGGTTTTACGAGCATGACCTTTCCGACTAGATCGTGGTCTGCTGAAACCCAATCAGTGAGTACGCCAGTGAAGTTTGCGAAAGCGACGGCGACCGCTGCGATCGTTCCAGTTTGAATAATCAGGAACAGTCCCCACCCAAAGAGGAATCCTACAGATGGTCCATACGCTTCGCGTAAGAACACGTATTGACCGCCCGCTCGCGGCCACATCGCGGCAAGCTCGGCGCAACAAAGCGCGCCGGTGATCGTGAGGACGCCCGCCAGTGCCCACGCGGCGAGCAGCCAACCAGGCGAGCCGACCAACCGCGACGATTCAGCGGAAACGAGGAAGATTCCCGATCCGATCATCGAGCCAACTACGATCATGGTTGCATCCAGCAGGCTTAGCTCTCGGACGAGTTTTGGAGGAGCTTCTTTGCTCATTAGTCGTGTGGGTATAGTGGGACAACGCTTGTGTGTCAAGAGGAAAGTTCAGAGTTCAAGCTTTAGCTTGCTCTTCGAAGGAGCAGCCTAAAGGCTGAACTCTGAACTAGAAGGTGCTTGACACTTTTCGACGCACTCACCTAGTCTTTTCAGTTTGAGGTATGCACTCCCTTATGAAGAATGAACTAATCAATCTAATAACCAGTAAACAAGCCCACGTTGGCGTCATTGGTCTTGGA
Organism: uncultured Acidobacteriota bacterium; assembly: GCA_963800055.1. Taxonomy (GTDB): domain Bacteria; phylum Acidobacteriota; class Blastocatellia; order Pyrinomonadales; family Pyrinomonadaceae; genus PSRF01. Next base: position 553,758 of record CAWCZP010000022.1, read on the forward strand.
TATGTCGGTTTGCCTCTGCTTGTTGAGTTTGCGTCGAAGGGCTTCAAAAGCACCGGATTTGAAGTTGACGAGGCCAAAGCGAAACAGATCAATGCGGGCACGTCTTACATCGGCGACGTGCCCTCGCGACGGTTGAAGGAAGTTGTCGATGCGAAGCGACTGCAGGCGACTACTAATTTCAATCATCTTGGCGAATGTGACGCAATCATCATCTGTGTTCCTACACCACTACGCAAAACGAAAGAGCCGGACGTTTCCTACATCTTTGCCGCTGCCGAACAGATCACTAAACGACTGCGACGCGGTCATCTGATCATTCTCGAGTCGACGACTTATCCCGGAACGACGGACGAAGTTTTGCTCCCGATGCTTGAAGAGACGGGATTAAAGCTTGACGAAGATTTTCTGCTGGCGTTCTCGCCTGAGCGTGTCGATCCTGGCAATCCGCAGTTCCTGACGCACAACATTCCGAAAGTTGTTGGTGGCGTGACGGCGGATTCAACCGAAGCTGCGGCGCATCTGTATTCGCACATTGTCGACGACGTTTACAGTGTCACCTCGGCGCGCGTTGCCGAGGCGGCGAAGCTTTTGGAGAACACTTTTCGTGCAGTCAATATCGGCATGGCGAATGAGATGGCCCGGCTTTGCTATGCGCTCAATATCGATACGTGGGAAGTGATACGCGCGGCCGCGACTAAGCCTTTCGGTTTCATGGCGTTTTATCCCGGGCCTGGGATCGGTGGGCATTGCATTCCGCTCGATCCGCATTACTTGTCATGGAAAGCGCGGCAACACGGGTTTGATTCGCGTTTCATCAGTCTCGCTGAAGAAGTGAATTCGCGCATGCCCGAGCACGTGGTCCAACTCGTTTCCGACGGGCTGAACGACGAGCGTAAGCCGATGAAGGGATCGAACGTTTTGCTGCTGGGCGTGGCTTACAAGAAAGACGTCAACGACGTGCGCGAGAGTCCGGCGCTGTCAATCATCGATCGACTGCGCGCGAAAGGTGCGAACGTCAAGTATCACGATCCGTTCGTGCCGGAAGTGCGGTTTGACGATGCGCATACGGATGCAGTTGGAGAGCCGTTGAGTTCTGTGTCGCTGTCGAACGAAGAATTGGAATCAGCGGATTGCGTCATCATCGTAACGGACCATAGCGAGATCGACTACAAGCGCGTGTGTTCGCTGGCGTCGTTGATCGTCGACACGCGCAATGCATTGAATGGCGATCATGAGACGCGAGAGCCGGGCGCGCGTGGTTCGGTTGTAAACCTTTGCCACAAAAAGGCACAAAAAGCACCAAATGCTGAAGGTTATAAATGTCGTCGGTGCGCGGCCCAACTTCATGAAGGTGGCGCCTATCGTGGCCGCGATGAAGAAGCGTCCCTCGCGCTTCCAGCCGCTCGTTGTTCACACCGGACAACACTACGACGCGGCAATGTCTGATTCGTTCTTTCAGGATCTCGACCTTCCGCAACCTGACACACATCTCGGCGTTGGTTCCGCATCGCATGCAGCGCAGACTGCCGCCGTGATGGAACGCTTCGAGCCGGTTGTGCTCAATGAAAAACCCGATTGGGTGCTGGTTGTCGGCGACGTCAACTCGACACTCGCGTGCGCGCTCGTCTGCGTGAAGCTTGGAGTGAAAGTCGCGCACGTTGAAGCAGGACTGCGAAGCCGGGATCGAACGATGCCCGAAGAGATCAACAGACTGTTGACTGACCAGATCGCAGATCTACTTTTCACTCCGTCGACCGATGCTGACGAGAACCTGGTCGCCGAAGGTATTCCGCGCGAGCGAATTCGGTTTGTGGGAAACGTCATGATCGACTCGCTGCAAAAGAACCTCGCGGTGGCGAGAAATCTGCCGACAAAACAACAACTCGGATTGGCCGGCGATTACGCGCTGCTCACTCTTCATCGCCCCTCGAATGTCGATATGCGCGAATCGTTTGAGCCAATACTCTCGGCGCTCGAAGTAATCGCGTCGAAGTTGCCGGTAGTTTTCCCGATACACCCGCGGACGAAGAAGACGATCGCAGAACTTGGATTGAGCGATCGTGTTGAATCGATAAAGGACCTGCGCGTCGTGGAGCCACTCGGTTATCTCGACTTTCTAAATCTCTCGAGCGGCGCTAGCCTGGTCCTGACCGACTCAGGTGGCATTCAGGAAGAAACGACCGCGCTTGGCATACCTTGCCTCACGTTGCGTGAGAATACCGAGCGTCCGATCACGGTCGAGATGGGAACAAACATCGTCGTTGGCACAGACGCGACAAAGATCATTACCGAAGCAACGGCCGCACTGAATGGTTCCGCAAAAAGAGTCGCCCGCCAGCCGCCTCTCTGGGATGGCCACACGTCAGAGCGCATTCTCGATGCGCTCGAAGAATTCCGCCCTCCTAGTTAGTTCGATGGCTGTTCTCAAGAAAATCAAACGTGCAGTTCGCGGTGAAGTTAACTTTCGGACCGTTGCGCTTGAGGCGATCCGGCGCAGTCGAGCTTCGCTTCAGGAAAGAAAAGAGCGCGCCGAAATCCAACACGATGAGCCGTTAGCCCTGACGGATACATATGCGCAGGATGAGTAGCGAGCGAGTTGCTCGCGCATTTCCGGGGAGATCGTGAGGCAAGGTTTTTTGACGGTTTACCTGCGCCTGACGCTACGGAAATCGCGGCGGCGGATCGGATCGTTAGCTTTCACGCATGGCCTTTACTAGGTTTTGGTGAAAAGAATTTCGGCAGCGACATTCAGTGGACCCGGGATCTACTTTCAAACTACGTTTGGCCGCTCGATTATCATCGCGACATCAAGTTGGTGCGCACTGATGGCTCAGATGTGCGCGTCCTCTGGGAACTCAATCGCCTGGGCCACTTCATCACGCTTGCTCGTGCTTATTCATTAACAAAAGACGAGCGATACAGCGCGGAGTTCTGTGCGCAACTCCGTAGCTGGGCGGATCAAAATCCTTACGGTCGTGGGCCAAACTGGACTTGCGCCATGGAGGTCGCTCTGCGCGCGATCAATTTACTCGCGGCGTTTGAGACGTTTCGACGCTCGCCAGAATTGAATGCAGAGTTCCTGTCGTTCTTTCTGCAACTACTACAACGACACGGTAGTTATATTCAACGCAATCTCGAGTTCTCTTACATCGCCACCAGCAATCACTACCTTTCGGATGTTGTTGGACTTCTCTGGTTGGGCTTGATGCTTCCCGAGCTTCGCGACGCGCATGAGTGGCGCGATTTTGGGTTGGACCAGATGGCAAGTGAGATGGACAAGCAGGTGCTGAATGATGGAGCGGATTTCGAGGCATCGACCGGCTATCACCGCTTCGTTACAGAACTCCTGCTCTACTCGTTCCTGCTTTGCCGGGCCAACAACGTTGAGATCGAAAACAGGTATTGGACCAAGCTTCACCAGATGCTGAGTTACATTCGCGCTTACCTGCGGCCCGACGGGTTTGCTCCTCTGATCGGTGACACCGACAGCGGACGAGTTTTGCCGATTGGACATCGCAGTGCCCGCGACCACGCTTATCTTTTGGCCATTGGACCTGAAACTCAGCACGCGGGATCGCAAGCATTTCCCGATGCAGGCATTTACATCATGCGCGACGGCGATCTTTATCTCTGCTTCAACGCGAGTGACGCGGGGCTAAACGGTCGCGGCTCGCATGGGCACAACGATGCTTTGAGCATTGAAGTTTCAGCGGGCGGCCGCGCATTTATCGTCGATCCGGGCACGTACGTTTACTCGGCGGATCTTCAGAAGCGCCATGAGTTTCGATCGACTGCATACCATTCGACGGTGAAGATCGACGGTAAAGAACAGAACACCACTGATCCAAGTACGCCATTTGTGATTGGCAACGAAGCGAGGCCTCGCGTGCTGGAGTGGAAAACGAGCGAAGACCTGGACAAAATCGTCGCCGAACACTACGGCTACGCACCAGTTACCCACCGTCGTTCAGTTACATTCAACAAGCGCGAGCGGTCGTGGTTGATCGAAGATGAGTTTTTTGGCGACGGCGAGCATGTTTACGAAATCAGGTTTCACTTCGACTCCGATCTGGACGTGAACGTGCGTGCAACAGTCGGTTGAGGCGCGCGATGGCGATATGGGCTTGACGGTCACGTCATTGAATTCTGACGTGTCTCCGAGTTTGGAGAGTCAACCAGTCTCCCGTGATTATGGTGAAATGCGCGACGCTATTTCTGCGTGCTGGCGTATTTCCGGTCGACCGGGCAAGCTTAGTTGGAAGATCGGCTTGATGAGTTGAATCTACAGAAAGATACGAACAAGTCAGGAAGAGGGGCTTGCCCTCGCTTGTTCGAGGGCAGAGGCAAGCCGACCTTCCTGACTTGTTCTTCTCAAGGGCAGATTTAATCAATAATCATGTGCGGAATCTGCGGAGTTTGGGAATACGGCGCTAGTGAAGGCTCGATTAGATCCTTCGCTGATCGCACGCATGCGCGATGAAATGACTCATCGAGGCCCAGACGACGCAGGCGACCTACTCTTCGACGACCATCGCGGCGGGTTCGGCTTTCGCCGCCTCTCAATCATCGACCTCTCTGCCGCCGGACATCAGCCAATGCACGGCTGCGACGAACGTACGTGGCTGGTCTTCAACGGCGAGATCTACAACCACGCTCTGCTCCGAAACGATCTCGAAAAACGCGGTCACAAGTACGCCTCACGCACGGACTCCGAAACAATCCTGCACCTGTACGAAGAACGCGGCCTCGACTTCATTCACGACATCGAGGGGGACTACGGAATCGCCCTGTGGGATGCGAACAAAGAACAACTCGTTCTCGTGCGCGATCGCATCGGTGTCAAGCCGCTTTATTTCTATCATCAGGGCGGCCGCTTCATCTTTGCTTCCGAAATCAAGTCGATCCTGCAACACCCGGCGGTGACTCCCGACATCGATGAACAATCGCTCTATCACTATCTCACTTTCCTCACGACGCCGGCGCCCACGACGCTTTTTCGCGACATTCATAAGCTTGCCCGCAGGTCACCTGCTGACCCTCAAACGCGACGGCACACTAAACATTCAACGCTACTGGGACGCGCTTCCCCCGAAAGACGTCGACAGGAGCAGCGAACAGGAGCAGCAACAAGAGATTCTGCGACTGCTGCGCGAGTCGATCCGGAAGCGAATGATGTCAGACGTCCCTTTCGGAGTGTTTCTCTCCGGTGGCGTGGACTCTTCCGCAAACGTCGCGCTCATGTCGGAACAGATGTCGCGACCCGTGGAGACGTTCACAGTCGGATTCACCGATGCGGAGTATCTGAACGAACTCGAGCCGGCGCGCCGCATAGCAAAGCAGTTTGGGACCAACCACCACGAAGTGATTATCTCTGAAAAAGAGATGCACGAGTTTTTGCCGCAGATGGTGTTTCATCAGGATGAGCCCATCGCCGATCCTGTTTGCGTGCCGCTCTATTACGTTTCGAAGCTTGCACGCGATTCTGGAACGATCGTCGTGCAGGTTGGTGAAGGCTCGGATGAGATCTTCAGTGGTTACGAAAACTACGTTCGACACCTGCGAATCTACGAAAACTTCTGGCGGCATGCTGAAACTCTTCCACTCTCTTTGCGACGCGCAATTTCGAATCTTTCGCGACCCGCGCTCGAGGCTACGGGAAGAAAGCGCGCGGCGATCGAGTTGATCCGGCGACTCGGCGCTGACGAACCTTTGTTCTGGGGCGGCGTGGTGGTGTACGACGAAACTTTCAAGCCGCGTGTGCTTTCAAGTCAGGTGCGCGAACGTTTGAATGGCCTGTCGTCGTTGAGAGTCGTCGAGTCGTATTTGAAGCATATTGAGAACGAGAGACCGGGCGCGGATTTTCTCGCCCGCATGACGTATCTCGAGTTGAAACTGCGCTTGCCGGAATTGCTCCTGATGCGCGTTGATAAGATCACGATGGCCACGAGCGTCGAGGCGCGCGTACCGTTTCTGGACCATCACCTCGTCGAATATGCGCTTGGGCTCCCGCGGTCGTCGAAGGTCGAAGGCGTGAGTGGCAAGCACATCCTGAAACGTTCGCTCGAAGAGATCCTGCCCCACGATCTTCTTTACGAACGCAAGCGCGGATTCGGTGCGCCGGTTCGTGAATGGTTCAGGGAAGGGTTAGGCGGATGGTTTGACGCGCACCTGATGAACTCGACGATGCGGCGCCGAGATCTATTGGATTACAACTTCGTAAGTCACATGTTAGACGAGCATCGGAGCCAAAAAAGAGACTGGGGATTTCATCTCTGGGCATTGCTCAATCTCAGTTTGTGGTATGAAAGATGGATAGACAGGAATCCTGTCAATCATGTCTAAAATGCGCTTCACCTCTCAGGTAGCCTGGACCTTCGCGACGCGCATCCTAATGATCTTTAACAGCGTCGTGGCCGGCGTCATCGTGGCGCATTGGCTCGGAGCTGAGGGCGTCGGACAGTTAGCAGTGATCAATGTGACGGTGGCGACAATTGTTCAGCTCGGCAGCTTCGGTCTTCCTTCATCAAACACTTACTTCATCGCACAGGATCAGGAACGCTTCCGCGCGGCAGCAATGAACTCGTTGATCTTTGCGCTCGCGATCGGTTCGATTCTGGCGATTGCCCTGAGCGCATTGGGATCGCTTCGCCAAGACTGGTTTAGCTTCATTCCTCCGGAATTGATTCGCATCGCCGCGATTTCTATCCCGTTTCAACTGATTACGTTGATCGGTCTCAACACCCTGCTCGCCGTCGGAAAAGTAAAAGAGTTCAACTTTCTCGACCTTGCCGGTCAATCGTTCGTGCTTATCAACGCGGTTGCCGCGCTGCTGGTTCTCAATCGCGGACTGGAAACACTCATCACATTGAACACCGCGACGAGCGTCCTTGTAAGCCTCGCAGTCACAGCGTTACTCGTGATTTCAGCACGCAACCTCGCGCAATCGAAGTGGCGCGCCGACATCGCGTTTCTCCGGCGAATGATCGCCTACGGGCTCAAGTTTCATGTTTCAATTCTCGCGGGCGCGATCATGCTTCGGGCTGACCTGCTGGTCGTGAATCACTTTCGTGGACCAGCGGAAGCGGGCGTGTACAGCGTCGCTTCACAGTTTGCGCTGCTGCTTATGCTGCTGCCTGGCGTGATCGCAACTTTGCTCTTTCCACGCGTAACCGCCGAACAGGATGCGCGCGGCGAGACCACTTGCCTCGTGACGCGTTACACCACGTTAATTATGTTCTTATGCTGCCTCGGGGCAGTTCCTTTTAGCTTGTTGCTGCCTCTGTTGTATGGCGCCGCATTTACTGACGCGACAAGACTTCTCTTGATCCTGCTGCCGGGTGTTTACCTGATTGGTCTGGAGTCGGTGCTGGTCCAACATTTCAACGCTCTCGGATTACCGCGCGCGATTCCGCTTTACTGGGTCATCACTCTGGCGCTGAACCTTGTTCTTGTATTCGCGCTCGTGCCGCGGTTTGGCGCCTTAGGCGCCGCAGTCGCATCAACAATTAGCTATGCTGCGATCTTTGCGCTTGTAGCGCTTCACTTTCATACCAGCACCGGACGATCTTTTTCCGAGGTATACGTGCTCGGGAGTTTGCGCGGATGAAAGTTGTTCTGCTGGTTCTCAGCGGTGACTTGTCTCGCTGGCATGACAAACTGGTCCAACTTTATCCCGGCTGCTCGATCGAGACGATCTCTCGCGCCGAATTCGAGACGGGGAGTCACCTTAAACGACTGAAATCCCTCCGGTCGCTCCGCCCTGATGTGCTCGCGATTGCAACCGAGCGTCTCCCGTGGCAACGCGGCCAAAATCTTTTCATGGTCTTTGGCGCACTCGCCGGCGCGCGCGAAGTGCTCATGCTCGATGCGCACGGTGGACAGCTTCGCCGATCTCGATCGAACGTATTGCTCGGAGCGCCGGCGCGACTCAGTCGCGAAACACTGACGAGCGCAAGCGACATGGCGCAGTCGCGTCGTGAATTGCAGCGACTCGAGCAGGAGATTGGGCGATGGCCCCGTACCGCAGCCGCGATACCAGATCGATCACAACTTCGAGTCGTTTATCTCCGAGCGACACCCGGACCGGGAACACAAGCCGGCGGAGCTGCGAGTCACATCAAGGGAGTTGTTGAAGCGCTCGAGACACTCGGAGTTGAAGTTGAAGTAATCAGCAACGATCAAATTGCCGGGTTGGACCACGCGCAGGATCGATTTACTGTGATTCCGCCCGAAGCGAGCGGTGGCACGAGAGCGCTTTTCGACATTCATAACAATCTCGTTTTTACGCGTGGCGCGGTGCCCCTCATCGAGCGCGCTCAGCCCGATTTTATTTATCAACGCTATGCGCGGTTTAGTTGGGCTGGAGTCACTGCTGCGGTGCGCACGAAGCGCCCCTCTTTCTCGAGTTCAACGGCTCGGAGGTTTGGATCGGCAGGCACTGGGATCGCGTGCAAAGTCTTGACTTGTTGGAACGATACGAGCGATTGAACCTTGACGCAGCGGCGCGTATTTTTGTCGTTTCGCAAGTTGACCGCCGCAACCTCGAAGCGCGCGGAGTCACGGTTGAGAAGATCATCGTTAACCCAAATGGCGTCGACGTTGAGCGCTTTCGACCGGGCGTTGGAGGCGCTGAAGCGCGGCGAGAGTTAGGGCTGAAAGATGATGAGATCGTCGCTGGCTTTGTTGGAACGTTTGGGCCATGGCATGGAGTCGAAAAGCTCGCGGAGGCGATCAAATCGATACCGGCGGAAGTGCCGGTGCGGTTCCTGCTCGTCGGCAGCGGCAGTTTGCACGCGGAAGTCGAGAAGCAACTGGATGCGGAAGTTCGCACTAGACGAGTGATCTTCACGGGATCGGTCGCCCACGAGCGCGTGCCTGCGTTACTCGATGCTTGTGACATCCTCGTCGCGCCACACGTTCCGCTTGCTGATGGCAGTGAGTTCTTCGGTTCGCCGACGAAAGTTTTTGAATATATGGCGATGGGAAAGGCGATAGTCGCAAGCCGGCTCGGACAGATTGGTGAAGTGCTAACCGATCGGGAAACGGCGCTGCTGGTTGAACCGGGAAACGTCCGTGAGCTTGCGGCAGCGATCGTGAAGATGGTTGAGTCGCGTGCGATACGAGCTCAGCTCGGCGCGAGGGCAAGAGAAGTTGCTGAGCGGGAGTTTACGTGGAAGCACAATGCCCAGCGCGTCCTTGATGCGTATAAATCTTTGACAGGATTACAGGATTAGGCAGATCAATCGAAAACAACTACTGCTACTCTTTACGTTACTGCTAATCGCGATTAGCGTGCGTGTCCTCACGCTGCAATTCATGCGCGCGCATCTCGACGACCCGGCATGGTTTCAAGTTGGTTCGTACGCGAAGTTCGATCGCCAGGCTCGCGATATTCTCGACGGCCGGCAAAGGCTTTACTGGATCGACGATCCAGCTCGCACGGACCTGGCCCAGTATCCGCCCGGTTTTCCGGCGCTGCTCGCGCTGATTTACAAGCTTACTGGTGAGCGTTCGGCTTACTCGGCTCAGATCGTGCTGTGGTTTGCGGATCTCATTCTCTCGTTTCTGCTGATCGCCGGTATTGCTCACACGGCTTTTGGCTGGCGTGCTGCAATCGCGAGCAGCTTTCTCGTGGCGCTCTCGCCGCTCTTTGCGCTCTACGCTGCGTATCCTTCGTCTGACATTCCAACAACGTGGTTTGTGCTCGGCGGCGCATGGCTATTGCTGCTTGCGTTCCAACGTAAAAACGTTTGGCTCGCGCTGGCGGCGGGAGCCATGCTTGGAATTGCGTGCTGGCTGCGCGTGAATCCGTTGTACTTGTGTTTTGGTTGGGCCATCGCGTTGTTTGCCCTCGTGCGGGCGGCCTGGCCGGTGAGGTTGAAGATGAGCGCAGCAGTTTTAGTTGGCACGCTCGTTCTGATCGCGCCGATCGTGATCCGGAATTACCTCGTCTTTCCTGATTTCACTCCGACAGGAGGAACGATCGGCGTCAACTTGTGGGAAGGTCTTGGTGAAACGGAGCTTGGTCGCGCCAACGGGTTTCTCTTTGGCGACGATAAACTGGTCGAATACGAGCGTCGAAAGTACGCGTGGCCGCCAGACATGAAGGTTGATTTGCAGTGGCCTGATGGTATACAGCGGGACCGCGAACGCACGCGTGAGTCGATTGCGTTCATCAAGCAACACCCGGTCTGGTATTTCGGCGTGATGCTCGGGCGCATGTGGGGGATGTTGAAAGTTGCGGGCGATCCGGTGCCGTATTGTGGAATTGCGGGGATCAATGTGACGAGCAGAAAGACTTTGCCGCCCCATTGGCAGGGAGGCATACTTGCATTCGGAGTGAATGTGCTGGGCATGATCCAGAGTGTTGTGCGCTACTTGTTTTTGCCCCTCGCGGCGTTGGGGATCTATGTTGCGGCGCGATGGGATTGGCGGTTGACGTGTTTGCTGCTGGTGACTGTACTCTATTACTTGGTGCCCGGCACCGCCGCGCACACCGAGATTCGTTACGTTCTACCGATGCACGGCTTGTTGATCGTTTTTGTAGGGGCGGCCCTCCGTGGCCGCCCCAACGTTGTAAATCCGACGGGTGGGGCGGCCACGGAGGGCCGCCCCTACAATTAGTGATGGTGAAGTCACAAGTAAAAAACATCGCCGATCCGCTGCCACGCGAGATGATGGAGCACACGTATCCGATTCTCTTTCGCGTGGAGCAATCGCATTGGTGGCACATCGGGCGCCGCAAAATTCTCGCCGGCTTTGTCGAAGACATTTGTCGCCGCGTCACCGATCGACGCCCGCGTATTCTCGATGTCGGATGCGGCACCGGCGCGAATTTGATCATGCTCTCAAATTACGGCGACGCGGAAGGCGTCGATGTTTCTGAAGATGCACTCGCGTTTTGTCGAGAGCGTGGGCTCGACAAGGTAAGACTCGGAGCCGGCGAAGCATTACCTTACGAAGACGCCACGTTTGATCTCGTAACTGCATTCGACGTCGTCGAGCACATGGACGACGACCTCGCAGGTTTGAGCGAGATGCAACGCGTGTTGAGACCGGGCGGGCGAGCTTTGCTGTTTGTGCCGACGTTTATGTTCCTGTGGGGTCTTCAGGACGACGTCAGCCATCACCGGCGTCGTTATCGTTTACCAGAACTGCGGCGCGTGCTCGAGCAGGCTGGGTTTGAAATCGAGCGCACGACATACGCGAACATCACGTTCTTTCTTCCCATCCTGCTGATGCGAAAGTTGATGCGATTGACCGGCATCAAAACTGAAAGCGAGAACAACATCAATGTACCGGCGTTGAACGGGATGCTTGGGCGCATGCTCGGCGCGGAGAGTTGGTTCCTGCGATACATGAACCTACCATTCGGTGTATCGGGTCTTTGCGTCGCAAAGAAGACTGAATAGCCCTACCACAACAAATGCATCGATCTCTTAGGCGCTACTAACTGCACGAAGCGGATTCTATAACCACGATCGTTTAGCTCTCTCCACGACTCAATTTCCGTGTATGACTCCAGCCACCGAGCGCCTTCAAAGGTTGAGGTGAGTTGATCGATGGCGGTGGTCTCGAGCCAGACTGTGCCGCCGCTGTTATGGATGTTTGTTACTTCAGTCTCGAGTGCTTCAAGCGATGCGGGTCGCAAGAGCCAACGCGTCGTGGGGTTGAAGTAGCGAACCAGTGATTCGTCTGAGTTTTTCGCCCCGTAGTAAATCACGGTGCCGGCGGGCCACTTACGATTCATTTCGAGAGCGAAAGCCAGCGGCGGGTATTTCTCAACGTGTGAAAACGGGTAGATCAAAAAGAGAAAGTTCGCGAGCGCGACGGCGGCGACGAACGCTGCGGTGACCCACCGCGATCGCGAAGCTTCACTACGCAACGCGGATATTACTAACCCAGATAGCAGAATCAATGCGGGCAGATAAAAGATGCGGTAGAACGTATTTTGCGGTAACCAGAAGAAAAGAAATACGAGATAGAGTGCCGCCCAAACAAGCGAAAGCAGCAGCACGGTTTTTTGGCGGGGTCATGAGGTGAACTTCGCGCATCCAGCGAGAAGCTTAATATCCGCCCGAAGTTCCTTAAACAAATTCGAAGATGAGGAAGATGGTGGCGCTCGCCAGTGCGATCATGAGCACAACTACAAAGGGATTCATCATGCCCTTCAGTAAGTTGAACCGGCCGCCAAAGAAGAGACGCACTTGCCCGCGCAATGAATACTGTAAGTTGGACCACCAGTTGAAACCTGTCTCAGCGTCAGGCGAAAACGAAGCGGTCCAGCGAATCAGTCGTCCCAGGTCAAGCGTGCCTGAGGCCAGATAAAACAGGTAACCATAGGCCGTCACAATCAAGACGATCGACACCGCGCTGAAGTAGACCACGTTGAGCACTCTTCGCTTGATCGATAGTGGCCCATCCAGTAAGTACACTCCTAACGCGAGCACTGGAAACATCAACACCGCCAGCTGGTGAAAGGCCATGGCGGCGAAGAACGTAAAACCGACGAGCAATGGTCTTGGTTTCCGATCGGGCAGAATCAGGTAAAAACTTATCAGCAGGAAGAGAAGACTCGGAATGTAAGCATTCGCATCCGTCGAAAACTTCCACCACGTTGCGGAAAAGGCGAACAGCAACGTGAGGCAAACGGAAAGATAGACTGAACGCAACGTGTCGAAGAGGATTCCGAACAACACTGCCGCGCAGGCAGCGCTGAGAAGACTGTTCAGTATTTGCAAAGCCGTCACGGCTCTCAGATCAAATCCGAGGGCGCCGAGAAGTTTGTAGAAGATGTAACCCGCGAAGTTATAGATGAGATGGTTTGGATGAACCAGCGAAGGACTGAGGCTCGAAGCGTCTTCAATGGACTGCGCGAATACGATGCCGTCCCAGTAATAGACGCGCGTGGGAAAAGCGAGATAAATAATTGCTACAGCTACAAAAATAACGGCACGGTGCAATTTGTCGCTGATACATGGGGGACAGGATTTACAAGATTTACAGGATTTTCAAGATTAATCTTGCAAATCCTGTAAAATCCTGAGAATCCTGTAAAGCTGCATGCTGAGCAATCAATCGATAATCTGCTTTGGCGGTGAAGATTGGTGGTACCACCATCCGCACTCCAAAGCTCACCTCATGCGCAAGTTCGCGCGCGCTGGAAACAAGGTCATCTTCGTCAATTCGATCTCAATGGGCCTTCCGTCTTTGACGCACAAAGATCTCTTGCCGCGCATCAAGCGCAAACTCGGCAGTTATTCAAAACTCGCGCGACAGACCGAGGAAGGCATCACCGTAGTCTCGCCCGCGAGCCTGCCTTTCTTTGGACGCACGGCACGAACAGTAAATCGCCGGTTGCTGGGTGCGCAAATCAAACGTCTTGCTACGAGCCGCGGACTTACCAAACCAATCCTTTGGATCGCGATCCCCACGGCGGCTGACATGATCGGAACGTTGGGCGAGTCGGCAGTGGTCTATCACGTGTCAGACAAGTATGATGCGAACACGATGGATCATGCTACAGATCCCGCATTGATACGCCGGCTTCATGAACAGGCCATCGACTCCGCTGATCTCATTTTCTATTCCGGGCGAAAACTCTTTACTGAAGCCACACGCGGCTCCGAACGATCGCATTTGCTCGAACAAGGTGTCGACTACGATCACTGGCGGCGCGTGAGCGAGGGCACGATCGAAGTCGCTCCTGAAATCGCTCGGATTCCGTGTCCGCGTTTGGGATACTTTGGCGCGATCGAGCCATGGCTGGTGGACCAGGAATTGATCAAACGTGCGTCGCGCGAACGTGCCGATTGGCAGTGGATTTTTATCGGAAACCGATCGCGCGGGCTCGAGATCGAAGACTTGCCAAACGTTCATTTTCTGCCGCCCGTGCCGTATGCGGAGCTGCCAACCTATGCCGCCGGATTCGACGTTTGCGTGCTGCCGTGGGAAACTGAGCAGTCTTTTACGAGCTATGGCTCGGCGATCAAGGTTCGCGAATATCTTGCGACGGGAAAGCCGGTGGTGATTTCACCTTTGCCGGAATACGAACCGATGCGCGACGTGCTCAGGATCGCCCGCACGCGCGACGATTTCATCCGGTTGGTCGAGGAGGCGCTTCACGAGAAAGACGGCGCCGCAGCGGCGACGCGCCAGGCAGCAGTTGCCTCGGGAACGTGGGACGCACGCGCCGAATGGGTGAGTGATCTGATCGAGAAGGTGTTAGCGGAGAAGGAGCTTGGTTAGGTCTTTGGTCTTGGGCCTTTGGTCTTGGTCAAAGACCTAAGACCCAAGTCCCAAGACCATCAACGTTATGAAGCAGGTCTTACAAAACCGAAAGACTGGGAGGCCGTTTGTCGGCGAGGTTCCTGTGCCCGCGCTGCAGAGGGGGCGTGTGCTGGTGCGCACTGTTGCTTCGTTGATCAGCGCGGGCACGGAGCGCGCTGCTGTCGAGCTCGTGAGCAAGGGTTTGGTCAAGGAGGCGCGGCAACGTCCGGATCTCGTGAAGGCCGTCGTTGCGAAGGTTAGAAACGAAGGCATTCTCAACACGTTTGCTTCGGTGCGCGACAAGATGGCGGCGTCGCAGGCGTTAGGCTACAGCGCTGCGGGAATCGTTGCGGCTGTTGCCGATGACGTGACGGAGTTTCAGGTTGGAGATCGTGTCGCCTGCGCAGGAGTCGGGTTTGCTGGACACGCTGAGGTGTTGTCAGTGCCGAAGAACCTTTGCGTGCGTCTTCCCGAAGGCGTGAGTTTTGAATCTGGAGCATATGGGACGCTCGGTGCGATTGCTTTGCAGGGAGTTCGACTCGCTGAGCCGACATTGGGCGAATCAGTTGTCGTGATCGGATTGGGTTTGGTGGGGCAGCTTACGGTTCAACTTCTGAAGGCGAATGGTTGTCGAGTATTCGGATTGGATTTGGACCAGGCGCGCGTCGCGCTGGCACTCGAGGTTGGGGCCGATCACGCGATGGTCTCAAGCGATGCGGCGCCGAAAGAGATCGAGACGTGGACGCGTGGTCACGGCGCGGACGCGGTGCTGATCACGGCCGCCACGGATTCAAATGAGCCTATCGAGTTGGCGGCGCGAGTATCGCGTTTGAAAGGGCGCGTGATTGTTGTCGGCATGACCGGAATGGATATTCCGCGTCAACCATTCTTCAGTCGCGAGCTCAAGCTGGTTATTTCAATGTCGTATGGACCAGGCCGTTACGATCCTGACTACGAGGAACGGGGCGTTGATTATCCGCTTCCATACGTGCGTTGGACCGAGCAGAGAAACATCGAGAGCTTTCTTCAACTCGTCGGCGACAACCGCGTCAATGTCGATCGACTCACGACGCACCGCTTTCCAATCGCTGAAGCCGATCGTGCTTATCAACTGATCTCCGGCAACACGCAGGAGCCGTCGCTGGGTGTTGTTCTCAAATACGATCCGGAAGCAGAGGTCGTGCGCAAGGTGTCGCTCGGCGCACCGGCTCCCGTGCGCAAGGCTGAGAAGTCGGTTCGCGTTGGTGTGATTGGCGCGGGGGGTTATGTTCCGGCAATGTTGCTGCCGCACTTTAAGACCGAGGGTGTTGACTTTCGCTCGATCGCGACAGCCACCGGGGTCTCCGCGCACGACGTTGGAAAGCGGTTTGGATTTGCGTACGCGGTTTCGAGCGCGGATGAAGTGATCGACGACGCGACGGTGAATCTGGTTGTTATCGGCACGAAGCACGACCTTCACGCCGAACTTGCACGCAAGGCGCTGGAGCGCGACAAGCACGTCTTTGTCGAGAAGCCGCTGGCGCTCAACGATGAAGCGTTGGAATCGGTATTGGAAGCTGCCGGACGTTCAAAGGGGAAACTGATGGTCGGCTTCAACCGCCGCTTCGCGCCTCTGGGTCAACGAGCAAAGAATTTCTTCGCCGGCTCCGACGCGCCGCTTTCAATGCTGTATCGAGTGAACGCCGGTAGAATTCCGAAGGAACACTGGATCCAGAACGCTCAGGAAGGAGGCGGCCGCATCATCGGCGAGGTCTGTCATTTCATCGACTTTTTGCAGTACCTGAGTGGAGCGCCGCCCGTGTTTGTCTTCGCTGAATCGCTCAGCGCAAAGTCGAGCAAGATCATCGATGCTGATTCTGTTTTCATTACGCTGCGGTTCGCGGATGGATCGAATGGCGCGGTGGCGTATCTCGGCGAGGGTGATAAAGGCCTTGCGAAAGAGCGCGTGGAAATATACGGATCTGGAAAGGTCTTTGTGCTGGACGACTTTCGACGCGCGGGGCTCTACAGAGATGGGCGTGAAGAGCAGGTCACGTTGAAGGCGCAGGACAAGGGTCAACAGGCAGAGGTGCGACAGGTTTGCGCGAGCGTGCTTGGAGGCGACGCGCTTCCGATCGATCTCGACGAACTGGCAGCGACGACGCGTGCCACCTTCCGGGTGCTCGACTCTCTCCGCGAGCGGCGTCCATTTGAGGTCTAAAACCATCCACAGATTACACAGATTACTGCTGAAAAATCTGTGTAATCTGTGGATGGCTTTTTCTTAATGATGTGTGGGATTGCGGGAATTGTTGGTCTTAATCCGGAGCAACTTATTGGTCCGATGCTCGAGAGTGTTGAGCATCGGGGGCGAGACGATCAGGGTGTTTGGATTTCGGAGCCGATCGATTCCAATGGCCGACGCGCGTGCTTGGGCCATCGCCGGTTAGCCATCATCGACACGAGTCCGGGCGGACATGAACCGATGTTGTCGGCTGACGGCCGCTACGTTCTCACCTTCAACGGCGAAGTCTACAACTACCGCGAACTGCGTGAAGAACTCCGCTCGCTCGGACACGAGTTTCGCACCGACAGCGATGCGGAAGTTTTACTCGCCGCGATCACACAATGGAACTGGGACGCCCTAACGCGTCTCAACGGCATGTTTGCCTTCGCCGTCTGGGATAACAAGGAACGCACTCTGACACTCGTTCGCGATCACGTCGGCATCAAGCCTCTCTACTACGCCTTCATCCCCGCTAGCAATAACGCTCCAGCGACTTTCCTATTTGGCTCCGAGATCAAAGCAATCCTCGCAACGCGACTAATCAAAGCGGAACTCAATCCCGAGGCGCTGCACCAGTTTTTGACGTTTCTCTGGTCTCCGGATCCGAACACGTTGTTTGCAAACATAAACACTGTTCCACCCGCGCACTTCCTTCAGTTTCACTGACGACGAGATCAAGCTCACGCAATGGTGGGACGTTTCATTCGACAAGATCGAAGAAGGCAAGAACGAAGAATCGTGGCGCGAACGCGTACTCGACACGTTGGATCGCGTCGTGAAGATGGAGATGGTTGCCGATGTGCCGTTGGGTTCGTTTCTCTCGGGCGGCATCGATTCTTCCGGAATCGTCGCGATGATGGAACGTCACAGTAACGGCCGCCGCATCAGCACTTACACCGTCGGCATCGAGAGCGAGGATCTCCGTTACGACATCATCCCTGACGACGTGCGCTGGGCGCGCCGCGTCAACGAGCAGTTGCAGACTGACTATCACGAGATCATGTTGAAACCGTCAGTCGCCGATCTGTTGCCGAAGCTGGTCCATCACATGGAAGAACCGCCTATCGACATGGCGATACCGAGTTATCTCGTGTCGCGAGCGGCGCGCGAAACGTTGACCGTGATGCTATCCGGCATGGGTGGCGACGAAGTGTTCGCCGGTTACCCGCGGCAGATGGCGATGAAGATCGCGTCTGCGTTCGATCCGGTGCCAAGCCTACTGCGACGGCCATTGATGAAAACAGTCGCGGGCGCATTGCCGGGTGGACTGCCGGGAAAACTAACTGCGCCACTTCGCAACGCGAAGAAGTTTGCGCGCAGCGCCGCACTCGACTTCGAAGATCGTTACCTCGGTTACGGCACTTACTTCACCAACGACGCAAAGCGGCGGCTGTATTCTGATGAATGGCGCGCGATCACGAGTGAATTCGATCCTTATTCGGTTCATCGCGGTTACTTTGCGCGCGCGTCAAACGCCGACCCGCTGAACCAGCTTCTTTACGTCGATCTAAAAACCTTCCTGCCGTGCCTTAACCTGATGACGACTGATAAGACGTCGATGGCGGCGAATCTCGAGGTGCGGGTGCCGTTTCTGAATCGCGAGATGATCGAAATGGCCGCGCGCATGCCGCCGCGACTTGAAACTGCGTGGACTGAAGCGCAAGTACGTGCTGAAGCGAGCGCTCGAATCTGTCTTACCTCACGACGTCGTTTGGCGAAAGAAGGCGGGGTTTGGGGCGCCGATCCGGTCGTGGCTCCGCGGCCCTTTGCGCCCACTGATTGGCGACTTGCTGTCCGAAGAGGCGGTCAAGCGGCGAGGAATCTTCCGTCCGAACGAGGTCAGACGAGTGCTCGAGGCCAACTTTTCCGGCCGTGAAGACTATAACCTCCATGTTTTCCAGCTTTTAGGGCTCGAGCTCTGGCACCAAACCTTCATCGATCGTCCGCTGGCCAACACGTGAAAACATTGACAATCACGGGTGCGCCAGTCTAATCTGCTTGGGCGGGCCACCCAGGCTCAGTTAACGTCCGAGGACCTCACACGGTCTCTCCCTAGCTCACAAGCATGATCAGACAAGAAGAACTCGAGATAGCAGCACCGCCTGCGAAAGTGCCAGGAGACCAGGAGTGTGTTCTTCTGGTCGAAGACGATCCGGCGCTGCGGCGATATCTCGAGATTGTGCTTCAGCGGGCGGGTTACGAAGTTCTTACCGCGGGCGACGGTCTGGAGGCGATGAAGTTCCTGCTCAGTGACAGCGTGGACGTGGTGATCACCGACGCGTTGATGCCGAATCTCGATGGTTATGAGTTATGCCGTTTCGTGAGGAGCAGCGAGCATCTGGCACATCTTCCGATCATCCTGCTCAGCGCGCTCGATCCAAAGAACTCCACCGACGAAACTGAACAGGTTGACGCATTTCTCGCTAAGCCCGTTTCACCGGAAGATCTCCTCAACCGGATCACGGAAGTATTAGCCACAAAATTCAATAAAAGCATTAACTTATTGTTCTTTTCGAACAGCAAGCTAAAGCTTGAACTCTGAAGGCGTGCTGTATCTATTAGTGTTCTGGATTAGGAAGTCCAATGGCGTGTAGGGAATGCCTTGCGCTAGTGCGACTGCTTCGTAGGTACACTGGCCGGCATAGGTGTTGACGCCTTCCTTCAAATGCGCGTCGCTCGCGATCGCTTCAAGGAATCCTTTGTTCGCAAGTTTCAAAGCGTACGGCAGGGTTGCGTTCGTCAATGCGAACGTTGACGTGCGCGGCACCGCGCCCGGCATGTTGGCAACGCAGTAGTGGAGCACGCCTTCGACGTAGAACGTGGGATTCGAGTGCGTGGTCGGGTGCGTAGTCTCGATGCAACCACCCTGGTCCACCGCCACGTCGACGATCACCGCGCCATTCGGAACATCCTTCAGCATGCTTCTCGTAACGAGCTTCGGCGCGGCCGCTCCAGGCACAAGCACAGCGCCGACGATCAGATCGGCCTGCGAGATCGCATCGTGGATCATGTAAGCACTGGAAGCGAGTGTTGAGATCTTCGAAAGGAAAATATCGTCGAGCTCGCGCAATCGATCGAGATTGTTGTCGATGATAGTCACGTGAGCGCCCATGCCGACCGCGATCTTCGCGGCGTTGGTGCCAACGACGCCACCCCCGATGATCACGACACGTGCTGCCGGTACACCCGGAACGCCACCGAGCAGGATTCCTCGTCCACCACTCATCTTCTCGAGGTAGTGCGCGCCGACCTGGATCGCCATGCGTCCCGCTACTTCCGACATCGGCGTCAACAACGGCAACGTGCCGCGTCGATCGGTGATCGTTTCGTAAGCGATGCCGGTGACTTTGCGATTGAGCAACTCTTTGGTGAGTTCCTCGTCCGGAGCGAGATGCAGGTAAGTGAAAAGGAGTTGACCTTCGCGCATGCGTGGATACTCCGGCGCGATCGGTTCTTTCACTTTCACGATCATGTCCGCAGCTGGCCCAAACTTCGTCGGCCGAATTCACGATCGTGGCCCCGGCGCGTTCGTAAAGCTCGTCTTCAAAGCCCGAACCTTCGCCCGCGCTCGCCTCGACCCTGATCTCGTGACCAGCGTCTTTGAACGCGCGCACACCCGCGGGGGTCAATCCAACTCGATATTCGTTGTCTTTGATTTCTTTAGGCAGACCTACAATCACAATTTATTCTCCGGGCTGAGAAATGTCTGAAAGTTTTACGAAGTCGGAGCGAATCAGCTGAAGCACACTGTCATTGGGGCGACTCGACCTGGTCAATCTGCGCGCGTTGCAGCTTGCCACTAAAGTCAACGTAGATGGACTTCCATTCAGAAAAAATATCCAACACTTGTGTGCCCGCTTCGCGATGACCGTTGCCGGTGGCCTTCGTGCCACCAAACGGCAGGTGAACTTCAGCGCCAATCGTCGATGCGTTCACGTAGAAGATGCCCGTGTACATTTCGTTCATCGCTTTGAACGCGCGATTGACGTTTTGCGTGTAGATAGCAGCGGAGAGTCCGTAGCGAACTCCATTCGCGATCTGAATTGCGTCCTCGACTGAGCTTGCCGGAATCACGGTAGTGACTGGTCCAAAAATCTCTTCCTGCGAAATGCGCATATCCGGAGTTGCATCGGTGAACACTGTCGGCTCGATGAAATGCCCGTTCGCATAATCGCCGCGCGTCAGACGTTTGCCGCCGCAAGCGAGCTTCGCGCCGTCGTCGTTTTGTCCGATGCGGATGTAACTCATGATCTTCTCGACAGCGTCGGCGTTAATAACCGGACCAACGTCTGTCTTCGGATCGGCGCCATTGCCGACGCGAAGCGCCTTCGTGTTCTCGACGAGCTTCGTTACAAACTTCGAATAGACTTTCTTGTGAACGATCAAACGCGACGACGCTGTGCAACGTTGCCCTGACGTACCAAAGGCGCCCCAGATGGCGCCTTCTACAGCTAAATCGATATCGGCATCGTCCATGACGATGATGGCGTTCTTGCCGCCCATCTCGAGCGAGCAGATCGCGTTGCGTTCCGCACAAGCAGAAGCGACGAGGCGGCCTGTTTCAGTAGAACCGGTGAATGAGATCAAACGCAGCGCAGGATGATTGGTCATCGCTGCGCCGACAGGTTCACCGTAACCGGAGACGAGGTTCACGACACCAGGCGGAATCCCTGCTTCCTCGCAGGCTTTAACGAGGTTGTAGGATGAAAGCGGCGTGTCTTCAGCAGGTTTAAGCACGACAGTGTTGCCGCAGATCAATGCTGGAATCAGTTTCCATGACGGGATCGCCATCGGAAAATTCCACGGCGTAATCAAGCCGCAAAGACCGACTGGTTGGCGCACGCACATCGCGAACTTGTCGCGCATCTCCGCAGGTGTTGTGTAGCCGTGCAGTCGCCGGCCTTCGCCTGCGGTGTAGTAAGTGCAGTCAATTGCTTCCTGAACGTCGCCGCCGGCTTCTTTCAAGACCTTGCCCATCTCGCGCGTCATGTCGGCAGTGAACGCTTCTTTATTGTTCGATGAGGATTTCACCGAGCCGGAAGAGTAGTTCAGCGCGTTTGGGAGCGGGCGTGTTGCGCCAGCGATCGAATGCGTTTTGCGCGGCATTCACAGCTCGATTGACGTCGTCGCTGGTTGAGAGTGGAAAGCGTCCGACGATGTCGCGATTGTCGGCGGGGTTGATGTTTTCAAACATCTCGCCCGACTCGCTCGCGACCCATTTTCCGTCGATGTAGTTTTGATAGGTTTTGACTGCGGCACGTGCCGCATTGCGTGCCGCCAGTTTCCCGCTGGTCTTGGAGATTGCTTTTTTAGCTTGAGCCATATGTTATTGCCGAATGCCAATTGCCAATTGCCGATTCTTAGCCAGATTGGCAATCGGCAATCGGAAATCGGCAATGCCATCATTGATAGGTGAACTGCACGATCAGCGGCACCAGCCGTTCGCCTCTCTGATCTCGCACGAGCCTTGTCACATTCAGAACGATCGGGTCGCCCGGCTTCAGTCCATTCAACACGCGTTGGAAGTCAACGAGCGAAGTCACCGCCGCGCGATTGATGCGGTTGATCACGTCGCCGTCTCTGACTACCGGATCGCCACCGGGCTGAATCCGAACCTCGGCAACGAGTCCGTTCGGATCGATCTCCTTGACGAACAGACCCTGAACGCCGGTCAGATGCCGGTCAGCAACGAGTTGCGGCGTCAGTTCCGCAAGTGTGATTCCGAGACGCAGTGCGTTGCCACGCGGCGCGCTTTCTTTCGGAGCGGGCTTAGCCGGTGTCCACAATTCGCGATTCGCAGGAGGTCGCTCAGCCAACGTAACGGTTGCGGTTTTCTTTTCAAGCTTGCCGTTGGTGGTGTCTCTAAGATAAGTGAGTGTCACCTGTTGGCCCACCGGCGTACTCGCAACCCGCTGAATCAGATCCTGCGCATTGAGAACCGGCGTGCCCTGAAATTCAACAATGATGTCGCTGGCTTGCAAACCGATTTTTGACGCGGGAGTCACTTGACCCATTTCAACCTGGGTGACGGAAGTGATGATCGCTCCCTTTGCTTCCGAGAGACCATAAACCTTCGCATACTCATCGTGTACGGAGTCGAGCGTTATGCCCAGATATCCGCGCTTGACTCTGCCCTGCGCAATCAACTGTTTGTAGACAAAATTCGTTTCATTGGCAGGCAGTGCGAAGCCGATTCCGTTGTAGTCACCGGTTGAAGTCGCGATCTGCGAGTTCATACCGATCACTTCACCACGCATGTTGACGAGTGGTCCACCACTGTTGCCGCGATTGATGGCGGCGTCAGTTTGTAAGAAACGCTGGAAAGGGTTTAAGGAAGGACTATCACGTTCCTTCTTCGAGATGATTCCCGCGGTGACCGTCTGGTCCAGGCCAAAGGGCGAGCCCATTGCTAGCACCCAATCGCCAACCTGCGCTTCATTCGAATTACCAAGCGTCAGTGTGGGCAGGTCTCTCGGCGCCTCGATCTTAACAACGGCAACGTCAGTTTCAGCATCAACACCGACCACTACGCCGCGATACTTCTCGCCTGACTGGAGACCCACCGTGATCCGCGTGGCGTCTTCGATCACGTGATGATTGGTAAGAACGTAACCCTTGGCATCCACAATGAAGCCACTGCCAACTCCATGCGCAGGACGTCGGGGGCGACGGAACAGATCGAGCGGGTTCGTTTGATCTTCTTTGTCTTCTTCTTTTTCGCCGAGATCCAGCTGGACCTGGGTGGTTTCAATGTTGACGACCGCCGGTTCAACACGACGCGCAATCTCCGCGAAGGAGGCGGATAGCGCTTCAGGAGCGCGGGCAATCTGCAAATCTGGCTGCGCGATCGTTGGCTTGCCCGACAACATTGCGCCGATCCCGATGCCGGCGAGTAAACATGCGAGCCCAAGTGCTGCAATCCACACGCGCAGCTTTCGCAGAATCACTCGCTCGTGGTCGGTCGTGTTGTTTCTAGGGTCGAACATGTTTCACCACTTTCTGGAAAAGCCTGAAGAAAGGGATAGAGTATAGCGAAAGGGGTGTCGCGGAGCAAAAAACCAGGTGCAAGTAACGCACTTTCGGCAGTCTACCCCAGTGTCATGGACGTA
Source organism: uncultured Acidobacteriota bacterium (assembly GCA_963800055.1). Lineage (GTDB taxonomy): Bacteria > Acidobacteriota > Blastocatellia > Pyrinomonadales > Pyrinomonadaceae > PSRF01. The sequence continues at coordinate 577,401 of CAWCZP010000022.1, forward strand.
AAAGCACCTTAAGAACGCCGCGAGTGGCGGCTCGGCGCATGGCGTGGACTCCGTTTGAGAGTGGATACTCTTCGCTGATGAGACTGTCGACGTCGATGGCGGCTTTTTTGAGTAGATCGAGGGCGGGACTGAAGCGTCCACAGCGTGAACCAACGATTGAGATCTCGTCGACTACGATGTGGGCTGCGTCAAGCTCCGTTTTCCCATGAAAAGTAGACTTCAGAACCAGTTGGCCTCGGGGACGAAGTAGATCGAGCGCAAGACCGAAACCGGCTGCGGCGCCTGAAGCTTCGACGACGACGTCGAATTGACGTTTGCGTTTGGCGGCCTGCGTGGGAGTCGCAGTCTCGATGCCGCGACGTTCTGCGATACGCAACTTCGAGGAGTGTTTACCGACCAGCAGCACAGACCCGCCCGTGAGGGCGAGCACTTGCGCGCAGAGGAGTCCGAGTTTGCCGTCACCGATCACCGCGACGCGATCGGATTTCGCAATCGAAACGCGTTCGAGAATTCCGCATGCGGCTGCGAGCGGTTCAGTGAAGACAGCGTGTTCGTCAGGAACGTTCCTCGGAACTGGCAGAAGGTTTTCGAGCGGAAGTTGAAGAAACTCAGCGTGCGCGCCATCTCGTCCGACAATGCCGAGGACGGTGCGAAGCGGGCAATGTCTTGAGTCGCCCGCGCGACAAAGATCGCACTTGCCACAGCCCGCGTTGATTTCGCCGACAACGCGACGCCCAACGAGCGTGCGGTCGGAGCTATCTTCGACTACGCCGACGAATTCGTGTCCGAGCGTTCCTTTAAATCCGGCGTACCCGCGTGCGATCTCGAGATCGGTGTTGCAAATTCCCGACAACAGCACACGCACGAGCGCCTCGTCTGGGCGGTCAGGTCTGTCTACTTCTTTGATTTTTAGACTTTTCTTTTCGACGCGGAGCGCAAGCATTTGTGCTTTATGTGGCTTAAAACGTTCTGCTGCGCGTGTACGCATTTTGCGGCGTGAGCTCGATGGTCTGCCTGGCGCCGCCGACTTTCACCGGCAGGCGCCACTCGAGTTGTTCGTCACCGGAGACCGTCGCGTGTAACCACCAACTCCCCGGCGCGAGGAGAACGGCTCCTTGTCCCTGCTTGTCCAAACGCGCGTTGATCGGCGAGCGGCCCCGCATACGCTCCTTGAGAAAATCTTCAAACCGTTTGCCCTTCTGCGGTTCGGTGAAGAACTCGTGACGCACGGCAACGATGTCAACGGGATAAAGACTTACCGGCACGTCGAGCGATTCACCAACGCTATCGGGCGGCTGTCGAATCACGATCTGAAGTGTCGTTGATGCACGATCGCTTCTGGGCCCATTAGTAGTGGCGGGCAGTCGTCGATAAATCAGCCAACCCGCGCCGACGAGCATCAGGATTAACCCCACTTGCAAAACCCGGATTGCAAGACCGCGAAGCACCGGCGCGGAGTTTAACTGCGAAATGGTTGAGCGATCCATTCGTTACTGCTGCTCCGGCCCTTTGAAACGGCGAACAAAACCAACCAGCGAATCCGCTTCCTTCTCATTTAGCTTGTTTGAAAAGCCCGGCATGTTACCGCGCACGTTTCGTCCGTTCATGATCGAATTGAAGATGCGTTCGTCGCTAACTTCGCCCTGCCACTGCGCATCGGCCAGGTCGCGGGCGTGACTAAACTTGCCCTTCGACGTCTTCGCGCGCCCGTCGTTGCCGTGGCAGGAGACGCAGTAGCGCCGGTACAACTGCGCTGCCGGGCGGTCTTTTGGAGTCGCCGCGTACGAGGCAAGCGACGACAAGCTGCCGAAAATAAAAACCGCTGCAAAGTAAATACGCACGAGAGCATCATACCGAAGGCAACAAGTTTTGGGTATGATAGGCACGGCTTCCCAAAATAACCACGAATTCGGAAAACTCAATTGACTGAAATCGAGATCAACAAGCTCCGTGAAGAGTGTGGCGTCTTCGGAATCTACGGACATCCCGAGGCCGCTCGATTGACTTACCTCGGTCTTTACGCGCTCCAGCACCGGGGACAGGAATCGTGTGGCATCGTCGCGTCCGATGGTTCGGAACTGCGAGTCGAAAAGGCCATGGGCCACGTCTCGGAGGCGTTCAATCAAGCGCGTCTCGATCGTTTGCGGGGTTCGAGCGCGATTGGACACGTGCGCTATTCAACCTCAGGCGACGTTTCGATCCTCGAAGCACAACCTTTTCTCGTCACGTGCCAGCACGGGCAGCTCGCGGTTTGTCACAACGGAAATCTTCCGTTCGCGCGCGAAGAGCGACAACGACTTGAACGCGACGGTGCGATCTTTTCTACAACTTCAGATACAGAGGTCGTACTGCACGGCGTAGCCCGATCGCGTCTGCCGGTGCGAGAAGCGATACCGGAAGTTTTGCGCGAGACTGAAGGCGCGTTTTCAATGCTCTTCCTGACGCCGTCGGAGTTGATCGTCATTCGCGACAGTCGTGGTTTTCGTCCGTTGGCGTTGGGACGGCTCGGCGATGCGTGGGTTGTCGCTTCTGAAACGTGTGCTTTTGATCTGATCGATGCTCAGTACGTGCGCGACGTCGAGCCGGGCGAGTTGCTCGTGATCGATCGCGAGGGTTTGCGGTCATCGCATCCGCTGCCGGAGCAGAGACACGCGATGTGCTTGTTTGAGCACGTGTATTTCGCGCGCCCTGATTCATTGATCTATGGCAAGTCGATCAACGAATCGCGACACAAAATGGGCCGCCGGCTCGCAGTCGAACAACCTGCCGATGCGGACATCGTGGTTCCAGTGCCCGACTCGGGCGTCGCGGCCGCAATAGGTTACGCTGCTGAAAGCGGGTTGAGTTTTCGTTTTGGATTAGTTCGAAATCATTATGTTGGCCGCACGTTTATCGAGCCGCAGCAGTCGATCCGTTCTTTTGGGGTTCGCATCAAACTCAATCCGGTGCGCGATCTGATCAAGGGCAGGCGCGTTGTGTTGATTGATGATTCGATCGTGCGTGGCACTACGTCGAAGAAGATCGTGCGCATGGTCCGCGAGGCGGGCGCTGAGGAAATTCATGTACGCATCAGTTGCCCGCCGACGATCAGTCCGTGCTATTACGGCGTAGATACGCCAAACAAGTCGGAATTGATTGCGGCGAACATGACTGTTGAGGAAATACGAAAGTTTATCGAGGCTGATTCGCTGGGATATCTCTCGCTCGAGGGAATGATTGCGGCGACCGGGTTGAGCGCTGATTCGGCGTGTGTTGCTTGCTGGAACGGAAAATACCCGACAAGGATCACGCGCGAAGCGGAAACGATGTGGGAACGCGAGCATGAGCCGGTGACTTAAACTGCAATGCGCAAGATGTACGCCACTAACTTGCTGGTCCTTTTTATTGCGTCTTTTTTCTTAGCGCCTTTGCGCCTTTGGGCGCAGAATGACCCTCCCCCGACCTACGATCTCGCGATCGATGTCTTTCAAGTTCTCGAACTCCCGTTGAACGTACACGAAGCGGCGCTTTCGAAGTCAGAAAAGGGCGGCGGTTACTTACTCACACTCTCGCTCTCGAACAGTTCAGAGCTTAAGATCATCGGGCTGCGCTACTCGCTCGTGTCGATCGACGCCGAAAACAAAGTGCGGTTTAGAGTCAACCGAACTGAAGGGTTTTCAATTTTGCCGTACAAGACCAAAAGTCTGACTTTCCGAAACCCAATCAGGTTCAAATCAAACGGAGAACGACTGGTATTGATGCTGGAGCAAGTTATCTCTCGTGAATCGATCTGGGAAGTTGTGAAAGCGAAGGAAGCATTGGATGCATATGCGAGAGGAGACTATTCGGTGATGCCGGCTGTGCTCCGCGTGCCAAATCAAGTCGATGCGCCACCCGTTACGGACCGACAGCGACCAAGATACTAAGCGATGGGACGAACTACTCGAGGGTGTGGTTGCGCAATTGCGGTTCTTGTCGTGGTGGCCATCGTAGCAGGTGGCGCGTATTGGAAATTCGTCCGCCCATGGCTCCAAAGTCAGCCCCCGCCTGCCTCGGGAGGCGAACTGACGATTCGTGTGCTTGACGTTGGTCCAGTTAACGGTGATTCGATACTCATCTCAACACCTTCCGGAAAAAACGTGCTCGTCGATGCGGGCGATACGACAAGAGGCAAGGCCGTTGTCGAGGCGCTGAAGCGCAGCAACATTCAGCAACTCGACTACTTCATCGCTACGCATCCGCATCCCGATCACATCGGCGGCGCCGCGGAAGTCTTCAAAGCAGTCAAGGTTCTGAACGTTATCGATAATGGGCAAGCTCCAAGTGTGCCGCCCGAACTTGCACCGCCACCAAAGCAAACGACTGCGGCGTCCCGTCCCGCAAAGAGCCGTCCCGCAAATAGCCGCCCGGCGAATAGAAGGTCTGCGCGCGCCACTGCTTCGGTGACGAAGTTTTACGACGATTACAAAGCAGCGGTGAGTGGGAGCGGCGCTCAATACGCGCCGGTGCAGCCCGGAAATAAATACGACCTCGGCGACGGAGTTTTGTTGACCATCGTAGCGCCGTCGGAGCCGTTGTTCACGAAAGATAAGATGGGTTCCGGCGGTAACGAGGCAAACGCAAACTCGATCGTGGCGCGTTTGGATTACGGATCGTTTTCGATGTTGCTGGCAGGTGATGCTGAAAGCCAAACTGAACATCGTCTGTTGACGAAGGAATTGGATCTGCGAACGAAGGTGCTCAAGATCGCGCACCACGGATCGAAGTATGCTTCGACAGGAGATTTTCTGAATCGAGTGAAACCGGAGATCGCGATCGTTTCGTGTGGCGCGTGGAATCGATACGGCCACCCTAACCAGGCGGTGCTCGATCGTTTGAAGGCGGCGAACGTGAAGCTCTATCGCACCGACCTCCAGGGCGAGATTACCTTGACAACGCGCGGTAAAGACAATGACGTGACAGTCAAACCGGCGAAAGAGACGACTGAGGATGTATGGGCCGGGCGCACCGCGCAGAAGGATGATTCATCGAGATCAGGTTTCATTGCTTACGGCGATTTTGGCCCACCACCGCGCCCGAAGAAGACAGAACAGAAGTGAGCCACAAAAAGGCACAAGAAGCACAGTTTAATGACCAAACCCATTTCATACAGCGATGCGGGTGTTGACATCGATGCCGCCACGCGAGCCACCGACAGGATCAAGGAGCTTGCACGGCGCACTTTCAACAAACGAACGCTTTCGGAAATCGGAAGTTTTGGCGGAATGTTTGACGGCGCGTTTCCCGAGATGGCGCAGCCCGTGCTCGTTGCGTCCGCTGATGGCGTCGGGACCAAACTGAAGATCGCGTTCGCAACTGGCGTTCACCACACGGTCGGCCGCGATCTCGTCAATCACTGCGTCAACGACATTCTGGTCCAGGGCGCGCGTCCGCTGTTTTTCCTCGACTACATCGCCACCGGAAAGTTGTCGCCGGATGTAGTCGCCAGCATCGTCGAGGGAGTGACAAATGGTTGCCGCGAGAACGGTTGCGTCTTATTAGGTGGTGAAACAGCGGAGATGCCGGGATTCTACCAGGACGGCGAATACGACATCGCGGGTTTCATCGTTGGCGCAGTCGATCGCGAGCGTGTCATCGACGGAAAAACAATCGCTGCCGGTGATGTTCTGCTTGCGCTGCCTTCTGCCGGACTGCACACCAACGGATACTCGCTCGCGCGCAAACTCTTTTTCGAAGTTGCTGGTTACGAGCCGCACACGTCGGTTCCGGAACTCGGAATGACTGCGGGCGAAGCGCTCCTCCTCCCGCACCTCAGCTATCTCAAACCCCTCGAAGGCTTGCTCGATAAAGGAGTGATCAAAGGCCTGGCCCACATCACGGGCGGCGGCCTCACGGATAACATTCCAAGAATCCTGCCCGAAGGCACGGCGGTGAAGCTCCGGAAAGAGTCGTGGAACATACCGCCGCTGTTCGAACTCCTGCGACGTCTGGGTGACGTGTCTGAGAAAGAGATGTACCGCACGTTCAATATGGGTATCGGAATGGTGATTGTTTGTTCCATCGATGATGCGGAAGCGATCAAGACGCACCTGAGAGACCAGCGCGAGATTTGTTACGAGATCGGAAGTGTGGTCAGCGGTAATCGTGAGGTACTGATCTGACGGAGACGAAGAAAAGGATCGCGGTTCTGATCTCCGGTCGTGGATCAAATATGCTTGCGTTGAGCGACGCTGTCCGCGACGGCGTTATTTCGAATGCCGAGATCGTTGTTGTGATCAGCGACAAGGCTGATGCGGCAGGTTTGGTGCACGCAAACGAACGCGGGATCGAAACGCTTGTGGTCGAACGTCGCGGTCGCAATCGTGAAGAGCACGAAAAAGAGATCATTGCTGCGTTGCGCGAGCGTGGCGTCGATCTGATTTGTCTCGCGGGTTACATGCGCCTCCTGTCGCCTTGCTTCGTCGAGGCGTTCCGAGGGCGGATACTAAACATTCATCCAAGTCTGCTGCCGGCCTTTCCCGGGCTGGATGCGCAGCGTCAGGCGCTGGACCATGGTGCGAAAGTGAGTGGATGCACGGTCCACTTCGTGGATGAGACGCTTGATGGTGGTCCAATCATCGCGCAACGTGAAGTGCCGGTGCTCGAGGGAGACACGGTGGAGACGCTATCCGCGCGGATACTCGAACAGGAACATAAGCTCTATTCGGACGCGGTAGCACTCGTCCTAGAGAAGTACGCAAAAGAGCACACAGAATCACAAATAATTTGTGTGAAATCATTTGGTGCTTTTACTTCGTGTCTTCTCTCCGAAGCGACTCGGCCCTTTGAAACGCCGCCCACACCGCTTTCGACAACACAGTCCTCAAACTACCTTTCTCCATCTGATAGATCGCCTCTGCCGAGGTACCTCCAGGTGAGGTCACCATGTTGCGCAACTCGGCGGGATGCTTGTGCGACTCTCTCGCAAACAAAACTGCGCCGAGCATCATCTGGTGGACCAGCTCCTGCGCGACGTGCCGCGAGAACCCCATGTGAACTCCCGCATCGATCAACGCTTCCATGACCAGGAAGATGTACGTTGGTCCAGTCGCGCTCAGCGCCGTTGCCATGTCGACCTGACGCTCGTTCTCGACGCGAACAGTTTTGCCGAGCGCGTTGAGCATCGCGCAAACCTGACTTTCCTGCTTTTCATTCACTGCGGCGCTCGGCGTCCATGCCGTCACACCTTCACCGATCTGAGCGGGCGTGTTGGGCATTGTGCGCACGATTGCGGCATGCAAAAGTTCATCGGCAATTGTTTCAATCTTCGCCCCTGCGACAACTGAAACGACGAGCTGCTCCTGATGAATCGAGCCTTTCAACTCTTCGAGCACTCGTCGCAATCGTTGTGGCTTCACGGTCAGCACGAGCAACGAGCTGGAATCGGGCCCGGCGGGATAAACCGCGAGCGCGGCCTCTTTGTTCTGCTCAAACATCTCGATGCCGTATTTTGCGTTCAGTTCTTCCCGGCGAGCCGCGCGCGGATGACTGCCAACGATCTGGGCCTGACTGACAAGCTGCTTGCGCAAGAGTCCGGCAATAATCGCCTCGGCCATCACTCCGCAGCCGATGAACGCCAAACGGCAGTTGCTGAGCGGATTTGTTTCGGTTTTCTCGGTTGACATTTCGGTGTACCCGTTTGAAATGAGGATAGCGCACCCTCCAATACTTGGGCTACTCTATGAATTGATGACGACTCTGATGACGGTTGACGAACAACTCGCCTATCTCGCCAAGGGAACGACCGAGATCATTCGCGAAACAGAGCTGCGGGCGAAACTCGAGAAGTCTGCGGCCACGGGCAAGCCTCTGCGCGTAAAGCTCGGCGCCGATCCCACGGCTCCCGACATACACCTGGGCCATACGGTAGTGATCCGCAAACTTCGCGCATTTCAGGAGTTGGGCCATACCGCGATCTTTCTCATCGGCGACTTTACCGGATTGATCGGCGATCCTTCGGGCAAGAGCGCCACGCGTCCTCAGCTCTCACGCGAAGAGATCGACGCGAATGCAGAGACTTACAAGCAGCAGATCTTCAAGCTGCTCGATCCGGAGAAAACAGTCATCGATTTCAACTCGCGCTGGATGGATACGCTCGGCTCGGCAGGATTTCTCCGTCTGTCGTCGCACGTCACAGTGAGACAAATTCTCGAACGCGACGATTTTCAACAGCGACTACAAGACAACCGGCCGCTGGCGTTGCACGAAGTGATGTATCCGCTCGTGATGGCCTACGACTCAGTTGCGCTCGAAGCTGACGTCGAGCTTGGCGGAACGGATCAGAAGTTTAATCTGCTGATGGGCCGGAATCTGCAAAGAGAGTACGGGCAGGAATCGCAAGTCGCGATGATCACGCCGTTGTTGGAAGGAACAGACGGCGTGCAGAAGATGTCGAAGAGTTTGGGAAACTACATCGGCATCAACGAGCCGCCGCAGGAGATCTTCGGAAAGGTGATGTCGATCTCGGATGATCTGATGTGGCGTTACTACGAGGTGTGCACGGATCTGCCGGTGAATGTGATAGCTGCCCTGCGCGAAAGTGATCGCAATCCACGCGATATAAAAGCGAAGCTCGCCAAACGGATCGTCGCTGATTTTTATTCCGAAAGCGACGCGCACCGTGCTGAAGAAGAGTTCAATGCGATGTTTCGGAACAAGCAGGCGCCGGACGCTGTCGAAGAACGAGAGTTATCCTCAGGTGTGTGGAAGTTGCCGAAGTTATTAGTCGAACTCGCGCTGGTCCCATCGATGGCTGAAGCGCGCCGGCTTATCGAACAAGGCGGAGTTTACGTCGAAGCGGAGCGTCGCGCACAAAGTGATTTTGAAGTTAACCTCAGTGCGGATCGCGCGTTCCTGATCCAGGTTGGAAAGCGTCGCTTTGTGCGTGTGAGAGGTACATGACGCGATGTCTGCGACAGTCGCAACTGAAGAAGTTCTGATCATCGAAACGCCTGAGCGCGTGCCGCTTCACTTTGCGCTCGCATCGATCGGAAACCGCTTTCTTGCGTGCGCCATAGACCATGCGATCCAGACGCTGGCACTGATCCTGATCCTCCTAACCGGACTCATACTGTCGAACGTCGAGGCAATACAGGAGATGTTCACAAGCGCGCCGAAGTGGGTTGGCGCTGTAATGATCCTGCTGTTGTTTCTGACGTTCTCGAGTTACTTCGCGTTTTTCGAGTGGCTTTGGAGCGGACAAACTCCGGGCAAGCGCTGGATGAAGCTGCGGGTTATTCGCGAAGATGGCCGGCCGATCACGTTCTGGGAAGCAGCCGTCCGAAATCTGTTACGTGTTTTGGACATGTTCCCATATCCGTTTTATTCGATCGGACTGATCTCCGTCTTTTCAACGAGTCGCGATCAGCGGGTGGGCGATATAGTCGCGGGGACGGTTGTCGTTCGCGAACGCGAGGCAGAAGCACCTGAGTTCGCGCAAGTGTTCGCATCGCCGGTGAGTGATCCGGCACTTCGTCGTTCGTTCAAACCGGTAGAGTTCACTGCGAGTTTAAGCTCGCTCACGGATTCTGAGATCCAGGTTGTCGAAACGTTTCTTCGTCGACGCTGGGACCTGGCAGACATACCTCGGCAATGGATGGCGTGGAGAGTTTCAATGCCGATTCTTTACAAGATCCGGCCTGGTTACGACATCAACACATTCACCTACGAAGGCTTTCTCGAAGAACTTCTTCACCGCTATCTCCAGGAGCATCGCTTCAGGTCGGAATAGCTGTTATGAGCGGGGGCAAGCCCACCTTCCTGACCTTGAGGAAACAAGAAGGCACAAAACCTTAAGCTAGCTAACTGTGAGGAAGAATAAGAAAGCTGCAAGCATGTAACAGGTCAGGAAGGGTGGCTTGCCCCCGCTTTGGCCTCTCTGCTAGCCTTAACGGTTTCGTTTGAGGCGGAATTCACAACAGAGGGATATAGAAATGAGTAAAGACGTTTTCATACTTGGAGGAAAGCGCACGCCGATGGGCGAGTACGTCGGTGCGCTGAAAGACGTGTCTGCTATTGATCTGGGAGCAGTTGCCGCGCGCGGCGCGCTCGAATCCACAGGCGTTAGCCCGGAAGAGATTGATCACACTGTTATCGGTAATGCGTTGCAAACATCCGGCGATGCCATTTACGGTGCTCGTCACGTTGCGTTGAAAGCAGGAGTGCCATTCGATCGTCCGGCGCTGACTGTGAATCGACTTTGCGGCAGTGGCATTCAGTCGATTGTCTCAGGCGCGCACATGATCCAGCTTGGCGAAGCGCGCACTTGTCTGGTTGGTGGAATGGAATCGATGTCGCAGGCGCCGCACGTGATTCGTGGCGCGCGTTCCGGCTTTGCACTCGGACAAGGAAAACTGGAAGACAGCCTGATGGTTGCGCTTCTCGACACCTACTGCAACACGCCGATGGCGGGAACTGCGGAAAACCTCGCTCGCAAGTTTGAAGTTTCGCGTGAGGAGCAGGACAAGTACGCGTTGCGATCGCAGCAGGAAGCGAAGCGCGCGTTAGACGCAGGTTATCTCGCTGAGGAAATCGTCGCGGTTGAAGTGAAGACGCGTAAAGGCAGCGTGCAGGTCACAGAAGACGATCATCCGCGACCGGAAACCACGCTCGAAGGACTGGCAAAACTGAAACCCGCGTTTGCCCAGGACGGATTTGTCACGGCGGGAAATGCGTCAGGCATCGTCGATGGCGCCGCGGCGCTCGTGATCGCCGGTGAAGAGTTTGTGAAGCAGAGAGACCTGAAACCGATGGGCCGGATCGTGAGTTGGGCCTATGCGGGCGTTGAACCGGAGATCATGGGTATCGGACCGGTTCCGGCAACGCGTTCCGCACTCGAGAAGTCGGGCTTGTCGCTAAACGAAATCGATCTGATCGAAGTGAACGAGGCTTTTGCGGCTCAGTATCTGGCTGTGGAAAAAGAATTGGGACTTGATCGCAGTCGCACGAACGTAAACGGCGGCGCGATTGCGCTCGGGCATCCATTGGGAGCGACAGGCACTCGCCTGGTCCTGACTGTGCTGCACGAGCTTCAACGGCGCGGAAAGCGTTACGGTTTGGCGACGGCATGCATCGGCGGTGGACAAGGCATCGCGATGATCGTCGAGCGATTGTAACCAGGAAGAATTTGAGCTTCATCTCTGCGTAATCTCTGCAGAGGACTGCAGAGATTACGCAGAGGGGCCTACCGTTCTCCTCCTGAATTTCCAATGAGATCCAAATTCTTGCACGTCCCTCGAAGTGTGTGATGATTCACAGAGCGAGTTAAGTATTGGCATAAATCGCTTTCGTCGTTTAGAGCATTCCGAGCAACTATCCGGCACGAATATTGCGAAAATTAATCGAACGATCGATGGCCCCTTGGCTCGACTTTCTTTAGACTCAAAAATGGTCATAAAGATTTAATAGCTTCAATGTAGGCTTAGACTTGCGAAAGCAAGCTGAGCGTGGTAGAAGTTCGCTTCTTACGGTTGCAAGCCATTCGCAATATTCCTGCTGAAGAAAATTTTTTTGTGCTCTCTAAAACTTGGCCAAAAACAGAGCGCTGCCCACGGGTTTAGGCGCATTCACGTTAACTCATTGCCTAAGGAGTTCCCCAGTATGTCGAAATTAGTAAAGCTTTCTTTTGTATGCCTGTTGGTGTTCGCGTTTAGCGCTATTACTTTTGCGCAATCGACGACCACCGGCGCTATCGGTGGCGTGGTGACGAACCCAGCCAAAGAAGTTGTCGCAGGCGCTGCGGTTACAGTCAAAAACGTCGACACCAATAAGGAGGAGAGTGCCACCTCAGACGATACCGGACGCTTCAAGGTTGCGAACCTGCAACCTGGAAGATATGCCGTTACCGTAAACTCGACGGGGTTCAGTCCGTTGACACAGGAGAATGTGGTCGTTGAGATTGGCCTCGAGACCAAGCTGGAGGTTGCGCTTCAGGTTGGTCCAGTGACGGGCACAGTCGACGTGAGTGCGGAAGCACCCGTAATCAATACGAACCAACAAGACTTCTCCACCAACATCAATCAAACTTCAATCAACGAACTTCCCATCAACGGCCGGCGCTGGTCCAACTTCGCATTGTTGACGCCAGGCGCCGTACCCGACGGCAATTTCGGATTGATCAGCTTCCGCGGCATCTCCGGATTGCTGAACAACAACACGATTGATGGCGGCGACAACAACCAGGCATTCTTCGCTGAAGAGCGTGGCCGAACCCGTATCAGCTACTCGGTCAGCCAGGCTGCTATCCGCGAGTTTCAGGTCAATACTTCGAGCTACTCAGCAGAGTATGGCCGTTCCGCGGGCGGCGTGGTCAACGCCATCACGAAGAGCGGCACGAACGAGTTTCACGGCGGCCTGTTCTACTATCAACGGAACAACAAGTGGGGCGCCCGTAATCCGCTGGCGACTCGTACCGAGCTCGTAAACGGCGTGTTCACGCCCGTCGGCTTCAAGCCGAAGGACGTGCGCCATCAGTTTGGCGGCACGATTGGTGGTCCAATCGCAAAAGACAAGCTGTTCTTCTTCTTCAGCTACGACCAACAGAAACGCGACTTCCCGGGTCTGTCGATCTTCTCGAGCAACACGTTCCTGAACCCGACAACCGCGACTCGTAACGCAATCATCTCGCGCGGTGTGACCGCTGGTCAGATCGACAGCACGTTGAACTTCCTGAGCAGCCTGTCTGGACCAATCAATCGCACTGGCGACCAGAAACTGTTTCTGCCGAAAGTCGACTGGGTGATGAACGACAGGAACACGTTAACGGTTAGTTACAATCGCCTGCGTTGGGAATCACCGGCCGGTGTTCAAACACAGGCGACCAACACTCGCGCGATTGACAACTTCGGCGACGACTTTGTTGAAATCGACGCGGTGAACGTGAAATTGGCATCGACTCTTTCTGCGACGGTGCTGAACGAGTTCCGTTTCCAATGGGGCCGCGACAACGAGACTCAGTTTAGCCAGGCACCGGCACCCGGCGAACCGACTAACGCTCCAGGCGGACGCTCGCCGCAGACCTTCATCCAGAACGGCTTCTCGTTCGGCATGCCCGAGTTTCTCGAGCGCGCTGCGTTTCCGGATGAGCGTCGCTGGCAGTTTGCTAACACCGTGACACTGAGTTCAGGTAATCACAACTTCAAGTTTGGTGGTGACATCAACTTCGTCAAAGACATCATCAACAACCTGCGCTTCATGGGTGGTGAGTTCAACTACACCGGCGCAAATGGACTGTCGGATTTCATCGTCGACTACGTGAACTTCCAGAACAACGGCGCGATTCGCGCATTGGTTCCAGGCGCAGCGAACAGCCCGACTGCAAATAATGGCTTCTGCGTTGGCTCAACTCGTCGTGCCGGCAAATGCTACGCCGGTAACTTCAACCAGGGTTTCGGCGTTCTCGGTCTAACGATGAAGACGACGGACCTCAACTGGTTCTTCCAGGACGACTGGCGCGTCACCCCACGGCTCACATTGAACCTGGGCCTGCGGTACGAGTATCAGCTCAATCCGGATCCCGTGAACGTGAATCCTTTGCTCGTGCAAACCAACAACAGTGTTGACGACAGAAACAACTTTGGACCACGCATTGGATTCGCTTTAGACGTAAGCGGCGATGGCAAGACCGCGATTCGCGGAGGTTGGGGGCTTTACTACGGACGAGTTATCAACTCGACCGTCTATAACGCACTGGTCAATACCGGCGTAGGCATCGATCAAGGTCAGCGTCAGTTCACCACCAGTGCAACCAACCTGCCCACCGCCTGCACGGCGGCAACTCCGACGCCATTAAACGCCGACAATTGCCCGTTCCTGCCGATCTATCCGAATCTCCTAGCGGCGTCGAATCCGCCTGTGGGCGCGATTCAATTCTTCGACGATGACTTCCAACTGCCGCAGGTTCATCAGTGGGACTTCATCCTCGAGCGTGAGATCGCGAGAAACACGGTTGTGTCTGCTTCGTACCTGGGCAGCTTCGGTAACTCGTTGCCCAACTTCGTTGATACAAACTTGCCGGCGCCAAGCAGGCTCGTTTCGCTCAACGTCGTCGGTGGTCCATTTGCGGGCGCCACTTACCTGACGCCGTTGTTCACTGGACCAAGGCCGGATACGCGGTTCGCGCAGCTCACGGAAATTCGCAGCAACGTGTTTTCGAAATATCATGCGTTGGTATTGCAGGCGAACCGTCGTCTGACGTCCGGATTGCAGTTCCAAACGAACTACACGTTGTCTCGTGCTTCCGACAACGGTCAAACTTCGCAAACCTTTACTGCGAACAATGTGCCTTTCAATGCATTTGACCAGTCGTTTGAAGACGGGCTGTCGGCTTTCGACCGCAGACAGAAATTTGTGGTGAGTGCCGTTTACAACCCGAACCCGTTCAGCGACGGTCCAGCAAAGCACATTTTCAATGGCTGGACCCTGGCTCCGATCCTGAATGCGTTTTCGGGACAGCGATTCACCGGAAACATCAGCGGCGGCATTAATCCGCAGTCTTTCGGTTTCGCTTCCAACCAGACGCCAGGCGGAGGCGCCAATGGTTCAGGTGGTGCGAACCGCTTCGCGCAGGTGCCTCGGAACTTCTTCAAGCAGCCGAGGATTTGGTACGTCGACATGCGCGTTTCGCGTCGCTTCTCGATCACGGAAGGCACGAAACTCGAGTTGTTGGCTGAAGGCTTCAACGTCTTCAACCGTACTCAGGTGACTCTCGTGCAATCCACGATTTACAACTTGTCAGGCAATACGCTGACGTTCAACACACCGTTTGCCAGCACGACTGGTGCTGACAGCACGTTGTTCCGTGAGCGTCAGATTCAATTCGCCGCGAGATTCGAGTTCTAGAGTTTCGCGACCTCATTTTTGCCACAAAAGGCACAAAAGGCACATGTACCATCTGTGCCTTTTGTGCTTTTTGTGGCCAGTTCAGTTTTCCACCTCGCCGCCTGAGTCTTTCCACGCCTTCCAGCCACCGGCCATCGAGTACACGTTCGTGTATCCCATCTTTTGCAGCACTTCGGCAGAGAGCGCGGAGCGATAGCCGCCGCCACAGTAGAGAATCAATTCAGTAGCTTTGTCCGGCACGGTCGTCTCGATGTCGCGTTCAATGATCCCTTTACCGAGATGCATCGCCCCGGCTGCGTGCGCCGCTTCCCATTCATTATCTTCACGGACGTCGACGAGTTTCGCGTCCCTGTTCTGCGCCAATCTCTCTTGCGTCTCTGCGACGGTCACCTCGCGGATACGGCTCTTTGCGTCGTTAACCAGCGCGAGAAATCCTTCTGTGTGTTTCATGTTTTGATCCTTCTCGTTCGCACTCGGACCACCCAAGTATGCGTGTTTGGTCAGGCGTTGCCAAAAGATTATAATGCCCGGTCTTTTATCATTTCATTACCGCTCTGATGAGGGGAAATCTACTAAATTGGCCAATGAACAGTTTGATGTGACGATTATCGGCAGTGGACCGGGCGGTTATGTGGCGGCGATTCGCGCGGGACAACTCGGACTGAAAGCTGCGATCGTCGAGAAGGATAATCGGCTCGGTGGCACCTGCACTCTTCGCGGTTGTATTCCTACCAAGCAGATGTTGATGTCGGCGCACGTCTACGAGCAGATGCAACATGCCGCAGACTTTGGTGTGCAAGCCTCCGGGATTCAATTGGCGTTTGCCGACGTGCAAAAGAGAAAAGACAGGGTGGTCCTGAAGAACTCGAAGGGCATCGAGTATCTGATGAAGAAGAACAAGGTGACTGTTTTCAAAGGAACGGGCAAGCTTCAGCTCCCCGGCAAAGTTGAAGTCACTGATGCCGAAGGAAAGAAGCAGACGATTCAGACTAAAAACATCATCATCGCGACAGGTTCAGTTGTGCGTCCGATTCCCGGATTCGATACCGACGGCAACAAGGTCGTGAATAGCGATCACATACTCGAGCTTCAGCAGGTTCCGAAGTCGTTGATCGTGATGGGCTGCGGCGCTGTGGGTGTTGAGTTTGCGTCGGTGTATTCGCGTTTCGGTGCGGAGACGACGATAGTTGAACTTTTGCCGCGCGTGGTGCCGCTTGAAGATGAGGAAGTTTCGAAGGAACTCGAACGCAGTTTTCGTAAACGCGGAATCAAGTCGCAGGTAGACACGAAGCTCGAGAAGCTGGAGAAAACGGAAACGGGCGTGCGCGTTACCGGCAAGACTTCGAAAGGTGAACCGGTCTCGCTCGAAGCGGAGATGCTTTTAGTTGCAGTCGGGCGAATGCCATACACCCAGGGACTCGGACTCGAAGGCACGAAGATCAAAGTTGAAAAGGGCTTCATTCTCGTGGACGAATTTCAGCAGACGGCGGAGAAAGGTGTTTACGCGATCGGCGATGTTGTGCCGACGCCTCTGTTGGCCCACCTCGCGTCGAAGGAAGGCATTGTTGCCGTCGAGCATCTGGCGGGAAAGAAAGATGTGCGTCCGATCAATTTGCGGCTTGTACCAAACTGCACTTACTGCGATCCGGAAATAGGCTCTGTCGGACTCACCGAGGCGAAGGCGAAGGAGCAGGGTTACGACGTGAAGGTCGGAAAGTTTCCTTTCTCCGCGTCAGGCAAGGCACGAATAATCGGCGAAGAAGAAGGTTTCGTGAAGATCGTCAGCGAGAAGAAGTACGATGAAATTCTCGGCGTGCACATCATTGGACCACATGCAACAGAACTTATCGCCGAAGCTTGCGTCGCGATGCAGCTCGAGTCGACGGCCGATGAATTAGGTCGCACGATGCACGCGCATCCGACGATCTCGGAAGCCGTCATGGAAGCTGCCGAAGGCGTTCACGATCTCGCGATCCATATATAGCCACGAAAAGGCACAAAAAGCACAATGGAGCAAGCAGAGAAATCTGATCGAAATAACGGTGCGCGCGACAAGCGGCGGCGCCGGCGCGTGCCGCGCCCGCGTTTTCAAATGCGAGTGAGCACGAAGTACGCGCCGCGCAAATCACAGAACGGCGAACCGTTGAGCTGCTCCACCGAGACGACGCTGAAGCCCGATCAGCATCTCGAGCTTTACCGGTATCTAAAACTCACGCGCCTGGTCGAAGAACGACTGGTAAACCTCTACCGGCAAACGAAAGTTGTTGGCGGTGTCTTTCGTTCCCTGGGCCAGGAAGCGACCGCTGTTGGAACTGCATACGCCCTTCAGCCGCAGGATTTCATCACGCCGTTGATCCGGGATCTCGGCGCGGTTCTCGTAAAAGGAATTCGACCACGCGACATCTTCGCGCAGTACATGGCGAAGGCGTGGGGACCATCCGGCGGCAAAGATCTCAACATTCACTTCGGCGACATGGAAAAAGGATTCATTGGTCCAATTTCTCACCTGGGCGACATGATTCCCGTGATGACCGGAATTCTTCTCGGCGGGCGCATGCAGAAGAAGAAGTTTGTTGCCGTGGCTTACATCGGCGACGGCGGCATGAGCACCGGCGCGTTTCACGAAGGACTCAACTTCGCGGCTGTTCAGCGATTGCCGCTGATAGTTGTCGCCGAACACAATCACTACGCCTATTCGACTCCGACCAGCCTGCAAACTGCGGTGCGCGATCTCGCTGAGAAGGCCGCGGGTTATGGGATACCGGCGCACATCGTCGACGGTAACGACGTGGTTGCGTGTTATGAAGTGACACGGCAGGCGGCTGAGTATGCTCGACGCGGTGGCGGCGCAGTGTTGATTGAGGCGAAGACGTATCGTCGCAAAGGCCACGCCGAACACGACGATCAGCGTTACTGTGCGCCGGGAGAGATTGAGTGGTGGGAGAAGCACAACGATCCAGTCGATCGTTATGAACGTTATCTGCTCGAATGTAATTCAGCGACGAAAGAGAAGCTCGAAGAGATCGTCGCGGACGTTGTTCGCGAGATTGACGAAGATTGCACCTGGGCTGAGTCTTCACCGATGCCCGAAGGCGAGAAGGCGGCGTATGGAGTTTTTGATAACGACGTCGTGCCGCCGGCGTTTCGTCCAAAGGTTCTGGAGGGGTAAAGCCACAAAAAGCACAAAAGATCTCTGTGCATTTTGTGCTTTTTCGTGGCACATTTTCAAAATGTCAACCGCCGTCAAAAAAGAACACAAATCAGCACGCCCGGAACGTGGCGGGCAGGCAACGATGGTCGAAGCAATCCGACAGGGTATCTGGGAAGAGATGGAACGTGACCCGACCGTCTTTGTGATTGGCGAAGACGTTGGTCTCTACGGCGGCGCGTTTAAGGTTACTGACGGTTTGATCGATCAGTTTGGCAAAGAGCGAGTGATCGATACGCCGATTTCAGAAGGCGCAATTGTCGGCGCGGCGTGTGGCGCGGCGTTGATGGGAATGCGACCCGTCGCCGAGTTTCAGTTTATCGATTTTATTTCCGCTGGTTTCGATCTGCTTACTAACTACGCGGCCAAGTGTCGTTATCGCTGGGGCGCAGGAATACCCGCAGTTTTTCGTGGCCCATGCGGCTCGGGTGTTCGATCCGGACCGTTTCACTCGTTGAACGCCGAATCGTTTTTCCTCAACACAGCGGGATTGAAGATCGTCGAACCTTCGACAGCATACGATGCCAAGGGCTTGATCAAAGCGGCGATTCGCGATCCGGATCCAGTGCTCTACTTCGAGCACAAGAAGCTTTATCGATTGCCTCGTCTCCGCGAGGAACTACCTTCAGACGATTACATTGTCGAGATCGGAAAGGCGCGCGTGGCACGCGCCGGCCGCGATCTGACGATCATTACTTTCGGCGCGATGGTCCTGACCGCGCTCGATGCGGCCGAGGAACTCGAGAAGGAAGGCCTGGACGTCGAAGTCATCGACTTGCGAACACTCGCGCCGCTCGACAAACCGGCCATACTCACGAGTGTAAAGAAGACGAGCAAAGCAATCGTCCTGCACGAAGCATCGCGAACCGGCGGCATTGGCGGCGAAGTTGCGGCCATGCTGGCGGAAGAGGCGTTTGAATGGTTGGACGCACCGGTGGTCCGTATCGCGTCGATCGATACGCCGGTGCCGTATTCACCGCCGCTCGAAGACTATTACTTGCCGCAAACGAAAGACGTCGTGGATGCGGCGCGCAAGCTGGCGGCGTATTGAGATTGAAACACGGGTGGAGAAGAGATGAGCACTGAAGTGGTGATGCCGCAAATGGGCGAGTCCATTGCGGAGGGAACGATTACAAAGTGGTTGAAAAAAGTCGGCGAGCGTGTCGAGCGTGATGAACCGTTGTTTGAAATCTCGACGGATAAAGTTGACGCGGAGATTCCGTCACCCGCTGCGGGGACGCTAACGGAAGTCAGATTTAAAGAAGGCGAGACGGTAGAAGTTAATACCGTCGTCGCGCTGCTCGATGGTGATCAGTCGTCAACGGCCGAGGCGCCTGCTGCAGAACCTGCTGAGGAAGCACCTGCGCCTCCGAAGAGTGAGGCCGCACCACCACCGCCACCACCAGCAGCAGCGGAAAAACCTGCCGCGCCACCACCGCCCGTCGCTCCACCTCCTCCACCTCCACCGCCGCCGGTTGAGTCGAAGCCAGCAGCACCGTCGTCACCGCAAGCTGAGTCCAAAACGGATGGCGCCACTGCGAGTGCCGATGAGCTGCGACGGACGAAGTCGAGTCCGCTGGTCCGAAAGATTGCGCAAGAGCACGGAGTCGACATTTCAAGACTCGAAGGCACTGGTCTAAGTGGGCGCGTTACTAAAAACGACATTTTGAGTTTTATTGAATCGGGAACATCAGCCACGCCTGCTCCTGCCCGTGCATCTGCTCCTGCTCCGGCGCCAGCTCCACAACCGGAACCAGTTGCGCCCCCGGCTCCGAAACCGCAGTCCGGAGATCGCGTTGAGCCCATGAGCGTGATGCGCAAGAAGATCGCCGAGCACATGGTCATGTCTCGGCGCACGTCGGCCCACGTCACCACCGTCTATGAAATCGACATGACGCGAGTCGCGAAGTTGCGCGAGCAACATCGCGAAGAGTTCTACCAACGCACCGCTACTAAGCTCACGTTCATGCCATTCATCTTTGAGGCGGTGAACAAGGGCCTTCGCAAGTTTCCGATCTTCAACGCACAGGTAAGTGGCGATCAGATCGTTTACAAGCAGGACATCAATCTGGGAATGGCCGTGGCCCTGGACTGGGGTTTGATCGTCCCGGTAATCAAGCGCGCCGACGACTTGAGCATCTCCGGCCTGGCCCGCGCTGCGAACGACCTTGCCGATCGCGCACGTACCAAACAGCTCAAGCCCGACGAGGTCACGGGTGGGACTTTCACAATCACGAATCCCGGTGTCTTTGGCGGCTTGTTTGGGACACCGATTATCAATCAACCGCAACTCGCCATTCTCGGCGTCGGCAAGATAGAAAAACGGGCCAAGGTATTGACGACTGAAGACGGCGACGACTTTATTGGAATTCGTTGGATGGCCTATTTCGCCCTCAGCTTCGACCATCGAGTGATAGATGGCGCGGATGCAGAGCGGTTCCTGGCGTTCGTCAAAGAGCAATTAGAGACCGGCGACTTCTCAGTCTAATGGCTAGACAGAAGAACTCTTGAAACATTAACAACATAAAAAAGAACAAGTCAGGAAGGGTGGCTTGCCCCCGCGCACGGGAGAAAGCGGGGGCAAGCCACCCTTCCTGACTTGTTCTTTTTGGGAATCGTGATTGCCCCTATCAGCGAAATCTTTGCAAGAACGTTTCAAAAACAACGCGTATTTTTTGTTAATATCACCTCTGTTATTGCGATCCAGTGGTGATTCGATGAAGAAATGCGGAGGCTATTGACTTAGTTCGAGCGAAGGTCTAAGAGATGTCATCCGCAAAATTTTACGAGCGGGAGGCGAGGAGCGAGGACTCGCCATTATGACCTTGAAGAAGAAGACGCGTGTTCAAGGAACGCGTTAACTTACAGTTTGAAGGAGATAAATCGATGGTATTCACTAAACATAAAATGTTTGCCCCGGCAGTGCTTATCACCTGCCTATTAGTCTTCTCCGCCTCCCCAATCCTGGCCCAAGATACAACCAACCCGGCCGGCGCGCGCACAATCGCCAGCGGCCAAAAGATGAAGCTCAAAGGCGTCGTGACCCGACGTGATGCTGACACTTTCACCGTTCGCGACATGAACGGCGTGGATACGGTTGTCCGTCTGAACGACAGGACCAGCGTTAAGACCAAGGGTGGGTTCTTGCGCAGTGGCACCAACTATGCGCAGACCAGCATCCTCCGTGGCTTGAATCTTGAAGTTGAGGGACGTGGAAATGGTACCGGTGAATTGGACGCAGAGAAGGTCCGGTTCAACGAAGCAGATATTCGGGTTGCACGCGCGGTTGAATCCCGTGCAGCGCCGCTCGAAGAAAGAGCAACTGACACTGAAAACAAGCTCACCCAGGTCGAAGCGAATGCGCAACGCCTGTCGGGCCAACTCGAAGAACTGGCTGCTGTCTCTAACGCCGCCCGTGGTGGCGCGAAGGCAGCACAGGCAACCGCTGACGCTGCTGTCGCCGGTGTGACTGCAACCAACGAGCGCATCTCGGCTCTCGACGATTATCAACCGCAGGAAACTGCCGCAGTGAACTTCCGTTCCGGCAGTGCGGTTCTTTTGCCTGAGTCGAAGACTACTCTCGACGACATCGCCAGCAAGGCTTTGAACGCCAAGGGCTATGTGCTCGAGGTCCAAGGTTTTGCGGATTCGCGTGGAAGCATCAATCTAAATCGTCAGTTGAGCCAACGTCGCGCGGATGCAGTTATTCGTTACCTGGTTGAGAACCACAGTATTCCACTACGGCGGATAGTTACTCCGTATGGCTTCGGTGAGTTGAATCCAGTTGCGGAGAACGAAACACGTGATGGTCGTGCGCAGAATCGACGCGTCGAGATCAAGTTGCTTGTAAACAAGGGACTGACCTCTCCGGCGCCAACCATGAACCCAGGCACATCGGGTTCCGGCAATTAATCGGGCTACGCGGAGTTTCACCTGCGTGGTGCAACTCCGCTAATGCAACGAGGCACCAAAGAGTCGTGGATCATGCCGTCAGAAAAGCGGTAGGATAGGGAGACATGTCGCCGGCAATTTGGCGGCATGAGACTGGGCTCGAGGGTGCCAAGATGATTTTGGGGGTTGAGAAAAAACTTTTGCGGCCGGCATTCCTGATTGGAGTGCTGGCCCTTTTTCTGTCTGTACCGGCCGTGCTGGGGCAAAGCGTAAAAGACTTGCCGCCCCCGCCTCCGCCCTGGAGGCCGAAACCAACACCAACGCCAACTCCGCCAAAGCCACCTGAGGCTGGAGACATCGATACTATTAAGATCTCGTCAAACCTGGTCATGGTTCCAGTGTCAATAACTGATCAGCAGGGTCAGGCTGTTCAAGGTCTTAAGGTTGCGGATTTCCGTTTGGAAGAGGAAGGGAAGCAACAGGAGATCACCGCGATCGGCGATCCGGAGCAAGTGCCACTGGCGATCGCGATCCTGTTCGACATCTCGAGCAGCGTTGGTCAAAAAGGTTTCTTTGTTTCTCAGCAGAATGCAGCCGCAGCGTTTCTTAAGCAGGTGATGAAGCCCAATGATAAGGCTGCGATTTTTACCATCACTGCCACACCGAACGTGATCCAACCTCTTTCGTCGGCAGAAGCGTCTGCTGCGAAACTTTTGACGATTCCACCGGCCACATCACACGTTCCAACAGCGTTCTACGACACTGTTATCGCGGCAGCCAAATATCTGACGAATAACGCGGAAAGTAGTTACCGGCGAGTGATCGTGGTGTTATCAGATGGTGACGACAACTTCAGTGATCAAATTCGAGATTCAGCACTTGCTGACTACAACGCGTCGCTTGCAGCCCAACAGAGTGCTCAGGGAACTCCCGCCGCCGGAGCCAATGCAAAGCAGAATGCGCAACCTGCTCGCGGGCAGCTTCGAGAGATATTGCAACGGCGTCATCAACAAGCCGTAGGGGCAGTGCAGAAAGCCGTGCAGCAGGCAGATGTGATCTTTTATTCGGTGAACCCTGGTGGTCCTTCAATAAAACTGAATCAGATCGCGATGCGAGCTGAGCGCGGCATGGAAGCTATCGCCGAGGCCACAGGCGGCACCGCATTCGTGCCGGAGGCAGATGCGGATTTGGAAAGAGTTTTCCGGCAGGTTGCGGCGGAGTTGAGAGGACAATACCTGCTTCAGTACTACGGAGACTCCCAAGCGCCCGTCGGGCAATTCAGAAAAATTCAAGTCGCGGTTCCAGCGCGCAACGACGTACGCGTCCGTGCACGCCAGGGGTATTATCCGAAGAAGCCGGCGAATTAAACCATTGCCAATTTCCGATTGCCGATTGCCAATGAAATCGGCAATCGGCAATTGCCAATCGGAAATTCATTTACTGCCTCATAATTACCAGGACATCAGCTAATCGACCAACCACATCGAGGAGTGTTCTGCCTGCGCGGTCGAATTGATTCGCTGCTGCTTGTTCTTCGGCAGCCGCTGCGCCTGCGGCAACGCCGGCCAGTTTGATGTAGTACGGTTGCAGTTCAGGCGTTGCGCGAAAATCAATCTCGAGCTTATCGAGAGTCTCACGAAAACCCTGAATGCTGGTCCTGACTGTGGTTTTGCTTTGCTGGTTCCGTTGCACAATCGCTGGGGACGCCTCATTTCTGCGAACCGCTTCGTCTACCGCAGCAATCCCGCTTGCGACTCCACCAAGCAGGTAAGTAAACCGTGTCAGATGCTTAATCTGGTCCGCGACGCGCGTGGCGCCCTGCGTTCGCACCTGCGAGACGCGTTGCGCCGGTGTGGTGGTCGGCGGTCTCGTGCGTGTCGATCTGCCTCTGGTTTGGGAAAATGCTGTAGAGGGAGATAAAACAAGTGTGATGAATAAGGTGATGGCGATGCGTTTCAAGGTGTGCTCCTTCTACTGTTCTGGGTTCAAAAACCGTTTGTGGCCCGATTGTACCAAAGACCAGGGCGGCTGCTAGAATGACGCCGAAACACATGCGTCTGGTTGCATCATGAAGGAAAGAAAGCTTTTGGTCCAACGGCTGGGGCTCGTCGATTACGAATCAGGCCTCACGATTCAAAAAGAAACCGAACGAGCAGTCAAAGCCGGCGTTCAGCCTGACACACTTTTGTTACTTGAACACACGCACACGCTGACAATCGGGCGTCGAGGCGATAGTTCCGCCGTCCTGCTGAACGAGGATCAACTGAAACTTCGCGACGTGACTCTATTTGAAACGAACCGCGGTGGTAAAGTGACGTATCACGGTTTGGGCCAGGTGGTCGGTTACCCGATCGTCAACCTGAGTCCCGATCGCGAAGACGTGCATCGCTACGTGCGCGATCTCGAAGAAGTTTTGATCCGGACGATTTCGGACTTTGGAATCAAAGCGTTTCGCATCGAAGGATTAACGGGTGTTCATACCGAACGAGGAAAGATTGCGGCGATCGGCGTACACATATCGCGATGGGTCACGACGCACGGCTTCGCGCTCAACGTAAATACAGATCTCAGTTACTTCGATCTCATAATCGCGTGCGATGGTGAACCCGTGACTTCGATGGAACTTTTGCTCGGTCGTGAGATCGAGTTGAGCGCGGTCGAAGATCGAATCCTTGTTCACTTTGCTGAAGTCTTTTCTTATCAGTATCATCCCGCTCTTTCCGTGGCCTAAATATGCTGAACATCGACTCGATCCAGGAGGCGCGCACCAGAATCGCTTCTCGCATTCATCGCACGCCGGTGATTACGTCTCGCCAGTTCAACGAAGTAGCCGGCAAGGAAGTCTTTTTCAAGTGTGAAAACTTCCAACGCGCGGGTGCGTTCAAGATTCGCGGGGCGACGAACAAGATTCAATCGCTGACACCGGATGAGAAACGGCAGGGCATCGTGGCCTTCTCATCCGGCAACCACGCGCAGGCCGTAGCGGTGGCGGGTCGCGAAGCGGGACTTCGCGTGTTGGTAGCGATGCCTGAAGACGCGCCCGCCGCGAAGGTTGCGGCGACGCGAGGTTACGGCGCCGAGATCGTTTTTTACGATCGCCAAAAACAGGATCGCGAAGCTTTTGCGCTCGACCTCGCCGAACGCGAACGACTCGTGATGGTGCCGCCATACGACGACGATTTCATTCTCGCAGGCCAGGGGACTTGCGGGCTCGAATTGGTAGAGGACGTTCCTGATCTCGATTGCGTGTTGACGCCTTGCAGTGGAGGCGGACTGTTTGCCGGTGTGGCGACTGCGGCCAAGGCGCTGAACCCGAGGATCAAATGTTACCCCGTTGAACCGGATACTGCTGACGATACGCGCCAGTCGTTATTAAAAGGCGAACGCGTCTCGATTCCGCCGCCGCCGACGATCGCGGATGGCCTTCGCGTTCAAATACCCGGTAAGCTGACCTTCCCAATCATTCAGCGGATCGCCGATGATGTGTTGACGGTGACGGACGAGGAAATTATTGAGACCGTCAAATTCATTTTGTTCCGCATGAAGATGTTGGTTGAAACCTCGGGTGCGACTGCGGCCGCGGCCGTGATGTTCAAGAAGCTTCCTGCGGACGTCCACCGCGTGGGCGTTGTCCTGTCCGGTGGCAATATCGATCCTGACCTGCTGGCCAAGCTGCTTTTGTGATTTTTGTGCTTTTTTGTGGCACAATCTTTCCAAATGGCCCGCGAACTCCGTGTAATCAGCAACAACCAAAAGGTACGCCAGCCCAAACCTGATTGGCTCCGTATCCGCCTCGGCGACCCGACTAACCAAAACCAGGTCCTGCAACTGATCGAGGGTCTGAACCTGCACACGGTCTGTCAGGAAGCCCGTTGCCCAAATATTTTTGAGTGCTGGTCGGATCGCACGGCGACGTTCATGCTGGGCGGCGATATCTGCACTCGTCACTGCGGTTTTTGCGCGGTTGGTAAAGGTCAACCCGGCTCACTCGACGCGGAAGAACCGCGTCACGTCGCCGAAGCAGTTAATCACCTGAACCTCGCTCATGCCGTAATCACTTCAGTAAACCGCGACGATCTGCATGACGGCGGCGCAGCGCACTGGGCCGAAACGATCAGGCAAGTGCGTGCAATGAATCCGGAGTGCAAGATCGAGGTCCTGATTCCCGATTTCAACGGCGACGAAGCCGCGCTGAACACGGTGCTCGACGCTCAACCGGACGTGCTCAATCACAACACCGAAACGATCGCGCGACTTTACCGGCGCGTCAGGCCTGATGCGGTTTATCAGCAGTCGTTAACGCTGCTGGAACGTGCGGCGGCGAGACGCGATCGCGAAGGCCGCGGTATGTTGACCAAGAGCGGAATCATGGTGGGTCTTGGAGAGACGTTCGATGAGGTCGTGGATCTCATGCGCGATCTCCGCTCGGTCTCCTGCGACATCATGACGATCGGACAGTATTTACAACCACACGCCCGGCGTTTACCAGTCGAGCGTTACGTCACGCCGCAAGAGTTTGCGAAGTGGCGCGAGATTGGAATGTCCCTCGGATTTCATCACGTCGAATCGAGCCCGCTCACGCGTTCCTCCTACCACGCACGCGAACAAGCCGCGAAATGAAAGCCACGGTATTCAAGCAGCACGGTGGGCCGGACGTGCTCGAGTACACCGATGTGCCCGAGCCTCAAATTCGTGCGAATGAAGTGCTTGTGGAAGTGAAGGCGTGCGCGCTGAATCATCTCGACATCTTTGTTCGCAAC
This sequence comes from uncultured Acidobacteriota bacterium, assembly GCA_963800055.1. Lineage (GTDB taxonomy): Bacteria > Acidobacteriota > Blastocatellia > Pyrinomonadales > Pyrinomonadaceae > PSRF01. The sequence goes on from CAWCZP010000022.1 coordinate 604,116, forward strand.
GGGCTGCCTGGTATTGAGATTCCGCTGCCACATATTCTCGGATGCGATGTCGCTGGCGTCGTACGAGAGGTGGGTGATCTCGTGACATGGGTAAAAGCGGGCGATGAGGTGATGGTCCAGCCCGGTGTTTCGTGTGGGCATTGCGAAGCATGTCTCAGCGGTCAGGATAATCTGTGTCGCGAGTACGACATGATTGGTTATCGTCGCGATGGTGGTTACGCAGAGCTCGTAGCTGTGCCCGGCGTTAACATTATCGCGAAACCACCTGCGTTGAGTTGGGAAGAAGCAGCGGCATTGCCGTTGGTAACAGTGACGACGTGGCACATGCTGGTGACGCGAGCAAACGTTCAACCGGGTGAAGACGTGCTCGTGCATGCTGCCGGCAGTGGCGTTGGTTCAATCGCTATTCAGATTGCGAAACTGCGTGGCGCGAGAGTAATCACGACTGCGAGTTCTGACGAAAAGCTTGCCAAGGCGCGTGAATTGGGTGCAGATGAGACGATCAACTACACGCGCGCCGATTGGCCGAAGGAAGTGCGACGACTGACCGACCGCAGAGGCGTCGATGTTGTGGTCGAGCACACCGGCGCTGAGACGTGGCCCGGATCGATCGCGGCGCTCAAGAACAATGGACGTTTAGTGACGTGCGGTGCTACGAGTGGTTACGATGCGCGTACGGACTTGCGGCAGGTTTTCTTCCGGCATTTGACGTTGCTCGGATCGTTTATGGGCTCAAAAGGTGAGCTGCTGGAAGCGATGAAATTTGTTGCGGCCGGGAAGATTCGGGCGATTGTCGATCGAGTGCTACCGCTCAGCGAAGCGCGTCAGGCGCATGAATTAATTGAGGATCGCGCGCAGTTTGGGAAAGTGGTCTTAAAACCATCCACCGATTACACAGATTCTTTAAAATAATCTGCGCAATCTGTGGATGGATTACCGTCCTGTGTAGTCTTCAGTAACAAACCTCTTCTTCAATTTCTCCAGGTTTCCTTCCTCGAGATTGAAGTTTGTTCCCCCGATCACCTTCTTCCCCTCGTCGGTCGTAACCCAATCCACAACTTGCGGTGCGTTCGTTCTAAGGAAGGCACTATCTTGAGAATCGAGAGTCTTGCCGTCTTTGCGAGAGAAGACATAGACGTACTGAAATTGCCCATTCCGAATGAATTGCAGATCTTTTTCGAAACCCGTGAGCGGGGATGGTTGAGAAGTTGGAGATGGAGCAGGCGAACTGGGGGCCCCACCAGTCGTCGTGTCTGGCGAACCACCGCAGGCGGCGCAAAGCAAAGCAACTCCGAGCACAATCGCGGTTATTTCATTCGAGCGCGGGCATTTCATCAAGCTTCTCATCCCGAATATACATGATCGTACACTGCGTATCCTCATAAACAATATCAAACCAGCCGCTCTGTCTGGCGTGTTCAAAAAAGTCGTGATGGGTATTGTCGGAAAAAACGTAACGCGCGCCGAACCGATCGCGAATCAATGGTCCCGGATCTTCTACCTGCCCGAGTGTGATGCGGTCGTAAAGTCGAGAGAGGTCCGGATCCTTTTCAAAGAGATAGCTCGGATCGAGACCTGACACGAAGTAATGCGCAGGATCGTAGTAGAAGAGCCGCGGAAAGTCGTCCCAATCGGTGTTGAAGATGATTTGCCCGGGAGGAATATTAGTTCGCATCCACTCGGCGCCCGCGCGGTAGTATTGGTGCGGTTCACTCTGGCCGATCTCTTCCGAACTTGACCAAAGGTTGACCAACAAAAAGCCGCTCAATGCCAACACCACTACGACCACCCCAATAATCCTGATCACATCGCGCAATTTAGTTTCCCGGTCAGGCGTAGGGACGCCCTCGCGATCGAGAAACGGATTGAGTTCCGCCTGCACCTCGTCAGGCAGACGTGAAAGGTACGGTCTATATCCTTCCAACCACGGCTTCAAGGAAAAACCAGCAAACAGAATGGCGAATGGCGGCCAGTATTCCGAAATTCTTTTCCAACGCGCATTCATGATGAGGAGCGCCGTTGAAAATAGAAGAAAGAAGATCGGATAGTGAGCGCGCCTGCGTTCTGAAGGCTCAAACGCGAGGTACCCAACCAACATCGCGATACAAGCGATCGCAGAATTTCCCAGGAACTCCCACGAATCGTATGGGTACCACTCATTTCCCACCTTCGTGCTGAAGTCGGTCACCGTGAGTTTGATCCTCATGTGCTCGACCAGCAGTTGAAGGTTATCTGGGAAGTAAGGATTGATTACGAGTCCCGCGATGCATCCCACCACGACAAACACCAGCGGTCGCCATTCAAACCGTATTTCGGTTATCGCGATCGTGATAACCCAGAACAGCGCAGCCATGATGAGCAGCGGAAACAAGTCGTACGTCCACGTGAAGACGAGGGCCAGCGGAAGCAGTGGCCAGTATTTCCGCTTAAAAAAGAGATGAATAGCGACGATCAGGTAAACGATAGCGATTGGCGGAGCTTTGGCCATGTTCATCCGAAACAAGAACGGATTTGAACAGGCAAGCAGCGCGATCAACCACACGAGCGGATAACGAACTCGATAACGAATCAGCAGCCAGTAGCAGGCAAAAACCGCCAGGCCCCCGAAGAGTGCTGAAGATATTTTTGCCGCCAGCCGCGGATCGGAAGAAGCCGCGAATGGAATTTGAATGATGTGGAACAGTAGATGGTGATCGACATAATCTTTCGGATTTAGCGTTGTGAGCGGAAGCCACGGAAACGCCGGCGGGAACGTGCGGCTTTTTATTCCTTCCCAGAGCTTGCGCGACCACTGGATGTGATAGTAACCGTCAAAATCGCCGCAACAGATCGCGGAGGTAGAAAACTGAAGCCACCAAAAGATTATGCCGATCGCGACGGCGCCGATTAAAAGCTGAATGATTCGAATGTAAGTTTCAGATCGAAATCTGGAAGGTGTGCCGGACGGGGTCGTCATCAATCGCTCAACTGCCTGTTGTGTGTCAATTTCACAGTTGTTCGATCAAATCGAGTAATGCTCGGGGATCGATCGGCTTAGTCATGTGGGCATTGAAACCTGCCTTTGTCGATCGTTCCTTATCGTCAAACATCGAATAGCCGGTGACGGCAACCATCGGCACGGTTTCATAACCTGGCATCACTCTTAATTCTCGTGCCAGTTGATAACCGTTCATCTCAGGCATTCCGATATCTGAAATTATCACGTCAAACCGCCGTTCTCGCGCGGCCTGGAGTGCCGCAGGCGCCGAAGCTGCTGTCACCACCGAATAGCCCGCATGACTCAGCACGACGGCGAGCATCTCAGTCACGTCGGCAACATCGTCCACTACCAAAGCGGATCTGCGCTCTTGAGGTTCTGTACTTAGCACCTCACTCTCCGCAGAAATGTCGCTCGTGTGATTTGATGAATGGTTCTGCAAAAACTGGGTCAGAAAGTGAAGCGCGGGCTGGTATCCGGCACCAACGCACGATGAGTGATAGTCTCGCATCGAGGCAGCCTTTCCGCAGTTTTTAAGCCTAGCCGCGTGTGGTTAGGAGAGCAGTTTACTGTAGCTGAAACGTCGATGTGTGTCTAGACATGTTGTGAATTTTGATTGCCAACTCGATCAGATTGTTTATAGTCCAAAGAGAAGAAAAACATCGTGGACAGTCTTTAATTATTTTGCTACGGTGAGCCCAACTCAAACCACAACAGAAGGAGACAGAGATGGCAACCAGGAAGGGCGGCAAGAAGTCTAGTGGCGCGCGTAAACGGGGCGGAAAGGGGACCAAGAAGAGCGCGTCAAAGTCGAAGGGAAGAGGAACCGCGAAGAAGTCAGCCAGGAAGTCGACTAAGAAGGGTGGCAAGAAAGCGGCGAAGAAAGGCGGAACCAAGAAGGGCGGCACTAAGAAAGCAGCAAAACGAGCAACGACTAAGAAGACTGCCGGCCGCAAGGGTGGAAAGAAGACATCAGTCAAGAGAATCTCAGTAGTTCCACCAGTACCAGTTGCAGCGCCCGAGGCGCCAGAAAGTATGACCTCCGAAACTTCGGATATCGGCGCTGGTGAAGAATCTGAAAGTGCCGCAGAGGAATAATTAGTCAGTTGTATCCAGCCGGCAATCTTTTAATTCCCGTAGACCACGGCCAGCTAGAAGCAATTCTCAAAGAGCCTCGACAGGGTGGGCCGAAGGGCGTTGCCCTTGTGCTGCACCCGCATCCACTCGGTGGCGGCACGATGCACAATAAAGTTGTGTTTCGTGCCGCCGCGGCTTTGAATGACGCCGGTCTGACGGTGTTGCGAATCAACTTCCGTGGTGTTGGTCAAAGCACTGGCGAGCATGACGATGGTCGTGGCGAACAGGACGACGTACGTGCCGGACTCGATTACCTCGCTCAACACTATCCGGGCCAGCGCATATTCCTCTGCGGGTTTTCATTCGGCGCTGCGGTTGGGTTGACGGTCGGGATCCCTGATCCCCGAGTCGCGTCACTCATTGGCATAGGCGTGCCGTTGAAGAAATATGAATTTAGTTTCCTGGCCGCATGTCGCAAGCCCTTGCTGCTGGTACACGGAGAGCATGACGAGTATGGCGATGTTGAAAATCTGAGGAAGCTGGTCGCAGAGTTGGAGACGAATGTGCCGGTGCGGCTGGTCGTCATTCCGGGTGCGGGGCATTTCTTCGACAACGAATTAGACGAGCTTAAGCGCGTCATCACAGAATGGGCCATCGAACAACTCGCGAGATAGTGCCATGAATGATCACAAAGACCCCGCAATAAGAATCACGCTGCTGCCGCGCGACACGAATTCACAAGGCACGATCTTCGGCGGCGTCATCCTCAGCTACATCGACACTGCCGGCGCGATCGAAGCGCACCGTCACACGCGCATGCAGCGTTTTGTCACCGTGGCGATGAAGGAAGTGATCTTTCACAAACCGGTTTTTGTCGGGGACCTCGTGAGCTTCTATGCTGAGACTCTTCGCGTCGGCACGACTTCGATAACCGTTCGCGTGATAGTCGAGGTGGAGCGCTTTGGCAAAAGTGAGAGCGTGCGCGTAACCGAAGCTGAAGTGATCTATGTTGCAGTGAATGAGAAAGGCGAGAAGGTCGTGATTACTACCCCGTAATATCGTTTGTGTCTTTTGTGACTTTTGTGGCTAATTCAATCTTGCCTGCATGCGCCTTAGTGCCACCGCAGCCTCTGTGAAGTCCGGCTTCTGCTCCAACGCGAGACCATAATGTCTCGCAGCTTCAAGAAACCTTCGGCGAGTCTCGTAAACACGCCCAAGATTAAAATGCGGAAACGCGTACGACTCGTAACGCGGCGCCAGCAGCGCACGCTTGAACCAACGTACAGATCCGTATGGATCACCTTTGGCTAGCATGTAACTTCCAATGTCGTTGTACGGATTGCCAAGGGTCTCATCGACTCGAATCGCCTCCAGACATTCTGCTATCGCCTCGTCATATCGATTCTGAAAACTGTAGACCCAACCGAGAAATGTGTGCGCTTCGGCGGTCGGGTAAGTTTCGATCGAACGCTTGTAGAGTTCGATTGCGCGTTCGTAATCCTGTTCGAGCTGGGCTTCGTACGCCTCATGAAAGAGTTGGTTGGCTTCAAAGCGCTTGGCCGCCGATGCGTCGTCGTGGGTTTCCATAAAAACGTCCCCGGGCGAAATCAATTGCAGTTTGGGCCGGATTTCTGCGCCGTGTCCAGTCGTTTGATGCGCCCTTCGACTTTCGGGTGCGATACCTCTGCCTGTCCTGATCGCGTTTTTTAGGACATCTACGTCAATCGGCGCTTTCTCAGGTGGAATGATTACTTTCGATCCTTTGAGCATCGCGTAACCGTCTCCGCCGTCGAGAGCGATGAACGTCGTCGTGGTCAGCGTATACTTTTTCGCGTCATCGAGCGGTAATCCGTTTACCTTTACCTCGACGATTCTGCTGCCCGCCGGGCGCCTCGCATCGAAAGTGAACTGAACGCCTGACACTTGCGGAAAGCGTCCGGGCTCTGCGTCTTCGGCGCTACGAGCGACGCCATGTTCCAGCGCTGCGCGCAGTGTTGCTCCGGTTATTTCTATTTTCACGAGGTTGTTCTTGAACGGCAGAATTGACAACAGATCTCTTTGCGTCAACGTTCCTGGGCCAATGATTGTGTCGGCGCGAACCGAACCGCCGTTCATCAAACCAACGTCCGCAGCAGTTGATTTTCGAAACTGGTCCGCGATGAAGTTGCCGACGTTTGTTTCTCGATTGCGGTTTTCGGCGCTGCGAGCGTCAAGCTTGACGGTTGTTCGTCCAATTGGTTTTGCGAGTTCAGCCAGCAGGTTCGCGTACTTCTTGTACACAGCCATGAATTCGGTTGCTTCTTGGGTCGTGCTGTCGACAGGAATCACTTTCCAGTCGATGCTTTCCAGTTCGCCAGATGAGGTGATGTTCAGATCGATCTGGCCGACTTCGCGCGCGTCCGAAGTCATTTTGAAGATTGGCGCGTTGCCTGCATGCGATTCGAGCAGGCTGTGTTCATGTCCTCCAACGATCAGATCGACGTCGGCACAGCGAGCTACCTCTTTGTCCTCTCGCATCGACAAGTGAGTCAGGGCAACTATCACTTTCACTCCCTGCGCGTGGAGTTCTGAAACCATTGCTTTGGCTGTTTCACATGGACTGCGAAACTCGACGTTCGGTCCGGGTTTGGATGTTGATTTGGTTTCGGGCAGCACGAGCCCGAAGATCCCGACTCTCACACCGCCAAATTCGCGCACAACATACGGTGGAACATCGGCGAACGGTTTGTTTGTTGTAGTGTCGATGACGTTTGCCGCCACCCAGCCAAATTTCGATTCTTTAACCCTCTGCTTCAACACGTCTGGTCCAAAATCGAATTCATGATTGCCGAAGGTTGCGTAGTCGAGACCCACCGCGTTCCAGGCTTCGATCATCTGCGCGCCTTTGTAAGTGATCGACTCAACTGACGGCGATATCGTGTCACCCGACATCAGGAGCAGGGTGTTTGGGTTTTGCTGCTGGATCGACTTCTTCAATGTCATGACGCGGCCAAGTCCTCCGCGAGTGCCTTGATCCACCGGAGCAAATTGGTAGACGTCGTTAACCTGAAGCAGCGTCACTTTGACGTTGCACTCGGGTTTCTGTTGCGCTGCGATTGAAAAGATCGCAGCCGTGGAAAGAACGAAAGCCAGCGCTGTTCGGCGCGCAAACATCAGATGACGGTTCATCGAATGGACCTTTCGAGTTGTGAGTTAAAAATAGGACATATACGACCTGTAGGACCAATTTTAGTGGAGGTGAATTATACTCGTGGTAATCAATGCCGGATAGAGAAACACTGTTCATAACCGGGTTCCCGGGTTTTATTGCGAATCGCCTGCTGCAACGCCTCGCACGAAAAGACTGCGATTTCATCCTGTTGGTTCAACCGTCACTGCTAACACGTGCAGCCGAAGAGATCGCGCGAATATCGCAGCTCACGGGAAAGACGCCGGCCGACTTTCGAGTTGTTGAAGGCGACATCAGCGAGCCTGGTCTTGCCTTGAAAACGAGTGATCTCGAACTCGTGCAACAGCAGACTACACGTGTCTTCCATCTCGCGGCAATTTACGATCTCGCGGTTCCTCGCGATATTGCTCTTCGCGTGAATCCTGGTGGTACGCGCAACGTGCTCGCGCTGGCGCGTTCGATGCCGCACCTGCGTCAGTTCCATCACGTTTCGACGTGCTACGTGGCCGGCAAACGCGAGGGAGTGATTCTCGAAACGGAGCTTCGACACGAGGCGGGGTATCGAAATTATTACGAAGAGTCGAAGTATCTCGCAGAGTTGGAAGTCGAAGCAGCCAGGAGCGAGTTGCCGATCACGATTCATCGTCCCGCGGTTGTTTGCGGTGATTCGCAGACAGGTGAAACCGGAAAATACGATGGCGTTTACTATCTCATTCATTATCTGCTGCGTTGGCCCAGCGGGCTTTCATTAATCAACATCGGAAATCATGAGGTGAGCTTAAATCTTGTTCCGGTGGATTTTGTTGTTGACGCAATGGCCGCACTCGCTTTTGACGAAGGAGCGATTGGGAAAACATTACAACTCGCGGATCCCGCGCCGTTATCGACCAATGACTTATTCAACTCGATCGCCAAATCAGTTGACGATCGCCGATCGCGCGTTACGGCGCCGGCATCGTGGGTCTATTTCTTCCTCATGCTCCCGGGTGCTCCGCGGATTTCACACTTGCCGCATCATGCGGTTCCGTACTTCTTCGTAAAGCAACTTTACGATACTTCCCAGGCGCAACAACTCCTCGCACCGCACGGTATTCACTGCCCACCGTTCGAAAGCTATGTCGACAAGATCGTCGACTTTTGCGAAAAACCATCCACAGATTCCACATATTAATACCTGAAAATCTGTGTAATCTGTGGATGGTTCGGTCCGCTTGACAATCCGTCTATTTAGAATTAGTCTAAATCCATTGTGAGAGACACAAAGCAGAAAGATGAGGCGAAGCCCAGGCTGACGCCACAGCGGGAGGCGGTTTTTCAGGTTATCCAGGAACGAGATGACCACCCCACCGCCAGCGATATCTTCGAGGCTGCGCGCCGGCGACTCCCCAGCATCAGCTACGCAACAGTTTACAACTCGTTGCGCTACCTGAAAGATGCCGGGCTCGTGCACGAAATCAGTTTTGGCGACAGCGCCAGCCGCTACGATCGCGAAACCCACCGGCACGACCACGCGATCTGCAACGATTGCGGAAAGCTGGTCGACTTCGATCTGCCCGATGCCGCAAAACTGATGCAGGCAGCGGCGCGGAAATCACACTTTCAGCCTTCGTCGGTTCATTTAACGCTGAGAGGACGTTGTCCGGAGTGCTTAGAGGGTTCGCACAATTGGAAGGAATAGCAAAGAACTAATCAAATTAATTGGAGGATACATGACAGCAGCAGCAACAGCAGTAGCAGGAGAGAAGGCGCAAGTCGGCCAGCCGGCGCCGGATTTTGAAATGGCCTCGACAAAGAACATCGAGAAACTCAACGAGCCCGTAAAGCTTTCGGATTACAGAGGCAAGTGGGTTGTGATGGTTTTCTATCCACTGGATTTCACTTTCGTCTGCCCGACTGAATTAACAACCTTTAGTGACCGTTACGAAGACTTCACCGACATTGGCGCGGACGTCATCGGTATTTCAACTGACTCGGTTTATTCGCACCGCGCATGGCTGAACACGCCGCGCGACAATGGCGGAGTTCAGGGTTTGAAATATCCATTGGCTGCAGATGCGACGAAGAATGTGGCGCGCGATTACGGCGTTTTGATCGAAGAGCGTGGTATCGCGTTGCGCGGTCTCTTCGTGATCGATCCGGAAGGAATTCTGCGTTACAAGGTCGTACACGATCTCAACGTTGGTCGTTCGGCTGAAGAGACGCTTCGCGTAATCAAGGCTTTGCAAACGGGCGGTCTTTGCCAGGCTGAGTGGAAGCCCGGACAGAAGACGCTTAACTAATTGAACCATCCACAGATTACACAGATTCTTCTGTGTAATCTGTGGATAGAGAACACAACTATGGCGATGAAGATTGGATCACAGTTGCCGAGTTTTGCAGGCGCAACTGAGTGGTTTGGTGGTACACAGGCCCATGCGGAATCAGAATCCGCGGGCCATCCGACGCTGGTCCATTTCTGGTCAGCAAGCTGCGGGATCTGCAAAGACAACCTGCCGCGTGTTGGACAGTGGCGTGACGAGAAAAGAGACCAGGGGTTGCGTGTGATTGGGGTTCACATGCCGCGTTATGAATCTGATACTGACGTTGAAGCGGTGCGCGACTTGATCGGCAAGTACGGGATCATTGAGCCTGTGGCCGTGGATAACGAACACAAGTTGAAAGATGCGTTTCAGAACGATCAGGGGTATGTTCCCGCGTATTACTTGTTCGACGCGGAAGGAAAACTCAAAAGTTTCGCCGCGGGTGAGCGCGGGTTAGACATGTTGAAGTCCGCGCTCGAACGTGTCTTGGCAACCGTGGAAACTGCCGCGTCGAGCTAGTTGCCGTGCGAGTAGTTCACCGATGCGGAACAACAGATAGAAACTGATGGCGGCACTTGCGAACGCGAGTGCCGTCAATCCAATAATAATCCCACCGACGAAGAGCCAGTCGCTCATCTTTGCTTCTCTCGCTTCTTCTGCTGAAACCGTAGCTCGTCTTCGCAGCAAGTCGAGGTTTTTCTGATTCGACTTAAACCACGCGTCCGCCACGTCGCCGACAAACGGGAGCGCACCAAACACGTAATCAATTCCGATATTCAAGCCCATGCGAAGCATCGTGATCTTCGGAACGCGATAGCGAACGGCGGCGGCGAGGATGTAGAACGAAACGAGCGTGGTAGTCGTGTCGCCGAGACCCGGCACGAGTCCGATCAAGGCATCAAGTCCAAAGCGCCACCCGAGCACAGGGACTCTGAACAGATCGTCCATCAACCATCCCAAACGCTCCAGACCCTTGTCTACGTTTGCTGGTTGAGAGGTGGTGTCGCGTCGAAGCGGAAGCTCTCCAAAATTCAAAGCTTTCATATCAGCGAATACGTGTTACCTGCTGCCAAAAAAACTTTCCGACTTTCGCCACAGCATTGAACGGGTTATCACCCGACTTTTGGGGAGGTTGTTTAGCGGCGATGCCCAACGTTTCTGCCAGTTCCTGATCCGGGGGCGCAATGTCTTCATCGCCTCGCTTCGCAGTTAGCCAGCGGGTGAATGTACGACCAATCATTCGCCTTTGTTCAACCGGAGCCTCGGCGACAAGGGCAATACGCAGATCTTCGAGTTGGGCAATTTCGTAAAGATTGGCCTGGTAGTAGTTCCGGAGGGCTGCAAACATCTTCTCGTCGCCGAGCGTGCGCTGGAGGTCGACAAACATCAACGCGCCTTTGGCACTTACGATCGCCGAGTACTGGAAAGTGTTTCGATAGTCGCGAGCGGGACGATTAGCGTCCATGTCGTCGCCGCCGAATGTCCGGTAAAGACGATACACGCCACGCACTTGATCGTTCAGAACTGCCGCTGCTTTCTCATCGCCGTAAGTGCGTTTGTAATAGAGCAACGACGACCACGATGCGAGCGCTTCATCGAGCAGTGGCTCACGCCCGGGATCGTTGCCAACAGCGGCGCCCCACCACTGATGCGCGACGAGATGGGCAACGGCCCATTCAAGACTCTCCTCAACCGACGGTCGTTGCTCGCGAATAATTTCGGGAAGATTGCGAACGGCGGGCGAGTCGAAGTCGACGAAATACGCGCTCGCGATCACGTTGAGTCCGGAAAACTCGGCGCTCCCTAGACCGGCGACGAGCGGAGCTTCGGCGATGCTGATCGTTTTGAATGGCAGAGGTCCAAACAGCGACGTGAACACTCGCAGCGAGTTTGCTGCCACCATCAACGCCCGTTTACCGACTCGTTCGTGTTCGGCGAGATAGATCGATCTGACGTCGATGCCGTTGACCTCTGTGTGTTCGCTATGCAAACCGCGTCCGGCGATGATCGCGAAATCGCGCAGTGCGGAAGCGGTGAACGTTTGTCCCTTATCGGTTTTGCTTCCCGTCTCAGTGCCGGAAGTGAAAACTTCCACTCCTGAATTTGTCGCGACAGTTACTTCGTAATCAGCGGCCTCGTTGAAAACAAAATCGCCGACGGACGGTTCGAGCTTGCGTCGCCACTCATCGCCATCGCGCACTGCGACCACCGGATATGCAGTGCCAAGGAGCATCACGCCGCGACAACGGAAATTGATATCGCGCGCGCGTCGCGTTTCTCGATCGCTTCGCAGCGCAGCGCTGACTTGCTTGACGACGTGAGTGGTCAGGTTTGTTTCATCGCGATCGATCTCGGGGACAGAACCTTTGAACTTGATGACGACTTCGATCGCGCTTTCAGGTGCGACGTTCTCGCGCAGGTTTACTCGAAGCGTCGCGCCTTGATCGTCGAGTGAAGAAAAGAGCGGCGTATCATCCGCACCGGCGCGCACCTCGAGGATATCGAGGCGTGGTTCGTCGGAATCCAATTGCTGATCGGTGGTGCTCAGGTTCGGATAAAGGTGGAAATAGATAGTCGACGTCGGCTTTTCACCGCGATTGATCCAGCGAACGCGTTCGACTCCCGTGTAAGTGAGTTTATCGAAGTCGATCTTCAGATCGATCTTGTAGGCATGTCTTGTTTGGGCGTTGACGTGAATGCCGCAAAGAAGCACAGCAAGAGCAAAAAATATTGCGAACACCTTAGTCATTTTTGTGCTTTTTTGGGGCTAATCGCGATCGACTGAATCACATCGCCACGCACGATTCGATCGACAACATCCATCCCTGCTACCACGCGCCCGAAAATCGTGTACCCACCGTCAAGATGTGGTTGCGGCGCGTGTGTGACAAACCACTGCGAGCCACCAGTGTCCTTGCCCGAGAGCGCCATACCCAGCGCGGCGCGATCGTACATCAATTCATTGATCTCGCAGCGAATTGCGTATCCCGGACCTCCATTCCCGTCGCCCCGCGGGTCACCGCCCTGGATCACGAAGTTTGGCACAACTCGATGAAACATGACGTTACGAAAATAATTCCGTTGGGCAAGCTGAACGAAGTTGTCAACAGTCAGTGGGGCTGCTTCGGGGAGAAGCTCAATAGTAAACGAACCTTTCGTCGTAGTCACGACGGCTCGTGGGTTTCGGCCAATCCGACCGAGTGCTCGTGCGTAATCCGCGTCGGTGTTTCGCGTCTGAACGGTTCCGATTTGCGATGTGAAGTCGCCCGCTCCGTTTGCCTTTAACAGCGCGGCGGCCCTGCTGCGAACCAGGATATCGCTGGATTTAAGCCCCGCCTTGATGTGCTCGTTTGCGGCTTCGGTCTTTTGTTGAGCGAGGGCGCCGAGGATCGCGAGTGCGGCATCGTTCGAGGCCCCATTGACTGCCTGCGGCCACGCAGCCGCGAGTGCGCGAGTGTTCTCTTCGGAAGGCCGCAGGTCGCCGAGAATTCCGGCTGCTGTCTCCTGGATCGTGACATCACTCTCTTTGAGATGCGCACGCGCGATAGTCGCCATGTCCTGTGGTTTGAAAGCGGCCAGTGCGCGCAGCACATCAGGAACAGCATATTCTGAGTGAACGGCGACGAGTGTGTTGATGGTCAGACCGGAGTTGCGATAATCGAGCATCGCGCGCAACAGAGCTTGTGCCGCCGCGGCGAGCTCGCTTTTGTTCGTCACTGTATCCGGCAACGCTGCAATCTCGCCAAGACCGGCCGCGATGCCGGATGCGGCGCGCCAGTCAAGCAGCATTGTTTCCTGAACTTTCCGCTTGGCCTGATCGGCGGCGCCGAAGTCCTTGAGATAGGTCGCGGGCGCGATTCGCACCGAAGCGAGTTCGACTTCCGGTGCTCTGTGATTAAGAGATTTACTGCCTTGACGTAGCCAGGCGATCGCCACCGGATCTTCTTTTAGGGCGAGGAGGCGTCCGAGTGTTGTTGCGATCTCGAGTGCTTCGTTGATCTCTGCAGGAATGCCGCTCGAAGATTCCCGATCGGTTAATACGTCGCCGCGTTTGAGCAATGGTTCGGCAGCGCGAGGATCTTTCAACGAAGCGAGGGCACGGATTGCGCTCACTCTGACCCTCGAATCAACGTCGCCAGTGGCTTTGGCGAGAATTGCGTCAAACGACGCTTTGTCTTCCGTGACGCCCAGCACGCGCGCGGCGTTAGCGCGAACGTTGGCGTCAACGTCGGTTGTCAAGAGTTTTCGTAATTCAGCATTGCCGTGGGGCAAACGAAGACGTGCGAGTGTGTTTCCGGCGTCCGAACGCACGCGTGAACTCGAGTGAGATAAAAACTTTGCGATCGTTGGACCTGCCTCCGGGGGTTGAGCACGTAAGACGGCGGTCAAGCCGAGGAGAATCGTATGTTCATTTGAAGGCGAACGTCCCGACTCGGATTTGAGTGCATCAAGGACCAATGAACCGAGTTGACGACGAGTTTCGTGTTCTCTTGGCAGCGCGCCGGCGATCTTTCCTAACGCTTCGATTGTGCGCGACCTCAGTTCTCCCGTGGTGCTGGTGTTTATCAGCGCTGCGATTAAAGCAGTCGCGCCTGTGGCTGATTCGACTTCGCCGAGCGCGAATGCTGCCATCGAACGAACGCCCGCGTCCCTGTCTTTTTCGAGGAGACTTGTGAGTGCAGGTATTGAATCTTCGTCTCCGATGCGACCGGCGGCGAGGGCGGCACGTTTGCGCACCGCGGCGTTCGGGCTCGTCAAAAGGTTGCGCAGATCGTCATCCCACCGCCGCTCGTCTTCCGCTTTTGTGATGAGGAGAAGGGTTGCGCGAGGGACCGGCGCCTGTTTGGCTTGCCGTTGAGCAGAAGTTAGTGAAGCCAGAGCAATGCACGTCAGAACGGCAGCTATTATTCTGTTAGACATGGGAGCTGAATAATACTGGAAAATCTTGCAGATCCTGTAAACAAAAAGGGGTGGCCACGGCGGGCCACCCCAACAAATCGTTTCAAGTAAGTTTTAGCTAACCGCGCTTGTGGCAGCCGGAATCTCTGTCGCTTTCGCTGCGTCTGCGCGCATCGTCGGCATCTTCGATGTGTCGAGAGGCTTCTCTTCGACCTTCGGTTCTTTCTTGGCCTTGTCAGTGGCCATTTGCACCATCTTGCAGCTACCTTCGAACATCGCGCCCTGCTCGATGATCAGCGACGGCGTTTGAATGTTGCCATTTACCTTGGCGGCACGGCCGAGTTCCAACCGTTGCGTCGCAATGATGTCGCCGTTGATTGTCCCATGAATCACGGCTACTGCGACTTCGATGTTCGCGTCGACCTTGCCATTTGCGCCCACGATGAGCGTTCCGCTCGATGAGCTGACGCGGCCCGACAGGTGGCCGTCCACCCTCATCATGGCCTTAAAGTTGGCTTCGCCGGTGACAACAGTACCGCCGCCCACGAAACCGCTAAGCGTGCCTTCTTTGATATCTTTGGCGAGCGATTCGCTCTCGGTCATCGCACGCGAGCCGCTCGATGCCGGGTCGGGGGCCGGTTTTGCTTCAACATTTGTACCCTGGTAGGACGAGTAGTTCCGATTTGAGTAGTCAGGAACCTCCGGTTTGTGACTGGAGTTGTCCGCTTTTTCCTGATCTTTATCCTTACCTATCCTGAGCATCTTATACCTCCGTAGATATGGGGGCGCGGAAGTTTAGTCACCGGCCGGGACCTTTGAAGCAACGAAACGACGCGCTTGCCTTTTGTCGTGGATTGAATCTAGCTTTGAACCAACGCTAGTTAACGAATGACGCCGCACAGCAGCGGGCTTCCCATGATAGACAAAACGCACTATCGGTGTCTAGCTTTGTAACAATTTTATAATTCGTGGCAGACTGACAGAACCGAGCGCGATAGCGCCGGGGTATTAAGGATGCAGGCTGAGAGCAGGATAAAAACCAAATTACTGCGCCGGATGGGCGAAGCCATGGCCGATTTCGGAATGATCGAGGACGGCGACCGAGTGATGGTTTGTCTTTCGGGCGGGAAAGACAGTCACACGCTGCTGGATCTTTTGCTCGATGTTCAAGGGCGCGCCCCGGTGAGTTTTGACCTCCTGGCCGTGAATCTCGACCAGAAACAGCCCGGATTTCCGGCAGAAATCCTGCCTGCATACCTCAGCAAGCTTGAGATTCCTTTCCGGATCGTTGAAGAAGACACGTATTCGATCGTCAAACGACTCGTTCCTGAAGGAAAAACGTACTGTTCCGTCTGTTCGCGCCTGCGTCGCGGCATTCTTTACAACGTCGCGGTCGAGGAACGCTGCAACAAGATTGCCCTCGGACATCACGCCGACGACATAATCAACACGCTCCTATTGAACCTCTTTTACGTCGGCTCTTTGAAGGCGATGCCGCCGAAACTTCGTTCGACTGACGGGCGCAACACGGTAATTAGACCGCTTGCTTACTGTGCTGAAACCGACATTGCCGAGTACGCTGCTGAGCGCCAGTTTCCGATCATCCCGTGCGACCTTTGCGGATCGCAGAGCAATCTCAAGCGCGCGCGAATCAAAAAGCTGATCTCAGATCTGGAAACAGAGATACCTCACATCCGTGCCTCGATGCTGAACGCGCTCGGCAACACGGTGCCATCGCATCTCCTGGACCATCAGCTCTTCGATTTCAAACGACTCGCCACAGAGACGGGTGACATCGAAGCCGAACTCGAAGCTTACGTGTGACTTTGGTGGTTATGAAGGAATTAGATCTTAGCGAGTTTCCACCAGGCACCGTTACCGAATACACGACACTGGTCTGCCTCGCGTGCATCTTCGACATCTTCACAAAACAGATCGGCCTCGCGCCACGTTCCGCTTACTCAGAGATCAAACGTTACAGTCCGACCGTTGAAGAACTGACTTCGCGAAAAGCCGTCCGTCCATTTTTCGATAGCGACGAAAAACATCCGCGCTGTCCGTATTGCAACGCCGCGAAGCGTTGGCACGCACGTTTGGACACTTATGCGATCGAAGGAGGCAAGACCACCGACGCACCGCGCCGGAAGCTCGTGAAGAGTCTCGAGAAGAAGAAGGACCAGTTTGCGGTGATCGAGTTGAAGTCCAATCGGCGTAGCGCTTTCTTCGACTGGCTCGACACGCTTCGCATCTCGCTGGACCTCAACGAGCCGGCCTGGCTCTTGGAAGCGACGCGCGCGTATCTCGAAAGAAAAGAACCAAAGCAGAAGTGGAATGAAGTGTTTGAAGGGTTGCGCACGGTGCGGCCGTCGTCGCGTTTGGAAGAAGGTTGGGAACGCGATGGGGCGCGGCTTTTCATCGCACCTACGCTCTACAACGAGAGTTTATTGGTTCAATACCTCGTCAGCCGCTCACACGAACACGGCGGACGCACGTTGGAAGGACGGCTCACGTTGATTGAGCTGATCCGTCGCATGCGCAAAGGCGGTTATCTTACGGCGCACAAGATCGAAGCGACGGACCAGTTTGAGATCTTCGAAAAACTCCTCGATGAAGTCGCTGGCTCAGGTCAGTTGAAGTTGTATTACATCGTCGACCGCCGCGACTTCATCGACAAAGTTAAATCAGTCTACGCCAGCTACGCATAGAGCCCACGAAGCCGGGGTAGATTATTTACTAACCTCAATACTCGTCGCCAGCACGTCGTTCATTGCGGCCACCGTAACGCGCTTCGGCACCGCGGGAAGCTTCAGGTTCGTAATATCAACCGACGTGTTACCAAGAATCGTGGCTGCCCCGAGCTTGACCCAACCCTTTCCCATATCGAGATAGATCGGCACGACCATGACGAAATCATCCGTGACTCCCGACTGCGTAATTTTCCCTGACAACACTCCATCCGACGTCACCTTGTACTCGAGGCGATAGGCCGGAACCTGTGTGCCGTATACCCACTGGTTGAAGAACCAATCCATCTTTCCGGTACCGTCAACATTCATCTCCGTTGTCATATGCTTTTCGACAATCGATTTGAAGTCTTCCGTCGAAACAGGTTGGTTGAAATACGTTTTGACGAAGTCTTTCATCATCGCTTGGAAGCGGGCGTCGCCGCCGTCGCGCTGGTTATACATCATCATTCTCAGCATATGGAGAATGTAGGCGCCCTTCGGATAGATCAGTCTCTGCGCGACCGCCCCGGTCTTGCCGTTATTCAGTCGATAACCTTGTGTGACTGGTCCAACCGTGTACGGCTTGCGATCCTTCGTTGCCGGCGACGCCTGGATTATCGTTCGTCTCAGGTCTTCCCAGAAATCAATAAACTTGTCGTGCCCGCGAATAATCTGAACGTAGAGTGACGCCGAGAACTCGGCAAAGCCTTCGCTCATCCACTGATCGCGATAACTATCCCATCCGATCACGTGCCCCCACCACTGATGCGCAACTTCGTGTGGTCCAACATAACGCCAGAAGGTGTCGGTGCCACCGCGCGTCCCCAGTAACTGAGCTCTTTGCGTCGTGTCGATATACGCGAGATAGGGCATGTAGACGAGTGTGGGCCAGGCTTGTCCGAAGCCTGCTGCCGGTTGTTGTGTCATCGCCAGTCGCGTGTAGGGAAGCTTTCCGAAGAACGCGTTATAAATGCGCGTGGCGTTCTGCGCATCAGCCAGAGCGGCGTCGGCAATCGCCGTCGTCGAGATCGAACCGAGCGTGGTCATGGTCTTCTGGCCCTGCGCTTCAAGCTGTTCGATCCGGTTCTGAATTTCCCTCAGCTCATCCGGTACTTCCTGATTAGCGTAGAACTCGACGTCGTAACCGCTGTCTTTGTCGGTGACGACTTTCTTCTTGAACCTGCCGTAGTTGAAACCGGCTACGGCGAGTTCGGTTTGTCCACTGGACCACTTGGCGACCGCCAAATCGCCTTCGCGCGAGTCAGGCCCGACCGGGCGCCTGTTCCTACGAACGTAAGGTTCTTGGGATAGCGGAAAGTCATCTCGAAGATCGCGCGATCTTCAGCGAACAATGTATGCGCATTGCCTGGATACCATGTGGAACGCGGAATCAGAATGAAATTTCCACCGCCTGAGTCGCGTATCGCATCAGAACCGTCGTATTGAACAACCAGTTGATAAGTTTGTCCGGCGTCAAGCGGCTTCGGCAGGATGACTCCAAAATCCGCATCCTCGTCCTTACTTTCCTGCACGAAACTCAAATCGTTTCCTTGAGCATCCTGCACACGCGTGACACGCAGTGGACCGAACAGTTCGAAAGGCACGACGCGCGTTCCGGCGTTTAGGTTTGTGAACGTGATCTTATCCGTTGCCGCAAGATGCGAGCCCTTGATTGCGCCGTCGATTTCGTGACGAGTGATGTCGATTAAACGACGATCTTCAGAGCTCGAAGCAGTGCCTTTCTTGTATTCCTCTTCGCGATGGAAAGCAGTCCAAAGTCCGCCGTCAGTTTCGCCGTAACTCAACAACGCCACTTCCTCAGGCACAGCCCTCGGAACTCCAAGCGGCTCGAGCAGGAAGACCAACTTGTTGAATCGTTTACCGTCGATGAAAGCAGTGAAGTATCCCTCGCGAGCGGGATTGTACAAATCCAGCAACGTGCGCAACTCGCGGTTATCGCGTAGACGCTTGCGCAGCAGGTCCTGGTTGTCGCGATAGATTCCGCGCGCCTGGCTAGCCGCCGGCCCGCCGGTCTTCATCGTTACGTTTGAAGACTTATTTACTTCATCAAACGTCTTATCGGAAAAACGAAGCACAAGACGAGTGAATGGTTCAGTGATGCCGCCTTCGCCGGTAAAAATTTTGAGACTGTTTTTCTCGACTTCGATTGGCGGAGTTAAAGACAACTCACCATCGCCGATAAACACAGCCGCAGTGACGCGGTTTTCAACCGGCGTTATGAAATACAACTCGCCGGATTTCAAAGTGAAGTTTGCAGCGTCGCGCTTGAGTTGCAGATTGTTGACCAGGGCGTACTCGCCGGCGAAGTCCTGCTCACCGCGACCGAGTTGCCTAAGCGACTGATAGATCGGATCGAGGTTGCCCTTTTGTGTCGGCACCTTCACTTGTGCTTCGACTGGAGCGATCTCAAGGCGCAGATCAATTGTGACGACTTTGTCGTCCTCAACTTTCAGAGTTTGGCTGCGCCCGATAGTAAAACCCTGTGCTGAAACCGTGACGATGTAGACACCGGCAGGTAAACCTTCAACCTTGTACCGGCCCTGAGCATCGGTTACGGACGTAAATTCCTGATCAGTTTCCTGGTTTGAGATAGTCACTGTGGCTGCGGGAATTGCAGCGCCTTTTGGATCAGTGACCTTTCCTTCGATCCGTCCACCGGCGGCATGGGTCACAAACAAAGGAACCAACAGCACAGCGGTGATCAAAAGAAGGGAGAGTTTTCGTCTATGTTTCATAGAGCACCTCGCAAGGATTGGAGTGCCAGAGCGCGCGGAGTCCTGTTGATCCTGCAAAATCCTGCAGATCTTGTCAAAGATTTACGACTCATCGCCTGGGCCGGTATTGGTTAATTAACTGAGGAAGACCCTTCGTCGAGTTGTGTCGCTGCTTGTAGTAAGTAGTCAGGTCGAGAATCACCTGTTGCAGCAGCGGTTGATACTCTGCGCGGCCGGTCGCGAGGCCCGCCGCTCGAGCATACGCATCAATCACCGCATCCAACATGCCTTCGAGTGTCTTTAATGCGTCCTGCTTCGGCTTGCCTTCAGCCATCTCTTCGTAACTCTTCATCTGCGCGAGGTAATCGCCATTGATGACGCGCCCGAGCAGCGCGAAGTTAGCAGGATCCTGCGGCGACAATTCAGAAGCTCGCTTGAGCCGTGTCTTCGCTTCTTCAGTATTCTGCGCGGCGAGGTAAAGGATCGCGGTCTGCTGGTAAAGTTGGCCCAGGTTTGTCTTGTGACTCGACCACGTTTCCTCGTCGAGAGTTGAAGGCTTGTTACCCTTTTCGATGATCGTGATCGCCTTGAGCCCGTACTGCAACGACACGTCGGCGTACTTTCGATTCTTCTTTCGTGTTTCCTCTGCGCCTGCATTCGTCATTCGCGCGAGCACACGCAGATCGTCAGGATTCTTCGCGAGCATTTCACCTGCGAGTGCGAATGCATCGTCCGGACGACCGCCGATTGCGAAAGCTTCGAGCGCTACCGGCTTGAGGATTTCTCGCTCCTCGTCGGAGGTGAAAACAGCTTTGGCTCTGTCGAGGAGTGCGAGTGCGACGTAGCCGTCTTTGATCTTCAGGATTTCCTCGGAGATCAGTTCAGCGATGCGGAGTCGTTCGCCGCTCTTTGGAAACCTGGCGACGAAGTCTTCGGCCGCGGCGAGTTTTGAACTTGGGTTTGTAGCCAGTTTGATCGCGGCAAGTGCCTGGGCTTCGTTTGAGGCTTGCGAGAAAACGGCCTCTTGAAAACACAACAAGAGAACACAAGGACCAGCAACCATCCACAGATTACACAGATTACGTTAGAACCAATCTGTGTAATCTGTGGATGGGTTTCGCGCTGGCTCATGTGAACTAACAGTTGAGACGCTCGCGGCGGTAATGATGCGTTACAGGGCGACGGCGTCCGATACCGATCGCATTTCTCGAGATGATCAACGTCGGCGGCAGTTGCCGTCGTTTGAATTCATTTGCAGGCGACTCGACGCGGTTCAGAATATCGCGCACGAAACCTGGGTCAAACCCAGTCTCAACAATCTCATTCGGAGTTGCTTTCTGTTCGAAGTACAAACGCAGCACGCGGTCAAGTTGGTCGTATGGCGGAAGCGACTGGTCGTCGAATTGTCCCGGTGCGAGTTCAGCCGAAGGGCGTTTGGCAATGATCGACTGCGGAATCACTTCTGCTTTTAAGTTTATGTAGTTGGCGACTCGATAGACTTCTGTTTTTAGAACGTCGCCAATTACTGCGAGGCCGCCATTCGTGTCGCCGTACAACGTGCAATAGCCGAGGGCCAGTTCGGATTTGTTTCCGGTTGAAAGCAGCAGGCGGCCTTCGGCGTTTGAGATCGTCATGAGGATGTTGCCGCGCAATCGCGATTGAAGATTCTCCGCGGCCGTCGATCTGCTTTCAACTGAAGGCTCGGGCAGTTTCATCTCATTGCGCAAGACTTCGTAAGCGTTTGAGATCGGGTGCTCGACCACAGGCATTCCCAACCGGCGGCCGAGTTCAACTGAATCGTCAATACTCGAACGCGACGAGTAAGGCGAGGGCATCATCACGCTCAAAACATTTTCCGCGCCGATCGCCTGGCACGCGAGTGCCGCAACTATCGCTGAATCGATGCCGCCCGAGAGTCCCAGCACGGCGCGTTTGAATCCGTTCTTGTGCGCATAGTCGCGAATGCCGAGAACGAGTGCGTCATGGATCGTTTCGACGTCGTCACCGGGTAAGCAACGCATGTCGGCTGTGTCGCTATCGAGATCAACAGTGCCAATGAACTCTTCGAACGGAGGCGCTTGCAAAATGATCTTGCCGCGCGCGTCGGCAACGATGCTCGCGCCGTCGAAGATGATGCCGTCGTTTCCGCCGACGAGGTTCACAAAGATGATTGGAACCTTCGCCATCATCGCGCGATGCGAAACCATGGCGCAACGCTGGCCCATCTTGCCTTTGTTGAAAGGAGACGCATTGATCGAAACGAGCACTTCAGCGCCCAGATCGATCAGTTCATCGGCCGGATCGTTTGTGTAGAGTCGTTCGCGCCAGAAAGTTTTGTCGTTCCAGAAATCTTCGCACACTGCAACGCCGAGTTTCTTCTCGTCGTAGGAGAACAGGTGTCGTTCAGGAGCAGGTTGGAAGTAACGTGGATCGTCGAAGACATCGTACTCCGGTAAGAGTGTCTTGTCTGCGAAGCCGAGGAGTTCCTGATTGCGAATCACTGCGGCCGAGTTGTAGAGACGTCGTCCGGTCAACAAGCCGGAAGGCCGCACAGTTCCGACGACTGCGGTGATGCCTTTTGTTGCAGCGATGATCTTTTCGAGCGGTTCAAGCGCACAACGCTGAACATCGCGATCAAGAAACCAGTCGAAGGAGGTGTATCCCTGGATGCAAGTTTCGGGAAACACGACGAGGTCCGACGCGTCCTTTTTTGCCTGTTCGATCCCGCGAATAACGCTCGCGGTATTGCACTCGAAGTCGCCGTTGGTAGTATTAATCTGCCCTATCGTGACGCGCATCACGACAGATCGTGCATGATCCGCGTCATCAACGCAATTCCGCGCGGTTTGAACGTTATTCCGCGCATGCTATATTCATCTCCGCCCTCCTGCGGAGGGGTCGCATAATGGTAGTGCAGCGGTCTTGAAAACCGCCGGCCGAAAGGCTATGCAGGTTCGAGTCCTGTCCCCTCCGCCATTTCCTTTGAACAACTTACGCTCGTTCATACCATCACAGTCCATCCCTTTCCGCGGCGACTTGGCGCGATCTT
Source organism: uncultured Acidobacteriota bacterium (assembly GCA_963800055.1). Lineage (GTDB taxonomy): Bacteria > Acidobacteriota > Blastocatellia > Pyrinomonadales > Pyrinomonadaceae > PSRF01. The sequence goes on from CAWCZP010000022.1 coordinate 627,048, forward strand.
GGCGCTGACTTTGATAGTATCGGTTCAACTGTAGGGGCGGCTCTCCGTGGCCGCCCTTGGTTGAGCACATCAACCGCCGACCGCAGGTTCTGCGGTATCGCGTGCGCGTAACGAGACGTCATCTGCAACGTGGTGTGACCCAACAATGTCATGATGTCCCTCATGCACTCCCTTCGCCCTCAGACGAGTTGCAAACGTATGACGGAGATCGTGAAACCGAAGGCCCGAGATCTTCGCCGCCGCAAAAGGGTCGGTCGCCCGCGGCGCTCGCTTTTCGAGCAGCGCAAGTAGTGCTCAGAACCCACGCACTTTTTTCTGATCAGCTTCTCCAAAACCTGCTTGAGTCCTCCACGGAAGCGGGTCGTTCGGCTAGCGAATTGCACCATCTGTTTCCCACCACATGGTTACATTCGCAAGGAATTCAAGACCGACGCATCATCAACCAAGTTGCCAATCTTGCTGATGTCGGGTGGCATGAGAATAGTGTGATCGGCAATAGGAGTCCCGCTGACTATGTTCCTCGGTTACGCGACAGGCTTGGTATAGATGACGACCATTGGGCAAGAGCGTGCGCTGAACATGGTCTACCACCCGGATGGGAGTCGATGAAATATTTGGATTTTTTGCGAGAACGACGGCGGCGGATGGCAGACATCATTCGTGTCGCATTTCGCCAACTCGGCGGAGAGGCAGACGCGCCACCTCTTTCTCCTCCATGGTTTCTACCAGGCTCCGAGGCCGTGTGGAAGCGTATTGCTGAGGCCGAGCGCGCGCTCCGCGGCGTCGTTCGTGAAGTGTATGGCAAATGCTTCGGGGATCACGCTGCGCAGAAAATCGAGGATTCGCTGCCCGAACGCGAACGGGAGAGCCTCTCTCGCGCGCTCCGAGCGCGTCCGGCAGCTGCGGAAGCGCTTAGCGTCGTCGATTATCTCTATCTTGGTCAGCTACCAAATCTGCTTTTCGCGCAGGACGTGTGGCATGAGGCGCGATCCCACTTCAAAGAGGCACAGGATGTAAAGCAAAGGCTACAGACTGCGGTAAAGCCAAATCGCACCTGTCCGAAACGAGATTGCGCATGTCCGAGAGGTCGATCGAGATCGCCTTCTTCGTGCGGACTTAGCATGCAGTGATGTATTGCAGATGCTTAATGCTAGATGAAATATTCAGCATGAGATGTTAGGCGGCGCTCTTGAATTGGAGTTTCGCTTGCACCCCTAACGAGGCCAAAACACGCAGCATGAGATCCGTAGAAATGTCGCGGGTGTTGCGGTTCAGGATTGCAGTCACACGAGTGCGTGAAGTGTGAGCGAGTCGCGCCACGTCTGAATGTGTCAATCCCTTCTTGCCAACGACCTCGATAATCTTGTCGTTCAGGTCGCTGCGAAATTCGATCTCCATCCCGTCAGCCGGACTCAGTCCTAGCACCTTCGCAAGTTCTCGCGCGTTGCGGGCTACGACTGGCTTAACTTTTTTCATCGAGCATCTCCTTTAGTCTCTTCTGCGCTAAAGCAATCTCATGCTGCGGAGTCTTCGGCGTCTTCTTTGCGAAAGCATGGAAGATCAAGACTGAATCAGCCAGCTTCGTGTAATAAAAAACTCGATACGCGCCGGAACGATCTTTGACACGCAATTCCTCAACGCCTGATGCAACCGAAGCCATCGGTCGCGACAACGGCATTGAGAGCCTCTCACCCTTTTGTAAATCAAAGATGACCTTGCCGAATTCACGCCGCACATCTTCGGGAAACTCTCTTATGGTGTCCCGAGCCTTTGGGTGAAATACAGCGGACTTCACTCCTCTAGTGTCTCAGATGTGAGACATGTTGTCGAGTTGTACTGGTAGACTAGGAGCCAAAGACGGCGCGGAGCGAAACGTCTTCTACCAGCTCTGGATATTCTTCAATCAGAACGTCACGGTTCGTTAATCCAACTGCGAGCACACAAAGAACCAGATGAGACGTCGCTTCGGGATCTAGCCCAATGCTGCTAGCAAATTTTTTCGTAGCGGCGCGGAGCCGCCGTGACTTTAATAGCCCCTGAAATTGATCGCCAGTCGTAACCCCCACTGCCGCGAGAGCACTCACACACGTTGCTTCAAGTCTAGGTGGAAAGGGTCGCCCTGATGTTTCCGCGTGTCGCCAGCTCAATCCGAGTGGCTTAATCGCTTCAAGCAAACCCAGCAGTCGCGCGCTGATGGAAATGAACCTGCCACTACCTCGATCACTTTGATGGCTGCGTACTCGATTTATATTGGTAAATCCGTGGAGGTCGGATCAGGTCCAAGCCCCTTTGCGGTCTTGAAAACCGCCGGCCGAAAGGCTATGCAGGTTCGAGTCCTGTCCCCTCCGCCATTTCTGATCAACAACTTAACCCTGCCACTGTAATTTTGAAGCAATAATTCGCCGCTCCGGCAATTTATTGGTTCCAATAGCTCGCCGTCCTTAGCTCCCTTTTGCGCAATCGTTAACCGCTCTTTTATAAACGGAGTTTCGCGCATCAAGCCTCGCAAAGAAAATGAACTCGATAGCAGACGTGAAGTGACCGCCAGAGCCCTTGCGGCTTTTCTGATGTGGATGCAGGATAGCGCGATGTTTGGTGAGGCAAGACAGCGACGCGAATTTGCAGAAGAAGATCCAAGAAGCACGCATTCTTGAAGCATCGCACTTGAACCAGGTAGAGTTGGTACAATAGTTTCGAACAAAGGAGTGGAGATGAACTCAAATTCGTCGGGTCAGGAAGATTTCGTGCAAAGAGACGTTGTTGACCAACAGCACCAAGGCATTGTGGCTTACACTTTTCAGCACCCCTCGGGGTGGCAAGCCGAAAGCAGAGTCGTCTGGAATTACCAATACCACTTCGTTCCGCTTATGACCTTCGGGCGCGTAGTCAATCCGAATGGGCTTGAGATGTTCGAATTTTTACCTTCCGAACAATTCACTTGGACTGAACCCAACTACGGCTACTATCAGCCCGGACAAAACCAGGAAGGTATAGTTCACATGCCTCCGATGTCGGGGATTGACGCGCTCGTGCGCTTGATAATTCCGAAATATCGTGGCAATTGTCAGGGACTCAGAATCGTCGGAGCTAATCCGGTGCCGAACCTCGTTCAAATGATCAACGCGACCGAGATCAAACAAATCAATTTGTATCAGGGCGCGATGGGGAGAATTGAATATATGGAGCAAGGCCGCGCAATCGAAGAAGAGTTTTACGCTTGTCACTTCCAACTTCCGCCGCTGCACGGCGCCGGCGTAGTGATAAACAGTTGGGGATTGACCCGGTTGTTCCGTTTCCGGGCCGAGCGCGGCCACCTCGATGCGGGCAAAAAGACGTTTTGGCAAATTGCTGCTTCCGTTCGCTTCAACCCGCAGTGGCAGCAGCTTTGCACTCAAATCATGGAGCAGCTTGCTGGGCAAGCGCGGCAAAACACGCAAGCAGGCTGGGACGCTATCAATGCAGGCTGGGATCGGTTACGTACCGCTGGGGAGCAGAGCCGCCAATTTATGGCCAACAATCAAGCATATGTTGACCAGCAGGAACAACGGCTGCAAACCGATTGGCATTTGCAGCCACTCACTACGCCGGCGCACTCGACAGACAATCCCTCGGCTAGTCAAGCGGGAGAATATACTTCTCATGAAGCTTTTATAGATACGATGCGTGAAGAAGAATCAATCTACAACCCGAATGCTCCTCATAATGAAAAGGTGAGCGGTCATCACGATTACATCTGGACCGACCAGCTTGGTAACGTCCAAGCAACAAACGATCCGAACTACGATCCAAACAGCAATTCAAATCAGAACTGGACGATGGCGAGAAAGAAACGAATCGGCGACTAAATGTTATGTTGGTTGAGACCGGAACGGTATCAAGAATCTTTGCCTTGCCTGACAACACCTTCTACCTGGGAAGCCTTGCCTGGCTAAAAGACAACGATAGTTTTTATTACATCACGATCAATGGGTCGCAGAATTCTCTCTGGCGCCAATCACTCAACAATGACAATCCTTCACGATTAATCGGCAACCTGGGCAATGATGAAATTCCGTATTTCGCGCTCTCAGCCGATGAAAATACTTCCACCTTCATTCGTGGCAAATTTATTCACGAAGCCGTCCTGATCGAGGGTTTGAAATAGGACCAAACTGCACTCGTGATTCGTGACTCAAGCCTTGTGCTCAGGATCAAGCGGGCTATCTTTAAGCAAAGTGAAGGCCTCGCTACATACTGCGAGGCCTTCATTTTTCCCAACCAGCGGACTCAAAGTTTATTTGAACTTGAAGTTTGCGCGGTGAATGCTACCGTCGTTTAACTGCACGACGAGTTGCCGGCAAGTACCAGCCCAACCTTGCTCGGTTTTCCAGACGTAGATGTACTGGTCGGTTATTGGATCGTAACTAAGACTGCTACCCCCAGCAGTGACCGTCTCTTCCAAAAGTGTTGCCGGATCGCTGGAATTGCACACAATTGGTCCCGAAGAAGGTGAGCCGGCAGCGAAGATCCCAAGTCCCTTGTTACCACTCAAGCTGAACTTCACCGGAATGCCCCTTCCTGCCTGAACTAAGTTCAGCGCCGGAAGGTTAGCAACTGGTGGGAAGAAACCCGCAAAGTTATATTGCACGGTAACAGTGAAGCTGCATGTGGATGTATGTCCAGCGCCGTCATCCGCAGTTGCGTTGACGGTAGTGGCGCCGACTGGGAACACTGAGCCTGAGGCGGGCGTGCTGTTCACAGTGACACTGGATGAACAGCTATCAGTCGCAGTTACGCTTGGATAGTTGACTACCATCGACGTAGCAGTCGAATTCAGTGGCAGATTCACGACCACATCAGACGGACACGAGATATTCGGCGCCAAGGTGTCCTGGACCGTTATCACAACATCGTCAGTATCAGATCCGCCACCGGTGTCAGTAACGGTGAGTGTGATGGTGTGTATACCCACGGGCAAATTAACTGTCAGCATCGCCCCCGTTCCAAGCGGCGTGGCTCCTTCGGCCCATGAGTAGGAATTGATCGTTCCGCTGCCCGGTGTTGACGCCGACCCATCAAGATTGACGGCTGTAGTTGCACCTGCGCACTCGACGGTTTGATCGGCGCCGGCATTAGCAGTTGGGGACGTGGCCGCAGTGCTGAATTTCTGAACGCGAAAGTTATCCCTGTCGACCACGTAAAAGAACGTGCCAGCTGCGTTTGATCCAACATCAGTTGGACCAGAGAATTGTCCGTCACCGCTCCCCGCACTTCCGCATACTTCGAGGAACGTTCCCGTTGAGGAAAAGAGTTGCACCCGATTATTTCCGGTGTCAGCGACATAAACTGTTCCGCCATTATCGACTGCAACGCCTTGAGGTCCGTTGAATTCACCGTTCCCGCTCCCCATCGTTCCCCACTTCGTAACGAACGTGCCGGCGCTATTGAATTTCTGAATTCGATTGTTACCGCTGTCGGCGACGTAAAGGTTGTTAGCTGAATCGATGGCTATGCCTACGGGACCGCTGAACTGGCCGTCGCCGCTCCCACCGGAACCAATCGTGCCGTTGGGCGTACCTGTGGATGAAAACTTCTTCACATTATTGGCGCCTAAGTCAACGACGTAGATATTGCCCGAGGAGTCGACAGCTATCCCCGCTGCAGCCTGGAACTGTCCGCCAGCGCTTACAGTGTCGCCAAAAGCAAATTGAAATACTCCACTCGAGTTAAACTTTTTCACAACACTACTGGTTGCCTCAGCTGCGCCGTCGGTTGCATAAACATTACCGCTCGAATCGGTGGTGATTCGGAAAGCGCTAATAAACCCTTGAGCCGTACCGTTGTTCTGTCCAATCCTGGCAATGAAGTTGCCGTTCGCGTCGAATTTTTGAATTTGACCACGGCTGTCGCCTGAAGCGTCCGCGACGTAAACGTTACCTGAGGTATCGATCGCAATTCCTCTTGGTGTTATGAATTGACCGTTATCCGAACCGGCGGTTCCGAATTTCAGGATGAACGTGCAAGCCGATGCAGCAACCACACCAACCAACATCGCAGTGATTGAGATCAATAGAAAGGGCAACCAACGAAATTGGCGACGCTTAGAGAAACGCCGCGCGAAGAGGGAAGGGGGCGTAACGAGTTTCATTTGGATCTCCTTCGGTTTCTATAGACAAGTCAGAGTAGGCGCGCAGTGGGGGAGTGCGCGAACAAGATTTCTTTGCGGTAAATCAGCCCGAACTTCATACGAGGCGGCTAACGATTGGCATGGAACCGATTAAAGTCCGGTAATGATGTGCGGGAGAAGGTATGCCGGACCGCGAAGTTTGTCAATGAAAAGACCGTAACGATACGATCATTCGGATAAACAACAACCTCGTAGTAAACTCTCCGTCGCTTTGCCCAGACAATTTCATCGAACACTCAGGAGGTTCCCTTGAAAAATACCAAAAGGCTTTTGTGCGCCTTTATGCTCCTGGTCGTCGCTATTGGCCTCACACCAAACGCTGACACCGCAACCATCCAGGATCAGCCAACCATCGCAAAAGACTCGATCCAGATCAGAGCTTTTACCTTCAACGTCTACAAAGGAAATTACGACCAGTGGAGTTGGGTCCCCGAGATGAAGTTTCGTGTTAATGGACCAATCGCGAGCGGCAGCCAGCTTTACGTGCAATTCGCATTGCCGACCGGACCGTGGGTGAAGTTTGATTGTGAAACGAACAACACCGAAAAAGGTTATTGGTGGCGCACCGAGTGTGGTGGCCGGCAAATCCCTGAAGCGCAGGGTTCCCTTTACGCCGGCCCTGTTAACTTCGTGATCAAGATGCGCAATGAGCTTCAGGGCACAGACACAGCGATGTTCACCGGCAAGATGAAAGTCGGAAAACACAGATCGAATGAGCACGGCCCCAAAGCCGTAAACAAGTTTGTCTATTACGTCGATCATGATTGGAACCTTCCGATTGGCTACGTCTACCTGACTCCCAGTGACCTGCATGGTTGGAAGATGCCCGACTTTCACGTTGCTTTCTGGGTGCGTGGTGAGGCAGTGAAATTCGATCCGCATCTGTTCTATCAAGGCAAGGAAGTGGGCAAGAAGTTTTTAGACGGTATGGAAATCGGAAGGGCGGGTTGCGAATCAGAAGTCGAGAACAATCCGACGCATTACGTTGAAGACTCGGTTCCGCAAAAAGCAAAATGGGCGCGTGTTGAATGCGACTTCCCAAACATCAAAGGCAGCAACAGTGCGGGTGAAGGACACATTGCCGGCGAGCTATTCACGCTGGACAAGAATCCTGGCGAATACGAATTCAAGCTGTTGTGGAATAACAAACTGGCCCGATCGATCAAGTTCACCGTGGCGCCCGGCGGAAAATTCGACAACGGGATCGCAACCAATAACTTGCTCGGCTCGGATCGCGTAATCGTTCCCGTACAAATCATCGGCGACCAGGACGGCATGTGGAACAAGACCGCCTGGCAAACCGAAGCGTTTTACAGCAATCCTCTGAAAGGGTTCTCTGCGCTACCATGAGAACAGATCAAGCCACAAAAGAGCACAAACTAAGATCACAAAAGGCACAAGGATTAAATTAACGGTAGAGCGTTTGTGTCTCTTGTGCTTTCTTGTGTACCGCCACGCATCGCGTTGCGCGCCAGGCTGAAAAGAATGAACGCGAGCGCGATGCTTGAGATCGCGAGCACGATGTAGATCAACCACGGAACGCGTTCGGTCAGTGGCCGTGGCTCGGGTCTGTATTGCGGATTTGCGGTCACGTGACCGAACTTGCTGTGCGCTGGTTCTGAAGAAGGTTTTGACTTTAGCTCAGTTTCGAAGTCGTAGTGTGGCGCAGGCACGCTCTCATTGCCGAAATAGAGTCGCAACGGTTGTGAAGCCGGTTCCTTCAGCTCGAACACAAGCTGGCGCGCAGGCGCGCTGGCTTGAATCGAAGTTATATTCAACGTCGGATTGCTGTGGTCGGTGATCTGAAGCCGCAGTTTTCGAATATTCTCTTCCGAGTCAAACACAATCACCAGCGGCTTAGCCTCATCGCCCGAATGTCGCGTCAAAGTTCCTGAAGCAATCAATCGCACGTCTTGTGGATCGTCAACCGATTCGACCTCGAATGGTCGAGAGAAAGAGTCGTCGTCGACTTCAAGCGTGAGGCGATCGCAAGGTGCGCGAGCACCGAGATCGATGGTCCAAACGGAAGCATGCGCGCCCTGATTTCGCAGCAGTTGGTAAGACGGCACAGGCACACTCCAGCTTGCCCATTGCCCCTTCTCACGAACGGCCTTCATCGCCGTTACGCCGGTTATTCGCGGCGCCTCGTTGTCAGTCAGCGAATCGCGCTGAACTCGAACGCGCAAGTATCTGTATCTGCTCGCTGGATAAGACACTCGATTCGACTCAACCGCATTGTTCTCAGATTTGAAACTAAGCAGCACGCCGCTGTTATTCAGCATGCGCCAGTCGCGGCCGTTGTCGCTGCCTTCAATTGATACTTGCCGGCGGAAGTTCGTTCCCAGCGTTTCGATCTCAACCTGATTGTGCTCATCCGGATCTTCGCCGAGATCCACAGAGGCCTCACTCGCTGAACCAACCTGCGCATGGTTGAATAGACTTCCTTCAAACTCCTCCACTTCGTCGATCTCCTGGCGAACGCGAATGGCGTAAGGAATTTCGCGGTTTGTCGAATCGAATAGCCGGAGGTCGCCGAGTCCTGCGCCGGATTTGTCAAAAACTGCGAGGGGCACGATGACGTCGTACATTCCCGGAGAACTTTTTTCCGGTGTCACTTCAATGTAGTAAGGCCAGAGCGACAACGACGTCTGCGCCGCAACCGAAAGACCCAGCGTCAAAACTGCCAAAATCACAAAGAGTGAAGCTCTCATTTTGGTAACTCCCTCGAATGAAATGCCTTGTGATAAGCCCATGCGACGATCAGCAACAATACTCCGAGCACGAAGAACACGATGATGCGGTAGAGTTGCTGAAGCTCCGCGATATCAACAATCATTGCCTTGACGACTGTCACTGCAAACAGGACCAGCGCGGCCCAGCGTATCGGACCAGCACGGCGAATGAATCCCACTGCGGCAAGCGCTCCTGCGTAAACGGCCCACACAACCGACAGCGCCATCTGGCCCAACCACCGTTGATGAGCAGCGTCCCCTGGTTCTCTCTCCGCAAGCGCGAGCGCCGTGAAGTAAGTGTGAGTCTCAACTGAGATCACAAACCAAAATGCGACCGCAGCCGCTAACCCCATAATGAGTCTCGGCGCCTGCGACTCGATCAGTTTTCTTTCACGTGCTCTCTCAAACAGATAGATCGCGCCGAGAAAACAACCGATTACCGCCACTGACGAAAGGAAGTAGCGGTTGAAGATCGGTGTGAACGCGGGGCGCGTGCCGTAAGGCGTGTCCCAAAAGAGCAGCTTGAAAAACGCCATCGTAAATAACGCAAATGCATGCGCGCGTAGTCTGACCGATCGCATCTGGAGTGCCGCCCACAGGATCGCCAACCCTTCAACCGCCCACGCGATCGTGATCCAGTTGGAACGCAATTGAATCGGAATCGCTATCGTTACAAACGTGAGCGCGATCGCAATTAGTAGCAGAACTTCGCGACGACTCGTGGTCACTCGTTGCAGCAGAATCTTCGCCGCGCTTGCGTAGAGCAGCGCCATGCCGATCGCAAACGCGCCCATCCAATCGTGATGAGTGGGATTGAGCAGGTTGTAAGCAGTGGCAAAGAATACGAACGGATTGACGAGCAGCAGGAAGACGTCTTCAGTCGAAGCTGATTCACGACGGATGAAAGCTCTGCCGAGATGGGCCACCAGGAAGATCAGAAATACAGCGCTTTGAAAGACTAGCACTGCCGCGCGTTTTTGATGGTGATAGTTTTCGTTGTACCAGATCCAAAAGAGAAGTTGAGTGCCGAAGTAAGCGACTGAGCTGAGTCCGCGCCAGTGTTTGAGCAGGGCAAGCGCTCCGATATCGAGCGCGACGAGATAAGCGAAGAACGATCGATATTGATCTCGTTCGGAGTGGAGTAACAACGGGTTCAAAAAGCCGCCGACGAGAGCCATGATGGCGATTGCGGGCGCGTTATAAATAAGAGCGAGTGCCGCGGTTTCGGTTATCAAGACCAGGAGATAAAAGAAGGCGGTCTTTTGGCCGATGAGATTGTAGTAACCAAATGCTGCGTAGATTGAGAGGTAAAGCAGCACGATTCCGCCCGCGGTCAGGATCTGCGAAAAGATTCGCCAGCCTCGCTGGTGATACCTGAAACCCGCAATAGAAAAGCCGATACCGAACGTGATCCCACTCGCTACGCGGCCGAGTTCTCCGATCCAGCGATTGTCAAACGCGTACTTCAGAAAGAACGCAGTCGCGAAGAGGATCAGTGAAATGGCGATCCAGCCTACCCAGCGACGGCCGATAATCGATTCGATCTGATCGGCGTTGAGAAAAGGAGCCGGCGGTGTTACGGGCGGCGGTGGTGGTGGTGGTCCAGGTTCGGGGCAGGTTCGGGCGCAGGAGCAGGTTCTGGTCTGGGTTCTTGTTGGGGTGGTGTTGCGGTTCCGGCGAGCATCGATTCGAGTCGAGCGATGCTCGCTTCGAGTCGTGAAATCCTTTTCCTTGAAGCGACCGAGAATACGAGAGCGAGGATGGGCATCGCGATTACAGCTATAAGAACTGCAAGCACGAACAGGAACACGAATAGTTCGAAGATAGCCATTCGGCGCGAAACAATACCATGATTTGCTGCCGATTTGCTGTAGAATGCCGCAGATGCCGAGGGAAGAAATTGCAAACACCATAAGTCACGGATTGGGCCTGGTGCTGGCGCTCGTGGCAGTTCCGGTGCTCGTGGTTTCAGCGATGCGCGCCGGCGACGTGCGGTTCCTGATCGGAGTCAGCGTGTTTGGAGCGACGATGGTCCTGCTCTATCTGGCTTCGACGCTCTACCACTCGACGACGCATGAAGCGGCGAAGCAACTGTTTCGACTGTTCGATCACACCGCGATCTTCCTGCTCATCGCAGGGACTTACACGCCTTTTGCTCTCGGTGTTTTGCGTGGCCCGTGGGGTTGGTCCATGCTCACGGCAGTTTGGACGCTGGCGATTGTCGGGATCACGTTGAAGATCATCGCGCGCACGCGTCACTCGCGAATCTCGATCGTGTTGTATGTGTTGATGGGTTGGCTCGCGGTGGTTGCGACTAAACCCATTTTAGAGCTCATTCCATTACCGGGAATTCTCTTGATACTCGCCGGTGGCATCGCGTACACCGGAGGTCTCGCCTTCTTCGCCGCGCACCGTATCAGGTATCACCATTTCATCTGGCACCTCTTCGTGATCGCCGGAACGATCTGCCACTACTTCGCCGTCCTTTGGTACGCCGCTTGAAGTACACAAAGGGCACAAAAAGTACAAAGAGATCTTTTTGTGCCCCTTTGTGGCTATCTCGACTTGTACTGGAACGTGATCCGCGTCTCCTCATCCAACACTAACGGACGCACGAAGCGATAAGACTTACCACTGCTCGGTACGTCAATTCGCACGGGAAGAATGCCGGCGACTCGTCGTTGCAGGTTGAACACGTTCTGCGAGGCTACATTCAACTGCGTCAATCGTTGCGCCTGGACCAGGCTCTCGATCCTGCCGGCCCTCCTTTTCTAACCCGTCAATAGAGCTTTGGACATTCACTGTTTCGCTAACGCCGGCAACGTCGAGCGTGATTCCCATTCGCACGGGCCGCGACGCCTGCAACTGAAAATCCTGCTGCATTTTTTTGAAACCAGGTGAGGAGATCGTGACGCTCGTCGGCCCGGGCTGCATTCCGGAAATAATCCAGTGGCCTTCGCCATCTGACTTCGTAGTAAAACTCGCTCCCGTTTGAGTATTGACTGCGGTCACTTCAGCCCCGGTTACGAGAGCGCCGTTGGGATCGACAACGATCCCGCCAACTTGCCCGGGCTGGAGTTCACTGAGATCGATGCCGGTCCAAATGTTCGCCTCGTAATCATCGTTGTCGGCGCCGTCGATCAAAAAGTTCTGCGCCGCAGTCGGAAACAGTTCGGCGGAAAACGCATTGCCGCCAAATTGTTTTACCTCCAGCCGATCGGGCAGCGACACTTCCCACGTCAGCAAATTAACGGGCAAACCCAGGCGCGGCAGACCCATGTCGTACGTTCCATTCTTTCCAAACCGTGCTCCGGAACTCATATAGACAAACGACACGCTGTAAGCCTTCGACGAATCCAGGCCCACTCGCAGAAGCGGAACGCGACTGCCATCCGCACCCTGCACAGGTTTCACTGGTTGTCCTTCGATCTCTGCGGAAACGAGTTGCGCCCCCGCCGGCAGTTCAACTTTCATGAACGGCTGCGCATGATTACGCACTCGCAGAGTCACTTCCGTAAGCGATCTTCCTTCGACGTTCGTAAGCGTCGTGACTGTCGCGCGCTCGGCGACTGCCGAAAGCACATCCGCATCGAGAAACTGTCGCCACTCGAGCTGCAACTTCGGTGCGTCCGTCGCGCGACGGTTGTAGCGAAACGCAGCCTGGAGTGGAAAATGCGAGAGCGATCTCGTTATGGCTCCGGCTTCTTTCACGTCCATGCGCCGCAATCCGCCTGACTCGACCGCGGTCATCTCCATTGCTCCAACGCCCTCGACAAGCACCTCGCCAGTTTCACGTTGCGCTCCGCTGAATGCGAGCAGCGGCGCGTCAACTTTTGTTTCGCGATTCGTACGTTCAATCGCGATCAGGAATTGGTGATTACGCTTCGCCGGATCGTGAACTCTAAGCGTCAACGTGTTTGCAGAGGTATCGATCGACTCGAGAGTGTTTCCCGATGCAGCAGTCACTTCGAACCCGTCGGGTAAAGGTAGTTTGAACTCCGCAGCCTCGCCCTGGATCACAGTCAGATCGCAAAGCGCCGTAACTCGCAACTGCGAATCACCAACAGACACGATCTGCTTAACGTCAGAAAGAAAGCGCACCTCACGTTGCGCAACAGGTGCAGCGACCTCTCGCGTGGTCCACCCGATACGCGCGGGCTTGCCCGGCTCGAGTGCGGCCTCGATTATGGTGTGACCATTAACAGTTGAACGGGTTGTAACCAGTCCAGGTTCGACCCGCACGTTTGCGTGATTTCCGGGCAATTCCAGGCTGAGCACCGCACTGCTTACAAGTGGCACATGCAGCAGAAAGTAAGCGCGTCCAGCTTCGATCACTAAAGGAGCCGCGACTCCGAGTGAAACTGCGAATGGACCCGGGCCAATCAGGATCGCCGAATGGTGTGGTCCTTCCTGCATCAACGGCAGTGCAGCGCCGGACTGCTTCGCTTCAAGAACCGTCAAGCCCGTGGTCAGCGGAGTTTTCACCGGTCCGCTTTCGAGCAGCGCGCCATCGATATCGACCGTGCCGACGAGCGTCTGTTTCTCGACGCGGAGTTTGAAGACCGCGTGCGACAAGACGACAGGAAGCGGCGCCGTATCCGGGGTCTTTGCCTTGCGCGTCGCAAGTTCGATCAGGCGGTTGTATTCGCTGAGCGAAAGCGTCACGGTTCCCGGGGAATTCGGTGCCGGCAATGATGCGTCGACGACGTTGTGCCGTTGCTGGCCGGCAGCCACAATCGCGATAAGTAGAATCAGGATTAATGCTTTCATCGGTCGCCTCTCTTTCTGTCACGTTGAAAATCAAACTCAACTGCCGGGGTTTGGTTCTCGCCGGTCAACTCGGAAATCAGAAAGATCGACGGACCGAAGTGTGGGAAGACCACGCGCAGAGGCCGGTTGCGAGCCGGCCTCGAGCGGCGTGATTTATCGCGAAGCTTGGCGACGAGTTGTTTTGTCTCCGGATGGTCGGCGGGAATCTCGGCGTCAGCTCGCTGTTCATTGGAGGCCGGCGATGCGCTCGGAACGTAAAGCGGAAGATTCCGGCTCCGTATGAGTGGCAACACGGAAACTTCCAGACGCTCCGGGCACCGGTGTGAGGCGGAAGAGTGGCGGGTGATGCAGCAGTAGATGTGATTTTGAAATCGGCAGATCGACTGCTACGAGGGAAACTCGCGTACGGCCTTTGTCGGTCCATGACGTTGTGCGATCGATGTAAGAAACTTCGACCACAAACGCTGGCGCGTCATCACCGGAGCGAGTTTTTTCGAGTGGGAGTAGGAACGAACCATCTGGCGCGCGTCCCGGTCTAATGGGACGGCCTGCTACCGACGCGCTCCAGAGCACAGCAGTAGGAGGCAGGGTGAGTTTCAAAAAATTCCGTTGATTGTTTCGCACCGCAAATCGCGATTGGACCAGCATCTTTCCGTCAGCGGAAATCAGAGTGTTGTACTGTGCTTCTTCGATGTTTGCGGTGAGTACTGCTTGCGACGTGTAGCGTGCGACATTCAGTGAAAGCGTTCTTTCAGACTTGCCATCTGCGGGTTGAAGTCTGAACGCGATCAGCGACGGTGATTGACGGTTGGAGATGAGTTGGCCCAACTCGCCGGCGTCGGCGTCTTCGAGTCCACTCGGTGCGCGCTCTTTTATTTCGCCGGCGCCGAGGACCTCGACGCCCACGCCTCCAGTTTCACGTTCGGCACTCGGAAGTCGAATGAGTGGAATGTTCAACCTGCCTTCGCGAGCCATCGGCAACTCGCCGGTCAATGTGAACCGCGCGGTTTTCTGAACGGGCTCGATGAACACGACTTTTAGCTCGTTAGCGGCCACGTCCCAGTCTGCAACCATCGCGCCCGAGACCTGGTTGACCGTTAGGTTTTCCGGAAGCTTCACGCGGATTTCGTTGGCGAGTCCCTGGACCACGTCGACCTGAACTTCGGCGTTGATCTGTGTCGCGTCCTCTCCGAGTCCAACTAATTGGGTGATCGAGCCGCGCAAGCGGAGCGGCTGGTTCGCACTCACGTCGTCAACTTTTCGTCGCCACGCAAAAGTCAGTGGTTCACCACCTTTTCCATTCGCGACCCAGCGACTTCCATTCGGGTTTTCCGAATGCTCGAGCAGCAATCCGCCGGTGATTCGCACATCGACACCCTGGCGAGTCAGTTCGACAGTTGCATGTGAAATCGCTGAATTGCTGACGGGTAGATGAAGGATGTCTGTTCCTGCGACTGTCGTGACTGGAGCGACGATCTTCAAGGTCACGATCGAGCGTCCGGTTTTTGATAACAACAGATCAGCGCAACCTGGACCTTTGTCTTTAGTCTTCATCGCGAGATTTACTGGACGGCCGTCGAGTTGCGCATCACGGACAATCAGACCGTCGGGCATTGTCATGCGCACCCAACCGTTCTTGATCACGTCGACAGTAAGTCGCGCTTCACCGGTGGCCAGATCGCCGTCAACTTTCAGGCTGTAGTCGATGCGACTGAGAGTTGCTTCGACGGGAGGTACGGCGGGCTCCGGGTCAGCGGGAGAAGCCGCGCGTTTGAGCGCGGTGTATTCGCTTATTCCAAGCACGACCCAGCCATCGGAAGCGGCTGCACTGGACTGAGCCAGGGTTGCAGTAACGCCGAACGTTACCAGCAGAAGGAAGGACAACGACAAGCGCGACGCAGTACAACGCAGTCGGTTCATGGGAAAAGTCTCCTTATGTAGTGGTCCACGTCAATAATTAGTCACACTTCGACACGAGCGGCCGTGGCGCCGCAAAAAATCAGCCCGCACTTTGATTTCGAAACGAGACCGAGGCGTGATCTCTTCTGTAAAGCAGCTCAGACGATGCGGGGGAGACCGCGCGAGAAATCCGAGTGACGGTGCCTATGATGAGAGATTTTCGGTAAAGGTGGCTTGACCGAGATATGACTGATAGGGCCGATAAAACTTATAGGACTTATGGGACTTATTTTCTAAACTCTTTGACGTCAATATAGGGGGTTGTTATGAGACAGAGAATTGCCGCGATCTTAATTTCAATTTGTCTCCTCGTTGGGGTTGCCGCTGTACGAGCGCAGAGCGACCAGATCAACCTGCTGCTCACAACGCTCCCCGCGGGTCGAGACACGCAACGGTACAAAGGTTACGTCGAGCCGCAGTTCAAAGCATTCGCACCACGCAATTTTTACCTGCCGATGCGCGACGGCGTGAGGATCGCGGTTCAGGTAGTGCTGCCAAGAGATCTGCCCGCGGATCAAAAGCTGCCCGCGGTGCTGGTCATGACGCGCTACTGGCGCGCGCGCCAGGGCGACGGCCCAGGCACATTCATGCCTTCACACGGTTACGCAACTGTGTTTGTCGATGCGCGCGGCACAGGCGCTTCATACGGAGTTTGGAAAGCGCCGTTCAGTCCGGACGAAGTTAAAGACTACAACGAAGTGGTCAACTGGATCGTCGCGCAACCGTGGTCCAATGGAAGAGTCGGCGCGCTTGGCAACTCCTACACCGGCAACACGGCGCTCTGGCTTGCCGCGACAATGCACCCGGCCGTGAAGGCGATCATTCCGCGTCACTACGAATTCGATCTCTACGCTGAAACACCATATCCCGGTGGCGTGCTTACCGACTGGATGGTGAAGACCTGGAACGAAGGCAACCGCCAGCTCGATACGAATCCCGGCGTCAAACTCGTCGACGAAGATATCGATCAGAAACTCTATAAAGATGCGACGAAACAACGCGCTGAGAACATTGACGTCTACGCGGCTGCATTGAAAACAACTTTCCGGGACGATCGCTCCTTCGGTTACACACTCGACGAACTGAGTGTTCACAGCTACAGCAAACAGATCGAGAAGTCGAACGTCGCCATCAACAATTGGGGCGGTTGGTTCGATGCGAGCACAGCCGACTCAATCATCAAAACGTTTCTGACTTTGAAGAATCATCAGCGCGCGGTGATTGGGCCGTGGAACCACGGCGGGACACAGAATGCGAGCCCGTATCAAACGGCGGAGTCACGACGCGTGATGCAGAGCTATGAGTGGCTGCGCTTCTTCGATCACTATCTAAAAGGGATCGATACCGGGCTGGATAGAGAGAAGCGTTTGTTTTATTTCACTGTGGGCGAAGAACGTTGGAAAGTTACCAACACGTGGCCGGTCGCAGGCACGCAGATGGTGCGTTGGTTCTTCAATGAGAACAATTTGTTGAGCACCACGGAGCCGAGCGCGAAGTCGACTGAAGATCGCTACACGGCCAACTTCGAAGCCACGACGGGCGCGAAGAACCGCTGGCACACGCAGGTCGGCGGTGATGTTGTTTATCCGGATCGTGCTGAAGAGGATAAAAAGCTTCTCACCTACACAAGTGAACCGCTCGAGACAGACGTCGAGATCACAGGACACCCGATTGTGGGTCTGTTCATCACCTCAACTCACTCAGACGCCGCATTCTATGTTTATCTCGAAGAGATCGACGAGAAGGGAAAAGTGACTTACCTGACCGAAGGCATACACCGCGCGCTGCATCGCCGCATTTCGAGCGAGCCAAATCCCACGAAGCTTCCGGTGCCTCACCACACGTTCGCGAAGAAAGACGCGATGCCGCTTGTGCCCGGGCAGATTGCGGAGCTCAAGTTTGCGTTGCAACCGATTTCAGTGTTGGTTAAGAAGGGCCACCGGCTGCGTGTCGCAATTGCGGGTCACGATAAGGAGACGTTCATTCGAATTCCGGCGGAAGGTGTTCCGACGATTGCAGTCCAACGAAACAAGCGAGGGTTGTCGTCGATCGAGTTGCCGGTGATTCAGTAATGAAGTACGGGCGGGGGCAAGCCCCCCTTCCTGACTTGTACTTTTCTAAGTCTAAACTCTTCTGAGTTTGAACGAACCAGAAAATAACAAGTCAGGAAGAGGGGCTTGCCCCCGCTCGCATGAAACAGCGCCCTCGATTAAAAAGTAAACTTCACCGCGAGTTGCACCTGCCGTGGATCGCCTACGCCCTGCCGCAGGAAGCCGTCAAAGTTAAAAAGTCCCGGCGTCACCAGCGGATTGATATTGTTAGTGTTGTTGAAGGTATTGAACATCTCGATTATCGGAATGATTGAGAATCTTTCGCCGAGCTTGATCGGCCGCTGAATGCGCCAGTCAAACGAGAAATACTCATTGTCCTTGCGCGCTGTGTTTCGATTCGTTGCCGTGCGGGCTCCGGGTGTAATCGGTTGAGCACTTCGTGCCTGCACGCGGAAGTTTCCGTCAAATCCCCAACCCATCTCGATAAACGTGAAGAAGTTGAATTTGTGACGGATGTCGCGATCGGAATACGCGTAGTCGAGACTAAGATTTAACGGGTCAAAGGAACGATCGGTAAATGGATCACGTTCGTTCGAATCGTCGTCTTTATCTTTCGAAAGGGCGTAATTCCACTCAAATTGATATCGATTGCTAAATCGCTTTCTCATGCCCACCGTAAAGCCGTCGAAGACAGACCTGCCGACAGCGCTGGTTACGAATACGTCGCCAAAACCCGGAAAAAGTCCGGCTCTATTCAGGTTGATGAAGCGCGTGAGGTGAACACCTTTCGAATGTGTGAAGTCGAAATAAATCGACAGGTCATCAGCAAGCTGCTGCTCGAATTGAATGTTCGCGGTGTAGATCCGCGGGTTAGCATAATCTTTGCTAAACACGCGAATCGACGCGAATGAAGGAAGACCGCCCAGCGGCGGGACGTTCACGATGTTGGGCCACACCGGCAAGCCCTGACCGTTGCTACAGCCGAACGACGAGCCACACGCGATACCAAACTGCTGCACTCCGTTGTCCGTGATCGATCCGACCTGAGACAACATATTTTGCCGGCCGTAGTAAATGCCGGCGTTAGCTCGCAGCACTGACCTTCCTCGATTGGATAAATCCCAGGAAAAGCCGACGCGCGGCTGAAACTGTTTCTTAGGACTGTGTAACGTGCCGTCAGAGGGGAACGCAGGATTCGACAGCAACGAGGCATAGACAGTTTGACTCGGAGGTATCACCGGCTCGGGAAAAATCTGAGCTTCCCAACGCAGTCCATAGCTCAACGTGAAGTTTGGCCGCACCTGCCACTTGTCCTGAATGAACAGCGCGATGTCTTCGTTCGTGATAGTTGATTTGCCCGGAGGCGGTGCGCCCGCGATTCCTGTTGGTATACCGTTCTGCAAATAAAGAAGCAGTGGACCACCAACGCTACTTCCTGCTGGACATGTTTGATTAAACGGGGCGCCTTGCGTGATCCATCCGGTAAAGGCGCCGGTAGCGTTAAAGCATTCGCCTACGGTAGGTCCGAAGCCATTCGCGGCGGGTGCTGACGCATAACGCAGAAAACCTGAAACGCTGTCGAAGATATAGCGGCCTGTAAAGAATCCGCGGAAGACCTGGTCGTTCAGCGTGTGCAGCCATTCGCCCCCGAATTTGATGTTGTGATCTCCCTTAATGAGCGAAAAATTATCCTTGACGTGCGTTCGCCAAAGTAGTTCATCGACATTTGGTTGGAGGAAGAACGGAGTACCAAACCTGAAAGTCAGGTCGCAAATCCTATTGCCGTATCCGCAGGAACATTTGAATCAGCCGTAAATCTGGGTCGCAGCTCACGACTGTAAGAGAAGTGCGCTTCATTCAGTTTTGTCGGCGAGATTGTGGTGAACAAGTTGACGCGCACCACGTTGATCTTCGACGGACCTTCTATCCCGTTGGCCGAGTTTCCGTAGGTGGGGACGTCAAATGTTTGGTTCGTATTCTTCGAGTAGTCGAAGTTATAAGAAGCGGAAAGGTGGTTTGCGCTATTGAGATCGAAATCTACTCTCGAGAAGAATGCATGGTTATTGATCTTGTGTACGACCGGCAATCCTTCTTCCTGATTACGATTGGTCTGAAAGAAGCTGATCAGAGCGAGTCTCTGGCAATCCGCACTGCCGTTGATTGCCGCCTCATTCGCAAAGATCGTCGGGGTGGCAATGCCACATGGTGTCCCGATCGGTTCACTCAGATTGTCACGTTCCAGATTTTCTCTAATGCCCTCGAACGCAAAGAAGTAAAAAGCCTTGTCTTTTTTGAATGGACCACCGATGGTGGCGCCGTATTGCTCACGATGAAAGCCCTCGAGCGACTTGCCGTCAGACGTGTTAGCAGTCAAAGCTTCCAGGCGTTGAAAATAGAACGCGCTGCCGTGAATGTCGTTTGTGCCTGACTTGGTGATGACGTTGATAACACCACCTGCTGTGCGGCCAAACTCGGCGCTTGCGCCAGTAGCCACGACCTGAAATTCTTTCACTGCTTCAAGCGTGATATCGATGGCCGCGCGTTGCCCGCCTAGTTGCTCGCCGAAGAAGCCATTGTTGTAGTCGCCACCGTCGAGACTAACGTTATTGAAGATTCCGCGCTGGCCCGCGAAGTTTATCTCGTCGCCGTCGGGTCCCTGAGTGATGCTGACATTCGGTGTCAGTGTCAGGAGATCTTCAAACTTTCTCCCGAGAATGGGCGTGGTGCTAACAGCCTGCTCGTTGAGCGTCGTACTGGCTTCAGTTTTTGCGGTATCGACTGTAGGCGTGCTGGTTACAGTCACGGTTTCCTGGACCGTAGAGATCTTCAACGAAAAGGGAATAGTCAGCGCCTGCCCAACTGTGAGAGCAGTTCTTTCAAGTATGGTAGTTGCGAAGCCCTGCTTCGCGACAGTGACTGAATAGTTACCTGGCGGCAGGGCAAGCGAGATGAATCGCCCGTCCTCGTCCGTCGTCAGACTCCTCGAAAAATTAGTATCGAGGTTTTTGATTTCAACGTTGGCGCCAGGAACCACTGCACCGTTTGCGTCTATAACTGTGCCCTGAATTGTACCGGTAGTACTTTGTGTTTGCGCGAGCGCCGATGGGGCGATTAGCAGCGCGAGAATAATGCTGGTTACAAAAAACTGGAGCCGAGGGAAGTTGCCACTTACGGGGGTCCGCATAGCGTTCTCCTATATTTTGTGTTGATGAATCTCGATAGGTTTTTCGGGGATCTTCAAGTTGGCTCATCTTAGTTAGACCCTTGGTCAGTGTCAACGAAACTTTTCAACTACGCGTTTAGAGTTCACGCTTCAGCTTGCAGATGTTGGACTAAGCGGCAAGCTGAAGCTTGAACTCTAAACGTGAGCCTGCATTCATCTTGCTAAACCAAACTGAGTGAGGCATCATTCAGTGAACTAAAACCGACATGCGCTCAGCTCGCACATTAAACGGTGTTCGCACCAGCGTCGGCGATAAGCGTGAAGCTATCCTGCGCGCGGCCATTAGTGTGTTTGCGCACAATGGTTACTTCAACTCCAAGGTTGCTGACATAGCGAGCGAGGCAGGCGTTGCCGACGGCACGGTCTATCTCTACTTCAAAAGCAAAGAAGATATACTCCATTCGATCTTCGATCGCAGCGTTGAAGAGGCGCTCGACGCGGCGCGAAACCAGATTAAAGAAGTTGACGATCCGCGTGAAAAACTCCGGCAGATCGCTTTGCTACATCTCGAGCGACTCGGCGCCGATCGAGATCTCGCAGTCGTCTTCCAGGTGGAACTGCGCGGCTCGACTAAATTTATGGAGGAATTTTCAGCGGCAGGCTTTGCTGAATACCTCACGCTCATCAGATCTACGTTCGAAGAAGGACAACGGGCGGGTGTGTTTCGTCCCGAACTGAACGCCAAAACCGTGTCTAAGATCCTTTTCGGAGCGCTCGACGAGATGGCCACTAACTGGATCCTTTCAAAGCGCCGCTACAAGTTGGCGCCCATGGCCGATGAAGTCCTGGACATTTTTCTGAATGGAGTGAAGGCGTAGTGGCGCGTGCTCCTTTCGACATCGAAGTGGAGGCGAGCAGTCCCACTCGCTCATCTGACGAGCCGGCAACGCTGGTCGACGTCTTCCTTGAAATCGTTCGCAAACAAAATCGGCCCGACTCGTTGAATTACAAGAGCGGCGACCGCTGGGTTCCGATCTCCTCTGACGAGATGCTTCAGCGCGCGCAGTCGATCGCGGCTGGCTTGCACGCGATCGGAGTGAAGCCCGGCGATCGCGTCGCACTGCTTTCGGAGAGTCGAGTTGAATGGACCCTGACCGATGCGGGTTCGATCTTCGCGGGCACGGTTGATGTTCCGATTTATCCCACCCTCACGCCGCCTCAGGTGCGTTACATCCTGAACGACTCGGGCGCGTGCGTTCTCTTTCTCGAAAATCGTGCAAAGTTTGATGAATTGAAGGCCGGCGCTTGGCGAGTGTCCGGAAGTTAAGCACTTCATCTTCTTTGAACCAGCGGGAGTGACGCCGGACGACGGGCTAACGCTTGCTCAACTTGAAGAAAAAGGACGGGATCTCGAGCAACGCGAACCGGGCCACGTCGCGCGCTCGTCACAGCAAACCAAACCTGACGAGCTCGCGACGATCATTTACACCTCGGGCACAACCGGCGAGCCGAAAGGCGTGATGCTCACGCACTCGAACCTCGTTTCAAATCTGATCGACTCGTCGGGCCATCTCGAATTCGGAGAACACGACATCGCGCTTTCGGTGTTGCCCCTCTCGCATGTTTTTGAACGACAGGCGATGTACATGTATCTGCATCGCGGGATGTCGGTCTATTTTGCGGAGTCGTTGCAAACGATTGGACCAAACCTGCGCGAGGTGCGTCCGACCGTGCTGGTTGGCGTGCCGCGTATTTTTGAAAAGATCTACGCGCGCATTCGCGAGCGTGCGGCCGAGGCGGGGAAGTTGACCGCGGCGATGCTCGCATGGTCCGTTGACGTTGCGCGTGAATACGCGAAGCACCTGCTTGCGCACCGGCCGATTCCGGCGTCGCTGAAACTCAAACACGCGATCGCGTCGAAGCTCGTGTTTTCGAAGTGGAAAGCCGCGTTTGGCGGAAGGATACGACTCCTTGTGTCGGGAGGCGCGGCGCTGCCGGAAGATCTGGCCTACATCTATATCGGTGCGGGCATTCCAATCGTGCAGGGTTACGGGCTCACAGAAACTTCGCCCGTCATTACCACGAGCCAGATCGAAAACAATCGTGTGGGCACTGTCGGCAAAGCGATTCCGAACGTCGACATACGAATTGCGGAGGATGGTGAGATCGAGGTACGTGGTCCAAACGTGATGCGCGGGTATTACAACAAGCCGGAAGAGACGAGCAAAGTTTTTACGAGCGATGGTTGGTTCAAGACAGGTGACATTGGCACGCTCGACGAGGATGGTTTCCTGCGTATAACGGATCGCAAGAAGGAGTTGTTTAAGACTTCGGGCGGGAAATACATTTCGCCGCAGCCGATCGAACAGGCGATCAAAGGCTCACGTTTTGTAAACCAGGTCGTGTTGATTGGAGCGGAGCGCAAGTTTGCGGCGGCGCTGATCGTACCGGTGTGGGAGCAGCTCGAGTCGTACTGCAAGTTGAAAGGCATCGAGGTAAAAAGCCGCAGCGAGCTTTGCCGCCATCCACGCATTATCGACTTGCTTCAGCGACAGATCGATGCTTTGACTCCGAATTTGGCGAAGTATGAGCGGATCAAGAAAGTCGCGCTACTTGAGAATGAGTTTACGCAGGAAGGCGGCGAACTCACGCCGACGTTAAAAGTGAAGCGAAGAGTTATCGATCAGAAGTATCGGGATGTAATTGAGCGGCTTTATGCCGAATAGGATCTTTGTACTTTGTGCTTTGATCTTTGCACTTCGGGCGTGGCCCAAAATACAAAACACAAAGAACAAAGTACAAAGATCTAATCACTTCGTCGGTGGCGCGTTCATATTGAGCTTCTTCAAAATCTTGTCCGCCGCTTCTTCACCAGCGTCCCTCAACCACTGCTCGCGATACACGCCGCCCGGTATCCGGCTGGTTGGGCCAACAATTACCGGTCCTGCGCGATTAGCGTTTATATAACTCCGACCTGTAAGCACCACCTTGGCTGTCGCCGGCGCGAACACTACATAATCGAGTTGAATGTCGTTGGTTGAACTCACCATCGTGTCGAATTGTAGTGTGAGCAGGACCACGTAGGTGTTCGTCGATTTCTTTGCCTTTTCGATTGCCTGGCCTCGACCCATGTCACCGTGAGGTGCATCGACTTCAGCGGAAGATCTCGATCGCAAACGGTCTGCGCAGCCACGCTGTGCCGCAGTGTGGAAACCCAATGGAATTCCGCGGCGATCAGTATTGCGATCAGTGCCGACAAGAAAGACGAGCTCCGATTTTTCACCTTCTTTCTTCGGTGTTGGAGTTGGTTCGGGAGTGGGAGTCGGAATTGGCGCTGCGGGTGGTGGCGGCGTTTTTCGCCGTCCTGATTGTGACTGGACTGACAGCGCACACAACACGAAGAACAGGAGAGCCAGGGTAGTTTTGTATGGCTTGTAGTTCATGCTCGTCTTGCTCTGATGAGGTGTTCGAGGGGGATTCTAGCACTGATCCGCAGGATCGGAAGACTGATTTGCTACACTGCTCGGCCGATGGATACCAGGACCCTCATCATCACCGGTGTTCGGGATCAGGCCCGAATCACGCGTTCGTTTGATCTTCGCCCTAAAGATCCAGGTGACTCTGGCGCGTTTGATTTCATTCCGGGTCAAGTAGGTTTACTGCGAGTCAAAACTGAAGATCCCGCTTACTTTGCGTTCGCAAGCGCACCCGACGATCCGGATTTGGAAGTGCTGGTGAAGCAGAAAGCCGGGTGCAGCTCTGTGCTCTACGACATGAAGGCTGGTGAAGAGATCGAATTTCTTGGTATCGCAGGTCATGGCTTCAGGCTCGACGAAATGAAGGGGCGCGATCTGGTTTTTGTCGCGATGGGTACTGGGGTTGCGCCGCTACGTTCGGCATTGCGCCACGTGTTAAGGCGTAAAGATGAGTTCGGCCAACTCGTAGTGCTTTACGGCGCGCGCACTCCTGACGATTTTTGTTATCGCGATGAAACTGAAAATTGGAAAGACTCAGGCGTTGAACTGCGGCAGGTAATCTCGCGCCCCGACGGTCACGACTGGTCTGGTCCAACCGGCTACGTGCAATCATTATTGGACCACGTCCTGCCGAGCCTGACTTCCCCAGTCGCCCTTATCTGCGGCTCGCGCGAAATGATCGACCAAACCCGCGAGCGCCTCGGAAAGATGGGCTTCAAGCCGGGCGAGCTACTGACCAACTACTAACTTCAGTCACAAAAAGCACGCATTACTCGTAACGCAGCGCCACCAGCGGATCGACTTTTGTTGCGCGTCTTGCGGGGAGGTAGCACGCGAGCAGCGTGGCGAGGATCACACAAACTGCCACAGCGCCAAATGTAATCGGATCAGTCGGAGACACTTCAAACAACAACGTCGTCATCAGGCGTGTTAACGCTAACGCGCCTGCGAGCCCGACGACGAGTCCCGTAATGACGAGCAACATTCCACTTCTCAAGACGAGCTTCAGTACATCGCTCCACTGCGCGCCCAGTGCGATCCGAACACCAATCTCGCGCGTGCGCTGAGTCACGTAATACGCCATCACGCCATAGATGCCGGCAGTTGCCAGCACTAGTGCAATGCCTGAGAAGATCGCTAACAGCATTCCCCAAACTCGTGATTGCCAGATCGTGTTCGCCGACAACCTCGTCAAAGGCATGATGTTGAAGACGCCGGTATCGGGAGCGACTTGCCAGATTGCTCGTTGAATATCGTTCGCGAGCATCATCGGATCGCCTTGCGTGCGCGCTACAAAGTGGGTTTGCTTGCTATAACTCTGGTAACAAGAATAGTAGAGATCGTAACCGGCTTCATCCACCAAACTGTTGTGCTTTACGTCGCCGGCAATGCCGACAATTTCGGCACAGCCGGCGCCGTCATCGCCGCAGTTAATTCGCTTACCTAACGGATCAGTGTTGGGCCAAAGCCGTTCCGCTAACCGCCGGTTTACAATCGCAACATCGCGGTGACCATCGGGTTTCACGGTGTCACGATCAGTGAAAGCGCGCCCACGAAGCAGCGGAATCTGCATAACACGAAAATAGTCTGGCGAGACGGCCTGGTAATTGACCAGGGGATTCTGCTTCTCTTCTTCGCTCGATTGGCCCTCGATCGAAACCTCGCCTCTATACCAGGGCTTTTGACCGACAAAAGGCAAATCATTGTTAGCTGCGACAGCAACTACGCCCGGCACCGTTGCGATCTGCTCGAGCAACTTTTGATAGTGTCGCGACATAAACTCGACGCGGTAGTCTTCCTGCCGCCGGTACGTCGGGTTGATTTCAAGATGGAGCACGTTATCGGGAGTGAAACCAGGTGACGTGTTTTGCAACCGCGCAAAACTTCGCAGCATGAGTCCTGCGCCGGCGAGCAACACCACCGCCAGCGCGATTTCAGTTACCACTAACAAACCCCGAACACGTTGCGTGCTCGAGTTCGTGCCTGATTTCCCACCTTCTTTTAGCGACTGGTCCAGATCCACTGACGACGTTCGTAACGCCGGTATCAGACCAACCAATAGTGCAGTCAGAAGGGAGATCAGCAACGTGAATGTCAGCGCGCGGCCATCAAGTTCGATCTTCACAAAGAAAGGCAGGAGTTCCGCTGGCAGCAGTGCCACTACCATGCGCAGACTCAATGCGCCGAGCACTATGCCTCCGGCGCAGCCAATCGAAACAAGCAGCAAAGCCTCGGAAATCGATTGTCGAATTAAACGTCCGCGACTTGCTCCGAGCGCCGCGCGCAAAGCCAACTCACGCTCGCGTACAGTAGCTTGCGTCAGTAGCAAGTTCGCCACATTTGCGCATGCAATCAATAGCACAAATCCGCAAGCGCCCAGCAGCAGCCAGAATGAGCGGCGTAATTTTCCAAACCAGAAATCCCGCAAGGGGACAACAGTTGCAGTAACTTCGGCGTTGGTATCAGGGTAAGTTTGCTCCAGGCGTGCGGCGATCTCCTGCATCTCCGCCCGCGCCTGTTCCGCTGACACTCCGGGCTTAAGCCGGGCGATGGTTTGATCGATGCGCCAGGCACGAGTCTGACGATTGAAGTAACGATCGTTCAGCCACCATAAATCACTCTGAAAAGGAAAACGAAAGCCAGGCGGCATGACTCCGATCACAGTCAGGCTTTGGCCGTCAATTCGAAGCTGACGGCCAATGATCGCCGGATCGCTGCCGAATCGTCGTTGCCACAGGCCATGACTCAGGATGACGGTGTCAGAGTCTCCAGCCGTTGGACCATGGCCGAGCAACGGCGACACTTGCAGAATTGAAAAGAGATTTGCGGTGCCAAAGCTTAGACTGAGTGTTTCGGTTTCACTGCCGAGCTCGAGGTTTGCGTTCCAACGCAAATTGAAAAACGCGAGATCGTCGAAGACATTGTTTTGGCGGCGCCAGTCTTCGTAGTCGGCGAACGACACTCCGGTCGATTGACCGCGGTGCTGTGAGTCCACCATCACGAGGCGGTCCGGATCGCCGTACGGCAGTGGGCGCAGAAGAAAGGCATTGACGACGCTGAAGATGGCGGTGTTGGCGCCGATACCCAGCGCGAGCGTCACGATCGCGATCAAACTGACGACGGGGTTTTTCGCCAGCAGTCGTCCGCCGTAGCGCACATCTCGCAGAAACTCGTCGATTAGCCACATGCCCGGAATATATAGGGTGCCGCTGATTAGCTGTCAATAAAAAAGCTCGTCGCAGATTATTGGAACCGTGCGCGTACAAGTGGCGTCTAAGATGAACCGATGGCTGATCCCCGATACAATTGCCTGGCAGGCGCAAGACTGTTAATTCTGATCTGCGTGTTAGTGGCAATCGGCTGTGAGGAACAGCAATATGTCGTCGGTCGCGGGCCTGCGCTACCACCTCATCCGATTGTCAAACCACTTCCTGACAACGCATCACCTCAACTCAAACAAATGCTTGAGGGCGCAATCGCCCAGGCCGGCGTGACGACCGGTTACGATCCTTCATACGTCGCGCTCGATTATCCAGGCGGGGACGTGCCAGAAAAAACCGGTGTTTGTTCGGACGTCGTGGTTCGTGCGTTCCGTAAAGCGGGTATCGATCTTCAGAAAGAGGTTCACGAAGACATGAAAGCGGCGCGCTCCGAGTACCCGAAAAAATGGGGCGCCATTGGTCCGGACCGCAATATCGATCATCGACGCGTCTTGAACCTGATGACGTATTTCACGCGCCGCGGAAAGTCGTTGCCCATTAGCAACAGCGCCACGGACTATCAGCCTGGTGACATCGTCACCTGGGAATTGACCAACGGCATCGATCATATCGGGATCGTGACCAATATGTTGTCAGACTCAGGAGATCGCTATCTGATCGTTCACAACATCGGCGCCGGCGCACGTATCGAAGACGTGCTGTTCACCTGGACCATCAAGGGCCACTACCGCTTCTTTTAGTCGATCTGCATGGAGTAAGCCATGAAAATTTCTCGGCAAGGAAGGAAGTGTCACTTAAACTCAGCGGACAAGAATTAAGACATGAGCGAAACCCTGTCCGTCAAGAATTGAATACGCTAAATCCGCTTCAGATGGGTCGCTGCCGTAGATGACGATCGTCTGATCCAAGGGCAATTCGTTTTGCGCCCTAACAGGCAACTCATCCAATGGAATGTTTCTCGCTCCGTCTCGGTGATTTATTGCATAGGCCGCGCGCTCGCGTATGTCGAGCAGCACCAGTAGTTCTTTGTTAGCAAGTTTGCGCTCTAGATTGGCTTCTTTAATTGCCCACTCATCAGGAGACCTGGTGTCTTCCAGTCTCAGCTTGGACAGTAGGGCTTTTTCTTCTAAAGGGGAGAATTTTCCTACCCACATGTCAGTTACGACACCATTTCGATCGAGAATCGCTAGTGTTGGCACATTCTTTATGCCTAAGGACGAAAGTGATACGTACCGCACTTCTCGAATAGGAACCCCAAGTTGTTTTAGATACGCTTCAGCCTCCGAGTCTTTTTCTGAAAACACCGCTAGCAGCCTCATGTTGGTCTGATTTGCGATGCCTGCGGCCAAACGGCGATAAAACTCTGCACTCTCTGAGCAGTACTTGCATTCCTTACTAAGTGCTAACAAAACTGTTCGATCAGAGTCAGCCCAGTTTATTCCGTTTATGCGAAGCGTGGCGTTAGTTGAAAGCCGGTAGTTTGGACTCTGCTGAGCCGGTTGCAAAAACTTTCTGATTAGCACGGCGGACAGTACGAGAGCGACAAAAAGAATGGCGATGTTGAGGATTCGAACGGTCATTGTTCGGGTAAGGGTTAATGTTCGGGTTTTAACGGTATTGCTTAGGGTTCTGGACCAGTCCGTTACCTTCATTGTCAATCTCGAAATAAAAGGTCAGTTTTCCTCGAACACTTACAGGAGTGCCATCTCGTTTTTTGCTGGGCACAAACTTCCATTGTGTAAGCGCTATGACCACTGAGTCGCCAATGCTCTTAGACGGTGCCTCTAGAACAGAAGTACTCACCACATCGCCTTTAGCATCGTATTGCAACTCGACAACGGCCACGCCTTGTTGTCGTTTCTTAAGCGCTTCTTCGGGATATGAAGGCATAACAGTTTTGGAAGCCGATTTCCGCATACCGTCTTCACCTACGCGAATCGCTTGTTCGTTTTGTTCCGACTCCTTTGGTGGGACCTTGTCTAGAAATACTCTTCCAACTTCAACCAAACTTTGCGCCCGCAGATTTTCATTTCGCAATTCATCCCCCCGAGACATCGCTGCTTCGGGGTCAGCGGAAGCAACTGCCCAAAAGGCCTCGTTGAATCCGAAATCGACGTTGGCAACATCTAGAGGAAATCTCGCCTTTAGAGGTCCAATTTGAATCGATTGGGCCCAATCTAATCCGGTAAGGGCTGACTCTTCGAATGAATTAAAATCTTTCACTGCCTCAGCCAGGGCACTATGGACTGCCGGCGACTTAAAGTTAGCCAATTGAGCGGCGGCAGTAAGCAATAGAAAGGGACGCCGACCCTCGGACATCGAGCGAGCAGCCTTTAAGGCCTTATCGATTGTTTCCTCCGATGCGTGTCGATCCGGCCCCTTACCTTGGATTTTCGCAACAGCTTGGAGCAGGATGCTGCGCTCAATCCCCTGCGGCAGTCGATTCGCCATAGCCTCCGCCTTCGCGATGTCAGCAGCGTTTTGCTTAATGGCCCAAGCGCCATCCCCAAAATCAATGATCGCAGCTAAACGCTGACTGGCCTCCAAATCCGAGATGCGTCCTTGAGCAATACGAGCCGTCTTGAAGTCTCCTTTACGCCAAGCCTGAAGGGCTATTTCAAGGTGGGCGATGTCGCGATTTTGCTGATCCGGTTTATTCTCGGCAGCGGTTAGTTTCTCCTCTACGGTAGTGGGCGCCACGTTCATGTATCGGAACGCGGAGTCTTTCGTCAGTCCGGCTGGAACCTCAGGCGTGAGCGCCGCCATAACAGCGTCGAGTTTTGCAGTTAGATCGGGAGCGACGTTTTTTGATTTTGGCAACAACATGTAGCAGAGCGCATAACTGTACTTGCGTTGTTCAGAGTCAGATGTCATGCGCCAAAGAACGTCCGCAGCAGTAGCCAGATATGCTCGCACCAGCGGGGTGGGGATCCTTGGGCGATCCGCTGTAATGTTGGGTACAAGTATGTGATCGACCAGAGTAATCTTGTGGTAGTCCGAATCAATCATATCCGGGGCGGTAAACAAATAGAGTCCCAGCGAATGGAACTCCTGGATATTCACAGCCGGTTGTTGTGACACGGAGTTAAGTGCCTGAAGAAAAAGTCTGTTAGCCTCGGGTTCGTCTTTCCTTCGCAAAGAAAGAACGAAATCG
The DNA here is from genome assembly GCA_963800055.1 of uncultured Acidobacteriota bacterium. Classification (GTDB taxonomy): domain Bacteria; phylum Acidobacteriota; class Blastocatellia; order Pyrinomonadales; family Pyrinomonadaceae; genus PSRF01. Next base: position 657,740 of record CAWCZP010000022.1, read on the forward strand.
AGGAACCCCCAAGGGACACCACCTTTCAAGCTCCGTTCCGCGAATTGAATGGCGACAGGGTGGTCTTCATCCAACAGATTCAGAGCGCTTCTGAGATTTGTCTGGCTGGCAATCTTCGAACCTTGGTCATCAGCATCGCGCTTCGCTGCGGAATCGATTAGTCGTTTCGCCCATTCAGCGTCACTACGGGCGATCAGTGCTATTACGCGACGGTGTAACGCTGATAGAGCCCTTGCCTCTTGATCATTTCCGTTCGCGATCGTCAAATTTAGAGCTTTTTCAAACAGCAGCCGCGCGTGTGGTTCATCCTGTTTCCACAAAACCGCCGCAAGACGAGCGATCGCGAAGGCTTTCGCACGAACACTACGAAGGGCGAGGATCTTCTCCGCTAATCGATGCATTTGAGAAACGGCGAGTTTTGGATCGTATTTGTCGTCAGCTTCTTTCGGTGAGTTGGGAGGCTGATTGTCATCGGCTTTCAGAGGTGCATGTTTTTGGTCGACCGGTGATGTTGGTGATTGAGATTGTTGCGCTCTTGCGATCGACGAGAGGGCAAGAAGAATAACCAACAAGCTTGAAAGCACCCGCTTAGCCCTCTTTCCAGTTAGAACCATCTTTCTACTACCTATTAGCATGAGCCGATCGCTTTGGTCTCCTTGCTGGAGGGCAAACTTACAGCGGAACCTGCCGTAAAACAGTCGGTACGCGGATGCCGGAAGCTACCTGGATTCCGTGTCTCGTTAATTACCTTGTTCGTTGCAACTGTCCCATGCCGAACAGCTACAATCCTCCTGAACCGGCCAACACCACTTAAAACCTGCAGTTACGTTTGGATCACAACCAACACATAGTCCACCGGTTAGATCAACGCACTTGATGCAGGCGCTCGCCGCTTGCTGAGGCACTGCTGTGTAGGCTGTGACGATAATTAGCGAGGTTAAAACTAAGAGGCGAAGTCTTATAGGGTTCATTAACCTAGACATGACATGCTCCTTGTTGGTTAAGGATACGAAGCAAGTATGTTAAGTGCCGTTGGCGACGACACCGAGCTTGGGAGGATAAGGAACGGATATCTTTTACTCGGCTAAGGCTGTGATGTCAACATTCTTTTCAGGACTGCTGTCGGATGCGGCGCCATTTCTCGAGAGCGGCGCACGAATCGAAGACGTGCTGTTCACCTGGACCATCAAGGAACACTACCGCTTCTTTTAATCGACATCACTAATAGCGATTTTCGAAGGAGCTGAACTCCTCCTCAAGCGCCCATTGGAGCCGCGCCTTATCGCTGCTCGACAATAACTGCCGGCAGCCCTGAGAAGGGGCGCCTCGCGCGGGTGTGTCGCCGGAACATTGAGGCACTTTGAGAAATTTTTTGGAGTCGAGCCATAGACTTGCGCCTGATATGAAGGCGTAGTGGAGACTGTTACGGGCCATGGTTTTGAGTTGTACGTAGCTCAACTGGTGCTCTTCGGCCGCTTTTATAAACTCTCGTGTCAGCTCGGAACGCGCGACTCCTTCATCGTCCGTGGCAAGTGCGACCGGCACACCGTATTCGAGATACGTGGCCAGGGGATGATATTTGCCGCGCACACCCAGAATCACGTCGTTGCTAGTGAGGCAGATTTCCACCATGACGTTGCGGCGCGCCATCTCACGCAGCAACTCCTCGGGCTCATCTTCGTTCATGATATCGACGCCGTGTCCGATCCGGTTCGCGTGTCCGATCATTACGGATTGGCGGATGTGAAAGGTTAGACCCTCAGGCGGCACGAGACCTGGCGCGAGTTCGCCGGCGTGCAACGTAATATTCGACTTCGGATATTGACGGTGAAGGAAGTCGAGCATCCTCATCTGAGTGGTAAAATTTTGCATGGCGGAGTAGCCGTCCTCCGCTTGCACGAGGTTAAGTGCAACGACTTTCGAGTCCGCCTCAGTGGCCAACATGAACCCTGCCACCATCTGCGCGTAGACAGGTCCGAGCGCTGCACCGCGCGATACCTGATAGATGTAACGGATTACCACCCTGCACCCTGGGTCCGCTTGCGAGGTGCCGCATAGGAGCAGTTTGTCTTTCTCTTGCTCGACTTTCAGCAAGTTGTTCTTCGACTGGACCAGCGAATCGCTGATGCCCGCCGCTTTCAACTTTGCGAGCGTCCTGTCTGGATTCCCGTCCCAACCTACTTGACTCCCGATGCGACTCGCCGTCCCGCCGTCAGTCGTGACCATCAACTCAAGATAACTCACACGCCCCTTCGCAGCGCGTGAAGCTGCTTCAGCGATCATCGCCCCGCTTTGCGTGGCTGACACAGCGCCGAACTTCGCGAAAGCGTCGAAGAAATGATCGTGCCCGCTCTGTCCAGAAAGTTTCCAGTTGCGCATCGACATGCCATCAATCAGTTGCCGGTACAGCACACCGTTTGTCAGGGCCGTGGTCGCAGGCACTTGGTTAGGAGTCTGATCACATGTCGCGAAGGACATCGTTGTCTGATTGACGCACAGCCCTTGATCAGCGGCCCACTTGATGTAGCTCTCCGCGTAGATCCCGCCGGACAGGTGGTTGTGCAGATCGCCGCCTTTCGGCATTCGGCGCATGAAGGCGAGGAGTTGAGGAGGCCGGCTGCGAATAGTTTCGTAATAGCGGGCCGTCCGTTGCTCGGGCGATTCTCCTCTGCGTTGAGCACGCACGGCTTGCGCGCGCGTGAAAGGCACTGATAGTAGGACCAGCAATAAGGCAGTAGTTACTCTCACCAGGTTTAACTTTCCCTTGCGCATGGAATATCCCCGCGCGTGGCGTGAGATGCCACGCCAAGACATGAAAACTGATCAGGCGTTTTACGCCTTCATTAAAGTTTCCAAATCCTTCATCGAAATTTCATCCGCGCTAAATGAGGTTCCGTTCGCCAGAGTGACCTTCGCTCCTTTGATGCCTTTGCCGCGAATCATCTCGATGACGGTCTTGATGAGAGGTATACCGGTGCTTGCCAGGCCGAGGACTCCGGAAGCAGCGCTCACCCAAAGACCCAGTGTTTGAACGTCGATACTGCGCGCGGTCATCGAGCCGGCGTCTTCGACTCCGGCGACATTCTTAAGTTCGTGTTCAATGTTCGCCACATCGCTCTCTTGCGCAGTGGAAGGAAATTCGATCGTAAATGTCTCAGCCATGGTGACTCCTCATTTGTCAGTTATTCCGGGAATCCAACCAGGTACCAATTGGTCCAGAATGGTTCGGGCTTTTTCGCAACAGATAAGACTGCCTCTTGAAAGGCACTGGCACGCCCGGCGCCTTCGCTCAAGCGCCGGTGAAACTCATTCATGAAAAGTGCGGCGACCTGTGAATTCGCGTCCCACAGGCTCGCCAACACGCAACGCGCGCCCGCATAAAAGAGCGGCAAGTATAACCCGACCCACTCATCGCCGGACAATTTGAGTCCGGAATGGTGGCGAGTTTGACGCCCCAACGCGCACGCGCTAAGACTTATCAAGCTTGCCTTCAGCCTCACTCCGAAAAATTCACTAGTGCGCACGACATCGTTTCCGAGTCTCAGTCCCGCATCGAATGGGCGGTCCTCCGGGAACTCGCCATGACACGCAAAGTGAAGCACATCGAAGTCTTGCCAGTTCTTCGGCGGCAAGCCACATGCTTTAGGTGAACTGTCGCTCGTTAGCAGAAATTTTTCGACGTTGCCGGTCCGGCTGGACCATGTTTCGTAAAGCGTGTCGAGTTCGTCAGGAACATGCTTGAGTGGCGGGTCCGTGGGGAAACCGTTCTGCTCACAGCCCATCAGCAAAATGTTTTCAGCGCGCTCAGCGCGCTCGGCGCGGCGCAGTTGGAGCAGCGCCAGGGTCGGAATGTATTGGACCGGATACAGATTGATCAGTCGTGTGTTTTGATCGACTGGCAGGGCGTGCAGCGGCAGCATGCGCACATGATCGTGCGGGCTAATCAGCAATCGCCGGCCCGGTTCGATTCGATTGACGATACTCAGCGGCAGAATCTTTTCAGCAAGTCCACCGGGAAAGATCTGGACGAAAGGCGGCAGAACTCCGCGCAAAAGGTCGCTATGGTTATTAAGCTCGTCGATATCCTCCTGTGACCATTCGATACTGGTATGCAATGGATGCCGGTTACTGTCGGCATAAAAAAGGTGGAGCGTCGCGCCGCTATCTCGCGTTTGCCAGAAATATGAGAGAGGCACCCATTTCGAATCGAGCTCCTTCAATTCCGCTTGCAAGTCGAGGCGAGGCGGCGTCTTGAATGCGCCCCAACGCGGGTTGGTGCGCATCATGCTCTCCTGCAACTTCTCCTTGGCTTTCGAGACTTTGTTGAATTCAGCTTCGATTGTGGCGACACTATCCGCGGCGCCGTTTATCGGCGATCGACGCGTTTCCAATTCGTCAAGCTGTATCTCCAGCTCACGCAGCTCTGCGAGTTTTGCCCCGTCAATACCTTCGAATAGATCCACGTCGCTCGCAACTAATTGACACAGGTAGAAACTTTTCGCTCGTTCAGCGACGGCCCAGGCGCGCCAGATTCCTTCTTCATCGCTCTTCGCCAGCGCGATCGCAAACGCGTACTGATAGTCCGTCAGCTTGTCGAGCACAAAGCGTTGCTGATCGAACACCGCGCCGAACTGTCGAATTCCCGACTCGACCAGATCGAGCGAGCTTTCTGCAAGCTGCCAGGCTTCCTCAAAATCACCCCGCGCCGCGCGGAGGCGGCCCATCTGCATTTTCGCACCGCCCAAAGTATCCGGTGGTCCATACTGCTCGAAAAAAGTGAGGGCCACTGATAAATCGTTTGCCGCAGCGTCCAGCTCGTTCAATTCCAGAAAAGCGCGGCCGGCTTTCAGGTGGCAGCCTGCGACGCCTCGTATCCAACTTTCTTTCGCCAGTTCTTGAGCGAGCTTGCGATAGGCGCTCGCCGCAGTTTGCCAATCACGTTCCTGGTAAGCGAGGTTCGCGATCGTGGAATCAGTCATCCAGGAGCTGAAGCCCAGTGCTTGCAGGTTCGAGATTGCTTGTCGCGCTGCATCGGGATTGAAGACGGAAGAAAACACAGTCCCATATAGTTTCGCTTGCTGCTGATAAACATTCACCAGGATTGACAGCCGACTGATTTGCTTCAGTTGCGCGCCAATATCTGCGCATTCGCTCAGATCTTTGAGAGCTTCTTCCCAGCGATTTGCAAACGTGAGAACGGTGGCGCGATCAATCAAAGTGCGGCATAACTCGTGGCGGTTCTCGCTGAAGGTGCTGCGCAACTTATCGAGGATGTCTGAGAGTTGAGCCTCAGCTTGCGGCAACCGGCCCTCCTCGAAGTCGAGCATGGCTTCCTGGCGCATTAAAGTAAGCTGCTGGAGTTGCATGTTTCGCCTCCGCCGTTTTGCGCAGGAGTTAGGGTTATGCAGTGCCCGCGCGCGCGTTCTTTGCGAGGGTGATCCAACTCTTCTCAGCCGCGCGGTCGCCGGTTCTTTGGGCGATTCGCATAAAGCCTTCGTAACTACGGGCCTTTAATTCCGGGATCGCGAGTTGCTCCGCCCGGTTCAGACATTCATTAAAAGTGGATTCGGCTGTTGCAAGGTCACCGCCGTTAAGAGCGAGGTGTCCTTCCATTTCACGACGAGTCCACTCGCCAAACAACACGTGAAACTGCGTTTGCTCATCGAGTTGATCGAAAGGCACCGGTAGTGGCAGTGACGGGGTAAGCGGCCATTTTAGTTCGTACTTGCTGTTACGGGGCTGGTAATAATCAGCGATGTTCCCCAGGGGCGGACTGCCTCCCTCGTCCGCTCCCATCTCCTTCAGTTTCGCCAGGACTCTCTCGACTGCTGCGGGATTGTAAGACAGTTGGCTTATCAGCTCGGGATCTATCTGATTACTTTGGATCATTTTCTCAATCATGGCCTCAACCGTGGCGTCGAGTTGACTTGTGTCCACTGCATTCGCGCCAGAATGATCAGAGGCGTTTGCTTGAGCTTTCTGGCCAATGTCCTTTAACCAATCCCACATGATTCACCTCCATGTGTTGAGCGGGTTTATCGCTACAAATCACCCTTCCTCGAGAGCGCGGAGGGCGAGACCCTTGGCGACAGTCGTTAACTCTTCGCCGCCTTTTAGTTTGTCACTTCCAAATGTTTTGGCAAAGAAGCGACGCACATACGGTACGAAAGAAGATCCGCCCGTGAGGAAGACACTACCGATGTCGTTATAGTTAACGTTATGTTGATTGAAAAGAGTCTTAACGCAGGTTGCTATGTTTTGAATATCCTCTTGAATCCACGATTCGAAACGCCAACGTTCGAGAGTGTCTTCGATGTTCACAGATGAGTACTCGAATACGAAGCCGGCGTCTTCATTTTCTGTTAATTCAACTTTTGTATTCTCAACAGCGCGATAAAGAGCGTAGCCCAGGTTCTCCGATATAATCTGAATTAACGCCGCTACCTTGTCAGGTTCAGACGCTTGATTCTTGACTTCTCGAAGTACGGCCATCGTCTTTGGGTCCTTAAGAAGAAACGTGCGATGCCAACTCGAGAGTTGTGAAAACAGCCACACAGGTACCGGAAGCTCTTTGCCTAATGAAACATAATGCGAGCCAAGACCCAGTTTCGGCGCTACCAGGTTCATCATGATTCTGCTGTCAAAGGTGTCGCCGGCAATGGCCACACCCGAAGTACCCACGACGGGATTCTTACCTGTCCGTTTTCTACCAGGACCAAGATGGGCCAACGTGAAGTCACTTGTTCCGCCTCCGAAATCACCTATCAAAACCAACTCATCGTGGTCCAGTTGGGTTTCATATTGATATGCGGCGGCGACTGGTTCCAGTTCGAATATGACATCGGAAAAGCCGGCCAGATCAGCTGCCGATCGGAGCCGGTTGAGCGCCAATGTTTCGTCCGCTTCGGTTTCAGCTCCAGCAAAGCGGACGGGCCGGCCGATTACAACGCTGGTAGCGGAAACACTGAATTGTTCAATTACAGTTGCTCTTAAGCGCCTCAGGATGATCGCGATCAAATCTTCAAGAGTGTAGTAGCGCCCGTTGATTTGTGTGGATGTGAACAAGCGACTCCCCAGATAGGACTTGATCGAGAGAATGAGTCGACCCTTGGTATCGGCTTCGAGATAGGAACTTATGGCTTCAGGACCCGCTTTCGTTTCAGCTTTTACAGTTGAAGAACGGTCCTTTTGCGGGAAGTACAGGATTGATCGGAAATTGGTGGTCGTATCGCTACCATCGGCGAAGGAAGCAAGCGTCGCCTCTTTCCCGACGTCGGCTACAGCAATAGCGCTGTTTGTCGTGCCGAAATCTAATCCGATAACTGGTTGCATGTCGCTATATCGCTATCCTTGAACCGAGTATTTTGTCCAATTTGTTTCCCTTAGGGATCGCTCGAGACTTGCTTAGCAGGTGCGTAATTAATTCTACGAAGCTCACTGATGCGCCCGTTGACAAGGGCACCTTCAACCAGTTCATAGCCGAGCAGCGCAAACACTCTACCACGTAAGAACAGAGGTCTTGCGTTGCCATACCAATCGACACACGACGCACGACATTGATCATCGATTGCTTTTTCAGGTTGCGAACCCAGTTCTCCAACTTCACGAAATTGCAGCGCGTCATTTCGCAGGAAAAGAATGGCCGCGGAATTCCGGAACAAGTGCTCATACCCTGGACGTCCCGTTCCGGCAATCGGCAAACCGAGGATTCCGGAATTATCGCCATCCGGTTTATAAAAGAAACCGTGACTGCGCAACTCTCCTTGCGAAGCTTCCTGGCGCGTGTACCGTGAGACCATTTCAGGGGATTGATTCAAACGCACGGAAGAGAAGTGCAGATCCTTTCCATCAGTACCCACAATGACCGCGTCCGAGCCCATCTGTTCGATTCGATCCACGCCATGTGGAAGGAGCAATTGATGAGAGTTGCCACCCGTCCAGTCCACCATGAATAGTGCCGATTGAACGACATTATTCGGATATCCCCAACCACTGCCGGCGCCGTAGATCAAGTAGTTGCCCACAAAACGATTCTGGAACGTGTAGCCCTCGGGCTTTTGCAGTCGGCGGTATTTGTGGGCTGGAACGAATTGGCTGCCATCAGAAAAACTCATGATGGGAATTCGCATCAGTGCGACATCTCCTTCCGACACTTCCGCTGCCCACATCCCATCACCGTTTGACTCTGAACGCACGAGGACGTTGAGATGTTGATCCGCACTTTGCAGGAAAGAAAACTGATCGACTGGACTACCAGACACGCGCAACGCGCTTGGACCAGAGCCATCAAGAGGCAACCTGAAAAGCAAAGAATTGTTTTTCTTGTTCTGTTCCCACGCGCTGGCCCAAACATAAACCGAGTCGGGCGAGACGTAGAACACACGCCCCGAGGGTCCCAATACACTTGTTCCCTGACAATCAAAACCCTGATTGGCGAGGTCACACACTGTCACCGTGTGCAACGTCATACCGTTATCGAGATTAAACTCCGTTTGGGGTAGGTAGACTCGAGTGGCTTGAACAATACGTCGAAACTCTTCATCTGTAGCTCCTTCGTGCCACTTGCGAATCGCCGGGAATGATTCAACGGGATTTGCACGATATGGATCGACATATTGAGGAGTGTAAAAGATTAGCTTGCTTCCGATCAGACGGCTCGCATAGTTACGCGACGAATAGTAATCACCGGAACGCAAATGATAGGTTGAGCGATAAGAGAGTTGTCCATCAATACTGATATCGAACAGGCCCACTTCCGTGCCGCCGCGGTTGTAGCTATAACCAATCACCACGACCGTGTTATCTGAAATGAGCATCTCGTCGTACCAACTGCTTTCCGGATTAATACCTGGACCAAAAGCGTCAACAGTCGAGATGGGGTTCAACTCGCCGCCGCTAATGGCGATGGTGAAAAGACGGCCGCGGCGTAGTACCACGAGGTGATCGCCATGGACCTTGACGATGCCGCCTTCATCAACGCCTGCGTGTTGAGTATTGGTGACAGTCTCCTCCGCAGCTGTAACTGACACCGTTTCCGTGGCGTTCAGCGCGGCAGGTTCGGGTGCTGTAACAATCACCGTGTCGCCTGATGGTTTCGCCTCGCGACGCGCTCGCCGTTCGGCTTCGCGTCGTGCTTTAGCAGCACGCCGAGCTTCCTCACGCCGGCGTTTTTCGGCCAGCGCGGCAAAGTAGCGCTCTAGTTCTCGTTCGGACCTAAACGCCTTCATTCTTTTCTTGACGGGGGCTGACACTGCTGACGAAGCGGAAGCAAGTGGTTCAGGTTTAGCAGTCCTGACCAAAAGGCCGGAAGTGCTTAGTGCAGTTGTGAGTGCTATGAACAGAAGGGATTTCACGACGGGCATACCTCGCTTTTTTCAATCTACGAGCGATTCGGTGGAACGGGGAGCGCGAGGAATTAGCACCGCGGGTACGCACTCTGATTCTCGGCAGCGATCTCGCGTTGTCTCCGAGACCTTCAAGCTTCTCATTCACCCCGCAGCTGTGGTCCAGTTTGGGTGATGTTTTAGAAAAGAAACTCGTGTGAGACTGAAACGTTTCGCTATACATTATCAGTCGGAGAGAAAACCACTGGCTGGACAAGATTCGTCACCGCGACAGATCGATCAAACGGCGACAATGAATGATTCAGAAAGCGCGAGGCGCGTTCACTGTTTGAACGCGCCTCATGTTTTCAGTCTCTAAAAGTAATAATCTCGAAGTGCGCCATCAAACTTCCCTGTCGTGAGGCAGCACCTCTTGAAACCGGCGTCCTGACTTGCACGGACACAGGTCGTTCCTACCGAGTTTTTCAATTAATTCTTTTTCAACGTGGACCATTCTCAGGCCGCGCCTGACTCTGGTCTCGGAAGGATAGCCTCGGCGGCGCTTGCTGGAAGGTTCAAAAGCAGTAGTAATTCTCGTTGTTAAGGTGCTTTACCATGATCGTTGTCCTCCCTGGTTAAATACTTCGCAAGTCACTATACCAGAAGTCCTCCGCGGCGTAGCGGTGTGGTTATGAGGGGGTGGTTTAGTTACCCCTTCAAACTAATGTATTCGCTGTTTTTGCCCCAGCGAGATATCACCCATTGCTTGATCTCAGTTTTCAGTACGACGCTGTCTAGCAACTCTCTGAGCGTTAGGTTTGATTCATTAAAGAAAGTGTCTTTCCCGAGTTTGGTCCATGAGCCAGGGCCCAGAAAGGTTAAGGGTTCAATACCTGCAATGACCAGTTTAGACTTGATTTCAGGCAAGTTCATGATGTCGTGATAAATGGCATTTCTATTGACCTCGCCAATGATGGCAAAGTGGGATATCTTTTCCTCCAGGAGAGCCGCTAGTAAGGTGTCGCGTCCGCTTACCGGCCATACGTGAATTACTCCTCCCTCCAATTTCCACCTGTACCTGGAATCCTTCGAAATCAATGAGTCAAGGAAGTCTTTCAAGTTCGTTTCCCGCAAGTCCAAATTGATCTCGCGCCGTGGAGTGAGCTTCTCATCACCTAACTCAATTCCTATTGGTATCTCGTAGTCGCTTGTTAGACGACCAAGTATTTGATCAATGCTCTCACTCTTGATGGCAGTTGTTCTGATCTGTCGCGCAAGAAGGTCAGGCTCGTTTATAGCGAACGCCTCCGGCGCGAAGCAAAAAGCCAAAAGCACAACGACACCAAAGTAATAGATCCCAGTCATTGCACGCTGCTTTCGTCTCATTTTCGATACCCCTCCGTTCTTATCGTCATTTCTGGCCCATGCACTGCTCATTTTGTCGGTCGAGCAGTTGCTGCTGGTTGACCCCTTGTTATGGTGACACCAGAACGCGTGAGTGTGTAATTGTTGGTCAACTTTATTGCGGTTCTGAATTCCTGGCCAAATGCTCCATACACGGTTAGGGTCTGTGAAAATGTCGCATTCATATTTGGGTTCTGCTGTAAGTAAGTGAGCGACCCTGGGCTGGGACTAACCAACCCTAGCGTATCTGGAACGATCCCGTTTGCATCTGGACGCACTGGGTGCGGTTGCACCCTGGTACGACTCCAGATCGCATTGGCGTCAGGATTCGTAGGTTGCACTTCTTCTTTGAGAAGCGCGTTTGTAGTCATCGGGTTTCCGACCTGATCACGTATGATGTAATCTATTGTTCTTCCTACTCCATAGTTTGGCAGTGCGTCAATTACTATTCCGCTCGGTGATACCAACGGATCTCCGTTATAGATCTGATTGGGATTCTCAACTATTTCAAGGGTAGTCGGCCACGGTTCTTCGCCCTCCGGCAGGGGAACCGGGCCGATATCGATTTTAATCGGACCCGACGAAACAGGTCCACCTGGCGGTGGTGGCATTCCGTGCGTCTGCTGACCGAGAGAGGAACTTCCGACTGCCAGACCGGCTGCTAAACAACCTACGCCGGTAGGGATACCGAGCATACCACTCGGATCGATCACGTTCAGTGGAGAGTTGGTCACGTAACTATAGCGATTGAAGGTTTGTGGGCTTGCAGGTATTGCGCTGGCTTTTAAGGGATCGACTGAGGTAAACCTTCCCTGGCTGCTGGAGTAGAACCGAGCGTGCGCGAAGTCCAGAGCGGTTTCAGCATCACGTTCGTAGCCAGTGAACTTCTGTCTTATACCGTCTGATGAGCCGGGGAAGCCCATGCCGGTTGTTCGTCCACCGACTCCGGCGCCAAGCTCCTCGCCGAAGGGCATGTAGTCGTGACGGCTGACGACGCTCGCGCCTGAATTCGTTACAACTCGTGGGGAGCCGAGATGATCCGGGGTGGTGTAACGGGTGCCGTTTGCGTTTACCGCAGTCGGTTCAATAGTAGCCAGCAGACCGCTGGGACCGTAAATGTATTCTTTAACAAGTGAGCCACTTGCGCCACTGAACTCGGCGATCAGTTGTCCACCAATGCCATACACAAAACGCAAATTCTCACCCACGAGCTTGCGTACACGTTGCGCCTCACCGTCGTACGTGTAGGCGGGAACACTATCAACTCTCGCGATCTTGTTTTCCGCATCATAGGTATACGCATGCGAGCCGTCATTGAGCAGATTACCTGCCGAGTCGTAACTTGCGCCGGTGATGCGATTGTTTGAGGTATTCAAATAAAGACTCTGATTGCCGCCGCCGAGATCGATCCAGCGATTGCCGTAGCGATCATAGCCGTTTGTTTGTGACCAGCTCGAACCACTGTTCTCGTTTGATGTTGTCAGTCGATTCAATGAGTCGTACCCAAACGTTTGTGTGTAACCGAGCCCGCCGCCGCTGTAAGTGTGCGTAAGCACATTGCCATTATTGTTGGTCGTGCCGTAGTTGTAACCCAACGAAACCACCGATGTCGGGTTGCCGGAAGTGCCAAGCTTGATCTCGGTCGCTTGCAGGCGATTGTTGTAGTTGATCGCGTGAATCAAACCATTTCCATAAGTTTCGGTGCTCAATGCATTGCTGGCGGCATAGCCAATACTGGAAACGCTCGCCGCCGGCGCATAAGTCGTCGCACTACTGTTCAGTGAACTTAAGCGTCCGGCCGCATCGTTCGTATAAGTCACCACACGACGATCTCCGGCGCCGGGAACCGCCGGATACGTTTGCGTATGTAAAGAGCTATTCGCATAGTGACTCGCTTCGATGAGGTAGTTGACCGAATCCGTTCGTTGATACTGCGTGACCACTCGGCCCATCTGATCAAATCCGCGATAAGTTCCGGCGCTGCTGCCGCTGCCGTAAGTGACGGCAACAAGACGCCCCGTTGAATAGCCGCGAGAAAAACTTGGCGCGCCGGTCGGTAGTGTTTGTGCGTCGTAGAAATAGCTGATGGTTGGCGTCTGCGGACTATCGTTGTAACTCTTTGACGTGACGCGATTGATCGCGTCGTAAGCAATCGTGGTCGTGATGGACCGTGCATCGATCTTGCTGGTTAGATTGCCATTCGCATCGTAGCCATAGGTGACCGTGCCACTTTCCGGATTGGTAGCGGAGGTCAAACGCTTCAATGAGTCGTAAACAAACGTTCTGGTCTGCACGCCCTGGCTGACGCCGGTGAGATTATCGAGCGCATCATACGTGTAGCTGGTTGGTTGGTTCGGACTATTGATATCTCCGAGACTATTACTGCTGTTAGGTTCATCGACTCGTGTCAGACGCCCTAAAGCATCCGTGATGCTGCGACGCAGCTTTCCTGTCTGATCAGTAACAGTCACTGCGTTGCCGCTGTAAGCAGAACTTGCGACGGCACTATCCGGCGTCGTAACAGACGTCGCGCGTCCAAGCGCGTCAAAAACAGTCGTGGTCCAAACAGCAGTCTCAGATAGATATGGACGATATGGATTGGAGACTTTGTGCGCGCGCCCGAGTGCATCGTACTGCTGGTCAGTCCTTATGAAATTCGATCCGCCCTCGAATTGTCTCATTTCAATGCTGCGGCCGAATCCGTCGTAAACCACTTCGCCGATCAAACCATTGTCGTTGTTGTTGTCGCGATCGCTTTTGGTTCTAACAACACGGTTAGTGTCCTCGTACTCGAAAGTGGTTTGATTCTCGGCGCCAGTACCGCGGGCGCGCTTGATTTGCGTAGGTCGATCCAGGCTGTCGGCGTACGAACCGCTGGCGACGATACCATTCGGATCTTCTGCATTCACAGGTCGACCAAGGTAGTAATCAAACTGGGCGTACGAGATGTGACCAGCAGCATTTGTCAGCTTCGTCGCAAAGGCAAAGCTTGTTTGGCCGCCGAGGTCCGAGGGTGCGGTGTTGCCTTGTGCCTCGGTGTCAGGTGCGCCGTAGCGGTCGGTAAACTCGGCAGTCGTGGCATAGCCGCGCGCATCAATCGTTTTCACGACATTTCCCGCGACGTCATACTGAGCGTAGGAATGAAGTTCTGTGTTGGTGGAGAGAATCCATTGGGTTGTGCGCGTTAGATTCCCTCGGGTCAGATATGAAGTAGTGAAACTGGAATCGAGGCCTGAAATATTAGACCTCGGCTCAAGCGGCGCATGACTGCCATCGCTTATGTAATTGTCATACTCGAAGGTGGTCCTTGCTTTTTCATTACCGGACCCATCAAAGATTTGGGTCTTGGTAGGCAGACTACGAATGTGAACGCTGGTCGTCGTGTAGTCGGTGCTGTTGACTGAATTCGTCTTCAGATAATCCGTGTGTGATTGTCTGACGAGAGATCCTGGTGTACCGCTGCCGAAACCATATTCGAAAACGTCTGAACGGTTGTTAAAGGGCACTGTATCGTCATAACTGAAAGTTTGTTTCGAGACCTGGTTTGTATCGACGAGCGTGTTCGTCGTTTCACTTAACCGCGGATCGTTTGGCGGCGCGAGATCGGAACTACCTGACCACCAGCTCACGGCCGCTCGTTGCTGCCAGGTATTCACCACTCGTGTGAGAATCGTTGTGCCGTTACTCGCAAAGTTCTCCGTCTGATATTCCCTGCCCTCTTTCCAGCCCGGATAGTCAATTGGAGAAATGGCAAACGACTGTTTCGGACTGCCATAAAAGTAGTGCTTGCTGCGCGTCAGCAATGTTCCAGTGTTATTGAGCTGGTCAGCGATTACGTGGCCGGCATTTGTAGTTGTCGTTTCGGGACGGCTGTAGGTCATGCGACTCGCATAGGTCGATCCCGTGCCACCATCGGGATAGAGGCGACGCTCGGTTACGCGCCGGTAGACCACCAGCGATCCCTCATAGCCATTAGCCGTGACGCCGCTCGCACTGTCATTTGTCAACCCTGCAGCGTAGTCATACTCGATGGCGCCGCCTGTTGGCAGGACCACACGGGCCAGTTCACCGTAGTCGTTGTATTTGAGTATGTATTGCTTGCCGTTTGGGAGCGTCACTGAGGCAACAACACTCGGGTTATGGTGCGATGTGGTTGAACCGTGCGTCTCCGGAAAGAGAGATTTATACGTGCGCGTGGTCGAATAATCAGAGCGCAAAGCATTCGCGAGCAACGCATGATTCACCAGAATCGATCGCGAGTCTCCGCCAAAGCCTTTGTAAGTAATTTGGTCCGACGTGCCTGCGCCAGTGTTGTAAGTGATTGTCACCTGTCGCTTGAGTGAGTCGGTGATGGTCGAAACGCGATTATAGCCATCGTAGGTGAACGTTAACTTGTTCCCGTTCCGGTCGCGCACCCACGACACAACGCCGCTGTCGATGCGATAGCGAGTGCCATCACGCAGCAGAAAATAGCCGGAAGGATAAATCTCACCAGGACTAGGGCTGATAGGCTGATCGTAGATGGTCGAATCAGAAACAAAGGTGGCGGCGGAACCATCTGCGGTTATGAATACAGTGCCCCGCGACTGCGGGTTCGAGTAGTTGCATAGACCGTTGTTTGCAGGCTGTCCGCCGGTAAGCTGATCGCGTAATTCGTACTCAGTTCCGTCGGGACCAGTAAACGTTAACCGTGTAATCGAATAACCAAAGACCTCAGTTCCATCCGGACACTCAATCTCACCGAATCCGGCTTGCCTTCCTGCCATTAAGCCGGGACTGTATTTTCGTTCGGTGCTCTCCCACCAACTCTGAATCGGCAAGTAACGGTGAATCACTCCGCCTCCAATTTGCGGAATCGTGATATCCGCGATGCGCCACTTCCCGGCGATTGGCAACATCACAGGCATTTGCGCTCCGCCGCGTCCGGAAACACCCAACATGGATAATTGAAAACTCAAATTTCCGTTATAGAGATTTACGTTATCGAAACCAGAGAGAGCGTATGAGCCTGCCGGCGCGCCCGGTTGCAAACCCAAGGGTGTGCTGCCGTCAGTAGCGCTCGTTTGTGCTCCGACGGCAAAACTGAGCATACAAATAATTACTAGAGCTTCTGTGAGTGTGCGGGCGGGATACGCAACCCTGGTTTTCTGGCCCATAAATCCTCCGAGACGTGAGTACTAATTGAGGTCTTGAGGTGCCGACACTACCGCAAAATCGTTATCTGACAGCGCAACTCAGGATTATTTGCATCCTGCAAAACGTAAGTGCCTGGCGTCAGGTCGACAACATCGTTCCAGTCAGACTTCTTTCGCTGTAAGCTGACGGCCCGAAGTCGCTCGCCGTTGACTCGTTGCAGTACCAACGATGAGTTTTCTCTACCGCTCCGATCGTCAACAAAAAGCACGAAAGCACCTTTTGGCCTGGTGATTTCCGCAGGTTCAAACCCAGCGGGCCGCAGTGTAATGAGCTCCACTTCAGCCGGCTGTGAGTTCCTGGTGGAGTTACTGCGAAAGCTTCCGAATGTTACGAACAGAACGCCAATAGCCAGGATTGCGGTAGCTATGAGTAATGGTCGTCGTGCAGGTGATGGATCGCGGAGCATGAGTTCCCCTTTCGCTGGCACTATGTGATCGTGTGCTGCCCTTGATACCTGGTGAGTTGACTGCTCACGACACTGGCGGTCGTTCTGGGGCTAAGCATCCAGGGAGGTTGGATGAGTTCTGATTTACTGCAAGGTTCGTGAGTCGAGCTTAGAACAAATTAAAAGTATTGGGGGAAGGCGCAGATTCTATGACAGCATGGCCCAGGGCGTCAACGGTTGTGAATTGACACCCTGGGCCGAAGTAAGACCAGGAATAACTTCGAATAGGAACCTTTACTGGTTTTTCTTGGCTCCCCCAGCCTGCTTTAGTTTCTCGCTTACTCTTTCGAAGTTTGTTTTATAGATTGCGAGATTGGGATCCTGGTTTTGCTGCCCCAACGTTTGCGCTTTTTCATAAAGTGGCGCCGCTAGTTCGAGTCGCCCACTTCTTTCGTACGCTTCGGCGAGGCTGTCATACACATTCGCTGACTCCGGATATCGTTCGACGTTTGTTTTAAAGATCGCGATGGCCTCATCAAAACGATCCCCAAAGAGCGATTGATATCCCATCTGATTGATCAGGTTTTCAGGAATAGGAATGTCGTACCTGAACTTCTTTGAGAGTTTCTGATAGTGCGCCTCAACACTCTTGAAATCTCCGGCGACAGCACCCGAGTCGCGATCTCGAGGTACTTGCCAGCCATCGAAAATATTGCGCATGGCAAGGTAGTGGCTATGCAGAACGACTGATCCGTGATCCTCATCATCCAACACCTGAGCTTTCCACGCGAAGTCCTTCGTCTGGTTTTTTTCGAGTACTTGTTTTAGCTGGTAGAACCCATCTTCAATCGGACCCGGCTCATTGCCCACCGACATGAATAGCGTAGCTTCCAACTCTTTTCGGGCCTTAAAGAAATCTTCGGCTCGCTTGACGACCACCTGATTGTCCCACTGCAACGCTGGACTGACCGCCACATAAGAGTTAAACAGCTCGGGCCGCGAAACCATCGTGTGAATTGTGAACAGAGCGCCCAACGAATGCCCCGCGAGGATCCGATACTGGTGAACGCGGTAACGCTTTTCGATTTCAGGGAACAGTTCCGTTTCTATGAACTTTATAAACTTGTCGGCGCCGCCGCTGGTCGGAAACTGAAGCGCGCTATTGCCGCCTGCAACTGTTGTTTTTACGTGTGTAGGACTCAGATCACGCGTGCGGTCTGTATTTATTATTCCGACCACGATTAACTCGGACATACGCCCATTCCGGGCCAAAAACTCAACCGTGCTGCTGGTGTGACCGATGTGAGCATTACCATCGGTCATGTAAAGCACTGGATAGCGGAGCTTGTTCGTTTCGTAGCCAGGTGGGACTCGCACCAGGATTGTTCTCTCTTCTCCAAGAACAGCGGAGTTGATCTTTAACGCGGTAGCGCCCGGAGGCGCCTGCGCTTGAGCGAAAGAAGAGATAAGAACCAGGAGAGCAAACACTCCCGCGAAGGTTTTCCAGCTGGTGAATGTATCTTGGGCAAATGGATGAATCATGATTGTCTCCTTGGTTGAGAAATCTAGCGCGGATCGTGGACACAAGATTCCAACGCATTTTAATGACACGGTCAAGCCCTGAAGTAAAGGTTTGTGACGAGACGGACAGACTGTGTGACGAGCGGGACTGCCAGTTTTCTTTGCCGCAGAGAATAACCGCGTGACCAAATCGACTTTTGGCGCAAAACGTTGCCGCAACAATTAACAAATACTCATGTAAAATCCTTTGGTGCTTTTTAACGATTCCAGCAAATCTATGAATCTTTTGCGGCTGTTAATCTTGACGACCGTTTTACTTGCATGGAGCGTACAGGGCCACAACGCGGAACAGGATAGCTCCCCACGCGATGCGCCTCATTTGTATCCAGTCGAAATCGATCGCAAGTACGGTTTCATAGAGGAGTCGGGGAATCTGAAGTTCACTCTTCCAGACGATGTTTATTCGGTCGGGTTGTTCTCAGAAGGTCTGGCGGTCGTCGGTAAGCGAGTTCCAAACACTCACGGCCGGTGGGGTTATATAGATCTCACCGGGAAATTTGTTATTGAGTGCAAATTCAATTTAGCGAAGACCTTTTCGGAAGGACTGGCTGCCGTCATCGTCAGCAAAGAAACGGGTTCAGCCGGAGGCAAGGTTGGTTATATAGATCGAACTGGTCGAATTGTTATTCAACCTAAGTTTGATCAGGCAGGTGTGGAGAGCGATTACGCCTTCACAGAAGGACTGGCTGCTGTTCCTCTAACACACGGCAAATGGGGTTACATTGATAAAACGGGCAAGTTTGTGATCGAGCCACGGTTTCAGCTAGCTTTTCCTTTCTCCGAAGGACGTGCGATCGTCGAGATTGGTGAGCCTGCTCATGCCGAGCAGAAATACGGAGTTATTGATAAAAGAGGACGATGGATTGTCGAGCCGAAATACGAAGATGTAGGAGAGTTTTCCGAAGGTCTCGCCTCAATTCTAATTGGAGACAAGATTGGCTTTATCGATCTGCAAGGCCAAGTCGTTATTAAACCACAGTTCGACGCCCAGGGTTGGTGCCCGAGCAGAGTAGGCCACGGTAACCCTAATCGGTTTTCCGAAGGTCTGGCTGCTGTACAGGTTGACTGGAAATGGGGTTTCATCGATCGCTCCGGAAAGTGGGTGATTAATCCTACGTTCGCCTGTGCCCTGCCATTCAGTGAAGGATTAGCATTGGTTGGGGTTCGAGACGAAGGCGGTCGTTGGCTATTTGGATACATCGACAAAACCGGCGCCACGATCATCAAACCACAATTCTCACAAGCCCGTTCGTTTCGCGGTGAGCTTGCCAGCGTTAGTTTGGGTATGTCGGAGGACGAAGCGCTTCTCAAAGCCCTGGAAGATCACAAGGACGGGAAACCTAAAGACCAAATCGAAAAAGAGTTAGAGAACCACAAAGCGAATTATGCCTATATCGATCGCACCGGTAAGGTGGTCTGGAAGCGAGCGAATTAGACTAAAACATCCGCATCGCCGTGCCCTCGCAGGCGCTCGCCGACTTCAACATGTGAATGGGATTTTCCTACCGGTCTACGCACTCGCGATAGCCGTCTTTTTCAGCAGCACCTGGGCACCAAGTCGAGACGTTTACGATGTACGCATCGCGGCGTAGCTGTCTTGCTTTCGCTAATACCTGCTCCGCTTGTGTCCTGCTTTCTACTACGGCAACGCTTCGGTAAGAATTTTGACGCAAGTACACTGATGCATTAGGAATACCTAGTTTCGGAGCGACAACGGTAACCTCGTGCTTAGCTGCGTCGAGTGTGGTATCGCCACTGAAGACCACCCCCCATACAGCACTGCTACTAACAGTGGTTTGTGCCCTTTCGACGAGTGGGGCATTCGACGCGATCGTGTTGGCGATAGATGCTTGGACTTCTGCCGACGCCACATTCAGTTTCTTATTCTCCTCTTCAAGTTTAGCCACCGTTTCGTTGACCGAAGGATCGTTAAGTCTGGCCTGCACCTCGGCGAGCGCCTTTGAAGTTTTATCCAGTTGTGCTTTGAGGTCGATAATTGTCGTGCGCGCGTCCTGGAGGGCGGCGTCAGATTCGACCAATTTCGATTTCCACTTAAAACCGACAAGGCTTCCTTCTTCGAAACCTGCTTTGGTTAATACGCCATTGAATGTTCCCGGAAAGAGGAGCAACAACACAGCCAACACAAACAACGCCAGATCTCTGAGCAGAGCAACCGCATCCTTTCCTACTCCGATAAGCGTTGAGGCCGCATCCTTTTTAATGCTGTTTTCTTTAGGCTTATCGTCTTGGGTCATAGGTTCTCCTGGACTTTCCGTTCAAGCCTCTGTTTGAGAACTTCGGCGCTTATCTTGGGTAATCTCGTTCAACTAATGGTTATGGCGGAAGCTGCGTTTTCGTTTCCGCGGTAGTTAGTTGCGCCACTATGTAATGGCTGGGCGCTATGAATTTCTTTTTTGAAAGAGCATTACGAGATGATGCGATGAGAACTATGCGACTCTGTTGGTGGTTGCTGTTTTAGCCGGACTATCTTACGCCCCGTGGCCGGGCGGAGACTCTTTGGATCGAAGTGGCTCCGTGACACTATCAACTGTTGACGCGCGCGGTCCTTTCTGAGATTAAGTGAAAAGAAAGATGGGCCTGATTCTCTATTTTCTTCGGCACGGACAAACGGCGCTCAGCCGCGAGGATGTCTTTTGCGGATCGGGATTGGATCCGGAACTCACTCCTGAAGGTATGGAGATGGCTCATGCTTTCGCGAAGGCTTACCGCGAAATCGAATGGCACGCAGTCTACTCCAGTGGCTTGCGCCGAAGCATTACGACCGCACAGCCTCTCTGCGATGCCTTGGAAATCAACCTACAAGTACGCGCTGAGTTAAATGAGATTGCTTATGGCAGGTGGGAGGGCCTGACAAAAGAACAGGTCAGTAAAGAATTTCAGGATGAATACATTAGCTGGTTGGCGGACCCGGCTTGGCATGCGCCAACCGACGGAGAACCGGCCGTGGCAATTGCACTGCGCGGTTTACAGGTGATCGAGCAAATCCAAAACCGGTTTACCAGTGGGAACGTTTTGATAGTCTCACATAAAGCAACTATAAGGATTATTCTTTGCAGCCTTTTGGGAATCGATGTTGGCCTCTTTCGTTACAGGCTGGCTTGTCCCGTAGGGTCCGTTAGCATGGTAGAGTTCACCTCTAATGGTCCAATGCTGAAGGCGCTGGCTGACCGGTCTCACTTAACTGAGGATCTGCGGTCGTT
Source organism: uncultured Acidobacteriota bacterium (assembly GCA_963800055.1). Taxonomy (GTDB): domain Bacteria; phylum Acidobacteriota; class Blastocatellia; order Pyrinomonadales; family Pyrinomonadaceae; genus PSRF01. Next base: position 678,850 of record CAWCZP010000022.1, read on the forward strand.
ACGCGGCACTTGATATGTGCCGTGCGTTGATCAGTTTGTTGAGAATATACAGGAATTGAAATGAACGGGAAGTTTTGAATACGTGGTCAGCGGGCGGGCATGAGCGAAATCTGCCAGGCGATGAACGCGATGAAACTCAGAACTATAATCAAGACTATTACTACCACCGGCTCCATGCCCAAAAACTGCTTTTCTTCTCCGGCTTCGATAATGCCCTTTGGGACATTTAAATTCGCGTTGTCCACGACGATCGCACCATAATCCAGTTTTTGCTGGCCAGTTGTTGACTCGAGATGGCTGCCGATTTGCTGTTCAGCGGCTGGCTTGTCCTGTTCCTCCAGCGGAGCAAGCTGAGCAGCCAACTGATCTGTATCGCCCTTCTTGCGTTTGTGCTTCCTGGAATGCACGCGTGATGCCGGTTTTTTTATATCCATTTCACCTTCTTCAAGTATCGGTAAAGCGCGAACCCTACGCCCACCATTGAAAGGAGTGCAAAAATATAGCCGAAACGCCACTTTAACTCGGGCATGAAATCAAAGTTCATCCCATAGATACCCGCGATGAGTGTCACAGACATCAAGATGGTTGAGATCGAAGTAAGCCGTTTCATGATCATATTCATGCGATTACCTGAAACGGAAAGATAAGCGTCCATAGTTGAACTGAGCATGTCACGCAAAGTGTCAACCGTGTCAGCTACGCGGATGAGATGGTCGAATACATCCTGAAAATATACGTAGGTTCCGCGAGAAAAAATCTGCTGCTCGCGTCTCAACATGGTATTAAAAACGTCGCGAAGCGGCGCTACGGCGCGGCGCAAAAAAAGCAACTTCTTTTTTATCCCGAAGATCTCCTCAATTGCCTCGGGTCTGAATTCACCGAAGATCGAATCCTCTAGAGAGTCCATGCGTTCGCTGATGATGTCGAGCAAGGGAAGGTAATCGTCTACGATTGCATCGATTAGCAAATAAGCGAGCAGTCCGGATCCTTCCTCCGCGCGATCCAGCCACTCACGCCAGAGGCGTCGGGCCGTTTCGATCGCGCGAATAGGACGGCTGTGAACAGTGACAAGGTAGTTCTTCCCTAGAAATATATTTAGTTCTCTTAACTCCAGGCGGTCGTCTGGACCTGCGAGTTCGGCCTCGTAGAGCACAATGAAGTAATATCCGGGATACTCTTCGACCTTTGGACGTTGGTGTTGGTTTTGACAGTCTTCAATCGAGAGATGATGGAAGCCAAATTCCTCGGCGAGCTCTTCAAAATCGCGGCTGGTCGGATCGGTAACGTCGGCCCATATGACATTGCCATCCATCTCGCGAAGCTCACTGATGTCAGCTGCGATGCAGTTCTCAGTGAAGTTCTTGGAGTTGCTATTTAAACAGACAGTAGTGATCACTTAGAACATTCTCTCTCGTTTTTTGGTAAATCACACTTTAAAGTGGGGAACGTCACTCGAAGTCATAGGCCAGCCCGACATGAACGCCTACTTGCGGGCTCGCGGGAAAGCGACCACCGAGGACACCGAAAGTGAATGCGAAGTCGTCTCGAAGGGAATAACTCCCTCCAATCTGTGCTTCGAGTTGTCCTCGACTCAGGTTGAAATCGTTGGTCACGCCACCGAAAACTTCAATTCCGAGTTTCAGCTTCTCGTTAAAGTCTCGCACCAGTGAACCGTTGCCGGTGAAGACTTGTCCTCTGCTGGCTTCAATACCGATTAGGCCAGAGGAGCTGTTGCCGGCGAAAAGAATTCCACCATTCAACCTTGCCACGGTTCGCTTGGTAATGGATTTCTGAACTACACCATACAGCCAGTAATCTGTAAGGCCGGATCCAAGTTGCTTCCTAATACTTCCCGTAGGCGCTTCGGCATAGAAGACAACTGTTATGGCTGGAAATGACGACTCTTCGCGTTCCTCACGTAGTTTGACCTTCACTCCAAATTGCATATCGCCCATTCCTGAAGGGCTTCCGAGTCTTGATTCCTGAGCGTTGAAGATTTTGATGAACGGCGCGTTGACCCCAAGCTCAATCCGATCCGTGAGACCGTAATTAAGAGTGAAATTCGAAGTGTTTTGTCTTTGTCCAGGAAGTGACGATTTTTGCAGCCAGTCATGCTCGTTGAAGAACTCGATGTGGAACTTTCCCTTCGGCGTCGTATCCGCGTCATCGGTGTAAAACGGAATCTGACTGAAAACTGGCGATGAAAGGAAGACAAAGGTGAGAAGTAGGATTATGAGTTTGAATGTGTTGGGGAGCATGAACACAATCGAGCGAAAGTATTGGTTTAATGCGACTTCTCAGGTTCCTAATGTTAAGACATGCCAACCGCGGCACCAAACATTACGACTGCAGCAATCAACCGATGATATTCGAGGCAGGACCATTCACTTTATCACCCATAATCTTCCTGTTGTTTATGAGCAATGGAGGTGACACAAGACCGTTGATACGGCAGCCCAGAATAGCGCAGATATCGGATTGATACCGCAAAAATTATCAGTGTGCCTACTGAAGTAGAGCCGCGATCACCAGGTACTTTGCCGCGCGACCTGCTCCACGCCTTGAGAAGTCGTGTTACTTCATCCGGCGACGGTGTTTCCATTTGATTGGAGTTCGCGAACTGCAGTCCAGGCTTGGAGCGGCAGCGAGTATCCTGAGCAGACAAAGGAGTCATTGAACCATGAAGGTTGCCAACCCCGAACCTTCACGGTTTAGTCGCAACACCTCAAAAGGTTAGACGATAAGTTTGATAACTCCTTCAATTTCTTTCTCAACCGCTTTCAGGCCGTTGAGCAGAACGTCGCGATGCGCAGGATGTCTGGCGTCCTCGAGTTGTTGAAGCAATCTAGACCTGGACAGCTTCAGTAACTCGAGTTGCTCCTTGAGCTTTCGTTGTTCGGGTGTGGGCGCAGGTTTACGCGCCTCCTGCTGGCGCGCTTCCCCTTCCTCGATCTGATCGGCAACTGCCTTACTTTCCCACCCACGAGCCATAACGCAATCCATCCATCCAAAGGTTACTCAACCGGTGGATCCGCAGCAAGCCAATACATCAGAGTCTGCACGCTAAAGGCCGCTGCAATCGCGGAGAAGTTTCAGACGATGTTTGACGTGATCGTGTCTGCGCAAGGAAGGTTTAGAAGAAGTTTGAGTGCTCGTGTCTGAGCAGGGGAAGCTTGAAGCGAAAACCTGATTAGTGTTTCGAACAGCCTGACGTGATCTTCAGCAGAACGGCGGTAGTAGCAGCAGCGGCCGCCGCTGTGGGTTCGGTCATAAAGTGAAATCGGCCTATTAGTGGAATCAATAACTTACGAGGCGATTCCGGCATTAAATGCGGCCAGTCTTCGAACACCTGATACGCTGCGGTGATGTGCGTGTGAAGGTCCTCCGCTAAGTTTGTGGGTTCGGTCATAAAGTGAAATTGGCCTATTACTGGAATCAACAACTTACGAGGACTGATTCGGTCATTAAATGAAATTCTTGTTTGGGCATAACGTGAGAATTTCCTACAGTTTTCGGTCATAACTTGAAATTTTCCTCACCGCGTTTTTACCCGGGATTTAAGTGCCAGACTTGGATATATTTACGTGAAGCGACGCGAATCCATCCCACGACCTGACAGAGTCCCACGCAGGCTGCCCGCCTTTGGAACCCAGTTTGTTTTACGTTGTTGCGGAAGGCGGCAAGCTGCGCTTATGCTTCACTTCAATTTCTCCTAAAATTTCTTGAGTCGGGACGCGTGGTGCCTTTCGTCGGTTCACGTCACGGCTTCTGTTTATGTCGCGGCGCAACTCCACAAAAATTAAAGAGCGCTCGATCACTAAATCGCTGCAGGAATACGGACGCGGCGTTGCAGGTGGCCTAATGTTCAGCCTTCCTCTGCTGTACACCATGGAAGTGTGGTGGGCGGGATTTAACACTCATCCTTACCGGCTGCTAGCCTATGTATTGACAACGTTTCTTTTGTTACTTGGCTACAATCGATATGCGGGTTTAAGGCGGGATAGGAATATGACGGAAGTCGCAATTGACTCTGTCGAAGAAATGGGCATCGGTCTTTTTCTCGCAGCCCTGGTTCTGTTTCTTTTAGGGCGGATTACCTTCGAGATGCCACTCAATGAAATAGCCGGAGTCATCGTGGTGGAAGCCATGACTGTAGCAATCGGTGTTTCCGTCGGCACGGCGCAGCTTGGCGCGGGTGGGAAGGACGAGGGAATGGGCGGAAATTCGGACGAGGACGGAATTCACTTCGGCGCCCAGATTGTTTTTGCCTTCTGCGGCGCCGTGCTCTTTGCGGCGAACCTCGCGCCGACTGAAGAAATCGTCATCATTGGAATTCAAACGTCCTGGTTGAAACTAATAGGAGTGGCAGTGTTTTCGCTTTTGATTGCCTTCCTGATTCTGCACTACAGCGATTTCAAAGGCTCGGGGGAATTTGTTCGCGCGGACCATCCAACACTTATTCTGCTAGGCACTGTGGTTACTTACGCGATTGCGTTAAGCTCTTCGGCATTGATTCTCTGGTTCTTCGGGCGGTTTGACGACGTGACAATGTTCACCGCCCTGGCTCAGACCGTGGCGCTCGGATTAGCCGCAACACTCGGTGCATCCGCTGGAAGGCTATTGCTGCAATGAATAAGCCACAAAAGAATTGGTTCGAGTGGATTGTCTTTGCCCTCGGGCTTATCCTGGTTTCCTCAACGCTCGGTTATCTCATATACGCCGGTGCCTCGATGGGCCACGAACCACCTAGCCTCGAGGTTCGCTTGGGAACTCCGGAACAACGTCAATTCAATTTCATTGTGCCCGTCACTGTAATTAATCACGGCGATGAAACAGCCGAGGGCGTGCGCATCGAGGTGGTTATGGAGAGCGGCGGTGAAGTGAAAGCGCGAGGGGAATTCGATGTCCCTCTTTTGCCGCGCCATGCGACTCGCGAAGGGTGGGTAACGTTTGAACAAGACCCCCGGACAGCTCAACTTAAAGCGCGAGTGCGCGGCTATCAAAGACCTTGAAGCCTGTGTACTCGACCATCCGGATCAGAATGTGGGCGTCAACTTTGGACACGAATCACGCAGCCATTTACTCCTTCATATTGCGATCCTCGCTCTTAGCCTCCGCCATTGCCTCCGGCTCTAACTCCTCCGCGCTCTTGTTCAATTTGATGAATATGCCCCAGGCTGCCAGCAGCACGCCCGCCGCGATTCCGATGGTAGCGGCCTGCGGCAGTCGGGCGGGATCCTCATGAGCGAGCGCGAAGACAGTCACCAAACATTCTATTGAAAGCGCCACGACGACAACTACCATAAACCGCGACAAGAATCGCCGGACGCGGGTCGGCGCGCTCACCTGAACTTTCCGCTGCACTTCCTCTTCCAAGATCGTTTGCCCGAGTTCCAGCGCAACGACCGCGATGGTTAATAACCCGATACCCTCAACGATAAAGTTGAAACGGCTCCTCAGCGGCAACGCCTCGCTAGGGTTGAGTCCATGCCAAAGCTCCAGTGCTGCAAAGAAGATCAAAGCGAGGCCGCAGCAGATGAACAAAACAATAATTGCTGAATAACTGACGGCAAATATTTTTCTGATGATTTGCAACGCAGGGTCCTCTCTTTACATAATTCGCAACCCGATAGGTTAGACGGCTAGGCCGAAACACTCTTCCTCCCGTTCGACCGTTCAGTTCACAACCTAAAGTTTTGAAAACGAGCGGACAATAGATCCCGCGTTCGCGACCGCGACGAGTTTATCACTTGCTTGCCGAAGTGATCATGCCTCGCAAATGCTCTCCGCTTGTTGTGGTCTATGGCAAGATCATGAATGGTTGAGGTGGCATTCGAAACGGGATCATGTTCGACAACTGCTTCAACAGCCTATGGTGATTGAGCTCCTGCCGAGCGTACCCTCGCGCTTTCATCCGGAAGCTTTTCACCTGCCCCTTTCGCCTGAGGGTCTCCAGTTCGAGCTGCGGCTTGCTCGATGATGGCGTTAACTTCGCCGCCGATAAGAATCGTCACGCCTGTCAAGTAAAACCACAGCATCAGAATGATGACCGCCCCCAGTGAGCCATAGACCACGCTGTAGTTGTTATAAAAGTTGAGGTATGAGCCGAACAGAAAGGAGACGAGCAACCAGAGCACGACGCCAGTTATCGCCCCAGGGGCGAGCCAGCGTAGTTGTTTTATCTTCAGGTCGGGCGCAAAGTAGTAGATCAACTCAAAGGCTAGAAAGACGAATACGACTACGAACACCCATCGCAAGACCTTCCATACTGTTGTAAACGCTGCGCCGAAACCGTAGTGGTTCGCGATCGCTTCAGCAATCCCGCTGCCGTAAAACATCAGCGCCAGCGCGGTGATAATCAGCACAGCGAGCGCAATCGTCAGCAAAATGGCGAGTAGAGTTCTTCTCCACCACGCGCGCGTCTCTTTCACGTCGTAGGCGACGTTCAACCCCTCGATGATCGCGCCCATGCCGGAGGATGCGAACCAGAGTGAGGTCAGCAGACCGAACCACAGTTTGCCGCCACTGCTTTTTTGACTGATCTCGTCAACTGTTGTGTTGATCAGGTCAAAAGCTGAGACGGGCACAATTGCGCTCAGATAAGTGAGCAGATTGCGGCGCAACTCCGTTCCAGGGTTCGCGAAGTAACCCAAGAGAGCCGTCAGGAAGAGCAGTAGCGGAAAGAGGGCGAGCAGGAAGTAGAAGGAAAGAATCGCGGCACGGTTAATCACATCGTCCGTGTTGAGTTTCGTCCAGAGGTGCTTAGCGAAGGTCTTCCATCGCCACCCGCTGATTCTCCAACCTCGTGTCATCCACATTTTGCTTCTTGCCCGATTTGCGTTTGACGAAAACGCCTTAAGGTAATGTTTCGCTTCAACGTATTGAGCACCGCGAATTCTTAACTTGGATCCTTAAGCGCGATTGCATCGTCATGCTTCTTGTCCGGCGCGAGAAGTTCGTCACCACTTTCAGACCCGATCTGTTGAGCGAGCACTGTTTCGGCAGCGTCAGCCAGACGTTCCTCCAGAACCTCACTTTGAGCTTCGGCTGCAGTGATGTCTCCAGCGTGATAAAGATATGAGCCCGTGTAGAGTTCTCGGAGAAACTTCAAGAAGACTTTGGCGATGGCGATAGTCGGAACCGCAAG
>CAWCZP010000023.1:0-274805 GCA_963800055.1 uncultured Acidobacteriota bacterium
CAAATTTCACTTTAATGACCGAACCCACATCCTCACAAAATTGTGTGGGTTCCGTCATAAAGTGAAATTGGCACCTTAATGGAATCAATAACTTACGAGGACGATTCGGTCATTAAATGAAATTTTTGTCGGGCATAACTTGAAATTTTCCTCACCGTTCCTTTTTTGACAGTCTGGTACCAGTGAACCGGGGTCAACCCGCAGACAGTCGCGTCCTATACACCTACACTTGTGAATCCCTCGAGGTACAATATTGACACTTCGGAACAACGTGAACGCAAACAACGCGGACGCAGGTAACGTGATTCATCGTCTCGCGCCGGCCTTATTAGATCGGCTCAACAATGGCATGAGAGCGATAATCGATCAAAGTCAAAGAAACGCCGTCGGCACCGAAGGTGATTAGCCTATTGTCGGTGCACGGATTAAATTGGAGCATTGATTGTTAGAACCGGTCTGAGATTGATGGTTTCAAATTGACGCCATGCCGGTCACGCACACTCAATCCTAACATGAGAAGGTGTAAGGCATGCCCACGCTTTATGAGGCTCAATTGCGTCACGCGAAGCATTACGAGGTTGTGCTACGCACCGCCAAAGCAGCTCTGCGAGCAGGGCGGGGATGGCATCACACGCGGGTTGAGCCTGAGTGATTCCGAATGGGACAACATCGTTGCGGGGCAGGCCTGGGCGAGCGCTCGTGAGGGTGAGGCAACAGACCGACTGTGCAGCGATTATGCTGACGCGGCGAACTTTCTTTTGCAACTGCGACCTTACCATTACGCGCGCGAGCTAATTGACTGGCTCAAAGCCGGTCTGCCCGCCGCCCGCCGTGTAAAAGAGCGTGGCGCGGAAATCTCGCACATGGGCAACTTGGGACACGCCTATTCGCTTCGGGGCGAGCAGCGCCGCGCCGTCGAGTACTACGAGCAGGTGCTCGCCTTCTTCCGCCAGATCAACGATCGTTACCACCAGTCCTCGGCGCTGTTGGGACTCGGCAACGCTCACTCGAAAATGGACGAGCCGGAGCGTGCGCTTAAGTACTACGAGCAAGCCCTGGCCGTTGCTCGCGAGGCCGGCAATCCGCACATAGCGGAAATGGCGCTGGCCGGCATCATCAATACGGAGGCGGATTTGAAGCGGCGACCGTCCAGGATGGCCGAGCTTGAGCGCCAATTAACCTCCGCTAAAGAGGCGGGAGACCTTCACACTATGGGCCTGACGTTAAACGCCCTGGGCGGCGCATACGCAGAGCTCGGTGACCTGCGACGGGCCATAGATTTTTACGAGCAGGAGCTGCTCATCACTCGCCAAACGAATGACCGCAGCGCAGAAAGCCGCACGCTCTCCAACCTGGGCATGGCCTACCGGCGATCGGGAGAGTTCGGCCGCGCCGTCGAGTGTTACGAACAAGCGCTGGAAATCAGCCGCGAAATCAATGACCGTCAGGCGGAGGGCCAGGCACTCCACAGTCTGGGCGTCGCTTATGCGCGCCACGGCGAGATGCAGCGGGCCTTCGAGTATTACAGTCAGGCCATCGTGGCCGTCCGTGAGGGCGGCGATAGTAAATTCCATAAGAGGGTCTTAAATGACCTGGTTGCTGCCGCATCGGACTTAGAAAAGGACGGCAAGTTGACGGCGGTCCTGGGACTAGATCAGCTTTCAGCGGTAACCGCGCTTGAGAAAGAGCATGCGTTGCGTACTGCCGGAAAGGAGGAAGAACTTGTGAAAGATGATCGGTCAGGCGATTTAAGCAAGGCTTATGAGATGTTAAAGACGCCGCACCGCGCTCTTGAGTATTACCAGGAACAGCTCGCCATCGCACGTCGCAAAGGAGACCGCCTCGGCGAAGCCAGGGCGCTCGGAGATTTGGGCAATGCCCATTCCGGTTTGGGATCTCACCAGCAGGCCATAGACATCTACAATCAGGCGTTATATTTGTTCCGCGAGCTCGGCGATCGCCAGGGGGAAGCTAAGGCCCTATGTAACATCGGAATCGAGCTCGCGGAGACGGGTGAGAGGGAGCGCGCGCTTGAATTCTATAAACAGCATCTGGAAATTTCGCGAGAGCTGGGCGACCGGCTGGGTGAAGCCGACGCGCTCTGGAACATGAGTGCCACGTATGGCTTCCTCGGGGATTTCGCTGGGGCCGTGGCGCGCGGCGAAGAAGCGCTCGAAAATTTCAAACGGCTTAAAAACCCTTTCGTCGTCGAAGCGAGGGAACAGTTAACTTTCTGGCGTGAACTGGCTGGCCAGCACGGCGGACAGGGCAAGAAGAAGAAGAAGAAGAAAGGGTGGCGATTCTGGAAGTAATGTTTGCATACGGCCGACCTATGCGCGCAAGGTTTTAATCTTTTTGCTTTAACTATGGCCAGCTTGAATGAAGCGCAACGCAGGCACGCAGCACACTATCTCGAGGTGCTGAACCAAACAGACTATCTGTACATCGAGGGAGGCGAGTCGATTGAAAGAGCACTCGAGATTTTCAAGCAGTCATGGGAGAACATACGCATTGGACAAGCTTGGGCAGCACGCTATTTCGACTCTGACGACAGAGCGGCTGAATACTGCCTTGCTTATCCGGGTGCAGGTACCTACCTCCTCGATCTCTATCAGCATCCACTTGATAGCATCAAATGGCATGAGACAGCGTTGGCCGCGGCAAGAAAGATACATGATCGTGAGGGAGAGGCTGCTTATCTTACTAACCTTGGCGCAGCTTTTCATTATCTCGGAGAGATAGACAAAGCCGTTGAATGTTATGAGCAGTCACTGGTTATTTCACGTGAGATAGGTGACAGAGAGAATGAAGGTAACAACTTAGGTAACCTGGGTAGTGCTTATGCAGACCGAGGCGACTTTCGGCGAGCCATCACGCTTTACGAACAGCGGCTGGAAATTGCACGCGAGATCAAGGATCGGCGTGGTGAAGGAGCCGCACTAACCAATTTAGCCAACAGCTGGGGCGTACTGGGTGAAGTCAAACGCGCCATCGAATATTACGAGCGGGCTTTGGCGATCGATCGTGAACTTGGTGATCGTAAAAGTGAGGCCGACGATCTAGGGAACCTTGGCGGAGCGTACCTTGACTTAGGTGAGATAGGCCGGGCCATCGATTATTACGAGCAACATCTGTCTATTGCACGCGAGATTGGCAACCGCCGCGGAGAAAGTAATGCGCTGGGAAATCTTGGCATTGCATACGTAACGTTAGGCCAGCCGCGACGCGCTATTATCCAATACGAACAGCAACTCGCCATCGCACGCGAGATCAATTATCAGCGGGGTGAAGCGACCGCTCTGGGTAATATTGGTAACGCCTGGTTTGATTTAGGCGAAAACGAACGCGCTATCGAATGTTATGAACAAGCTTTGATCGTTACAGACAGACTCGGTGATAAACAGGGGAAAGCTATTAATTATGGAAATCTGGGCAACGCTTACAACAAATCGGGACAGATTCAGCTTGCCATTTGAATATCACGAAAAAGCTCTTCGAATCGATCGTGAAATTGGTGAACCCAAAGCAGAAGGCGCTGACCTTGGCAACTTAGGACTGGATTATGAGGCCCTGGACCAAGTAGACAAGGCTATCGAATACTTCCAACAACATCTGGACATAGCGCGCAGAATAGGTGATCGCCTGGAGAAGGGCACGCATTGGGCAACCTGGGAAATGCTTACAGGAGAATTGGAAATCACCAGGTAGCACTTCAACACTTCGAACAGCATCTCGAAATAGCACGGGAACTAGGCGACGAGCGCAGCGAAGGCGCCGATTGGGGTAACCTGGGCCTCACTTATGCTGCAATGGGGGACATCAACCGAGCGATTGAGTGTATAGAAACCGCGATTATGATATTTGACAAGATTGAAGACCCAAGGCTGGCACGGTTACGCTCCCAACTCGCTCTCTGGCAAGAACAAGTCAGAGTCTGAATCTAGTAGGCGTGCTGGTCCTGGTGCATTTAGGATTTACCAACTTGATTGCTATCACCGGTGATTAATGTGCTTCCACTGACATTGCCGCCCACAGCTATATTGCGTTGTCCAAACACAAGTACTTTATTGCTATCGGCCTCTTTAGCCTCTTCAACCAATCGATTCACTGTCGCCGCGAAGTCAGGATCTTCCTTCATTTTGTCTGTAAGAATTTCTTCGAGCGCTGACATTCTCGCTTTGGAATCAGGTTTAGCTTCAACCAGAGCTATAGTTTGTTCGGCATCGGTGTCGCTCTTAAATTTATTTTTGATCGCCTGGTATAACGCTCCTGCTGTCTCGGCCAGCTTTTCACCAGCCTTTTCAGCAAAGGACTCTCCGGCTTTGGCTATATAAGGGGCCAGTATGGCGATTGCACTGGCTGCGACAGTTTCGATAATCATTTTTACTCCTCCGGGTTACAATCGGAATGCGCCACCGGCATTAGTCTTCTCACTCACAGGAGAATTGTTATGCCTGACTCGAATCAGTTGAAGGCTGCGGTACAAAGATTAACTGAGGGAACATCAAACGATGATGACCGGCTGGTCGTGCAGCAAGCGCTGCTGGCTGGTCATCTCGTATATACGACTGGCGAGCGTAATGTAGCTATCGATCGTGATGTTACAGGGGCGATCATCATTACTGGCGATCAAAACCAGTTACGATTTGATCTGCCTGAAGCGGCTTACGCACAGTTACGAGATCGCCTTTTCCCCACTCCTAAAGGGATTCCCCCTCCTTTCCCGAACCTTATCTTCATAGGTCGAGAAGAAGCGCTACACGATATCAAAGAGCTATTGGGAATTAATGGTACAGCTTCAACCGGATCGCGCCAAGTAATTATTCGTGGATGGCCGGGGGTTGGCAAGACCACTCTGGTCAGTATGCTCTCTCACGACCCTGATGTCGCTAGTGCTTATCCCGACGGTGTGCTCTGGACTTCTCTGGACCAGGACCCGGCGCTGATGTCTATATTGGCAGCATGGGGGAGAGCTCTGGGCAGTGATGATTTACTGAAGGCGCCGACGATAGGCGAGGCCATCGAGCAGCTTGGGGCAAAGTTGCAGCATAAGAGGATGCTTCTGATTGTTGATGATGTTTGGGACCCGGGACACGGGGCATTATTTCAGAAGGCACAGGGTAGTAACTGCGGACTGCTTATAACAACACGATTGCCGGAGGTTGCAGACACATTAGCTCAAATCGAGAGGACCATCTACAAGTTACCGGTCCTAACTGAAGAAGATGCGCTGAAGTTGATGCGCATTCTCGCGCCTACAGTAGTCAATCAGCATCCTGACAAGTGCCTTGAGTTAGTAATAGATCTGGAATGCCTACCGCTTGCACTGCACGTGGCTGCCAGATTACTTCGCTCTGAGTCCAGGAAGGGTTGGGACGTGACGGACTTGCTCGTAGAGATTAGAGAAGGAGCTGCTGTGATTAAAGCTATGGCGCCTCCCGATCGGGTTGAAGGAAAAACCATACCTACGGTCCAGGCATTGCTCAAAAAGAGCACGGATGTATTGGACGAGCACGCAAGAGATTGCTTTGCTTATCTGGGAGTATTTGCGCCAAAACCAGCAACGTTTGACTTAAAAGCAATGAAGGCGGTCTGGCAAGTAGATGACCCGAAGCCCATTGTTCGTCATTTAGTCGATCATGGGTTGTTAGAACCAGTGGAGCCCGAAAGGTTCCAGATGCATGCTTTGTTAGTTAAACATGCGCGGTCTTTTCTCACAGGCGAATAGTTAAGCAATGCCAAGTTTTCAGAATGCCCACAGACGTCACGCCGCCTATTACGAAGATATTCTCAAATTGTCCAATGAGCTTTTCCATCAGGGAGGCGAGGCTGTCAGAAAGTCACTGAATCTTTTTGATTCGAGTTGGGAGAACATCAAGATTGCTCGAGCATGGGCGGCCGCAAATAAAGATCGGGACCAACAAGCTGCCGTTTTGACTAGCAACTGTGCGGATTACGCAGCGCTACTGCTTCCATTGCGTTTGCGCGTGGATGATCGCCTTGAGTGGCGGGAAGATGCGCTGGCGGCGGCCAGATTGATAGGTAATAGAAAATCGGAAGCTGCGCACTTGATCAATCTGGGAAATATCCGTGATTCCCTTGGCGAGCATCGACGAGCCGTCGAATTGTATGGGGAGGCTTTAATAATCAAGCGCGAGCTTAGCGATAAACAAGGCGAAAGCGTTGCGCTTGATAATATGGGGATCGCATACCTCAATCTCAACGAGCCCGAACGCGCTATTGAATGCCTCGAACAAGCAATGGCTGTCTTTCCGAACAACGTCACTATTGACGACTCTATCTGGGAACACAATAAGGGACACGTCTTAGGCAGCCTGGGCCGGGTCTATTTGCGACTTGAGAATTATCCTCGCGCCACCGAGTACTTAGAACAAGCGCTTCGTTTTGCAAGGGGATCAGGTGCGCGCTCTGAGGAAGCCACTTTGTTATTTAGCCTCGGACAGGCTTACGCCATTCTCGGCAACCACCGGCAGGCCATCAGTTCTTATAACGAAGCTTTAGTTATTTATCGGGAATTGGACCTGTTTGATAGTGAGAAGATGGCGCTGCGATTCCTGGCTCAGTCCTACATTGCCGTTGGCGAAAGCCGTCGTGCGACCGAAGCCTTTTCCACCGCAGTGGAACTTGGAGAAGAGGGTGGAAGAGGCAGCGAGCTAAGTCTGGAATTGACTCATATTGGGCTTGCTTATGACGCTTCCGGGGATGTCGAGAAGGCGATTGAGCTTCATGAAAAAGCCCTGGAGATCGCCCGTAAGATTGGTGATCGCGCAGCAGAAGGTCAAGCTCTTGGAAATCTGGGTATCGCATTTAAAAATGCGGGAAATCCCTACGACGCAATAAAAACTATCGAGCAGGCGCTTGTCATATTCCGGGAGGTAGGTGACCTTCAAGAGGAGGGTAGGGCTCTGGGCAATCTGGGAGTCGCGTACAGGCGCTTGAGAGACTTTGACCGGGCAATGGAGCAATTTGAGCGTCAGTTGGAGATCGCGGAGAGAGTCGGAGACCTTCACAGTAAGTCGAGCGCCTTTTCGAATATCGGAAACATCAATGCTGATTCACGTAAGTTTGAAAAGGCGATCGAATCTTATAAAAGGGCCCTGGGAGGCTTCCGGGAAACGGATGACCGGCGCGGGCAGGCGAACATATTATTGAATATGGGCCAGGCATATTTCATGTTGGGCCAGGCCAGCATGGCTTTGGAAATTCTGCGGGATGCCAAAGCAATTTTCGCAGAGTTGAGGCTCACCTTTCCGATGATGGTGGATTCCCTGGTTGCAATGTTGGAGAGCCAGGCTGGATCGTTCCAAGAGTCGCCGACTGAGGGAACGAGCGAAGAAGATTCCCGCTAGCGGACTCGTGTCCACCCGCGTCTCATCATCACCTACCTTGTGAAGAGTTCCCCCAGGTAATGGAGAATGGCTATGCCCACCCTTCGTGACGCCCAGCTACGTTATGCGAAGCATTATTGTGAAGTAATGCTTGAGGCGGAGGGACTTTACATACAAGGCGGCGATGCTCTAAGGCGCGGATTAGTATTGTTTGATTCTGAGTGGGGAAACGTTCGCGCAGGGCAGGCTTCGGTTAAGGATTATACTCAAGATGACGAGGCCGCCTCACTTTGCAGTCGCTATTGCCTCTCGCCAAACATACTACCTTTGCGGCAACACCCTCGGGAACGTATTACTTGGCTGAACTCCGCGATTCTCGCCGCCAGGCGACTAAAAGACCGATCCGTTGAGACGATCCATCTCAATGGGTTGGGCGGAGCCTATTTCCATTTAGGTGATTTTCAGAATTCTATCGAATCATACGATCAGTCATTACGTCTTGCCCGGGAGAATGAAGACCTCCTGAGCGAAAGTGCCGCCGTAGGTGGTTTGGGATTGGCTTACATCTGCAAGAATGAATACCAGCGCGCTGTCGTATTTTTGGAGAGACAACTTGCCATTAGCCGCAAGTTGGAAGACCGTGTTAACGAAGGCGTAGCGCTAGGGAATCTAAGTGTAGCTTATGCAGAGTTAGAAGATAGTGGACGTGCTATGGAACTGGCCGAGCAGGCGTTAATGATTGACCGTGAAATAGGAGACATCTATAGACAGAGCCAGGATTTAGGCAATCTTGCTATGTTGCATCTCGGCTCAGGGCAAACAGATCGTGCTGCTGAACTATTAAATCAACGGCTGGCCATTGCTCGCGAGCTAGGCGACGACCGGGGCGAAGCCCGCACATTATTTAATCTGGGAAAAATACTAGCGCAGGAAGGCGATACGACGCGGGCAGTCGCTTATGCCAAAGATGCTCTTAGATTATTAGATCAACTTGAGGACCCCAATTCTATTCACGTACGCAACCAACTCGCTGAGTGGGGCGTGCCTTTCGAGGTGCCGACATTAAAACATCCCGCAGTGCAGAGTCGGTCATTAGAAGCGGCTTTGAATGATTTGCTGAACGAGGGTACGCGATCCTTGTATTTGCAGAGATACGACGAGGGAATTCATCTGACGAAATCGGCCCTAATCATTAATCCTGATTCCGAACAGGCGTGGACGAATGTTGGAAAGGCTTTGGATAACTTGGGGCAAACAGAGCAGGCGCTTTCGTATGACGACGTAGCACTTAAGATCAACTCTCAGTTTGAAGGGGCTTGGATGAATAAGGCTTCAGCCCTGAACAAACTGGGGCGGAATGAAGAAGCGGTAGATTGTTGTGATAATGCACTACGAATAAACCCGGAGTACTCATCAGCGTGGTCGGTTAAAGGTGACGCATTAGACGGCCTAAGTAATATTGAAGAAGCGCTTGCCTGTTATGAGCGCGCGGTCCAAATAAACCCTCGACACTTGAAAGCATGGGTAAATAGCGGAGTAATACTAGAGCGTCTGGGCCGGAATGAGGAGGCCGTCATTTGCTTCGACCAAGCTGTTCATATTAATAAACACTCCGAGGAAGCTTGGACTTATAAAGGAGGGAGCCTGGGTAATCTAGGCCGCTATACCGAGGCTATCCTTTGCCTCGATCGTGCACTCCAACTTAACCCTAACTATTGGCTTGCATGGACGAGTAAAGGGACCGCATTGAGGCTGTCAGATCGTAACGACGAAGCTCTGGCGTGCTTTAGGTACGTCACGGAAGCCAATCCTGATGACGCGGAGGCTTGGTACCCCATCCTCGAGCGGAGCGCTGCGTTGAAATAATTGATAGCTCCCCAGCGGCAACTCGCGACCGTCTTTGCTGCGCAAGCGAATCCGCTCGATCGGCACCTTCTGTCCATCCACCACACAGTAGCCAGCCTCGTTGCCCCAGCGATAACCTCGGCGCTGTTCATCCGGCTGATGACGTGGTCCAACCAAGCGTTCCGCTTCTTCTTCCATCACCAACTGCATCAACCGCACACCAGCTTCACGCAGCAACTGGCCGCAGCCATCCTGGACCAACTGCATTACCTCCAGCAGCGGCAACACTAACTGCACACTCGCTCCATCCTCAGCGAACTCGCGAAACTTGCCAATTGATCTTTGCTTCCCAAGCTCGTCCGCTACACGGTATTCTCTCTTCATAGCGACTCTCCTTTCTTAACTCGGCAAAAGTTAGACCAGAGGCTATCACGCCCCTGGCTGGAGAGTCGCTACTCTCAATTATTTTCTACGAATTTCCGGACAAGCTGCACAATATTTCAACCGCGCTTAGTACTTCTCTGCTCACTGATGGGTGCCGCACTCGTCGGACTTTACCTGCTTAGCTATGAACATGTACGAGCGAATGTTCTTGATCCCGCAGGCACATTCCAGTATTTCGTGCCGTTGATGGTTCCGGTTTTCGCATTCATGATCGAGCGCGTCCAACATGCGCGGGAGGCGAACTTCTTTCAACTTGGAGTTGATCTCTTTAGTCGTTGGATTAGCTGTCGGTAGAGTGATGGGAGGAACGGTTCTTTACATATCGGGTCATACTCTGCTGCTCAGTTATATGCTGGTGAGTTCGAGGTCTAAGATCGTTCGTATCGCATCGACACTGGTCCTGGGCCAAACGCTGTTATTGAAGTATTACGTCTGGGGTGATTTCGTAACTTCCAATGTGGGTATAACGGTAGGTTGCGCTCTGGCATTGATCGTCAGGTGTGTGGCGAGAAGATTCAACACAAGAGAAGAGACTGGGGAGGCACTTTAACCTGCATAACCATGGCAACGCCCAACGAGATGGCCCAACCACCACTGTAGATATCTATGGTGTAATTCGAAACGTTCCCATATTGCTCGTTTGCCCACGTACCTTGAGGGCTACTTTGCAAGTGCCCGGCGCGAGAGCGTCTGGTAGCCTAAACAGAACCTGGGTGAAATCAACGTTCGGCACTGCGCGCACGTCCGCGGCAGGCACGTCAAAGCTCTGGTTATTACCGTCGACGAGATTCACGATCACATCAGATGGAGTCTCACCCTGATTTAGTCTCAGGTTCTGAGCGAAGATGATCA
Source organism: uncultured Acidobacteriota bacterium (assembly GCA_963800055.1). Taxonomy (GTDB): domain Bacteria; phylum Acidobacteriota; class Blastocatellia; order Pyrinomonadales; family Pyrinomonadaceae; genus PSRF01. The sequence continues at coordinate 10,491 of CAWCZP010000023.1, forward strand.
CAAGCGTGTTCTGACCAGGCGGGAGGTTAAACCAGTCGGCGATACTCTTGACTCGGAAGGGATCTCTTGAAAGTAACAACGACTCGAAAGCTGCGACCTGCTGTGGAGCAGAGTCTGATTCCTCCAGCATAAGGAGAGTATCGTCATCGAGAATCGTGCCTACGCCTTCACCATCCGCCATAGTCGTACCGAAGGTCTCGCTGATATTTACAAAGAATGTTTCATTCGACTCCAGGTTAGTGTCGCCGATGATCTCTACATCAAAGGTTCGAGTTACGGTGCCGGGTTGAAAAGTAACTACTAAGTTAATGGAGTTGTGATCACTCGAGGTGGTTGCTGTTCCTGGCGTTGAAATTGCTCTGATTGCGATTGCCTCAACACTAGGACCAGAGAGAGTCAGCGTAAAGGTAGCCGCTTTCGTACCGGAATTGCCTTCCGTAACGCTGACGTCATTGATACTAATAGTGGGCCCGTCATTATCAATAATGAATCCAGTCCCTCGGCTCGAGCTCACCGTTGCGTTCTGGACATTCGAGATATCCAGAAAGAACGTCTCCTGAGCCTCATCAACTGTATCGCCATTGACGAGGACCACAACTGGTTTCTCGAGCTCTCCGGGAGCGAAGGTTAGTGCACCCGAAGTGGCAATATAGTCGGAACCGACAGTCGCCGTGCCGTTTGAAGTGGCAAAGGAAAACGAAACTGACTGGGCGGTCGGACCCGAGAGCGCGACGACAAATGTCGCCTGCGTCGTACCGGAGTTTCCTTCGGCAACGAGGACATCGCGGACAGAAATCGAGGGCGACTGTTGCGCAGCAACAGTCGTCGCTAACAGTAGCAACGCGGAGATCATTACAAGACTAATTCGCAAAGGAAACGGAACAGAGGAGTGAATACGGATTGTCATCAATCTATCAGGTTGCTGTCGGGATCCATATATCAAAAACGCGCAAATAAGCGATCATTCCAGAGTGGCGCCCTGCTAATGGTTCGCGTGGGAACACTTTTACGAAGTGAACTTGAATTGGAATCAAAAGACGTGTGATCCCTCGCTGCGACTTCACTCTTGAATTGCTTTGCCAGGATCGGGTACAAATGCTTTGGCAGAAGCAACCCTTGCTATCCCGAACGTCAGCGTCTGCCAAGTTCGCGTGACAGCCTCGCGCTCCCTTTTACATCCAACACGCGAAACCAGCTTCGATTCCACCCGAAAGGACATCATCTCCCATGTTCAAAGCAACTTTCCTCCTCCTTCTCCTATTTCTTTATGGTTCATCGACCCCGGCGCAACAGGGCCGCGATATGGAAAAAGAGAAGGCTATCTGGGCAGAACTGGAAACCGTGGCGCCGCAAAGCGTTGCCGATTTCAAGGCGGCCACTGAGGCGATGGATGCTCAAGATTACGATAAGGCTGCAGAGCTGTTCCTGACAGTTCAGAAGAAAGCCCCTGATTTTGACCCCGCACTTCGTCGCCTGGGCGGATGTCTTGTTGCGACTGGAAAAACCGAGGCGGGATTTGCCTTTATGGAACGGGCCGTGAAAATCAGACGCTCTCCTGAAAATCTCATGAGCCTCGCTCAATCACTCGCTTATCCGGGTGTTGGAAAGGACGGAACAAAAGAGCAAAAGTCACGGGCCTACCAATTGACCAAAGAAGCCAACCGTTCGCCCCAACAAAACAACGATCCGGACTTTTTAGTGCTGCAAGCTCAACTCGCGATGGAACTTGATAAGATCGATGACTTTCGCCACGTCACCGAGCAACTGGTCGCGAAACACCCACAGTTAATGTCAACACATTTCTACAATGCCATTCTTGCTGCTTATGACGAGAAATGGATAACGGCTGAACAGGAGATCAAGGTGGCCCAGAGTTTAGGACTCGCGCCAGAAATCGCGCAACAGTTTCTGGATTCGGGAGTGCAAACACGAGCGAGAGTATGGCAGTACTTAATCTATTCCCTTTATCTGGTCGGGGCATGGATTGTTGGTCTCACAGCGCTCTTTCTTGTCGGGAAACTCATGTCTCGTAAAACGCTTGTTTCTCTTGAGAAGACCAACCCCAACAGCCCAGCTTCCGAATCGGAATTGACTCTCAGGAAGTGGTATCGACAACTTATAAATGTCGCTGGCTTTTACTATTACATCTCGCTACCCGTTGTGATCTTCCTCGTGATAATCGTTGCCGCGTCGATAACCTATGCATTCGTAATGCTGGGACGCATTCCGATCAAGCTCGTTGCTTTTCTGGCCATCGGCGGATTGGTCACTATCTTCACGATGGTTCGTTCGCTATTCATTAAGGTTGAAGATGTCGACCCGGGAAGGAGCTTGAACTATGACGAAGCGCCTGAATTATGGGATCTGACTCGCACCGTGGCGGCAACTGTCAACACACGACCAGTGGACGAAATCCGAATTACTCCAGGGACTGACCTGGCCGTTTACGAGAAGGGAACTCTGAGAGAGCGCTCACAGGATAAGGCGCAACGGATACTCATCCTAGGAATTGGTGTGCTTAACGATTTCAAGCAGAACGGGTTTCGGGCGGTGCTGGCCCACGAATACGGGCACCTCACGCATCGCGACACAGCAGGTGGCGACGTAGCGATCAGAGTCAGCAATGACATGATGAAGTTTGCGCACGCGATGATCGCAAGTGACCAGGCGAGCTGGTGGAATATCGCCTTCCAGTTTCTGCGCATCTATCACTTCATTTTTCGCCGCCTTAGCCATGGCGCTACACGATTGCAGGAAGTGCTTGCCGATCGTGTCGCAGCGCTAAAGTATGGACCACTCGCTTTCGAGGAAGGGTTGACCCACGTCGTGCGAAAGAGCGTGGAATTTCATCACCTGGCTGCTAAAGAGATCGACGCATGTGTTGAGGCGCGACGAGCATTGCAGAACCTTTATGAACTGCGTTTGGATCAAAACTCCAATTTGCAACAGGAGATCGAGGAATCGCTGAACCGCGAGACGAGCGAGGACGATACGCATCCCAGTCCCAACGATCGTTTTCGCTTGACGCGCAAAATCGCCGGAGCGAACGAGTTGCCAGCCACAGGGATGGTTTGGGATTTGTTCAAGAATCGCGAAGCCCTGACGCATGAGATGACTTCGCTGATTCAGACAGAAGTGAAGAATGCGTGTTGATGGTGAGGTCACACTCAGATCTTGACATTCAATTTGGGTTCCGCACGGCGTGGAATTAAGAATCAGCTTTGCCGGTATCCGCCTCGCCAACACCGCGTGGGACGAAGAGCACAGCCACGAACGCCAGCGCGGTGTAAAAAGCCATTAACAAAAACAGAGCGCGATAGCTATTGAGGAGATCGAAGAGGCGGCCGTTTAAAGGATCGCCAATCGCGCCACCCAATGCCATACAGAGTAGGAACAGCGCTGCGAGCACTCCTCGAATGTGACGCGGAACGAGCTCGATGAATAGCGGGTAGGCATTCACTGTGGGCAGCGCCCAACTAGCCGACGCGAGCGCGATCAGTGGTATCGCCGAATTCATTTGGGTGACCCGATCCAGTGCGAGCATGGAGGCGGCCATCGTGGCGTAGCCGACAAGTATGGCGTTTCGCCGGCCGATGCGGACTCCGATTACACCCGCCGGCAGGGCCCCAATTACTCCGCCGATGGCCCAGGCGATGAATCCGATCGTGACGTCTTGCGGTCGAATACCAAAGCGCTCGGTTGCGTGCAATGCATACCAGGTGGTGAAGCTCTGGAAAGTTAGCTGCAACAGAAGCACGGCAACGAAGATGGGCCGCATGCCTGGGACCACACCTCGGACGGCTGACCATGCTGCATCGGCGAGCGACCGAAAAGTTACCTCCGCAGGCCGCGATTCGGTGAGTTTCGGCTCGCGCAGTCCAAGAGTGAATGCGGCCGCAATAACGAGAACGCTCCCACTCGCTATCAGAAATGCAGGCCGCATTCCGAGTGCACGGCCCAGCATCAGAAACGCGATCGCTCCGACGCACATCTGGAATGTGATCGAGCCGGTTGCGAGGGACCGGTGTCGCGACGGCACGAGATCGGCCACCAGCGCCTGAAATGGCGATCGCTGAATATTGATCCCAGTATGCAGCACGATAATCGCGCCAACGATGAACGGAAGGCCGAATGCAGATGAGAAGGGGAGCAGTGCCATGCCGAGCGACGACAGCACGAGCCCGGCGAGAACAAGAGGCAACCGGCCGCGCCCACGAGCGCTGGCGCGATCTGATGCTGGTCCTGTCCACGGTATTAGGAGAAGCAAAAGGGCATTGTCAATCGCCATGATGGCGCCGATGGCCGTACGATGATCGCCGAGAGCGTCGCGCACGAGTGGCGGGATGAAAGTGCTGAGTAGCGGCCCTGTCACGCCAGCGAAGAGACCACCAAGCCCAATGAGGAGGCAAGCGCGATAGGGGATTGGTGACCTCAGACGTGCACCGTTGACTTCACCTTGTCTCCGGACTCCGAGTTCGGTCAATAAATTTTCTCCGTTACGCGAGAGATTGGCGCATCATTCCGCCTCGCTAGCGAATCCACTCAAGCGCTTGTTGCGTGCGGGCTTAAAAAGAGGCTCAATCCCGAATGCAGTGACAACCATCGGTTTGAAGTACCATTCAACATCCAACCCACCACCCAGGGTTAGTCATAGATTCAATACCCTGAGGAAAACGTTCCCTGTAACTTTGTAACTGATACTTATTTTCTCAGGTTTTTGCTTGTCTCGACTAATCACTCATTTCGGAGTGAACATGTGAACGATGTGATGACGTTGTAGAAGGAGGTCCTATTTTATTTCCGACAGCTATAACAAAGGCCCCGCCGGCGCTCGGAGTTCATTCATCAAGCCTACGCCCCGAACTGAGTCAACAGCTCAACGTTTGGCTGATATTTATCTCTATCCAATAAAAACCGCGCTCCGCAAGCTAATTCAAGCGGCTTCTCCGCGTATACCGTAGCAGCAGGTTCCTCGGCTACAAAGTTGGGATCAGCTCCATGCTCAAGCATCAGTCGAACCAAGGACACATCGCCACTTAATATTGCCGCGAATAATAAAGAGGCCCCTTGATCGCATCGGACATTTAGATCAATTCCCGTACGGGTAAGCCGTTTTGCTTTCTCGATTTGACCATCAGCGATTGCCTCAAGAAATTCTTCATGAAGACTGGTCATAACGGTTTGCCGAGTCTCGCAAAGTTCAATTCGACTTTCAGTTGCTCTTTAATTGCGAATTCTGAAACTGCCGGAGTTGCTGGATCGCCCCTGGGCCCGCACTTCCACGATGCACTTTCCTACCGGCAACCCGTTCGGTAACCTGAACGTTACTTGCGTAACATCCGTACCTTGCACTGGTAACACGCCTTCAGCAGGCACGTCATAACTCAGGTTGTTACTATCGACCAGCCTCACTACCACTGAAGCGGCTGTCTCCCCTGGTCCAAGCTGTAGGTTCCTTACATAAAGGTGGACTCGAGTGTTTCGATCCGGTCCAGGATTCATCAGGTTGAAAACATTGACAACCGGAAAGGGATCTCTCAGGAGCAGCATTGAATCGAGTGCGCCGGCTTGAATAAGGTCTGGTCCTGACTCGTCAAACACGAGTTGTAATGGAGTTGTCCTCTCATCGTTGAGAATCGTACCTGTAGCTTGCCCGCGAACGATCGCCGCTGCATTTGAGATGGTGAGGTTTACGAGGAAGGTTTCGTTTGGTTCGGTCTCGTTATCACCGTTAACCGTTATCGTAAACGTCTTTTCCAATTGGCCCGGCAGGAACAAAACGCTCGCATTGGCGGCCACATAGTCGCTCGGAGCGGAGGCGGTTCCGTTCGCGGTAGCGTAAACAACGCCCATGAACTTCTCATGCGGGCCGGACGCTGTGACCGTAAAGACTGCAAATGCACTGCCGCTATTTCCTTCATACACACTAACGTCGCTGATCGACACAGTGACATTCGGCTCGTTGTCGATGATGTTTCCCGATCCCACACCGCCGCTGAACAAGTCTGCATTAACAGGACTGGTGAGCCTGACTTCGACCGTTTCAGCAAACTCATCAATTGAATCCTCGAGTCCCTGAACAACGATTGTTTGAGTAGTCACACCGGGATTGAAAGTGAGCGTTCCGGAAACAGGTTGATAATCTTCGCCGCTCGTCGCGGACAGGTCTGATGTCGAAAAGCTAACTGTTACTGTGCGCCCGGTTGGCGGGCCGAGACTAACCGTGAATGTAAGTGAATTACCTTCGGTCGCGTTAACGTTATTGATACTAAGCGCCGGCGTGGTGCTGTTGTCTTTCAAAGTGATGACTGCTGTGCCGGGATTGCCGACGGTGTCCGGATCGTCCGGATTCTTGAGTGCCACCATGAATGACTCATCAAGCTCCAAAGCTGCGTTGTTCAGGATCGTCACGTTAAAAGTCTTCGTCGTCTCGCCTTCAAGGAACGTGAGCGTTCCGGAAGTCGCAGCATAGTCTTCACCAGCCTTAGCGGTTCCATCCAAAGTGGAGAACTGAACCGTCAAAGTCCCAATGCCGCCGTTACGTTTTACTGTAACCGGCAGCGAACCGATGTCCTCGATCACCGTGTGGGATGTAGGATCGAAGTTAACGCTGCCAAGTGTTTGGGTTGAGTGACAGGGGGAGAACTCTGAAGTATTGCCCGACGGATCGGTGGCCGTTGCCGTAAGGACCCGGCCTGTTGGAAGCGAGGCAGGCACGATCACATTGAAACTTCCATTACCGTTTGCGTCTGTTGTCACGGGGGCCGGGTTCAACGCGAAAGGCTTTGCACCTTCACCGTTAGCGCTTGAATCGCATACCGCGTTTGCATAGAAGTCGAGTATGAAGGTTGTGTTGGGTGTGCTGTTAAGTGTGCCCGCGATGGTTGTCTGACCGGCTGTTGAGACAACTGACGTGATTAGAGGAAAGTTTTGACGATTGTTAGGACCAGCGTCCACGTCACCCGCGTCATTGGGTGTCACCCCACTCGGATTAAGGTCAATTCCGAGCCGGCCATTGGAATAGATAGAATTGCCGCGGATTGAATTATTTGTAGTGTCAGCGTCTCCTATCAGTTCTATTCCATTCACCCCGATTTCTTCTGTTGGACCATTGAAGGCGATAACGTTGCCGGCGCTCGGAGCGGCTCCGCCTACTGTCGTATTAAGAGCGTGGGAGAGACGGACACCCTGAACACGATTTGGCACTGGTGTTGATCCGTCGGCGCCCACACCGATCAAATTGCCCTGCACGATGTTACCTGTGGGAGGTCCGTCAGCACCCGCACTAAAACCCTCGATTCGAAAACCAAACCCATTCCCTGAAATCACATTTCCAGCTCCCGGGGCAGCGCCGCCAATCAGGTTGTTGTTAGACGAATTGAATATGACGATGCCGTGACTTATGTAACCTAAAGCGACATTGCCCGTGGCATCGGTCCCGACATAGTTGCCCTGGATTACGTTACCGGAAGTAGCGAAAAACCCGCCTGGTTGGATAACGATGCCGCCGTGGTCACCGGCGCCGAGCACGTTGCGCGCGCCAGCGGTCGTGCCGCCCACGATGTTATTTGACGTGCCGACGAAGATACCCTGGAAGACAGGCAAGGCCGCATTGCCTGCTGCGTTGAGGCCGATGTAATTACCGAGAATCTGATTTCCATTACCGCCGAAACCGGAAATGGAGATTCCACCGTCAAGGCTCCCGATCACATTGCGCGCGTTTGCAGTCGTGCCACCAATTACGTTGTTGGAAGAGCTGATAATCGCGATACCACCGCCTCTGCTATTCGTACCTGTGCTGCCAGTCGCATCAGTCCCGATGTAGCATCCCTCGATGTGATTACCGCCGGCGTCGGATATCAAAATGCCGCCATTCTGGAAATGATTGAGAATCAGACTTCGAATCGTGGTGTTACCGGCACTAATGGGCAGCACCACATTAAAGCCTGTGCTGGTTCCGTTTATTTCGATCAGCGGAGTACCACTAAAGCCAGGTTGCGTGGTCCCGTCAATGACAACGGGATCGGAGATCGCGGGTAGTGCGGAAGCCAGCGTGATTGTTTTCAGTCCCGAACCGATGTTGAAGTTAATGAGATCCGATCCGGGATTGGCATTCGCGTCGAGGATGGCTTGACGCAACGAGCCAGGGCCATTGTCGTTCGTATTGGTCACGACAAAAGTTGTCGCAGCGCGAGCTGTCAATTGACAGCCGAGCAGGAGGGTTACGATCAGCACGCAACGTCGCACGCGTAGAGGCAACCTTGATATAAGTGGCATTTTTTGTTCCCTGGATTGAGTCAGGTAGCGGTAAACTTGTGTGGCCTATTTTTGCGTCGGGTTTGGGGAGCAATGGGCCCTTGATGATGTGATAATGCCAAATCAGGGCGCTTTCGAGCAAGCTTGATTTTCGACGCGTGAGTAATGTTGGCGGGGTCAAAACTACAAGCTTTCATAAAAGTCGACGAACGGGTGGCCACGGAGGGCCACCCCTACAAAAATGCGATACGGCGGGAACAGTTTGTAGGGGCGGCTCTCTGTGGCCGCCCACGCTTGATCACCGAACCAAATTAACTGAGGTCCCAAGCGCGTGGTCCCTTCCATTAAGCCGCGTACTTAGTAATCGCGCCCGGTCCATTATTTTGCTAAACTCGCCCGGCACCTTCGATTGGTGGCGGCGTTACAAAGCCCTTTCAACCTCAGCCGCCCGCCCAGAACCTTTGCCTTAGGGGGTCAAAAATTTTCTTGAAGTTCTTCACCCGACGACTCTTATTCTTCTTAGTTTTGATTTTCGCTTTTGCTCCTGCGACTTATGCCGTTGATGGTTGTTCCTCGACGTCGTTCAAGCTTGCGACATCCATAAACCTTGACTCATTTGTTGCCGCAGTCGCAGCAGCAGATCTCAATAATGACGGCCGCATGGACCTCGTGGTAGCTCCACTTAACGCCTCTCGCGAAATAGTAGTTTTGTTGGGGAGGGGCGGCTCGGAAGAATTTGGACCTCCAATAAATTTCCCTGTTCAAGGAGAACCGCGGCATGTTTCGATCGGAGATCTCAACGGAGACAGTAAGCCAGATTTAGTTGTCACTCTCGATTTCTCCTTCGCTATAGGCGGCAGGTTCGTCATCCTACTCAATGATGGAACTGGCAAGTTTAGTGTTCAGAGCGACGTTCTCTTAGAGGGCACTCCCAGTCGGTCTGTGCTGAGTGACATTAACAATGACGGCAGGCTCGACATCATTGCCGGCCTCTTTAACGGCACCGACCAGGGACGAGTCGCGGTCCTTTTAGGTACTGGCACTGGATTTTTTGTCCATGCGACTCAATCGCCGATCCCAACTTTCAGCCGCAATTCCGCCGCAGTCGTCGTCGGCGACTTCAACGAAGACGGCAATCAAGATTTCGCCGTACCCGGTAGACTCGTAGGAGTCGAAATCTGGTTGGGATTTCGAGAAGATTTTCTCACTGTTTTTGGCCCTGGCCCAACCGTGGTCACCGGCAACAGCCCGCAGTGGCTAACCGTTGCGGACTTCAACGCAGACGGACATCTCGATTTATTGGCCGACGACCGAGTCGTTCTGGCAAACGGAAACGGAAGTTTTTTGCCGCCCATTGTTTCCCAGTTTGCGGAGAACAGCGTGTCGTCGTTCGCCGCTGATGTTAACAACGATACTCACGTCGATGTCGTGTCTTCCGGACAGCGTGGTATCACGATCATGTTGGGAAACGGAACTGGAAATCTTACGCGAGGGAAATCCTATATCTCGGGCCCTATGATTTTCGGTTCTTCGTCCACTGCTCTCGGCGACTTCAATCAAGACGGCAAAGTGGATCTAGCCGCCACTCAACCAAACGGCATTGGAATCCTTAACGGTGATGGGACGGGCGCATTTAATGATGCACTCAGGTACGACACGCACGCACCGGCCATGCGGGATATGGTCGGGGCGGATTTCAATAACGACGGTAAGCAAGACTTTGCCATCATTGGTCCAAGTTTCGGCGGAGTACAAAACCCGGGTGGTTCAGCTGTCGAGGTAGCGTTGGGTGATGGAAGCGGAGTGTTCACGAGAAAGTCGTTGACGAGTTTTGGCGTCGTGCAACTTACGTCGGTTACTACAGCGGATTTCAATAGTGACGGCAAGTTGGATCTGGCTGTTACAAAAGCGTCAGACGGAAACATTTCGATTCTTTTCAATGACGGAACAGGCGGGTTTCCCACTGATGGATTTTCTGTGCCAAGTGTCGCCGTTAGCTCTGCACTCTCCGCTATCAAGGCAGCGGACTTCAACAACGACACCAAAGCCGATTTGATTGTAATAGTCCCCAACACCAATACTTATGTTGTGCTTTTGGGAACGGGAACTGGCGCCTTCACGAACATCGCCGGTGGGCCACTCCAAGGCGGGTTCCAGGTCCTTGACGACCTGGATGTTGGAGATTTCAACGGCGATAGCAAGTTGGATCTAGCCATTGTCAGGATTGGTGCAAACGTGGTCCATGCGTTACAGGGCGATGGGACCGGCCACTTTTCCGACTACGCCGTTGCGCTGCTTACAGGCGACCCGGTATCAGTGGTTGTGCGAGATTTGAATGGTGATGGCAAACACGACATTGCCGTAAGTCATTCGCCAATCGAAGACTTTGTCAGGCAGGGCTTCATCACCGTTTTGATCAGTAACGGAACTAACGGATTTAATGCGGCCACGAATTACAGGACAGACAGCCCAGGCATGCTCGGCAGCGGAGACTTCAACGCCGATAACAAACCGGACCTGGTTGTGAGTAGTGGCGCGATAATCTTCGGATCTAATTCAAACGGAATCACTTTTCTAACCAACCAGGGTAATGGTGAATTCAATGCTCCTGTGAACGTGACTACCGCTCACGTGTCGGACCAGGTGTTGGTGGCTGATTTCAATGACGACGGCAAGGATGACGTTGCGGTTAGCCATCAGGTGGCTAACGTTGGAATACTGTTAAATAACTTCACTTCTGCGCAGCCGTGCCTGAGCATCAACGACGCCAGTGTCACTGAAACCGATACGGGAACTGTTAACGCCGTCTTCACAGTAAGTTTGTCTGAGGCGAGCACCCAAACAGTCCGCGTTAACTACTTCACTACGCCCACCGCGTTGGTATCGTTTGGTTCGGATGCGACGAAAGGCGTCGATTTTGAGCACGTAGCCGAAACGTTAACGTTTCTTCCCGGCGAAACAACGAAAACTATCAGCGTCGCCGTCAAGGGAGATTTACTCGACGAAATCGATCAGGCCTTCCATGTCATACTCACCACTCCGATCAACGCCGCCATAAGCGATGGAAAAGGTCTTGGAACAATTGTTGACAACGATTCGCCGCCAACCATCAGCATTAACGACGCTACCGGAGTCGAGGGAACCGGGTTCTTCTCTCAACACTTCGTTATTTTCACTCTCACCCTCAGCGCACCAAGCGAGAACCACGTCTTTGCTGATTTCTCACTCACGCCAGGTACAGCTTCGTCTAACGTCGATTACCTTGACGTCCCGAACTTCGCCAGTTTCCCGGCCGGGACTGTCACAACAACTATTGCTGTTCCCGTAGTCCCGGACAACATCTTCGAGCCAGATGAAACGTTCTCCCTTAATTTGAGTAATCCGACTAATGGCACTATCGCTGATGGCTTGGGCCTGGGAACGATTACTAATGACGATCCGCAACCGGTCATTTCAATTACCTCGTCGTTCCGCACGGAAGGCGCCGCGGGCACGAGTGTTAACGCGCAGTTCAATGTCTTGCTGTCAAATCCTTCGTCTCAGCCAATCACGGTTTCATTTGGTACTGCTAATGGAACTGCGACAGCGGGTAGCGATTATGTTGCTACGTCGGGCACGTTAACATTCAATCCTGGCGAAACGTCGAAGTCCATCCCGGTCCAGGTGACTGGCGACAACGTTGACGAAACCGACGAGATGTATGTTGTCATTTTAACTAGTCCGACGAATGCGACGATTGCCGCTGCTCAAGGTGTCGGCACGATTGCTGATGATGATGGTCCGACATTGAGTATTGGATCGGCCTCAGTTACGGAAGGCAATACTGGATTTGTCAACGCAGTGTTTACCGTGACCCTTTCAGCCGCCAGCGTGCAGGACGTACTCGTCAACTATGGGACGACTGATGGTACGGGGACTTCCTTTAGCGACTTTCAGCGAGTTTTCTCAAGTACGTTGTTCATTCCGGCAGGCGCTACGTCAGGCACACTGAATGTTCAAGTGTTTGGTGATTTTCAAATTGAGCCTGATGAGCAATTCACGGTTACGTTGCAAACCGCGAGTAATGCGACGATAGCGATCGCGCAGGGTACTGGTACGATTGTCAACGATGACTCCGCCGGCAAACTGCTATTCAGCAGTCAGACGTTTACTGCGACTGAAGATACCGGCAGCGCTGTAATCACTGTGAATCGAGTGGATGGAGCCAGTGGTACCGTTACGGTTAATTTTGCAACCAGCAATGGGACCGCAACAGCCGGATCTGATTACACTGCGACTTCGGGCACCCTCACATTTCTTCAGGGAGAGACTTCGAAGACTTTTTCTATTCCTATCGCCAACGACAATGTTCTTGAGAGCAGCGAGACACTGAACCTTACACTGGGCAACGCGACAGGCGGCGCGACGCTCGGCACTCCCTCGACAGCGACATTGACGATCAACACTCCGTCACTGATTCTCGTTTTAGATCCGGCGGGTCCAGTCGCGCAGCAGGCTGCCGCGCTGGATTCTTTGTTGTTGATGAGAGATCCGTTTCCAGTTATACAGGCACTAGATCTTTTGAATCCCGGACCTGATCGAAACACGCGGGTGATTCTCTTCGTCGCCAATCTGCAATTAGCACCAGGCGATGTCGCCTCGATTGTCAAAGTTAATCTTTTTGACAGTATCGGTCAGAGCCACGACGTGGATGCAGAAGATGTACGGCTCGCCTCTGTTCCCGACTTCATGCAGGTAACATTTCGCCTCCCTAACAATCTGCGGGCGGGCGTAGTCGTCATCAAAGTGAAGTCGCGCGATCTGGAGAGCAATGTCGGGACGATAAGGATCAGGAATTAGCGAGCCCGGTGGAAACGTGCTAACGATCTATGAGTCGTGATTTCCAATGATCCGGTTCGCGGCTGAAGTGCATAACGGCAACGATTAGTAAGAAGTCGTCTTCGATTGTATAAAGGATTCCGAAAGGAAAGACCCGAGTGAGGCAGCGACGAACGTCTTCATCAACTAGTCGCCAACGCCTCGGAGCTTCAACAATCCGCGCGATTGCGTCCTCCACCGAAGCGACAAACTCCAGTGCGATCCTCTGCTCACGTTCCGCATACCACTGCGTTGCTTGACGATATTCTTCCAAAGCTGATGGGTGGAAGTCATACCTCATCCGTCGAGGGACTCACGCACCTTTCGCAAAGCTTCTTCACCAGGTACCGTTTTGACATTGCCTGAACGAACCTCATCTCGCCGTCGCTTGGCTTCAGCCAGCCACAGTTGCTCAATTCTGCCAAGATCATCACCCTCAAGACTCTCGACAAGAAGATCCGCAAGCCACGCGCGCGACTCGCTCGGAAGAGCCATAGCTTGTTCAGCCAGTTGTTCCAACGTTGTTGCCATACTGAACGTTCCCTAATGAAAATTGAGTCACGGCCTAAAGTTAAAGCACCGTGGGCTAGCGCTATTGTACAATCAAAACGCTCAAAACCGTTGACCAATCTGCGGGGCGGAACGCCGCCCGGTTGAACATGCTCAATCGAGAAGAAGTTCATAGAGCGGTCGATCTGCATTGAACTTTTCTGGAACATTTGCCTCGTTCTAGTGTCTAAGGGCAATTGGGTCCAGCTAGTACGTCCCACAATCACAATTTGAAGGAGCATTCGAATGCGACACACTCTGTTTACTCTGATGTTTGTCCTGCTAATGGTTCCGCAAGCATTGGCCCAGGACACTCAAACACCCACCACTGAAGCCAAACCCAAAAACGCAGTAGACAAGATGCTTGAAGATGCCGCCAACAACGGCGAAACAATAATCGGCTCATGCCTTATGGAAGACTGCGCTAAAGACGCCGCAAAGATCGATGGAGTTCAAGCCGGCCGTGCCATTCGGCTGCCAAAACCGACCTATCCTGCCATTGCACGTGCGGCTAACGCCCAGGGCGAAGTCGAAGTGAAGGTGATAATCAGCGAAGAGGGAACGGTGATCGCAGCAGCTTCCATTAGCGGCCATCCATTGCTCCAGGCGGCAAGCGTTTCCGCGGCGAGAGATACTCAATTCGCACCGACGCTGTTACATGGCAAACCGGTAAAGGTTGTCGGAGTGCTTAAGTATACTTTTGTACAGTAGTCGGAACATTTTTCTTCACTGTTCGTAACTCCGAAGGCTTGCAAGTTTCCAAGCGGCATTTTCAATCGTCCAAAGGAGAAGACAGTGAAGTTAGGATTACTAGTTACTTTTGCGGCTCTTTGTGTCTGTTTCTCGGTGGTGCCCGTTTCGCGGTCTGCCGGCATTGGAGTTTCGCCTGACGATTGGCCTCAATGGAGAGGGCCGGCACGCAACGGAACGTCGCCGGAGAGTGGTCTCCTGAAGCAGTGGCCCGCGGGCGGACCGAAGCTGCTCTGGCAAGTAAATGACATCGGTGACGGTTACTCAACGCCCGTCGTTGTAGGAAACCGTATCTACCTGATGAGCAATCGCGATATGGAGAATGAGTTTGTTGCGGCACTCTCCACACAGGACGGAAAAGTTATCTGGACAACGCGCGTTGGCAACGTAGGCAATCCGAATCAAAACCCACCATACCCGAAAGCACGATCCACTCCGACAGTTGACGGCAATTTCATTTACGCGCTCGGCTCTGACGGCGACATCGCTTGCCTCGAAGCCAAGAGCGGCAAGATGCGATGGTCCAAGAACATCAGAAAAGAATTCGGTGGCACGCCAGGCGAGTGGGCCTATGCGGAGTCGCCGCTGGTTGATGGCGATGTTGTTGTTGTCACTCCGGGTGGAACCGAAGCGACGCTGGTCGCGCTAAACAAGAAGACCGGCGCGTTAATTTGGAAATCGGCAGTGCCGGGTGGCGAGCCGGCAGGTTATGCGTCGGCGATTATGGTCCAGGGTGGCGGTCGCAAACAGTATGTGCAGTTGTTGACCAAAGGGCTTGTTGGAGTCGACGCGAAGACGGGGCAATTTCTTTGGCGTTACGCGGATGCCGCGAAAGGTCCGGCGCAATATTTCACCCCGGTTGGCCGTGGTGAATATGTTTATGCTGGCGCGCTCGGTGTCGGCGGCGCGCTCGTGCGCTTAAAGCCTGAGGGAAGCGGTGTGGCTGCGGAACAGGTTTACTTCACCCGTGGACTGCCGAACGGTATCGGGGGTGCGGCGCTCGTTGGCGATCATCTATACGGCACGGAAGCGAGGCAACAACTCGTTGCAATTGAGTTCACGACAGGGACGGTCAAGTGGAAGTCAGACAATTTTGGTTGGGCTTCTGTCGCAGCAGCCGACGGACATTTATATTTTCACTTCATGAATGGAGACATGGCATTGGTGGAAGCGAGCCCGGAAGCGTTTCGTGAGAAGGGTCGATTCACTCCGCCGAATCAGCCGAAGAAAAAGCAGGTTGGGCAATTCCCTGAGGCTTCGTTTGCGTATCCGGTGATTGCTAATGGACGATTGTACATTCGTGACCTTGGTACGCTGTGGGCCTACGATATCAAGGCCGGTAGTTAAGCTTACGCTCGGACAAAGCCATTCACAGATTACGCAGATTCTGTGTAATCTGTGGATGGTTTTCGTATTTCTCGCTATATTCACTCGCGGTGCGAGTCTTCACGAAGAAACACGACAACGCGTCATGGACGGATCAACTGAAACCGATCTTTCTCATTGCGTTGTTGTTGAGTACGTGGGTGCCGATGGCGTTTTTCCTATTGAGCTCACGGATCGAAAGCACGATCTACGGCTTCGGCGGAATGCGAACTGCTCTTCTGTTTCTCGGAACGGCGCACGTTCCGGCCACGATCTTCTTCTATATCGATAAAGACTTTTCCGAGATCGTCAGAAGGCACAAGACGCGATACATCTATTTTCCGATACTCCTGACGATCGCCACCGGACTTCTCTTCGCCTTCGCCAACACGATCGTACAAGCGTACACACTGCTGCTCTTTTGGGCATGGCAGGCCTTTCACTACGGACGCCAAAACACCGGCGTCTACTCATTCGTCTCAATCGCGACTCGGGGCGCAGCGCCCGACAAGTATGAAAGGATCATGATCGAACTCGGCACGTACTGCGGAATTATTGGCACGTTCAAGATTCTAGGAATGGCCGTTGCGCCAAACTACCTGCATGGCTTTTTCGATCTGCTCTATCGAATTGGCAGCGTGATCTTCGTAGCAATCCTGCTGGCAAGTGTGGTCGTCTACCTGCGGAATTTCAAACAGACTACACCTCTGCTGACGATCTTTTATTTCACACTCGTTTGCTTCTTTCTGCCGGTGTTCCTATCGACAGATATGAATGTCGCGTTCTACAGCTACGCAATCGCGCACGGCGTGCAGTACATACTTTTCATGACGGTCGTTTCGCTGAATTTCGATCCGCGGGGGGCGTCGGAGAGATTCAAGATTGCGAGTGCAGTGAAACTCATTCTGATCACGGCGTTCGTTGGTTTGGTTTTTTATCGCGCGATTGATTTAAAGAGCGTTGCTGAGAATTCGAATCTTATGAGGCTTGTCGATTTCCTTCTCGGCGCGATCCTCGGCGCAACGATGGCGCACTTCGTAATCGACGCCGGTGCGTGGAGATTGAGTCAGAGTTTGCAGAGAGCATACATCGGGAAGCGCTTCGGGTTCGTCTTCGCACGACCGCGCTAATCTTTAAGTCTAGCGATCGTTGCGCCCAGTCCACCGGCTTCAGGTGGTGCATCAGTCCAATCAGCAACGAAGGATGTGCGCGCGAGAATCGAACGCACCATCTCGCGTTGCACGCCGATCCCTTTGCCGTGAATTATTCTCACACACTTAAAACCTTTCTCATGGGCCAACCGCAGATATTCCTCGACCACGGCTTTCACGTCACGCGGCGGGATCGTGTGGAGATCGAAGACGTCGGTGATTTCGATCTCGACGGGTTCAGGGAATGGATTGTCGATGTCGTCCATTACGCTACGAGATCCTGAATTAAGCTAAAATTTTCGTTGACATTGGACCATCTGAGGAGTAGAGTGCCGCGCA
Source organism: uncultured Acidobacteriota bacterium (assembly GCA_963800055.1). Lineage (GTDB taxonomy): Bacteria > Acidobacteriota > Blastocatellia > Pyrinomonadales > Pyrinomonadaceae > PSRF01. Next base: position 27,758 of record CAWCZP010000023.1, read on the forward strand.
TCTCCTCGGAGCCAAAGACATTCTCACGCGCGTCTCCTCGCAGAGCCTCGCGTTACAACTAACCAACCCACGTTGCAACGGTTTTCCCCCAGAGTTTGCTGCGCCACTAGTTCTTCGTGCTGGGTCAAAGCGGAGGCAAATATATGTCGCGTAAAGGCGTTATTGCCGGCTTCTTTCTTACAGTCGTCGGAGTATCTCTGTTGCTCGTCACACATGCAAGATCTAATTGGACTTCCAACGTGGAAAACCAAGGAGCTTCTGATCGCGTTGAAGCAGAATTGCTCGTACTTCGCTCAGACGGTTTTACACCTAATGAAATAACACGCCCGCCGGGCCGTTTTCTTTTAGCGCTGCAAAATCATAGTAATGAAGAAGAACTCTCTTTAGTTTTGAAGCAGCAAACAGGAGCTTCAGTGAGAGAAGTTCGCATGCCGAAGCGGCAGAGCAAGTTCAAGGAGTTGTGGCATCTGCCTCCGGGTCGATACGTGCTGGTCGAAACTAAACACCCTGATTGGATCTGCACGATCACAATAACGCCTCACTAATCGACCCGAGGAGATAAGCCATGTTAACTCAGGCCAGAGTTTGCCCGTCCGTTATGCGAATTGGACGGCTTTTGCTTGCAGTTGTGCTGACCCACTTCGCGCTGGGTGTAGCATCAGCTCAAAACGTTCTTGATGACACAACGCCTCCTGGTCAGGCCCCTGGAGCACCAACAGGTTCTTTTGGTATATCGGGTTTTGAGAACGTTAATGTTTTTAATGGGCATTTGAACTTTCGGCTGCCTTTATTGAAGGCCAGCGGCCGCGGCAGCGTTGGATTTGTCAGTGCGTTACCTATCGAGCAACGCTGGACTGTGGACCATGATTCGGCCGGCCCGTATCACTTTCCGAACTATAACTGGTGGACCGGTTTGCGCCCTGGCTATGGACCAGGTGTTTTGCAGGGACGGCAGATGAGCGAAGGTTGCCCCGAAGGCCCGGGGGTTACGCAGGGCACGACACGGTTAACTTTTACCGCCTCAGATGGAACTGAATATGAACTAAGGGATCAGATTTATGGCGGTCAGGTGGCGAGCAGCAACTGCAGCACCTTCGATCCACAAGCACCGGGCACGTCGCGCGGAACGGTTTTTGTCACTGCTGATGGCAGTGCTGCCACTTTCATTTCAGACACTGCGGTTCATGACAAAACCTACACACCTTCCGGCCCCTATCTTCTTACGCCGTCAGGCTTTTTGACGCTACGCAACGGAACTCGATATCGAATTGAGAACGGCATTGTCATGTGGATGCGAGACAGAAATGGAAACAAGATCTCGTTTACTTATCAAGGCTCCTACCTGGACCAGCGCATCACTTCAGCCACGGATTCACTGAATCGTCAAATTACATATCAATACAACTTCCCTGATCCAGTTTACGGCGTTTGTGATCGAATCATCTTTAAGGGATTCGGTGGCGCTGAACGTATTGTCCGCATCTTCCGCACCGCGCTTCAAAATGCGCTAATCGCAGGTGAGTCTCCCACCACTTACTACAATCTGTTTCCGAACCTTAACGGCTCCAGCTCCACCAACCATAATCCCGATGTCGTTTCGATGGTCAGGTTACCGGATACTCGGGCTTATCAATTTCGCTACAACCGTTACGGTGAGTTGTGTCGAGTCGACTTACCCACTGGCGGCCGCTTTGAGTATAGCTGGACCGAATTCGCACAAGGTATGGGGTTCCAGCAGGAGATCAATCGACGCGTCACTGAACGGCGCAGCTACACTGAAAGCGGTGCGCTCGCTAGTCGCTCCACCTACGGCGCTTACGAAAGCGATGCCTTCGGCATCCAGGGCAGTGTTCAGGTCGATCACCTCAACTTTGGTGGGGAGTTAATCTCGCGAGAGAAGCACTACTTTCATGGCCATCCGTTTAGCTACACCACAGCAGGTCAGTTCGACCTGCCAAATCCGACTGAAGGACGTGAGTTTAAGACGGAACTCTTCCACAGCAATGGCAGCACTGTTTTGCGGCGGATAGAGAATACCTGGATCACCTGCGCAACACTGGTCAGCACGGCCATCAATCCATGTATCAGCCAAACGGTCATCACTCTTGAACCCGCAACAGCGAATCTTGTTAGCAAACAGACTTTTACCTACGACGCCTACAACAATCCGACCAACGTCCACGAGTATGGCTTTCTTGCGGGCGGCGCAGGCGGTCTCGTCCGGCGGACGAAGACCGATTACTTGACGACCAATCCGGTGAACGGCACGAATTACGCCACCACAGCGAGCATTCATTTGCGATCACTCCCAAAGGAGGTACAGATTTTCGACGGTGATGGAACTAGAAGGGCACGCACGACCTTGGAGTACGACAAATACACCGCGGAAACTAATCACGCAGCGCTAGTGAATCGAAACAGCATCAGTGGACTGGATGCTTCGTTTACGACCAGTCACGCCACCCGCGGAAACGTCACCGCCACTGCTCGATATCTTCTGAACGCCTCAGGCGATGAGACCGGCTCAATTTCCGCGTACCAGCAATTCGACATGGCGGGCAACGTAGTTAAAGCCGTTGATGGACGAGGCTACGCCACTGAATTCTTTTTCGACGATCGATTTGGAACTCCGGACGGCAACGCTCAAGCAAACAGCGGCGCGATCGAGTTAGGTTCGCAGGTAAGTTATGCGTTTGCGACGAGGGTGAGAAATGCTCAATTACATGTCGCTTATTCGCAGTTCGACTACCATCTGGGAAAGCCTGTCGACACTGAGGACGCCAACCAAGTTGTCTCCAGCCTCTACTACAATGACCTGCTGGATCGTACAACTCAGGTTAGGCGAGCCGTCGGCACAGGTGTTTCTAACCAAACTACTTTCTCGTACGACGATGACACTCGGATTATTACTGCCTCGAGTGATCGGGATAACTTCGGTGACAATATCATCGTCGGTAAGACACTGTACGATGGACTGGGTCGCACAACTGAGACACGACAGTATGAAGGCGGCAGTAACTACATTGTCGTGCAGCGCCAATATGACGCCCTCAACAGAGCGTTCAAGATATCGAATCCATTTCGTCCCTGGCAAAGTCAGAGTGCGGTTTGGACTACCCAGTCTCTTCGATGCCTTAGGTCGAGTGACCTCGGTGACAACGCCGGACAATGCAGTTGTGAGTACGAGCTACACTGGGAATAGCGTTACGGTCACGGACCAGGCCGGTAAAGCGAGAAAGAGCGTGACTGATGCGCTCGGGCGTTTGATAGAGGTCTACGAAGATCCGGAAGTTCCCGGTGGTCCAACTGAACTGAATTTCCAAACCACTTACCTCTACGACACGCTCGACAATCTCGTAAAAGTCACGCAAGGCAGTCAGCAGCGATTCTTCATGTACGACTCGCTGAAGCGGTTGATCCGCGCGCGCAATCCAGAGCAGGGCACGCTTGGCAGCTTAAATCTCTCAGATCCGATCACCAGTAACAACTTCTGGTCGATCGCTTACGAGTATGACTCGAGCGCCAACTTGATCAAGAAGACGGACGCGCGCGGAGTCGAATCGATTTACGCCTACGACGCCCTTAATCGCAACACCACCATCAACTACACCGACACACCTATTGCCATCGATGTGAAGTGGTTTTACGACGGGGCGACCAACGGTAAAGGTCGCTTTTGGCATTTCTACAAGGGCGGGGATTTCTCTACCGGACAGGAAGTGGAGCACACGGCGGTTGACAGTTACGACGCACTGGGCCGACCACTCGTGCAGCGACAGTTATTCAAATCCGGTGGCGTTTGGAGTACGACCTACCGGGTCGAGCGCACGTACAATCGGGGCGGAGGCGTTACGTCGCTAAAGTATCCTTCGCAACATTCAGTGACCTACAACTACGATCAGGCTGGCCGGGTGGCGGACAAGGACGGGTCGAATCTCGCGTTCAAGGGCAATCTCGGTGATGGTACGGAGCGGACATACGCAGCGGGCATCACTTACAGCCAGTGGGGCAGCTTGAGCCGAGAGCAATATGGCACTAACACTGCCGTCTACAACAAGCTGCATTACAACACTCGTGGACAGCTCTGTGACGTGCGCACCTCGAACTCAGGCGACGAGTGGAGTGGTGAACTCGGCGCGTTGGTGAATCACTACAGCACGACTTGGCAGCATTGTGGCAGCGGTGCGGACAACAACGGCAATCTGCTAATGAGTCAGACGATCATCAACAGTTACTACATGGAAGACCGCTACAGCTACGATGCGTTGAATCGCTTGACCGCGGTTAACGAATGGCAGAACGGCTCTACTTACACCGGCAGTCAGCAGTACGATTACGACCGCTGGGGCAACCGCACCATCAAATCCGCATCCTGGGGCACTGGTATCAACGCTAAGCAGTTTACGGTTGGTACACCCACCAACCGTCTCTACGCTCCTGGCGATCTGGCACTGCCTGAGAACCTGCGGCAAATGCGCTATGACGCCGCTGGCAATCTCACTAGCGATACGTACACGGGTGCGGGGCTGCGCGAGTACGACGCCGAAAACCGGATGACACGAGCGTGGGGTGGGAATAACCAGTCGCAGTATTACACCTACAACGCTAACGGCCAGCGCGTGCGTCGCAGAGTCGACAATCAGGAGACATGGCAAATCTACGGCTTTGATGGAGAGTTGCTGGCGGAGTATGCGGCCAACGGCGCCGTTGCGAATCCGCAGAAGGAATACGGCTATCGCAATGGGCAGTTGCTGATTACGACAGCATCAGCGGCGCCTCAATCGCCGCCAGGTGTTAACGTCGCGGCGGCCAGCAATGGAGCAGTGGCGACGGCCTCCTCGACTTATGGCCCGACGGCGGCGGCGAGCAACGCTATCAACGGCGAGCATGTTGGCACGGCAGGTTGGTGGGCGGATAGTACGAGTTCCGTTTACCCGGACTGGATTCAGGTTGAGTTCGCCGGTTCGAAAACCATCAGCGAGATCAATGTGGTTGGTTTACAGCAGAACTACGGCAATCCAGTAGAGCCGACGCTAACGATGACTTCGAGTTACGCCCTCACTGATTTCGAGGTGCAATACTGGACTGGCAGCGCCTGGGCCACGGTGCCGGGCGGAAGTGTCACCGGTAACGACAAGGTGTGGCGAAAATTCACCTTTACGCCACTGACCACGAGCAAGATTCGGGTGCACGTTACCAATGTAGCTGGCGACAATCACAGCCAGGTAGTGGAAATTGAGGCTTATGAAGCATCAAGTGAGGCTTCAATTCAGTGGCTTGTCACCGATCATCTCGGCACCCCACGCATGATCATTGACCAGACGGGAACTCTTGCGAACATCAAGCGACACGATTACCTGCCGTTTGGCGAAGAGTTGTTCGCTGGGGCTGGCGGTCGCACCACTGGAAATGGTTATTCCGGCGGCGATGGCTTGCGACAGCAGTTCACCGCATACGAGCGCGATATCGAAAGCGGCCTCGATTTCGCGGAGGCTAGATACTATTCAAGTAGTCAAGGAAGATTCACGTCGATTGATCCGCTGATGGCAAGCGCTGTGACCGCAAACCCACAAACGTTCAATCGTTACAGTTACGTCACAAACTCTCCACTGACTCTGATCGATCCAACAGGGATGCTTGGGATAAACGCGCTCGACGGTCTGACCAACGAGGAGCCGCAACAAACGACGTCGACTCCGCCCCCGCCTGGTGGCCCTGTCTCAGCGGGTCCGATCAAGATTGACATCGGTGAACCCCCTTCAGGGATCAATGACATTACAGTGACTGTGACGGCGGGACGAACGGAGTTCCGCGCGAATGTAGAAACAGGTGGCACTGGCGATAATAGATATTTTACGGGGTATCTTTCTCTCTTGACGATCAAGTTCACCGACGCCAATGGCAAACCGTTATCGGGTACAGGGACGGAGTCGGTAACTGGAGAGGGATGTGGTCCGGATCCCGCTATAACTCAGCGAGAAACTCCTTTCAAAATCGAAAACGGACAGTCCCAAGATCTCGTCGGTGTCGGTCTCCGTTCGGCCACTAAAGTGGAGGATAGCGTTGTACGAGATGTAATGCGCAGGAATGCCACTTTGAGTTGCACTCAGGCCACAACACAAGCAATGACAGTGAATGTTCCGCAGGGAACTTTTAGAGTAATGTTTGATCGAGTGTTTTCTAATGTGGATAGCGCTGGACGATTACAGCGTTTTCGGATGGGTCCAAATGGGGAGGCGCTAGGGAACTATAGTATTTCAGTAGGACGAGTGAGTGTTTCGCGCCAACGGTAACTTACCTGAGCAGTAACTGGATAGGCTAACGTGCTCCGTGCGGCGCGTGCTAGGTTTATGCTTATCATGGCCACAATGAAAGGAACAGATACATGAATAAACATATAGTTCTAGGAGGTATTTTTCTAATACTGTTGGTTTGTTCACAGGGCTCCGGTCAGACAACGGACGTCACGACAACTAGAGTTGAACTTCAGTTAAAAAACGTCAGAGTTATGAACGTCCTGGCAGCGTTGGCCGTACAATATGAAGTCTACATTGGCTTTGAACGTTCCGATCTGGATACCACCGAAATAAGGCTCAGCGTTGACGCGAATCAAAGCACTATAAAAGATGTGCTGAATCATATTGTAAAAGAAATACCTTTCTATAAGTGGGAACTGCGCGATGGCGTTATCAACTTTGTGCCCGTACGTGGACGCAGTCGAGTGTTAGAAGATTTTCTAAGCATCCATGTGCGAGAATTCAAGGCAAACAGCGACCTGAACAAGTTTGCCTTGCGGAATTACGTGTATGATCTTCCGGAGGTTGAGTTGTTCTTAAAGGCAAAGAGTCTCAAAACCGAGCGGTTTCGAGATTATCCGTATCGGCCCAGCATTTACGCGAAAGACGTAGACCTGAGTATTTCGGGAACGGACCTTCTCGGTATACTCAATAACATTGTGTTAAAGAGCGAGCATAATCTCTGGGTCCTTTCGCACGATGGTAACGGGACTCTGTACCTGAGTTTTTGATTAGCACAAACCCGAAAGTATCGAATGCGTTAATGAACCCGCGTTCATTTGACACTCTCCCAAACCCACTTGTAAACTCGCGCTCTTCAAATCCTACATCTTAATCAAAGGAACAAAACGACATGGGTGCGCGAAAGAAGATTACGGTTGTGGGCGCCGGTAATGTGGGCGCCACTGCTGCGCATTGGCTCGCGGCAAAGGAACTCGGCGACGTGGTATTGGTCGATATCGTCGAAGGTGTGCCGCAAGGCAAGGCATTGGATCTGGCGCAAGCCGCACCCGTCGAAGGTTTTGACGTGCGGATGATCGGTTCAAACACTTATGACGAAACCGATAACTCTGACGTCGTGATCATCACCGCCGGTCTAGCTCGCAAACCCGGAATGAGTCGTGACGATCTGTTGAAAACAAATGCAGGGATCGTTTCGCAGGTCGTAGACGAGATAGTCCGGCGCTCTCCGAATACGATTCTCATCATCGTCTCGAATCCGCTCGACGCAATGTGCCAGGTCGCGCTAAAACGATCGGGCTTTCCGAAGCATCGCGTCATCGGAATGGCCGGCGTGCTCGACTCCGCTCGCATGCGTTGCTTCCTGGCCGAAGCCCTGGATGTTTCAGTCGAGAACGTGACGGCGTTTGTTTTGGGTGGACACGGCGACACGATGGTTCCGTTGCCGCGCTACTCGACGTGCGCAGGGATTCCGATCACAGAGCTGCTGCCGAAAGAAAAAGTTGACGCGATCGTGAAACGTACCGCAGGTGGCGGTGCGGAGATCGTCGGTTTGTTGAAGACTGGATCGGCGTACTACGCGCCTTCAGCGGCAGCGGTGGAGATGACGGAGTCGATCTTGAAGAACAAGAAGAAGATTCTTCCGTGCGCTGCGTATTTGGAAGGTGAGTATGGAATCAACGGGCTGTACGTCGGTGTGCCGTGCAAGCTTGGAGCGCGCGGGCTCGAGCAGATTATCGAGATCAACTTGACCGCTGAGGAGCGGATCGCATTGCAAAAGAGCGCGTCAGCAGTGCAGGAGTTGGTCGACGTGCTTGGAATCTAAGAGAGTTTTTCAACGCAAAGGCGCAAAGGGCGCAAAGAAAAGCTTTATCACTTCTTCTTTGCGCCCTTTGCGCCTTTGCGTTGAAGAAGTTCTCTTACCCCTTGAGCCATCCGAACAATCCGTGAATCACGGTTTCGCGGTTCTCTTCGTAGATCGCGCGCGTGAGTGGGATGTTCATCGGACAAGCCTGCACGCAATTCTGCGCATTCCCACAATTGGTGATCCCGTCCTCTCCCATGATGCCTTCGAGTCGCTCAGTGCGGGTCATCTTGCCCGACGGGTGCATGTTGAATAAACGAACCTGCGCGATCGCCTGCGGACCGATGTAGTTATCGCCCTCATACTGCGGACACGCTTCTAGACAACATCCACACGTCATGCAACGCGAATAAGCGTAACGCTCCTGCACGTCGTCCTGGTCCATTCGTGGTCCTGGTCCGAGATCGTGTGTGCCATCCAACTCAATCCACGCGTGCACGCGTTTCAGATGGTCAAACATCTGTTGTCGATCAACCACCAGGTCGCGAATGTTCGGAAACTTCGACATCGGCTCGAGTTTGATCGGCTGGTCCAACTTGTCGACGAGCGCCGAGCACGACTGTCGCGCGCGACCGTTGATGATCATCGTGCAGATGCCGCACACCTGTTCGAGGCAGTTCATGCTCCAGACTGGCGGCGTCGTCCGCTCCCCTGACTTGTTCACAGGGTTTTTCTGAATCTCCATCAGGCACGAAATGATGTTGAGATTCGGTCGATACGGAACCTCAAAATGTTCCCAGTATTGAGGCGCGTCGGGATTGGCGCGACGTCGAATGTGAATTTCAACTGTGGATTTTGAATTGGCTGACATGACGTATCAAAAAAATTTGGACTCTGGTTTTTGGACTAAGTAGTAGACCAAAGACCGAAGACCGAAGATCATGCTTTCGCGGTCTCTTTCTTTCCCTTGCTGTAGTCGCGTCTGCGGGGTTCGATCAAAGAAACATCAACCGGGTCATACGAAAACACCGGGCCCTCGCCGGAATACTCCGCAATCGTAGTCTTCAGAAAATTATCATCGTCGCGCTCTGGAAACTCTGGTTTGTAATGCGCCCCGCGCGACTCGTTGCGATTCAGCGCGCCGAGGGTTATCACGCGAGCAAGCTCGAGCATGTTGTCGAGATGGCGCGCGTGCGGCAGCGCCATCGTGGCCCACAAGTTGGAATCGTTGATCGAGATCCGTTTGTAACGGTCCATCAACTCCAGCAACTTGTTGTCAGTCGCTTTAAGCTTCTCGTTGTAACGGACGACGGTCACATTGTCAGTCATCCACTTGCCCATCTCCTGGTGCAGTTGATACTGGTTCTCGGTACCGCTCTGTTTGATGAGTTGATCGTTGATCTCCTGCTGGTGCTGGAGCTCCTGCTCGTAAATACGCGTACCATCTGCACCGTTTCTCTCGACGTTCTTTGCGTATTCGATCGCCGCCGGCGCTGCCACGAAGCCACCGAAGACGCAACTCACAAGCGAGTTGGCGCCCAAACGATTGGCGCCATGGATAGAATAATCACACTCGCCAGCAGCCAGCAGCCCGGGAATGTTCGTGCGCTGATTGAAATCAACCCAAAGACCACCCATCGAGTAATGCACGCCGGGAAATATGCGCATCGGCACGTGACGCGGATCGTCGCCGACAAACATTTCGTAAATCTCGAGAATCGCACCCAACTTCCGATCGAGAACCTCAGCAGGAATGTGCGTCAGATCGAGATAAACCTGGTTGTCACCGCCAACACCAAACCCATCGATGCACACCTGGAAGATTTCTCGCGTCGCGATGTCGCGCGGCACGAGGTTGCCGTAAGCTGGATATTTCTCCTCGAGGAAGTACCAACGCTCGTTCTCGGGAATCGCGGATGGCGGCCTCGTGTCCTTTGGCTTACGCGGCACCCAAACACGTCCGCCCTCGCCACGCGCAGATTCCGACATCAGTCGCAACTTGTCTTCGCCGGGAATCGACGTTGGGTGGACTTGTATAAACTCACCATTAGCGTATCTCGCGCCTTGTTGATAGCACGCCGAGACAGCACTGCCCGTGCAGACCATCGAGTTCGTCGATTTGCCGAAGATTAAACCTGGACCACCAGTGGCGATGATTACCGCGTCCGCTGGAAACGCTTTGAGCTCGAGTGTCTGAAGGTTCATCGCGATCAATCCACGACAAACCTGGTGGTCGTCGAGCACGAGCGACAACATCTCCCAGTGCTCAAACTTTCTCACTTTCCCGGACGCTTCGAACCGCCGTACTTGTTCGTCGAGCGCGTAAAGAAGTTGCTGGCCTGTCGAAGCTCCGGCGAATGCAGTGCGGTGATGTTTCGTGCCACCAAACCGACGAAAATCGAGCAAGCCTTCCTTCGTGCGAGAGAAGGGAACACCCATGCGATCAAACAGGTAAATAATCGCGGGCGCCATCTCACACATCGCTTTCGCGGGTGGTTGATTCGCGAGGAAGTCGCCGCCGTAAACGGTGTCGTCGAAATGTTCCCAGGTGGAATCGCCTTCGCCTTTGGTGTTGACGGCGCCGTTGATGCCGCCCTGCGCGCAAACGGAATGCGAGCGTTTCACAGGCACAACCGAAAACAGGTCCACCGCATGACCGGCCTCGGCGATCTTCATTACAGCCGCGAGACCCGCGAGACCGCCGCCGACAACCGCGATCTTCATTCCGTTACTCGCCATTAATAGATGATTCCTCCTAACAATCCACCCGGACGAATGAAAGCGACAGCGGCGTTGATGCCGACCAGCAGCAGGAGCACTCCAAAACCGATGCACGCATAACCCGTCAGACGTTGTGCGCGCTCGCCAATCGTGATACCCCAGTCGACGAGAAACAACCAGATGCCATTCGCGAAGTGCCAGACCGTTGCCGTGATGCCGATCATGTAGACGATAAAGATCGGCACCATGCGAAACTCGCGCGCGACGATGTCGAAAGCTTGATCGGGATGATGGGCGACGGAAACCTCGTTGAGCCCGGGGATCAGTCCAAACCTGAAGTTGAGCACGTGGAAAGTGATAAAGAAGAATAGAATAACGCCGGTGATACGTTGGACCAGGTAAAACCAGTTGCGCGGGTACGGATAAGCGAGGTTGTTTGGTCGTGCTTCAACCGTGATCACGAGGCCGTAAACCGCGTGATAGATCGAGCGGAATGAAGATTCCGATGATTTCGACGAAGATGATGTACGGAATCGACTGTAGATGGTCGACGGCGGAGTTGAAGCCACCGGGGCCGTTGAGCGCCTTTGAGTTCGTGTAAAAGTGTTCTAAAAGAAAGATTCCGAGTGGAAAAATACCGGAAAGCTGATGCAGCTTGCGCAAGACGAATGTCCTGCTCAAACGAATAGCCAAGAATTCACTCCTTTGTGGAAGAGCTTTGACACGAGGCAAGTATATTGAGAAGTTGAGTAAATTCAAAATAGGGCCACAGTGAACGATTTAAATACTAAACCGCTAACGACGATTGCTGAGTTGATTCGGAACCGAGAGGTTTCGCCGGTTGAGGTTGCGGAGGCGCACCTTGAGCAGATCTCGCGCATTGAATCCGGCGTTGAATGCGATCGTCACTGTTGCGCCGGATGTGCTGGAGCGCGCGCGGGATGCGGAAGCGGCAGTGATGCGTGGCGATAGACTTGGCGCTTTACACGGAATACCGGTCACGATCAAAGACACGATTGAAACCGCCGGACTCCGCACTACGAGCGGTTCGAAGATGCGCGCCGAATACGTACCTCCGAAGGACGCGCCGGCAGTTGCGCGACTTAAAGCCGCGGGCGCCATCGTTCTCGGAAAGACGAACGCTGCTGAGATGGCGATGGACTACACCGCCGACAATCCGGTCTTTGGTCGTACTAATCATCCGCATGATGCGAATCTGACGCCTGGAGGGTCGAGTGGTGGTGAGGCGGTGGCAATCGCAACGGGTATGTCGCCGGGCGGACTCGGAAGCGATCTCGCCGGATCGATTCGGATTCCGGCGCATTTTTGTGGCATAGCTGGATTGAAGCCGACGACTGGTCGCGTGCCGGGAGAAGGACAGTTTCCACCGAGTAGTGGTCCATATTCACTCGGAGCTGTGATTGGACCATTGGCGCGCACCGTTCGCGATCTGCGCACGTTGTTCAGTGCAATCAGTGATGATCGAGTCACGCAGGATCGTGATGTGCGCGGTTCGCGCGTGGCATGGTACACAGACGACGGAGTTGCGCCAGTGACCGGCGAAACTGCTCGCGCTGTCGCCACCGCTGCGAAAGCCTTAAGCGATGCTGGACTGATGTGCGAAGAACGTCGTCCGCCGCACGTGGATCGCGGGAACGAGATGTGGTTGAAGTTGTTTTCGCGCGCGTCTGTGGTCCAATTGCGCAAAGTTTACGCGGGTCGCGAACGTGAAGGAGGATCGTTCGTAAGCTGGCGTCTTGCAACGGCTGACGATAACCCGCCGCCTGCGTTGGACGTATACATAGCTGATTGGATGGAACGCGACCGTCTTCGAGAAGAGTTAGTCGAATGGATGCAGACGACGCCGATCATCGTCGCGCCAGTCGGCGCCACGCCGGCATACGCACACGAAACGCTGAAGGTGAACGTCAACGGCGTCACGATGGGAACGTTCAAAGCGTTCAGTTACGCGCAAACATTCAACGTTTTTGATTTGCCAGTGGTTACGGTGCGCGCCGGAAGGTCGGATGACGGGTTGCCGATCGGAGTTCAAATTGTGGGACGGCCTTTTGCGGAGGAGATGGTACTGGCGGCGGCGGAGATTGTGGAGAGGGCACTTAGCGCCCGGTAAGCTATATAATCTGCGCACCCTGTATAATATGCGTAATCTGTGGATGGGAGTCGATTATGGAACCAGTTACTTCAGTTCTGGCCTTTCTATTCTTTGGTTTCATCGCGATAGTGCTGTTGGTGATCGCGGTTAAAACGATCAGAATTGTGCCGCAGGCGACAGTGATGCTGGTCGAGCGTCTCGGAAAGTTTGATAAGGTCGCCAGCAGCGGGCTCAACATTCTGGTGCCGTTTCTCGATAAGCCACGGGCAGTTTACTGGACTAATACTCGTCCCGGGGTAACCTCCATTGATCTGCGTGAACAGTACATCGACCTCCCGCCTCAGCCGGTTATCACACGCGACAACGTGACGATTCATGTCGATTCAGTGGTTTACTGGCAAATAACCGATCCAGTGAAGGCTGTTTATGAAATGAACGACCTCGTTGGCGGCATTGTGCAGTTGACGATCACAGGCATGCGCGCCGTAATGGGCGACATGGACTTGGACCACACGCTTTCGCAACGCGATCAGATCAACTCGAAACTCCGTTTGATCCTCGACGAAGCAACTGACAAGTGGGGTGTGAAGGTTACGCGAGTCGACGTGAAGAACATCAATCCGCCCGAGGATGTGCGCATCACGATGGAGAAGCAGATGACGGCCGAGCGCAACCGGCGCGCGCTCGTGTTGCAGGCGGAAGGTGATCGGCAGGCGGCAATTACACGCGCGGAAGGCGAGAAGCAGGCGGCTGTGACACGCGCCGAGGGCGAAAAACAGTCTGCGATACTCGCCGCGGAAGGTGCGGCTCAAGCGCGTCTACGCAATGCTGAGGCTGAGTCGGAAGCGATCAATCGAATTGCTCAGGCGATACCCGGCGGTGATCCTGGTCAGTATCTGATCACCACGCGTTATATCGACAGCTTGCGCGACATGACGCGCACCAGCAATTCGAAAGTGATCTTTATGCCGGTTGAGACTTCGGCAATGCTTTCGAGTGTTGGTGCGATCAAGGAAGTGTTGTCGCAGACCGGCGAGCGCGACGACAAGGAGCAATTACCGCCGCCGCGTCCACGCGAGCTGCCGCGGTAGACTTTCGATGGATGCGATTGGCGGCTCACGCTGTAGCTGGCCGTCGACCACAAGCTAAAGTTGAACTCTAAACGCGAAAGCGCGGTGTACCGCGAGCCTTTGCTGCTCAGCTCGCTGCGAAAGACGATCAACTCTTTGAGCTCGATCTCTGCGGGCTCGAATTTCATTTGCAAGTGCGCATCGGCCAACTGTCTCGCACCTTCAGGTTTTCGAAGGCGCGCGATTGTTAAGTGAGGTCGATACGCGCGATCCTCTTTATCGAAACCCTTCTTTGCGCATTCATTTTCCAGTTGTCGCTGAAGACTCGACAATTTGCCTGAAGGATCGCTCACGCCGATCCACAGCACCTGCGCGCGACTCGGTTTCGGAAACACGCCTGTTCCACCAACGCCAATTCTGAAAGGGGAAAACTCTTTGACTGCTCGTGAAGCCGCATCCGAGATCGCCGGAATTCGATCGACATCGACGTTGCCGAAGAACTTCAGCGTCAAATGAATATTCTCAACGCGCGTCCAACTTGCCGCCGCTTCCGGAACGGCCTCGCGCAACCGCTTGATGTGATCCCGCAGTCGCTCGCGCACGTCATCAGGAAGTTCAACCGCGCAGAACATCCGCCACTATTTGTTCTTCTTTTGCCTTTTGTGGCTCACTTACCCGGTTCGAGCACCAGCGTCTCTTTCGTCGCTTTCGACACGGCCGCCGGTGTAAACGGAAACTCGCGCGGCGTTACAGCGCGCCAATCAGCAAGCTGATCGCTCCAGTGCGGACTCTTCGGCGATCCCGATTGACCAAGCGCGATTCCTTGTTGTGTCTTGTCCCAATCGCTCGTGTCCGCAATCAAGCGCATCGACACACCCGCCCCGACGTTCACCGTCGCGCCGATCAACCCACCAGTCCCGTTTTGCGGAAAAGGCGGAACTGTAAACTGTGCACCGATCAACGGCGCCCCTGACAGCGGATGAGGAAATCGCGCTTTCACCTGTTCACCCCACGTCCATTTCGTCTGATCGGCGCCAAGACTGTTCGTGAGATTCCGGATCGCATCGTCGTAGCACGCACGAAGCAGATCCGCATAGCTCGCAAACTCTTTTGGTAACCACGAGGCAGGTTGCTCCTTGATGATTCGATCGAGAGTCGTATCGAAATTGGCCCACCCGTAGTTTCGGACCAACTCCGGACCGAGCGCCGCCCTTAAAATCCGCGAGCGAAAAGCCTGGCGCATTTGCGACACCACGAGGGCAACGTTAGATTCGGCATTGGCCCGACCATCCCACTTCTCGAACGCGTCAAGTGTCGCCCGTAATTTTTCATCAGCCGGCGTCAACGTAGGCCTCAGCGTCTTGATCACCTCTCGAGTAAACGTCACACCAGCGATCGAGTAAACGTCGCCGAGAACGCGACGAAAGTCGTCGCTCGAGAGTTTCGGCTTTTCACTGAGCATGTCGAGGATTCGGCGTGCGCGATACGGCTGAGCCCAGGAATGAGTGAGAAAGTAAGGATAGTCAGTACCAACGATTCGCTGGTTGGCAGTAACAATAATTCCCGACGGCGGATCAAACAGCGCCGGCAACTTGGATATCGGAATGTAACCGGTCCATTCACCGGCATCTGTCGAGCCGTCGTACGGGACGCTGCCATCACCGGACTTGCGAATCGGAATCACACCCGCAGTGTGATAACCGATATGACCGTCGACGTCAGCGTAGACGATGTTCTGTGTCGGCGCGGTGAACGACTCGAGCGCTGTATTGAACTCCTTCCAGTTGCGCACGCGATTCAGAGTGTATTGGAGATCGCCGTTGTTTTTCGCTGGATCAAATGCGGTCCAGCGGAGCGCATAACGTTTGCCGTCGCCTTCGAAGATAATTGGACCATGACGGGTGACTGTGACGTCGTGAGTGACCACGTCGTGTTCCGCGCTGACGAATCCTTTCCGCACTTTGATCTCTTCATGGCGGATCACGGCATCCTGCCAGCCTGAAGGTGTCTGGTAGCGTTTGGGATTTTCGGGATCAAACTTTTCGACGTAAAGATCCTGGACATCTGGTCCAACATTCGTGAAGCCCCACGCGACGCGATCGTTGTGTCCGAGAATGACGCCCGGCAGTCCCGCCGTACCGACTCCGGCAACGCGCACGCCGGGCGCGCTCAGATGGACCAGGTGCCAGATCGAAGGCGCTGTCGGACGCAGGTGAGGATCATTCGCCAGCAGCGGTTTGCCGGAGACTGTTCGCTTCCCACTAACGACCCAATTGTTGCTGGCTGCGAGCGCGTCTGCGTAAAAGCCGATGCGATCGAGTGCAGCGGCCGCGACTGCCTGGTTGTTCGCCAGCTTCTCGAGCGCTTCAGGTGAAACTGCTTCCGCCTTTCCGGGTGACGAGAACGCCTTTGACTGCGTGTCCTTACCGAACACCAGCACGTCAATTGGCGAGATTGACTGGTAAAAGCTCGGCGCGTTTTTCTGCGGGCAAGACTGAGAGTGCCTGACGCATGATGTCCAGCCGCCACGTGTCAGAAAGTGCTTCGAAAAATATCTTGACGACGGCGAATGAATCGACCGGAGTCCACGGACGAAAACTGTACTGGAGGATTTGAAACTCCGGCGGCATTGCCTTCGGATCGAGCGAGGATGCGTAAGCGTTCACACCGCGAGCATAAGCTTCCAATATCGCCCGATTCCGTGGCGATGCCTGGGCAAATTCCTGTTCAGCGACCTGCGAGAAGCCGTAGGTGCGATGGAGTTTGTCCTGTTCTAATGCCACGTTGTTTGGTCCGGCAGTGAGAACTTCGGCGAGCTCGCCGCGAGCGGTGCGACGAAACATGTCCATCTGCCATAGACGATCTGCGGCGGTGGCGTAGCCTTGCCCGAAATAGAGGTCTTCGTCGTTCTTTGCTTCAACGTAAGGAATGCCGCGTTCGTCGCGGCGGATCACAACTCGATCCTTGATGCCCTTGATCTGGATCGATGGAGACGTCTCTTGTTGAGCTGTCGACTGGGCTTGTTGGTCCAGTGTGACTGAGCTGAAAAGACAAGCGAAGGCCAAAATGAGAACAGCAAGGCGTCGCATAAACTGATTTCCCTTTCGTGGGGCAAGATATGCGCGGGATACTAGCAGAATTAATCTTCTAAATCTTGTGCATCCGGTCATCCTGTCTTAGAATCCCAGCCCAGATGCGTCGCGTCCCTTTCATTCTCGTCCTGCTTGCTTTCTTTGCGATAAGTGCCGTCGCGCAGCAACGTCCGCTAATCACTGAAGACGTCGACATCATTCCTCCAGGTTCGATCCGGATCGAGGCCGGCATCGATTTCATGCAGGGTGCGCGCTTTCCGGTGTCGGGTATTAGAGGAGATCTGACACGCGTCGGTGTTATCGGCATTAGTTTTGGAATGGGGCCCAACGTCGAGTTTCAGATCGAAGGCGTGGCTCAGAACTACGTGAGCATCAATTCGCGCGGCGTGTCGGCAATTCCGCTTGACCTTTTGCCTGGCGCTAATTCAACTAACGACGCTGGTGACTTCACTCTCGCGGCCAAGTTCAAACTGCGCAACGAAACGCGCCGTGGTCCTTCGTTGGGATTTCGTTTCGGCGTGCAACTTCCAAACTCCAGTCAGGGTACGGGAATCGGATTGAACCAGACCAACGCGTTCGGATCGGTCCTGGTGGGCAAGAAGTTTGGTCGCGACGGACGCTTCAATACTTTTGGAAATCTCGGCGTAGCGATTCTCACCGCGCCCACTGAGCTGTTTTCGCAGAACGACGTCATCACGTACGGAGCGGCTGGAATTTTCCGGATCAACAAGCAGTTCAGCATCGCCGGCGAAGTTAACGGACGCGCCAACACACGGCCGGGCGATGGTCCACTCGGAACCGAGTCGCAGGCAGAAGCACGACTCGGAATGCAGATCAGGGCTTCGGGTTTGCGCTTCGATTTCGCGGGTATCAAAGGCCTCACCAGTTTTAGTCCAAACTCCGGATTCACTGTCGGAGTCACATACGACACTCCTTCCGTTTTCGCACCCGTCAGATAATTCGCCACAAAAAGCACAAAGGCACAGAACTTGATGAGATCGTTTGTGACTTTTGTGCTTCTTTGTGGCTAACTGACTTTTTGTGGTTTGATTAGCGCTTATGTTGCCTGACTGGTTAATAGCGATTGCAAGGTGGTTGGAAGAAAACGTTATTGCCATGCCGTTGTATATCGCTGCACCGGCGATGGTTATCATTGGAGCGCTGGATTCTTCACTCTTGTCGTTGCCGGAAATCAACGACTATCTCGTCGTCGGACGTTGTTACAAATACCCGACCGCGGCATTTTATTTTCCGCTCTTCGCTGCCGCCGGCAGTGTCATCGGGTGCAATCTTCTTTACACAATTGTCCGTCGCGGCGGGCAGGCGGTCTTGCGCAAACGTTTCAAGCTCGCGAGCATCAAGCGCGTCGAACGCGCCTACGAGCGGTTTGGTTTTCTCGCGATCGGCATACCCGCGATACTTCCGCCGCCGTTGCCTTTCAAGATCTTTGTTGCGACTGCCGGAGCGTTGGAGTATCCGCGCTGGAAGTTTTTGCTGACGGTGATGATCGCGCGGTCGTTCCGGTATTACGTTGAAGGTATCCTGGCGGTGTTTTATGGCCAGCGAGTGTTGCTCTTCCTGAAAGACAATGGTCTCGTAATTCTTAGTGTGGCCGGATCACTCGTGCTGGTTGGCGCAATCGTCTACCTGCTTGTTAGGAGGCGACGTGGCACGATTCACACAGTGGAGGAACTCGAGGAAACCGCCGAAAGGACTGCTGATTGAGATTTCTCACCAAGTGGCTCACACGTCTTTCTGAATACCTGATCACGTTTGGCGCGTTTGGTCTCTTCGCAGTCGCTCTCCTCGACTCGTCGTTTGTCCCTCTGCCCAGCAGCGCGGATGCGTTGATGTTGCTGCTGTCCACAACGTATCCGAGCTGGATGTTGCTTTATGCGTTCATGGCGACGGCCGGCTCGGCGGTTGGTTGCTGGATTCTTTATCTCGTCTCGCGAAGAGCAGGCGCGCGTGCGTTGAATCGGTTTTCGGAGCGGAAACAGGCGCGAGTCAAGAACCTGATCGAGCGTTACGACATGATGGCGGTGTTAGTGGCGACACTCCTGCCGCCGCCGTTTCCGTTTAAGTTGTTCGTGGTGACCGCTGGAGTGTTTCGGTTTAGTCTCGTGCGGTTCATGCTGGCGATTATTGTCGGCCGCGGCTTTCGGTTTTTGCTTGAAGGTTACTTCGCGGTGCGCTATGGCGCGGAAGCGAAAGAGATTTTGGCGAAGTATTATCCGTGGATTGGACTTGGGACTGGCGGTTGGAATCGTGCTGTTTGTGATCGTGAAGCGGTGGATCAAGCGAGGCGCTGAAGAGATCGAGCAGACACTTGAAGCCGAGAATTGATTTGATCTTTGTTACACGAGACCGCAGATGCTTCGAGTTCCGGGAATTGAAAACTTCTCGCGGCGGCCAGATCTTTGATTCCGTGAGTTTCCTCGAGTTCGGTAAGTATGCGAATGAAGATCTCGGCAGTGGCGAGGGCGTCGCTTCCGGCGCGGTGCCGGCTGAGGATCGGAATTGAGAAGTGGCTTGCGATCGTGTCGAGCCGGTGATTTGAAAGTGCGGGCAATGCGCGTCTTGAAAGCATGACCGTGCACAGATGCGGATTCACCATGCGATGTCCCGGATAAACGCGCGAGATTTCGTGATTCAGAAAGCTTGTATCAAACGGTGCGTTATGGGCCACCAGCACGGAATCGCTGACGAAATCGAGCCACTGCGGCGCCACGTCCGCAAACACTGGAGCACGCTTAACCATCTCGTTCGAGATTCCCGTGAGCGCCGCGACAAAACGTGGAATTGGTATTTCGGGATTGACGAGTGAGAGAAACTTGTCGACGATGCGTCCGCCGCGAATGCGATATGCGCCGAGTTCGATGAGCCGATTCGGTGGCGTTTTCGCGCCAGTGGCTTCGACGTCGACAACCACAAAGTCGAGGTCTTTAAGTAAACGCGAACGACTATCGTCCTCGAGCAGTTCGACAGTGTTTTCGACGATTTTGAAGCGCCGATCGTTTCTGATGAGATCGGCTACGAGTGCACCTGCGAGTTCGTCGTCAATATGTGAGAGTTTGAAAACCGCGTCTACGATCTCCGACGCAGCAGCGCGACCGCCCGAGCCCGTCAAAAGATCGATTGTGTCTTGAACGAGAGTGGAGTCTGAAACTAAATTCGAATAAGGCGGCATTCGGGCCGGATTGTAGCATGCTTAGCACACTAATCGAGGTAAGAATTTGAACGCTGAAGAAGTCATCGATCAATTCAGAACGACCGGAGCGCTGCTCGAAGGTCATTTTCAACTTACGAGCGGCTTGCACAGCACCGTCTACTTGCAGTGCGCGCTCGTGCTGCAACATCCAGCGAAGGCCGAGGCGTTTGGACGCGCGATTGCTGAGAGATATCGCGGTGACGGGATTCAGTTGGTCGCGTCGCCGGCGATTGGAGGCATAGTGATTGGTCACGAGGTCGCGCGTGCGTTAGGAGCGAGGTTTGTTTGGACCGAACGAGAATCGGGACAGATGACGCTGCGTCGCGGGTTCACAATTTCACCGGGTGAAAAGACCCTCGTAGTTGAAGACGTGATCACGACTGGAGGCTCAACGCGCGAGACCATCGATGCGCTTAGACAGGCGGGGGCTGATGTTGTTGCGGCGGCGTCGATCATCGATCGTTCGGGTGGAAGTGTAGATGTAACAGTTCCGCGAACCGCACTGGCGACGCTCAAAGTTTTGTCAGTGGATCCTTCCGTTTGTGATGCGTGCAAACTCGGCGAACCGGCAGTGAAGCCCGGGAGCCGGAGGCAGAAAGTCTGAGTATTGTTTAGAGTTCAAGCTTTAGCTTGCTGTCTTGAGAAGCGAAGCGACGCAACCTAAAGGTTGAACTCTGAACAGATTCGCAGATGAACTACAAACTTCTACTTCAATACGACGGCACCGAGTTTCACGGATGGCAGATTCAAGACGAACTACGAACGGTGCAGGGTGAGTTGACGAGCGCGCTCTCGTTGATCGATGGCCGCAGTGTTAACGTTCACGGTTCGGGGCGAACGGATGCAGGTGTTCACGCCGAGGGGCAGGTTGCGAGCGTTGAGATTCAGCGCGAGATCTTGCCTGAAAAGCTGCGCGCTGCGATCAATGCGAATGTAGGTCGCGATGTTCGTGTGTTGACAGTCGAAACTGCTGCCGGCGATTTTCATGCCCGCTATTCTGCACTCGAAAAAACATATATTTACCGGATAGTAAATGGGCCAGTGATATCGCCGTTCTGGTCGCGCTATGCTCATCACGATGCGCGCCGGCTGGATCTCGAGAGCATGAAGCGCGGCGCGGAATTGTTCCTTGGCAAGCACGATTGGACAGCATTGTCTGCCGCGCAGTCAGACGTTGAGGATCGGGTTCGAACTATCACGCGCCTGGATATACTGCCGCGAGTTGACGAGCGTTTGCGTGGTTCGTTGATTGAGATTCGCGTCACAGCGGATGGGTTCCTGCGTTACATGGTCCGTGCGATTGCCGGCACGTTGCTGGCGCTTGGTCGAGGCGAATTGGATCTCGATGCGATAGGCGAAGCAATCGACAGCGGCAACAGACCGGCAGCCGCCGTGACGGCGCCCGCCCACGGATTAACCTTGCTTTCAGTGCGTTATCAGTGATAGGTCATATACGTCTTATCGGTCCTATTAATTCTTATGCTTTCTGATTTCACCGGAATAATTCAAAAAGGCACGTGGGAAGAATCGCTGCTCACTGCGGTTGTTTGGGATCGATTGCCGCGTCACGTGGCGATCATCATGGACGGCAATGGACGTTGGGCCGCTCAGCGCGGACAACCCCGCATCGTAGGTCACAAAGCGGGCGTCGAGGCCGTGCGCGCTGCTGTCGACACGGGCGCACGCTTGGGGCTCGGCGCACTCACCCTCTATGCATTCTCAACAGAGAACTGGAAACGACCGCGTTACGAAGTTGACGCGCTCATGCGCATGCTGCGTCGGTATCTTCGTCTCGAACTCGACGAGATCGATCGCCAGGGAATCAGGTTTCAGGCAATCGGACGAATCGGCGCGTTAGCTGAAAACGTCAGAAAAGAGATTCAGCGCGCCACTGAACAAACGGCGCGAAACAAAGGCATGGTGTTGAGTGTGGCGCTGAACTACGGCGGGCGAGCTGAGATTGTTGACGCTGCTCGTGCGGCTGTCAGGCGATTGCTCGACGAAGGCAGCCGTCCCGATGAACTCACCGACGAGCGCATCGCAAGCGAACTGTACACACGAAATCTGCCCGAGCTCGATCTCCTGGTGCGCACCAGCGGAGAATTGCGAATCTCAAATTTTCTCCTCTGGCAAAGCGCGTACAGCGAAATCTATGTCACCGAAACCCTATGGCCCGACTTCCGTCGTGTACATCTGCTCGAAGCCGTCGTCGACTACCAGCGCCGCGATCGACGATTCGGAGGATTGAAGTTAGTCGTGAGTAAGAAATAGACTCCTAACAGCATCGGATGAAAAGACTCTTAACCGCCGTCGTTGTTCTGCCCTTCCTGATCGCGTCAATTCTCATTTCTTCTTTATGGTGGCTGTTTCTGTTGCTCGCTGTTGCGGCGATGGTGCTTGCGCTTTGGGAGTTTTATCTGCTTGCAAAGCGACTGCAACTCAAACCGGATCCGGCGGCTGGATATCTCGCCGGCGCAGCGCTCGTCACGATCCAGTTACAGAACGATCCTGTAATCAACGTGCTGTTGGTCCAATTCGTGATCATTGCGCTCACTATCGGCACCCTGATCGCTGCGACGTTAAGAGGCACGTTCGACAAGATGATCGCGTCGACGGGAGCCACGATCCTCGGTGTGTTGTATATCCCAATGCTCGGCAGTCACTTGATAGCAATGCGCCTCGGTTTTAATCCGACTTTATCCGCGCATTTGCTGTCGTTTTTCTTTCTTGTGTTAATGGGAGCGGATGCAGGTGCGTACTACATAGGGCGAGCATTGGGGAAGCACAAGCTCGCGCCATCAATCAGTCCCGGTAAGACGTGGGAAGGCGCGATTGGAGGAGTTGTCGCCGCGCTGGCGATGGCTGCCTTGTCACACTTCTGGTTCTTTCGAGAACTCCCGCTCAAATTCATACTCCCGCTCGCAGCGGTGATGACGATCGTCGGAATCTTTGGTGATCTTGTGGAAAGCGCGCTAAAGCGAGGCTCTGGTGCAAAAGACGCAGCGAACATTCTGCCCGGCCATGGAGGTATGCTCGACCGGCTCGATAGCTTGCTGTTCAATGCGCCCCTACTCTACTATTTTGCACGCTTGTACTTTCCAGGCTAGTCGGTGCCGATGACCACGAAAAAAATCGTTTTGATTGTTGCGGGCGTGGTTGGCGTGCTTGGTTTGGTGGTGGTTCTCTTCGTTGTCGGCATTGTCGGAGTTGCTTTGTACCAGGTCGGCAACAGCGAAGCCGCGCGGAAATCGAGGGACTTCCTTCGCACCAACGAGAAGCTGAAGCAGGACATCGGTGAAGTAAAAGACTTTGGTAGTATCGTTACTGGAAGCGTTAGTATCAGTGGCGGCGCCGGCAATGCGACAATAAATCTGAAGGTCATCGGCGAGCGAAAGACAGTCAATGCCTCCGTTGATCTTATTCTGGTAAGCGGCAGTTCGTGGCGTGTAAGTGCGGGATCTTACGTTAACGAGTCTGGCGAAACGATCAACCTACTAAACCCCTACGATTCAAAACTACTCATCCCCCTCTTGATTGCATGAGCGAGTCATCAACGCAAAGCTCGGCAGTAGCAATACTGGGCTCTACCGGATCCATTGGGTGCAACAGCCTGCGCGTTATCGAGTCGTTAACGACAGCCCGCATGCGTGTAGTTGCGCTTGCCGCGGGCACGAATGTTCAACGCCTCGCCGATCAAATTGCCACGCATTTACCCGAGTTGGTTTCCGTCGATAACGAAGCTGTCGCACACGACCTGCGCGCAAGTCTGTTCGCGCGAAATATCGACTTGCCGAGAATCGTCACAGGAGAAGCAGGACTCGTCGAAGTTGCCACTCATCCACAGGCTGATTGCGTGGTTTCAGCAACGGTCGGCGCCATCGGATTTCTGCCAACACTCAAAGCGCTCGAGATGGGTAAACGCGTCGCGCTGGCCAACAAAGAGACGCTTGTTATGGCCGGCGAATTGATGACTGAAGCCGCGAGAAAATCCGGCGCCGAGTTGTTGCCGGTTGACTCCGAGCACAATGCGCTGCACCAGTGTTTGAGAGGTGAGAGACGCGAAGAAGTCAGGCGCATCATTCTAACTGCTTCAGGTGGACCATTCCGCACGAAGAACAAAGCTGAGATGAAACTGGCGAGCGTGTCGGAAGCGATGCAGCACCCAACCTGGAACATGGGCGCAAAGATCACCATCGACTCGGCAACGTTGATGAACAAAGGTTTGGAAGTGATCGAGGCGCATTGGCTGTTCGGGTTTGGGCCAAACGAGATCGACATACTCGTTCACCCGGAATCAGTAGTCCATTCGATGATCGAGATGATCGATGGTTCCGTGATCGCGCAGATGGGCGTCACGGATATGCGTCACGCGATTCAGTATGCTCTGACGTATCCGGAACGACATTCATGCCAGTTACCGCCCCTCGATCTGACTGAATTTTCAGGTCTTCACTTCGAGGAGCCCGATCGCGATCGTTTCCCATGCATAGACCTCGCCTACCGAGCGCTTTCCGAAGGCGGCACGTTGCCGGCAGCGATGAATGCCGCGAACGAGGAAGCAGTCAGCGCATTTCTCAATGAACGGATTTGCCTGACTGAGATTCCGCAAATCATCGAAGCCGTGATGAACGAGCATCCGAATCGTCCTGCCAGGGATATTGAAACCATCCTCGAATCCGATCGTCAGGCGCGTCTGGCCGCCGTCGCCCTCGTAGAAAAACTGGCGAAAGCGGCAGTTTAACTCAGCGTTCTCTGCGTACTTCTGCGCACTCTCAGTTATTAACACTGTCAACACAGAGATATGCAGAGATTGCGGAGGAAATGTTTGACGTTATCTTAACCGGACGCGTAAACTCGCTTGTGCAACCCGATTCGACGTAAGTCGAGTCTAAACCGGTTGGTTTTGCATTGAAACTATAAGAAAAAGGTACTGAATGGGTTATTTAATATATCCGCTGGCATTCATATTCATACTTGGATCTGCCGTTGTTTTGCACGAGTTTGGCCATTTCATCGTCGCCAAGCTCTTTAAAATTCGCGTTGAAACCTTTTCTGTCGGCTTCGGCCCTCGTCTTTTTGGCTGGAGATGGGGACACACGGACTACCGCATCTCAGCGATACCTCTCGGTGGTTACGTAAAACTGGGAGGCGATGAGTCAAACGCACCACTCGAAGGAGCAAGCGCTCAAAATATTCCACCCGAGGAGATGTTCAACCTGCGTCCCAGATGGCAGCGCATTCTCGTTGCCGTCGCGGGACCGGTGATGAACATTCTGACGGCGCTCGCGATCCCATTTGCAGGCGCGATGATGTACGGAGTTCCTGCGACACCGTCTCCGGTGGTCTATTACATTCAACCTGGTGGCGCCGCCGAGAAATCCGGTCTTAAACAGGGCGACCGAATCATTGTCTTCAACGGTCATAAAAACCCGAGTTGGGACGTAATCAACGGCGATGCGCTGCTTTCGCCGGGTCAGCCTTTGCCCGTCGTCGTAAATCGAAACGGTCAGGAAGTTCCACTAACCGTTACGCCCAGACCGCAAACCGAGAACGGTGAGACCGCAGGATTTCTGGATTTCCTTCCCGACTACGGCGGGTTGCCAGTGATCGTTGCTGACGTCGGGATAGGTTCGCCAGCCGCGGAGGCTGGTCTGAAAGAAGGTGACCGGTTTATCTCGATTGGCGGTGAAAATGTAAAGAGCTCAGCGCAGGTCACTGAGTATATTCGCAGTCATGACGCGCAAGCGATTTCGATGGTCGTTCAGCGCGATGGCAGCAACGTCAACATCACGACGGACGACCGTCGCATGAATGGGCGGCTCGGATTCAGTGTCATTGAAATGTTCCCGCTTAATAAAGCCAGCGTCGGATCGGCTGCGAAGTATGCATACGACACAAACATTCAGATTCTGCGTTTGACGGGCAAGGCGCTCGGACAGGTTTTTACGGGCGAACGGTCCGTGAGCAACACGTTCTCAGGCCCGATCGGGATCTACCAGGCGGCACAGAAATCAGTCGAACGGCTTGGCTGGGATGGAGTGTTCGGAATGCTCGGTTTTCTGAGCCTGAACCTCGGCATTTTCAACCTCTTGCCAATCCCGGTGCTCGACGGTGGCGCGATCTTCCTGCTCTTGATCGAGGGACTGCTGGCGCTGGTCGGGCTGTCGATTTCTTCCGGTGTTCGCGACCGTATTCAGCAGGTGGGGTTTGTGATGGTGTTGCTGTTGATGGTGTTTGTTATCAGCAACGATGTGATCAAAATTCTTGGAGGAGGTCGCGAGCCGGACAAACCGCCGGCGGCCGCTGCATCTCCTTCAAAATAGGTATGTCGACCACGCAACGTCCAATATCCAAAGTGCGTATTACAAACAGCGACTTTGGATTTTGGACGTTGAACTTTGTACTCTAGACACATGCGTAAAACGCGACCCGTTCAAGTTAAGCATATTCAGGTCGGTGGTGGCGCGCCCGTAGCGATTCAGTCGATGACCAAGACTGATACTTCCGACGTTGGCGCGACTGTCTCGCAAATCGAGGAGATGATGCGCGCCGGTTGTGAGATTGTCAGGGTTGCCGTTCCGGATAACGACGCGGCCGTTGCTTTGAAAGAGATTCGCAAGCGAGTGCCTGACGTTCCGCTCGTCGCCGACATTCATTTTCACTACAAGCTGGCGTTAATGGCGCTCGAAGCAGGCATAGATAAGCTGCGACTGAACCCCGGCAATATCGGTGCGCACGACCGTGTGCGACAGGTGGTGCGCGCTGCCCAGGCTCAGAAGGTGCCGATCCGGATCGGCGTGAACGGCGGCTCGCTCGAAAAAGATCTCTTGAAGAAGTATGGGACAGCGACTCCCGAGGCGATGGTTGAGTCAGCGATGCGTCACATCCAGATCCTCGAAGATCTCGACTTCACTGACATTATCATCTCGCTGAAAGCTTCGGACGTGCATAGGACCGTCGGCGCTTATCGCCTGTTGGCCCAGAAGGTTGATTATCCGTTTCATCTCGGTGTGACTGAGGCCGGTACTTCATTTAGCGGCACGGTGAAGTCGTCCATCGGACTCGGCATCCTCCTGCACGAAGGAATCGGCGACACGATCAGAGTTTCTCTTGCTGCGGAGCCGCAGGAAGAGGTGCGCGTCGCGTGGGAGATTGTGAAGTCGCTCGGACTGAGAACGCGTGGAGTTACTGTGGTTGCGTGTCCGACTTGTGGAAGGCTCGATGTTGACGACTTTGTCGGAATCGTGACCGAGATCGAACGGCGACTCGCGCACATTGAAGAGCCACTGCACCTTTCCATCATGGGCTGCGCTGTGAATGGTCCAGGAGAAGCCCACGACTCTCAACTTGGAATCACGTTCGGGCGCGGAGTGGGAATGATTTTCAAAGACGGTGTGCCGATGCGGAAGGTTGCGGGTGAGGATATTGTTGAAGCCTTCGTGATGGAAACGGAGAAGCTCCTCGCTGAAGGCGCCGCCGCGAAAGCTCCTGAGCCCGAGCTCGTTACGATCACCAAATAGCCCTCTACAAAAAGGCACAAAGAACACAACAGGCAGCAGCAGCTATTTTGTGCCTTTTGTGGCTAAAAATCTTTTCTAACGCACCTTTGGTCTCTTAGTCGCAGCCACATCTCCGGCCATCACCAGAAACAGCGCATCGGTCGTTATCTTTCGATTGACATTGACGATCAATTGCTCTCGCACATCTTCGATCTGCAAGATCCAATCGCCGGCGCGGCTCGAGTCGATGTTCTTACTGATCTCCAGCAGTTCAGCCGATAAATCTTCATTGACGAGTTGAGTTGACTCAACTCCGAGCGACAGCATCCACGCATCACGAATCAACGTCTCGAGCACGTCCAATCGTTCTTCAAATTCCTCTTTGTACTGCGCTTCGTTAAGTTGTTCCGCTGAACGCAGCAGCTCCGCTCGGTCCTCGCTGATCGCAAGAGCATTGAGCACTTTCAGCATCGCTTTCCGCTGCGACGTGAACGTCACCAAATCACCCGACAACGCGCGGCCCATGCTTCCGCCCGCCGCCCGCGCGCGCAAACGTGCGGTCTTCGCGTCAACCAGCTTGTTCTTGAGCAGGTGACTCTCGATCTCGTCAGGTGTTAACGGTGAGAACCTGATCATCTGACAGCGCGAAAGAATCGTTGGCAACAGCATCGCCGGACGCGCTGTAATCAGTATCAGGTGCGATGTCCTTGGAGGCTCTTCGAGAACTTTCAGCAGCGCATTCGCTGAGGCGTCGTTGAGCTTGTCCGCCTCG
The DNA here is from genome assembly GCA_963800055.1 of uncultured Acidobacteriota bacterium. Classification (GTDB taxonomy): domain Bacteria; phylum Acidobacteriota; class Blastocatellia; order Pyrinomonadales; family Pyrinomonadaceae; genus PSRF01. The sequence goes on from CAWCZP010000023.1 coordinate 56,297, forward strand.
TCGATCAGGAACATCCGCGCTTTGCCTTCGAACGGCCGGAAGTTCGCTTCTTTTTCAATCTGGCGCATCTGCTCGACACGCAATACTCGCTTCGGCGCGACGACGAGTCCCACGTCAGGATGATCGGTCCAAATAATCTGCGTCCACTCTTCCGCATCTTCACGTTGCGGGTAATTCAACTTCCAGATGCGAGTACACGCCGCACAGACGCCACAACCTTCCTGGTCCTTCGGCGTCCGGCAGTTCAACGCACGGGCAACTTCGAGCGCAAACAGTTTCTTGCCGATACCCTCTTCTCCGGTAAACAATAGAGCGCCTGGAAGCCGTCCCGTAGTCAGCATCCGCTTCAGTACTGCTTTGACTCGTGAGTTTCCGGTTAGCTGATCAAACATAAGTGCATTTCCAATTGCCGATTGCCAATTTGTTAAGGCTTCCGCGAGCCAAAATCGGCAATCGGCAATTGGCAATTGGCAATTGAAAAGTGTCCGCGGCTTTGTAGAAAGGGAATGATCACTTCTTTGACGCGTTCGTGCGTCTTCTCGACTGGCCCACTGCTATCGATTAGTTTCACTCGTTCCGGTTCTGCCAGCGCGATCTGCAAGTATGCATCGCGCACGCGTGTGTGAAAGTCTGCGTGCTCGATGTCAAGACGGTCACGCGGCGTCTTCGTCGAGGAACTCTTGCTGGTCGAGCGTCGCGTCGTGCGATTCGTCGATTCCGTAATCGAAACGTCGAACAGGAGCGTCAAATCGGGTTTCAATCCTTCTGTTGCCAACTGAACGATTTGCGCGATCAACTCCGGTGGGAAACCACGTCCGGCGCCCTGATAAGCGACTGTCGCATCAGCGTAGCGATCCGAAAAGACGACTCTTCCTGCTTCCAACGCTGGACGTAGCATTCGACGTACATGTTGCGCACGATCGGCGGCGAAGACCAGCAGTTCGGTCAGTGGATCGACTTCTTCCATCGCGTCCAGCAAAGCCGCTCGCAGACGCAGCCCGAGTGTGGTCCCGCCCGGCTCGCGTGTCAGCAGCGCATCACAGCCGTTGGCTCGTAAGTAGTTGCCCAGTAAACGCAACTGAGTTGACTTCCCACTGCCGTCGATACCCTCGAACGTAATGAAAGTTCCAGACACAGATCCTCTTTGTCACAGGTGAATTGCCCGCGAGAGTTTAATCGAATGTCACGCCTCAGGCGAGTTGACATCGTGCCGATCACGCGGGTTGGGTTCCGCGGTGGCTTGCGCGTGCAGATCTCCGGTCGCACGACGAGACTGTGAGATTGTCGAGATGGCGTGCTTGAAGATGAGTTGTTCTTGAGAACCTGATTCAAGCAGTACTGAAAACTTATCGAAACTGCGAATGCGGCCCGTCAGTTTGGCGCCGTTGAGAAGATAGACGACCACCGAGGTCTTCTCACGGCGCACCGTGTTGAGAAAAGCGTCCTGAATATTTTGTGGTGCCTGTTTGCCGTCCGACATGCCTTGAAAAACCCGGGGGTGGAATATTAAATCGCGCGGTTACAAGCAGATTACAACACGGATCTTTGCCTGACAAGAGATAGCCGGAGATGTGAGAGAAAGATGATTATTTGGACCGCGGGCCGGCCGCGACAGCTTCCAGAACCGATCGCAAAATGCGGTTTTCCTCGCCAAAACCGTGAAACCACTCGACATCCGCTTCATGGCGAAACCATGTCAATTGGCGTTTAGCGTAGTGGCGCACATCCAGCTTGGTCTGTTCCACCGCGCTCTCGAGGTCGCGCAGACCCTGTAGATACTCGACTACTCGGCGATAACCGTGGGCCCCGAGAGCGTTTGAAGCTGGTGAAAATCCGCGGTCCAGGAGGCCCCGAACTTCCTCGACTAAGCCTGCTTTGAAGTGATCTTCGGTACGTTTGTTGATGCGTTTGTACAAGCTCATCGCGGGGCGGGTTCAGCGCCAGGATTCGCAATCGGCGTGAGCTTTCGTGTGGTTCCGGACGCTCGGGATGTTGGTCCACGATTGACTTTCCCGTTTGGAGGCGTACCTCGATGGCCCGTGTGACGCGTGGCCAGTCGCGCGGATAGAATTGCTCGGCTGCGGCGGGATCGATCCTGCGCAGCAACCGGTGAATATGTTCGGGTCCGTACTTTTCGCGAATCCGGTTAAGACGTTGGCGCAGCGATTCGTCAGTTAGAGGACTTACAAACAAGGGTTGCCGGAGTGATCGCAGGTAAAAACCTGTACCCCCGACGAGTATCGGGACACGGCCTCGGCTTTCAATTTCTTCGATCTTGTTCGCTGCTTCCCGCGCCCATTCGCCGGCAGTGTAGTTGACGTTGGGAGAGACAAAGTCGATCAGGTGGTGGGGAACACCCTTGCGCTCCTCCAACGGCACCTTGGCGGTCGCGATCTGGATCTCTTTGTAAACCTGGACCGAATCGCAATTGATGATCTCGCCGTTGATTTCGAGGGCAACTTCAATTCCGAGTGTGCTTTTTCCTGACGCAGTCGGACCGACAATGGCGAGCATGCGCAAGAGTATAACGATCCATATCAGCGCAAGCACCACCAGCCCACCGATGATTTGGTTACGTGAGAAACGCATGACAGGATTACAGGATTTGCAGGATTATCCTGGCCTATTCCTGCAAATCCTCAGATCCTGTGAAGATTGCGGTTACGTTAAGTGAAAGTCCCGGAAAGAGCGGCGACTCGATGAAGTCGGTTTCTCTGAGTCGTCGTGACTTCCTTCAGCGTATCTTCGTCTAAGCGAAAGATAATCACTGACCGCGACCAACCATCAACAACCCAATACTCCGGCACACCATATTTGCCATATAGCTTCCGCTTCAGATTGAGATCGCGTGTATGCGGTTTGTGCTGCCGGGCGACACAATCTCGATCACTGAGATCTGGAGCTGCATTGAATCGGTCTTTGCGACAATTGTGTCCCATCGTTCATTCCTAACAAAAACAATATCGGGAATCACAGAATTGTATTTACTGAAAACCGCGCCCGGTCCAGGCACTATGCGTTCCGATTGGATTTTGTTTAAGGTAATTACCCAAGCTCGAACTGAAGATTACCGAGCACTAGTTGGTGAGGAATACCAGGTGCACAAGACACGTAAAGCTCTCCTTCTATTAGTTCATACCGGTGCCATTCGTCGTATGGGATCGCGTCGAGGTCGTCGACGGTCATGAGGTGTTTGACTTTTGAGGCCATGTGTTATTTCCTTTAAGTTAAATGAGGGGTGAAGCCACTCTACCACAAAGATTTTCGCTTTAGTACATCCGCGTGAGTTCGATTCCGGAATAGTACGCTTTGAGAATTTGTTCGGTGGACCAGCCCTGTTTCGCGAGGCCGTAGGCGCCCACCTGGCACATGCCGACGCCGTGTCCCCAGCCGCGGCCGATGAAGATGAATTCGCGCACGCGCCCGTTGTCGTCATACTCGCGGTCGATGACGAAGAGTTGTTCGCGCAAGCCAAGCACCGAACGGATGCGGCCGCCGCGAACGTGAGCGGTGCCATCTGTCCCGATGATCTCGAGATCTGTCACACGATGTGATGCTCCTCGCGACGCCACGCGCAGATCTACAATTGGTCCAATACCTCTCGCGGCACGGGCCAGGCGCGCCTGCACCTGCGCGACCGACATCCCGCGTGTCCAATTCGCAAATGGCGAAAACCGATCAGCGGCGGCGCCGTTCGGCGCCGGCTTAACTTCGAGAAAATCGATCTGCCCATTCGCCGCAAGGTGATAAGTAACAGGCTCGCCACCGACGAGTGCTACAGAAGAAACGGGAAAGGGATGTTCCCCGAGCTGTCGAAACAAAAACGCGTCCGCGTTCACCCGGAGGGGCTGATCTTTACCTTTCGATGATCGCAGGATCAGTTGCCCATCACTGGCCGGCCGTGCATTCGCTTTCTGAAGTTGCAACAGATTTCGTGCTTCGAGGAGACGAGCTATCGCATGGAGAACTCGCGCTCGCGACATCGGTGCTCGCGGTCGCAGAGTCGCATCCGGATAAGCAGACAAATACCCATCGCGCACAAGCATCGCCAGATCTGCCCGGTTTTGCAGCGGCACGTCCGCCACGTCTTTAACCGCCAACAGGTAATCGGCATCCGCGTTATTTAGCAGCGAGCCGGCTCGGCTTTCGCCAAATACTGCGAGGGACAAAGCCGTCGCAAATGCGGGCGGTCGATTGACATCATCAGCAGTGATCGGCGGCGACTGGCGCGCGAGCCGAGCAACATGGGCGAGCCAAATCCGAACCTCGCTCGGCGTTGCATCGCCCGCTAACCACGCATCCGATACACGATCCTGCGCGATACCAAAGTTGTGCGTTGACAAAAGGCTGACGTCGCGTGCGAGTGGAACGTTGACTTCATCTCGCAACTCAGCAAGCGTGCGCGTCGTCTTGATCACGAACCGATCGAACGTCGCGCCTTCCGCTGCACATTCACGCGCGCGCAAATACGGAACAGCAGTCCTTGAAGATCTTTTCAGCATCTTCGGTGCGCCCGCCACATGTGGACGTGTAGAGCGCGTTGATTGGCTCGCCGTTGTAAGTCGCAATCACTCCACGCGTTTCATCAACCGCGCGAGTCGAGAGCGGGTTCTCGGAGGTGAGTCCGCGATAAACCTGCGAACGCGTCGTGGGCAGGATGTCGAACCCCTGCGACATAAACTGGCCCCGGTTCTTCAACGCATACGTGCGAGCAGCAATCGCCTGGGCCTTCTGAGCTTCAAGCGCCGGATAACCGCCGGGAGAAAGCTCGTTCGCAACCACGCCTTTCACGTAATCCTCGAGTCCCAACTCATTCACGACCGTTAGATTCCCGCGCGTGTTGGTAAAAACTTCGATACGTCCACGATAAGGGCGATTGTTGAAACGCACGGGCGCGTTCTTCTCGTCGTCAGACGCAAAGGCCACGGGCGCACTGGAACTAAACGTTTGTCCAGATTCAGACGAAGCCACTACTTCTCGTGAAGGCAAAGCGGCTCGCGAAGTCAATCGAACTGGACCATTGCTTGAAGTTGCCGGCGTCGATTGTGAGACTCCGACGCGTGGTGGTCCATCTATCTTCGCATCGAATCCGGCGGCTTCGAGACGTGCTTGCAGTTCTTCGGCCTGCTCACGCGGATGCTTTGATCCGATCGCGAGTCCCCACGTTTTTGTTTCCGTGTCGAAAGCGACGTGCGCGTCTTCGTTCGTAAGTTTCTGAATCTCTTTTTCTGATTCTTCGATCTCCTCGCGCGTCGCAGCACTGCCGGCGATCACTCGATACTCAGCGGGATCGTTAGCACTCGACAGCGGCGACAACAGCCTCGCATCGACGCGCACGCGTGAAGTATCGAGCGCCAGCAGAGTCTTACTGTTTCCACTCGCATTCATCAGGTGGCCGGTGGTCGAAATGACTGCCGACCGCGCGTCAGTTGTCAGAGCCACGCGAATCGTCGGTTCGGGACCGGTCAACGGCGTCAGAGTTGGTGCTGTGATAACTGGAGTCGAGGCAGCGGGCGCAGGCCACGCAGGTTGGGTGCGTCTCGGCCGGGTGTCTTGTTGAGCGAAAAGTGGAGTAACGAAAAACGACTGCACGAGCAGTAAAGTAATAACTCTCCGGGCGAGGGAACTGCGCATTGTTTCGATTCCTTGGGCGGCGTCAGTTATCAGGGAGGGCTTACCGCAGCCGGGATAGTACTACAAAAGTGTTTGGTTTTTAACCTTTTTGGTATGACCTCAGGATAAGAAATCTATTCCCACCAGCCCCAACTCTGTGGTATAGACGGATCTACCCCCGGTCACGTAAATCGAGCGGCAGCGGCTTTTTGGTCTGTCCGGACAATGAGGAGATAACCCCTCATGAGGAAGACTACTTCGCAAAGCGTTCCGTTCTTGACGACTACTGCGCTGGTCCTGGCTCTGGTGGCGTGTAGTTGTTTGCCAAAACCGCCAGCCGAAAGCGGTGATATCACGATCACGCTCTACGGCTTCTCGATCATGAAGGAGTCGCTTGAGAAGGCGATTTTTCCAGGCTTCGCCGCGAAATGGAAACAGCAACACGGACAGCTCGTGCAGTTTCAATCGTCGTTCGCGGGTTCAGAAACAGTTACCAACCAGATTTTGCAGGGAGCACCCGCGGAGATTGCAATCCTTTCGATCGAGCGCGACGCGCAACGATTGAAGAGCGGCGGGTTTGTTATTGCTGACTGGCGTTCGCTGCCGTCGCGCGGAGTCATAAACAAAACACCCTTCATCATCATTGTGCGGCAGGGAAATCCGAAGGGGATTCACGACTTTCCTGATCTCGCGAAACCTGGACTTCGTCTGATTCATCCGGATCCAGTGAGTTCGGGTGGCGCGCAGTGGTCGATACTTGCAATCTACGGATCGGAATTGAAGAAATCAGAAACCGAGTCAGGTGAGCAAGATAAAACGCGCGCGCTGCAAACGCTCAGAGCGATTTGGGGACACGTGATTTCAACCCCTGGCTCAGCGCGCGAAGCGCGAACGACGTTCGAACTTGGCAATGGCGATGCGCTAATCACTTACGAGCTTGAAGGCTTGTTGATGAAGGAAGCAAACGCGCCGATCGAGATCGTCGTGCCGAGAGCGACGATCTTCAGCGAGCATCCAGCGGTCGTGATCGATAAGAATGTGACACCGGGAAAACGTGCGGTGATTGATGAGTTCATGCGGTACCTGTGGAGCGACGAAGCTCAGCAGGCGTTTGTTAAGTATCATTTTTATTCAGCTACGAACGATGCATTCAACGAGGCAAATCCGAAGTTTGGGCACGTCGAGATGCCGTTTACGATCGACTACTTTGGAGGTTGGGATAAAGCGTATCCGGAAGTGATTGAAGCGATCTTCAGAGATCAGGTGCAGAGGAAATGAAGGCATTGCCGATTGCCAATTGCCGATTGTCCGATTTCAAATCGCGAGTCGGCCTATGGTTAATTGGCAATTGGCAATCGGCAATTGGAAATGACATGAGTTCCATCGCTCCAGCAATGCGACATGTCCGCGGCTTCGACGTGGTGCGGCCGTTGAGCATCGGCATGCTTGTGTTCATGATGTTGCCGCTGGTCTTCCTGCCGCTCGCTTCGATTTTCATCTTCGGAACCAGCAGCGGCCTCGGCAAATTCTGGGCGGCGTTAATGCAACCTGAAGCGATATTCGCGCTCAAGCTCTCGATGGCTACCAGCTTCTGGGCCACCGTGTTCAACGTGATCTTCGGACTGTTCGCCGCTTACGTCTTGTCGCGTTACAACTTCTGGGGCCGTAACGCTCTCATCGTCACGATCTCACTTCCCACTGCGATTCCCACTGCCGTCGCGGGTTTCGCTTTACTGCTGCTTTGGGGACCATACGGCACGCTCGGCCGTCTTTTAACGCCGCACGGGTTTCAACTGATGTTCACTGCGGGCGCGATCATTCTCGCGAACATCTTCGTCACGTTCCCACTCGCGTTCGGCGTAATCAAACCGGTTTTCGACACCATGAGTCGATCGCTTGAAGAAGCTTCGGCAACGATCGGCGCAACACGCTGGCAAACGTTCTGGCACGTGACGCTGCCATCGTTACGAGGCGCGATCGTTTCCGGCGCGTTGCTGACATTCGCACGCGCCGTCGGAGAATTTGGTTCGACGATTCTCGTATCAGGAAATCTTGCCGGACGAACACAAACAGCGCCGCTCTACATCTTCGCGAAGTTCAACGAAGGTCAGATCGAAGCGGCGAATGCAATCGCAATCGTCCTGGCTCTGTTCTCATTCTTGATCTTCAGCGTTCTGTTTTTTGCTCGTGATTGGCTCGATGTTGACTGAGTCGTTATGGTGAAAGCCAAAGAAACACTGATCCCAAAACCTGAACAGTCAGTAACGACTGCAAATTCACCGCAGGCGGCTGCCAGTGTGTTCGGAATCAGCAAGCGCTTCGGCAAGACGAGTGTGCTCGAAGACATCAGTTTCGACGTCGCTGAAGGTGAGGTTCTGGTTTTACTCGGCGCTTCCGGCAGTGGCAAGACAACGATCCTGCGCGTCATCGCCGGTTTGGAAATGCCTTACACCGGAAAAGTGATACTTCACGGCAAGGACGTCACTGAATTACCAGCGCGCGAGCGAGGCGTCGGCGTCATCTTTCAGTCGTATGCGCTGTTTCCAAAGATGACGGTTGAGAAGAACATTGGTTACGGCCTGCGCATTCGCAAGCGCCCGCGGAAAGAGATCCGCGAAACAGTGGAAGAGTTGTTGTCGCTGGTCCAACTCACGGAGCACCGCAAGAAATACCCGTCGCAACTCTCCGGCGGGCAGCAACAACGCGTTGCGATCGCGAGAACACTCGCATACAAACCCGAGGTGCTGCTCTTTGACGAACCGTTCGGCGCGCTCGACACGCAGACTCGCGTTCACCTGCGTCGTGAGATCCGAACGTTGTTGAAAAAGGTAAACGTTCCCGCGATCTTCATTACTCACGATCAGGAGGAAGCTCTCGAACTCGGCGATCGTGTTGCCGTGCTGAACGTGGGCCACATCGAACAGATCGGAACGCCTTTCGAGATCTATAACCATCCCGCAACGGAGTACGTTGCGACTTTCCTTGGGGCAGCGAACGTTCTCGACGCAGTTGTTCGGAAAGATGCTCTCGAGATCGGATCGGTTCAGATTCCGGCGACATTGGACCAGGAGCGTTTCAAACCCGGCGACTGCGTGAAAGTAGTCTTCCGGCCAGAAGATGTTTCGTTGAGTCGAAGCGATTTCATGCGGCCCGGTCTCTCAAGGATTTCATCCGCCGTGATTGAAGAGATCGCTTTTGTCGGCGCTTACGAACGGGTTCGCTTACGTCTGGAACCCGCCGGCGCGGAAGAATGTAGAACTGACGACACTCCTTACTATCTGACCACTGAAACACCCGACAGACAGGTGAGTAAAGCGATCATCGCGACCCGCCCGAAACCGGAAGCGAGCGCCACCCGATTCCACGTCGGCGAACGTGTCGTCGTGGCCCTGACCTCTTTACCGTTCTGCCACAAAGGTACAAAACACAAAATGCTTATTGATTTCTTTTTGTGACTTTTGTGCCTTTTGTGTACTACTTCAGCGCTTGCACAGCGAGGCTGTGAAACTCGCGGCGGACTGCGTTGATGTTTGCGAAGGGAAGCGGGCGGGCGTGGGTGCGGTTTGTCAGGAGGATGAAGATGCGTTCATGTTCTGGATCGATCCAGAGCGACGTTCCGGTGAAGCCGTTGTGACCGAAACTGTCGCGTGGCAGATCCGTTCCTCCAGTCGAATCCTTCGTCGCTGCCAGTTGCCAGCCGAGCGAACGAGCTTCCTCAAGCTCCGGCGTCATATCTTCACGAAACAACTTGCATGTCTCGGGCTTGAGCAACTTCGTCGAACGCTCCAGAAACTGCTGCGCGAGCAGGAACGTTTCGTGAGCTGTTGAAAACAGTCCCGCGTGGCCCGCGGCGCCGCCCAGGAAAAAAGCGTTTCCATCATGGACCTCACCCCAGATCAGGCGTTTGCGTGAATTCGCATACTCAGCCATCCCCGTTTGCTTGCACATGTCCACTTCGTACGCATTACCTGTTTCACACGCCGCGATCCCTGTCTGCAAAGCAATCTCGGGATTGAAGAAGGTCTGTTGCAGCTTCAGCGGCTCAAAGATCTCGCGCTTCGCCATTTCAGCGAGGCGTTGACCTGTCATCCGTTCAAGCAGAATTCCTAACGCGATGAATCCGAGATCGCTATAGACCACACGCGTGCCTGGTTTGTATTCGAGATCGAGGCTTGCGATTGCTCCGGCTGCGCGATCGGGTTGATCTTCAGTGAGCACATAAAGCGGGCGCCAGGCGGGCAAACCTGACGTGTGCGTCAGGAGTTCGCGTATCGTGATCATCTGCTTGTCAGTGCGATCAAACTCGGCAACGTAATGAGAAACAGAGCTGTCGAGAGTCAGTTCGCCGAGTTCGATTCGGCGCGAACAGAGCAAACCAGTGATCAGCGGTTTTGTGAGTGAAGCGAGATCGTAGATTGTGTCGATCTTGTTTGCGAGACGATAAGGCTCGACGACTGAATGACCGAGCGCGTCCTCATAAACTACCTGGCCACGCTCACCGACGAGATAAACAGCGGAAGGAAACTCGCCCGCGTCGATGTGCTCCTGAAGGAGCGTCGAAAGTTGTTCATTTCGCGTGCCCATTTAACAATCCATCCACAGATTACACAGATTAAACTAAATCTGTGTAATCTGTGGATGGATCGTTTCACTCACACCGGGATGTTCAGCGTGTTCACGAATCCTATCCAAAGTACGCAACGCCAAACTCAACGCATTTCGACCTTCATAACCTGAAACCGCAGGCGGCACACCATTTTGCGCTGAGTCGAGAAACGAAACGATTTCAGCGCGCAGGGGTTCGACGTCGATGATGTCAAGGTGCTTCACGTGGACGCCGGGCCACGCGCCGCTCGCCGTTGGTGGTTCTAGACTGCTCACCGATGCTCGCTTCGTCGTGTAATCAATGGCGATGTAATCGTGCGGTTGGAAGAAACGCATCTTGCGGATCTTTTCCGTGCCCACACGCGAAGCGGTGATGTTCGCCACGGCGCCGGATGAAAATTCCAGGCGCGCATTGGCCGCGTCGACTTTGTTTGTAAGTATCGCAATGCCGACCGCGTGAATGTTTGTTACTTCGACGTCTTCACCGACGAGCCACTGCACGATATCGAGATCGTGAATCATCAGATCGAGCACGACGTCGATATCCAGCGAACGCGCAGTGAATTCGCCGACGCGATGAATCTCGAAATACACGGGCTTGCGCACGTGAGGTCGCAACGCAACCATCGCCGGATTGAAGCGCTCGAGGTGTCCGACCTGAAGCACTGCGTTGCCTTGTTCGGCCGCGCGGATCATTCGATCGGCTTCTTCGAGCGTTCTCGAAATTGGTTTCTCGACGAGCACGTGGATGCCGGCTTCGAGCAGACCGCATGCAATTTCGCAGTGCACTTCAGTTGGAACGGCAACACTCGCCGCATCGATCTGGCCGATCAGTTCGCGCCAGTTAGTGGTCCAATCGGTTTGTCGTTCGCTGCTGATCGTTCGCGCTGTTTCCTCGTTGAGATCGCAGACGGAAACGAATTTCGACAAACCTTCGGCGGCGAGGGTCGCGTGAATACGTGCGTGTTGCCGGCCTAAACTGCCGGCCCCGATGACGGCTGTGCGTAACATTGTTACAATCCCAATTCGGAGCCGAATATACTTGCATCCTTCAGCGCTTGCCAAGCGAGTCTACGTTTTCATCTTCCTGTTCATCATCGCGTTTTATTTTTTCGGCATCGGGCATTTGCCGTTGCTCGGACCTGACGAGCCGCGCTACGCGCAGATTGCGCGCGAGATGTTTCTCAGCGGCGATTACATCACTCCGACACTCGGTGGATACACGTGGTTTGAAAAGCCGTCGCTGCTTTACTGGATGATCGCCGCGGCATTCAAGGTGTTTGGCGTGAGCGACTGGTCAGCGCGTTTTGGTCCGGCGGTTTGCGGGTTGTTGACGATTGCGGCTGTCGTTTGCGTTGGACGCGAGGATCGATAAGGACCAGTCGCAGGGGTTTGGTTTTTGGAGCCTCGTGGTAACGGCGACTTGTCTCGGGCTGATCGTGTTTTCACGCGCCGCGAGTTTCGATGTTGTCGTGACGATGACTACGACGTGGTCCCTTGCGTTCTTTCTTCTGTGCGACGAAGCTCAACGAGAGCGAGCGCGTTTTCTATCTGATCGGGTTCTACGCGTTTGTGGGGGTGTCGTTGCTCGCCAAAGGTCTCGTTGGAGTCGTGATTCCGTTTGGCGTTGTCGGTGTTTACTACTTGTTGAGACGCGCGTGGCCGGATCGATCGGTTTGGTTCAGTCTGCTTTGGGGAGTTCCTCTGGCGATAGCAGTGTCAGCGATCTGGTATGGACCAGTTATCGCAAGACACGGCTGGAGTTTTATCGACGAGTTTTTCGTGCAGCATCATTTTGCGCGTTACGTTTCGAACAAGTATCACCATCCGCAGCCGATCTATTTCTATCCAGCGATCATTCTGATGTTGACGTTGCCGTGGACGCATTTTTTCGTCGAGGCATTGATAAAGGCGAGGCGCTGGACGTGGCGTGGGGACGATCAGCTGAGCCTTGTGCGGGTGTTCTCATTGGCCTGGCTGTTACTGCCGATCGTGTTCTTTTCGTTTTCAGGATCGAAGTTGCCGGGCTATGTGCTGCCTGCGTTGCCTGCTGCGGCGCTTTTGATCGCCGATGTGGTGCGTCAAAAAAAGCCTGCGGTGCCGATCGTGATGGCGTGTGCGACCGTTGTGCTGGTGCTGATCGCGTTGCTCTTTTTCGCAAGGCCGGTTGCGAATCGTGAATCGGTTAAAGATCTGCTTTTAATGGCGGATGCGCGTGGTTATGCAGGTGTGCCAGTGCTTGCCAGGGACAGTGACGATCGTTCGGCGCAGTTTTATGCGTACGAGAGAGTTGTTTATAAGCCGGACGGCGAAGTGATGACGTTCGATGAGATGTCGGTGGACGAGGCGCGCGCGCGGGGAGGGAAGTTTGTGGTGTTGATTCCGATCGAATACGTTGAGAATTTTAGAGGGACACCGGGGATTGAGATCATTGGTGACAATGGTCGGACGGCGATAATGGGATGGAACCTTCGTTAGTTTCTCAGCTGCCTCTGTAGTCTCTGTGGTTAATTTCACCACAGAGACACAGAGGCGCACGAGAATCTAGCGAAGGTTGCGATCGAAATACTCGATGACGACGCGGTCGTAGGCTTCGCCCTGTTCGCCGGTTGCGGAAGGAAGGCTGTACCCACTCAACGGAAGATCGCTGCGCGTTTCGACATTGGTTGGAACAAGAAAGCAGCTCTGGAGTGAAGTAGTCGCTTCGCGGAGAGCTCCTGCATCTGCGCCTGAAAGCAGAAGGACGCGTTGGTTTTGTATCGCATTCGCAAACTCACACGCCTCTGTGTTGTCGTAACCACCCATCAAGTAGAGTCGCATTGCGGCGCGTGAAAAATACTGAAGCAGATTGTTATCGATTCGAACGCAGTTCGCGATCGCCGTATTCAGTAGATCATTCGGCGACTTCACAATTGAATCGAGCACTAACACTTTGATTTGATCGTTTCCACGCGCCGCTTTCAACGCACGTGTACGCACCAAGCTCCACGCCATAAACACCAAAACGTTCTCCGACCAGCGTCTTTTGATTTTCTGACTTGAGACCGCGCAGATACTGGAGAGCGTCAAGAAGATCGTCTCCCTCGCGCCCGCCAAGAGCGGTCCACTTGATCGGTGGGTTCTCGCCGTGACCGCGCAGATCGGGCCAAAGGATCGTGAAGTTGGTCGTTTCGTTGATCTTTACACCGAGGTTGAAGAGCCATGAGCGGTCGCCGCCATAACGATGAAGCAGCACAACGGCCGGCGCTCCTTCGGCGCCCTTCAGCAGCCAGCCACGCGCGGTGCGTCCATCACGGTTGGTCCATGTTTCGTCCGTTACTTTGATTGCGCGGCCGCTGATACGTGAGAAAGACTCGGGTGTGACAACGTAAGGTCGCTTCGCGGGACGTGAGACGCAATAGACGACAAACGAAACCGCGCCCACGACAGCCAGCACGATTACGAGTGCTATTGGCAGTAAAGACTTGATTAACCTTTTACCGAATCTTCGTCGGGGTGGCATTAAAGTGAGTGACCTCGGATCGCTTCATGATAGTCCTCGGGCGTATTGATGTTAACAAAAAACCGTTCCGCCTGATCCAGATTCCTGATTTCCTCAAACGCGACCCAGCGAGTGTTGACTGCTTCGAGCAGATCGAGTGGCCGCCGTTGGCCCGCCTCGATTAGCTCTGTCGCACGCAGGCGGCAGGGGTCGACCCGGTACAGCGCTGCAAGCGGTTGCGGCCGTCCGTCCTGCTGAACCGGGACCACGGCGTCATGGTCCAATCGCATGTTCGCCAGGTGCAGGAAGAGTTCGGAAGTAACAAATGGGAGGTCACACGCTACGACGATGGCCCATGCTCGATTGCTCGCGGTCAGAGCCGCATGAAGACCCCCCAACGCTCCCCATTGAGGGTAAATATCTGGAACGGATGGGAGGGACGAAGCGTCTAAACATCTTCCGACGACAGTGACGGAGTCAGTGACGTTCGACAGCGTTTCGGCGATTCGTTCGATGAAGGTCTGATGGTCGATGAGGAGTTGAGATTTGTCAGTGCCCATTCTGCGCGAGGCACCGCCTGCGAGAATAAAGGCATCAATATCGAGACAGGGTTCCATGAAATCCTGTAAGAAAATGCTAAAGCCTGATATAGTCGCCCCCGGAGGTTGTTTTAATGCTTAGGTTTACCCGCTTTGTTGTCGGCGCAATTCTGATTGCAACGCTTTCGAGTTTTGCAATGGCTCAGAACCCCGCGGTCATTCCACCGAAGGCGCCTGATCTCTTCCCACTTGAAGACCTCCGTCCCGGCATGAAGGGCATTGCAAGAACAGTGTTCAGTGGCAGTGAAACTCAAGAATTCAATGTCGAGATTCTCGGTGTATTGCCGGGATTTCCGGGGCCGCGGCAGTCGGCAATCATAGCAAAGTTGACTGGGTCAAACGTTGAAAAGACGGGCGTGTTTGCAGGCATGTCGGGTTCGCCAGTTTACATCGATGGAAAGATTGTCGGCGCCATCGCGTTCAGTTTTCCTTTTTCGCGCGAGCCGATCGCAGGGATCACACCGATCAAGCAGATGATTGACCTGTTTGACAAGGGCACCGAAAACGCTAAGCCAAAAGAACCACGCCCGGTCTCCTTCGCGCAGTTGGCGGGCACTGACTGGAAACCAAACCTGCCGAAACCGGCCGTTTCTTCCGTTTCACTTCTGGCGCCCGTTTCCGCCGGCTCGCCTCTGATGCCCCTCCTGGGCCAGCAGATGACGCCGATTGCGACGCCGCTTGTGTTCAGCGGGATCACGCAGGAGTCGTTATCGATGTTCGCGCCTCAATTGGTAGCGAACGGGCTTTTGCCAGTGTCTGGCGTCGGTGGTTCAGCCGCGATTACGCCGCTCGCAGAGGTCAACGGAAACACATTTCCGCCGGGAAGCTCGATCAGTGTTCAACTCGTGCGCGGCGATTATTCACTTGCTGCCGCAGGAACAGTGACGATGCGCGACGGCGACAGGATTTATGCGTTTGGTCATCCGTTTCTCAGCCTGGGCGCTTCGGACATGCCGATGACGGAGTCGTCGGTGGTCACAGTGATTTCAAACGTCAACAATTCGTTCAAGCTGTCGGTTCCGGGTCGAATGGTTGGCTCGATCTCGCAGGATCGCGCGTCTGGAATTTTCGGAATGCTGCGTCAGGCGCCGAAGATGATTCCAGTCAAAATAAATCTGCACACGAGCCGCGATCGAACCGAGACGTTTACATACGAGGTTGCCAACGACTCGTTTTTGACGCCGCTGCTTCTGAACATCACGTTGTTCAATACGATCACTTCGAGCGAGCGTGCGTTGGGTGAATCGACGATCTCAGTGAAGGGTGAAATACGAGTTAAAGGTCAGGAAACGATCCAGATCGATCGGCGGTTTTCGGCGAGTAACGCGCCGATTATGGCTTCGAGCTCAATTGCTGCGCCCGTGGGCTCGCTGTTAGCGAGCGGCTTCGACGACGTTCAGCTCGACGGAATCACCCTCGATATTTCGTCTTTGGAAACGAAGTATGCGGGCACGCTCGAGCGCATCACGTCTCGACCGCACGGAGGTTCGGCGCGGAGAGAAGATTGAGGTGCAGGCCTACGTCAGAACCGAATCGGGGAAGCAGTTTGTGCAACGGATTCCGGTTCAGATTCCTGATGATGCTGCGTTGGGCCAGTTGCTGGTGTTTGTCGGCGACGGTGGCGCGCTTCAGGAAGGTTCACCGGCGAAATCGTTTGTGCCGCAGGATTTGAGTCAACTGGTTAAAGCCATCAACACCGTTAAGAAGAGTGATCGGTTGTATGTGAAACTGTTTCGGATCACTTCAGGCGCCGTGATTGGCACGAGCGAGTTGCCGAGCTTGCCGCCTTCGATGGTTGCGACGCTGAATAGCGATCGGACTTCGGGTGGTTATACGCCGACGGTGTTGTCGCCCGTGTCTGAGACTGAATTGCCGCCCGCGGAGTTTGTGATTTCAGGGCAGCAGCTGATTGCGATTGATGTTGTGAGGTAAGATCCAGGAGCGCATCCACAGATTACACAGATTCTTTTCTGTGTAATCTGCTGGATGGTTTTCTAGTTGTCTTTCGCTACCGCGCCTGCCGGATTGTCAAGCGCGCTAATTCTCCGCTTCAACGCTCCCGTCAGCATCTCAACCTCTTCCGCTGAATAGTTCGCCGAGCGAAAAGCGTCTCTAATCTGCTCATCACTCAACCGCTTCATCAGGTTGCTTAGCCAGCGAGCATCAGCCACAGTGATTCCCGTGAAAAGCTTCTGGTTCTTGCCGCCGTAATTGAAGTCAATTACCTCGCCATTCACCTTCTTGATGAAAACAGCTTTCACGTAATCATCAGCGTCGTTGCGACTGCGTGAGAAGAACCCGCCCGTCTTTCCAAACGTCGCGCCCAGGTCGCTAATGATGTAGCGCAATTCGCCCTCCCCGGTGGTGTCACCGCGCACTGCAAGGATCTCGTTGTTGTCGTCTTTCATATCCCAGTTATTGAGCATCACCATGAGGATCTTCAGACCACGGAACTCGGGAGTATCTTGGAACGGATTGTTCTCCCACATCCAGTTGCCGGCTCGCTTCACGTCTGCGGGCCTGGCTTCGAATCGGACATTTTCAAACTCGCCCTTGCCTTCAATCTTCACTTTCGGAACGAGATAGGCAATCTCAGTTTCGTAACCGAGCGCCCACAGCAAGCGATTGGCGGCAGTGTCAGTCTGCGATTCTTTTCCGATCTTCGCGATCCATTCGTTGCCTTTGGCATCGCTTACGCGATACTTCGTCGAGAAGCCGCCAGTCTTTTGCTCGATGAAGGTCACCTTGCTGATGTCGGGCTTCATCTCCTCGCCACCGGCGCCGAGGAGAAGATTGCGCGTGGCAATGTCGGATGGTTCGCGCCACAGAACCGGAGTGCCGGTCAGCGGTTTCTTTTCGGCTTTGTCTTTCTTTTCTTTGTCTTGAGCTGCGGCCGAAAAAGGCAGCGCCAGCATCAGGACCATTAACCAGACGGACCAATACGCAGATTTAGTACGGACCATGATATGTCTCTCTCCCGGTGTAAGTTTCTGGTACAAAGTTGGACGAACTCGTCTTGTTAACGCGCAAAAGACAGGGAGATCCGGCCAACTGGTGAATTATAAGGCAACGGGAATACCGGAAACGAGGACGCGCGTTCGGAGTTCAGGCTTCAGCTTGTCTTCCGGGATTCAAACCAGCAAGCTAAAAGCTTGAACTCTGAACGCGCGTCCGATACCAGACTGCGATTAAGGCGTTGGTGGCGGTGCGCCTTGCGGCGTGACCCAGAGTTCAACGTGCAGTTGATCTCGTGCTGTACCGACCAGCGTCACGATCCGGCGTTCGTCGAGTCCGCGCGAGTGAACGAGATATTCGACAATGCGGCTCGAATGATGCTGCACGTCGCCGCGTTTACTCGCTCGTCCCGGATACACAATCACGTACGCCGTCGCCGTCGGATCGTTTTGCAGTTCGATCGCGAAGTTGTCGAGTCGCGCCTTTTCATCGTTGCGCGAAATGTCCGGAAACTCGTCAAACTTGCGGCTGGTGAGCTTCGGCAGCGGAATCGTGACCGCACAATCAGCGGAGCACTCGAGCGTGTAGCCACCCATTGAAAGTGTCGCTCTCACAGTTTCTCCGCCGAGACCCTTGGTGTCGACTTTAATCGTGTTGGTTCCCTGGCCTTCGATAATCGTTCCTGCCGATACCGTCCAGTTGTAAACGGGATTGACGTTCGCCGGAACTCCTCCGGTGTATCGCGACGTGAACGTGATCGGCTGATCCACCGCAATGGTGGTTGGACAACTGATCTCGATTGCGGGGCAGGCAGGCTGAACAACCGGACACGGATTCACCAGCACGCTGATCGATGAAAACGCCTGGCACGATCCTTCCGCGCCGACGCTTTGAATATCGAGTGATGCCTTGTGATAACCGGGTTTTAGTCCGGCAAGGTTCCACGTTACAGCTGGTCCCTCGCCGCTGATAACTCCCGCCTCTGTCGTCCACTTGTACTTGATTGGATAACCGCCGGGTGAAACCGCATTAGCTTTCAGTTGAACCTGGGGCGCGCCGCCGTTGGCGCAGGCGCTAACCGAATTCGCGTCGGCCGTTAAACTGAGAGAAAGCGGTGCATTAGCAGCCGCCACAGTGCGTGTCTGGGCAAGAACTTGCGGCGCAGATAAAAAGGCGACCAGGGCAATTGGCGCCAAATATCCTATTCGCCGCGTTGGATTTCTAAACATTTGCACTCCTTACGTGTAATGGCTGTTGGTAGAGGAAAGTAGCAATTCCTTTCCGGTTCCACTGCTTGTTTGACTCTGCTGACGAATTGGCGTTAGATAAGCTCGCTGCTTTCCCCAACCTACTTGTTCTCAACAGTGGCAGAGTTTTGAAGATGAGATCGATTCTCTTAATCTGCGCAGCCTGCTTGGTGGTATTTGTCTTTGGTTGTCGGCGCAGCAATCAACAAAGCACGAATAATAGTGCTGGGAACGGGCAGGTGTCCAACAATTTAGCTGGGGACCGGACTCGCGCCCGCGAGCAGCTTGAAAAAGGCAAGGAACTGTACCGCAACGACCAGGATGCCGAGGCTGTTCTGGCGTTCATGGAGGCGGTCAGGCTCGACCCGGACCTTCCGGAGGCCCACTTCAGGCTCGCGCTGGGTTACGAGTCGCTGGATAAGCGCGAGGAAGCCGAGGCCGAATACAAGAAAGCCGCCGAGACTTACAAGAAGTATTTTGAAGAGAACGATGGCGACGCCGAGGCTCACTACAACCTCGGGCAGATTTATGCGAATTTGGGCCAGTACAGCGAAGCAATACGCGAGTATCGCGTGGCGACGAAGTTAAAAGAAGACGACCCTGACATTTACTACGATCTCGGCGTTGCGCACACAAAGTTGGCTCAGTACGATGCGGCTGCGGTTGCGTTCAAGAAGTCGTTGGAGATCGATCCCGATTACTATCGCGCGCAGGATGGTCTCGACGAGGCGAAAGAGGGGATTAAGCGAATCCGAACGGGCAGGAAGCATCAGGAAGACCTGTTGAAGAAGAAGAAGGAAGAGGAGTTGAAGAAGGCTGCTGAAGGTACGGCCTCGCCGGCTCCGGGGAGGAGTTAGATGGCTACCTACACACCACCACCATACTTTCCGCAGGGTTCGCTGGCGCCGCCGGATAAGAGTCGTTACCGAAAATTCAAGATCGTGATGGCGTTGGCGGGTGCTGCTGATCGTTGGATTGATCGGTGCCGCCGGTTATGGCATATGGTATTTGATTGCACGGGTGTTTTAGAACTGGGCGCGTTCAGAGTTCAAGCTTTAGCTTGCGCGTCGTTGAACATCAAGCTGGACAAGCTAAAGCTTGAACTCTGAAAGGGTGCGTAATCACCCCGTACGCTTGACAGTAAACCTTGCATCCGTATAGTCTCCCGTTTCGGGCACAAGTAGTCTGAAGCAAACAAAAGCAACGTCCAGTTGGTTCTGTAGGTGTGGAGGCGTTGCTCGACCAATGAAGCAAGACGGTCGTTTGACAATTATTGTGGCGTAAACGTACGCGTCCAGCGCGTTACTCGCGCAGAAGGAAACTTCTCGCCTATTGAATGCGACGCCACAGAAAAGTTTCGGCTTAAGGGAAGCCACGATCCACGCCCCGCAATAGCGAAGTCAGAACATCCCTAAAACAATTTCTAACAGGGCAGCCGCCTGCGCTGACTGCCGGACTGGTTCCGGAAAGAGGCAGGCAGTGGGCCTTTTTGCGCGCTTAACGCAAGCAACGTATTAAAGAGGGTAACAGTGCCGACGATAAATCAGCTTGTTCGCAAAGGCCGCCAGCAGGTTAAGTACAAAACGGCCAGCCCCGCGCTTCAAAGTTCGCCGCAGAAGCGTGGTGTCTGTACTCGCGTCTACACGCAAACGCCGAAGAAACCGAACTCAGCGTTGCGCAAAGTCGCGCGTGTTCGCCTGACAAACGGCATCGAGGTCACGACCTACATCCCGGGCGTTGGTCATAACTTGCAGGAGCACTCGATTGTTCTGATCAGGGGCGGCCGCGTGAAGGATCTTCCCGGCGTCCGCTATCACGTGATCCGCGGCACGCTCGATTCGGTTGGCGTTGCCGATCGCAAGCAGGGACGCTCGAAGTATGGAGCGAAGCGGCCTAAGGCGGGCGCCGGAAAATAGAGGTCGGGTACAGGAAAATAGCGAGATAAAGATATGCCAAGACGACGAGTAGCCGAACGACGCGAAGTGCTTCCGGATCCTGTGTACAACAGTCCACTGGTGACGAAGTTTATTAGCGGTGTGATGTGGGGAGGCAAGAAGAGCGTGGCGGAAAGTATTTTCTACGACGCCATGCGTCAGCTCGGCGACAAGACCGGCGAAGAGCCGTTGAAAGTTTTTAAGCGAGCGATCGACAACGTGAAGCCGACGGTTGAAGTGAAGTCGCGACGCGTTGGCGGTTCGACATATCAGGTTCCGATCGAGGTACACCAGGAGCGGCGCGGTGCCCTGGCAATTCGCTGGATCGTCTCGTACGCGCGCGGGCGCGGTGAAAAGACGATGACCGATCGTCTGGCGATGGAAATTCTGGACGCGGCTAACAACCGCGGCAACGCGGTGAAGAAGAAAGAAGACACGCACCGCATGGCGGACGCGAACAAGGCGTTCGCGCATTACAAGTGGTAAGATGAAGGTATAGGTCCTATAAGACCTATAGGACCTATTCAAGAAGCAATGGCTAAGCACGACCTAAGCAAGTTCAGGAATATCGGCATCATGGCGCACATCGATGCCGGTAAGACCACCACCACCGAACGTATCCTTTATTACACCGGTATCACGCACAAGATCGGCGAGGTACACGAGGGTACGGCGACGATGGACTGGATGGAGCAGGAGCAGGAGCGCGGTATCACCATTACCAGCGCTGCGACGACGTGTTTCTGGGAAAAAGACGGCGTCGATCATCGCATCAACATCATCGATACTCCTGGCCACGTTGATTTCACGATGGAAGTCGAGCGTTCGCTACGCGTTCTCGACGGCGCTGTCGCTGTGTTTGACGGCGTCGCGGGTGTTGAGCCGCAGTCGGAGACAGTCTGGCGCCAGGCGGACAAGTATGGTGTTCCGAGGATTTGCTTCATTAACAAACTCGATCGTGCCGGAGCGTCGTTTGACCGCTCATTTGAATCAATCATTACTCGCCTTGGCGCAAACCCCGTAGCTTTGCAGATTCCAATCGGCCTCGAGGATCAACTCAAAGGCGTCGTCGATCTCGATCGCAATGAAGGGACTGATCTGGAAGGACGAAACTAAAGGCGCAGAATACGAAGTAGTCGATATCCCGGACGATCTTAAGGATGCTGCCGCGGCTGCGCGCGAGAAACTGATCGAAGCAGTGGCAAGTGTCGACGATGGCTTGATGCACAAGTACATCGAAGGCGAAGAGATCTCCGAGGCTGAGATTCGCAAGGCGCTTCGCACCGGAACGATTGGACTGAAACTCGTGCCCGTTGTTACGGGTTCAGCTTTTAAGAACAAAGGCGTGCAGACTCTGCTCGACGCAGTTGTCGATTATCTTCCGTCGCCTCTCGACGTGCCTCCGGTTGAAGGAATCAATCCGAAAACGGACGAAATTGAAGCGCGCCCCGCGGAAGCTTCGGCTCCATTTGCCGGTCTCGTCTTCAAGATCATGGCTGACAAGCACCTGGGCCAATTGTCTTTTGTGCGCATTTACAGCGGCGCCATCAAGGCTGGATCTTATGCCTACAATCCGGTGAAGGGCAGTAGGGAACGTGTGGGCCGGTTGATGCGGATGCACGCCAACAAGCGCGAAGATATTGAAGACGCGAGTGCCGGCGAGATCATAGCGATCGGCGGCATGAAGCAGGTTACAACCGGCGATACGGTTTGCGACGAAAACAAACCAATTATCCTTGAGAAGATGGAGTTTCCGGCTCCCGTAATTCGCGTTGCGGTCGAGCCCAAAACACGACAGGATCAGGATAAGTTAGGCGTGGCGCTGAATCGTCTCGCTCAGGAAGACCCTTCCTTTAACGTTTCTACCGATACGGAAACCGGTCAAACGATTATTGCCGGCATGGGCGAGCTCCATCTGGAGATCATCGTCGATCGAATGAAGCGTGAGTTTGGTGTTGAAGCGAACGTTGGTAAGCCGCAGGTGGCATATCGAGAGACGATCACCCAGGCGGCGCCAGGTAAAGAGATTTACAAGAAGCAGACTGGCGGGCGTGGCCAGTTTGGACACGTGGAGATCGAGATTGAGCCCGCACCGGGCGAAGGCTTTGTTTTTGAAAACAAGATCACCGGGGGCGCCATTCCGAAGGAGTACATCAAGCCTGTCGAGCAGGGGATCAAGGATGCAATGGAGCGCGGATTCCTCGCTGGCTATGAGTTGGTGGACATCAGAGTCCGCCTGGTATTCGGTAACTACCACGAAGTGGATTCGGATGAGCGCTCATTCCACATCGCAGGTTCGCTCGCTTTTCAGGACGCAGTGCGAAAAGCAAAGCCAGTGTTGCTCGAGCCCATCATGCGGATTGAGGTTGTGACTCCTGACGATTACATGGGCGCGGTGAATGGCGACCTGATGCGCAGGCGCGGACAAATTGAAAAGACCGAACCTCGACCCGGTGGTGCGCAGGTAATTACGGCATTCGTACCGCTTTCCGAGATGTTTGGTTACACGACTGACTTGCGTTCGGCAACACAGGGCCGCGCCACTTCAACGATGCACTTCGAGCGATATGATCGGGCGCCGAAGAATGTTGCGGAAGAGGTGATTGCGAAAGTTCAGGGTGTAGCGAAGTAACAACGGCACAGGCTCTCAAGCCTGTGCAATTTTTTTGGACTAATTAAGTGGGGTTAAAGCGAGATGTCGAAGGAAAAATTTGACCGTTCCAAGCCGCACGTGAACATCGGGACGATCGGGCACGTGGATCACGGCAAGACGACGTTGACGGCAGCGATCACGAAGGTGCTGGCGAAGAACAATCCGAAAGTGCAGTTTGTGGCTTTTGATCAGATCGACAAGGCGCCGGAAGAGAAGGCGCGCGGCATCACGATCGCGACGGCGCACGTGGAGTATGAGACCAAGAACCGGCACTACGCGCACGTGGACTGTCCGGGTCACGCCGACTACGTGAAGAACATGATCACGGGGGCGGCGCAGATGGACGGGGCGATTCTGGTGGTGGCGGCGACGGATGGACCGATGCCGCAGACGCGCGAGCACATTCTGCTGGCGCGGCAGGTAGGCGTGCCGGCGATGGTGGTTTGCCTGAACAAGGTGGACGCGGTCGACGATCCGGAGTTGCTGGAACTGGTGGAGTTGGAAGTGCGCGAGCTGTTGAGCTCGTACGAGTTTCCGGGCGACGACATTCCGGTGGTGAAAGTGTCGGCGTTGAAAGCGCTGGAAGGCGAAGAGCAGTGGGAGAAGACGGTCATCGAGTTGATGGACGCGGTCGACAGCTACATTCCGACGCCGGAGCGCGACGTGGAGAAGCCGTTCTTGATGCCGGTGGAAGACATCTTCACGATTCAGGGTCGCGGCACGGTGGCGACGGGTCGTGTGGAGCGCGGCAAGGTGAAGGTGAACGAGTCGGTGGAAGTGGTGGGCATTCGCCCGACGCGGACGACGGTGGTGACGGGCGTGGAGATGTTCAAGAAGCTGCTGGACGAAGGCACGGCGGGCGACAACGTTGGTTTGTTGCTGCGCGGTGTTGAGCGTCGTGACATCGAGCGCGGGCAGGTGATTGCGAAGCCTGGGAGCATCACGCCGCACACGAAGTTCAAGGCAGAGGCTTACGTGCTGACGAAGGAAGAGGGTGGACGACACACGCCGTTCTTCACGGGCTACCGGCCGCAGTTCTACTTCCGGACGACGGACGTGACGGGGGTGGCGCACTTGCCGGAAGGGGTGGAGATGGTGATGCCTGGCGACAACGTGGCGATGGAGATCGAGTTGATCGCACCGATCGCGATGGAGAAGGGTTTGCGGTTCGCGATTCGTGAAGGCGGACGCACGGTAGGCGCCGGAACGGTGTCGGATGTTGTGGAATAGCAGCATTGCCGATTGCCAAATGCCGATTGCCGATTGAGAGGCAAGCGCGGATAAAAATTGGCAATTGGCAATCGGAAATTGGCAACAAACCTGAACTTATATGAACGAAAAAATTCGCATTCGCCTCAAGGCTTACGATCACCGGGTGCTCGATCAGTCGACGACCGAAATCGTCGAGACTGCAAAGCGCACCGGTGCTCGTGTCGCTGGTCCAATTCCTTTACCGACGGTGAAGAACAAGTGGACCGTGCTGCGGTCACCGCACGTCGACAAGAAGTCGCGCGAGCAGTTTGAGATCCGCACGCACAAGCGACTGATGGACATTCTCGACCCCACGCCGCAAACGGTCGACGCGCTGATGAAGCTCGATCTGCCGGCAGGTGTTGACGTCGAGATCAAGGCTTTCGGCCGGCAATGAGGAACATTGCCAATTGCCGATTGCCAATTGCCGATTGGCGTCGGAACGGCGGTGTTCAAAACTCTCTCTTAACAATTGGCAATCGGCAATTGGAAATTGACAATGATTAACGGGATCATCGGAAGAAAAATCGGCATGACGCAGATCTTTGCGGCAGACGGCTCCGTTACACCAGTGACTGTGATCAAGGCTGGTCCATGTGTCGTCGTGCAAAAGAAATCTGCTTCAGGTCCTGACGGTTACGACGCCGTGCAGCTCGGGCTGGTGGACGAAAAGCCGCAGAAGTTGAAGAACGTCACCAAACCGATGCGCGGGCACTTCGAGAAGACCGGCGGCGGCATTCCGCCGACCCGGATCTTGAAGGAGTTTCGCTTGCTTGAATCGGGCGACGGCCCAAACGTCGGCGACAAAGTTCTTGTCGATCAGTTTTCCGATGGCGAAGTGGTCGATGTGATCGGTCGTTCAAAGGGTCGTGGGTTCGCGGGCACGATTAAGCGTCACCACTTCAGTCGTGGACCGGAATCGCATGGTTCGATGAACGTTCGTGCGCCGGGTTCGATCGGTGCTTCGGCTTATCCCTCGCGAGTAATCAAGGGAAACAGGTCGTCGGGTCACATGGGCGATGCGCGCATCACGACGAAGAACCTGACGGTGGCGCGAGTTGATGCGGAGAACAACATTTTGATGATTCGTGGCGCGGTGCCCGGAGCTAACGGCAGCGTGGTGGTGGTTCGCAAAGCGACGAAGAAGTAGCAGTAATTGCCGATTGCCAATTGCCGATTGCCGATTTCAAAGAAATTCAAATCGACAATTGGCAATTGGAAATCGGAAATGGAGAAAGTGATGCCGACAGTCAAGGTGCGCAATACAAAGAACGAAGAGGTTGGCGAGGTCGAGCTGTCTGACGTTGTTTTTGGCGCGCCTCTCAATGAGGCGTTTGATTCACGCTGCCGTGCGAAATTTCATGGCCAATGCGCGGCAGGGGACGTCTGCGACTAAAACTCGTGGCGACGTTTCCGGCGCCGGCAGAAAGCTCTGGAAACAAAAAGGCACGGGCCGCGCGCGTATCGCGTCGCTGCGCTCGCCACTTTGGAAAGGCGGCGGCAACGTGCATGGACCACAGCCGCGCGACTGGTCCTACAACATGCCGCGCAAGATGCGCCAGGGCGCGTTGCGTTCAGCGCTTTCGGAGCGCGTGCGCGAAGGAAATGTTTTTGTTGTCGATGGCTGGGAGTTGGACAAGCCGAAGACAAAGGATTTTGCAGAGTCGTTGACGAAGCTCGGACTCGCGGGCAAGACGCTGATAGTTGATTCGCTCGAGAACGACAACCTTCTGCTGTCGGCGAGAAACCTGCGTCACACGAAAGTGGTCAACAGTTTTGGTCTGAATATTTACGACTTGCTCTATCACGACCAACTGGTGCTTTCGCGTTCGGCTGCGACGGAGTTGGAGCAGATGCTTGGCGCCGGCAAAGGCGAAGAGGAGGCGGCGTAAGGATGAGAACAGTTTGGGACATCATCAAGTCGCCAGTGATTACCGAGAAAGCGCTGGCTGCGAAGGAAGAAACGCAGGAGACGCGGCAGTTGCTGACCTTCCGAGTCGATCGACACGCGACGAAGCCCGAGATCAAGTCGGCCGTCGAGAGCATCTTTCAGGTGAAGGTGGACCACGTCCGCACGATCAACTTCATGGGCAAGATGGCGCGGCGTGGCCGGTTCGAAGGTCGTAAGCCTTCGTGGAAGAAAGCATACGTAACTCTCAAGCAAGGCGAGAAGCCGCTTGACTACGGCGAAGCGATATAAGGGATTGTCGATTGCCAATTGCCGATTGCCAATTTGGTAACTAAATCGGCAATCGGAAATCGGCAATTGGAAATAACGAGATGGGTATAAAGAAACTTACACCAACATCGGCGGCGCGACGCTATCAGACGTATCTGACGCGTGACGAGTTGACGCTTGGGGCGGTTCCTGAGAAGTCTCTGCTCGAGCCAAAGAAGCGAATTTCAGGTCGCAACAACGACGGCCGGATCACTGTTCGTCGTCGCGGCGGCGGTCACAAGCGCTTCTATCGAATTGTCGACTTCAAGCGCGACAAGGAAGGCGTGCCCGGCCGCGTGACGCAGATTGAGTACGATCCAAATCGTTCGGCTCACATCGCGCTGATCACTTATCTCGACGGCGAGAAGCGTTACATCATCGCGCCGACCGGTCTGGAAGTCGGAAAGACGATCATGAGCGGCGCCGATGCGGACATTCTTCCGGGCAACACGCTGCCGTTGATCAACATTCCGCTCGGAACGCAGATTCACAACATCGAGCTGCGGCCAGGCAAGGGCGGGCAGATGGCGCGCTCAGCCGGAACGTTCGCGCAGCTAGTGGCGAAGGAAGGCGAGTACGCGCAGTTGCGTATGCCGTCCGGTGAAGTGCGCCGAGTGCCGCTGGTTTGCAAGGCGACAGTGGGTCAGGTCGGCAACATCGAGCACGAAAACGTGTCGCTCGGAAAAGCCGGAAGGTCGCGTTGGAAGGGATTGCGTCCGAAGGTTCGCGGCGTGGCGATGAACCCTGTGGACCACCCGCACGGCGGCGGCGAGGGCAAGACGTCGGGCGGACGAAACCCGGTGACGCCATGGGGACAGCCGACTCGCGGTTACAAGACGCGCAGCAACAAGCGAACGCAGAAGATGATTCTGAAGGATCGCAGAACCAAGTAAATTGCCGATTGCCGATTGCCAATTGCCGATTTAAAGACCTTCGGCGGCTCTTCAAATTGGCAATCGGCAATTGGAAATCGGCAATTGCCAATGGAGGCTTATGGCTCGTTCAGTTAAAAAGGGACCGTACATCGATAAGGGCATCACGAAGGCGGTCGAGAAGGCTCGCTCCAGCGCCCAGCGTCCGCCAGTGATCAAGACGTGGTCGCGACGTTCGACGATCACTCCCGACATGGTTGGACTGACGTTCGGCGTCCACAACGGCAAACGTCACCTGCCGATCTATGTAACAGAGAACATGGTGGGCCACAAGCTTGGTGAGTTTGCGCCAACGCGCACATTCAAGGGCCACTCCGGCACTAAGGTCGAGAAGACGAGCAAGGTCGCGTCAGCGCCGCCGGCGAAGTAATTAAGAGTTGATTAGGTAACGAGGTTCAGATGGAAGCAACAGCGAGTGCTAGATATTTGCGAGGTTCGGCGCAGAAGGCGCGACTGGTCGTGGATATGATTCGCGGCAAAGGCGTTAACCAGGCGCTGGCTATCCTGCGGTTTTCGAAGAAGCGGGCGGCCGGCAGTATCGAGAAGTGCATGCGTTCGGCGATTGCCAACGCCAACGAGATTGCGGAGAAAGCAAACATCTCGATCGATCCGGACGATCTGTGGGTCAGGACGGCATTCGTCGATCGTGGACCAACGAAGAATCGCCGTCGTGTTCGACCGGCGCCGCAGGGGCGTGCGTATCGTGAGCAGCGGCACTTCTGTCACGTGACGATCGCGTTGAGTAACGATGCGAAGCCCGCGGCCAAGGGGACCAAACCGGAAGCAGCTGAAGAAGCGAAGCCGGCGAAGTTAGCTGCCAGCAAGCGAAGGAAGCGCGGCGGTGCGGTAGCAGCGCCACGTGCGAAGCGGGCGGCCTCGAAGGCGGCGTCGAAGAAGGAAGAAGCGGCCGCTGAGAAGCCTGCTACGAAGAAGGCTTCGAAGAAGAAGGCGAAGACGGAAGACTAAAGAAACACGGAGAATATTGTGGGTCAAAAAGTTCATCCATACGGTTTTCGACTCGGCTACAACAAAGACTGGCACTCGCACTGGTTTGCCAAAAAACAGTTTGGCGAGTTTCTGCTTGAAGATCTGAAGTTGAAACGCGATCTGAAGCAGCGGTTTGCCGGCGCCGGTGTGTCGCACGTCGATATCGAACGAGCCGCGAATCGCCTGAAGATCATCATCTACACGTCGCGACCGGGAATCATCATCGGTCGCAAGGGCGCTGAGATCGACAAGCTCAAGAGCGATCTGTCGATGAAGACTGGCCGCGAAGTGCTTGTTTCGATCCAGGAGATCCACAAGCCCGAGCTGAACGCGCAGCTTCAGGCCGAGAAGATCGCCGCGCAGCTCGAGAAGCGCATCGCGTTTCGTCGTGCGATGAGAAAAGCGGTTGAAGAGTCGCTGCGATTTGGTGCGCAGGGAATCAAGGTGAAGGTCAGTGGACGTTTGAACGGTGCTGAGATCGCTCGCAGCGAGTGGCACTTGCAGGGACAACTTCCGCTTCACACTTTGCGCGCCGACATCGACTACGGTCTGGCCGAAGCGCGGACGACGTTCGGGCAGATCGGTGTGAAAGTTTGGATCTACCGCGGCGAGATCATGGATCCAAAAGCAGCGATGGCCCGTGGCACCGGTTCGGATCCGATCAACGAAACGCGCGTTGGTGAACGCGAGCGCCGCCCGCGCACACGCAGAGAACGTGAAGGCGGATCGGACGGTCGCAGGCCACGTAACGAGAACCAATAAGAGAATTGCCCATTGCCAATTGCCAATTGCCGATTTAAAGACCTTCGGCGCCTTCAATCGGCAATCGGCAATTGGCAATCGGAAATGAAGTGAAAACGCTATGTTGATGCCGAAGAAAGTTAAGCACCGGAAGCAGATGCGCGGACGCATGACTGGCGTCGCTACGCGTGGCAGCGAGATCAGCTTCGGTGAGTATGGGCTCAAGTGTTTGGAGCCCGCGTGGATCACTGACCGACAAATAGAAGCTGCGCGCATCGCGATGACAAGGCACATCAAGCGCGGTGGCAAGATCTGGATTCGAATGTTTCCAGACAAGCCGGTGACGAAGAAGCCTGCGGAAACGCGTATGGGAAAAGGTAAGGGCGCTCCTGAGTACTGGGTTGCCGTCGTCAAGCCGGGCCGCATC
The DNA here is from genome assembly GCA_963800055.1 of uncultured Acidobacteriota bacterium. Taxonomy (GTDB): domain Bacteria; phylum Acidobacteriota; class Blastocatellia; order Pyrinomonadales; family Pyrinomonadaceae; genus PSRF01. The sequence goes on from CAWCZP010000023.1 coordinate 85,940, forward strand.
CTCTACGAGATCGAAGGAGTTGACGAGAAGACTGCGCGCGACGCAATGCGTCTCGCGGCGCAGAAGCTTCCAATCAAGACCAAGTTTGTAACACGCGCCGATCAGGAAGGAGGCGCGATTTAACGAATGAAACGAAGAGAAGAGCTCGACAAGTATCGTGACCTGGGTGACGACGAGCTGCGCGCTGAAGCAGCGCGTTTGCGAGAGTCGCTGTTCAGGTTGAACTTCAAACTGGCGCTCGGTGAAGTTGACGCGATCAAGCGCATTCGACAGGAAAGGAAAGCGCTGGCGCGGATTCAGACGATTTCGACGCAGCGCGCAGGGGCGCAGAGTTAAGGAAAAGAAATGGCAGAAAACGAAGAAGCTATCACCGAAGGCGCAACCGCTGCGGAAACTCCGCGGGCCAGCGCGAGCCGTGAAAACCGGTCGGAAAAAGTCGGAACTGTTGCTTCCGACAAGATGCAGAAGACCGTTGTGGTTCGCGTCGATCGCCTGGTTCGGCACCGCAAGTATCGACGTTACGTGCGTCGCACGTCGAAGTTCATGGCCCACGACGAGCTCGGCGCAACTGTTGGGGACAAGGTGCGAATCATCGAGACGCGTCCACTTTCGGCGCGCAAACGTTGGCGCGTGATTGAGATAGTTCAGAAAGCGGCGAAGTAAACTTCGCGAGAGCCGGAGGTAACGACAGTGATCCAGATGCAAACCTCTCTGGAGGTTGCTGACAATTCGGGAGCGCGACGCGTGGAGATGATCATGCCCATCGGCGGCTCCACGGGAAAATTGCCAGCCTGGGAGACCGGATCAAGGTGACGGTCAAAGAGGCGTCGCCCGATGGAACAATCAAGAAAGGCACCGTTCAGGATGCCGTGATCGTGCGCACACGCAAGGAAGTGCGCCGCGCTGATGGAACTTATGTGAGATTCGATCAGAACGCAGCGGTCCTGATCAAGGAGGACGGAACTCCGATCGGAACACGCGTGTTTGGGCCAGTTGCGCGCGAGCTGCGCGACAAGAACTTCATGAAGATCGTTTCGCTCGCGCCGGAGGTGATTTAAGTGATGGCAGGAACAAAGCGCTCGAAGATCAAGAAGAACGATCAGGTCGTGATCATTGCCGGGCGTGATAAGGGCAGGCGTGGCCGTGTGCTCGAAGTTTTACCGGGCAAGGGCAAGATCAAGATCGAAGGCGCGGGAATGATCAAGCGCCACCAGAAAGCCAACCCGCAGGCTAATCGCGGCGGCGGCATTGTAGATAAGGAATCATTTATCGACATCTCCAACGTGCAGTTGATCGATCCGCAGTCAGGCAAGCCCACGCGGGTGCGGTATCTGAAGGAGAGCGATGGTTCGAAGACGCGCACTGCAGCGTCGAGCGGGCACTCGATTGATAGATAACAGGTGATGAAATGGCAAGGTTAAAAGAGCGATATCAAAAGGACGTCGCGCCGCAGGTTGCGAAGGAGTTTGGGATCACCAATCCCATGGCTGTTCCGCGTCTCGAGAAGATCGTGGTCAATATGGGAATGGGTGAGGCCATTGCCAATGCGAAAATACTCGACACGGCCGCTGATGAGCTGCGTTCGATAACGGGCCAGAAGCCGGTTGTCACGAAGGCGAAGAAATCGATCGCGTCGTTCAAGTTGAGACAGGGTATGCCGATCGGCGTCGTGGTTACTTTGCGCGGCGATCGCATGTACGAGTTTCTCGATCGGCTGGTGTCAGTTGCGTTGCCGCGCGTTAGAGACTTTCGTGGAGTTTCGCCGAAGGCTTTTGACGGCCGCGGAAACTACACGATCGGAATTCGAGAGCAACTGATCTTTCCGGAGATCGATTTCAACAAGGTAGACAAGTTGCGCGGGATGAATATCTCGATCGTGACGACAGCGCGAAACGACGAACAGGCACGGGCCCTGCTGAAGGGTTTAGGGATGCCGTTTAGGACTTAGAAGAAATAGGACCGATAGGACCTATACGACCTATAACGAAGAGAATTTATGGCGAAGAAATCACTGATTGCTAAAGCTGCACGGCGACCGAAGTTTTCGGTGCGCGCCTACACGCGATGCAAACGCTGCGGACGGCCGCGGGGTTATTTGCGAAAGTTTAACTTGTGTCGCATCTGTTTTCGTGAGTTGGCGCTGCAGGGGCAGATCCCCGGTGTCGTTAAGTCGAGCTGGTAATTGAATAAAGAGGTTACTTCATGACTGATCCTATTGCCGATATGTTGACGCGAATCCGCAACGCCATTGCGGCGAAGCATTCGCGTGTTGATATTCCGGCTTCAAAGCTCAAACTTGAGATTGCCCGCATTCTGAAGGAAGAGGGTTACATCAATAACTTCGTCATCAAGGGCGAAGGGCTCAAGCGCACCGTGCGAATCTTCCTGCGCTACGACGCGCGCGGCACGTCTTCAATCACGCACCTCCAGCGCATTTCGACGCCGGGACGTCGCGTGTACGTCGGCTCCAGCGAGATCCCGAAGGTGCTCGGTGGCTACGGTATCAATATCGTGTCGACCTCAAAGGGTTTGATGAGCGGCAAGACTGCTCGTCGCGAAAACATTGGTGGAGAACTGTTGGCCCAGATCTATTAGCACTGCCGATTGCCAATTGCCGATTGCCGATTTTTGGCTTTTGGATACGCGAAACTAAATCGGCAATTGGACAATCGCAAATTGGAAATAACTTATGTCACGAATTGGAAGAAAAGTGATCACGGTGCCGAAGGGCGTTACCGTCACGGTCGGCGAGCAGGAGCTCGAAGTCAAAGGACCGAAAGGCACGCTCAAGACTCCAATCCCGCAGGGAATCAGCTTCAAGGTCGAAGGCGAAGAGCTGCGCGCCGAGCGTGCGTCCGATGAGCAGGCAGCGTTGCACGGGCTCGCGCGCGCGTTGGCCAACAATGCGATCGTCGGCGTGACCGAAGGGTTCAGCAAGCAGATGGACGTGGTCGGCGTTGGCTACAAAGCCGACGTGCAGGGAAAGAAGATTGTCTTCTCTCTCGGCTACTCGCATCCGATCGAGTTTCCCCTGCCACCTGAAGTTGAAGCCAAAGCAGAACGTATGACGACAAAGGGAAGCATTCAGCAGTACCAGACCACTTTGACGTTGACGAGTATCGACAAGCAGAAGCTTGGTCAGGTCGCCGCCGATATGCACAAACTGCGCAAGCCCGACGCTTACAAGGGCAAAGGCGTGCGCTACGCAAACGTTCCGATCAAATTGAAGCCTGGCAAGACCGGCAAGTAATTGCCAATTTCCGATTGCCAATTGCCAATTGGTTTTATCCAAATTGGCAATCGGCAATTGGCAATTGGAAATGAGGAATATGGCAAACACGAACAGAGCAGAAGTTCGCAACGCGATTCACCACCGGATTCGACGCAAGGTGAGGGGCGACACGGAAAGACCACGGCTCGCGATCTATCGCAGCTTGAACCACATTTACGCGCAGGTGATCGACGATCGAGTCGGGCAAACAATTGTTTCCGCATCGACAACAGAGAAAGACCTGCGTGGCAATAGCGGCGGCAATCTCGATGCTGCGCGACGGATTGGCGCGACGATCGCCGAGCGTGCGATCGCCAAGGGAATCGAGCAGGTGGTTTTCGATCGCGGTGGTTATCTCTATCACGGTCGAATCAAGGCTTTAACCGATGCAGCCCGCGCCGCCGGATTGAACAAGAACGAAGTTGTCGCGGAACCTGAAGCGCCAGAGCCGGAAGTTAAAGCCGACGCGCCAGAGGAAAAGAAGTCAAAGAAGAAGAAAACCAAAGAATAAATTATGAGACAACCGAAGCAACGTATTCCCGCGCAGGGGCTCGACTTGAAAGACCAGGTGATCTCCATCAATCGCGTGACCAAAGTCGTTAAAGGCGGCAAGAACCTTTCGTTTGCGGCGCTCGTAGTCGTAGGCGATGAAGGCGGGCACGTAGGTTTTGGCACCGGCAAGGCGCGCGAAGTGCCCCTGGCGATCAAAAAGGGAGTCGAGGCAGCGAAGAAGAATCTGATTCGTGTGCCGCTCATCAATAACACGTTGCCGCACCAGTTGATTGGTGAATACGGCGCGGGACGTGTGCTGGTGAAGCCGGCTTCGGAAGGAACTGGGGTGATTGCGGGCGGCGCAGTGCGTGCCGTGATGCAGGCAGTGGGCGTTCGGGACGTGCGCACGAAAGTGCTCGGCTCGACGAACCCGCACAACGTCGTGCGCGCCACGTTCGATGCGTTGTTGCGGATGAAGGATCCGATGGAGCTGGCGCGGTTGCGCGGTAAGCAAGTTGACGAGATGTGAGTTATGCCACGTAAAGCGAATACAACAAATGATTCAACGGCGATGATTCGCATCCAGTACTATCGCAGCTTCATCGCCTCGTCCGAAAACGCACAAGACGATCGTGCGCAGTCTGGGTCTGCGTAAGCTCAACCAGGTAGTCGAGCGTCCGGATAACGACTCGATGCGTGGAGCCGTCGCGAAAGTGCCACACTTGCTGCGGATCGTTTGAGTACACAAAAGGCACAAAGAAACACAAATGAGGAATAGCAATGGCTATTAGTCTTAATACTTTGAAGCCCGCGAAGGGTTCGACTCACAAGAAGAAGCGAGTCGGGCGTGGACCAGGCTCAGGTTTGGGCAAGACCGCAGGTCGCGGCGAGAAGGGACAGAAATCACGTTCAGGTTATTCTCGCAAGATCGGATTCGAAGGCGGTCAGATGCCGTTGCACCGGCGTCTTCCCAAGCGCGGTTTCACTAACATCTTCAAAAAGCAGTGGGTGGAGATCAGTCTCGGCTCGCTCGAGCAACATTTCGACGCCAACGCGGAGATCACTCCGGAAGTCCTGCACGATCGCGGTTTGATCAAAAAGGCGAAGCACGACGTGGTGGTACTTGGAAACGGTGAGGTTTCGAAACCGCTTCGTGTTTCAGCGCACCGGTTTACCAAGAGTGCTCGACAAAAGATCGAGCAGGCTGGCGGTGCAGTGGTGGAGATTACAGCCTAGCCTGAAATCACCACCAGGAGGGTGGTAATGGAAAAGTTTTTCGCCGCAGTTCGCAATATGTTCAATGTGCCGGATCTACGCCGGCGCATTTTCTTTACGCTCGGATTGCTCGCGGTTTACCGCTTAGGCGCGCACGTGAGTGCTCCCGGCATCAACCGCGCGCGACTCGAAGAGGTCTGGCGCGATGTTGCGGGAACGCTTCTCGGCGTTCTGGATCTTTTCTCAGGCGGCAACTTTCGTACGATCTCTGTCTTCGCTCTCGGTGTCACTCCATACATTACTGCGTCGATCATCCTTCAGCTCATGACCGTCGTCTCGCCGCAACTCAAGAAGTTGCAGGAAGAAGGCGAGATGGGGCGGCAGAAGATCAATCAGTGGACTCGTTATCTCACTGTCGTTCTCGCCGCGGTGCAAACGTCGTTCGTTGCGCACTGGCTGCAAGTTAACGGCGTGGGCGATCCGGGCTGGGGATTCCGGCTCAGCACTGTGTTGACCCTGACGACCGGAACGATGTTCGTCATGTGGCTCGGCGAGCAGATCACCGAACGCGGTATTGGCAACGGCATTTCATTACTGATCTTCGCCGGTATCGTTATCGGATTGCCGAGTGGCGTCCAACAGGTATTTGGTCGTGTGCGTGGTGGCGACACCATGGAGATAATCGGCGTGTTCTTCATGCTGGTGGCGATGGTTTTGGTTATCGCGTTCATCGTCTTTGTCGAAGCAGCGCGCCGGAAGATTCCTGTCAGTTATGCGAAACGGCACGTTGGGCGGCAGGTGGTTGGCGGACAGCAAACGTCGATGCCGCTGAAGATAAACATGGGCGGCGTGATTCCCGTCATTTTCGCATCGTCTGTGTTATCGATGCCGCAGAGTGTGTTTGCGGCGATTCCTCCGGATCCCAACAATCCGAATTCGTGGTGGGCGAAGATTTGGGGATTCCTCCAGTTGTTTTATCCCGGTGATCCCTATTACGAGTTGATCTTCCTGTCGCTCATCATCTTCTTCACGTTCTTCTACGTGTCGATCGTCTTCAACGTCGAAGAAGTGGCTGACAATCTTCGTAAGCACGGCGGCTTCATGCCCGGCATTCGACCCGGACGGGCGACGGCGGAATATCTCAATACGATTCTGACCAGGTTGACTACTGTGGGCGCCATCTATCTCGCGTTGGTTGCGTTTGTACCGCAGTTCATGTTGAGCGGATTCAGAGTCGCGAGACTGCCATGGATCGGTCAAACGCTCGACCCATGGGTAAGCACCACTCCTGGTCTCTCATGGATCCCGACCGGCCTTGGCTATAGCTTCTATTTTGGCGGGACGTCGCTGCTGATCCTTGTGGGCGTCGCAATGGATACGGTGGCTCAGATCGAAGCTCAACTCGTCATGCGCAATTACGAAGGCTTCCTTGGCCCCGGAGGCGGCCGTCTGCGAGGACGACGAGCCTAACTCAAACCAATCCGGTATGCCGAAGATCATAGTACTGATGGGCGCGCCTGGTGCCGGTAAGGGTACCCAGGCGCGCTTGCTGCAAGAGCGTTTGCATTTGCCTCAGATATCAACCGGAGATATCTTTCGTGCTCTGAAGAATGCGCAGACCCCGCTCGCGCAGGAAGTCAGAGAGATAATGGAGCGCGGGCAGCTCGTTCCGGATGAGTTGACGATTCGACTCGTCAAAGAACGAACCGCGCAGGACGATTGTCGAAACGGTTACATTCTCGACGGCTTCCCGCGTACACCGGCGCAGGCGAGGAGTCTCGACGGGCTCGCAGCGGAGCAGGGCAACACGATCGTTGCGATTAACATCGATGTTCCACTCGGATCTGCTTGAAAAGCGAATGACGGGGCGGCGAAACTGTCCCGTGTGCGGCGAGATTTACAACATCTATTTCAAGCCGCCGAAGAACGACAACGTTTGCGACTTTCATCCTGAGGCGCAGCTGGTTCATCGCGCGGACGACAATCCGGAGACGGTGAAGGCCCGGCTCGCAACGTACGAAGCAAAAACTCGACCGTTGATCGAGTATTACAAGTCGGCTGGTCTGTTGCACAGCGTGGATGGTACTCGGGAGCCTGAAGAGATCTATGGCGACATCGAACGGATAGTGCAGCAGGGATGAGCATGGGTTAAGTAATGATTATTGGTAAGTCAAAAAGAGAACTCGACAAGATGCGCGCTTCGGGCAGGCTCGTTGGTCTTGTCTTGCAGAAGTTGCGCGAGATGGTGAAGCCCGGGATCACGACGATCGAGATCGATCGCGAAGCGGAAAAGATGATTCGCGATGCCGGAGCTTTGCCGACGTTCAAGGGTTACAACGGGTTTCCGTATTCGATCTGCGCTTCCGTGAACGAGCAGATCGTCCACGGCTTTCCTTCGAAGTACGTTTTGCAGGAAGGCGACATCTTTTCGATCGACTGCGGCGTGACCCTCGAAGGATATGTGGGCGACACGGCGACCACGGTTCCGGTCGGCGAAGTGGATGAAGAAAAGCTCAGGCTGATTCAGGTCACCGAGGAGTGTCTGGAGCGTGCGATTCAGCAGTGCCGTCCCGGGAAACCATCTGGGCGACATCGGGTGGGCCGTTCAGGAGCATGCGGAGGCAAACGGTTATTCAGTCGTGCGCGACTACGTCGGCCACGGCATCGGGCGCCGGATGCACGAAGATCCGCAGATTCCGAATTATGGCCGGCCGGGGGTCGGGCCAAAGATCAAGAGCGGGTACGTGTTCGCGGTGGAGCCGATGGTGAACCAGGGCTCGCATTTTACTAAGGTTTTGCCCGACGGCTGGACGGTCGTGACAATCGACGGGAAGCCGAGCGCGCATGCCGAGCACACGATAGCCATCACCGAGGAAGGGCCTGAGGTCCTTACGCTGGTAACGTTCAGCGCAGCCAGCGAGCGCGACCGTAGCTAGGTCAGTCGCCCGTATAAATTTGGACTATGCGTTTAGCAGTTCAGCCTTTAGGCGCTGCGGTTCTGAGAGCAGCAAGCTAAATGCTTGAACTCTGAACGGGTTGGCTTGGCAAGTTAAAGAGCCGCGTGTTATTATTCGCAGTTTGTCGGCAGCGTCAAAAATCCACTCTAGAGGATATGGCGAAGGAAGAGGCTATAGAAGTCATGGCAAAGGTGCTGGAGACTTTGCCTAACGCTATGTTTCGGGTTGAGTTGGAAGACAGCCAGCATCAGGTGCTTGCGCACATTTCGGGGAAGATGCGCAAGCATTTTATTCGGATTCTTCCCGGTGACAGGGTTTTGGTAGAGCTTTCGCCGTACGATCTCAATCGCGGTCGAATTACTTACCGATACAAGTAGACAGAGGTTACGTAATGAAAGTCCGTGCGTCAGTCAGGAAGATGTGCGACAAGTGCAAGATCATCCATCGCAAGGGTGTGGTGCGAGTGATCTGCGTGAATCCCAAACATAAACAGAGACAAGGATAACGAGAAATACGATGGCACGTGTAGCAGGAGTTGATCTGCCACCTAACAAGAGAGCCGAGGTTGGCCTGACTTACATCTACGGCATTGGCCGCTCGCGCTCGAGTTCAGTGCTCAAGGAAGCCGGCGTGAATCTCGACACTCGCGTGCGGGATCTGAGTGAAGACGAGTTGAGCCGCATTCGTGCGATCCTTGAAGCACAGGGAGAGATCGAAGGCGACCTTCGCAAGCGCGTTCAGATGGACATCAAGCGATTGATGGACATCGGTTGTTATCGTGGTTTGCGACATCGTCGCTCGCTGCCGGTGCGTGGCCAGCGAACACATACAAACGCTCGCACTCGTAAAGGTCCGCGACGCGCAACGATCGCGAAGAAGAAGGCGCCCGGGAAGAAGTAAATATTATTTCCGATTGCCGATTGCCGATTTCCAATTGGCGGTGAGCAGCGGAATAAATCGGCAATCGGCAATTGGCAATCGGAAATTTGAACACTTATGGCTAAAGCAGGCGGAAAGAAAAAAGTCTTTCGTAAGAAAGAGAAGAAGAACGTTCCCAACGGCATCGTCCATATCGCGGCGTCGTTCAATAACACGATGATCTCGATCACGGATCTCGAGGGGAACCTGATCGCGCAATCGTCGGCGGGTGCGCGTGGTTTTCGCGGTTCGCGCAAGGGGACGCCCTTCGCAGCGCAGCAAGCGGCTTACGAAGCAGCGAAGAAGGCGCACGAAGCTGGAATGCACCAGTGCGAAGTTCGCGTGAAAGGGCCAGGTGGCGGCCGGGAGTCAGCGATCAGAGCGATCGCGAATGCAGGCATCCGCGTGATGACGATTCGCGACACGACGCCGATTCCACACAACGGCTGCAGACCGCCGAAACGAAGAAGAGTTTAAGTATTGCCGATTGCCAATTGCCAATTGCCAATTTGAAGAATTCGAGCGGCTTTCACAATCGGCAATCGGCAATCGGCAATTGGAAATCGAATTAACCCAAAGGATGAAGGGTCTGCGCGCAAGCGCAACCTGTAAACTTTTCCGGTCTAAAAATAGACCGGAGGCATTAGACCGGAGGCAAATAATTGGCTAGGTATAGAGATGCGGTGTGTCGCCTTTGCCGTCGCGAAGGCGCAAAGCTGTTTTTGAAGGGTGATCGTTGTTACAAACCCGCTTGCCCGATTGAGAAACGTGGTACGCAACCGCCAGGTCAGCACGGAAACTCGATGCGCCGCGGCAAGGCGCTGGTCGGATACGGCCAGCAGTTGCGAGAAAAGCAGAAGGTAAAGAGGATCTACTTCATCCTCGAAGGGCAGTTTCGAAATTACTTCGAACGCGCCGCCCGCATGAAGGGCATCACTGGTGAAAACCTTCTGTTCCTGCTTGAGCGTCGACTCGATAACGCAGTCTATCGCGCCGGTTTTTCGACCTCACGCCGCCAGGCAAGACAACTGGTGAATCACGGGCACATTCAGGTAAACGATCGCAAAGTAGATATTCCCTCTTATCAAGTGAAGCCTGGCGACACGATCAGCGTGAGAGAGTCGAGCAGGAAGAACCCGCACATTGAAGGCGCATGGCAAACTGCGTCTGGTCGCGGGCGTCCGTCGTGGATTAACGCGGACGGCGATATGGCTGCGCGCGTAGCCAGCTTGCCTGTGCGCGACGATATCGATCGCATGATCAACGAGCAGCTAATTGTCGAACTTTATAGTAAGTAATTTAACCCGATCGGTTGTGGCACCGCGCATTGCCACAACTGGTCCGATGCATTTGTAGGAACTCAAAACGCTATGGCTATGGATCAAAATAATCTTTGGACAGGATTTCAGATGCCGCGCCGGCTTGCAGCAGACGCGGAGACTCTGACAGAACGTTATGGCCGCTTTTCAGCGCAGCCATTCGAGAGAGGTTTTGGGACGACGGTAGGCAATTCGCTGCGTCGCGCGCTTCTCTCGTCGATCGAAGGAGCCGCGATTACCGCGGTGAAGATTGAAGGCGTCGAACACGAGTTTTCATCGATCAAAGGTGTAGTTGAAGACGCTACCGACGTCATCCTCAATCTGAAACAGGTGCCGTTTAAACTTCACAGCAGCGAGCCCAAGACGCTGAGAATCAACAAGGAAGAGGCCGGTGAAGTCACGGCTGCCGATATCGAAACGGATGCTGACGTTGAGATCCTCGATCCGTCAGTGCACATCGCAACGGTGAGTGAAAGCGGATCGTTGCGCGTCGAGATGCGCTTGAAGCGCGGTCGTGGATACGTTTCGGCTGACCGTAACTTCGACGAAGACCTGTCGCTCGGATACATCCCGATCGATTCGGTCCACACGCCTGTCAAGAAGGTTAATTACAACGTCGAAGCAGCGCGCCTGGGCCAGAACACTGAGTTTGACAAACTCACCATCGAAGTTTGGACCGATGGTTCAGTGAAGCCGGAAGATTCGATCGGACTGGCGGCGAAGTTGATCAAGGACCACATGTCGATCTTCATCAACTTCGAAGAGGACACTGACGACTTTGCATACGCGAAGATGGAGCGTCCGCCGTTGCCACGCAACGATCAGTTGGATCGATCGGTTGACGAGCTGGAACTGTCAGTTCGTTCGTACAACTGTCTGAAGAATGCCGACATCCGCACGATTCGCGATCTGGTCCAACGCACCGAGCGTGAGATGCTGGCGACGAAGAATTTCGGTAAGAAGTCGTTGAACGAGATCAAGGAGATCCTGAACGGCATGGGGCTCGACTTCGGTATGGAGTTTGACGAGCAGGGTAATCCAATCCCCGGCACAGGCGGCCGCGATGGCGCTGATCTTTCCGATTTTGAAGGCGACGAGGAACAGTAGGGCGAGGAATATTAGGTCATGCGACACTTGAAGGCACATCGAAAACTTGGTCGCACCAGCGAGCATCGCCACTCGATGCTGCGCAATCTCGCGACTTCTTTGATCAACTCGCGCGAGGAGCGCATCATCACCACTCTGCCAAAGGCCAAGGAATTGCGGCCGTTTGTCGAGCGCGCGATCACGTTGTCGCGCAGAGCTCGCAACTCTTCGGAAGACGGTGCTGACGCGCGTGCATTGCACTTGCGCCGTCAGGCAGCCGGTTTCTTTCATGCGGGTAACATGGCGGTCAGTGAGACGACAGGTAAACGCGGACAGCTCAGGCCCGAAAGAACAGCGGGCGTCGCCGCACTCCGTCGCCTCTTCAGCGAACTCGGAGATCGTTTTAAGGATCGGCCAGGCGGTTACACGCGCATCTTGAAACTGGGCTATCGCGAAGGCGACCGAGCCGAGCTCGCGATCATTGAACTGGTCGGCAACCCGCGCGAAGTTGAAGCTCTTGAGGCCGAGAAAAAGCGGAAGAGCGCAGCAACTTCAAAGAAGAAGAAAGGCCGCGGAAAAGAGAAAGAGGCTGAAGCCGCCAGCGAAGCTAAGTCTGACGAGGAATAAAGAATGTTCCCGCAAAGGCGCAAAGGCGCAGAGTGAGTCCTTTGCGCCTTTGCGTTTTGTGCGTTGAAATTAATGTCGTCACCCAAAGAACAAGGTGAAACGCCGAACCGGCGCGCTCGTGCGCGACGCGAGCCATCTAATCCGACCCCGTCCGTCAACATGGATGAGCTTCGGGAGCTCATCACCCTGATGCGTGACAACGGGCTGGCGGAACTCGAACTCGAACGAGAAGAGTTTCGCGTTCGCCTGCGTCGTGATTCAGCCAGCGGATCTAGTCATGCTGCCGCACCACCGCCAGCGGCTCCTGTTCACGTTCCTGCGCCTGCGCCTGCTCCCGCCCCTGCACCGACCTCCGCGGCACATCCCGGAGCACAGGCGGCGACAGCGGCATCACAGGATCAGGATCTACACATTATCCCCTCGCCAATCGTCGGCACGTTCTACCGGTCGCCGTCACCAAGCGCGGATCCGTTTGTAAAGATCGGCACCAACGTCGAACACGACAGCGTAGTTTGCATCATCGAAGCCATGAAGCTGATGAATGAGATTCAGGCTGAGGCTTCGGGCGAAGTAGTAAAGATTTACGTCGAAAACGGGCAGCCGGTTGAATACGGTCAACCGCTCTTCGGAATTAAGCCACAATAAGGCACAAAAAGCACAAGCTTGATTTGTGTTATTTGCGCCTTTTTGTGGCTAAACATTTATGGCATTTAATCCGCGCAAGTTTAAGAAGATCCTGATCGCCAATCGCGGCGAGATTGCCTGTCGCATCATCTGGACATGCAAGGAGATGGGGATCAAGACTGTCGCCGTTCATAGCGACGTCGATCGCGACTCGCTTCACGTCCGTTTTGCCGACGAAGCCGCGTGTATTGGACCAGCACCTTCAGCGCAGAGTTATCTCAACATTCCAGCGATCATAAGCACGGCGGAGATCTTCAACGTCGACGCCATTCATCCGGGTTACGGCTTCCTCGCCGAGTCGCCTTACTTCGCTGAGATCTGCGAAGCTTGCAACATCAAGTTTATTGGACCAAGCGCAAACATCATTCGCTTGATGGGCGACAAGATCGAAGCTCGCAAAGCAATGAACGCAGCCGGACTCCCGATCGTCCCTGGAAGTTCGGGTGGAATCACGTCGGAAGAAGAAGGAGCGAAAGTCGCTCGCGAGATCGGTTATCCGGTGATCGTGAAAGCTTCGGCAGGTGGTGGCGGCCGTGGCATGCGTATCGTTCGTTCCGAGCAGGAGCTTGGAAAAGCACTCGAGACTGCGTCAACTGAAGCGGCGGCGGCCTTCAACGACGGCAGTGTTTACATCGAGCGCTATATCGAGAAACCGCGTCACATCGAGATCCAGGTGCTGGCTGACGAGTATGGCGAGTGTATTCACCTCGGCGAACGTGAATGCTCGATTCAACGTCGCCATCAGAAGTTGATGGAAGAAGCGCCTTCGACGGTGCTGACTCCGGAGTTGCGTAAGACCATGGGTGAGGCGGCGGTCGCTGCGTGCAAGGAGTTGGGGTATTCGAGCGCGGGCACGGTCGAGTTTCTGCTCGATGCGCAGGGGAATTACTACTTCATGGAAATGAACACGCGCATCCAGGTTGAGCATCCGGTGACGGAGATGGTCACGCTCGCCGACATCGTGCGCAACCAGATCAGGATCGCTGAAGGCGAGCCACTCGGCTACACGCAGGACGACTTGCTGATCGTCGGGCATGCGATCGAATGTCGCATCAATGCCGAGAATCCGGAGACGTTTGCTCCTTCGCCGGGCACGATTTCGGCGTTCAACTTGCCGGGCGGGCCGGGCGTGCGCGTCGACACGTTTGTGTACTCGGGTTATCAGGTCACGCCCTTCTACGACTCACTGATCGCGAAGGTGATCGTTCATGCCAGGACACGTGAACTTGCAATCGCGCGAATGAAGCGGGCGCTGGAGGCGATGGTGATCGAGGGTATCAAGACAACGGTCCCGTTGCACTTGAAGATCATGGATGATCCGAAGTTCCGCGCCGGGGATATCGGAACGGATTTTATGGAGTATTTCTTGCCCCGAAACGGGCGAAAAGCGGCAGCTTCTAGTTTGAGAGCATTTTGGAGTTCAAGCTTTAGCTTGTTCCTTATTGCAGCAGCCTAAGGCTGACCTGACAGGTTTGCGGTTTTAGCTGAGATTACCCTATAATGTGCGACTTTTCGTGAGGTGGAGATAGATGTCACACGCAATTATCAGAGCCGGTGGAAAACAGTTCCTCGTTGAAGAGGGGCAGACGATTCGTGTGCCTTCGCTCGAGGCAGAAGCAGGCAGCTCGATCGAGCTCGAAACATTGCTCAGTTCGGGATCTGAGGGCAAAAACATCTCGGCAACCGTCGTCGAGCACGGTCGAGATCAGAAGATCGTCGTCTTCAAGAAAAAACGGCGCAAACAGTACAAGCGCACGCGCGGTCACCGGCAGAGTTATACAACATTGAAGATTGATTCGATTGGGTAAAGAAGATGGCACATAAAAAGGGAGTAGGCTCATCTCGTAATGGTCGCGACTCGCAGTCGCAGCGACTGGGTCTGAAAAAGTTTGGCGGCGAGAGAGTTCTCGGCGGCAACATCATTGCGCGCCAGCGTGGCACCAAGTGGAAACCCGGCAACAACGTAGGCCGCGGTAAGGACGATACGCTGTTTGCGTTGATTGATGGTGTCGTGAAGTTTGAAGACAAAGGTCGTTCGGGAAAGTTCGTCAGCGTTTATCCGATGGAGCAAACGGCTGCTTAGAAAACATTTCCTACAAGTTCGCGACGCCTGAGCAGCAACACTGCAAGCCGGGCGTCGCTTTCAATTTTGGATGTTTATTGATCGGGCCAAGATTCACGTGCAAGGGGGTGACGGAGGTAACGGGGTTACTGCTTTCCGGCGTGAGAAGTTTGTGCCCCGCGGTGGTCCATCAGGCGGAGACGGTGGCCGCGGCGGCGATGTGATCGTCGTCGCTGATGCTTCTCTCAACACGCTGCTGCACCTGCGTTACAACCCGCAGCACATCGCGCAACGCGGATCGCACGGCGAAGGTTCAAAAAGGTCAGGCCGCGAGGGCGACGACACAATCGTTCGCGTTCCCGTTGGAACGCAGATCTTTGATGCCACAACGGGTGAGCTTCTACACGATCTCAACCACGACGCGGATAGCTGGTTAGCGGCGCGAGGTGGACGTGGTGGATTCGGAAACGCGCACTTCACGAGCTCGACCAATCGCGCGCCTCGCTATCACCAAAGCGGAAGCAGGGGAGAAGAGCGGGAGCTGCAACTCGAACTGAAGTTGCTCGCCGACGTTGGTCTCGTTGGTTTTCCAAACGCCGGAAAGTCGACGTTTATTTCAACGGTTTCAGCAGCGCGTCCGAAGATCGCTGATTATCCGTTCACGACTTTGGAACCGCACCTCGGTGTCGTCGATCTCGGTGACTTTCGCACGTTCGTCATCGCCGATATTCCCGGACTGATCGAAGGTGCGCATACAGGAGCCGGACTCGGCGATCGCTTTTTGAGGCACATCGAGCGCACGAAGTTGCTGTTGCACCTGGTGGACGTTTCATCCGCGTCGGGACGCGAGGCAGTCAGTGATTATGAAACCGTCAATCGCGAGCTGGCTTCTTACAACGAAGACCTGGCGACGAGACCGCAGTTTGTCGTAGCCACAAAGATTGATGCGTTGGATGAGCCAGAGAGGTTGGAGTCGTTGAAGCAGAACGCGCTCGACGACGAGAAGCCGTTTTTTGCAATCTCTTCGGCGACTGGAGAAGGCGTGCGCGAACTCATTAACGCGGTGGCGGCGAAGCTGAAAGAGTTGAGCGCTGAACGCAACCGAACAGACACCGTCGAGCTGGCTTTGTAAAGATGTGCGCCAAGAAGCGGATAGCCTTGTACGGCGGGACATTCGATCCGGTTCACGTAGGCCATCTCGAGATCGCACGCAGGGTTGCGCAAGTTTTTGAGATTGAGAAAGTGATTTTTATTCCGGCGCAGATGGCGCCGCATAAGGTTGGGCGGCCGGTAACAGAGCCGCTACATCGTTATGCAATGCTCGCGCTGGCGACGCAAGACGATCCGCGATTGTTTGTTTCGACGTATGAGCTCGACGATCCGGATCGACGTTACACGGTTGACACGATCGAGCACTTTCAGCGCGAGCTGACTGACTCGACTGAGCTCTTTTTCATCATGGGCGCCGATTCGTGGTCCGAGATCACGACGTGGCGAGAGTGGGAACGTTTGCTGGCGATGACGAATCACATCGTCGTGACCAGGCCGGGATTTGAGTTAACGAAAGATCACGTTGGCCCATATGGCGACCGGATCTTTTTCACCGACGTGGTGATGAACGATGTTTCGGCAACGAATATAAGACGGCTTGCGAGCGAGGGGCGCACGGACGAGTTAGCTGGCTTTCTGCCTGGTCCAGTGCTCGAGTACATCAGGAAATACGGAATTTACAGAGAATTGAATGAAGCAAGACTCATCAGTTAAAGAACAATCGTTGAATCCGCAACCGAGCGTGCGCTCGAAGTCTCAGCCGGCGGCGGCTGACGTTCTCGACGAGCGTTTGCTGGCGGCGCTTCACGCCGCCGGCGAGAAGAAAGCAATTGATCCGGTAGTCCTCGACTTACGCGAGATCGCGAGCTTCACTGACTACTTTGTGATCGTCAGTGGCGCAAACGAGCGGCAGGTGCAGGCAATCTCAGACGAGGTTTACGAGCAACTGAAGAAGTCGGGTCAAGCCGCAGCGCGTGTCGAGGGGTACAAGACTGCTGAATGGATTCTGTTGGATTTCGGTGATTTTGTCGTTCACGTGTTTGAGCAAAAAGCGCGAAAGTTTTACGACCTCGAACGATTGTGGCGCGAGTCGAAGCGCGTGGAGTTGCCGCCGGAGTTCACGACTGATAGCGCAAGTTCTTTGAGAAGAGAATCGTGATCGAACTGTTTGCGCGCTCTTCCGGGAATGCGCGAGGCGGTGGGTCTCGCGGAGCGCGTAAGTTCAACCGATGCGAACGTCTTGATAACTGGCGAGTCGGGAGTGGGAAAGGATCTGCTCGCATCCTTTATTCACTCACGGTCGCGACGTGCAGCCGAAGCATTCGTCAAGATCGACTGCGCGACGCTTCCGGGCGAGCTGCTCGAAGCCGAACTCTTTGGTTACGAGCGCGGGGCGTTCACAGGAGCAGTTGAAAGCAAGGCTGGACGTTTCGAAGCCGCGCAGAAGGGCACGATCGTGCTCGACGAAATCGCGCATCTTTCAACCGATGCGCAGGCGAAGCTGCTGCGCGTGATCGAAACGCGCGAGTTTGAACGGCTGGGTGGGCGCAAGACGATACACCTCGACGCACGTCTGATTGCTCTGACGAATGTGGATCTCGATGCGGCGGTAAAGGCCGGACGTTTCAGAGAAGATCTTTTTTATCGTCTGAACGTGATCAGCATTCGAGTGCCGCCGTTGCGTGAGCGGAAGCAGGATCTTTCGAAGTTGATTCAGTATTTTCTGAAGCAGTATTCAGCGAAGCACTTGCGAAAGGTCGAGCGCGCGTCGCAACCGGCGCTGGCTTGCTTGTCGGCTTACGACTACCCGGGAAATGCGCGAGAGCTCGCGAACATTATCGAGCGTGCGGTGATCGTCGCCGACGGAAAGGCGATTGACGAGCACGACCTTCCGGTAGGTTTGAAGGCGGCCGTAAGTGCGCAGCAGCGGAAGGACAAGCCGATGAGTTTGGCGCAACTCGAGGCGGCTTACATTGCGGAGATTCTGGCGGCGACGGGCGGGAACAAAGCTGAATGTGCGCGGATACTCGGAATCAGCCGGAAGAACCTCTACGAGAAGATTGCACGCTACGAGTTAACGTAGTGAGGAAATGCGCATTCGGATCATCTGGACAGGCAAGACTCGTGACGCCCGGATGCGCGCGTTGATTGAAGATTATGCCGGGCGGCTCTCGCACTTTGTTCGTTGTGAAGTGACTGAATTGAGAGAGCTTGGACGCACTGACAAGACGGGCATCGTAAAAGAGACGCGGCGCATCTCAGACGCTCTGCGTTCCGGCTCGATCACAGTGCTGCTGGATCCGGAGGGAACGGAATGGACGTCGCAGCAGTTGGCTGCGCAGGTTCAGAGTTGGGAAGGAAACGCGATCAAGGAAGTTGCGTTTGTCGTCGGCGGACCGAACGGTTTTGCGGACGAGTTGAAATCCCGGGCTGATAAGCGCTGGTCACTGTCGCGGTTGACGCTTACGCATGAGATGGCGCGGGTGCTTTTGTTGGAGCAACTGTATCGAGCTTACACGATCGTACATGGGTTGCCGTATCAGAAGTGATTTAAATATCAAGTAGGGTGGAGGGATAGACACATAATGGATAAGAGACGCACTAAAGTTTTTAGAGATAAATTATTGGACCGGCGTGAAGGTTTGGTCGGCCAGGTGCAGGCTGCCGAGCTTTACAGCCGCGAGCGCGATGCGGAAGCGACGCAGGATCCGGCAGACATGGCGGCGAATGCCTATACAAAAGAATTGCTGGTGTCGATGTCTGACAACGATCGTCAGTTGCTGAATTTGATCGATGAAGCCCTCGAGCGGATCGAAACAGCCGGTTACGGAAAGTGTGTTCATTGTGGCGAAGCTCTTCCTGATAAGCGACTCGATGCAGTGCCGTGGGCGCGTCACTGTGTTCGTTGCCAGGATCTGCAAGAGCGCGGACTGTTGGGCGAAGACGAAGAATAGTAGCGCTTTTTAGCGGAAGAAAATTTTGCGGCCTCCTCGAACATCGTGGAGGCCGCTTTGGCTTTTAGCCACAAAAGCACAAGAAGTCACAAATGATCTTCGATGCTCTCCTCACGCTGGCGTATCCGCAAGCTTGTGCGATCTGTGGTCGCAGTGTTGAGCAGCGCAAGCTTGGAGTTGCTTGTGAGGCGTGCTGGAAAGCGACCGAGATCTTCACGGGCGAAGAGACGATCTGTTGGAAGTGCGGCGCACCGGCAGTCGCGGAGGTTTCGCCTGAGCTGCGCGATGAAGTGAGATGCCGGCGTTGCGATTCGCAATCATTTACGGCGGCACGAGCGGTTGGGCTCTATCAGGGAGCTTTGCGGGAGTCGGTGTTGTTGCTGAAACGACAGCCACACGTTTCCCAACAGCTCGAGGCACTGCTGGTAGCAGCCGCCATGCGCAACCCCTTGTCTGCCAGCAGCAGGATCATCCCGGTGCCGCTCCACGACAAACGGATGAAGACCCGTGGCTTTAATCAGGCCTCGATCATGGCCCAGTCGTTATCAAAATCGCTCAGGTTGCCGTTGGACGAAGTGAGTCTCGTCCGCGTGTCCGGGACGGAGCAATACCGGGCCGGGCTGGACGCCAAAGGCCGTCACGACACGGTCTCCGGAGCTTTCCGGGTCCGCCACTCCCGGCTCGTCGCGGGTGAAGATATCCTGTTGATAGACGATGTTTTTACGACGGGTGCGACTGTTTCTGCCTGCGCGGAGGCCCTTAGTCAGGCAGGCGCCAGAAGCGTGTTTGTGTTGACTATCGCCCGCGGTATTGGCCCCGGCCGGGGAAACATATTTTGACACCCTCTTCCGGGCTCGCGTAATATCAGCCCTAATATGAACGGCAGGGTTTTAGTCCTGAATACTTCTTTTGAGCCCGTCAACGTGTGTACCGAGAGGCGCGCGGTGGTGATGATCTTTAAAGGAGTGGCGCGGGTGGAAGAGCACAACGGTCACGTACTTCACTCACAGAAGCTCGCGATCCATGCGCCTTCGGTTATTCGTCTTACGGAATACATTCATATTCCTTTTGAACGCCGTTCGCTTTCAAGGAAGAACATCCTGCTGCGTGACCATTCGACTTGCCAGTACTGCGGCACCCAGTATCCCCCCTCGGAGCTGACTCTCGATCATGTGCTTCCGCGCTCGCGTGGAGGGGAGTCGGCATGGGATAATCTGGTCGCCTGCTGTAAACGTTGCAACCATCGAAAGGGCAACCGAACTCCCGAAGAATCCGGTATGCACCTTTTGCGCAGACCGCGCGGTTTCTCACTGCACGTCAACCGGCAAATAATGCGTTACCTTGGTAGAGCGGATGAGACCTGGCGGAAATATCTGTTCTACGAATCGGATAGTCGAGAATAGCCGGCCATCAGCCGGCGGCCCCTGAGAAAGAGGAATTATGATTCAAACAGTATTGGCGTTCCCACTCGGAACTCCGGAATTGATAATTATCGTGCTGGTGATCGTTTTGCTTTTTGGCGCAACCAGGCTGCCTCAACTGGCGAAAGCCCTGGGCCAAAGTAAGAAGGCCTTCAGAGAGGGAATCGAAGAGAGCGAAAAGGAAGCACCAAAACCGCTGGAGAAGTAAGACCTAATTGCCGATTGCCAATTGCCAATTGGAAACTAAATCGGCAGTCGGCAATTGGCAATGATCAGTGGCTGTGAGCCTTCCGCCCGACGACCAGGGTCGCTTTCACCGACAGCGCAAACTCCGCCTCATGTCTCTCTTCGTTAATTAACCGAGAGATCTCATCGACCAGTCCGGCTTTCTTATCATCAGGTACGAGGGCCAGCCATTCGTGCATCAAAAACTCCGACACTAACGGAGAACTTAAGAACTGCTCTCCTGAGTCGAAGTCAAACTCCTCGATACGCGTCCACGACGCGACGTCTCTTAGTCCTTCATCTTCGGCCAACTGCTCGACGTCTGAAACAGTGGGTAATTGAGCTATCAACTGTTCCACGTCCGATTCGTGGTCGATGAGGCCGTTGTTGTGCAGTGCCTCCCAGTAGATCGAAAAGAACTCGCCGAAGCTCGACGCGGTGGGCAAGGCGAGCGCGATCGTTGCGCTCGGAGCCGCCACTCGGATCATCTCCGCAAACATTTTTCGAATTCTTTGTGGTGAGACGAGTGAAGCGTTGCCGATAACGAGATCATACTGGTTATCACCCAGGTTAAGATTATCAAGCCTCCCAGTGTCGAAACCAATCTGTTCGTCGGTCGCAGTTGCTTTCGCGCGCGCGAGCTCGAGACACTCAGGATTCTCGTCGACGCAGAGAAGATCGAGTTTACTTCCGGCGCGTTCCTGTAGCGCCATCGCGTGCGCGCCGGTTCCCGCTGCAATGTAAAGCGCTTTTCCTTCAGTTGGCAGCTTAACGTGCGCGTCGATAAGTTCGGCAAAACGCTCGCCCCAGTCAGGTGCGATAAAAAGGTCTTGCAGGAAAGCCAGTTCCTTGTCACTCTTCTTGTTCGTGCTCACTCCCATTGTCCTCACCCTCGGTTTCTGCTTGTTCTTCTGAAAAATACTTTCTGCCGCGCAGTTGTTCCGGGAGACATTCCATCTCTTCCCTGGCGCGCGGGTCGCTATGTACGTAACGATAGTCTTTTCCGTATCCAACCTGCTTCATGAGCGGCGTCACGGCGTTTCGCAGATGAAGAGGAACTGGTACGCGCGCAGTTTCTCCTGCATCGATCGCGGCAGCGTGATAAGCGTTTTTAATTGCGTTCGACTTTGGAGCTTTCGCAAGATAGATCGTCGCCTGCGATAACGGAAACAGTGCTTCAGGCAAGCCGATCAAGTGAGCGATGTCGGCAGCAGCGGCGGCCTGGACCATGGCTTGTGGATCGGCGAGCCCGATGTCTTCTGAAGCGAGAATGCACAAGCGGCGTGCGATGAAAAGGGGATCGGCGCCGCCTTCGATCATTCTCGCGAGCCAGTATAACGACGCGTCCACGTCAGAATTGCGCAATGATTTGATCAGCGCGGAGATCAGGTTGTAGTGTTCTTCACCGCCTTTGTCGTAGGCATAATGAGCACGACCGAGTGCTTCGATGACAGTTTGTTCTGTGATGGATCTGACGCCGTTTGTGTCTGGAGAAGTTGATTCAACTGCGGCTTCCAACGCTGTGAGCGCCACGCGGGCATCGCCGTTCGAAGAGTGTGCCATTCGTTGCAACAGCTCATCGGAAATGTTGGCGTTGAAGCTCGCGAGACCGCGTTCCTCGTCTGCTAGCGCGTTCTGAAGGACGGTTTGGATCTCGTCTTCGGAAAGTTGGTTTAGCACCAGAACACGGGAACGCGAGAGGAGTGCGCCCGTCACTTCGAACGACGGATTTTCAGTCGTTGCGCCGATGAGGATTAATGTTCCGTTTTCGACTGCGTGCAGGAGCGCGTCCTGTTGCGATTTGTTGAAGCGATGGATTTCGTCGATGAAGAGTACGGTTCGTTTACCGTAACGCTTCTCGGCCTTCGCTTGTTGAATAGCTTCGCGAAGGTCTTTGACTCCGGAGAAGACTGCGGACAACGCGATGAACCGCAAACCGCTGCTGTCTGCCAGCAATCGCGCGAGCGTGGTCTTGCCGGTGCCAGGTGCGCCCCAAAGGATTAGAGAAGGTAACGTTCCGCCGCCGGCCAGAAGCCGCCGAAGGATGCGGCCTTCACCGACGAGGTGCGTCTGGCCGACAAACTCCGCCAACGAACGAGGTCGCATGCGTTCGGCCAGAGGGGCGCCCTGAGCGGCGGGTGGCTCGGGAACGTCCTCGCTAAAAAGACTTCTTGAATTCATTCGGTCCATGGCGTAAAAAATATGTATAATTATCGCCGAAAAGAATTAAACAAGCGACCAGCGGACTCGTGTTCCGCGCCTCGTGGGTCGAAGGATTAGTTCAAAAAACGGCCATTTTTACGGGCAAAGTATCCAGAATCTTCAGTGGAACGCTCTTGGAAGATTCTGCGTATAGTTGGCGGCGGGCGAGAGACCCAGGATTTAAGGCGCGGAAGCGGATAGGAGATCAGGCGATGAAAGAAGCAAAGGACGTGTTGAGAATAGTGGGGATGCTCCTCTTGGGAGTGTTCGTTTTTATGGTGGTGGTGCCATTCGTACTGACACTGGTTTTTAATGCGATCGGGGTCACCCTCAGTATCATCGGAATTTTGATCTCGGCCGCGGTGTTGTTGATCAAGGTGGCGGTTGTACTCGCCATCGGTTATCTGATTCTCGTCGGTATTCGCGCCCTGCTACGTTAGTCGTTCGCGGGCAATCGAGTTCGACGCTCCTTCTCTCGATTGCCCGCATAGAGTCCTACTCACACGTTGAACCGGAAGTGAACTACGTCGCCCTCCTGCATGATGTATTCCTTGCCTTCAAGTCGTAGCAGACCTTTCTCTCTCGCTGCTGCATACGAACCGGCTTTCATGAGTTCGTCATAACTAATGATTTCTGCGCGGATGAAGCCGCGCTCGATGTCGGAGTGAATGGTGCCGGCGGCTGTCTGCGCGCGTGTCCCTTGTGGGATTGTCCAGGCGCGAACTTCTTTTTCACCTGCGGTTAGAAACGACATCAAGCCGAGCAGGTGATAAGCACTCTTGATCAGTTGATCCACACCACTTGTCCCGACATTCAGGCTCTTCAGATAGTCGAGACGTTCTTCAGGAGGCAGTGCAACGAGGTCTGCTTCGAGTTGAGCGCAGATGACCACGCACTCCGCGGCCTCTTTCTCCGCGATTTCGCGAACCGCATTGACCATCGGATTCTGATCGAGGTTGGCGAGGGCGGCTTCGTCCACATTCGCTGCATAGATTGTCGGCTTAGTTGTCAGGAGAAAAAAGTTACGCGCGATAGCGCGCTCGTCGTCGGTGAGCGCAACAGTCCTCGCTGACTGGAGCTGCTCGAGCGCCGGTTGTATCTTGTCCAATACGTCGAGCTCCTGCCGTGCAACCTTGTCACCACTTTTCAAATTCTTTTGTGCTTTCTCACGCCGGCGCTCGACTGTCGCGAGGTCAGAAAGCGCTAATTCAATCTGAATCGTCTCAATATCCCTGACCGGATCAACCGCGCCTTCGACGTGAATAACGCTCTCATCTTCGAAAAAGCGAACAACCTGGACCACTGTGTCCGTCTCTCGAATGTTTACCAGAAACTGGTTGCCCAAACCTTCGCCCTTCGAAGCTCCGCGAACTAGACCGGCAATATCGAGAAATTCCACCGTCGCCGGCACGATCTTTTCGGTTTTCACCAGCCGAGCGAGCGGCTCCAAACGTTCGTCCGGCACTGAAACCACTCCGACGTTTGATCCCTTAGTCGCGAAGGGATAGTTTGATGCCAGCGCCGACGACTGTGCCGTGAGTGCGTTGAATAAGGTTGACTTGCCCACGTTGGGCAGACCGACAATACCTGCTCTTAACATTATTTTGAGAAACTAACTGATCATTGCGAACGATGCAAAAGGCGCGTGGCCAAAGTTGCCGCAAAGCTCGATCCCGGTATAATCCCAACCTGATAAATGATCGCGTCTCTGCTACTCGCACTATTAGTCACCCTTAGCGGCACGGTTGCCACATACCTCTACGACGAAGACGCGCCGATCGCGGCGAGATTATGCGCCGGAGGAGCGCTCGGTCTAGCGGCTCTGGGCCTCGTCAGTTTTCTAGTTGCGTCGATGATCGGCCTTAGTGGTGCGGCCGTAGTCTTTAGTGCGGCTATCTGTTGCAGTCCACTTGCGCTCCTCATCGATCCGGCAACTTTGAAACACATACGACGGGATCTCGAACGTGCCTGGAACACGACGCGCGACTGTTTTTTCCGACCCGACGTGAAGTTAGTCGGCTACTTTTTGTTCTACGGTTTCGTGACGATTGTTCTCTGGCGGGTATTCAGCCGGGCTGTTATCGAGGATGCAAGCGGACTCAGCACGGGACTGTTGAATAACTTCGGCGACCTTCCTTTTCACATCAGCGTCATCACGAGCTTTGCGTTCGGCAACAACTTTCCACCCGAAGACCCGACGTACGCCGGAGTGCGTTTCACTTACCCTTTCATCTCGGACTTCGTTTCAGCAGTTTTTGTCCGCTGTGGGGCTGACTTGCGGCAGTCGATGTTCATCGAGAATTTCATTCTCGGCATCTCGTTCGTCGGCCTGGTTCATCGCTGGGCACTCGTGATGTTGCGCGATCCGCTGGCGGCGATCATCACGCCTTTGCTAGTCCTCTTGAACGGTGGGTTTGGGTTTAAGCTGCTGTACGACAAAGCGATGGCGAACAGGGGTGGACTCTTCGGCGTCCTGGTGGATCTGCCGCCGTCGTTCACGGTGATTCCGGAAACAACGTGGCGGTGGGGTAACGCGATCTCCGCGCTCCTCATCCCTCAACGCGGATTTCTCATGGGACTTCCACTCGCCACGATCGCGTTCACGCAATGGTGGCTGGCAACTACTAAGGAACGTCGCGCCGAGGTGGCGCAAAAGACGCGAGCGATCGGCAAGCCGAAGGTCGTAGATACGCAGTCCCGTTTTCCGATCGCCACGCGCCGCATGATCGCTGCCGGAGTTGCGGCCGGTTTACTGCCGTTGGTCCATGCGCACAGTTTCGTAGTCGTGATGGCGATGGCGGGATGTCTCGCGTTGATTCGAACGCGCTGGCGCGAGTGGTTTGCATTTTTTGCGGTAGCTTCAGCAATCGCAATTCCGCAACTGCTGTGGTCCACTTTGAACAGTGCTGTTGATGCCAGTAGCTTTTTTGCGTGGGAGTTAGGCTGGGACCACGGGAACGAGCACCCGGTATGGTTTTGGCTCAAAAACACCGGGCTGTTCATTCCTCTAATCTTTGCGGCCGTTTTAATGAAGACAGACGACTACATTGTTCCACGACGCGTCCTGCTGTTCTATTTGCCTTTCACGCTGTGCTTCATAATTCCGAACTTCGTTAAAATGGCGCCGTGGATCTGGGACAACATCAAAGTGCTTTATTATTGGTGGCTGGCGTCAGCTCCGATCGTGGCGTTGCTGCTGGCGAAATTATGGCGACAGGGTTCAGTGCGACGAGTGATAGCGGTGGTGCTTTTTGTTTTCGTCACACTTTCGGGCGCGCTCGACGTCGCTGGAATTGCTTTGCGAGGCAGTAATCAATATGAGGTGTTCAGCGCGGCAGGGATACGCTTCGCCGAAGTCGTAAAAGAGCAGACCGAGCCGAGGTCGCTGGTGGTTCATGCGCCGGTTCATAACACCCCGGTGTTTCTGACGGGGCGGCGTTCTCTGATGGGTTATCCCGGACACATCTGGACACATGGACTCGAGTTTGTTCAGCGTGAAGGTGAGATTAGACGCATCTACCTGGGCTCACCGGATGCGTATCACTTGCTGAGAAAGCATGGTGTCGAATACGCCGTTGTTGGGCCACACGAGAGAATGGTTCAGATTAACGAAGCGTTCTTCAGTAAGTTTCAGAAGGTTGGAGAAGTGGGTGACTACAGTCTCTACAAAATCAGGTAAGAAGAATCGCGCTCAGACTCATCCGGCCGAGACTGAAGACCCGCGCAGTGCGGGTGAAGATACGGTTGAAAACGATATGTCAGACCGTATCTGGCCTTTCGGCGTGATAGGAATCACCGTTATTGCCGCGATTCTTCGTCTGTATGATCTGAGCCTCGTACCACTGCACCACGACGAAGGAGTCAACGGAAACTTCCTGATGAGGCTCGTGCGCGAAGGAGTTTACCGGTACGATCCTGAGAACTACCATGGTCCAACACTCTATTACTTTTCGGCGATCATTCCCTGGACCACGAAGCTGTTATTCGGCGCTCAGGCAAGCGAGACTTATGGACTGACCACTTTCAACGTCCGTTTGGTGACCGCCGCTTTTGGGATTGCGACCATCGGTCTCATCTTCCTGCTTCGTAAACAACTCGGAACAGTTGCGACCCTCGCGGCGGGGCTCATGCTCGCGATTTCTCCAGGCGCCGTCTATCTCTCGAGATACTTCATTCACGAAAGTCTCTTTGTTTTTTTCACTTTAGGAATTGTGGTCGCGGCAGTGTGGTTTTATGAACAGCGGAAACCATCACACTTGATACCAGGGGCCATCTCAGCAGCTCTTTTATTCGCGACGAAGGAAACCGCGATAATCTCAGCAGGAGTTTTGATCATCGCCCTCGCTTGCACCCTCATTTACATTCGTTTCAATCGCAGAGCTATTGCCCCGGCGACGCCAAGGCGAAGCCGTGCGCGAAATTCAACAGGCCGACTGCAAACCGTGCTGGGTGAAATGGGCGGCAAGGGAAACGTCGTCGCCGCTTCGGTATTTGCATTGTTCGTGTTTCTGGCGGTCTACGTGCTCTTTTATTCATCCTTCCTTCAAAATTCCTACGGCATTTACGACTCGCTGAAGACCTTTGCTATCTGGACGAAGACTGGTACAGAGGCGCACGTCCACCCCGCGACCCAGTACATTAAGTGGTTGGTGAAGCAGGAGGGACCGTTGTTGTTCCTTGGCGCAGGGGGCGCGGCCCTGGTTGTTTTGAAACCGAAGAATTCGCTCGCTCTGTTTTGCGCGTTATGGTCTTTTGGTCTCATCGCCGCGTATTCGTTGATTCCATACAAGACGCCGTGGCTGATGCTGAGTTTCCTTGTTCCTCTGGCGCTGATTGCGGGTTATGCGATTCAGGCAATTTATGAAATGGATCGAGGGCAGCTACGCGGGATTTCGGTAACCCTGTTCATAGCGACCAGCATCAGCCTCTATCAGTGTGTCGATCTGAACTTCATAAACTACGACAACGACAAGCAGCGTTACGTTTACGTCTATGCCCATACGAAGCGAAACTTGCTCGATTTGGTTAACGAGATCGAACGGATCGCAAGAGAAGAGTCGGGCGGAACAACCGGAATTTCGATCGTGAGTCCTGACTACTGGCCGTTGCCTTGGTATCTCAGAAACTACAGCCGTGTGGGTTATTTCGGGCGGATGGCGCCATCTTCGGAGCCGTTAATCATTGCGAACGCGAATCAGAAGGACGAAATCGACTCCAGGTTCGGTGAGTTCTACGAACAGGTGCGCTCAAATGAGCCTGGGGGGACTTTTGAACTGCGCCCGGGAGTGAGTCTCCTGCTATACCGTCGGCGGCAATAAGACGACTTGGACGCAAAGGCGCGAAGGCGCAAAGGAAATCCAAGCGACTTCCTTTGCGCCTTTGCGCCTTTGCGATGAAATTCACCTTCAGATGTGCTTAACCAGTCTTGTCACTTCAATTAAGTAACCCTAACTTCAAGTTCTAGTTGACATTCTAAGCGGCTCACACTTATAGTGACTCGACCCGAACTTTGTCTCTCGGATTCTTCCATCGCAGTCGAGAGGTTGGCCAAAAACAGAGCTATTTAGCTAATGTTCAAACTCCAGCGCCTGGAAATCACCGGCTTCAAATCCTTCGCCGACTACACCGAAATAATCTTCACAGGAGACGGAATAACCGCCATCGTAGGCCCGAACGGCTGCGGCAAAAGCAATGTTGCCGACGCCATCGCATGGGTTTTGGGCGAGCAGCGGGTTAAGCACCTGCGTGGCGGCGAGATGAAAGACGTCATCTTTCAGGGCTCGCGCAACCGGCCTGCAAGCGGTATGGCCGAAGTCGTGATGCATCTGGTGCGCGATGAAGTCGATCAAGCCGAACCTGACATTGAAGACATCGATTCAACGCTCGAAAAGATCGACGATCGAATCGTCAATCTCGACGCGATTCTCCCGGCCGAACAAGCTGCACCTCCAGAAGCAGCAAGCGACGAAGCGGCGACCGCAACGGAAACCACTGAAGCAGTCGAAACGGCTCCCGCTCATAAAACTCCGCACAAGCGACACTGGCGGCGACGGAATCTCGCGTTGGAATTTGCGCCGGGTGAAGCTGTATCAGTCACTCGGCGGTTATATCGATCGGGCGAGAGCGAGTATTTACTGAACGACAAGATTTGCCGTCTCCGCGATATTCAAGATCTTTTTTCCGGCACGGGCCTGGCTGGCGGTCACTACGCAATCATCGAGCAGGGTCGCATAGGCCAGATACTTTCCGCCAAGCCGATGGATCGGCGCACGATCATTGAAGAGGCCGCGGGCATCACGAAGTTTCGCGTGCGCCAGCGCGCAACTGAAGCGAGGCTCGAATCCGCACGCGGAAATCTATCGCGAATTTCAGACATCGTCTCCGAGATCGATCGTCAGGTAAACAGCCTGCGCCGGCAAGCCGCGAAGGCGCGGCGCTACGGTGTGCTGCGCGATGAATTGCGCGAACTACTGCGTCACGTTTATGTCGCCGAGGATCGGAAACTCGCGGTCGTGCTCGAAGAGACAAAAGCGAAGCTCGCGGAAGTCACTGAACTCGAACTTGGCATCGCGGACGACCTGGCGAAACGAGAAGAAGCAGCGCGCTCGGCAACTCAGCAGGCGCGAAGTCTTGAAGACGAGTTATCAAACGCACGCGCCGCTGCTGCTGAAGCAGTCTTGCGACGCGATCGACAGGCGCGCGAATGTTCGTACCAGCAGGAGCAGTTGAGCGAGATCGAAAAACGCAAGGGTGAAGTCTCAGCCGAAATTGAAGCGTTGACTTCGCGGCTCGTGTTGATTGAATCCGAATGTCGCCGGTTGCAGCAGGAGGACGCGAGACTTCGAGAAGAAGCTGACCAGAGCGCGCTCGTCCTAAGAACTGCTGAAGAGTCGTATGCCGGAAAACTCGCAGCGGCGAATGCGGCCGAAGTCGAGATCGAGAGCGCGCGGTCTGAACTACTTTCGCAGACCGCGATCGCCGAAAGGGTCCGCGAAATTGCGCGGCAGCTCGAAGGGACTCTGGACCGTCTTGCGCAACAAGCCGATGGCCTTGCGCGCGAAGGCGACCGTGCCGCAAGCCAGCACGCTGAAAGAAAGCTCGAAGCCGAGCGACTTTCCCGAGAGCTCTTCGACGCTCGCTCCCGAGTCTCGAAACTGCAAGCCGAACGCGAAACAGCCGTCGACGCAGTTATTCGCGGACACGAAGCGGTTAGCGACACAGAAGCTGAGCTGACGAGAGTGCGTGATGAGCATTCGCGCGCGAGTCATCGCCTGGAGAGCTTGAAAGAGCTGGACCAGCGGCGCGCTTACTACTCGCCGGCAGTTCAACTCATTTTTGCCCAGAGTGAATCTCCACGCGACTTCCATTTCATCGGCACGCTTGCCGACGCGCTTAATGTTGACGCGCGATGGGAGCGTGCGGTCGAAGGCGTGCTCGGATCGTCGTTGCAGTCGATTGTGGTGCCGACGCCTGATGACGCGGTTCGCGCCGCACAGTGGTTGCGTGAGAACAACGGTGGTCGTGCGAGTTTTCTCGTTGCCGGTTTGCACGGCGGGAGCGACGAAGTGAACACAGTGACCGCGCTCGCGTGCAGGCTTGAAGAACGGCCGGCGCTTTCGTTCAGTCTTGTCGAAGGATTTCGCGATGACTTGCGGATTTCCGATCTGCTCGGCGCGCCTCAGCAACTCGTTACAGTTCTCAGGCGAACTTTGCCGCAAAAGATGAATGCGCGACTGGCAGTCAGTCTGGAAGAGGCAATGTCGAAGTCGATCGCGACTGGCGAGATGTACGTGACGCTGAATGGCGACTGGATCGCCAGCGGACAGTTTATCAATGCCGGCGACGCGCGCGACCTCGAGGAAGGCGCGGGACTGCTAGCGTTCAAACGCGAGTTGAGAGAGCTCGAAACGCGCGCCGAGGTCCTCGCAACGGAAGTTGATTCGGCAGCGGCATCGGCGAAGGCTGCGCGCGACCGTTTGGTCGAGTTGGAAGATGGTGTAGTTCTGCTGAACGAAGCAATCGGTCGTGAAGAGCGTGATGCGATGGCGCGCGAGCACACGACGACGAGCCTGGAGCAGGAAGTCGAGCGCACTGAGCGTCACATGCGCGTTGTTGGGCAGGATTCCGCTCGCGTTGAAGCGGAGCGGCTCGAAGTCGAAAACCGTAGAGCTCGTGCGTTGCTGGAGGCTGAGGCTGCGGAAGCGGCAAGGGAAGCAGCGGCTGACAACGTAATCCGGGCGTCTGCGTTGTTGACGGAGTTGAGAAGGGAAGCAGAGGTCGAGAGCGAATCGCTTGCAGGACAACGCGCCGCCGCAGCCGCCGCTGCTGAACGACGTCGTGCCACAACGGCTGAGGTTCGCAGGATGGAAGGTGAACTGGCAGACTTCGCTGCGCGCGTTGAACGTTATCGCATGGATCTCGCCGAGATGGCCGGCCGAAGCGAGGATCTGAAGCAGTCGATCGCCTATTTGGAGATGGCAGCGAGTTCAGTTGAAAGTGATCGAGCGCGCGAAGAGGAGCAGATTGCGAATCTATCGAACAAGTTGCAGGAAGCGCGCCGGCAAGCCGATGAGTTTTCGGCTGAGTTGTCAGAACTGAACCGGAAGGCGGCGGAAGTTCGGGATGCTCGCGGTGCGCTTGAGGTGCAACGAGCCGAGGCGCAGGCACGGCAAACGTTCGTCCATGAAAACTGCCAGACAGAGTTGGGTCAGGCGCTTGAAGATCTTGCGCGCGAGCTTACGTTCCCGGATGAGTTTGATCTGGATGCGAGTCACGCGCGAGTTGAAGAACTGCGGACGCGTCTCGACGGTTTCGGCGGCGTGAACATGATGGCGCTCGAAGAGTTGGCGGAAGCAGAAGAGCGCTTGTTGTTCCTGACTGTTCAGCGCCAGGACATTATCGAGGGAATCTCGGCTACAGAAGAGGCTTTGCGAGAAATTAAACGTCGTTCACGCGAGCGGTTCCGAAACGCATTTGAGCAGATCAATAAAAACTTCAGCGCTTTGTTCCAGGAGTTGTTTGGTGGCGGGCGCGGCGAGATGAGTTTGATCGATGCCGACGACGTGCTCGAATCCGGCATCGACGTGGTGGCTCAACCACCTGGAAAACGTTTGCAGAATGTGTTGCTTTTGTCAGGTGGCGAGAAGGCGATGGCGGCGCTCGCCCTCGTGCTGGGAATCTTCCATTATCGTCCCGCGCCGTTCTGTTTGCTCGACGAGGTCGACGCTCCACTTGACGAAGCGAACGTGGGGCGCTTTACTGATAAGGTCGTCCAGATGTCCGCTGACACGCAGTTCATCGTGATCACGCATAACAAGCGGACGATGGAGATGGCCCGCGCTCTGTACGGTGTGACGATGGAGGAGGTGGGTGTCTCGAAGCTGGTGTCGGTAAAGTTTGAGTGATTAAGAAAAAGTCATTACTGCAAGGCCTCCCCGCCGCGCTGATGGTTTTTAGCGCGGCGATTTCTATTTGTGCGCAAGATAGCGTCAAACATAATACGCGCCCGCAACAGGCGACTGCGGCCACGGGCGCTGTTGGGGACGCGAAGAGTGAGGCTGTCAAATTCACGTATGAATTCTCGCAGCCGAAGTTTGTTGTCAACCACATTGTTCTTGAGCACGATGCCTCAGGGCGCGGGACGGTAACATTTGAGCGCATGAACGAGGCGACTCCCGTCGTCGAGCCGCTTGAATTGTCATCGGCTGCTCTCGAACGGATTCGAGCGTCGTGGCAGGCGCTGAATTTTCTCGAATCGGAAACAGGCTATCAGGCAGACAAACAGTTTCCTCATCTCGGCACGATGCGCATCGGCATGCAGCGAGGCGATCGGAAGCGGGTGGCTGAGTTTAACTGGACCAACAACTCCGACGCTTCAACACTCGTGAGCGAGTATCGCAAGGCGGCCGACCAGGTGATTCTGATTTTTGATATTTCGGTAGCGCGTGAGAACCAGCCACTCGGCGTGCCGAAGCTCATGGAAGCGATGGAGTCGATGATAAAACGAGATGCGCTCTCCGATCCACGGCAATTAGTGAAGCTCCTTCAGGATATCAGCACAGACGAACACGTTCCCCTCATCGCCCGCAACCACGCCCAGCGACTTATTAAAAAGATTCAGAAGTAGGTACACAAAAGGCACAAAAAGCACATACGCATTTATGTCTTTTGGGGCGTTATTCGTTATTGTTGGCGAGTTGAAAGAATTCAACGGCACGGTTCTCCGCCCAAAAGCGGTCTTCATTTGTTGTCACTGAGGAAACAAACGCAACGTGTCCACCGCGTTCAGTTGCCACCATCATAATGTAAGGATTTTCAGCAAACACCCGGTCACGCAATGGCTCCAAATGGAATAAACGGATCATCTTCGGCGTGAATTATCAGAGTTGGAATCCGGATGTTTGCCACCACCCTAATCGCGCTCGCACGAGTGTAGTAGTCACTGGCGTTCAAGAACCCACTCGCGACGGAAGTGAACGCCTCATCGAACTCACGAAGGTTCCGAATGCGCGGCAGTTCGCTAAGATCATAAACCTCGGGAAACAACTTCTTCTTCAGCCGGATTCTCTTCTTCAAACTGCGCATGAATTGTTTGTGATAAATCCAGTTTCGCCGGCTAAGAATCAACTCCGCGCTGGCTCGCAGATCGACCGACGGCGAGACCACGCAAGCTGCGATAACTTCAGACGGCGCATCCTCACCGTACTCGCCAGCAAGCTTCAGGACCATGTTTCCGCCGAGTGAGAAGCCGAGCAGGAAGATTCGTTTCAAGCCTTCGTTTTCGATTAGTTGGTTTACAACCGATCGAAGGTCATCACTCAATCCGCCGTGATACAACGTTGGCGTCAGGTGTTCAGTGCCGCCGCAGTTACGAAAGTTAACTCGCATCACGTTAAAGCCGGCGCGAAATGCTTTGTCGGCCGTTGCAATCATGTAAACGGAATTTGCTGAGCCTTCCATGCCGTGCCAGATCACGACCGTCGCGTGTTCGTGACGGCGTTGCTGCCAACGGCAATGGGCCAATACTTTTACACCGGGTTCCGTCTCGAGCAGTCGTTCTTCGTCTAGAGGTGGTTGCTGGAGGCGATAACTCCTCGGCCACGCGTACGCAGCCAGTGTTTGCGCATTGCCACTTTTGAAGGCGGAGTGAGGCGTGAATGGTTTCGCCGCGAACGCAGTCGCAACGCGTGCGAAGAAATCCTGAACTCGATGAATCATCTAGTTCGTCATGACGATCGTCACGTCGACGGTGAGTGTTTTGCGGTCAGGCTTGGATTCCGTTTTGATACTTGGCGCCGGTTTGCCTTGCGCGGCTCGTTGCCGGAAGTTGTCTCGCAGGATCTCGCCCAAATGCTTCTTTAAAAACTCTTCGGAGTAGCCCTCGTCAAAAATCTCGCCTGCCTTGAGTTCCCATTTTGCATTGATCTCGTTTGCTTCAGACTCGCTGAATCCTCGCGTGGTCAGCCGGCCCATACGAAACTGGAGGACCTTCGACGACATCCATTTTGAAAACAACGCTGAGAGCCTGCTCATCAAACTCAGGAACGCTTTTCAGTTTCACCATCAGAAAGCCTTTCCTGCCATAAGCCTTTTGAATCGCTCGCGATGCCTGGTCCAGTTTGCGACCGTTTGCGGGCTGGCCTGCCTGCATTCCGAGCAGGGGATCGAGCTCCGGCGTTGTTAATGCTGTATTACCAGTCCATTCAGCTTTGTTCCACTTGTAGATGTGACCCTCATCGACGGGAACGGTCAGTTCAACTCCGCTTTTGCACGTGGCGGTGGCCTCGGGTTTTGCTAACGGAGGTGAAAAAGCGGCTTTCAGTTGGCCCACTTCGCGATAGAGTGGTATGAGATTCCTCTGCGCAAACGCGCTCACGAATTTGCGTGAGTACTCGCTGTTCCTGAGCTCCTGCGAACTCTCGCGCAGTTTTGCCTCTGTGATGTTTTGAGCTCCGGGAAAATTGAGCGTGCAGATCGGCAGCGGAACGCCGTTCACGGTGAAAACATGCTCCTGGACCGGATTACTCGGATCGTCCTGCGACGCCATGTGTGTCACATTCGCTTCGATTTTCTGCTCGTGTAAAAATCTCTGTAACGCTTTGATTATTCTATCGACGGTATTACCCGTGTCAGGCGCGCTGCCGTCGAACGATGGCAACTCTCGCTTCACGGCGCCGATTAGCTCCACATCGGTAAACCAGATAAAGTTGTCGAAGACGACGCGCGAACTCGCGACCTTCGCTTCTTCGAGCTGAAAGATTATTGTTATCTGATCTTTATTAGGACGGGTTCGATACGCGACATTCTTGAAAAGGCCGGAATCCACGAGACGCTGTGCTGCGGCATCGAGCGCTGCCAGGCTAAATGGTTCACCGACTTTCAGCCCCGTGTTGGCGATCACTTCGTCGGGAGCAAGTCGATTGAGACCCTCAAAGTCGATCTTCGCGATCTTGAAGTTTTGCTGAGCCGCAACCGGCAAGACCAGAAGCAAAAGAATGACGACGAGTCGGGAAAGTGGGAGTTGCATAATTGATCGGCCGGCGGTGATCCTGTAAATCTGCGAGCGGAGAGAGTTTAGCCTAACATCGGGTGATGTCAACGAAATACCAGATCATTGTCGACGTCTGGGAGCGCATGGAGAGGGAAGTCGTTGGCGCTCCAGAACTCGAGTTGATTCAGCAGGCACTGGCGGTGCGTTTCGGCACGTTCGTTAGCCGTGCGTCGATTGCTCGGACGCTGGCGGATCACGGCGCGCGGCTGGGTCACCCGGACGTCCTCGCTGCCGATTTAGAGTGGCGCCAGCGCACTGCGCTATTTCACTCCGGAAGACCTGACGTTAGGTGATTTGGAGGCGGCAACCGCATTAATTGAAAAGCTCGAAGGCCTGCGGGAAAACTTCAGCGAAGACAAACCGATGCTGGAACATCTGCGCCAGTCAGTGCAGCAGATCAAGAATGAGCTGGATGTGTTGGCAGCGAGCGATCGGGTTGGGCAAAACCTTCTCGCCCGGGAAGTCGGTCAGTGGCTAACGATTTGGTTGCAAAACCCACAAATCTTCCCGGAATGGCTCGCCCTGCGGCGAAACACGCCCGAATTCCGTACGAGTTTCGGAGAGTATTTTTGTTTCATTGTGCTTACAGGATTAAAAACCGATCTTCAACATAGTGGAACTTTCCCCGCCTTCTACGCGAATACCAATGACCAGCGGGCTCAATTGGCCAGATGAACCTTAAAAACGACCTTAACGATTTCGAACTGCTGCGGTCGATGCTTGCCGGAGACGAGGAAGCGCTCTCCGTGCTCTATCGCCGGCGCCAGGGCTCGATCTACCGTTTTGCCCTGCAAATGAGCGGGTCGAAAACGATCGCCGAGGACGTTACCCAGGAAGTTTTCCTCTTCCTGATGCGCGATGGTCATCTGTTCGATCCTGCGCGTGGGTCGGTAAGTGCTTTCTTGTTCGGCGTGGCGCGAAACCACGTGCTGCGCCGGTTGCGAGTCGAGCGACATCTCGCACCGCTTGTCGACGAATTTGATAATGATTCTGCGGCAACTCATCCGAGCACTGAGATATGTCCACTCGACGATCTGACTCGAGCTGAGACTATCGAGTCAGTACGAAAGGCAGTGTTGAGCTTGCCGTCCAGCTATAGAGAAGTTGTAGTCTTGTGCGATCTTCAGGACGTTAGTTATGGAGAGACTGCGGAGATTTTAGGTTGCGCGATAGGCACAGTCAGATCGCGCCTGCACCGTGCACGGGCGCTTTTGCTTGAAAAGCTTCGACCGGCAGCGGAAGCTGAAGAGCCGGATTCAGCGGCCGTGAAGTCAGCGAGGTGTTTCGCATGAATGGTCAAAGATTAAATGATGAAGAGCTGTTGAAGCGCGAGTTGCGGTCGCTGGCCGCTGAGATGAGTCATCTCGAGGCGCCTGACAGTGTTGAGACTAACTTGCTCGAGGCTTTTCGTGCGCGCAAGGTTGTCCCGATTACTGTGAAGCGATCGAACTCGCGTTACTGGCTGGCGGCAGTTGCTGCGGTTTTGTTAATTGCGATGAGCGTCGTCGCGCTTCGCTGGCGATCGAATAACCAAACTCCGCGACGTGAAGTCGTTGAGCAACAGTCTCCCGATAAACCCCAGAATGAACCGACAGCCGATCAATGAGCAGCCGAGAGAGTATCAAGCGCTCAACGAACCGCCGAGACGAATTGAGCGAAAGCCGGTTCGCAATCCACGCGTGCGCAGAACCGAGAATGCCCAGGACGCAAACCACGTCAGGGAAGTCGCAACCGATTTTATTCCGCTCCGGTACATGAATGCTGCGAGTCTTCAGGACGGAGGGCAGATAGTTCGCGTTGAGTTGCCACGCTCGGCGTTGGCCAACTTCGGGTTGCCGGTCAACATGGATCGTTATAACGAGAAGGTTAAAGCTGACGTCATATTCGGGGTCGATGGTTTGGCCCATGCCATACGTTTTGTTCAGTGAGAGTGACCCGGCGCTACCGCGCTCGGTCCGTGCAGGATAACAGAACCGAGTGCGGTAGCACCGGGTAGGTGAAAGGAACAGAGATGAAAAGATTAACTGGATTCGTTGCTGCCGCGATTCTTCTGGGGCTCGCAACTACATCATTTGCTCAACAGCCCGCGCCGGAAGGCGCCATTATCATGAGGCATCGCATGTTTCAGGGACCGGAAGGCGCACCGCCACCACCTCCGGACGGGAACTTCGTGTTTATCGCCTCTGAAAGTTTTGGCGGTAAAGTCGTGAAAGGTGCTCCCTACTCTGCTGAAGCCGTCACTGAAACGATTCAAACGCTCAGCGATGGCAATCGCATCATCAACAAGTTTTCGAGTTCACTTTATCGCGACAGCGAGGGCCGCACGCGCCGCGAACAGTCGTTCAAGGGTCTTGGCGTGCTGGGTGTTGGTGAAGAGCCGCTGAAGACGATCTTTATTAACGATCCAGTTGCGGGTGTGACTTTCTCGCTCGACTCGCGCACGCACATCGCCCACAAGAGCGCGCCCTTTACGTTTGAGTTCAGCGGCAAAGGTGGACCAGGTGTAGCGACTGCTCAGGGTCAAAGGTTTGAGTTCAAGGTCGAACGAGGAACAGCGGCAGGTGGCAGCAACGTAATCATGACTGCGCCGCATGGTGCCGGTGTTGACCCTGCGCGCGTTCCACATTCTGTCATTGAGGGTTCGTCCACTTACGTTTTCAGAACCAACAAAGGATCGCACGCGAACGAGAAGAAGGAAGATCTTGGGAAGCAGATCGTCGAAGGAGTTGAAGCCACAGGCACACGCACAACGATCACGATCCCAGCGGGCGAGATCGGCAATGAACGGGCGATAGAGATTGTCAGTGAGCGTTGGTATTCACCCGAGTTGCAGTTAGTGGTGATGACTCGTCACAGCGATCCACGCATGGGCGAGACAACCTACAAACTGACAAACATCAATCGCTCTGAACCGGCGAAAACGCTGTTCGAGGTGCCGGCCGATTACACGATCAAGTCAGGGTTCGAAGCTCCCCTTCGAAAGAAGCTGCTAAACCCCGAAGAATAGTTTCGTACACAAAAAGCACAAAAGGCACAGGAATCGCTCCTGTGCCTTTTGTGCTTTTTGTGTACGAAACTATTCTTCTTCTTCGCCGCCTCGGATCCGACCCTCAGCACGCGATTGCTCGACGATCTTTGTGGCCAACTGGCCCGGAACAGGATCGTAATGAGAAAACTGCATGTGGAACGAACCGCGCGCGGCTGTGATCGAGTTTAGTGTCGATTGGTAGTTGAGCATTTCCGCCATCGGCACCTGGGCTTTGATCACTTGCTGCTTTCCACTCGTTTCCATTCCCTGCACGCGACCTCTGCGCGAGTTTAAGTCGCCCATGATGTCGCCGCTGTATTCCTGTGGCGCAGCGATCTCGACGTCCATTACCGGCTCCAGCAACGAAGGTCTGACTTTCTCCATCGCCGCACGGAAGGCTTTGCGGCCAGCAGCTCTGAACGAGTGTTCATCAGAATCGACCGGATGATATGAACCGTCGACTAACTGGACCTTGAAATCCACCAGCGGATAGCCTGCGATGGCTCCTTTCGTCGCCGCTTCGATGATTCCCTTTTCGATCGCGGGGCGAAACTGTTGAGGCACTGAACCTCCGAAGATCTTGTCTTCGAAAACAAAACCACTGCCACGCGGCAACGGCTCAAACACGCACTTGCAATCACCAAACTGCCCGCGACCGCCAGTCTGTTTCTTGTGGCGACCCTGCACCTCTGCGCGTTGTGTGATCGTTTCTTTGTATGGAACCTTCGGTGGATGAAGCGTGACTTCAACGCCGTAACGCTTCTTCAATTTCTCAACAACTGTCTCAACGTGTAACTGGCCTGAGCCGGAGAGCAGAAACTCTTTCGTCTGCGCATCGCGACTGAAGTGAAGCGCGGGATCTTCTTCGAGGATCTTGTGCAGCGCCGCACTGATCTTCTCTTCGTCCTGTCGCGACTTCGGCTCGATCGCAAAAGCGATTGCAGCTTCAGGATATTCCACCGGATCGTAAATAATCTGCGCCTGCTTGTCGCAAAGCGTATCGCCCGTTTGAGTCTCTTTTAACTTCACACACGCGATGATGTCCCCGGCGTGCGCTTCGCTAACTTTGTCGAGTGTCTTGCCCTGCATCACGTGCAGCGCGCCGAGTCGCTCTGGGAGTCCACGACCCGCGTTGAGCGCGTTCGCATCGGTCTGAAGATGACCGCTGATGATCTTGAAGACGTTGATGCGACCGGCAAACGGATCCGCAACGGTCCTGAAGCAGTAGGCGGAGAATGGTTCGCCGTCGCTGTACTTGCGTCCGAGTCTTTTCAGCATCAGGACCGCCATCGACAGGCTTGCCCCATTCAGTTTCGTGATGAGCAGGGTCGGGAGCGAAGTCCACCAGCCCGTTCAGCAGTGCGCGCAATCCAACCTGGCTGATACTCGAGACGGCAAACACCGGGCACAGTTTGCTCTGTGCGATCGCGTTGTTGATATTCGGAAGTATGTCTTCCTCGTCGAGCGTTCCTTGTTCGAAGTATTTCTCCATCAACTGATCGTTCGACTCCGCAACGAGCTCAACTAATCGTTCGCGCGTTTTGTCGACGATGTCGCGGCCTTCCGAAGGAATATCGATCTCCTTCGCCTGACCGTCGGCGCCAAGCTCGTATGCTTTCATGTGGACCACGTCCACCACACCACGAAAGTCTTTCTCTTTTCCGATCGGCAACGTAAAAGGAATGATTGCTCTACTAAACGTCTTCTGCGCGCTTTCGAGTGCGGTGCCAAAGTCGGCATGTTCCTTATCGAGTTTGGTGATTACCATCACTCGCGGAACCATGAACTCATTAGCATAGGCCCACGTCTTTTCTGTCTGCACTTCAACGCCTTTGACTCCGTCGACAACGACGATCGCGCAGTCGGCGATGCGAAGTGCCGGGCGCGCGTGCGCAACGAAAGCTGCGTATCCGGGCGTGTCTATAAAATTTAGTTTTGTATCGCGATGCTCGAGATGTGCGAGTGCGGTATTGAGTGTGATCTTACGAGCGATGGAATCTTCTTCGTAGTCGGTTACGGTTGTGCCTTCATCTACCTTTCCCCAGCGCGGTGTGGCTCCGGCGACGAAGAGAAGCGAGCTGATTAACTGCGTCTTCCCTGCGTCGCCATGTCCAATGACAGAGAGATTTCTGATCGCTTCGGTCGGATAGACTTTCATACATTTGAATCCTTTCAGGCATGCGATTTTTGGCGAAGGATACCCATCCGCGTTGCTTAAAACCTGCTGAAGATTTAGCTGGGGATGTGTTCCGTGATTTAGCGTGTAATTTATCTGACGGCGAAGGTCAAAGGCAAGTTGACCGTCATGGAATCACACACTTTCCAGCCATCCTTAACGGCCCAAACTCGCATCTGATGGCCCGGAATAGGAGATTGTGAAAGTCATGTCATACAGGAAAGTTCTTTCGCTGGCGGCGGCATTTCTGCTTGCCGTTTCGACCTTCGGAGTGGCGTCGGCGAAAGTAAGTGTTTACAACGAAAACGAGCAGCAAAGTCTACAGTCAATTGAGCCTTTGAACATTGCGATTTTGATACAGGACGACCTCGTGTCGCAGGTTGGCAACGAGCTTGGCGTAACACGCGATTTCATTCGATCGTTACCGCAGGGATCGCGCGTGATGATTGGTTATATCAGGGCTGGTTCACTGCAAGTCAGGCAACCATTTACCACTGATCGTGAAAAGGCCGCGAAATCGTTGCGGGTGCCGATCGCGAGTACAGCAAGTTCACCGTTCAACCCGTACGTTGAGGTTGTGGATGCGTTGAAGAAATTCGAGAGCGACTGGACCGGCGCCAACGCAGTGTTGTTGATCTCCGATGGTCTCGACACGTCGCGAGGATTTGATTCGACGGCGGCGGGTCAGACGATCGATCTCGAGCGAGCAATCAATGAAGCAAACAAGCGTCGAGTTTCGATCTTCAGTTTCTATGCACCGTCCGTTGGACTGACAAGTCGGAACAGGTTGGCGGCCAGCTATGGACAGAGCTCGCTGAACAAGCTCAGCAATCGAACGGGAGGCAGAGCATTCTTCCAGGGAACGACTGGGTTTGTTACCTTCGATTCACACTTCGCGCGTTTGACGGAGACGTTGAATCGACAATATGCCCGAGCGCGATAATTAGCGGCGCCCAAGGCTTGTGAAGAATAGGTCCTATCGACATATAGGACCTATTTCTATTTCTGCTGCCCAATGGTAAAGTTTACCTCGTCCGGACAACCTGCCGGCGGCGCTCTTGGTCCAGAAACCGACTTCACACAAGTTCATAGAAGTGCTCGAATATTGTCTTATTGTCGAAGGCGCATATCTCTCCGAATCTGAGGCTGAGCACGCTCTGCGCGACCCCTTCATCGAAGATTGGGTGGAACAGACTGGCCGTTTCAGAATCCACAACATGGATGAGATCCTGATCACGCCCGGTGTGACCCTTGGCTCCCTGGGCGTAGTGATGCTTGAAGATCGCGTTTTCGAGGTCGCGAGCACCGACCCGGAACATCCTTTGACTGAACACAAGGCAAAGGGCGTTGCGGAGGCCCTGCGACGCCAGGACATGTTTGACGAGATCAGAACTGAGCCACGCAGTGAGGAATAACGAAGTGCTTTCTTCGTACGGGTTCAGTTTGAAAATACGCCGGATCCTCAAACTGAACCAGTACCGCTTTCTTGAGTACGAGGAATTCGAGTAGACTCTCCAATTTCGTGCCCCAACTCGACAAGACGAATGAGTGAAAACATTGAAACGGAACAACGTGTGGCGCAAAAGAATGCTCTACCCCCGCCACTGATTCCACTTGAACGACTGGCCTGGAACTACTGGTGGAGCTGGTCTGCCGACGGCGAGGGCGTCTTCCGCGATCTCGATTCAGAGATCTGGGAAGAGTGTGAGCACAATCCACGAGAGCTCCTCGCGAAAACATCCGCGTTTCGACTCGCCGAAGCCGCGACCGATCCTGCCTACCTCGAACGGGTGCATCAGATCGATCAGAGTTTTCAGTCGTACATGGCTTCTAGACCTCACTGGCAACACGACGCCAATACGATCACCCAGGAACATCCGGTTGCATACTTCTGCGCTGAGTTTGGTGTTCACACTTCGCTTCCGCTTTACTCGGGTGGACTAGGCATTCTCGCGGGCGATCATCTGAAGTCGGCGAGCGATCTTGGTTTACCACTCGTCGCGATCGGTTTGCTCTATCGATACGGGTACTTTCGCCAGCGCCTGCGTAACGATGGATGGCAGGAAGAACATTACGGCGAGACGTTTCCAAACGAGTTGCCGATTCACGTCGTGACGAACGCAGACGGTTCGCCGCTGCGAATTGAACTTTCGATACGAGAACGGAACGTGTTGGCCCAGGTGTGGCGAGCTGATGTAGGCCGCGTGCCGCTATATCTTCTCGATACGAATATCCCGGAAAACGTCGAGACGGATCGTTGGGTAACTGGCCACCTTTACGGCGGCGATCGTGAAACGCGCATCGTTCAGGAGATGTTGCTCGGCATCGGTGGCGTCAGGCTCTTGCGAAAACTCGGCATCACGCCGTGTGTTTTTCATTTGAACGAAGGTCACTCCGCGTTTCTGACGCTCGAGCTTGCGAGAGAAGTGATGCAAGCAGAAGGAAAGCCGTTACAGGTGGCGATGCACGCAGTAAAACGTCAATGTGTTTTTACAACGCATACGCCGGTTGCAGCAGGTAATGACGAATTCGATGCGCCGGTCGTGCTTCGTGCTTTTGGTCCAGGTTATTTAAAGGAGCTTGGTGTAACAGAGAATGAGTTTATTGCGATGGGCCGCGTCGAGCCAGCAAATAAATCCGAGCGTTTTGGGCTGACACCGCTGGCAATTCGCATGTCGCGCTCGACGAATGGTGTCAGTCGCAAACACGGGGAAGTTTCGCGTGCGCTCTGGCAGAAGCTTTGGCCCTCGAAGACACTCGAACAGGTTCCGATCACCTACATCACCAACGGAGTTCATGCTCCAACGTGGGTTTCGCCGCTTTTGCGTTACCTGCTCGAGAAATATGTCGGTGATGATTGGGACACAAAGATTCGGAATGAAGGTGTTTGGAAGGAAACCGTCGCAAGGATTCCCGATGAAGAGTTGTGGGCCGCTCACGTCAGTTTAAAAGAGCGATTGGTTGCTTTCATTCGACATCGAACGGCGCAATCGCGGATCACCGCTGGTGAGCGAGCTGACTACATCGAAGCGGCTAGCACGATGTTTGATCCGGCTGCGTTGACTATCGGGTTCGCGCGTCGTGTTGCCGGTTACAAACGTTGGAACTTGATACTGACGGATCCGCAGCGACTGCTGCGTTTGATCAACAACGAAGAGCGTCCGGTGCAGTTTGTCTTTGCCGGTAAAGCACATCCGCAGGATGAAGGATCGAAACTTGTGCTACAGCAGTTGGCGCAGTGGAAATACGATCCGGTTGTGCGGCAACGCGCAGTTTTTCTGGAAGACTACGATCAGGAAATTGCGCGTCAGTTGGTCCAATCGGTTGACGTCTGGATGAAC
This sequence comes from uncultured Acidobacteriota bacterium, assembly GCA_963800055.1. GTDB lineage: Bacteria > Acidobacteriota > Blastocatellia > Pyrinomonadales > Pyrinomonadaceae > PSRF01. Next base: position 129,518 of record CAWCZP010000023.1, read on the forward strand.
GTTCCGCGGCGGCCACAGGAAGCGTCGGGCACGAGCGGAGAGAAGGTCGCAATCAATGGTGGCTTGAATCTTTCAATACTCGATGGCTGGTGGCTGGAAGGGTACGACGGCGCCAATGGTTTCGCGATTGGGAATGGAACGAGCGACGCGCCAGTCGCTGAGATCGACGCTCTTGATGCGGAATCGCTTTATCGCACGCTCGAAACGGAAGTGGTGCCGCTCTTTTACCACCGCGAAAGCGATGGACTTCCTTACCAGTGGATCACGATGATGAAACGCGCAATTCAAACTCTCGGGCCTAAGTACAACAGCGATCGAATGGTTCAAGAGTACGCTCGCAAGATCTATTCCTAGGCACAAAAAGCACAAAAAGGCTTAAAAGCCCAATTCATTTTTGCTCTTTGTGCCTTTTGTGGCATAGATTACTCCCGCATGAAATACTGCACCCTCTGCCAGGCAAAATACGACGACAGCGTGAGCTTCTGTTCGATTGACGGTGAGGTGTTGGAAGCCGATCCCGCATCGCTCGTTAACACCGTGCTCGACGGCCAGTATCAGATGGAAGCGCTGTTGGGCAAAGGTGGCATGGGAGCAGTCTATCGCGCGCGTCATATCCTGCTTGGCGATCGCGTCGCTATCAAAGTCCTTCCACCTGAAGTCAGGACAAACGCGGAATGGTTGCGACGCTTCAGGCGCGAGGGCCAGGCAGCTCGTCGTTTCCGCCATCCTAACGCAGTCACTGTTTACGATCTTCGCACGGCCGCTGACGGCACAATCTACATGGTGATGGAGTATGTCGAAGGTCACACGCTTGATGTCGCTATCAAGACGCGCGGACGATTTTCGGCTGCGGAAGCGTTGGACATTCTTTCGCCAATCATGAGCGTTCTCGACACAGCTCACTCGATGGGTGTCGTGCATCGCGATCTAAAACCCGAGAACATCATGATCGGGAAGGCCACTGACGCGCCACCGATGGTCAAGTTGCTCGATCTCGGCATCGCGAAGATGCGTGAGATTGCAGGCGACAACGGCGGGAACACCGCACTCACGATGGCTGGACAGGTGCTCGGCACTCCTTACTACATGTCGCCTGAACAGTGGGGTGAGATTCCGCGCGACGGCAGCAGCGAGATTGACGGCCGCGCGGATATCTACAGCCTCGGTCTCGTGTTCTACGAAATGATCCTGGGCAGGCGTTGCTTCTCAGGTAACACGCTGCACGAGCTGCGACGCGAACATGTCTCGACAACCCCAAGACCATTGCGTGAAATCGCGCCTGATGTTCCGAGAGGTTTCAGTGATGCGATCAAGCGTGCTACAGCGAAGGACCGCGGCGACCGGCAAGAGACGGCAGGTGCGCTTGCGAACGAGTTGCGGGCTGGGTTAGCAACGCCTTCAAGTGCTGACACTGGAAGTCCAGAAACTGATCTGATTGAAACGGTTGCGATCGGTAAAGGACTGGAAACAAATTCTGACGTCGACGCACCGACGATTATCACGATCGATGCGTCTGAAACGTCAGCGTCGGCGAAGCGCCCGATCGCGGCAAGCGATGCCACCGTTTACGAACCTGCCAAGCCTTCGCCGATGCCTGCGGCTACTGTTGCTGAGTCGGCGTCAATGCCGTCGAGTGTGACTATTCCGCAAGTCGCGAGGCCCGCACCTGCACCTCCGAAGGTCGCGGTTGAAGCACCGAAAGCGAAGAGCAAAGCAGGAGTAGTCATCGCACTGGCAGTCCTCTTATTAGTCGTTTTAGCGGCCGGTGTGGGAGGTTTCTTGCTTTGGAATAGGTCGAAGTCGACGACGACTACAGGAACCAACTCTTCAAACACGAACAGCTCCGGCGAAGTGGTTACTGCGCCAACTGAGATCAGTCGCTACTGGCTCGAGCTCGACCCGCCTGATGGACCAGTGACGAGAGTCGCAGGATTGGTACCGCTTGCTTCTGGTCAATCGTTCAAGTTTCACTTTACTTTCAACGAGGATGGCTACCTATATATTTTTGGACCAGGCGATGGCAATCAGCCTACAGCTTTCTTAACTACCAAGCCGTTGCCGCGAACGGGCGTCAGGAGCAATCAGGTAAAGCGCGGAATTGAGTTTAGTTTTCCAAGCGGATCGGGTAATAATCTAACGCTGGACACGAAGCCGGGGACCGATAATTTTACAGTTATCTTCGCCAGAACGACTTTGCCGGGTTCATATCTTAATGATCCCGTGACGGGCGAGCCTCTATCGGCTTCACAGCAGGCAGATCTGAATGCGTTTGTTGGTAAATATCAGGAGCGACCTGTTATTGAACTCGATGAATCTAACGCGAGTGCGCCGTTCGTTAGGGTGAAAGCAAAGCCCGACCCGAGCGGCAATCCAATTGTCTTCGACATCCGTATTCAGCACAAATAGCCCGTTGCGGGCATATCAAGCGCCACCAGTAGAACTTCGTCCATAAGGTGAGAAAGAAGGAGATTCGGTAATGAGATTGAGTGTCATGGTCTTAGCATTGGTTTGCCTGTGCGCAGCTGCCATAGGTATTGCCGCACCGGCGATTCAGGATGAGGATGTTCGCGGTGCATTCCTGACTTCGAGAAAGAAGGAAAAGCCTGCGACTTCCGGCTCGGCAAGCAAGCCAAGCAGAAGACGACCGAAGCAAACCGCCGTCAACCCAGGCAACACCGGCAAGCCTGCTGAGAAGCAAACCGAAAAACCCGCTTCGTCAGGTCCGACGACTTCAAGTGAACCTTCGAAGCCAGTGAACGTCCCGCGTATGGGCCTTGGCGTGACGTTATTCATGCGCGACTCAAATGGTTTGGCAGTGCGAACCGATCCGGGGCACGTGTTCCAAAAAGGTGATCGCGTGCGTGTGATGCTGGAAACAAATGCCGACGGGTATCTCTACATCTTCAACACGACGAATAATGGACCAGCAACGATGATTTACCCGCACGCCGATCTCGATGAAGGCGGTAATTACATTCAGGCGCACGTTCCTTTCGAGATTCCATCCAGCACCGCTGGTGAGGAACGTCTGCGTTGGTTTGCGTTTGATGAGGTCGCAGGCAGTGAACACCTTTTCTTTGTTTTTACGCGTGAACCTTTGAAAGGAATTCCGCTTGAGGACGAGCTGATCAGTTTCTGCCGCGACTCCAAGGACAAGTGTCCCATCCGGCCGAGCACTGAAGCGTGGGAAGCGCTCCAGACACAAATGCAGGAGCCGCTGAAGACTGACAAAACGCAGGCCTACGGAAAAACGGAGACGCCGGTTGAGCAGCAAGCAACCACGCGCGGATTGGGATTGGCTAAGGACGATCCACAGCCGTCGCTGGTAATGATGGCGTCAACGGCCCGATCGACGCTCGTTACGGCACTCGAGCTGATTCATAAATGAATTTGACAGGATTACATGATTAGACAGGATCCACATGATTTCCTGATAATCCTGATAATCTTGTAAATCCTGGGAAAGTTTGTCCAAGGAAAGGGAAGTCATAATGAGTTTTATCAAGAGAGTCAGTAGCATTTTGTTGGTCGTTGTTCTGTTGATCGCACCGGTTACCGCGAATCTTCAACAGAACGATGCCGGCGCCGCATTGCGCGAGGGAAGACGCCTGCTGAAGCGAGGACAAGCTGATAAGGCGCTCATTCAACTGCGCAACGCCCTCAACCTCTACACCGCCGCCAAGAACAACAGCGGCATGGCAGCGACTCACAACGAACTGGGCGATCTTTACCTCCGTCAGGGGCAATACCCCGTTGCGCTCGAAAACTATCAAAAAGCGCTTGACGGTTTCATCGAAGGCGACAAAAAGGAAGCCATCAATACTGCGGCTGTCTCGGCAGTTGCACCAGGGGCCGCACCGCTGGCCACAATTGCTGACGACAAGTACAACGCTAACCTGATGCTAGCGAAAATCGGAGACGTAAACTTCCGCCTCGGAAAAACCGGGGACGCACGCGCGGCTTACAGCCGGATGGTCGTTAAGAAACCTGAAGGCGCCGCGGCAAAGGCTGGTCGAAGATTTGGTGGCTTCGGCGCGATCGTTGGTGGCATTTCAACGGGAAGAGTTAGTGTCGCAGCTCCGACGAGTACAGTCACTAGCCTGCTGGAAGCGAAGAAGGAACTTGATGAGTATCGTGTATCGATCGTTTATTCGAGCTACGAACTGGGGATGGGCCGGCTGGCTTACGCTGAAAACGATCTCGAAGGGGCAAAGAAACACTTTCAAAACGCGCTCGACGCAGCCGGCAGCAGCATCGCCGGCATTGCGAAGCTCGGACAAGTGCGACGCTTCCGCGCTGCCTCACGGACGAGTCTCGGCGACATCGCTTTACGACAAGGAAAGTTTAAGGACGCTACCAAGTTTTACAACGACGCGAAAAAAGGCGCTCAAGACGACAAGCGACTCGATCTGATGTGGCCGGCGCAGCGTGGTCTTGGACGCAGTTTGTGGTTGCAGGCAGCGCAGGAGAAAGATCCGAAAAAAGCGTTGCCGCTTCGCGAGTCGGCTGTTGCCAACTATCGCGAATCGCTCACCACGATTGAAACGCTGAGACAGGGAAGCCTGCGCGCGGACGAGTCTCGCACCACCTTCCTCGCGTCAATAAAAGACGTTTTTGATGAGGCTGCCGGTGCTTACGCGTCGCTGGCTTTGCTAACCAGCACGGATGCCGCTGCTCCACTCAGTGGTAAAGCCCTCGAGTATGCGAGCGAAGCGTTTCGTATAAACGAACAATCACGAGCGCGTTCGTTGCTCGATCTGTTAGCCGAAACTGATGCTGCGATCACCGAAGGCGTTCCGGCGGAATTGTTGAAACGCAAACAGGAGAACCTCGATCGCCAACAGGACATCGCCGACATTCTCACGGGTATTAATGTTTCCACAGAAGAACTGAAAAAGAAACCAGCGGAACTCGATGAAGAACTCGAGAAGCTGCAAACGGAATACGAAGAGATCGAAAACCAGATCCGCACGGCGAGCCCGCGTTACGCGACGCTGACCGCAAACAAGCCGCTGACTCTGGCAGAAGTGCAGCAGAACGTTCTCGACGATAAAACCGCCCTCATCGAATACGCGTTGCAGGGTGAAGAGTCGTATCTTTTCGTCGCGACGAAGAGTGGAGTCAGCTTATTTAAACTGCCGGGACGAGCGAGTATCGAAAAGCTCGCGATGGATCTCCGTGCGCAATTGATTCCTTCGAAACTTCAGCGCCGGATTGTCGGCATCGACGTCGCGGAGGCGAATCGCGGGCTGGGGGTCGCTTCGTCAGCGCCCGAAGACGTGGCCCCCTTCGCCACCGCTTCAAACGCGCTTTATAAAGTTGTGCTGGAGCCGGCAGCGGGAATAATCGGCGACAAACGGTTGATGATCGTCGCCGATGGCGCACTCAACTACATTCCCTTCGAAGCACTGTTGAAAACGGCCGACACCGGTGATTTCTCTTCGCTCGGATACCTGATCAAGTCGAACGAGATCATTTATGCACCATCAGCATCAGTCGTCGGCGCAATCAAACAGCAGCGAGCAAAAGCGAGCGGCCGCGCGATACTGGTGATCGCTGATCCCGTGTTCAATTCCAACGACTCACGCGCGCAGAAAAGGACCGGTACGCCCTCGAGCGACGCCGAAGTGCGAGGCCTGGGAATTCAAGGCGCCCTGGCAGACGTTGCCGGAACCAATACGGCGCCCGCTCCGAACGCAGCAATGGAAGGTTTACCGCTCTCCAGGCTCAACGGAACGCGCACCGAAGCACGAAGAGATCTCGAAGCTCGCCAAGGCTTCGGGCGGCCAGGCAGACGTCTGGCTGGACCTCGACGCAAATGAAGATAATCTCGGCACGCGCGACATCAGCAAGTACCGAATTATTCACGTCGCCACGCACGGCTTGCTGAATGCCGAACGCCCGCAATTTACAGGCGTCGTGCTCTCACTCGTCGGCAACAAGACACATGACGGCTTCGTTCGCACAGACGAAGTCTTCAATCTCCGTCTCGGCTCGCCTCTCGTCATGCTTTCGGCATGCGAGACCGGGCTCGGCAAAGAGAAGCGCGGCGAAGGCGTCATGGGACTTACGCGCGCGTTCATGTATGCCGGAGCGCCGACAGTCGGGGTTAGTCTCTGGTCAGTCGCGGACAAGTCCACCGCCGACTTGATGACGGACTTCTACAAGCGCCTGTTGAGTACTGGCGAAGCCACCACCACCTCAAGCGCGCTGCGTGGCGCGCAGTTAGCGATGATCTCCGGAAAGAAGTACAGCGCACCGTTCTACTGGGCGCCTTTTGTACTCGTCGGAGATTGGAATTAGCCACAAAAGGAAAAAAGTTTAGCCACAAAAGGCACAAAATGATTTTTTGTAGGGGCGGCCCTCCGTGGCCGCCCGTTTTCATTTCCGGATTCTCTTAAGTTTGTACAGTCCTGCCAATCCCGTCAGCAACAACATCACACTCATCGGTTCAGGGATTGTCGAACTCGTATCTACCGGAGTGCCTTCAATCACAAAATTGTCAATGCGATTCGTGCCCGTCGAAGACGTTGCCCCATTGAACACAATCCGAAACGCAGCCGTTGGATTGTTGTTCAACCCGAGAATGCTCGACAACGTGAACACCACCGGCAACGTTCCAAACGCAGTCAGCGGCACATACGGTGGCCCAAAATCGACGAAATTGATTCCATCCAAACTGAATTGGAACTGATTACTGTTGAACCCGGTGCTGGTTCCCTGCGTCGCAAAACTCACGACGATATTTGAGAAGCCCAACGTGCTTACATTAAAGGTGATGTTTCGCCCGTTGTTGGCCGTACCAGTTCCACCCTGGAGCGACAGAGCTTGGCCCGCGATGTCGCCCTGGCGCGCGTTGTTAGTTGTTCCCGCAGCGAACAGAATGTTCGCTGCGATGAGATTGCTGGTTAACGTTCCGCTTCCGCGGTCAACGTTCAGATTCGAATCGTTGAAGTTCCAAACAGCCAGTTCGTCGGCGCGGGCCTGAGAAGCTGCGAGGAAAATCAAAACGCCACAGATGAGGTTGAAGGGAAGTCGTCGGGTGAGACGATGATTCGGCTCAATGAACATACACTTTTCTCCTTGATGAGGTTTTCAGACGTAGTTTTTGCGTCAGAGAAAGCAGGAGAATCTTTTAAGAGACTCGTGAGGCTTCGGTAAGTAGCCCGGCTCTGAGGACAGCCAAAGCTTTCTCGGTAGCTCAGGCACAATATGCCGATTCCATTCAGTCGTCAATAGGAAAATCTTGTAAACTCTGTGATCATCTAATGACAGGTTTACAAGATTTACAGGTGAAACTACTTAATTATGGGAAACAGGTTTTTCGAAATTGATGATCGCGCGGCGCTCGATAGTCTTATTACCGACTCGAAGCAGAAACCGGTAATTGTTTTCAAACACAGTAATGCGTGTTCCATCAGCTCCAAGGCTTACCGCGAAATGGAAAAGGTGCAGGCGGACGTAAACATACTCGTCGTTCAATCGGCACGGGATGTCTCACGCGAACTAGCGAATCTGACCGGCGTACGACACGAGACGCCACAGGTCATCGTTTTGCGGGACGGTAAGGCCGTTTGGAATGCATCGCACTTCGACGTTCAGGCTGGCGCAGTGGCCGAAGCAGTTGAATCTCACACTTAATCCTCTGCGCAGAGTTTACGCAGAGATTGACTTACGCTCGATAACTTGCGATAAAGCTTTCGCTACTTCGTGTCTTTCCGGCAGCAGTCCCGGGCCTCGCATTAAACGGTTCCATCCTTAGGGCGGTTTCAGCTCAAACTTTGTCAATCAAGCGGGCAACGTGAGGACGCACTCATGCAAACAATGAAAGCAAATCGAATGGCCCAGCTACTCCTGCTGGTTGGCCTTCTCCTGATCACTGTTCCGCGCGTCGTTGCGCAGGACCCTGATCCTGACCCGCAAGTGGACGAAACTCCAACACCCGCGGCAAGCCCTCAATCGGCTGCAACTCAGGCGCAGCCATCGCCGTCTCCGTCTCCCAGTCCACCGAGGGTCATCAGGAAGCTTGGCGATGTCGAACTCGACGATGTCCTGGAAATTCATATCGAGGGACTTGAAAAGTGGGCGGAGAAAAACGACGTCAACAAGCTCGTTCCGTACATAAGTGGCCGCGCTATACAGGGGGAACTATCCCGAGGAACTGCATGTCGACAGAGGCCGAATCATCTATCATCTGGAGATCACTCCCGATAACAAGAAAACATGGATCGATTTGCTGGGTGCGCCAGATGGCATACGACGCCCCGTAACGCTCAGTGTCGGGCTTGAGAATGGATCGGCATTCGACAGTGTGCATGAAAGGGACAACCCCGTCGTCATGACGGTGATCTCACCTGTGTATGGGATTGTTTCGTTACTCGTGATAGGCGCCACCTTAGTTCTACTAGTTTGGCTGGCGCGCAACACGAATATTATTCGGGAGCCTGGCGTATGCCCAACTCCAGGTAAGAGGCGTCCATACAATCTTGGTCGCGCTCAAATGGCGTTCTGGTTTTTCCTGATCTATGCGTCATACTTAGCGATCTGGTTGATAACTGGCGCCCTGGACACGATCACCGCTTCATTACTCGCGTTGATGGGTATCAGCGCCGGCACTGCCCTCAGTGAGGCCATGATCGATAACGGCAAAGATTCGGCGACCACAAATCAAGCACAGGATCTGACGGCGGAAAAACAGGCTCTTGAACAGAGCCTCACACAAACGCAGGCGCAACTTGATGCCGCGAACGAATCAGCGTCTACGGTGGTTACAGAACAGACAAACCGCGACGCATTGAATCGACAGCTGACGGATAGCCGCACGCGTCTCGGCCAGATCGACCAACAGTTGCAGGCACTTTCATCTCAGCAGCCTAACATGGTATCGGGTGGTTTTCTGCGTGACGTTCTCAGCGACGCGAGCGGTTACAGCTTCCACCGTTTCCAGATCTTTGCGTGGACGATTGTGTTAGGCATTATTTTTGTCTCGTCGGTTTACAATAGCCTATCGATGCCGGAGTTTAGTACGACCCTGCTCGGACTGATGGGGCTCAGCGCGGGCACGTATATTGGATTTAAGTTTCCCGAGCAGAGGTGAGTTAGTATGGACCGACGCGGGTCGGAGATCGAACCACGGGAAATCAAACACGAGGATGACTTCACGTTGAGCATCACGTGGGGCGACGGCCGCCAGTGTCGTTATCGTGCTTCGGATCTGCGGCGGTCGTGCCCTTGCGCGCAGTGCGTCAACGAGTGGACCGGCCAACGAGTGTTGAAGCCCGAAAGCATTTCTGAGAGTATTGAAATCCAGGATCTCAGTATCGTCGGGCGTTACGCGCTCAACTTTCGCTGGAGCGACGGCCACGAAACCGGGATTTACAGTTTTCGTTATTTGCGCGAACTGTGTGAAAGTCAGAATTCCGCGAACGGGTGAGAACTATGAACGAGCGAGATTTCTTCAACGAGAAGGAAGAAGTTAAAAAGGCGACGTATAGCTGTCCTCACTGCCGCGAACGCGGCGAGTATGACGTGCGATGGTTGAAGCGCACCCGGAAACCCCAACCGCCGCGCGGAGCAAACGAACAGGACAAGGCCCGATTTCAAAAGTCTCGAGACTACCTCGTCAGAATCGACGATATGCTTGCATGCAGAAACGTTCGGTGTCGTCGTCGGTTTGAGATACCAAGCTCACAATCAGTAGTCTTCATTTGATTTTGTGCTTCTTTGTGGCTGAAAAACCTGACACCAGTCGGATAGAAACTTCCAAATCTCACGTCTGAACCCCTAAAAACCACGCTTACGTGCTGGCTTGGCTCTTGCAGTGGCTGCCTCGGAGACACGTTTTACCCATGATCGAAACTCAACAATTTCCAGGTGCAAGCAAGAGCAACACTTCTTTCCTGACCCCGTTTGAGCGCCGGCTCGCCGTCCGGGTTTTACCCCGAATTCCATCCTGGCTGGAAACTTACCACCTGACGATGCTGACGCTGGTGTGGTCGGGATTCATCCTGCTCTTCTCATATCTGGCCGCGCGCGACTTGCGCTGGCTCTGGGGCGTGTCGGCTATGGTCGCCCTGCAATACGTGACCGATCACTACGACGGCAAAATCGGAAAATATCGAGGCACGGGTCTGGTGAGGTGGGGCTACTACATGGATCATCTCCTCGACTACCTTTTTCTGTGCTCGGTGATAATCGGCTACGCTTTCATTCTTCCGGAGCGCTCGCGCTACCAGATCTTGATCATGCTCGCCATCTTCGCCGGTTATGAGGTGAGCACCTTTCTTGCATTTGCCGCCACTGAGCGTCTGAAGATCAGTTACCTGAAGTTTGGGCCGACGGAATTTCGCCTTGCTCTCATCGTCATAAACGCGCTGCTGGTTCAGTTCGGCACGCGCACGATGATTAATGGACTGAAATACGTGAACATCGGCGCCGCGATTGGACTGGCCTTCGTGGTTTATCGCACGCACAAAGTGATCTGGGCGCTCGACATGAAGCACAAGAACCCTCAACTCGTTCAGGAGCGGTAGCTTTCTGTCTTATTAAAGGATTCTCTGTCACATTGCGTGTGTACGCTTTGCGACCATGAGAACACTATTTAGTGCTTCGACAAAGATTTTCGCAGCGAAGTGGCCCCTTTTTCGGGCTTCTTGCGCGTTAGCTGATGTGGCCTCTTCTTTGCAAGAGTACCGACGTCCAGCGTTCTAAGGTTTAAGAATTTGGGAACTGTGTGGCGAGAAATTCGTTGGATACAAGCAGGATTCATACGAACTCGATAAATACCAATGTCTGAGAAGAAAACAATTCGAATCATAAAGAAGGGCGAAAAATCCCGCCCAGTCGTTAAGGCAAAGGCAAATACCGCCCGTGAAACGGCGCGTGACATGGTTGGGACGGTGACCAACTGGGTCAACGAATTTCAGCAGAAGCGCCGCGCTGAAACCACCAACGCCCTGAGGCTGCTATCGAAGACACCGCGCGGCAGCGAAGCCTGATAACCGCTTAGCACAACGAGCCGACTGACGAGACACGCACGGCGCGAGAAGGTCTGTGAAAACAGAGAACCTGCTCGCGCCTTTAACTTTATTGACACTCCGTTTGCTGTGGCGATAGCATCGCGGGTAGTTCCGAATGATCTGAGTGGAGGCGAAAGATGGTGAGAAGGAGTTCTCCACAAAAGAAGCGACAGCAGGCGCGGCCCGTGTTTGACAGTATCCGGAAGCCTACCGCACCTCCAGGGCATCCTCTATCTCGAGCCAAGCCCGATGAATTAGCTCGTCCAGCGGGACGCAAAGCCAAGCACAAACGACCTCCTGAGGTTGGTGGCGACAACGATGCCTGAACACAACCTGGTCTCCAAAGCATTCATTGATCACGCCCAGGAATATCTCGTCGACCATTATCTTCCCAAGATCGAACGCTGCCTCGAAAAGCTCACTGACGAACAGATCTGGTGGCGTGCGAACGAAGAATCGAACAGCATCGGCAACCTGGTTCTGCACCTTTGCGGCAATGCACGCCAGTGGATTGTTTCCGGGGTTGGCGGCCGGCCCGACGCGCGGATTCGCGATGCGGAGTTTGAGCAACGGGAAGTAATCAGTCGCGACGAGCTGTTAACGCTGCTGCGCTCAACGCTGGCGGAAATCGAAACCGTCCTCCGCTCGCTCAATCCTGCACTCTTACTGGATCGCCGCAAGATTCAAGGTGACGACGTCGATTTGCTTGAAGCCATCTTCCACGTCACGGAACATTTCTCAATGCATACCGGCCAGATTATTTTGCTAACTAAGCTACTGACCGCGTCTGATCTTCATTTTTATGATTTTGAAGGGGATGTGCCGTTGCGGCGCTTTGTCCCCCGGTCGTCTTAAGCGCCCTCTCCGGCCCTAAAGCCGTCAAGAAGCCGTCAACGCTTTCGAGGATTAAGCGACGCGCTTTTCTCCGAGGGCTGTTAGTTTTCCTCTCCTGTTGTTGGTCTACTCGCGCCGTTTCTCATTACCGATCGTGAGATCCATTCCTGCAGAGCCGTCATCAAAACTGACTTGACGCTGGCCCAACGTAAACGGCCCTTTGCTTAGACGAAAGGAACTGCGTGCGTCCTTTGAAAGTCGAGGTGTAATCACGCAGTTGTTCTTCTGACATCCTGTAGGGTTTCACGGTCATGTTTTGTTGACAAGCATTCTTAGTGAGCGTAGTTTTCATTCAATATTCCTTGATGACTGCTAAGTAATGAAAATCCCCAAAAATCCTTGTTCGCAGTCACACCAAGGGGTTTGGCAAGTTTTGGAGGATTAAACTACCATATGCGATCTAATTGGAAACGAATCTCAATTCTATTAATAACCATCTTGTTGATTGCGGCCCTCATTGGATTTAAGGCGCAGCCGCAGAGCGTGCAAGGTAGCCAAACTAAACAGACTCCTACGCGAGGAGAAACGATTGAAGAGGCTGATGTAAGTCAGTTTCCGATCGTTGACTATGTCGCTGAAAAGGGTTTAGCTGGGAATGAACGGGCCAAATGGGAAGCCAAGGGAAAGAAATACAACAGTAGGCGTGTGCCTCCCCTCAATGAATTCAGTAATCAAGTTTTTTCATTCATTGATTGGGAGCGCGGACTTCCGGCGTTCCCGTTCGATAGAAGCTCAGCTGTCATAATTGGTGAAATAACTGGAGCAGAGGCTCATCTGTCCTCAGATGAAACAAAAATCTATTCTCAGTTCACTGTCCGGGTGGATGCAGTTCCTAAGAATGATGAGCTAGTCGCGCTAAGTCCCCAGAGCAATATCACGGTTGAACGCCCTGGCGGGCGCGTGCGTTTTCCATCGGGAAAGATTGTAGTTGCGGCTGTAAGCAATCAAGACTTACCTCGTATCGGTCATCGCTACGTTCTCTTTCTAACACATGATTTCATTATGGGGGGGCGGCATAACGACACTTTCTTCATCCTGACAGGTTATGAATTAAGGAACGGTAAGGTGTTTCCGCTTGACAAAGTATCCTCGGGACACCCAATTAGCGTTTATAAGGGAATCGACGAAGAAGCCTTTCTCAAGGACTTAACATCCGCTCTTAGCAAGCTTATCTGACCCGCTATACAAACAAAAGCGCGTTCACCAATGAAGAAAGCGAAGATTGTATTAGGGCTTGCGGCTGTCTTTGGCTTAGTTGGGATATATTTCCTCCACAATCAGGCAACTTTCCCCTTTGTCCTAGCACAAGGCGATTGTTGTAGTGATGTACCGCGTCAACCAGCCAGCACTCCACGTTTTCCCCAGGGTGCGCAGGTCACCGTTTATATAGACTCCTCGCCGTCTGGGTTTACAGATGTCGAACAACAGCTAATAAAGAGTGGTATTGAGGATTGGAACGATGAACCCAACAATTCCGGCGTAACGTATAACGTTGTAATTACCACTTCGCCTCCACCAGCGGGGACGAACAATACGATCTTGGTGCAGTTCAGCGACCAGTTTTCGAGCGGCACGGGAGGCATGTTGCTCAACTTGCATTCCAGTTCAGGTCCCGGCGGCACGTCAATCTACGCCGAGATGATATTTTTCAACAACATAAGAAACCCTCAACGAACGGAGAGCAGGCCGGAGCAAATTCGAGCGGGTGCTCGACATGAGATTGCCCACGGAATAGGCCTTGCGAATGCGACTGACTGTCCGCTAGGGAGTACGATAATGAACCCTTCGTGGACGCAGGAAACATTCATTACACCCTGTGATAATAACGCTATTAATGGCGATCCCAATTACCCAACAACAACACCAACACCTACTCCGACTCCAGCGCCGTCACCTACCCCTTGTGCTCAACAAAACCAAATTTGCGCATTCGCAGGCGATTGCTGTCCAGGACTAATCTGCGGAGAATTGAGCAACACTTGCATTCCGTGTGAGCATGATCCGCATGATACGAAAGTTGGGTGTACGACGGAGGGCTGCGCCAACTGTTACGCGCAGGGAGGGACGCACTGCGATCCCATGTCGGGTAATTGTTGGACCCCGATCCTGATTGATGTTAAAGGTGACGGGTTCAGAATGACGGATTCGACAACCGGTATACGCTTCGATGGGTTTGGCAGAGGCGTAAAATTCCAGACCGCTTGGACCGTTAGTAATTCGGATGATGCTTGGCTAGTACTGGATAGAAACAACAATGGTACGATCGATGACGGTACTGAGCTGTTCAGCAGCGCGGCACCGCAGCCAGTGCTACCATTTCCTCAGTTAAAAAACGGATTCAACGCTCTGGCACAGTTCGACAAACCAGAAAGAGGTGGGAATGCCGATGGTGTCATCGATAAAAACGATTACGTTTTCTCATCCCTCCGGCTCTGGCAGGACCTCAACCATAATGGGATCTCCGAACTATCCGAGTTACGCAGTTTGCCAGCTTTAGGGCTAACCGTGGTTAGCCTCGATTACAAAGAAGCTCGGAGGAAAGACGGATATGGAAACACTTACCGGTATCGAGCGAAGGTAACGAATGACCGCGGCACTAACCTTGGCAGGTGGGCATGGGACGTCTTTCCGGTTGTCCATCCGTAGTGTGTCGGGCTGCTTCTCGATCAACCAAAATCAAACCGATTCTTGTGTGGCCGGCGCAGCGGGTGCGGTTCTTTAGCAAGTCTGGTTCGAGGGATAAGGGAGAAAGAAAAAGAGCAGTCGATTAGTCCTGCTCTCGGTGTGTGTTGTTAGCTCCGCATCAGTTGTCTTGTGCAGTCTCGTGGTAGTCTTGCCGCAACATAGCATCTGCCTCCAGTTTCTTGCTGCGAGTGGTAGACTCATGCTGCCACAAAAAGCTGTGACGCAACACATTTCACCCTTTAACCCAATACAGGTGCGGGCTTTCAGGAGAACCGGCACCCGCCGAAGCGGCAAAGTACCGCCCCGCGTTGGGCTAACTTTTGTTTGTGCTTAAAGTCGCGCGCCCGGTCATCCGGTCAAAAAGTGGTCAACTGAAACTCCAGGCACGCGCTAAACAAAAGAAGGGAAGCGGTTGTAATTCCGCTTCCCATTTCGATGCGCACCAATCAGAGATTCATGCTGACCAAGATACTGACTGCCTCGGACCTTCGCTTCTACGTTTTTGAGAACGGAGTTCCTGTTGAAGCCTGGCGCTGAATCAGGTTCTAGCAACCATCGTGTTGTTTGTGCTCTTCGTGGCTGAGATTGTGTTTGTCTCTTCGCGTCTTTTCTGGTTAAGATTTGTTTGCAAAGTTTTCAGTAGAACCTTTCCTTTCAAGGAGCCAAAGTTCAAATGACCTACGTTGTGGCTGAACCGTGCGTTAACTGTCGCTACACCGATTGTGCGCTTGTCTGTCCCGTTGAGGCGTTTCATCTCGACGACGACATGCTCGTGATCCATCCTGAGACGTGTATTGATTGCGACGCGTGTGTTCCCGAGTGTCCTGTTGAGGCGGTGTTCGCGGAAGGCAGCGTGCCGGCGGAATGGGCGAGCTTCACGGCGCTCAATGCGGAACGCGCACTGAGCGGATTGCCGACGATCACCGCCAGGCTCGATCCGCTTTGCGAATAGATTACGCGTAATGAATAAGAGAACCAGGTGGCTCCTGAGTGGATTGGCGATTGGCGCGGGAGCCATCAGCGCCGCAAGCGCTTATTGGAAGAAAAAGAACGTGCAAGCTACGAAAAGAGCTGGTGATGTTTGGGCGAGGCCGGGCATGCCCGTTACGTTTCGGGCTGAACTAATGCCCGGTCGCGATCGGCACCAGCGCACATTCGTAGTTAAAGAACTTCTCTTAGTGGACGTGTTTCACTGCAAGGCGTTGATGGCGAACACGCCGAGAAAGGAATTCGAGCCAGTTCATTTAGATCGACCCGTCGCGTAATCCTCACCAGGTATAAACCTTCCCCGGCTCCATCACGCTCAACTTTGGAATATTCAACGCTTTGAGTTGTTCGATTATTTCGTCGCGGTAGGTCGGCTTGAGATGGACCGCCATGATGTCCATGCCGTTGTGAGTCAGTTTCTTCAATTCCTGGACCAGCGAAGCGGGTGTGAAGTGACGTGAAACCTCTGCGAGTTTAGCCATCCGATCGGGAAACGAAGTCTCAATCAGTAAAGCGTCAAGCCCCTTCATCTCATTCACGATCTGCCAGAAGTCTTCTGTTTCAGCAGTGTCGGAACTGAACGCTACACTCGTTTGCCCGTCAGAAACCACTAAACCGACCGTCGGCACAATGTGGTTCACCGGCACGGCGACAACATTCAGATGGGCCACCGTGAAGGGCGTGCCAATCGGGATCGGAACGTACTCCATCACTGGTCCAAAGTCGTTCTTCAAGTCAGAAAACCGTGGATAGACGTTCCAGTTGAAAACATCGCGTTCCAGCAAATCAATCACTTCCGGCGTAGCGTGTACGCGGATCGGTTCTTTTAATGTTGGATAAAGATCGTCGATGAATATCGGCAGGCTGGCGATGTGATCCAGGTGAGGATGCGTGACGATGATGTCTTTGACTTTGTGCCGCTGCTCGTTTGTCAGAGCAATTGCGATGCTGCCGGCATCAACTGCCACGCAGTCGTCAATTAGAAAACAAGTCAAACGTTGCTCCAGGGTAGCCATTCCCTGGGCGTCAAACGTGCTGGGTAAAAGTTGTATTCTCACGAGCTTCCAGCTCTGATGAAATGGCCTTGCGCAGCCCGCGGCAAGTATAAGCCAGAACCAGACAGGCAGCGAGCACTAATACTGAGAGTCACTTAACGCTCCTGAGTTCGTTTATGAGGTTCTGTAACGCGTGCAAGTAGGCGGCCTCTTCTGCGCTCACATCCTGATTCGCATATACGCCTCTGGACACACGGCTGCGATGAAACGCAAGTTCGCTCGCGAGTTGATTGAAGCGCATGCGCGAGCGCCAGCCTTTAACTCCGCTTTTAGTGAGAGCGTTGAACGAAGAGCCCATCCTCCCGATGATCGAACCGAGCTGTTTGTATTCATCTTGAGTTAAGAATCCTCGGTGCAGATCGACCACCAGGAACTCTCGTACTACTTGTCCTTCACGCCGGAGCGCTATGGCGATGATGACGAGTATGATGATGAAAGCCGGAACCATTACGATCAGGTAAGTAATTAAGAAGACAGCGCCACCGCCAAACACCGCCGAACCATTCCAGATGCTGTGCATGAAGATCGCCATCAGTAGTCCGACAACTGGAGTCAGCGCTTTGACGGCGATGTTCGTCGACTGCCTCGCGAGACCCAATCCGATTCCCGTCAAGCTCGTGAACAATGGGTGAGAGAACGGCGCAAAGAAGCCGCGAATGATGAATATTAGAGTTAACCCGCCGGTGCCGCCTTCAGCCACTGCTTTACCGTAGTAAAGAATGTTTTCAGTCATCGCGAAACCGAGAGCAGTCATCGAGGCGTAGACAATGCCGTCGACAACGCCGTCGAATTCATCTCTTTTCCAGAAGAAGAAGATAAAGAGGATGACTGCCTTACCGATTTCTTCAACGATCGGAGCAGAGATAACTGCGCCAAATGCCTCTGCTGCGCTCGCATTTCTTGTCAGCGCGTGAGTGATTGCCTGGCCCGTCGTGTTTAGAAGAAAGGCGAAGAAAGTAGCGATGAGAGCGCCCCAGAAGAAAGCAGTCGCGAGCATCCAGAGTGGTTCGGCCTCGTAGCGGTCGATCCATAGGACGAGCACGATGTACAGCGGAACGGGAATCGTCGCGGTTAACAACCCGAGCATGAACGCTACTGGCCCAGTTTCGATCCCGATCACGAGTAGAACTAGTAAGCCGAGAACCAGGGCGATGAGACCCGCGGTGATCGCCAGCACAAGTCTGATGGCGCTGATCTGCGGCGACGTGCGAATGACGATCGTTGGTACGGGCGTGGTCATTGAGGAACAGTATTTGGCCACAAGAGGCACAAAAAGCACAACTGTGTTAACGCGCGCAGGTTTGCGAACGGCCGCCGTCAATCGAATAGGTGGCGCCGGTGATCCACGCTGCCTGATCTGACGCGAGGTATAAAACAAGCGACGCGATCTCCTCAGGTCGTCCAGTCCGGCCAATTGGATGTGTTGTTTTAGAGTGTTCGAGAAAAGCCGCGTAGGCGTCGTCGTTCATTCCGCCGCGCTTGTGAATTTCAGTGACCACCACGCCGGGATTCACGGCGTTCACGCGCACGCCTTTTGCCGCCAGCTCGAGCGACGAGCATCTTGTTAACTGGTCCAATGCGGCTTTTGATACGCAGTAGGCGAGTACGCCTGGAAACGCTCGCAGACCGGTCACACTGGAAACATTAACAATGTTTCCGCGACGCTCAATCAAGCTCGGCAAAGCCATTTGCATTAGCTGAAACGGCGCTCGCACGTTGACGTCCATCATGTCGTCCCACGCTTGCAGTGAAGTGTTCTCAATAGTGCCGTTGCTGAGGTGGCCGGCGGCATTAACCAGAACGTCGATGCCGCCAAACACTTCAATCGCTCGATCGACGGCCTGCTGCGCTTCTGCCGGGTCGGCAAGGTTCGCCCTGATGGTCAACGATTCGGTTCCAATCTCGCGAATCTTCTCAGCCACCTCTCTCAGGGCGTCTTCCTTGCGCCCCACGCAAACGACTTTCGCTCCTGCGTTCGCGAAAGCGATTGCGCAGGCCTTGCCGATTCCTGAAGTGGCGCCGGTAACAAAGGCCACTTTGCCGTTGAACTGTTTCTCATTCATCTTGTTGTTCCTCGTTGGCGTGATTTCGATGTCGCGGAGCATGGGTGTATTGACAGCACAATCCGAAAAAGCTGACTATTATCACCCTGAGAGCCCTGTGAGGCCATCCCCCCGGCAATTTATTATGGGAAACAACTCAGCCGATCAGTTTTTCCCGCGAAGCTCGCGATCTCATTCGCGCGTGCCTACTGATCATGCACGACCGTCAGCCGCGCGGGCGAATGCCGTCGAGCACAGGATACTTGACCGTAGCAATCATTATCGCGGTTGGGTTGTTTTTTGCGCTCTGGTGGATTCTCGTTCGCGGCGGAGACGAAGCTCCGTGGCTGCCTGCAGGACTGGCAGCCAGCGTGGTCTTGTTGGTCGCACTCTCCGCGCGCGAAGTTGTGATGCGGCGCGCGTGGACACGTTATCTTCTAGAGAACGGCATCAACCACAAAGACCACCTCCCGTCGTTCTCGTGAGAGTAGTCGAACTCAGAAGAGAGGATTTTCCGCGTCAGTACACTCCTCGGCGCTACGCGCAATTCAAAAACAGTCGACCGCCGCTGACGTCCCAGGTTCATCTCCGGAAGCGCACCTCGACGTCGCGCAAATGTGTCACGACTATCTCTCGCGAACTGACGAAGCGATCAGATCGGGTAGTTTTGGAAGTGAAAAGGGAATTGCTATTCGCGCGGGTCAGGAACGCGTTCGCGCACTCCACAGGCATCATCTGATGACGTGGGCCCGCGGACAATCGCGAGCTTTACTTCACGAAGCCCAACAGCGCGCGCGTACGTTTGATAAGATCGAGACGGCGACCAGGGCCATGGATTGCATCGATTCGGCGATGCGGATTTATCCGGCCGAAGTGGAGCTTAACGAATCGAGAAATGCAATCAGCGAGTTCATTTCTTCGGTGAAGGTGGCCCACTGGGTGGAACTGGCCGAACGTTCGGCTTTCAAAGGACATTACCGTCGCGCCATCGATCGTTACAAGGATGCGTTATTCTATCTCACGCAGGGTACCGTAAAGGACGAAGTGCGCACTGCGGGAATTGAGAAGATTGAAGGTGAAATCGAGAAGCTGAAAGCGCGGCTTCGATCGAGTAACGGCAAGCATCAGCGAACTGCGGATTCAACTGGTCCAACTCACGAAGAATGATCTCTGTGAAGTGCCCCAAGTGTGGTAGTTCGCGAATCCGCAGAGGGTACAAGAGGACGCCCTTGCCGATGCGTTTGGTTGGCATCTATCACCTTTTGTGCGATCATTGCAATTTGCTTTTCACGGGTTTTGTGCCGCCCTGGACCTTGCACCGACGTAAAAAACACAGGCGTCATAAATTCTCGAAAACATCATAGGTAACTGGATGAATTTTGACACCCCCGGGAAGTAAACTTCCAAACTTTGAGGTGTGTAATGAAAGTTAAGAAAACTTTGGTGCTGGCGGTTGCTTTGGTATGCATGTTCGCCGGTATTTCACAGGCGCAGGAACAGCAACAGCAGCCTTCGACGCAAACGCCGTCTCAGTCGTCCAGCATGGACATACAAGGCATCAAAAAGTACTTGCTCGGTCCGGGAGACGTGATCGACGTCAGAGTGTTTGGCCAGCCGGAGTTGAGCAGCACCGTCCAAATTGACAGCGACGGCAATCTCAGCTCGCTGGCGTTCCTGGAGACTCCGATTAAAGCCAAATGCCGCACGGACAAAGATCTGGAGAAAGACATTACCGCCGCATACGCAAAGATCATCAAAAATCCACAGGTAAGCGTACGCATCTCGGAACGGAATAGCCGCCAGCCGGCGACAGTTTTCGGCGCGGTTCGCCAGCCCACACGCGTCGAAATGAAAAGAAAGGTGCGCTTGAATGAATTGATGGCGGTTTCTGGCGGCTTTACCGAGAGAGCGTCCGGTACGATTCAAATTCTTCATACCGAACCTCTGATGTGTCCCGAGCCCGGAGAAGAGGCTGAATCGGCGCCGATCGACGGCACGAGAATTCCGCTGAAGATAATCAAGATTTCCGAACTGCGGTCCGGAAAAGCTGAGGCGAATCCGGTGATTCGACCCGGAGATTATGTATTGGTGACTGAAGCTGAGCCGGTTTACATAACTGGCGCCGTCAATTCCCCTGGGGGCGTTTACCTTCGTGATCAGCTTATGCTGAGCCGTGCGCTTGCAATGGTGGGTGGGGCAAGAAAAGAGGCGAAGCTGAGTGATGTGAAGATATATCGTCAGATTTACGGTTCCGCGAATCAGGAAGTGATAAGGGTTGACGTTGCCGCAATCAAAAAGAACCAGAAGCCGGATTTCCTGCTTCAGGCTTATGACGTGATTGAGGTCGAGGAGGCAGGAATGTTCTCCCCAAGCCGGATTGGACACCACTTTGCTGGGCGCTATCAGCGGGGGCATGACCGGCGCGATCTCCAACACAACATCACTCTTGCCCACTAGAGTTATTTATTAAGACATGAATCGAAAAACAATGGCCGGTGATCGCCGGCGTCGAAAACTTGTCGCAGCCCTTTGGGGACTCGGTCTTGCTGCCCTGGTGATCGTTTTGATCTACCTCGAACAAACGGCAATTCTTTATATTCTTTGCACGCTTGGTATAACGGCGTTGCTCGTGATTGTGGCCTTTGCTAACCTGGGCCAGCACGAAACACAGAGTCAACCGGTGGTCCAATCACCCGGCGCAGCGAAAGAAACTTAGTCGTCAATACTCAATTGCAATTGCTTATAGTATCTATAAGTTTTGCTCTATTTTTCTGCTCGCTGCGATGAGTATTGTGAGCTGCGGTAAAAACATTGACCCGGTTGAAACTTTAGTCAGACTATTGCATAATCCGCATTGCGTTCACCTCCCCGGTGGACGAAGTGGTCGCGTGGGGTGAGGACACGTGGCCTTAGGGTGGGGGCTGTGGGAGGCCCCCGCCCGCTTTTTTGTCTACAGTTTTTTGATCGGTCGAATTTCGATTGCCAATTGCCGATTGACAATTTAGATTTCACCGCGCCAGCCGATTACGGAGACATCTGCAATCGGCAATTTGGCAATCGACGATGAAATTTTTCCAGAGATCACGACGCAAGTTCCAGCTCTGGCTTTACGAGGGCATAAAACGAGGCGGCTCGACGCACGAGTCCTCCACCCATAAGCAGTATCCCTGGTGGAAGGTGATGTGCCTGACCGGAGTGGATTACTTTTCTACTCTCGGTTACCAACCCGGTATCGCGTTTCTCGCCGCAGGCGCACTCTCACCAATCGCAACACTCGTTCTGATCTTTCTTACTCTCTTCGGCGCACTCCCGATGTACCGTCGCGTCGCAGCAGAAAGTCCTTACGGCGACGGCTCGATCTCGATGCTCGAGAACCTGCTCTCACGTTGGAAGGGCAAACTCTTCGTTCTTGCTCTTCTGGGCTTCGCCGCCACCAGTTTCATAATCACGATCACGCTTTCAGCTGCGGACGCGACTGCGCACATCGTTGAAAATCCGTTTGTGCTCGAGCACCTTGATTTTCTTCATCATCGGATTATCGTCACCCTGGTTCTGCTGTGTGCTCTCGGCGCGGTTTTCCTGCGTGGATTCAAGGAAGCCATCGGAATCGCAGTGTTTTTAGTGATTATCTATATAGCTCTCAACCTTACCGTTCTCGCCAGATGTTTTTACGAGATCTTCACGCATCAGACGGTCTTCTGGAACTGGAGAACGGTGCTTTTCCAGTCGTTCAGCAGTCCTTTCGCAATGGTCGGCTACGCGCTATTCGTATTCCCGCGTCTTGCACTCGGCTTGTCGGGATTTGAGACCGGAGTTGTAGTCATGCCACTGGTGAAGGGCGATATCAAGGTGGATAACGTCCAGCACGAACCGGTCTCGCCTCATCTGACGCGCGCCGGCGAATCACCGGCGCAACTTGCTGGTCGCATTCACAACGCCCGCAAGCTACTTACCGCAGCAGCCGTGATCATGAGTTTTCTGCTTTTGGGCAGCAGCATCGTGACCACCATGCTGATCCCGCCAGATGAGTTTCGTCCTGAAACCCTAACGCAGGAACCAGGCGCTGCGAACGGACGAGCGCTCGCCTACCTGGCCCATCACTACTTAGGTGATGTCTTCGGAACGATCTACGACTTGAGCACGATCTCGATTCTCTGGTTTGCAGGATCGTCGGCGCTCGCGGGTTTACTCAACATCGTTCCGCGTTACCTACCGCGGTATGGAATGGCGCCGGAGTGGGCACGCGCGACACGTCCGCTCGTTGTTGTATTTACGGTGATCTGTTTCATCGTGACGATTCTCTTCAGAGCGGATGTAGATGCGCAGGGCGGCGCGTACGCGACTGGTGTTCTGGCGCTAATGACTTCCGCTGCAATTGCGGTCACGCTTTCCGCGCGGCGTCGAGGCGAACGCGTGCAGTGGGCGTTTATGTTGATCTCTCTGGTGTTCATTTATACGACCATTGTGAACATCATCGAGCAGCCGGAAGGAATCAAGATTGCCGCGATCTTTATTGTGGCCATCGTTGCGAGCTCACTCTTCTCGCGCGTTTGGCGCTCGACCGAGTTGAGAGTTGAGAGGATCGAACTTGACGACATGGCGCGCGAGTTTATTCGCAAAGCTGCCAAAGGCACGGTCCGTATCATCACGAACAGAATCGACCGCGGCGACGCGCAGGAGTATGAAGCAAAAGAGAAAGAGAAAAGGATGGATAATCACATTCCTGCGGGTGAGCCGATCCTTTTCTTCGAGGTCACGCCTGGAGATGCTTCAGAGTTCTCCGGTGTGCTCAAGATCAGAGGTGAGACTGTAGATCGGTTTCAGATCTTGCGAACGGAGTCTCCGGCGGTGCCCAACGCCATCGCTGCCTTCTTACTTTTCCTCAGAGATGAAACCGGTAAATTGCCGCATGTGTATTTCGGTTGGAGTGAAGGAAATCCGGTGTCGTATTTGTTGAAGTACATCGCGTTTGGTGAAGGCGATACCGCACCCGTAACCCATGAAGTTTTGCGCCAGGCGGAGAAGGATCCTGAGCAAAGACCGATCGTGCATGTGGGTGGGTAATTGAGCTGGTTTCTCTGTCTGCGATCTCCGTGTCTCTGTCTTGGTTACGGCGTTCTCCGTACGTCAACGCAGAGACACAGAGCGCATCGCAGAGGGATTCGCTACGGCTTATATTGATCGCATTATCGCAGGAGTAACATCTCGATCGTTGAAAATTCATGTCTGCCGAAGTTGCGCAAATGCAACACGGGGGAACCAATGTTTCGCTGGGCGAAACACGGGGCGAATCGTTGAGCACTTATTGCTTAACGACGAACACTTCCAGTTCGAGTCCGACAGCTAACCTCGTAGGCTAAGAGGAAGGGCAGAAATGCTTGGTTTGACTCGGCGAAGCGCTGGACGGCGCTTCAAGCTCTGGCTATTTCAAGACTCCGCGCAGAAAGATCCTACCGCTCAAGTCACTCCTCATAAGCAGCATCCATGGTGGAAGGTGATGTGTTTGACGGGAGTCGACTACTTCTCGACTCTGGGCTATCAACCCGGCATCGCATTCCTGGCCGCTCAAGCGCTTTCCCCGATCGCGACTTTGTTCCTGGTCCTGTTAACGCTCTTCGGCGCCTTGCCGATTTATAGTCGCGTCGCCGAAGAGAGTCCGCACGGAGAAGGCTCAATCTCCATGTTGGAGCGCCAACTCTCCCGTTGGAAGGGAAAGCTGTTCGTGCTGATGTTGCTCGGGTTCGTCGCAACCGATTTCATCATCACGATTACTCTCTCAGCCGCAGACGCTACCGCTCACATCATCGAGAACCCTTTCACGCCAGAAGTGCTGAAACATCAGATCGGCGTAACAATCGTTCTCATTGCGATCCTCGGAGCGATTTTCCTGCGGGGCTTCAAAGAGGCCATCGGGATCGCCGTCGCTCTGGTCGGGATATACCTGTTGCTCAATACGATCGTTATCGGGGTTGGTGTGTACGAACTCTTAACTCACCCTTATCACTTTCCGGAATGGAAACAAGCCATTTTGCAACATCCCAAAGTCAACGGGAATCCCGGGTTTGCCATTCTGGTCGCGCTGATGCTATTTCCGCGACTCGCCTTAGGACTCTCGGGTTTTGAAACAGGCGTTGCCGTGATGCCACTGGTGAAGGGCGACAGCGATCTAAGTGACGACGATTGGGCCAATATTCAATCTACTCGCACCGGCTATCGCGAAGAAGCGAAAGTGCGACACCACCTTCGATCGCGGATTCGTAACACGAAGAAGTTGCTTCGCTACGCGGCTTTGATCATGAGCGTCATGCTGATCAGCAGTAGTTTTGTGACGTCGACACTGATACCTGCGCCTGCGTTCGCGGAGGGTGGCGAAGCAAACGGACGCGCGATCGCATACCTGGCCCACCAGTTCTTCGGAGATATTTTCGGGACGGTCTATGACCTCAGCACGATATTTATTCTTTGGTTCGCAGGCGCTTCCGCGATGGCGGGACTCTTGAACATCGTGCCGCGATACTTGCCACGCTATGGCATGGCGCCGGAGTGGGCCAGAGCTGCACGACCACTCGTCATCGTAATCACCGTGATTGCGTTTGCCGTCACTCTCATTTTCCGTGCGGACGTCGACGCACAAGCCGGCGCTTACGCGACTGGAGTACTCGTGTTGATGACCTCAGCCGCAATCGCTGTAACGATCTCAGCGCGCAGAACAGGAAAGAAGTGGTTTGTGTATCTCCTGATCGCTTTGATCTTCGTGTACACGACTATCCAGAACATCCACGAAAGACCAGAGGGGATCAAGATCGCTTCGTTCTTCATTCTCACGATCATTCTCGCCTCGCTGTTTTCGCGAGTCTATCGATCGACTGAACTGCGCGTTGAACGAATCGAGCTCGACGATAAGGCGCGTCAATTTATCAAGGACGCCGCAAAAGGAACGATCAGGATCATCGCCAACCGAAAAGACAAGGGTGATGCACTCGAGTATGCAGAGAAGGAAGAGGAGAAGCGTAACAGCAATCACATTCCTGCTGGAGAACCAATCCTGTTCTTTGAAGTTACACCGGGTGATGCATCCGAGTTCGCGGGCACATTGTCTGTTCGCGGTGAATCAGTGGACGGTTACAAGATCCTGCGAACCGAGTCGCCGGCAGTACCAAACGCAATAGCGGCGTTTCTACTTTACCTGCGAGACGAAATGGGGAAGCTGCCACACGTTTATTTTGGTTGGAGCGAAGGAAATCCGATTTCTTATCTGCTGAAGTACATCGCGTTTGGAGAGGGTGATACGGCCCCAGTCACTCATGAGGTGCTGCGCCAGGCAGAAAGAGAACCTGATCGGCGGCCGATCGTGCACGTTGGTGGGTAATTGTTTGAACTGGATGGTGGGAGACTGAAATTAGTATTGCCTAATTACCGTGCTAAAGAGGTGCGACATCTGCGTTACGCAACTCGTCCTGCGAGAAAGCATGAGCGGCAGTAAACCGGACGTCCCTGCGAAGGATAAAAAGGAACGGTGGTTTGTTGACCACATTGAGCGCACTGAACCGAAACTTCGATGCGTTGGCGCACCCCCGACGACTGCGCGGCCGCGATGGCAGCCAGTCGTTCGTTCTTGGCTTGCTTGCAAGGTTTGCATCTTTTCGGTTCGTTTTTGAGGCCCTTGTCGTGGAAGAATACCTGCTCTCCGGCAGTCCAAATAAAGTTCTCGTTGCAGTCGACACATCGTATTGGACGGTCTTGATATTCACTATCGTGATTCGTTTCCAAAGCGGTCGCGGCTTCCATCTGTGCCATGATCTGACTCCCTCGGGTCCGTTAAACCTAGAAACAACAGTTCCGGGCGGGCGAAAAGAACCACGCGCCAAAGAAGGGACACGCTGATGATTGGTCCACCAATGAGGCTAGGTTCCAGCCGGCTAACGGCTGCTATTTGGCCAATTGGTATATAACTATGGCAAAAATGTGTCAAGGTAAAACCTGCAAAATCGGCCTTGGTGCAATTTGGGGCAATTCACGCGATCGTGGCGACCTTGACATCGAATTGAGCCTGATGGGAGCATCCGCACCAAACAAATATGAGGATACTGATCATCGGATCTGGCGGACGTGAGCATGCAATCGTGTGGGCGATTCGGAACACACAGCGCTCGCCCGTTGAGATTTTTTGCGCGCCAGGTAATGCAGGGATTGCACAACTCGCGCAAACGTTCGATATGTCCGTTACCGCACATAAGGCGCTTGCAGAGTTTGCTGCAAGCGAGAACATTGATCTCACGTTCGTCGGCCCTGAAGCACCATTGGCTGCCGGGATTGTCGATCTGTTTACTGAACGAGGACTGCGGATCGTAGGACCGAGTCGCGCTGCATCACGACTCGAGGGCAGCAAGATCTTTGCAAAAGACTTCATGACGCGGCACCAGATCCCGACCGCCGCTTACCGCGTCGCAGAGTCGCCGCAACAGGCAATCGACTTTCTGAGAAGCGGTGTATTTGGCTCCGCCGAATCTCGCGCTGTTATCAAGGCAGATGGATTGGCCGCGGGAAAGGGCGTCGTAGTAGCAGCAAACCGTTCTGAAGCGGAAAAGGCCATCGAAGATCTCATGGTCCATCACGTCGCGGGACGCGAAGCAGCGGAACGCATTTTGATCGAAGAAGCGTTGAGCGGAACTGAGGCTTCGCTGCTCGTCTTCGCTGATGGCCGCAATTACGCCCTGATGCCGGCGGCGCGCGATCACAAGAGAATCGGCGAGAATGATACTGGTCCAAACACGGGCGGAATGGGAACTATTACCGATCCTTCGGTTCTAAGTAAGAGTGTGGAAGAGCGCGTCGTTCGCGAGATCGTGGAACCCACGCTCGCAGGTGCGCGTGATGAAGGTTTTCCGTTCAAAGGAGTTTTGTTCCTGGGTTTGATGTTGACTGAAGATGGACCAAAGCTGCTCGAATATAACGTGCGTTTTGGAGATCCCGAGACGCAGGCGATCCTGGTCCGTTTGAAAACAGATCTGGTTTCGATATTCGAGTCGATGCATAACGAGACGCTTGGTGGTTTAGATGTGGCGTGGTCGGCAGGTTCGTCAGCTTGTATTGTCGCAGCTAACAAGGGTTATCCCGGAAAGTACGAATCTGGCGCCGCAATCGAAGGTCTGGATGAAGTAGATCATGAGTTTGTTCAGGTCTTTCACGCGGGTACGTCCCGCAGTGCGGACAGTCGTTTTACGGCAACCGGGGGCAGAGTTCTGGGCGTAACAGCGGCGGCTGAAGACTTAACCACCGCTCTCAGTCGCTGCTACCAGTCGCTGGAAAAGATTCACTGGCCGGGAATGCAATTCCGACGCGATATCGGGCGTTCGGCGGCGACCTAACGCCTTTTGTGGAAGGGTTTTAATACTGCTGATATACTCAAAGTCAGTTTTAGCCGGAATTGAAACCGCCTGAGCGTACGTCTCGTACATCAGAACGACGTAAATGGCCGAAAATGCAATAACCGGCTGGAATTATCGTTTTGGATTCGACTTCGCTGCCGGAGGATGAGCAGTAATGGGAGTTTGGACAAGAATGAAGCGCTCAATGCGCGCCCTCTTCGGAGGGATTATTGAGAAGACTGAAGACCCGGAACTCATTCTTCAGCAAACCATCCGCGACATGCGTGACCGCGTACCGGAGCTGAATAACTCCGTCGCCCAGGTCATGGCTACCGAGAAGCTCCTGGCCAAGAATAAAGAGCGCCTGGAGACACAGGTAGTTGATCTCGATTCCAAAATCCGAGCTTCGGTGAAAATGGGTCGCGACGACATCGCGACTGCATACATCGGACAGTTGCAGCAGGCGCAAGTCGATCTACAGAAAACCGCACAGCAACTGGAGCACGCGAACCTCGCATCGAAACAGGCACTTAAGGCGCGTGATAATTACGTGCTTCAGATGCAGCGCCGCACCGGCGAGGCGATGCAGTTGATAAACCAGTCGAAGCAAGCGAAACTTCAGGAACAGCTTGCGCAGACGATGGAGTCGTTTCAGCTTGGCGATGACGCATCGACGTTCAACGA
Organism: uncultured Acidobacteriota bacterium; assembly: GCA_963800055.1. Classification (GTDB taxonomy): domain Bacteria; phylum Acidobacteriota; class Blastocatellia; order Pyrinomonadales; family Pyrinomonadaceae; genus PSRF01. The sequence continues at coordinate 158,251 of CAWCZP010000023.1, forward strand.
GATGCGCGACAAGATCGATCGACGCGCAGCGGCGGCTGAAGCGAAGATGCAGTTGGGCGCTGCTAACGTCGATACGAAGATGCAGGACATCGAACGCGAAGCCATGGACATGCAGTTGCAAGACAAGCTGCTTGCTTATAAACGTGACATGGGTCTGTTAGGCGACCGGAACCGGCGCGCCTACACCTCAGGCGCTTCCGGCTGAAGGTGAAACGACCGGCGGCAGTCAGAATGGAACCGGCGGCCAGCACAATTGAAAATAATTTGAGTTTTGCACTTATTACCAGGTTATGCCCGAGCTTCCCAAGATCGACCTGAAATATCTGAAAGAGGCCTTCAAGGAACCCATAAATTTCTGGGGGATGGCAGGGTTTGCAGTTGCTGCTGCATACGTGCAGGACGTTACACCTTTGGTCGCGGCTCTTGCGACCGAGACGCTTTACCTTGCAACTGTGCCTGCAAGTTCAATCTATCGAAGGCTGGTCGATCGCAGAGAAAAGCAGCGACTGTTGAAGCTGCGCGATCAACAGCGCGAGGCGCAAATAAAGCTTTTCGATCCACGCGAGCGTGAAGCAGTTGAATACTTGCGCTGGATGAAGAATCAGATCTACTCGAACTACAAAAAATTCACCGGCACCAAACAGATCCCTCACAACATTCAGAGTCTCGATCAGCGCTGGGAAGACTTCGTCGATCTGCTCGACGTATATCGCCGGCGCAAACATCACCTGCGTTCGATCAATCGCCAGGCTGTGCAAAACCAGTTGGTCCAGGCGGAACGTTCCGTTCAGGGGTCGAGGGACGATCGTGAAAAACGCATTCAGCAAGCGAACGTAGAGATCCTCAAGCGTCGTGTTGCTGCGTTCAACGACATCGAACGTTCAGTGAAGTTAGTTGAAGGACAGTTGCAGTCGATCGAAAACTTCTTCGGATTGGTTAACGACCAGGTGGTTACGTTGCCGACTCCGGAACGGGTCTCTTCATTAGACTTCGAGCAACTCAGCGACTCGATTGCCATGACGAAGCAAATGCTCGAGGAAACCTCCGATACCTTCGCCGCCCTCGACAGCCACAACCGGGATATCGGCAACTACGAGCTATTACTCTCCAATACCGGCACCGGTAAATAGATCCGCCAATCTGTTGGTTTCTCTGCGGCCCTCTGCGTATCTCTGCGTTCTCTGCGTTTAAAGGGCGATTTAAACGAAGAAATACGCGGAGGGCCGCAGAGAGTAACTGCCTGACCAAATCGACTTTGCGCAAAGCTTCAATGTGCGGCTAAAATACACTGTATTGAGTGGCGAAAAAATTTAGCCACAAGATATTGACACTGTGCTCGCAAAGGAGTATATTCCGCTCCGCTCGATTTGATAGAGCCAACCGGAGTTTCCAAAGCACATTCTAAGTTAAAGTCGTGCGTAGCAATACGCTTGGCAAACCCGTTTTTGAAACCAGTTATTTCGGGTCTCCCCCGTTAGAAAGGCAGACATTCATGAGCAGCGCAGCTATCGGCAAAAAAGGCGGGAACGGCAGTGTCGGGTCCCCCGCAGTCTCCCCGCGTCGAAAGTCGCAGCAGCTTGGAATCAATGGCAGAAAAGTAGTTAGCAAGCGTTATTCGATGAAGGATTCGAAGGGTGTGCCCTTTGAAGAATGGGCGGATATTGTGAGCCGCGTAGTAGGGCATGTTTCAAAGGCTGAGACCGGGGAGAAGCGCGACAAGTTTTTTGCCGCGATGAGCGAAGTAATGCTCGCCCGCGAATTCATTCCGAACACTCCGTGCCTGGTTAATGCCGGCAAAACAAATGGGCAACTGGCGGCGTGCTTCGTGTTGGACATTCCCGATTCGCTCCACGGAATAATGGAACATGCAAAAGCCGCGGCCACAATTCACCAGACCGGCGGCGGCACCGGCATGACTTATGAATTCCTGCGGCCGCATGGGGCGATGGTGAGTTCGGCGACTGGTGTTGCGTCTGGTCCAGTGTCGTTCATGAACATCGTCAATCAGGTGACTGACGTTGTGAAGCAAGGCGGTGTGCGACGTGGCGCTAACATGGGAATGATGCGCGTCACGCATCCTGATGTGCTGCGCTTCATCCACGCTAAGAACGATCAGACTTCGCTGACAAATTTCAATATCTCAGTAAACGTTACTGATAAGTTTTTGAAAGCCGTAGACAACAACGAGTGGTTTCAGTCGGAGTTTAACGGTCAGCCATGGAATGAGTACATTTTCGATCCGGTGAGAAACGATGACTACGTGGTCTATCGCCGTGCAGATGAAACGACAGTCACGTTCTGCGATCGGCAGTCGTTTTTAGCGGCCGATCTTTCCAGTTACACAATTGAAAAGCCGCCGCGCCCGGGAATGATCTTCGCTCCAGACATCTGGAACCGGATCATCGCGAGTGCGCACAAGTATGCTGAGCCAGGCATTGCCTTCATCGATGAAGTAAATCGCCATAACCACATGATGAAGTCGATGGGGCCGATCTACTCGTGCAATCCCTGCGGCGAGCAGTTTCTGCACTTCTCGAACTCGTGCAATCTCGGTTCGATCGATCTCGCGAAGTTTTATGACCCTGAGAAGCGCATCGACTGGGATCGCCTGCGTTCCGTGACGCATCTGTGCACGCGTTTTCTCGACAACGTGATCGACACCTGTGCGTGGCCGTTGCCGGAAATCAACGACGTGGTCCATCGCACGAGACCTGTGGGCTTAGGCATCATGGGCTTCGCCGATCTCTGTCTGAACCTGAACGTCACTTATGGCTCGCCCGCGTCGATCGACCTGATGGACGAGGTGATGGGGTTTGTTCGGCGTGAGTCGTGGATGGAGAGCAATCGACTCGGAGCAGAGAAGGGGGCGTTTCCGGAGTTTGAGCCGAATCGCGAGGCTTACACGGATTTTCTGTATAACCAGATTGGGATTCCGAAAGACATTCCGCTCACGCCGCGTAACTATGAAGTGACGACTATCGCGCCGACCGGAACTATCTCGCTGGTCGCGGAAACTTCTTCCGGTATTGAGCCAAACTTCTCATGGGCGTACGTTCGCAAAGACACGCTGGGCACGCGCACTTACGTGCACACGCTCGCGGCGCAAGCTCTCGGAATTGATGTGGACCAGAGTGATCAGGAATCGATAGATGCGGCTGCGGCTTACGTCGTGGAACACGAACAAGAGCTGCCTCCGCATTTTATCTCGGCGATGAACATAAGCGCTGAGCAGCACGTTCATGTGCTCGCGGCTGCTCAGCGCAACGTCGACAACAGCGTGTCGAAGACGTGCAATGGCGCCGTTGATGACACGGTGGAGTCGGTCGATGCGCTTTATCGCCTCGGCCGCCAGCTTGGTTGCAAGGCGGTCAGTTACTATCGCGATGGTTCACGTGAGAATCAGGTTTTGAATTCGATGAAGGCCGAAGAGCCGAAGGGTGAGATGGCGTGCAATCCGGAAGCTGTGGTTGAGCCTCTGGGAGATTCGGTGAGCGCTGCCGAAGCGACTGCCGCCGACGATGCGTCCGCTCGCCAGGAAGCAATTGCGCGCGAACACTCGGAAACGATCAAGGTGCCGGCTGTCACTGCGATCAGAATCGAGCGTCCACGTGAGTTGCGCGGTGCGACGTGGCAGATTCCTTTCGACGGTCAAAACTTGTACGTGACTGTGAACCACGACGGCAAGATGATCCAGGAAGTGTTTGCGACTGGTCCAATCAGTGGCGGCGTGGGTCTGCTTGCTTCGAAGATGCTGCGCGGTGGTTTCGATGCCGCGGAAGTTGCTTACAGTTTGAATAAGGTAACTGGCACTCACGCCGTTTGGTTCAACGAGCGTCTCTTGACCTCGCCCGAACAGGCGGTGGCCGAGTGCATCATGATCACCGTGCGCCGCGTTCAGGATCTCCCGGACTCCGCCCGCGCTGTGAACAAGCAGCACTCCCAACTTCACCTCCAACAAAAACCCGTCACCGGCGCCATCATGTCCAACATGATCGGCATCTGCCCCGAGTGCCACGGCCAGTTGGAACACGCGAGCGGCTGCGACTTTTGCAGGGATTGTGGTTACAGCAAGTGTAAATAGACTTCCCAACGCTCGCTTCCTTATCGCGAGCGGTGCGGAAGAGCGGAGAACGCGGCGACGCTTGTTAACCTAAGAGTCATTCGAGCTAGTAAGCTAGTTGAGTGATCTTAGAGTCATCTAGTCAAGTAATCGCTGAGCTTCTTAAGTAACCGCTTGTGCCTTTCGGATGAGATCGCACCGATTGACCCAATTACTGCAGTCCGAGGCAGCACTGCAAGAAACCCAAGTCTAATCAGCGATGCGGAGTGCAAACCACTTGCGGCGAAGTCTGGATCAGACAATTGGATGACTTCATCAAAGCCCTTCACCTGTTGATGCAACTGCGTGCTAACACCGCACGCGAGCACGTCTCGATAAGGCGGCATCTCTCGAAGGAAAATGGCTGGGCGATTTTTGACGACCCCGTTGGCTTGAGGCACGGGAGTGAGGATTACATCACCTTCATTCATAATCAGGATTTGGTTCTTTAATCACATCTAAAGAGTAGTCTTCTTCCCCATTATCGTACGCGCCTTCCAATCCTTTCGTCGACAGACCTAGCCACTCGTCGCGCTCGATGTCTTTGGGTAACACAGTCACCAGTAGCTTGGTGTTCGGCTCGAGTTCCACAGGCTCGTCAAGGAGGATGTGCTCGCCGTCAAAATGGGCCGGGATTGTTTGGCTCATGATCTTAATAACGTGCATTCTACACGTTCGCCATACTTCGAAACCAGTCCTATCTAAAATTCGGAATCGATCGGACGAAAATTCCTCAGTTGACGCCGCATATATACCTGAATAATATATCGCTATGCCATATAAGACCTCGCGTGTGCTCGATCGGGAGTTGAAGAAGGGGAGTGCGGAGCTGTTAATTCTGTCGCTCGTGGAGGACCAGCCGCGGCATGGGTACGACATTGGTAGCTTGATAGAGCGGCGTTCTAAAGGTGCGCTGCGGTTCAATGTCGCTTCGCTCTACCCGTTGCTGTATCGACTGGAACGACGCGGATGGATACAGGGCCGGTGGGTCGAGAAAGCAGGGCAGCGACGGCGTCGTTACTATCGTTTGACTGCCGAAGGCAAAAAGGTGCTCGCGGCGCAACGTCACAGTTGGCGTGAATTTGTTGAAGCGATCAATCGCATCACTGGAATCGAAAATGCCTGACTGGAAGGAAGAAGTTAGAAAGCGGCTGGCAGGCCTCAAGCTCGCTCCAGCACAGGAAGCGGAGATCGTCGAAGAGCTGGCCCAACACCTGGAACAGGTCCACGAACGCACGCTGAAGAGTGGCGCCACGGAAGCCGAAGCAAAACAGACGGCACTGCTGGAACTCGCGGGCGACGATCTCCTCAAAGAAATACAACGTGCACAAAGACCAATCCGCCAGGCACCGGTTCTCGACACATCAGGGAGGTCAAACTTGTTAACAGATTTCCTGCACGACTTGCGTTACGCGCTTCGGATGCAGTTGAAGAATCCGGGCTTCACAATTGTTGCCGTTATTGCTTTGGCTTTGGGCATTGGCGCGAACACCGCCATCTTCAGTGTTGTGAACACTGTGTTGCTGCGCCCACTACCTTACAAAGATCCCGGGCGACTCGTGATGGTGTGGGAAGACGCATCGAAACATGGCTATCCGCGCGACACTCCTGCCGCTGCAAACTATGTCGACTGGCGTGATCAGAGCCAGGTCTTCGAAGGCATGTCCGCAATCGCCGACGAGAGTTTTAACTTGACAGGCGCCGGCGATCCGGAACGGCTCGAGGGCCGACGTGTTTCAGCAAGCCTCTTTCCGATGCTCGGAGTCGAGCCACAGATTGGACGCGTTTTTACCGCGGCCGAAGACCAACCCGGCTCGAATCGTGTGGTCCTATTGAGTTACGGCCTGTGGCAACGCAGATTTGGCGGTGATTCGAACATTGTTGGCCAGTCGTTAACGTCTCAACGGAGAAAGCTCACACCGTTGTGGGCGTGATGCCTGCGCGGTTTCAGTTTCCTACTAGCGACAATCAGGTCTGGGTGCCGATCGCATTGACTTCTGAACAAGCGACCAACCGAAATCGCCACTATCTTGAGGTTGTTGCGCGGCTCAAGCCCGGTGTGACCTTAGCCCAGGCGCAAACGGAGATGAGCACGATCGCTACTCGTCTGCAACAGCAGTATCCGGAATCGAACTCGGATCTCGGTGCGGCTGTTACATCACTGCACGAACACCTCGTAGGCGATATCAAACCCGCACTTCTAATTCTACTCGGCGCGGTAGGACTGGTGTTGTTAATTGCCTGTGCGAATGTCGCTAACTTGTTACTCGCGCGCGCTGCAGTGCGCCAGAAAGAGATTGCGGTGCGAGTCGCACTTGGCGCGCGGCGCTTGCGTTTGGTCAGGCAGTTTTTGACAGAGAGTGTTTTGCTGTCGACGCTCGGCGGAATTGTCGGACTGGTCATCGCTTACACCGGATTATTTCTATTAAGGACCTTCATTCCTGAAAACATTTCTCAGGCGCGCGAGATTTCAATCGATCTGAGAGTCCTCGGCTTCACAGTATTCGTTTCGATTGCAACGGGTGTGGTCTTTGGCCTGGCGCCGGCGATTCAGGCCCTTCGCTTTAACCAGAGTGAGACTCTGAAAGAGGGCGGTCGTGATGCGGCCACCGGTGGAAGCGGAAAACGCCTTCGTAGCGTGTTGGTAATGGCGGAGGTTGCGATCTCGCTGGTGCTTTTGATTGGCGCAGGCCTGCTCATCAACAGTTTCATTCGTCTGCGGAACGTCGATCCCGGATTTCGGGCTGACAATCTGTTGACGATGAAGATCGTGCTTCCTTATCCGAAGTATGAAGAGTTCGAACGCCGCGGGGCTTTTTATACCGACTTGGTCCAGCGCGTTGGCTCGCTCGCTGGTGTCAGATCCGCCGCGGTCACTACCAATCTACCTCTTTATCGCCAGGGCAACTCAATAAGCGTCCGCATTGAGGGGAGGCCCGAACCGCCGCCGGGACAGGAACTCATAGTGGTAACGCGAATCATCAGCGCCGGATACTTCGAAACAATGACTATTCCGCTTTTGAGTGGAAGAAATTTCACCGATCAAGACGCTGCGACGACTCCTAGGGTTGCTGTGATCAGCGAAACGATGGCACGTCGCTTTTGGCCCAACGAAGATCCCATCGGCAAGCGGTTTGCCACTGGTGAGATCACATCTGATCGGGATTGGACCAGTGTTATCGGCGTGGTCAAGGACGTTCGTCAATTCGAGCTCACCGCCGAGCCAAGACCACAAATGTATCTGCCTTATCGGCAGCGTGGTTTCTTCCCGGTGGATGATCTGGTCGTCAAGACGGACGTGGATCCGGCGAGCATGGCCGCAACCGTGCGAAAAGCAGTTTGGGAAATTGATAAGGACCAACCCGTTTCAGACATTCGCACGATGGAAGAGATTTTTGCCGAGTCGATCGCGCGTCAACGCTTCAGCATGTTGTTGTTGGCGATCTTTGCAGGCGTGGCATTGGTACTTGCCGGCGTTGGAATATATGGCGTGATGAGTTACTCGGTGGCCCAACGAACCCACGAGATCGGAATTCGCATGGCCCTCGGCGCGCAGACCGGAGCCGTACTAAAGCTCGCCGTCGGACACGGTATGAAGCTCGTGATCGCCGGCATCGTCATCGGTCTCATTGCAGCCTTTGCGTTAACTCGACTGATGTCAACACTCTTGTTTGGTGTCACCGCCACCGATCCGACGACATTCACATTGATCTCACTGCTATTGGTCTGTGTTGCTGCGATCGCCAGTTATATTCCGGCGCGACGCGCGACGAAAGTGGATCCGATCATCGCGTTGCGCTACGAATAAGCTTTACGCTCGATCCAGTTTCAGCAGCGTATGCAGCAACACGTTTGCGCCGTTCGCGATGTCTTCGGGATGCGAGAACTCGCGTGGCGAGTGGCTGATGCCGCCGACACTCGGAACGAAGATCATCCCGACTGGACCAAGCCGTGCCATGTCCTGAGCGTCGTGGCCGGCGCCTGAGGGCAGCGACTTAGTCGAGAGACCGAGTTCACGTGCGGCTTCCGAGATCAAAGATCGGATTCGAGGATCCGTGGGTGCAGGTATGTTGACGTTGATCTCTTTGAAGTCAAACTTCGTCTTGCTGTCGCGGGCGATCTGCTGTGCCTCCGCGTAGATCTGATCGTAAAGCGTCTTGATCTTCGCGGCGTCGAGATCGCGCAACTCTAAACTCAGAACAACTTTTCCTGGAATTACATTTGGCGCGCCGGGTAGCGCGTTAATCCTACCCACCGTGCCGACTTGTCTTCCGGGCACGCTGGTGACGATGCGGTTCACTGCCTGAATGAACTTTGCCCCAGCGAGGAGCGCATCCTGACGATTGTTCATCGCCGTCGTACCGGCGTGATTCGCGAAACCCTCGATCGTCACGTCCCACCAGTTAATCCCGACGATTCCCTCGACAATGCCGATCTTGATCTTCTCGTTATCGAGCGTGTTGCCCTGTTCGATGTGCAGCTCGACATACGCAGCAATGTCACCTTTCTGGCGACGAACCTCGCCGAGCTTTGCAGGATCTCCGCCGATGAACTTAATGCCCTCGCGAATCGTTTTTCCGCTACGACTGACCAGATCGAGTTCTCTTTCTGTCAACTCACCGTCCATCGCGCGGCTGCCAATCAAACCGCCTTCTTCGTTCTGAAAAATTACGACTTCGAGAGGATGACGCGTAGTGACGTTGTTGTCGGCGAGTGTGTGCGCGACTTCGATCGCGCCCATCGATCCGACGACGCCATCGTAGTTTCCACCTTCCGGAACCGTGTCGACGTGCGAGCCGATCAGCAAAGGTTTGAGACCGGTCGCGGAACCCGCACGACGGCCGATAAGGTTGCCGGCAGCGTCGATTTTGACGTCAAGCTTCGCGTCGCGCATCAACCCGAGTACGTATTCGCGGCCTTGTTTATCCGCGTCGCTGTAAGCAACACGACTCACGCCTCCTTGCGGATTTTTGCCAAACTCCGCAAGCGCGTGAATGTGGTCCATGATGCGTTTGCCGTTAACGCGAAGTTGAGATTGCGATTGGAAGCGGGGAACTGCGAACACTCCCAGACTAAGAGCAAGGCCATGATTGAATTGGCGGCGATTGATCTTCATAACAGTAAGATTTGAGCGGACGTGAGCCTATCGCAAGACAACGGATTGAGGCAACCTGCTTTGCCTCCAGGTCAGCGAACCCCATCTGTAAGTCCTGACTTTTGAGGTAAAGCCAGACGGATGTAGAATCCTCTCGCCATATCAATCCCCCACCACCTTTCACAAGGAGATTCCCACAATGAAAAGACTCATCTGTTTCTTCTCGCTCACCTTGAGCTTAGTAGTTGGATCGCTACTGCTGGTCTCGCCGAACACTTCTGCGATCACTTTCGGGTTCGTGGATTCAAATAACACGTTCAAAAACGTCGGCGCTTTTGTCGTCAAGTCGCCTACTACAGGTCAGATCTTTCCGATATGCTCAGGAACGCTGATTACCGCTAATGTGTTTCTAACAGCCGGCCACTGCACGGCTGTGTATACACAGGATTTTGCGGCTGAAGGATTCGTGGCGTTCGTTAGTCTCGATAAGTCGATACCGTTTGGCTCTCTTACTACCAACAAAACGGAACTGCTGCCGGTTGCTCACGTCGTTACGAATCCTAATTTCAGCCAGGCGCAGAGCGATTCGGGAGACATCGGTGTGCTGATTCTGGAAAGAGACGTACGCGGAGTTACGCCCGCCACTTTGCCAGGCTGCGGTCTGTTGGACCAATTGGTTGCGCAAAACGGACTGAAAACTGCCAAGTTTACGAATGTCGGATACGGGGTACAGAACCGAGTGGTTGGTGGTGGCGTGCCGTTCTTTCAGGATTTGAATCCGATCCCGCGGATGTTCTCTTTCTCGAGCTTCAATTCGCTGAATGGCGGTTATCTGCGTTTGTCACAGAATGCTTCGACTGGGAACGGTGGAACGTGCTTTGGCGATTCGGGTGGACCAAACTTTCTAACAGTTGATGGTCAGCAACTGATCGTCGCGATCACGATCACCGGCGATTCTGTGTGTCGCTCAACAAACGTTGACTACCGGCTCGACACAGTCTCGGCCCAGGGCTTCCTTGCATTCGTCAATGCAGCTTTCGGAACCACGATCCCGGTCACGTGCTTTGGTTAGTTTGTGTGAGCGGCTTTACGTTTCTGAATGAACTTTAACAGAGCGTCAGGATCAACAGGCTTTACGAGGTGATGATCGAAGCCGGCGTCGCGTGAGAGAGCAATGTCTTCGGCCTGACCCCAGCCCGTAATCGCGACGAGTATCGCATTGTGTCCCCAGGGCTCGAGGCGAATCCGCTTGGCTACTTCATATCCGTTCAACTTTGGCAGCCCGATGTCCAGCAGCACGATATCTGGCTTTAGTTCGTTCGCCATTTCGAGACCCTGCTCGCCGTCATACGCAGAGCTGACGCTGTTGCCGACTAACTGAAGGAGCAAACTCAGGCTCTCCGCGGAATCCTTATTGTCGTCCACTACAAGTACGCGCAGTGGAGCACCGCCAGTCGATGACATGCTTGCGTCTATGTGTTGACGCGTCGATTGCCTTCGAGGCCGCGAGCAGCGGAAGTGTTACTCGAAACTCACTTCCTGGTTCAACAGGATTTGCTCCGGCTGTGACTTCGCCATCGTGCATCTCAACCAGCCGCTTCACCAGAGCCAGTCCGATTCCCAGTCCGCCATGTTGCCGTTCATAGCTTTGATTTGCCTGAGTAAACATGTCGAAGATCTTTGGACTCAAATCGGCCGGAATTCCGACCCCATTGTCGCGTATTGCCACGACAACGTGTCCGTTCTCGCGAGTTGCAGTCAACGAGATGCGCCCACCAGGATTCGTATATTTGCAGGCGTTGTTGAGAAGATTCGAAAAAGCCTGCGAGAGCCGGACAGTGTCTGCGTCCAACTGCATTAGCTCCTGAGGCAAGTCAATTGCGAGTTCGTGACCAGCCTCAGATATCATCGGTCTTACCGTCTCAACAGCCTGTGAGATCACGTCCGACAGTGCAACCGGTTGTCTTTGCAATTCCAGTTTGTCGCTATTAATGCGCGAGAGATCGAGCAAGTCATCAACCAGGCGCACCATGTGAGACAACTGTCTCTCCATGGTCGTGCGAGCCCGTTCGTTCAAGGTTGAATTCGAATCAGAGCGTTTCAAAATCGCGAGTGCGTTGCGCATCGGAGCGAGTGGGTTTCGAAGCTCATGAGCGAGCACGGCCAAAAACGTATCTTTGCGACGGTCTGTAACTCGAAGCTCCTCTTCAGATCGCTTTTGTTCGTCGATATCGATGACAACGCCCACCCAGCCACTGGGTTTTCCATCCGGCCCGAACGTTGGTGTGTAAACAGCATTTACCCAGCGGGGTCCGATGGTGCGGAAATCGATTTCAAGCTCCAGCCTTACTGTCTCGCCATTGAGCGCGCTTTGGTAGTATGGCAGTAGTGTTGAAAAAGCCGCTGGTCCAATGACATTTTCTATTGATGCGCCGACTATCTCGTCTCGCGAGCTTTGTAGCCAGTCAGCGTAAGGTTTGCTTACCCACGAGTATTTCAAATCAGGTGTACAGCGCGTCACCAGGGCTGACATCGAATCCGTAATGACGTGTAGTTGTTCCCGGGCAGCTCGCAGTGCCTGATCACGACCTTCAATGGCTTTTAGGTGCTTCACTGCCTCGGCCTCGCTAAGCCCCACCCGCCGAAGCGCTGTGTGCAAAGCATCGCAGACCAGGGAGATGATGACGCCAGAGATGAAAAAGAAAACCAGGCCCGTAGCCATTCTGGGATCTTCGATCCTGAAACTGTAGTGAGGCGGCACAAACAAGTAGACTGCTATGACAGATCCCAAAACGGTCGACAGTAAACCCGGATTGAGCCCGCCATACCAGGCGGACAGTGTCACAGCAATGACAAAAGGAAAAAAGTAAGCTGAGTCGCCCGAGTATGGGAGACAGCAGGAGCCGGAGCAGAACTACAGTGAGCGTCGCGGCTATAGCGACGAGGTAGCCGGACATCGGGGATTTAGCGGTCCAGCGTTTAGCCATCCCTGCTTGAGTTGAAAGCCCGAGAACCGTTTCCTGCGTACAACTGTTAAAAAGTGAAAAGGTAGCTGTCGCTAAGGTGACAGAGTGTAGTACGCGTGTCAATCGAAGATGGACATTAAAACAGCTGTAGAGAGAAATGTTTTCGTCGTTTATCAAATCTTTACTAAAATGCCGCGGCTCGCGTGTCAACACTCCGTTCAGAGGCCTAACATTGAAAAACTTGAAACTAGCTACCGTAGCGTTGTTCCTGATCCATTCCGTCTGCGTTTCAGTCGTCTCGCAAGTTGCGCCTGGCCGCATTACACCGGATCCGCCGATTGGAAAGGGAATTGTTGTTCTAAAAGCAGCCCGGTTGATTGACGGCACCGGCAATGCTCCGATCAATAACGCCGTTGTAGTCGTCACCGACAACACGATCACGGCCGTGGGAACTGCCGGATCGGTCAGAGTCCCGGCGAACGCAAGGATGATCGATCTTGGCGATGTCACTTTAATGCCGGGATTCATCGACGCGCACACTCACATAATCGGACGTGTGCTCGGCGATCCTGCCGGTGATCACGCACTCGTGCGAGACTTCGGTTCGTTCGGCGCGATTCTCAGTGTTCAGAACGCGCGCTCTACCCTGATGGGAGGTTTTACGACTATTCGCAACGTGGGTGCGAATCAGTTTGACGACATCGCGTTGCGCAAGGCCATCGACGAAGGATGGACGCCTGGACCACGAATGATCACTGCCGGTCATTCTATCGGTATTCGTGGTGGACACTGTGATGAAAACGGTTACAAGCCGGGAATGTTTGATCCAGGGATCGAGGAAGGGATTGCCGATGGACCAGATGAAGTTCGTGCGGCCGTTCGATACCAGATTAAATACGGCGCCGATGTGATCAAAACGTGCGCAACGGGTGGCGTCTTGTCGGAAGGTACTGCGGTTGGCGTGACCCAGTACACATTTGAAGAGTTGAAAGCGCTGGTCGACGAGGCAAAGAAACTGGAACGAAGGGTCGCGGCGCACGCTCACGGCACTGAGGGAATCAAGATAGCTGCGCGTGCGGGAGTCTCGTCTATCGAGCACGGTTCGTTTCTCGATGAGGAAGGCGCGCGGTTGATGAAAGAGCACGGCACGTTTTTAGTGGCTACGCTTTCGGCTGCGGAGGGGGTTGAACGAGCGGCGAAGTCCGGTGTGTTGAAGGGCTTGCGCGCTGAGAAAGCGCTTGCGGCTGCGGCGGCGGTTCGTAACGCAATCAAGTTAGCGGTGGCAAACAAGGTGCCGATGGCCTTGGGAACTGATTCCGGAGTTGTTCCTCATGGAACCAACACGCATGAGTTTGTGCTGTTGGTTCAATGGGGTGGTATGAGCAACATGGACGCGATCGTGGCGGGCACATCGAACAACGCTAAGTTAATCGGTTGGGAGAAGAAAATCGGATCGTTGACAGCGGGCAAGTGGGCCGACATCGTCGCTGTGTCGGGGGACCCATCGAAGAATATAGAGGACATTCAGAAGGTCGTGTTCGTGATGAAGAACGGAGTGGTTTACCGACAATAACTACGACTCTACGTTGGTCTTGTAAAACTCGATCAGCACGGTTAAGATTCTCGCATGAGTTTCAATGAGGTCTTAGCTGAACTTCCTCGCCTCACTTTTGAGGAACGCCAGATTCTGATCCGTATGGCCTTGGAATTGGATGAGACGCAGTTGTCTCGGGCGGATCAAGAATTAGTCGATGCGCGTTTGGCCGAGCATTACGACGATCCTGATTCCTCGGTGCCATTGCAGGAACTCAAGAACCGTTTGCGATCACAATAGATATTATCAAATGGAAGGTCGTTGCGCGTCCTCAGGTCGCAGTCGACATTTGTACCGCAGCAGAATGGTATAGTTCCAAACGCGAAGGACTCGGAGATGAATTTACCGAAGAGATCTTGAGCGTATTCGATGCTCTCGAAATCAATCCGCTACTTCACAGCCGCCGGCACGACATAAAGAATATCCGTTGGCGCTATCCTAAGAGATTTCCCTATCGTGTTATTTATGAAGTGGTCGAAGCAGATCGGTTGGTGATTATTGCCGCTGTCCTTCATACCGCTCGACGCGAAAGTGTCTGGCGAGGACGAATTGCGGACATCACTTAACCTCGTCCCAGATCAGCGTGTGCCTCGTTTCCCTCAGCAACAACGAGCCAACGATAAACGTCAGACTCGCGACAATGATCGGGTAATATAAGCCTGCGTAGATGTTGCCTGTTTTCGCAACTACCCAAAGCCCAATCAACGGCAGTAAACCACCAAATATGCCGTTGCCGATGTGGTACGGCAACGAGAGCGCGGTGTACCGGATCTTTGCCGGAAATGCTTCGACGAGATAGGCGGCAATTGGACCGTAAACCATGGTCACAAAGATCACCTGGATGAACACGAGCAGTATCAACTTCCACGCGATCGGATCGACGATAAAGGATTGGAAATTCGAAAAGGGCAAGACTTCATTCGCCGGTTCCAACTTACCATCTCTTATCGTTTGGGGAGTTAAACTAATCGCGCCAGTTGTTCTGTTTCGCTGTGAAGCGACTGTGACAACCTGGGAGCCCGCAACCTTTTGCATAGTTTGGTAGATCGGAATGTAAGAAAGCGCCGCGAGCAGGCATCCAACCATCATTATTCGCTTGCGTCCGATGCGATCTGAAAGGGCTCCGAAGAAGACAAACAGCGGCATAGCAAGTAGCAGCGCGATCGCGATAATGTAATTTGCGGATCGACTGTTAACCCTCAAAATCGTCTGTAGATAGAAGAGCGCGTAAAACTGCCCTGTATACCAGACCACTCCTTGTCCCGCCGTCGCTCCGAAAAGCGAAATCAGCACGCGCTTTAGGTTCTCCCAACGCGTAAACGCTTCTTTGAGCGGTTGCGCTGAGGTCATTCCTGCACTTTTGATCTGCTGAAATATCGGTGACTCCTTCATCCGGACGCGAATGTAAAGCGAAATACCAACCAGGAAGATCGAGATGATGAACGGAATGCGCCAACCCCACGCACTGAACTCCTGTCTACTCATCGCATTTTGTACAAGGAGTATGACCATCAATGAGAGGAACAGTCCGAGTGTTGCAGTGATCTGTATAAAACTCGTGTAGAAGCCGCGCTTCTCGTCAGGCACGTGTTCGGCGACATAGACCGCAGCGCCGCCGTACTCGCCGCCCAACGCGAGTCCCTGAAGCACGCGAATTACCAGAAGAATTATCGGGGCGGCGATGCCAATCGTAGCGTAAGTCGGAAGAAAGCCGATCAGGGCAGTCGCGCCGCCCATAATCAGCAGTGTGACCAGGAATGCGTACTTGCGTCCCACGAGATCGCCGATGCGTCCGAAGAAGAGCGCTCCGAACGGGCGCACGACGAAACCGACAGCGAAGGTCGACAGATACGCGATGAGTGCGAGCGTATCGTTGCCTTCGGGGTAGAAGAGTGGCGAGATCGTAACCGCGAGACTGCCAAAGATATAGAAATCGTACCATTCGATCATGGTGCCGACTGCTGATGCGGTGATTACTTTCCAGATGCTGTAACTGCGAACTTGATCTGCAGGCTGGGCGATCACTAGCGATCCTCACTTCGCTTCCTGAACGAAAAGGGTGGCCACAGAGGGCCACCCCTACAAACCACCTCTGGTCATCCGTGAATCACTATTTGTTCGCGCTGCCAGTTATATGTCTCATAGGCATTTGTAGCTTGCCGTCAGCGCCGCTTGTTAACGCGAGGAAATCTGAATCCTGACGCAACGAATCAAACACGGCATCAACTCGCGCCTCCATCATCTCCTTCGCGCGCACTGCCTGATAACGCTCGTAGCGGAAGAAGTGTCTCTGAAGCAGGCTCAGCGCCTTTTGACGATTACCAGTTTGCGCGTAGATTGCCGCGAGGTTATACGAAGCCGGCAGCAGATTCTGATTCGCGCGCGCAATCTTCAGCGCTTCTTCGCCACGTCCTGAAGCTGCCATAAACACTGCTGCAAACACGAGGTTGTATGGATCTTTCGGATCGAGCGCGAGCGCCTTTTGCGTGTAGGCGCTGCCCTGCGCAAGATCGCCTTCAGAATTCCAGTAGACAGCGAGATTGCGATAAGCAAGCGCCAATGGAAACTCCTCAACCGACTTCTCCATCAGCGCGAGTCCCTTCTTAAACTCGCCATCGTGAATGGTCATCTTCCCGAGTCCGTGCAGCGCAACTGCACGCGCGATAACATCGGCCTGCATGTTAAGAATGATATCGAAGGTCGCTTTCGCTTTGTCCCATTCGCCCGTGTGGTGTCGATACAACTCACCGAGATAACGAAGTGGCGTCGGATCCGCCGGATCCATCAAGTGCGCTTTTTTGTAGAGCCTTTCAGCAGTGACGTATCGCTCAGCGTTCTCCGCGATCAAGCCACGTTGCATCACGGCTTCGATTCGCGCACTTTGCACGCGATCGAAAATCGGTGCGTCAGGGATGCTGCCAATTTCTTCAACGCCCAGCTTCTTCAACTCCTTCGCCGCATCTTTGGCTTTCTTCGGAAAAAGACATTTTTCTTCTGCGACTGGTTTGAGCACCGCGATCGCGCCGGCGTTATCGCCGGCTTTAATCTTCTCCCTGGCATCCTTTAACTGAGTTTCGAGCGCGGTCTCGCGCTGTTTCATTTCCGTTTCGACGATCTTCTCAATGTCCTGGGCCTTAAGTTTGCCCCCAGTGTTTTCAACTTTCTGAATCTGCTTGCCATCAGCAGTGGCCAGCACTGCTACGGGTAAGGCCGAGTCGCCGATGATCGGTTGTAACTCGGGTTGTTTGGCATCGCCGACTTTCATAGCGACGCACTGCGCTGAGTAGAGCGTCAGAATCCGAGAGCTGCGCAGGCTTGATTTCTCAAGTTCGGTTTGGCTTGCGGGGAACCAATACAGAATCAAGCCCTTGTTGGGGGCTTTCCTCGCTTCCCAAATATCCCACGGCACCTTATAAACAGTCGGCGCTGGTCCAGTGTTGGCGCCCCCTCCACCGACACCGCCTGTGCCTCCACCGCCGCCGCCACCGCAAGTGGCCCATGCCGGTGATGAGGAGATCAGTACGATCAAGAGGGTGGCGAGTGCGCGTGAAAATCTCGTGTTCATAATGCGATTACCTTTCTAAATGTCCGAGTCTGCTTGGTCGAGGATTTGAGCAACAGATTTATAACACAAGCCATCCACAGATTACACAGAAGGCATTAGGAGAATCGGTGTAATCTGTGGATGGCCTTTACTCCACCCTGCAATTGCCGTATTTTTACACAATTATTACCCCATCAATCACGAATCTACACTATTGTTAATCCACGCAAGTGCGCCCAAATCTGGGAGGAGGACGCAATGAAGATTTTACTGGTTAATCCGGAGTTTCCTGAAACGTATTGGAGTTTTCGCCACGCGCTTCCTTTCGAGGGAAAGCGTTGCGTGTTCCCTCCGCTTGGTTTGTTGACAGTCTCGGGGCTACTGCCGCGCGATTGTGAGCGTCGGCTTGTCGACCTAAACGTTGAGCCACTGAAAACCTCACAGATCGAGTGGGCAGACATGATCTTCATCACAGGGATGCTGGCCCAGAAGAAGTCCCTTCACGAAGTGGTGAAGCGCGCCAAGCAGCTGGGAAAGATGATCGTATTAGGTGGTCCATACGTCACCAGCACGATCGAAGAACTTCCTTACGCGGATCACATCTTTCAAGGTGAAGCTGAAACGACCCTGCCACAATTCTTCAGTGACCTGAAAAGCGGCGAAACAAAACGCATTTACAAAGCACCTGAGCGACCACCACTTTCGATAACACCGGTTCCGGATTTCCATCTCGTAGATCTCAAAAAATACAGTTGCATGTCAGTGCAGTACTCGCGCGGTTGTCCATTCTCCTGCGAGTTTTGCGATATCATCGAGATCTATGGACGTGTTCCGCGAACTAAAAGCAACCAGCAAATATTGGCTGAGTTTGACGAGCTCAAACGACTTGGCTGGCGCGGACCGCTGTTTATCGTTGACGACAATTTTATTGGCAACAAGAAAAACGTGCGCCTGCTGATGCCCGACTTGATCGAATGGCAAAAGAACAATGGATTTCCGTTCTCGTTGTTGACTGAGGCGAGCGTCAACCTTGCAGACGACGACCATCTGTTAGTTTCAATGAAGGAGGCCGGTTTTCGCCGCGTCTTTTTGGGAATTGAGACTCCGGTGGAAGAGAGCCTTAAAGAGGCGCAGAAGACTCAGAACCGCGGCAACCTGCTCGATTCCGTGAGGAGAATCCAGAATCGTGGCATGGAGGTGATGGCTGGTTTCATCGTCGGATTTGACAACGATCCGGAAGACATCTTCGAACGCATGATCGAATTCATTCGTGAAAGCGCGATTCCCATGGCGATGGTCGGTATGCTCAACGCGCTCCCTGACACGCAACTTTGGAAACGGCTCGAACGGGAAGGCCGGCTGCTTGGCGACGACGCTACAGGCAACAATACAATTGCGACAGTCAACTTCATTCCCAAAATGGATGTGGAGACACTTGTCGAAGGTTACAAAACAATCATGCGCACGATCTACAAACCGAGCGAGTACTATCGCCGCGCGCTCGACTCGTTGCAACGCACGCCGCAGGACGTGCCTGAAGCGCACCAGTATCACGGGTTCAAAGCAGTCACAGCTTTACTGCGCATCACATTCAAGCTTGGTGTGATTGATGCAGAGCGACGAGAGTTTTGGCGATTCTTTATCCACGCACTGCGCAAACATCACGATCGCATGACTGAGTTGTTGCGTCATGCAGCGATGGCCTACCATTTTCGTAAGTTGAACGAGTCGTACGGCGATACGTGATCTCTCACAGCCATTCTGCCTTTGCTGCTTTACGTCACCGCGACTTTCGGCTCCTCTGGTTGGGCCAGATTGTGTCGGTAACCGGATCGCAAATGCAGTTCGTGGCGATCAACTGGCACGTTTACCTCCTGACAAAATCTGCTTTTGCTCTCGGACTGGTCGGTCTCTTCCGCGGCGTTCCGATCATCTTGTGTTCACTTGTCGGCGGCGTCGTTGCCGATGCAATCGATCGCAAGAAACTGATGATCGTGACGCAAACGGTCATGCTCGTCACCGCCGCGTTGTTGACTGCAAATACTCTGGCAGGTGTTGAGAGCGTTTGGCCCATTTACATTTTGAGCGGTTTTGCATCGGCAGCGTCAGCCTTCGATGTTCCTGCGCGACAGGCGTTAATGCCAACCCTGGTACCGGCCGAAGACTTCCCAAACGCAGTTAGTCTCGGAATACTTGTGTTTCACGTAGCGACGATAGGAGGACCGGCGATCGCGGGTTTCATGCTGGCGGAAAGTGGGCCGGCGGTGATTTACGCCATCAATGCGCTCTCTTTCGTCGCGGTGATCGCCGCACTGCTCTTGATGCGAGCGAGTGGCAAACCCGTTTTGCAAAGTGATCGTAGAAGCGCCCTGAGCGTCACTGCGTTGAAGGAAGGGTTGAAGTTCGTTTGGCGTACGCCAATCATCGTGCAGACAATGACTTTGGATTTCCTTGCGACCTTCTTCGGTTCGGCAACTCTATTGCTTCCGATCTTTGCACTGGAGCGCTTGCACGTTGGCGCGCGTGGTTACGGTTTTCTCGCTGCCGCTCCGGCGATCGGATCGGTACTGACTGCGTTGGTGATGGCGCGAATGGGAAGTTTTCGTAGGCAAGGCCGGCTGGTGGTGTGGTCAGTCGCGGTTTTTGGAGTTGCCACTGCCGCTTTTGGTGTTTCCACTGTGTTCTGGTTTTCTTTACTGATGCTTGCCGTCGTTGGCGCCGCTGATACAGTCAGCACGGTCTTGCGGCAAACGATCCGGCAACTTGTTACGCCGGATCATTTGCGCGGACGTATGACGTCAATCAACATGATGTTCTTTATGGGTGGTCCACAACTCGGCGAACTGGAGGCGGGTTCACTCGCGGCAGTGGTTGGTACGCCGCTATCGGTAGTGATCGGAGGATTCGGATCGCTTATTTGCGCAGCAGTTGCCGCAGTGAAGTCTAAAAGCCTGATGGCGTTTGAGATTAAGAACTCATGACGTGGACGCCGCTGGAAACTAACACTCACCAGGATCATGTGATCGCGCACGTGATTGGCGCGACGCCTTTGGGCCATTTCATCTGGGACGAAACCGCGTTTTTACTCCTGGACATCGGGTTCATCTGGATTGTGTATCTTGATTTGCAGATGGGCTTGGTCCCGCATCCTGTCGCGATAGCAGAACTGGAAGCTGATGAGACTACTAAGAGCGAACTGCGTGGAAAGGTGGATCTTTGGCTGCGTGACACAACTTCATCGGCCATCGAATCGGTTGAGATATTTGAATCGGGAGACGAGCGGCGGTTGGTGTTAGTTTGCGAAGAAATGAACCTGGTTGTTGAGACTTCAGTAAGTTCACGTGAGGTAAGGGTGAATTCAAATCGTGAAGTCAATTGATATTACAGAATAGAACAAGTCAGGAAGAGGGGCTTGCCCCCGCTCTCTGACTTCAAAGAGCGGGGGCAAGCCCCCCTTCCTGACTTATCTCTGTTCTAGACCACCAAATTCAATTAACCGATCACGCTGATCTGATTATCGACCGCCTTAACGCCCTTGATCTGTTTCACTGCTCTTTCAATCCTGCCCTTCAACTCTTCGGTCTTCACCGTTCCTAACAGCATCGCTTTGCCATCGATCACTGAAACCGTGATTCCGAGCGTCGAGAACTCCGAATCGTCCGCGAGTCGTTTATCAATCGCAGCCTGAATCGTCGAGTCCATGTTTGCGCTTTGAGTCGGCATCGTGCCCCCTGCCGGTGGGTTAACGATTATTGGCGCCGGCTGAGTAGTCACAGGCGCAGGTTGTTGAATGATCACCGGAGGCTGTTGAGCCGGTGCCGGCTGTTCGATGACTGTAGGCGGCTGTGTCGCTGTCACTGCAGTATCAGTTGTTGGCTCTCTGCTCATCCAGAAAAGTACCAGCATCGTGATTAACGCGATCGCTACGACAACAAGTACGCCGACCATGCCTGCCGAGACACCGTTGTTGTCGCGCACCGACTGTGAATGCACCACCTCGCGTCGTTCGGTTGGTGTTTCCACTACCACCCGGCTTCTTCGTGCTTGTTCTTCATCGTATGCCATTACTTGCCTCCGTTATTTTTGAAAGAATGTGATTGCTAATAAGGTTGTTCGATCCGTTAACGCGTGTTTGTCCGTTTGCTGAAACAAGCGTCCCTGTGACCACGAGCAAGGTCCATACAAGTATCAAGACGAGTAGCCGCTTCATCCTAGCCTCCTTGAAAATTCGCATCTTGAAAGTCTGACCTTGGTCTTCATGCTTCGCTTTGGCAAAGCGTGTTCCGAAGGGTTTTGCCCCTAAATGCTGGGGAAACGAGGCGTGCTTCCGAGACTCGTTTCAATATCGTACGCTACTGCGATTTGGGCCTAGCACGTTTGTAGTACGCTTGACTTTGTTCTTTAGGCTTAGTACACACAAAGCACAAGAGCACAAAATGACCACAGCAATCGTTCACCATCCTGTCTTTCGCGAACACGACACCGGACCCGGTCATCCTGAAACTCCTTCGCGTTACACCGTCGTCATGAACGCGTTGCGAGGAGACGCTGAGCTCTGGTCCAGGTTGCTGGAAGTCGAGGCGAGGGAAGCTCCGCGCGGCGATATACAGGCCGCTCATTCACCTCAGTTGTACAAACAGGTCGAGCGCGTGGTGAGCGAAGGCACCGGCTATCTCGACGGCGACACGGTCGTCTCGATGCGTTCCCTCGACGCCGCGAAGCGTGCTGCCGGAGCTCCATGTCAGGCCATCGATCTGATCATGTCGGGCGAAGTGAAGAATGCTTTTGTTCCGGTGCGACCTCCCGGACATCATGCGACCGAAGAGAGATCGATGGGCTTTTGTCTATTCAACAATGTGGCAGTCGCCGCGCGTTACGCGCAACAGAAGTATCCGGAGATCGAGAAGGTCGCGATTCTCGACTGGGACGTGCATCACGGCAACGGCACACAGGGAATCTTCTACGACGATCCAACGGTCTTCTTCTTCTCGTCTCACCAATACCCGTGGTATCCAGGCACGGGATCGCGCGGAGAGAAAGGAACCGGCCGCGGACAAGGATTTACCTTGAACCTTCCACTGCGTGCGGCGACGCCTGCTGTCGAGCAGAAACGCGGTTTTGAAGCGGCGCTGGATGAGATGTCTGCTAATTTCAAGCCTGACTTGATCATCATTTCAGCGGGTTTTGATTCACATCTCGGCGATCCACTCGGCCAGTTGCTGCTCACCGACCAGGATTTTATCGACATGACGACAGCAGTGAAACAGTGGGCTGAGAGCAGTTGTAAGGGCCGAATTGTTTCGTGCCTCGAGGGCGGTTACAACCTCGAGACGCTTGGTGAAACGGTGCGAGTGCACGTAAGTGAGTTGGAGAAGTAGGCTTTCTCGAGCTCGTGAGTCCCTAATTCTGGCCGGCACCCTCAGGCATTACTTTTCCTCTGGCCTGCAAGGTTTGCGACCACAAGCACAAATTCGGCAGGCTCCACAGGCTTTGAGAGATGTACCTGATAGCCACCGGCTAACGCCCGCACTCGATCCTCGGCTTTAGCATATGCCGTCAGGGCGAGAGCAGGAGTCGCGCTCTTATCGTTCGTGGATTCCATTTCCCTGACTTGCCTGATCAGTTCGTACCCATCTTGCTCTGGCATGCCGAGGTCGCTGACCAGCACATCGGGTTTTCGTCGTTTGATTTCTTCCAGCGCTTCCGCGGCAGAGGAGGCGGTGAACACTTCAGCGTTGCACTGGGACAGGACCGCGTACAACATCTCACGAGTTTCAATATCATCGTCGACGACAAGCACACGCACACCGTCAAGCCGCGGTGAACATTCAATACTCAGCCCGTCCCTGACTCTCCCACTGTACAAAACATTCGCACCAGGTGTGCTGCCTGGCACCCGATTGACAGCCAGGATGGGCAGTCGCAGTGTAAACATCGCGCCACGTGCTGGCCCATCGCTATGCGCGGAAACTGTGCCGCCATGCAACTCAACCAATTGGCGGACAATAGCTAGTCCCAGGCCGAGCCCGCTATGCGATCTGGTGGTTTTGCCGTCCGCCTGACGAAACCGATCAAAAACGTAGGGCAAAAAGTCGGCGCTTATGCCTTCGCCTGAATCGCGAACGGAAATCTCGATTTGCGAATCCAGACGCAGCAGGGCGACCTCAATTCGGCCATTCTTTGGTGTGAACTTAACGGCGTTGGAAAGTAAGTTCCAGACTACTTGTTGAAGCCGGTTTGCATCGCCCAGCACTGGTTCAGCATTCGCATCGAAGCTCGTCTCGATTGTAATGTTTTTCGCGTCGGCGGCAGGACGTACCGTGTTCACGGCGTCGCTAACGACGTGGGTCATTTCAATGGCACGCCGATCGAGGCTTAGTTTCCCCGTAATGATACGAGAGACGTCAAGGAGATCGTCAATCAGCTTAGCTTGAAGAGTCGCATTTCGCTCGATTGCCTCCAAAGCACGTTCACTATTTTCGGCGTCCAGCTTTCCAGTGCGTAGCAGCCGCGCCCATCCGACCACAGCCGTGAGCGGAGTACGTAATTCGTGTGAGGCTGTCGCGAGGAACTCATCCTTAAGGCGATTGGCTTGTTCCGCTTCCTTTTGCGCCGCTTGAGCACTCGCCAGCAGTCGCTCTCGCTCTGATTCCATCCGCCTGCGTTCCGTGATGTCCCTAAATACCAGCACAACGCCCGCGACTTCACCTTGCTCGTTTCGAATCGGGGCGGCGCTGTCGTCAATGGGCCATTCCGTGCCGTCCCTGGCAACAAGGATCGTATGGTTTGCCAAGCCAACAGTGGTCGCTGTATTCAACGCGTGCAGCGCAGGATTCTCGACAGGTTCGCGGCTTTGTTCGTTGAGGATATGGAAAACTTCTGATAGAGGGCGTTCCAGCGCCTCGGCCTGAGACCAGCCGGTAAGGGATTCAGCCACCCTATTCATGAATGTCACACGGCCCTCGACGTCTGTGCTGATAACTGCATCGCCAATACTCGCCAGCGTGACGTGTAACCACTCCGACTGTTTGCGCAAAGCCTCTTCGGCTCGCCGGCGCGCAAGGTTAATGGTTTGGGCATTCTGTTGGGCAACGGCCCGAAGTTGTTGCTCCTCATCCGCTTTTGTAGACATCAGCCGTCTCCGAGCAACTCGGATGCCATCGCAGTTCCAACCACGCGCGACCGAATTTTTGCGAAGGCTGTATCGCGAGTCGTCGAAGTGTCGTCGGAGAATGGCGAAAAGCCGCAATCGTCCGTAGTGCCCAGTTGCGCGACCGGAATGTAGTCAGCTGCCTCCAAAATGCGGTCTCGAACCTCTTCCGGTGTCTCAATTCGAGCGTTAATGGGCGCGACCACTCCCACGAATACGCGACAATTAGGCTTCATGTGAGCACGAATGCTCTTCAGGACCCGGATTCGATCCTTTTCGCCAGCCAATGCTATGTAGAAGTTTCCGAGCCTCAACTCAAACAGGTGGGGTAAGAGTTCTGCATAGTCGACTTCAGCGCTATGTGTCGAATCGAGGTCGCCACCTGGACACGTATGTACCCCAATTCGCATTCGCTCTTCGGCGTTAAACCGGGACAACGCCAGGTTGTTCAGGTCTATAAAGCTTTGGAGCATATTTCCGGAAGGATCGATTTTGACTGCCAGGCGCCCCTCCGTGAAATCGATCTGTACCTTGTGCGCGCCCTTACGCAGACAGGCACGCACCTCAGCTTCATGTTCGCGCAGTAGGTCGTCGATGAACTGCTCGCGCGTATAACCGGGGATCTCATCGGGTGGGTACATTAGGCTAAGCGCCGAAGGCGAGATGACTGCCTGTTTAACCGGCACATGAGCGTATTGCATGGCGGTGTCAAGGTAGCTGTCAGCTCTTCGCATATATCGGAATGGTCCGGCAGTAAGCCGAAGCATGCGCCGCGTGTGTCCCGCCGTGAAAGGAATCTTAAAGCCGTCCGGGGCCGTGTTTTCCGAGCCATGTACAGAGTAGGTCCAGAAATTGTGATACTTTCTCTGCTCTCCATCCGTAATCACTGGCGAACCCGTGGCCTCGAACCGCTCGATGGTATCGCGAATGGCCGCCTCATAAAGTGGATTCAATGTTGGATCCATTGGGTCACGCTCGTTGATTGCCTCGAGGAGTGACAGCGGTCGTGGAATACTGCCGATTGGCTCAGTTGGGATTTTCATAGGCTACTAAGTCGTACTGTTGGATTCAGGACGCCCGGTTTTCAACGCCAGCAACAATCAGCGCCCGCAGTTCCACCGGCGCGAGAAGAGCGTCCACAATCAAACAAAGAATACGCCGCCCGATGAGGGGTCGGTACCTGACGTGAATTCACAACGCGTCACTTCTGATTGGCCTCAATCTTACATGAAACAGATTCTAGGGGATAGCGCTTACCCTTCTTACGGTTCGCGGCACACCTTTGCGACATACATCGCAGATGGTCCAGCTGAGCGAAAAGCATGCACGATTTGTAGAAAGAACAGCAAGAACTGTATGGCAATCAATGAAGAGCTACAGGATTTCAAATTAGTGTAAGGTTGTTTGTTTGACACTCTCAGATCCGCTTCCTATGATCACTTCACATGCCTGCCGCAGAACGTGTCTTCTTAATCGACTCGATGTCGCATATTTTCCGGGCGTTCTACGCACCGATGCAGAATCGTGTCGCGCCGTTAGCTACTTCCCAGGGCTTCGTGACGCAAGCGGTCTACATTTTCACCAACATGCTGCTCAAGCTGGTTCGTGAAGAGAAGCCTGACTACATTGCCGCCATCTTTGAATCGCGTGAAAAGACTTTTCGCCACGAGACTTTTGCGGATTACAAGGCAAACCGTGTTGCGATGCCCGACGATCTCGCTAAGCAGATACCTTATATCCTCAGGCTTTGTGAAGCCTTGAATATTCCAGTGATCAATTCCCCGGGCTTCGAAGCTGACGACGTGATTGGCACGCTCGCCAAACAAGTCGCTGACAAAGGTATGCAGGTAGTCATTGTTTCGAACGACAAAGACATGTGCCAGCTCGTGCGCGATCCATTAGTCGTCTGCATGCGACAGAACTCGCAAGTCGCTAAGCGCAAGGAGCCCGTGCCTCCGGTCGAGTGGTGCGACGAAGCGTGGGTCGAGCACAAGTTTGGCGTTACTGCTGACAAGCTCGTCGATTTACTCGGACTGATGGGTGATTCGATCGACAACATTCCGGGCGCACCGGGTATCGGTTCAAAAGGAGCGGTACAGATCATTCAGCAGTTCGGTTCGATCGAAGCCGCGCTCACGAATTGGGAATCGGTGAAGCACAAGACCTATCGTGAATCGTTGCGCGACAACGCCGATTTGATTCGCCAGTCACGCGAGCTAGCGCGGATTCGACTCGATCTCGACATGTCTTTGGATCTTGATCAGATCAAGGCCCGGCCTCCGGATCGAGTGGCTGCCTACGAGCTATTTCACGAACTGGAATTCTCGCTACTTGTTCGAGAGTACGCGGATGCGGCGGTCGAGCGACCCGCTTCGGCTGAAGTTGCGCGCAATTACAAGGTCGTCCAAACGAAGAGTGATCTCGATAATCTGGTGCGAACTTTATTCGACGCAGAGAGCGTCGGCGTGGCAGTGGCTGACGCGACGCCAGCCGGAACGGGACAACAGGAATGTTTCACTGAATTGCAGACGACTCGTGGAATCGGCTTCGCCACCAAAGCGGGCTTCGCTGCTTACGTCGATCTCGAAAAGTTTACGGGCGGTGTCGATGCGGCGATCGGAACGTTGCGTGAAGTGTTGTCGAACGGATCTAATTGAGAAGTCGAGTTCACGACGTAAAGCGCGCGGTTGGGTTGCTGGATCGTTTCAACATCACGCTCGAAGGTGTTAAAGACGATACGTTCATCGCGGCATATCTGCTCGATCCGAATCGCAGCAAGTATGAACTCACAGATCTTGCACGCGAGGCGCTCTCAGTCGAAATCAATAACACGCCTCCGGCAAATTGGACCGAGAGTCCCTGGCAAACTGTCACAGCCGCGGACCTGACTGCGCAAACCGCTCATGTGCTGCGCAATCGAATCCTCGAGAAAAACCTCGAATCGATTTACCTGGAGATCGAACTGCCGTTGGCGCCGCTGCTCTATCGAATGGAGCGCGCTGGATTGAAAGTCGATCCGAAAGTGCTGGCTGACCTGTCGAATTACATCGGTCAGGAGCTACACAAACTCACCGTCCAGATCTATCAACTCGCCGGACGCGAATTCAACATCGGTTCGCCAAAGCAGGTTGGCGAAGTGCTTTCAGAATTGCATATCGACCTCGGCAGGAAAACTTCGACCGGTCGTGTTTCCACGAGCAAAGCCGTGCTCGAAGAGTTGGCCCAGCAGTTTGAGCTGCCGCGTTTAATAATCGACTATCGTGAGCTCGACAAATTAAAGAGTGTCTACACTGACGCACTGCCCCAACAGATCGCGACGGATGGCCGCATTCACTGTCAGCTTAATCAGACTGTAGCTGCGACAGGACGACTATCGTCGAGCGATCCCAATCTCCAGAATATTCCGATTCGCAGTGAAATGGGACGGCGTATTCGCCGCGCCTTCGTAGCGGAAAAGGGAAACAAGATCATTTCCGCGGATTACTCGCAACTCGAACTGCGTCTGTTGGCCCACATCACGCAGGATCCTGTAATGCTCGAAGCATTTCAAAAGGGCGACGACATTCACGCTCGCACGGCGCGGCTCGTCTTTGGCGCCAAGACTGACGAGGAGCTAAAAGAAGCGCGCAGGTTCGCGAAGATCGTCAATTTCGCGATCGCATACGCGATTGAACCTTGGGGACTCTCGCAGCGCGTGGGAATTTCTCGACAGGAAGCGAAGAAAGTCATCGAAGATTACTACAACACGTACAAGGGCGTGCGCCGTTACATGGAAGAGGTGCCGGTTCGTGCGCGCGAACATGGCTACGTGCGATCGATCTACGGACGGATTCGGCCGTTGCCGGGCATAGCAGACCGCAATGCGAATATTCGCAAGTCAGCGGAGCGCGAGGCGATAAACATGCCGATCCAGGGCACCGCCAGCGACATCGTGAAGATCGCGATGCTGAAGGTTGATGAAGAGTTCAGGCGGGCGGGACTCGAGTCGCGTTTGCTTATGCAAGTGCATGACGAGTTGCTGGTTGAAGTTCCTGAAAAAGAGTTAGGGAAGGTGAGTGAGATACTGAAACACGAGATGGAAACCGCTGTTTCACTCGACGTGCCGCTTGTGGCTGACGTTGGTGTGGGCGACAATTGGATGGACGCGAAGCCTTAAGATCAATGCAACCCGCGCCTCAAAAACAGTCTGAAGTGGTTTACAGGAAAACTGGTCCAGCGATTGGTCCGGCTGGTTTCGCTGAACGAGCCCGTGGTTATGCGCCGGCAATCATGCCGTTGATCGTCGGGTTCCTGCTGTTACTCGCGGTCATTCTGGTGTTGGGTCTGCACAGCGCCGCACAAATGAATAGCGTTGCGTCGAATGCTCGAAATCAAACACTAGAATACTCGCAACGGCTCAATCTGCTGTTAGAGCTGCGGCTTAGTGTTATCAAACTCGAAAGCGAAGCCCGCCTACGCGATCTCTCTGTATCAAATAGACAGATAACACCACCACTGCAAGTCAGATTAGACGACGCGCGTCGTGAAGCAACCGAGGCCCTGCGGATTATCGAAAAGATGGAAGCGCCACCGCCGGTTCCTGCACCACCAATTTTTACCGGCACTCAACAAGAATGGCTTGAGCGCTGGAAAAAGTTAAAGGTTGATCTTTCTGCCTTCATTGAGCTTACGAAGGATACGCGAGAATACAGCCTGAAGGGGTTTGACAAGTTTAGGGATATTCAGGAGGGGTTGAACCCTGTCATCATCGGAGCTAAGGAAGCATATCACGATGTCGACAAGAAGATGGTGTTAAAGCATCAGGAGGCAAACAGAGCGATTCGGTTTTGGATCTGGATCGCGCTTTTCGTCGGTGCGTTAGTAGCAACAGGAACAATCTGGCAAGTGCAGAGACATTTCCGCGACATGCGTCGCAGTGTCCTGGAGACCCGGCGCGAACGCACCTTCACTACGCAACTCCTGGAAGGAATGGTCAGTGCAGTCGCAGCTATCGATGAAGAGGATCGAATTCGAAGCGCAAATGCTGCCTTCTTTAAGATCTTTCCCAACGCGACGATCGGCGCCTCAGTAATAGAAAGGCTCGGCGGTGATGACGCGATGTTGATGCTGGAAACCGTAACGTCAATTCGCGTGGCGAAGGCCACATATCACGGCCGGATGATTGCGCAGGTTGCTGAGGAACCCAAATCTTTCGACGTTTATTCATCGCCACTGGCAATCGATGGTGATCGGGGTCAGATCGTTACGCTCGTAGATGCGACCGAAGCCGCGGAATCTGAGCGCACACTGCGCAGAAGTGAGTCACTCGCCGCTGTCGGCCAGGCAACAACACAGGTCGCGCACGAGATTCGTAATCCACTCGGAAGTATTCGTCTCGGCGTTTCGATGTTGCGCGACAGTGTGAACAATGATCCGGACGCGTTGAACACGATCGAGCTGGTCGAGCGCGGCATTAGCCACTTGAACAAGCTCGTGGTCGATGTGACGCAGTATTCACGTCAAAAGGAGCTGGAGCGATCCACTGTTGATCTGCACGACTCGCTCGAACGGAGTATCGACCTCGTCAGCGAGAGAATTCGCGAAAAGAATGCGACTGTCGAACGGGTTTTTGCGGGCCGATCGATTGTGGGCCAATGGGATCCTTATCAACTGCGACAGGTTTTCGTGAACGTGATTGCCAATGCTGTCGATGCGAGCCAGGAGAATTCCGAGGTCAAGATCTCGACTGAGTTGCTGCCGTCAGAGACGAACGGCGACGGCCAGCCGCCGAAAATATATGCGCGCATCACGATCGCGGACCAGGGGAAGGGAATGGACAAGGCCACGCGCGACCGGATCTTCGAACCGTTTTTTTCTACGAAGAAGCGCGGCACCGGCCTCGGTTTGGCGATCGTGAAGCAAATCGTGGAACAGCACGGCGGCCGCATCAGCGTCGCCAGCGAACCCGGGCAAGGCTCAAAATTCAGGATCGACCTGCCTGTCTAGCAATACAAACCATCCACAGATTACACAGATTCATTTGTATTATCTGTGTAATCTGTGGATGGCTTTGTTTGCGGCTTCGATTGTTTGTTCAACGATCTCATCCGTGTGCGCCAAACTAACAAACGCCGCCTCGAACTGTGACGGCGCGAGGTACACGCCTTCATTCAGCATCGCGTGAAAAAACTTTCCGTAAAGTTGCCGATCGGACTTATTCGCACTATCCCAATCAACCACCGCCTCACCCGTAAAGAAACTGGTCCACATTGATCCGACGCGGTTCGTTACCGTAGTGACGCCCGCCTCACGCGCTGCTGCCGCTAACCCGTCGCAGAGTTTTCGACTCGCCGATTCCAATCGTTCATAAACAGACTTGTCTCGCAGCCGCCGCAGCGTGATGAGTCCCGCAGTCATCGACAAAGGATTTCCGGACAACGTCCCCGCCTGATAAATCGGACCGGCAGGTGCGACGTGGTTCATGATTTCACGACTGCCGCCGTAAGCGCCCACCGGCAAACCGCCTCCGATTATTTTCCCCAGCGTGGTGATGTCAGGCGTAATTTCATAAAGCTCCTGTGCGCCGCCACGTGCGACACGAAACCCAGTCATCACTTCGTCGAAGATCAGCAGCGCGCCGTAATCGCGCGTCAACTTGCGCACCGCCTCGAGATATCCCGGACGCGGCGGCACACATCCCATGTTCCCAACGACTGGTTCTATTATCACTGCCGCAATATCCGGGTGTTCAGCAAACACCTGCGCGAGTGCTTCCGCATTGTTGAATGGAACTGTGATCGTGTTTTCCGCGAGCGCTGCGGGAACACCGGGACTATCCGGAAGTCCAAGCGTCGCGACACCTGAGCCGGCCTTCACCAGCAGACTGTCGGCGTGTCCGTGATAGCAACCTTCAAACTTCACCAGCTTGGTCCGTCCCGTCACTCCTCGCGCGACCCGGATCGCCGCCATCGTCGCTTCGGTACCGCTGCTAACCATCCGCACCATCTCAATCGATGGCACCGCATCGATCACTTCCTGCGCGAGACTGATTTCGAGTTCCGTTGGTGCTCCAAAACTTGTTCCTTTAGCCGCGACTTCCTGAAGTGCCGCAACAACCTCTTCGTCTGCATGGCCCAGGATCATCGGTCCCCACGATCCGACGTAATCGATGTACGTGTTGCCGTCAACGTCCGTGATTGTGGCGCCGCGTGCCGATCGGATGAATCGCGGTGTTCCGCCAACGCCGCGAAACGCACGCACGGGAGAATTAACACCGCCCGGCATCAGGTTCTGAGCCACTTCGAATAGCTGTTCGGAGTTCATGGCATCCCGAGCATAACAGAACCGAGCGCGGTAGCGCCGGGTCATCTCATCCCACACGACTCTTAGTAGAGATTGACCCGGCGCTACCGCGCTCGGTCCTGTTATATTCGATTTACACTTTCCTTCGGTTCAACCGTGATCGATCGAAAACGCGAAAGGCGTACGAGCCCAGCCGCCGCGCCTTTTGGTTTCGACAAAAACTTTCGTTCGGTGTAATGCACTACGACTTTCGAATCTTCGCTTGCCTGGCTGAAGCGGCCTGCAAGTTGAGCCGCTTCGATGACCGTGCGTTGCGGGATCTCTTTTCGCGTGGGATTGCGAACGACGACGTGCGAGCCGGGATAATCGCCCGTGTGCATCCAGAGGTCGTTTGGCTGCGCGATCCGAAACGTCAGATTGTCGTTATCACGGGCGGCGCGTCCCACGAGAATCTCATAACCGTCAGTCGAAAGGTAACGCCGAACGCCCGTGATCTTTTGAGACTTCGCTGACTTCTTTTGCGGATGCTTCGGGGCAGGCGCGGGTTTTTCAAAACTCTCGAGGGCGGCTTGATCCCTCGACTCGATGATCCGTTCGAGTTGTTGTAGACGTTTCTCGAGTTCTGCTGTGTCTCGATCGATTTGGTTCTGTCTCGCGGAAATCTCTTCCGCGGCTCTTTTCGCTTTCGTGTATTGCCGGAAGCGATGCGCGGCCTCGTCCTGAATCGAGCGGTTCTCATCGATCTCGATCTCGATCGTTGGTCCACCTTCAGTGTAGTAATCAACGACTTGTATTTTGTTTCCGTCGCGCACCGCTGTCGCAATGTTCGCGAGCAGCAGATCACCGGCTCGTTTGTGTCCTTCCGGATCGCCGTGACGAATGAGATCCCGCTGCAGATGCTCTTTCAGGGTGTTTTGTTGGCGGATTGACTTAGTCACTTTCGACCGCAGCCCTTTGGCTCGGGAATCAAAAACCTTTCTCGCATCGAGCGCGGCGAAATAGGCGTCGAGTTGAGCGGAAGGTGAACCTGGTCCAGCCGGCAGCGTCTCACGCGTCTCTTTTGCCGGGCGAGGTGGAGGGCCGTATTTTTCGTTAAGCCTTGCCTGACCTGGTTCGCGCAGCACAGCCTCAATGCGATTCAACTCGTCCAGCAGAAAAATATCCGCGGTTCTACCGGTTAGTTGAATTATGAGCCTGCGGAAGACTAAGCCCTTCTCATCATCGACACGGAACGTCAACCGCACAATGCGATCGAGTGGGTCTTTTGAAATCCCAACGACATGTGCGCCACTGAGTCGCGAGCGCATCGTTTGGCCGAATAAATTCAGCGAAATTGACTGTTTTTCGAGTTCTTTTAACCGGCGCCTGACGAGGTAGAGACGAGGACTCGCGGGATCGACGCTAACGAAGAGATATTCACCACGCAGCCCAAAATCGAAAGCAAACGAGACTGGCGTAAGCTGGAATATCTTGCCGAAGAACCTTCCGGTAAGCGCGGCATGCAGCTCGCCAACCACACGCCGGATGAGTGCGTGATCCATATCCGCAATTGTGCCTTTTGTGCCTTTGGGTGGCTAGTTAAGCAGTGATCACTGCCGTGCGCGTGAAGCGATCGTGGACCGTATAACCTTCGCGGCTCAACAGCGCAAACAGAATTCCAACGCCAGAAGCGAGCGAAATCAAATAGAAGATCGAGCGGCCGATTGATTGGCCGCCGGTAGGAATCAATCCAGTCTTCGTGTCAATCACACGCAGTGAAAGGAGCCGCATGGCCCATGTGCGACCTGTCAACGCGGTCATCAGTGTGAGATAGAAAAACGTCACGACGATCACACTTCCCGCCAGCACTGCAATCACACTCGTCTCTTGCAGATTATTTCCGGTGAAGTACATCGCAATCGCGATCGGTGAACTCAACAATGCGCAGAACACCAGATCGAGCAGCGCGCAAACGAGTCGACGAAATACGGACGCACGTCTGGTCGCGATTTCATCAACGCGCACGGTTCTCGAAATTGAATCGAGATAGTTAAGTGACGGATCGTTTTCGACTATCAAGCGCTTCGGAACCTTACGGGGTTCAACTTTTGCGACGACTGGCTCCGCGGGCCGTACTACAGCAAGATGCGGTTTCTCGGGCGCTACTGGTACTTCTTCGACGGTGACGTCAGCTTCGAACGCGAGTTGCGGCTCGGGAAGAACCGGTTCGCTCATGTCATTCTCTTCTCGTTCCGGTGCGTACGCGATGGCCGCTGCCAGCGTTGTTCCGGGTTGATGATTTTCAGTTGACTGCGTTTGGTGCGCCCTCTCGATTCGCTTGAGTGCGGCAGCAACCAACGGATTCATCGCGGGCATTTCCGCCGGCGGTAACAATTCCAGTTGTGGAGCATTAATCGCAGCTTCCATGCGACGCCGTTCCGCCTCGGCCGCCTCACGAGAGGCATCTCGAGCACGCTTCTCCTGGACTTCGCGCACTCTTTCGCTCAATTCCTTGCGCCACTCAGGCACAGAACTCCGCGAGACACCTGGGAACTCTATGAGTGTGGATTTTTTTTCGGCGGATTG
Source organism: uncultured Acidobacteriota bacterium (assembly GCA_963800055.1). Taxonomy (GTDB): domain Bacteria; phylum Acidobacteriota; class Blastocatellia; order Pyrinomonadales; family Pyrinomonadaceae; genus PSRF01. The sequence goes on from CAWCZP010000023.1 coordinate 192,545, forward strand.
AACTGAGGCGTCTGGGGGTGCTTCCATTTCGCGCGCATACTATCAGGAACAACTTTAAGTGGTCAACGAGAAAATGAAGTAGCAGTTGAGGTTGTGGTTCGCGAGGATCGAGAGGTTTAGAGCGGTGTACGACCGGCGAACCCAGCGTCCACGTCGTGCCACCACTCCAATTCGTCGCCTTCGCCCAACTGCCAGCACAGCAGTACGACGCGTCCTTCGCGCAACGAAGGGAAATCGATCAACCCGCGCTCAAAGTCTTTGAGTTGAACTCCAAGACCTTCCAGCTCGGCGAGTTGGAGCGTTAATTCAGTCAGCACTGATGCGTAGGCAGCGCCTTCAGCAATTCCGCCGCCGCCTTGCTCGGCGGCTTCGGATGCTTTTTTTGCCTCGTCGCGGTAATGGCTAAGCCTGCGATGCGCACGCTGGATCCTGGCCACAATGATCCTGACGTTTGGGAGCAACGCATTGGCTTCCTGAACTGTGAAGATTTTCATTTGCGGCAATTATAAGTCCTATTAGGTCCTATAGGACTTATACCATTAGTGGTCGTCGGTGATCCGGATGAACTCCGACGCGGCTTCAAACTCCTCAGCTTCCTCTTCGATCTGCGCCTGTATCATCACTCGCATTGCCGGCTGATAAGCCTCAGTCTGCTTCTGCATCTCCAGTTGATCGTGAAGATATTGCGGCGGCAGCGGTTCGTGCAAGTCACGCTCGTCATAACGCGTCCCGTGAGTGATCTCCTTGCGAACCTTGTCCGCGATCTCGCCGAGATCTATGAAGTAGTCAGAAACATCGATCAGTTTGGGTGCTGTGTTTGATCGGAATCCCGCTATCTCAACACGACAGCCTTTGTAAGCAACCGCATTGACGGCGTAGACAAAATCTTCATCACCAGAAACAAGGACCGCAGTGTCGTAGCGCCCGGCGAGCGACAACATATCGACCGCAATCTCAACGTCAAGATTTGCTTTCCGCGTTCCGTCGTAAAAAGTCTTCAGCTCTTTCTGGACCACACGGAAACCATTTCGTCTCATCCAGAGCAGAAAGCCTTGTTGACGTTCCGCGCCGATATCTACGCCTGTGTAGAAGAACGCCCTGAGCAACCGGCCGTCACCCAACAACACCCGTAAAAGTTTGTTGTAATCGATGTCAATGTTATGGAAGCGCGCTGCGTGGAAAAGATTATTACCGTCAATAAATACTGCTACCCTTCCGCGATGGCCTAATTGCCATGAAACATTGTTCGTAGGATCGAAATTGTGCATAAACTGACTCCGCAATACCCTCCTGGTAATTTGAACCTAGGATGCTGTTTTGCTGTTCTTTGGTCAAGTTGAGAGACTCTCTTACCTGCGATCAAGATGTTGCAATTATCTGTTCAGACATTGCATCTAAATAGACCTTTTTAATGGGAGCGTTAGTAATATCAATTTCCCAGGCGAGCCGCATTTCCAGGCTGCTTGGCGGGTCTTTTGCTGGCTCGACGAAAACAACCAATTCCCGGGCCTCGACGGTTGCATTTGCCGGTAAAGTGATACTTTGTTGACTCGCGTTGGTGAAGGTTAGCGGTTGCGTCTTGATGCGATTCACCGCCTCGTCGGCCGTTAACTTTGGAGTCAGACCTGCGAGCGTCGCCTGGAAGCGATCGGCGTTGGGAATACAACTGCTCGACAACCCGACAAGCTGCCAATCACTTCGAAAGCGAATGACCAAACTGCCAAATGGTCCTCGCAATGGATACCGAAACGGACGTTGTTCATAACGCGCAACTTTGACACCGGACGGCTCGTCAACTCTTTCCACGAGCGACAGTTCATTCGGCTCCGCTCCGATTAATTGCTGCCATTCAACGATGAACCTGCGCAACGACTCTCGAACGTCGTCTTCGGCCGGACTTGTTTGTGGACCAATCTTAGGGAGATAGATAGGCGCCGCGAGGTTTGCCGGCAAGCTCTGAAGTGTCGCCGTGTATGGGTGTAGGTTCGCTTCGGTCCTTCCGGGTATGCCGTAGCGTTGCGACAACTGGTACCAGGCCAAAGACGCTTCTTCGAGCCTGGGCCCGAGATCCGCCAATGCGATCGGATATGAAGGAACATTGGCGCGCGGTCCATTCGGATCGGCAGGCTGAAACGCGGCGCAGCCCCACATGGTCAATGCGAGCGCGAGGCAGACAGTAGTAGTCAAACCTTTTCTGATAGTCGCATCAGCAAACATAAACTTCGCCTTAGATTTTCCTGTCGTCGTATAATCCAAATACTTGGAGGAGCTGTTGCCTAAAGATAACGAAAACATTCCCTTCCTTGGACCAGTCGAACCCTCCGAGCCACAGGGTTTTTCAGCAGAACAAATGATCCGTTGCGAGGAGTGCTTGAGAGCTAATCCTCCAACACGAATAACCTGTCTGTACTGTGTCGCACTGTTGCCGTTGACTGAAGCTTCTGCACGACTTAGGAAGCCGGTGCTCCGTCCCCCTGAGAAACATCAGCCTGGTTATAACACCATCCTGCTGTCACAGGATCATGTCGCGTCGCAGGAAGTGGTCGCTCAGGCTGCGGGACTCCTGAAACTGAGCGCGGATAAACTGCACGAAATACTCTTTGAGGGAACTCCTTTGCCCGTTGCGCGCACGGCCAGTCGCGAAGAGGCTGAGCTGGTGTTTCAGCGACTGCAAGAGCTCGGATTGAGTTGTTTGAACATTAGCGATCAGGATCTTGGTCTAACTGACAACATGGTTAGGCGAGTGAAGTCGATGACTCTTGCGGATGAGTCTCTGGCGATTCAGCTAGCTGGCGTCGCGGAAGAAACTGTTGTTGCCTGGACGGACATTGTTTTGATTCTCAGCGCCCGACTGATCGAAACAAGAGTGGAGATTAGTGAACGTATCAATCGCAAACCCGAAAAGGAGATTCTCGACGCAAGCGAGTTTTTTAAAGATGAAGCGGTAATTGATTTCTATACATCATCACATTCATCTACGTGGCGAGTGAGTGCAAACGGATTCGATTTCTCGTGTCTCGGAACGGAGAAGGCGCTCATCGCGAATGAAAACTTCAGCAGGCTCAAACGAGCGATCACCTCCCGAGCCATCAATGCGAATGTTGATGAGTCGTACCAGCGACTGCGAAACGTTTTGGAACTCGTATGGAGCACGCAGCCGGACATTCAATCGAGTGGCTGGCGACGCGAGGCCCCGGGGAAACTCAGCGTGGGAATGGCTACCACGAAAAGTAACGAGAGCCAGTTCACGCGCTATTCGCGACTGCGTTATTACATCGCGCAAAGGCGCGAAGGCGCAAAGTAAGAAACATAAACGCTTTGCGCCTTTGCGCCTTTGCGTTAAAACCTTTTCGAGAATGGCGGCCAACAGGTCAACTGGAGACATTATCTATGGCGTGAACGCGGTGCTCGAAGCACTGCGCGCGGGGAAACGCCAGATCGATGCGATCACGATTCTCGAAAGCGCTCGTCCTGATCGTCTCAAGCCTCTGCTCGAACTCGCCCGAGAGAAGCACGTGCCTGTTCATCGTGTACCCCGCCTGGATCTTGGCGATGTGAGACACCAGGGAGTTGTCGCGCGAATCGCTGCGGCTCGTTACAAGGATGCAGACGAGTTGTTAGACCAGCTCGAAAGTAAGATCGGAAGCCCGGATCCACCGTTGGTTGTAGGATTAGACGGGATCGAAGATCCACATAACCTCGGATCGGTCGTGCGCACCGCAGAATGTGCCGGTGTTCACGGAGTTTTCATCGCCGAGCGACGTGCAGTCGGTCTGACGAGCGTAGTGGCGAAGGTTGCTGCGGGCGCGCTCGAATATGTTCCTGTAGCTCGTGTAACGAACCTGGTTCGATTGATAGAGCAGTTGAAAGAACGTAACATTTGGGTGGTCGGGGCCGCTGCCGAGGCAAAACAGTTGTACTGGGAATGGGATTGGAAACTTCCGGCCGCGATTTTCCTCGGTAATGAGGGCCACGGACTTCACCGGTTGGTTCGAGAACACTGCGACACGTTAGTTCGTATTCCCGTGACGGGCCGATTGGAATCGTTGAATGTGTCGGTCGCGGCGGGAGTGCTACTTTACGAAGCAAGGCGGCAGCGAATGCTGGCCAGTGGTGTGAACCTGAGAGGCGAGAGATAAATGTTCTGTCCTAAATGCGCAACGCCGAATCCCGACGGCGGTAGTTTTTGTCGCGGTTGCGGAGCAAACATCAGTCTAATTCCGCAAGCGTTAACGGGCGAGATCGCGAAACCGGCGACTGAGGAAGACGCTGAAGGCATATGCGCCACAGGCCGCAAGGTACTAACCCTGGACCACGCGTTCAAGAATGTGTTTATGGGGATTGCGTTTTTATTGATCGCGATCGCGCTTTCCAGAACGGGGATGGGTGCAACCTGGTGGTTTTGGCTGTTGTTGCCGGCGTTTTCGCTCATGGGCACCGGCGTCGCGCAGTGTATTCGAGTCAGGGAGCGAGAGAAGCGCGCCTCACTGCAAGCGCCGCTCGCTGCCAGAGCATTCCCGGCCCGACCTACCGATGAATTGATGGCGCCGGTGCCGAGCGTGACAGAAGGGACGACGCGTCACCTCGGAGTTGAAGCGCCAACTCGGCACCTCGATGCAAACGAGCGCAAATAGAACCCGCGTTTGCGTTCCGGTTTGCGAGAAAGATCTCAGCGCATTCAAGAGTGCTTGTGAGCGGGCGATCGAGTGGGCAGACATCGTTGAACTGCGTCTCGATTGTCTCAAACCGCAGGATCTATCAGCAGTAGTTTCTAACCTGAGCAGTGTTTCCCGTCCTGTAATTCTCACTTTTCGTCCATCAGAACAAGGCGGCTGTCGCGACTTGACTCGGGAAGATCGTCTGGCGTTTTGGAAAACACAGGCTGCGCGCGGCGACACAATCTGGTGGGATGTCGAGGGCGACCTGGCCCATGAGGTCTCGCCTGACTGGTCGCGCACCATCGTTTCTCATCACGACTTCTCCGGCGTACCGTCTGATCTTGAAAAGATCTACGAACGGCTGGCCCAACCTTCCGCTCGAGTTATTAAGATCGCGGTGCAAGCAAATGAGATCGTTGACTGCATCCCACTGTTTCAATTAATCGATCGTGCGCGTGGCGAAGGCCGAGAAGTCATTGCAGTCGCTATGGGCAACGCTGGAATTGCAACGCGCGTTCTTGGACCATCACGCGGGGCATTTCTAACTTACGGCTCGCTGGACGAGGACAGCGCCACGGCGCCGGGACAAGTTAACGCGCGCAAACTTCGCTCGCTCTACAACATCGACGCCATTAATGAAGAAACGATGATTTGCGGTCTAGTGGGACAACCGGCAATGCACTCAGTGTCGCCTCACATCCATAACGCCGCATTCGCGCACGAAGGAGTTAATGGCGTTTACCTTCCATTTGAGGTCAGCGATGTTAAGTCGTTCGTCAAACGCATGGCGCAACCCCTCGCAAGAGAGTTGAACTGGAACCTTCGAGGATTGAGCGTCACTGCTCCTCATAAACAGACCGTGATGGAGTGCCTTGATTGGATCGATCCTGAGGCGAAGGAGATAGGAGCCGTTAATACCATCGTCGTCGAGAAAGATCGTTTACTTGGATACAACACTGATGCAGCCGGATTCATCGATCCACTGATCAAGCGCATCGGTTCTTTGGAAGGGAAGCAGGTGGCGATAATTGGTGCGGGCGGTGCGGCGCGCGCGGCGATTTGGGCGCTAAAGCGATCAGGCGCGAACGTGAAGGTGTTTGTGCGCGATGTGTCGAGAGTCAATGTTCCGTGCGAGCCGCTCGCTTCGGCTTCTTTTAGTGGATACGATGTCGTTGTGAATGCGACACCCGCAGCGCCGGCAAATCGTGAACAGCTTCGCGGGGCGCGGATTGTTTACGATCTCGTGTACAATCCGGTCGAAACGAGATTGTCAAAGGAAGCTCGCGAAGCGGGTTGCCAAACTTTAGGTGGACTCGAAATGCTGGTTGCGCAGGCAAGGATTCAGTTTGAGTTGTGGACGGGCAAGAGGCCATCTGAATCGATAATGTATCAGTCAGCTTTAACAGGAATACAGGATTAAACAGGATTTCTCGACGAAGCCCGTTCGCATCGGAATTAGTCCATTTGGTCACAAAGCTCTCCCCGCCGGTGTTAATCAAACGATATACGCTAGTTTGAATTGTCCGTGCCTCCCGTGTCCCAGCCGGATCCTTTAGAGATCAAACTAATGAACCAGTCTGCCAACGTGGACGACGAGACCGTTCTGTCCAGACGATCAGTGCGATATGCGCTGATCTTTGGCATCTGGACTATCGTCGCGCTCTTTTTCAGCACTCAGATCTACCTGATGAATTACGCTGAGAACCAGCCGATCCGTTACGCCCAAAGCTTCCTCGTACAAGCGTCAGCCATCTACCCCTGGGCCTTTTCAACCCCGCTCGTCCTGTGGCTCTCGCGCCGTTTTCGCATCGAGCGCCGCACCTGGATGCGAACAGTCTCGCTCCATTTTCTATTCAGCATCGTGCTTTGCATTACGCTTCTCGCCTTCCATTTTATTCTCTACATGTGGGTCCTGGGCCGCGGGGGCAACATCACGGCATTCAGGATTTTCAATTACGTCTACTTCAATCTCGATCGCTGGCTACTCATCTACTGGTTGATCCTCGTGTTGAGTCATGCGTTCAACTACTACCACAGCTACCGCAAAGGCGAGTTGAAAGCTTCGCAGCTTCACACGCAACTCGTTCAATCGCAGTTGGAAGCGTTGAAAATGCAGGTTCAGCCTCATTTTCTCTTCAACACGCTCCATTCAATCTCGGCGTTGTTGAGCAAAGACACCGATGGCGCGCGCAAGATGATCACCAGGCTGGGTGATTTCCTGCGTTTGACCCTCGAAAACTCAGGATCGATGGAGGTTACGCTCCAGCAGGAGGTGGAGTTCTTGAATGGCTACCTCGAGATAGAACGCATTCGCTTTCAGGATCGACTTACGACCAACATTCACGTCGACCCTGAAGTCCTGGACGTTCGTGTTCCCAACTTGATTCTTCAGCCTATTGTGGAAAACGCGATGAGACACGCCATCGGAAACTCGACTTCCGGCCGTGTCGAGATCACCGCAGTGCCTCGAAACGGGGTCGTTCGGATCGAAGTGAAAGACAATGGTCCGGGCATTCAAGTAGATCGACTCGAGGCGCCCCGTGGCAGAGGATTGGGCTTGGCTAACACTCGCGCACGGCTGGCCGGCCTTTACGGCGATGCAGCGAGTCTTGAATTGACCAACGATCCTTCAGGAGGTTTGGTTGTCGCGCTCGAAATTCCACGCGGCGAGGACACCTAATCTCCAAAGACCTGTATTCGTCTCCACATTCTCGTTCACTGTTAATTCTCTTCACCTTAAGCGCGTCATAAGTACGAAACTTGGCATCTAAGTTCGTCGTACGAATCGATGAATTTCCGCATCTGATGTACGTCACAAGTGTATCAAGTGCGGTGTTCATTACTTGTGTGATCTTCACTCACCGTTCATTGCGTTATTCACGTTTTGATTAGGAGGAAGGGTGACGAACGCAAGACGTATTCGGGCGTTGGTCGTCGACGATGAACCACTTGCTCGCGAAATGATCCGCGAGATGTTGGAAGATGATTCAGAAGTCGAAATAGTTTCGGAGTGTGCGAATGGTCGTGAAGCAGTTGAAGCGATCAAGTCGCTTAAGCCGGACCTTGTCTTCCTGGACATTCAAATGCCCGAACTCGGTGGGTTCGAGGTGCTCGAGTCGTTAGATCCCGAGGCCACTCCTTACGTCATCTTTGTTACTGCCTACGATCAATATGCCGTGCGTGCCTTTGAGGTACACGCCTTGGACTACTTGCTTAAGCCTTTCGATCACGAGCGATTCGACGTCGCGTGGGCGCGTGTCAAAGAGCAGATCAAACTGGAACAGTCGGGCGAACGCGACCAGCACATCCTTGCCCTGCTCGAAGAATTAAAGACCGGACCGCGCCATCTCGAGCGGCTGGTAATCAAGAACGGAGGCCGCGTGTTCTTTCTTAACGTGCAGGATGTTTACTGCATCGAGGCGGAAGGGAACTATGTGCGCGTCTACGACAACCAGAAAGGCTATCTCCTGCGCGAGACCATCAGCAGTTTGGAAGAACAACTCGACCCGCGTCAGTTCCGGCGTATTCACCGGTCGGCCATCGTCAAGATCGACAAGATCAAAGAGATGCAGCCCTGGTTTCACGGTGAGTATCGCATCATCATGGAAAACGGCAAGCAGCTCACTCTCAGCCGCAACTACCGATCGAATTTCCAGCGAGCAGTCGGGAATAATATTTGCAGGTCTTTGGCCTTTGGTCTTAGTGCTTTGAGTTTGCTAAGACCAAAGACTCCAAGTACAAAGACCCAAGATCAACCGTCTCCTGCCACGGCGAGATAGCTTTTCATCCCAAATTTTAGCCGTTTTGTCACAATGCTAAATCTTTCTCTCGAAGGTTCTGCGACCATTCAAACATGGAAGCCGCGTCCAAAACTCCCCAGCTACGGACTTGGCGGCAAGAAACTTTGCCACCGCATCTTGGGAGGGTGAATCATGAGTAGTGAAGTTTTGGAAATCGAAACCAAACAGCCCCGACTCGGGGGAACAGGCGCCGAGCGCCTCGAGCGTTGATGTTCGGCTAAACTACTTTGCGTGAAACAGTGCTGCAGCTTCTCGACGAGGTTGAGTCGCTTGCGATTTCTCGGCCGGTCGACATCAAGCGCGGCGCGCGTTTCTCTGACGAAGTGCGACAATTTGAAGTGAGCCTGATTCGCACTGCGCTCGGCCGGACCTCCGGCAGCCAGACGCGCGCTGCAAGGCTTCTTGGATTGAAACCGACGACACTCAACGCGAAGATCAAGCGCTACGGGATCACGGCGTAAAGCCTGCTCGGTATAGGTCCTATAGGACTTATAGGACCTGTTGTTATACTGACGCTCAGTGGACGAGCGTTACAGCAGACAGATTCTCTTCAGTGGAATTGGCGACGAAGGACAGCGGCGGCTGCTTGCCGCCCGGGTTCTGATTGTTGGTTGCGGGGCGCTTGGTTCAGCTCATGCGGAATCACTGGCGCGCGCGGGCGTCGGCCAACTGCGCATCGTCGATCGCGATTTCGTCGAACCTTCAAACCTCCAGCGGCAGACGATGTTCACGGAAAGTGACGCCGAACAACGTCTGCCGAAGGCCATCGCCGCCGCGAAACACCTGCGGCAAATCAATTCAGAAATCGAGATCGAACCTCACATACTCGATCTCAACTACTCGAGTGTTGAGCGTTTGCTCGAAGGCTGCGACGTCGTTATAGACGGCACGGACAACTTCGCCACCCGTTACCTCCTCAACGATGCCTGCGTGAAGCACAACGTAAACTGGATTTACGGCGCTGCTGTTGGTTCGTACGGCGTAACCATGACCATCCGGCCGCACGAAACAGCCTGCCTGCGTTGTGTCTTTGAAGAGCCTCCACCTGCTGCAAGTGCTCCAACCTGCGACACAACCGGCGTGATCATGCCGATCATCAACATCGTTTCGGCGGTGCAGGTAAGTGAAGCAATGAAGTTATTAACCGGAAGCATTGACGATCTTCACGGCTCGCTGATGCAGTTTGACGTTTGGCGAAATGAATGGAGAAGAATTGGAACCGGCAGCCCGCGTCCGGACTGTAAGACATGCGGGCTCGGAGTTTATGAAACGTTATCGGCTTCCGCGGAAAGCGCCGCTGTGCTGTGCGGCCGGGATGCGATTCAGATATCACCGTCGCAGCCAACGCGTCTCAATTTTCCGTCACTCGCGGAACGGCTACGCCGCGCAGGAGAAGTTAAGTTCAACGAATATTTACTACGATTTAAGACCGGGCAGTTTGAACTCACTGTCTTTCAAGACGCACGATCTATAATTCGCGGCACGGATGACATTCCTGTCGCTCGCTCACTTTACGCCAAGTACATAGGAACCTGACTAAAAGATGACTATTAAAAAACAGAACATTTTTGTTCTTATCTGTGTAATCTGTGGATTGCTTTTCATTCCCGTTCAAGCAGGCCAGCCGGCTATTTGGGAAACCAGTGGCCGCGTGGAACTGTTGCGAGGCGACGCGCGTGGAGTTTCGATTAGCGACACCGGCGTGCTGATGCTTTCGCCAAAGCTCACGGAAGTCTTCAATACTCAGCAAACTTATGTGTGGTCCAGCGCCGTGGACAATCAGGGCAACGTTTACCTTGGCACCGGGCACGACGGCAAAACTTACAAAATTCCGGCGAGCGGAACGGGCGCGCTTCTCTACGACGCCCCGGAGCTCGACGTAACAGCACTCGCGGTCGCTCGCGATGGTGTAGTGTTCGCAGGAACATCGCCGGACGGTAAAGTCTATCGCATCGCTTCCGATGGAAAAGCGGAGGTCTATTTCGATCCGGGTGATAAATACATCTGGTCGTTGGCAATCATGTCGGATGGATCGTTGGCCGTTGGCACCGGCGATAGCGGCAAGCTTTATCGCGTGCGAGCCGCGGGCGCCAATCCGGATTCGTCATTGCTTGTCAGCACAAACCAAACACACGTCATCTCACTCGCTGTCACGCCTCAGGGCGATCTGATTGCAGGCACTGACTCTGGAGGATTGGTGTTGCGAGTTTCTCCTGAAGGAAAGATGTTTGCGCTCTTCGACACACAACTTCGCGAGATTCATGCTTTAGCACCCGCCGCTGACGGATCGATCTACGCGCTCGCGTTGAGTGACGCAGCCGCGAGTGCGCGCGCTCCATCGACGCCCGCGGTCACGTCTCCGCAACCTTCCGAAGGCGCGACTCCGAGTACGTCAGTCACCATCACGCCGATCGACGAGACTGGCATGCCAATTCAAACTCCGGGTGGTCCATCACGCAGCCGGAGCGACGTTTCGAACGCGCGTAGCGCGGTGTTTCGAATACTTCCCGATGGCGCAACTGATGTGGTGTGGAGTTCGACAACTGTTACTGCGTTCTCAATCGCGCCTGGGTTGCAACCGGGTAGCGTGCTCATCGGCACCGCTGACAAGGGTCGCATCTACTCAGTTACAAACGACGGGCGCGACACACTCCTGTTGCAGTCGCCTGAAGGTCAGATTTCGTCGTTGCTCGTTAGGAACAACCAGATCTATGCGGCTTCGAGCAATCAGGGGAAGCTGTTTCGCTTCGGCAATGAACTCGTGAGCGAAGGAACATTTGAATCACCAGTGAGGGATGCAAGACTCACCGCGTCGTGGGGTCGAATTTGGTGGCGCGGTGCGGGCGTGGTTGAAGTTCAAACGCGCACTGGCAATGGTGAGCGACCCGACGCTACCTGGAGCGATTGGAGTACGGCTTATCGAAGTCCGGAAGGGAATCAGATTTCGAGTCCGCGCGCACGTTTCATTCAGTGGCGCGCGACTGTGCGTGCATCAGGGTCGTCAAGCGCGCCATCGTGGGTTGAAGACGTGAGCGTCGCTTACCTTCCGAGAAATGTTGCGCCGGAGGTATTGTCGATAAGCGTCCTGCCGATCGGCGTCGGACTGCAACAGATGGCCCAGGTAACAGCGGATCCTAATGTCGAATCGTCTGGCCTCGATCCGTCGTTGTTTGGACCAATTGCCCAAGTGCCTCCGCGTCGTTTTTATCAACGGGGTGCGCGATCGTTTCAGTGGCAGGCGGAAGATCGCAATTCGGATACGTTGGAATATGCGATCTACTACCGCGCGTTGAATGAGCAGACATTCAGGCTGTTGAAAGACAAACTGCGCGACAACTTCTACACCATCGATGGAGCCACACTCGCAGACGGGCGTTACGTGATCAAGGTTGTAGCTTCCGATGCTCCCGACAATCCGCCGGGACAGAAACTAACTGGTGAGCGATTGAGTGAGCCAGTTGACATCGATAACACTCCGCCGGTGGTGAAAGCGACGGGCCAGCCGCAATTGACTGCGAGATTCTGTCCGCGTGGTTTTTGCCGCTGACGACGCGACCGGCAAGGTAAAAAAGGCGGACGCCAGCCTCAACGGCGCGGCTTGGATCCCGGTTTTTCCGGACGACGGCATTGCCGACAGCGGTCACGAAGTTTATTCGGTGAATTTTGGCCAACTCGGCCCCGGGGAACACACCATCTCACTACGGGCGTTCGACAGCAGCGGGAACGTGGGGACTTTGAGCGTCACCGTCCGCCGATAAATAGCCATTTTGCGCAAATTTGTGCCGTTTTGTGGCTATACCATACCGTGCGGTTCAATTCGAAACCGTGCGAATTTCCGGATCTACTGATAGACTCTTCGCGCAAATCCTCGTGGCATTTATCTTGCTGCCTCCAGATCGGCGCGACTCTTTCTCCCTCCAACGCGCGGACATCGCCGTGAGGAGAAATGGCTGAAAATGATTAAGCTAATGCGAGAATTGCTGGTGATAATGATGCTGCTGGGCGTCGTTTCAACAGGTGCATTTGCGCAGAAAAAGGACAAGGAGAAGCGGCCCCCGAAAGAGAAAGCAGTCGTCGTTACAAATGACCGCAAAGACAATCGGCCGCCACCTCGAAACAGCAATCAACGACCCAGGCCGGATAACCGGCGCAGGCCCTAGTAAAGGTTGAAGGGTAAAATCACGAGGCCCACGTTTCGGCGTGGGCCTCATTTTGTTTAAACTGCGTGATTTCCATTTATGACACAACCTCGCTCATCGCGCGTTCTGATCATTCTCGCGTTCGCCGCGGTCTATTTGCTCTGGGGTTCGACCTACCTTGGAATTCGCTTCGCGATTGAAACCCTTCCACCTTTTCTCATGGCCGGCACACGGTTCTCGCTGGCTGGAGCGATTCTTTTCACGTGGGCCCTTCTCAACGGTGAGAGTATTCGGTCATCGTTCTCGCAGTGGCCCAAGGCCCTCGCAATCGGCGGCTTGTTGTTACTGGGTGGAAATGGTGGCGTAACCTGGGCTGAGAAATACATCCCGTCAGGGTTCGCGGCATTGTTAATTGCGACTGAGCCATTGTGGGTGGTGGCATTGAATTGGGCATTTAGTCGCAAACGTCCGAACTGGAAAGTACTGCTTGGAGTGTTCATTGGGATGGCGGGTGTCGCGCTGCTCGTTGGGTGATGGATTGAGAGCTGGAATTACTGGATCGTCGATCGGTTTCCTGGGTGTGGTCGTCATCCTTCTTGCAGCTTTCGCGTGGGCAGCGGGCTCTGTGTATGCGAGTCGAAATCCGATCAAGGGTTCGACGTGGATGGCGTCTGGAATGCAGATGTTGGGTGGCGGGAGTTTGATGCTGGTGTTTGCTCTCGCAGTCGGTGATTTTCAACGCCTCAACCTGGCTGCCGCATCATGGGTTTCGATTGGAGCTTTCTTTTATCTACTCGTGTTCGGATCGCTTGTCGGATTCACTGCCTACAGTTGGTTACTGCGCAACGTCTCTCCCGCGCGCGCAGCGACGTATGCGTACGTAAACCCAGTCGTCGCAGTGTTACTAGGTTGGCTACTTGCGAGTGAACCACTGACCTTACGAATGCTCATTGCCGCCGCGATCATCGTCTGCTCAGTCGCCTTGATCACAACCTTCGGCAAAGAACACACCACCCGCCGCCCCCAACTCCGTCCACGACTCCGAGTGCCCCACGCACCCATGCGCATGATATTGCGCTTTTGCAAAAGGCACAAAAAAAGTCTCGATGCCAAAGTTTTTATGTATCTTCTGTGCCTTTTGTGGTCTTGGCGCTGAAACGGGTTATCGTGAACGGCGGCATGATCCGTTTGGTGCAACTGGATAAACAGATCGCGAGGCTGGAACGCCGAGCGAAAACCCTCAACGAAATCAGCAGGAAGTATTGGACAGCGCGAAGAATCATCTTCGTTTGCGGTGTACTGCTCGGTTTAGCATTCTGCAATTTTGCCGGTAGTAGGACCGCATGGTTTGTCGCTGGAATAGTTCTGATAGTCTTTTCAGTCGTCACGTTCTTCCACACAAGAGTCCGCAACAGTCTGACGCGCAATTCGCTGCTGATAAATATCAAGCAAGTTCAGATCGCTCGAATCCGTTTGGATTGGAACAAAATCCCTCCGGAGGACCCATCGGGGCATCCAGTCCCGGGCCATCCAGTACGAAACCGATCTTGATATCACCGGGGAGCGTTCACTCCATCGACTACTCGACTCGCGCCGTCACCAAAGAGGGCAGCGAGCGGTTGAAGTCGTGGTTGCTGAACCCGCGACCGGAGATGGATTTGATCAAGCACCGGCAAGCACTGGTTGAAGAGCTAAGAAGCCATCACGTATTTCGCGACAAGCTGCAACTGCTTTCCGCCGTCGCACGCCTCGCCACTGGACCACCACGAGGCGACGCGTCGAAGCTCTGGAACTCCAGTGTCCTGGTCGACTGGCTCACGCGCAGCGAACGAAAGAGTTCTTTACTTCCGACCGTGATTTTTCTGTTTGCTCTGTCTGTCTTGAACATTATATGCATCGTGCTCGCAGGCCTTGAGGTAATTCCTCAGATTTGGCCCCTCACGTTCCTGCTCTACATCGGCTCAATGTTGCTGCTTCAAGCGAGGATTAAAAACGCCTTCGGAGAATTGCAGGACATCGAAAATGCGCTGACCCATTTCCAGGTTGTTTTCCGATATCTCGAATCGCGCAGTTACAAGAACACTCCGGGCGTGGCTGCGATCTGTTCGCCGTTCACTGACAAAGGCAAGCGACCTTCAGTTGAAATGAAACGATTGGGACGCCTCGCTGCCGCGTTGGGTGTGCGCACCAATCCGCTTTTGTCGTTGCTGCTGCACCTGCTGGTGCCCTGGGATTTCTATTTCACGCACCGGCTCGAGCTCGTAAAAGATGAGATTGCGCACCTCATGCCGCACTGGCTCGATGCGTGGTATGAGCTGGAGGCGTTGAACTCGCTGGCCAACTTCGCGTACCTGAATCCGCATTACGTGTTTCCTGAAATGTCTGCGGACGCAGGTCGTTTCACTGCTCGGAATCTCGGACATCCGCTGCTGAAGCCAGAGTTCAAAGTGTGCAACCACTTCGAGTTGGCCCATGGTGAGAAGATCGTGATTCTTACCGGCTCAAACATGGCCGGCAAGAGCACTTTTTTGAGGACCATCGGCGTGAACCTTTGTCTTGCTTATGCGGGAGCGACGGTGAATGCGGATCGTCTGGAGGCATCGTTGTTTCGACTCTTTACCTGTATCAAGGTAAGCGACTCAGTGCAGGATGGGCTTTCGTATTTTTATGCGGAGGTGAAGCGGTTGCAGGCACTGCTTGCGTCGGCCAAAGCTGACGATCCATTGCCGGTATTGTTTTTGATCGATGAGATCTTCCGCGGGACGAATAGTCGCGAACGCTTGATCGGGAGTCGATCCTACATACGCGAGCTGGCAAGAGGTCCGTCAGTTGGGTTCATCGCAACGCACGATCTCGAACTCATCAAGCTTGCCGATGAGATTGAAGGTGTCACAAACCTTCACTTCCGTGAAGAGGTGCATGACGGCAGGATGGTCTTTGACTACCGCTTGCGACCTGGACCATGTCCGACGACGAACGCACTCACAATCATGCGACTTGAAGGATTGCCCGTCGAATCATAAATCCTGCAAAGGAGCGTTATCGATGAAAAAACTGATGCTGACCGCAGTTTTAACCCTGACTCTTTTCTCCACTAACGCCGACTCGCAATCAACAGCGAACGTTCGCTTCGACATCTCGTTTCCCGCAAGTGTGAGTAAGGAACAACTCGATGGTCGGCTGCTGTTGTTGATCTCCACTAATAACGAACGCGAACCGCGCCTGCAGATCAGCGAAGACTTAACAACGCAACAGGTATTTGGCATCGACGTCGACGGATGGAAGCCCGACGAAGCAAAGACCGTCGATCAGAGCGCGTTTGGTTATCCGGTTCGTAGCTTGAATCAGATCAAACCGGGCGAGTATTGGGTGCAGGCATTGCTCCATCGCTATGAAACTTTCAAACGCTCTGATGGACACACAGTGAAGCTACCGATGGATCGCGGTGAAGGTCAGCAGTGGAGTCGCGCGCCTGGAAATCTGTACAGCACCCCGAAACAGATCCGCATCGATGCCACTCAGCGGATTACCATCACGCTCGATAAAGTTATTCCAGCGATCCAGCCACCGGCGGATACGAAGTACATCAAGCACATCAAGATCAAGAGCGAGCGCTTGTCGAAGTTTTGGGGCCGCGACATGCATCTCGGCGCGCACGTGTTGTTGCCGGAAGGTTTCGACGCGCATCCCGAAGCGCGTTATCCACTCGTGATTTTTCACGGACACTTTCCCGCGGACTTCGGCGGGTTTCGCGAGCAGCCGCCCGATCCGAATCTAAAACCGGATTACAACGAGCGCTTCAAGCTAGCCGGTTACAACCGCATCGTTCAGGAGCACGCACATCAATTCTATAAAGAGTGGACGGGACCAAACTTTCCGCGCTTTGTGATCGTCGAGATCCAGCACGCGAACCCGTATTACGATGATTCATACGCCGTCAACTCCGCCAACCTTGGTCCATACGGCGACGCAATCACATACGAGCTGGTCCCGGAGATCGAGAAACGTTTTCGCGGAATCGGCAAAGGATGGGCGCGCTTCCTCTACGGCGGCTCGACCGGTGGTTGGGAGGCTATGGCCGCGCAGGTTTTCTATCCGGAGGAATACAACGGTGCGTGGATCGCTTGTCCCGATCCAATCGATTTCCGCGCGTACACCGTCGTCAACATTTACGAGCACGAAAATGCTTACTACGCAGATTCGAAGTGGAAGCACATGCCTCGTCCGGGAAAACGAAATTACCTTGGCGAACTTTCTGCGACCGTCGAAGACATGAATCACATGGAGCTTGCGCTCGGAACGAATAGCCGTTCCGGTGGACAGTGGGATATCTGGCAAGCTGTATATTCACCGGTTGGGAGCGACGGTTATCCAAAACCGATCTGGGACAAGTTGACGGGGAAAATCGATCGTTCGGTCGCTGAGTACTGGCGAGAGAATTACGATCTCGGTCACATCCTGAAACGCGATTGGGCGAAGTTGGGTCCGAAGCTCGAAGGCAAGCTGCACATCTACGTTGGCGAAGCTGACAACTATTTCCTCAATAACGCAGTCTATCTTGTCGAGGAGTTTTTGAAGTCGACGAAGAATCCGCATTACGGTGGTGTGGTTGATTACGAGCCGCGTGCCGAGCACTGCTGGAACGGCGATCACACGCGCCCGAACGCGTACTCACGGCTGAGGTATCATCAGTTTTACGCGCCGAAGATCGTGGAGAGGATCACGAAGAGCGCACCGCCGGGTGCTGATTTGAAGAGCTGGCGCTATTAAGGAACCGAGCGCGGTAGCGCCGGGTCGATCTTCCAAAAAGCGGCTCTGGGGGACATTTGACCCGGCGCTACCGCGCTCGGTTCTGTAAGCCTTTCATGATTTCCGTGTGTGCTTCGAGGATGCTTGTCGCCTGATCGGGGTTGGGTGCCAGTGACCAGTCGTCGTGGTCCCATGTGCCGCCGAGGATTACGCCGTCGTTGCGCGGGAACATGTAACCGCTGCTCAAATAACAATAATCAATCTCCGGCTGCGGCAGCAGCACTTCCAATTGACCTCGCACAGGTATGAGAGCTTCATCTTTGAAGAGCTCGCGCGAGCCCAGCCCCGTGCAGTTAAAGATCACCGGCTCACGCAATCGCGCGATCTCCGCACGACTCCGAAACTCTTTCACCACCACTCGACCACCGGCGACGTAAAAGTCGCGCAGTAACTTGCTCAGGTAGATCGACGGCTCGATCAGCATCGACGAGTATTGCAGCACGAAAGGGAAGCCAAAATAGTTTTCCGGGTCACGATGCTGCTGGATTTGCGGATATAGATCGTTGCCGCCGGGCAGTTCACGAGTCAGCGAACCCTCATGCTGCGAAAACTCGAAAGTATCTATCCAACGCACGCCATACTCAGCGCCGACAAGCAGTTGAAAAGCTTTGTGCGAGATGCGACACGCCTGTCGAAACTGTTCCGTGAATTTGCTCGACGCGTCTTCATATACAGACGTCGGCGCCCACCATGCTCCGGCAATATTCGACGTTGTGTTGGGTGGTAAGTCCTTCGCGTAGATGGTTACTGTTCCTGGACCACTTTGATAACGACGTTGCAGGAGCAGTGCGGTTGAGAGCCCACTGACTCCACAGCCGAGCACGGCGAACCGCGCAGGTCGTGCGACTTTGCGGGCGACCAGGAAATCTCGCAGCAGATCGACAGCAAGCGACGCAGTGCCCCAGGAAAGAGTTACTCCGCCGCCACCGTGCCCGTAGTTGTGAACGAGAAGTTTGTTTCCTAACCGTTGCGCGTCCACGACAAAGCCGCCCGGACGATACGGTCTGAGCCCAACAACCTCGCGGATAACGCGGTTTCGTGCGACCTTGACGGGCGCGAAGTGACGTTTCTTTTGGAACGCGATTGCCCGAGTTGCGACTAAAGTAGCAGCGGCGCCGCGAAGAAAATCTCGTCGATGAACAAAGCCGTCCACAGATTACGCAGATTACGCAGATCCTGTTGTTCTTGTCCATGTAATCTGCGTAATCTGTGGACATGCCTTCCTTTCCCGAATGGCTAGTGCCGATGGCGGCGACGTTGACGCAGGAACGGTTCACCGGGCCTGATTGGGTCTTCGAACGAAAGTTCGACGGCATCCGCTTGCTCGCTTACAAAAAGGATAACGACGTCCAGCTGTTCTCGCGCAACCAGTTACCGCAAAATCTTCCCGCCGTGCAAAAAGCGATCGAAGATCTCCCGCATCATGAACTAATTCTTGACGGCGAGATCACGTGGCGGGGTGGCAAAGTCGAGTATCACGTGTTCGACATCATGTGGCTCGACGGCCGCAACGTCACCGAATTACCACTCGAAGAGCGTCGTGATTTGCTGGCCCAATTGCCGTTTGAAGCCCCACTCCAGCGAGTAGCTCTGATCGACGATGCGACGCCGTGGGAACGAGCGCAAAAGGAGGGTTGGGAGGGCGTCATTGCAAAGCGACGCGGGTCGATCTACGAGCACCGGCGATCGAAGCAATGGCTCAAGATGAAATGCGAGCTGTCGCAGAATTTCATAGTTGGTGGATTTACCGACCCGCAGGGTAAGCGTGTTGGTCTCGGGGCGCTGCTGGTTGGATATCACGAGGACGACGACTTCGTCTTTGCCGGAAAGATCGGAACCGGGTTCGATACGAAACTCTTGCTCGATCTGCGTGCGCAACTCGATAAACTGGAAATCCCAAAACCGCCGTTCACGCGCGCCATTGGTTTGCCGCGTCTGCGGGCCCACTGGGTGCAACCGATGATTGCTGGTTAAGGTCGGATTCATCGAGTGGACGGTACATGGCAAACTCCGTCATCCACGTCTGCTATCGGTAGTGGATCCACCAACAGAACCGAGCGCGGTAGCGCCGGGTCATTCAGATGATCACGCATCCTGAAAAAATTCTGTTTCCTGACGACGGCATCACGAAGGGCGAGCTTGCGTCGTACTACGAAACGATCGCGCCCGTGATGCTGCCGCATCTCCGGCGGCGCCCGATCACGATGGAGCGCTTTCACCGCGGCATCGGCTCGCCGGGCTTTTTTCAGAAAGACGTATCAAAAGGATTTCCTGAGTGGCTCGAGCGCGTCGAAGTGCCGAAGCATGGCGGTACTGTGCACCATCCAATCGCTAACGACACGCGCTCGCTGCTCTGGCTGGCGAACCAGAACAGCATCACGATTCACGTGTGGCCGTCGCGCACGCCGAACCTGTACAACCCCGATATTTGTATCTTCGATCTCGATCCGTCCAAAGAAGATGCGCTCAACACCCTCGTCCAGGCCGCTTTGAACCTGCGAGATCTGTTGATTGAGCTGGGTCTGCCGAGCTGGATCAAGACTTCAGGCTCAAAAGGTTTTCACATCGCGGTGCCACTCGATGGCAAGTCGGATTTTGGAACTGTAGCTCGATTTGCTCATGTCGTGGGAAAGATTATGGTCAAGCGCGATCCGGATAACCTGACACAGGAGTTCAGTAAGGCGGATCGCGGTGGGCGGATCCTTGTCGATACAGGTCGCAACGGTTACAGCGCGACGTACGCGGCGACTTACACGGTGCGAGCGAAAGCGTGCGCGCCAGTTTCCGCTCCTTGTACCTGGGAAGAACTCGAGAGAGGCGACGTTGGGCCAAAGACGTTTACATTACGAACGATGGCCCAACGCATTGCTGACGTCGGCGATCTTTGGGCCGACTTGCTCAAGAAGAAGAGATCACTGAAACGACCGATCGAACGTCTGAGAAAGCTATCCACAGATTACACAGATTAGTTGCCGGCGTGCGCGCGCTTCAATGGTTCAATCTCAATTTTGTCCATTGTGAGCATCGACTGCATAACGCGCTTCGATTTTTCCGGATCCTTGTCACTCATCAATTCAGCCATGATCACCGGCACCACCTGCCACCACAGACCGAACTTATCTTTGAGCCAACCGCATCGTGATTTCTGGCCGCCTTCGGAGAGCCTTTCCCAAAAGTAGTCGACCTCTTCCTGCGTCTCGCAATTCACGACAAATGATATCGCTTCGGTGAACTTGAATCTTGGACCACCGTTCAGGGCGACAAATTCCTGTCCTTCGAGCTCGAATTCAGCAGTCATGACGGTGCCCGCCGGACCAGGCCCGGCCTCTCCGTATCGCGAAACAGTCATGACTTTGGCATTCTTGAAAATCGAAACATAAAAATTCATTGCCTCTTCGGCGTTGTTATCAAACCATAGGAATGGAGTAATTTTTTGCATTGGTTCTCCCTTTATCGAACGGATATTCACCCGACGCTATCGCGTTACGGTACTGACCCGACTCACCACCGATCATGCTTTGCTCAAGTTCTGTTGAGAGTTTTCATATACTCTCCTTTTGCTTCCTAATCGAACGGCAGGGAGCCGTTTTCGACACGTGCCCGGAAACTTTTTTGGTTTGCCCCTTGCGAGCAAAAAGACTAAAAGAATTGCAGGAGGTTTGTGATGATAGTAGAAGTCAGAAGCTACCGGATCAAGCCGGGCAAGCGCGCTGAGTTTATCAAGTTGTTCGAAACGCGCGCGGTGCCCGCCTTGCGCAAATACGGGATGAAGATCGTTGGTCCATTACTTGACGTGGAGAACCCGAACAAATTTGTCTTCCTCCGCAGCTTCCCGTCAATTGAGGACCGCGAGCGGTTGAAAGACGAGTTCTACAGCAGTGAGATTTGGAAGAATGAACTGGAACCGTTTGCGATGCCGTTGCTCGATAGTTATGACGTCATTCTCTGCGAGGCGTCACCAGGTTGCGTGTTTGATTGGGGCGACTAGATCGTGGTTTTGGGCCACGCGTTTATCAGATCGTCGCGTCGCGGAGCGTTAAGCAAAAAACCGCAGGCGGAAATAATGAAGAGGATGTAATAGTGGGGATGACCCGTCACAAAATGATCAAGCAATCCCAGCAGCCCCGCGACTTCAGTCACAGCCCAGACGACGATGTATGCCTGTTGGACCAGTTGTATCTGCTGTTGTTCTATGGCGTGGGCGATCAATTTTCTTTTGATTACAAAAGAGATCAGCTGTTGTCGATAGTCCAACGACGATTAGTATGAGTGACAGCGTGGGATTGGGCTCGATGTTTTCCGATGGTCCCACAAAGAACGTCATCGCGAAGTAAAGGCCAATGCTCGAGAACAGAGCAAGCCAAAGCACACGTAAGGTGCGCAGTTTTAGCTCGACGTTTTGTTGTATCGGTTGAGTCAATTTTGCAATCGCTCTTACGGCGTTGGGGTTGTTGAAGGGCGCATGTAGCTATTCCGCGCTCTCACTGCAACATTGGGCCGCTTGACGGTCACTTTGATCAAACGACGCTCGTCAGTTCCCGCAGCACCGGTCTGCGGGTAGTAGCCGATACTGTACTGGCGACGAAGCTCCTCGGCGATGCTCGTAAACGCCTGCGCGAGCTGTGTTGGATCGTTGGCGCGATATAAACGCCCGCCGGTCTTTTCGGCCATTCCCTGAAGATACTGATCGGCGCGATCGTAGTCAGCCTGGGTCGCTCCCGAAATTGGAGCGCCAGTGCCGGGAACGTTCTGCGTCGTTTGTGTAGAACTACTTCCCGGAAACGGCCAGTTACTCCTACTCGTCGTTATCGTGACGCTGCCTCCGCCTCGCATAGCGCGCATGTAATCCGTCGTGTCGTACTGAATCGGATAGATCAACGCATCCAACTCTTCCGCCTCACGCATCGTGCTTTGATAAGTGGACATGTAGCTCGAAGTATCGACGCCATCGGTGAAGAGCA
The DNA here is from genome assembly GCA_963800055.1 of uncultured Acidobacteriota bacterium. Taxonomy (GTDB): domain Bacteria; phylum Acidobacteriota; class Blastocatellia; order Pyrinomonadales; family Pyrinomonadaceae; genus PSRF01. Next base: position 214,912 of record CAWCZP010000023.1, read on the forward strand.
CGATTGCTTTTCGGCCCTGGACCTTGTCGAGACGTTCCGCGATTACGAGATTGACCGCGTCGTAGAGGCGTGTCGAGCTTCCGGGGTTCGCGTTCACCTCGATGACCGTGCTGATAACGGCGACATCGTTTGTGGCTTCAGTTAGCAGAAGCACTTCATCGCTGAAGGCCACTACGAGAACGCGATCCTGTGGGCGCAGTTGTTTTGCGAAAGCGATCGCGGCTTCTTTGATCTGCCACAGGTGAAAACGCGTCGAAGCCGAAGTGTCCAACACAAGAGCCACGGTGAACGGCTTTTCGGTTGGCTCGAAATGGGCAATCGGTTGTTCGACGCCGTTCTCAAACACCTTAAAGTCTTCTCGCTGCAGACCCGGAATGAACCGGCCCTGGCGATCGAGAACGCTTACCGGGACAGTGACGAAGCTGGTGTTAATACGGACCACGTCACCTTCCGATACTTCTTCGACGCCGGGCTCGGGGACAGCCGCGGGTGTCGAATTTAGTGCAACCGGGCTCCCTGCGGCGTTCGAGAGTGTCGGGGCGGAGGAGAGAGTCGGAGCAGACTGAACCCTGCGGGGCCTGGACACTTTGGTTTGTGGTGGCGCCGCAGGCGACACTTGAGGCGCCTGTTTCTTCAGCAGGTAAGCGCCATGCGGGCATGCCGGGGAAGTTACATAACCTACGATAATGTAACCTTTTGGAGGCGAAACCCCCTGGCAGATCTTGAGATTTTCACCTGAAGAAGGCCGTTCGGCGCGCTGCTTCTTCACACCGGTCTGGGCGATAGTGATCGACGAAAATAGAGAGACTAATAGAAAAAAAGAGGCAAGAGTGCGGTTCATCGTCGCGTACCTCTAGTCAAGTATTAGCACTTAGGAGTGCGCGAATTATAGTCGCCCTGCTTTCGCGGCGCAATCTCTGTGGCTCTGTGCCTCTGTGTTTGAATCAGGGTTAGTTCACCACAGAGACACAAAGGACAAAAATTATGGCAATACACCCTCGGGGACCATCCACGGATGGATTTCCATCGCGAGTCTGCCGGCCTGGACCGCTGGGTCCGTCGCCGTCAACGCCTTTGCTTCTTCCAACGAGGCCACGCGAAATACGAAGATCCCGCGCAAGCGCCCGTTATCTCCGAACGGCCCAGCCGCTACGAGCTTTTTCATTTCCGCCAGTTTACCGATATTAGCCAGGTGAGCCTTTTGAATCGCTTCGGTCGCTGGCGTCTTCTCCGGAGTCCATTTTTCGCCGCGCGTGAGGAAGGCAAGAAACGTCTGCGTCAGTTTCAACGGTTGCGCCGGCTTACTAAAAATATCCTCCGACCACCACGGATGCATTTCCGCAATCCTGACTCCCGCCGCGACCGTCGGATCCGCTTCAGCCCACGCTTTCGCTTCCTCTGCGGACGATGCGCGAAACACGAAAACCTCGCCTATCTCTCCGCCGTCTGTTAGCGGTCCCGCAATGATCGCCTTGCCGGAATCAAGCAGTGAAGTCACATACTCCACATGCTGATCCTGCAAACGTTTCGTTTCCACGCTCTCAGTCGCGCTCCATTTTGGTCCGCGCTTCAATAACGCCATGTGAAACTGGACTAGGTTGTGCTCCGGCTTAGTTTTAGTTTCCTTTTTCTCCTGAGCCGAAACCGTTGGCGACATTACAACAAGAAAAAGGATGCCGGTTAAAAGGGTTTTCATTTCTGCACTCCTAATTCGACTCTATTCGTATCTCAACGCCACGAGCGGATCGACTTTCGTGGCTCTCCGCGCGGGTATCAGACACGCTAATAGAGCCACAGTCAGCAAGACGAGCGGAACGGCGACAAACGTCGCGAGGTCCGTTGCCGTTACCTGGAACAATAAGTGTGACATTACGCGTGTGATCGCATAAGCGCCAATCAGACCGATGACCGTACCAATCAAAACCAGCGACATCGCGCTAGTCAGCACGAGCTTCAACACGTCGCGCCTTTGCGCCCCAAGCGCCATGCGAATACCGATCTCCTGCGTGCTTTGAGCAACGACATAAGTGGTGACGCCGTAAATACCGATTGCTGCCAGCAACAGCGCTGTTGTTCCAAAGGCTACAAAGATCACCAGACTAAACCGGCGCTGATCCAACGACGAAGAAAACACCTGGTCCAACGTGCGGAAGTTCATGGGCAGTTGCGGATCGAGCGACTTCACTGTTTCACGCATGGCTGGTACGAGTGCAGAAGGTTCAGTCTGAGCTCGAACAACCACGGTCCAGGTAGACGACGGTAATCGCTGTAGTGAATTGGCATAGATCGTTGGCTCAATGGTCTCATCGACCCCGTAGTCATGGACGTCGCCTACGACGCCGACAATGTGTAACAAACGCAGGTCTCCATCCATGTTTCCAAACTGAATTGTTTGACCGATAGCATCCCCGTTGGGCCAATATTTTTGCGCGAGTGACTGGCTCACAACTGCCGCGTTCGGAGAGTTGACGCTGTCGGTAGCATCAAACGTCCGACCGCGGAGCAGTGGAATTCTCATCGCAGCAAAATAGCCGGCACTGGCAAGGCGATAATCTGCTTCGCCCTTCCGCGATGGATCGTTGTTGATGAGAAAAGTTCCGCTGGGCCCGCCTCCGGTTAATGGCAAATGGTTGATTGTCCCAACCGCGATGACTCCCGGAGTAGCGCTCAGTCGTTCGATCAATTGTTCTTGAAAGCGTCTCTGACGTTCTTCCTCGGTCGTATGCTGAACGGCTTCCGCAGGTGCTTCGCCTGCTTCCATCAGCCGTCGATACGACTCCATTAACTTTTTATATCGGTTTTTATCCGCGGGCACGTTTGGTAACGATAACTCCATCGATACAGCGCTCTCGGTTCGAAAACCAGGATCGATTTGCAGGAGTTGATAGAAACTCTTTCCCAGCAATCCCGCGCCGACGAGCAGGATTAACGTCAACGCCATCTGGGCCACAACCAAAAGGCTGCGCAAATGCCGGCCCGCGTATCCTCGGGCGCCCGTTCCAGCTTCTCTAAGAACCGTTTCCAGATCTCTGGTTGAGAAACGAAGCAGCGGCACAAGTCCAAGCACCACCGCAATGAAAACTGAAAGACCAAGCGTGAAAGCGATTGCTCTGCCATTCACTCCGATCTCACCCATGCGCGGCAGGCTTCGCTCATTCAATCCCAGTAGCAACTTAACTCCCCAAAACGAGATCACGACACCGAGTGCTCCAGCAACAAGGACCAGCAGCAGGTTTTCTGTAATAAACTGTCGCCCCAGCCGAAGACGTGTGGCTCCGAGTGCAGAACGCACAGCGAATTCGCGCTGTCGTGTTGTAACCTGGGCCAACAGCAGGTTCGCTACGTTTGCGCAAGCCACCACTAACAAGAATCCGACTGCCACGAAAATCATCAACAGACCACTGCGAACGTTTCGGACCATGTACTCCTGTTGCGGGACCACAGCGAAGTCAACGGCGTCCATGTCTTTGCCGTGCTCTTGTTTGAGCTGTTTTGCGATCTGGGTGAGTTCGGCGCTGGCCTGTTCGATTCCGATGTTTTCACGCAATCGCGCAACGACGTTCCAATTATGAGCCGTCCGCGAAATTTGCGCCGGAAACAACTCTCGCGGGATCCAGACCTCTGCGTCTCTCGGAAAGGAAAAACCAGGAGGCATCACTCCAATGACCGTGACGTTCTGGTCCATCAATCGTAAAGATGTTCCGGATAAGTCGGATCTTCCGCCGAGCAATCGTTGCCAGAAACCATAACTGACGACTGCGACCGGTGCGCTGCCCGATTTGACCTCTTCCGAAGTAAAAGCGCGACCGGCGATCGGCGTAACACCGAGCACGTTGAAGAAGTCGCCGGAAACGTTGACGGCAATGGCTCGCACCGGCTCACTCGCTCCCGTGACGATTGTTAAGCTACCCGCGTATTGAGCAATTGCTTCGAGCGTGTGACTTCGCGCGCGAATGTCGAGAAAGTTTGGCTCTGTAAACGGAACCTGCGCGCCACGCACGTTTACTTCACGCACCTGCACGATCTCTTCAGGCTGCGGATAAGGCAAGGGCCGGAGCAACACTCCATCGACGACACTGAAGATCGCCGTTGATGCACCAATGCCGAGTGCGAGTGTGATGACGGCGATGGCGGTAAAGCCAGGCCTTTTTGTGAGGCTTCGAATACCGAAGCGAATGTCTTTAAGTAATGTTTCCATAAGCCTCCATATTCAGATAAACCCATGCATTCGCGCCGGACCTCAGTTGGACCAGCACACGTTTGTAACCGTCAGGTTCGTATGCATCCGCTTGTTCAAGTTCTTGCAGCGTGACGGAGTATACAGCGCCTTCGACGAAATCCGATGGATCTCCAGTAAATTGGAGATTGCGATGAATTGCCGTACCACTCTTGGCGACGAAATCCTCGTCCTGGATCTCGATCGACCTTAACGCGTATCCGGGCAGAAGCATCTGCGTGGCCTTCTAATCGGCGCCCAAAGGTAGCGAGTTGAACTTCTTCGGTTTGAAGAGTTCCGTAAGTGAACAGATTCTCAGCGTATAATTGGGTAGACATATTCGGAATCACGGATCTTACAAAACATGAGAGGAACAATGAAGATATTAGTTGTCATATGCTTTGTATTATTTATCCAACGTTCACGGCCATGCCCAATCTGAACGGATTCAAAGGACCTGGAAAGGACCGGACATTTCGGCTATTTGGGGTTTGCTCAAAGAAGAGGAGAAGAGCCCGAGTCCGAAACCGCAGAGTCGCAGCAACCCGATGAAGTTTACGCCTGCGGGTGATTCAGGTGTGGCCAAAGCGTTGGCGGATGCGTTCGGAAGTTCCGCTGAGCAAAGCGCGTCGCTGGTCCAGGCGTTTAGCCAGATCAAGCAGGGTTATGAAGTGGAAGTAGCGAAGGAAGGGAAGTCGAACAATCTCGCGGCTGCCATGACGTTTTTCATCGCGTCAAACGTCGTCACCTATCACCAGACCGAGATGCCGTCTGACGCTGATACCGACAAACTCTTTCAGTCGTTGCAACAAACGATGGCGAAGATTCCTGCCTTGGCCGCGATGTCCAACGTCGAGAAGCAACAGATGCACGACTGGCTTGTTTACATGGGTGGTTTCTCGTTAACGAACTACATGGACGCCAAACAAAATCGCGATGCGCAGGGACTCGCAACGATCAAAGATTTTGCAGACTACTCGATGCGTCTCGTTCTTGGTATTGAAGGTGCGAAATTGAGTCTTGCGGGAAGTCGACTGACTGTCGCATCGCCGCCTGCGAGCGCGCCAACATCGGCCGGCAACCAGATTGTTGGCGCCTGGACCTTTGCGGCGTCTGCGCAATACGGCGGGGTCATGCGACTCAGGTACATCTTCAACGCCGATGGCACTTACAGTTTCAAGTCAGAACGCAGTGCCCAGTCGCAGAAATGGTGGACGACTGAAGAGACCGGTTCTTTTTCAGTTAACGGCGACTCACTGACAATCGCCCCACGCGCAAGCAAAGCGACGCTGAGAAATCTCAATGGCGTGGTCCAGGAGACGCGGCCCAATAAGCTTGAAAGAGTCACGTATAAATGGACCACACACTTTTTCTCGGGAATTGGCGAAACGAATCTCGTGCTGCAACCGCCGTCCCCGACGGACCGTGATGGAATTCTCGGCAGCAACAGTCTTTTCCCGAACGCTTACCTTTACACGCAGGGCGATCGGCTCGAGTGGCGATTCTAAAACTTTATGGCTGCCTCGACGGCTCTTAGGCGTTTTTCGACTGGACCAGTTGCCTCGACGATCACAAGTTCGGAGGCACTGATGATGCCGAGATCGTCCTCGTTGTAGATCGCGTTTAGACGCCGGTCGACTGCTTTGCGCAGTTTCGGAAACTCTTCGTCGCCGGCGTCGATGGTGTTGTCGATCGGCAAGTACACAATCAGATCGAGGTGTTGCATACTTTCGCGGACCTTATCCAAGACGGAGCCGGTCGAGGTTGTCGCTGAGACGCATTCTATGTACGCGACGAAATCAATCGGGCAGCGCTCGTAAATCACACGCTCACCGCGTTGGTGTTGTTTCAGTCGGGTGATATTGAACTCGAGTTGTCGCAGGAAGTCGTCAACGCATGGCTCTGCGGAGAATTCTTCTCCCAACTCTTCAACCAGCACCGTGTACGGCTCAGGCTCATGAACAAAGTCAGGATGCTGGCGCAGAAACTCATCGATAAGAGTCGACTTGCCAGTGCGATGTGTGCCGGATACCGCGATTCTCAAGATTGGTTACTCGATGGTCTCTGCAAAGGTGTGATGACTTCTTCGATGTCCGACGCCGCGGGCAAACAAAAAGGGGCGACTCAACGTCGCCCGCAGTATAAAAAATTTGGTGCCCGCTAGTAGATTCGAACTACTGACCCCTCGCGTGTGAAGCGAGTGCTCTACCACTGAGCCAAGCGGGCAATCTTTTTCGGTAAAGTTATCCTACACCCCCACTTCCTTATTTTGCAATGGTTTAACGGCTCTCTTTCAATGCTCTCAACGCTCCGAAACTGCTCTCAATGCCACCACAGCCGTCCACATTCCGCCAACGTTGTCGACCGCGGCACACTCCCTGCCCCGGCCCTCATCGTTCGGATGGATGTAGTTTGAAGCTCTCAGGCGTCTTGTGGCCACTGTACTTCAGGGTGTGGTGCGCGATTCGTGTCGCCTTTACTTAATGGTGGGCAAATGGTCCCATCCGTCATGCGACTTCTCTACTGCACTTGTTTGACTTGTTTCGCGAGATCCTCAAGCACGATTCCCACTGGCCCGGGGTTGAAATCACTGATGCGAATGCGTCGGCCGTTCCGCGCGACTTCGATCCAGCCTCCGGGAAAACCACCAGCGTAGACCCACGCGTATGCACTGGTGATTGGCTTTCCGTTAAAAGCAAGTAATTGATCGCCTGCCTTCAGCTCCGACGATTTGGGTTGATTCTCGGGAGGGATGATTTGGGTGATGATGACCCGCACAGAATCCACTCGGCTGCCATCACTCCGCGTGAATGTCACGCTTTGCAAATTGCCGCTGGAAAATTTCGCTTCCCGCGTGCTGAATCCAACGAGATCTTCATCAAACCCGGTTTCATAAATACGCTCACGCTCTCCCATCCAATCAAACTCTTCCTCGTGACGCGCGGGTGTTCCATTGGAAATTTTTGATAAAGGTTGTCGATTCGAATCAGACGCCTGTCGAACCGTTCGCTTGATCTTGCCGTTGGAATTCCATTCGTTGTCGACTCGGAGTACCGGGCCTCCGAACGTCGGCACATCGCAACCGAGTTTCCATTCAGTGGTCAAGCGACCATTTTCATCATAGACACTTTCAATCGAGGTGTAGGCTAAACCGGCGTTGGTCGCCAGTTGACCTTGTGCATCCTCGAAGCGCGCTTTGCTGTGACGAATACGACCTTGCGGATCGAACTCTGGCTCACTAACAAACCGGTAATACTTAAACCGCGATGGATCATGATCGTCCTGAGTCTGTCGCATTAATACTCCGGTAGGGTCAAACTCGTCGATCAATCGATGGTATCCGCCTGTGATGTAAGTCTTATTGCCCGCCGCATCGAAGTATGTGTTCTCAACTCGGAGCCCTTGCGAACTCGAAGTGTAGCTACTGCGCTTGATTGCGTACCCCATGGTGCCCGCCGCGAGCGAGCCTTTAGCATCGAGAAACTTCTCTTCAGTAACGTTGCCGCTCACATCGTATCGATAGGCGCTATGCCAGGAGTTCGTTCCAGTGAATTTGATTTCAGCCGGGTGCCCAAACTCGTCATATGAAATGTCGGTATTACTGATCTGTTTCAGAGAACCGTCAGCATCTGCCTTATAAAAGGTGCGCTGCGTTAGTTCACCATGCTCGTTGCGCTTCATTGTCTGCACTGACCATTCGGAGGCGGCGTCGCGCACCGGTTGTCCATCACCTCCCAGATTTGAAGCGCGTATTGGGTTCCCGGAACTATCAAACTCGGTAACCATCGCAGTAATACCTTTCCAAACCACCGGTTGTCCTTTTGCGTCGCACGCTTCGAAACGAACACCTTTCTCCCATTTCAGATTGAAGCCAGTAAGGTCAACTCGATTCGGTGCGGGCTGACCATCTGCTCCCACATTCAACAGCTGAACGATGCGACCCGAATCGTCTCGAGCCAGGTTGTAGCCGTACACTTTTTCTCCATTGGGAGCAGGCTTGCCGGCAGCATTCAAGAAGCGGATCTTCACATCATGCCCTTTAGCATCTCGTTCGAACTCCATGTGTGACGCGCCGTCTCGGTTGGAATCAAAACCGCGCAGGTTAACGAAACGTGCGCGCACCGTTGAATCAGCTGAAACGTTGCGGTCATAAATGATCCGCCAATTCACCTGACCGTTACGATCACGTCCGACTGCTTCGCGCGTTTCTCCATCCTCAACAGAGAATTCGACCACAGTCGTTTCCGGAAGCTTCTCATTGTAGGGCTGAGCACCGGCTAAGCCTTCGATGTAGAGCGGAATCATTTCCTCGATGAAAGTCCGACGCAGTACGGCCGGGTTGCCACGTGGATTCAACACTTCAGCCTTAACGACAGGGCCGAATCTGCCACGGCGCGTCAACCGCACATAGGCCGCCGTGTGGGAAAGACTGCCTGTGTTCATACTTGTCACGGGCTCGAGGCTGCCGTTAACCCACATCACGTTCTTCGCATACTCAAAACGCGGGCGTTTATAGAGTTCCCAATTCGCGAACAGCGCGACAACCGCGAAAGCTGCTAATACGCTGGTCGTAATCCCGACAAACTTCCACGGATGTCGCCGCACCCACTTCGTTGTGTTGACAATCGTATTAGGAGGTTTGGCAAGGATCGATTCATCATCGACAAAGCGACGAAGATCTTCTGCGAATGCGGCAGCGCTGACGTAGCGATTGCGCGGTTCTTTTTCGAGACACTTCAAACAAATGATTTCCAGATCGCGCGGGATGTTTTGCCGATGTCGCGATGGTGCAACCGGATCTTCCGTGAGAACGCGCAGTGTGACGGCGGAGTCGCTATCTTCGGGTAAGAACGGTGGGCGGCCGGCAAGCATTTCATAGAGAATTGAACCCAATGAATAGACGTCAGCGGTTGGTCCAACGTGGCGGCTGTTCCCCTTCGCTTGTTCCGGCGCCATGTAGATCGGAGTTCCAATCACGGCGCCGGTACGGGTTAGTTGAAGGTCCTCGTCAAGTCGTTTTGCGATTCCGAAATCTGCGACCTTGGGAACGCCGTCAGGATCCATCAGGATGTTGGCGGGCTTCATATCGCGATGGATCACGTTGCTTTGATGAGCACTGTGTAACGCACGCGCAACGCTAATCATCAGGTTCGCTGCTTCATGTGGAGACGGCAACTTTTTGCGCAACTGATCTGCAAGTGAACCGGCTTCGAGATATTCCATCGAGAAAAACGGTACACCGTCATGCTCACCAACTTCGTAAATTTGAGCGATGTTGTTGTGATGCAATCCGGCCGCGGTCTCCGCTTCTTCGAGAAACCGTTTCAGTTCTTCTGGGCCGTAATGGCCATGCAGCATCTTGAGCGCAACCCGCCGGTTGAGATCGATCTGGCGCGCGAGATAGACGACACCCATGCCACCGCGCCCGAGTTCGCTTTCAATGATGTACCCGCCGAATTCTTTGAAAGAGTGGTTCTTCTGAGGTTAACGGACGCGGAGAATCGATCTGAGTGTCACGCAGGCGAGTTGGAGCTTCTGCCGGATCAATACCCTCTGTGTTTTCCGACTTGACTGTCTCAGCGAGCTCTTTATTTGTTAAATGTGGATTCTCCATCCGGTGGGGTCCTTAAAATCTGGTTACAGATCAAGCCAGGTGAAGGCGGAGGATAAAAGATGAAAACTCGATCTCCCTGATCATCATGCCTTCGCTTCGTTCTCCTGCGTAGCCGCTGCTGCCCTTTGTTGGTTCTTCTTCGCGACCGCGTAAAGAATTGTCTTTACTTGAAACGGTGTCAGGTTTGGATAGGCTTCCATCAACAACGAGATGATCCCAACTACGTAAGGACACGCAAAACTATTTCCGGTGAGCTGACGATAACCACCGCCCGGCCACGTCGTTTTTACCTCGACTCCCGGCGCAACGAGTTCGATGACTTTTCCGTAGCGATAACCAAAATTGAACGGATCGCCACCAGCCCTTTTAATTACCGAGACAACGGATGAAGAAAAGATGGAAGGATAACTTGGGTACGGCAGATTGTTAGCCGCAGCCACCACAATGCAGCCTGCGTGATACGCTCGATCGAGCAAATCATGAAGTGGTCCAAAAAAGTCTCGTTTCGTGGTGCCTAAGGAGAGATTAATAACCTGAAACTTCTGCTTGATGGCATAGTCGAGGCCAACCAGAAACATTTCTCCAGAACCCGAAGCGTTCGGTCCCAACACTTTGACGCTGTAAAGCTCAGCGTCAGGGGCAACGCTGCTGATGATTCCCGCGCACGCTGTTCCATGTCCCGCCTGATCGCCAGTGGTTGACGGTTTGAAAACGATTTTGCCATCCTCCGTGACTGCTTCGACTGACTCCCGAACCTTTCCCTTCAAGTCAGGGTGTTCAGTGTCTATCCCGCTGTCGACAATGGCAACGCGAACACCGCGTCCGGTGCAACGCTCCCAACTCGTGTCTTCGCGAATGGCAGTCCACAGATCTGTGAGTGCAGTACCAGCATTTACGGCAGTTTCAGACTGCGACATCTACAAATCTCCCTTTCGCACTGCGGAATTAGAATCCAACGTAGCCCGGATTCTCAGTCGAACGCTTTTGGGCGAAGCGTGCGAGCGTCTCTAACAATTCGAGACAGAGTTCACGTTCTGCATCACTCTTCCTGAAAACTTCCCTTAACGAGATCCAAACCATACCCATGTCTCGATGCTCTGGAGCAGTGACCAGACTGTTTACCCATTCACGCAGATCATCAGCCGACTCCTCAGTTCCCTCGACTCCGGAAATAATCGACTTCATCGAACGATCGAAAATCGACTCGACAAGTTCTGCAATGTCGTGAGCATCGATAAGCCGAGCAAGAGTGTCAGCAAAGTAAGCCGCGTGATCCATTTCCTCCGGAGTGAAAGGTGGATAGGGTGGGGCGCCCTTTCTGTTAATGAACTCCAGAACGCCAACCATTTCAGTGTCGGTTCGCAAAGGCGTCGCCAGGAGAGTGATCGTCTTGAATCCTGTTTTCTTATCAGCTTCAGACCAGAACGAACCTTCATTTGAAACGTCGGAGACTGCCATCGGCTGGCCGCTTCCGAAAACCAGGCCTGCGATACCTTTCCCTGGTGGAATGCGAAGCTTCAGTAATTCTTCCTTGACCGTCGCTGATGGCAGTTAGGAATTTCAAGCCGCCTTCATTCCCATCCCTGACTAACACTGAAGCAATTTCCGACCCGACTGCTTCAGCAGCAAGTTGCAGGATTTGATCGATTGCATCCTTTATAGGTGTGGTCAAGGAATTGGAAACATCGATTCTGTCCATGACTGCACGCAGTGGCCCCGCAAACAATCCTGAACTATCCGTTGAATCTGTGTCGTGCGAGAAGTCGCTGTAATCGTTGTCAAAAACTTCGTCACTCATAAATTGGTCTCCGAGAAATTAGTGCGACGATGCAAGCGTTGCATTTTCAGTGTCACGCAGCAACTCCTGCCGACACTGCGACTCGCCTCTATCTCCAATCACCCAAAATAACGAACGCCGACCAATAGTATGGATGTGCAAACCGTGGTTCGCGCATCGTTGCTATTTGGGCTCGCCGCATCGCTTCTGCTTTTGGCTGACCGGCCGCCAATTGTTTGTAGAAAGTAGTCATCGTCTCTCGAGTTGAGACATCGTTAACGCTCCACAAAGATGCAACTACGGTTGGCGCACCAGCCTTTGAGAACGCCCTCGAGAGGCTACTGTACACAGCGCTCGGATCGTAGCCGCCGATGTTCGTTTCGCACGCGGAGAGTGTAACGAGACGCGTTCCTGAGAACGTTAGTTTGTAGTTGTCTTCAATGAGATCTTTGACAGACAAGCGATCGGGCTTGCCGGCCAATAAGAGATAGCTCTCTTTCGGCTCAAGACTGTTAATGAAACCATGAGTGGCAAGATGGAGATACGAGACCTTCGCTCCGGCAGTCGTGACGCGCTCCACAGTCGCGTCTTTCCCGGTAAAAACACTCGAGCCAATGAACAGCCGACCTAATTGAGATACCTCGGCGCTCGCAGCCGGAAGGGTGCCGTCGGGATTGCCAAGTGCAAGTAGTGTCGAGGTGGAGTTGCTGTGAGCATTGTTGCGGCCATTCGTCGACACCGCAATCGCATTGAGCAAATCTGCGGACGCGAAGTAAGCGAACGACTTTTTCTCGATTAGGAAACTCAGCGTTCCATCTGGATTTGCCTTACCGAGAGCATTGAAGGGAAGGTAATATAGTTCGCCGGCTGGAACGATCAAAATCCTATCTGAAGAATCTACCTCCGCCTGAACCGGCGCAATCAAAACGTCATACAGCCGAACAATCGCATCTTTGGTTGGTGCGATATCAGTTTTGAAATCCGGTTTGCCATCATCTTTCCAAAGTTCGCCCCGCGCTGAACGACTCAATACACTTTGCTCGGTCGCACTACTCAGACCCTCGCGGAACTGCATCACTAGTTTGGCCAGATCTGCACGTTTGATCGGGACCGTGCGAATCACTGGACCAGCAGTTCGAGTCACGACAAAAATGTAGAGCTCATCGTCCGTGGGAAAGTACTCGAGCAGCAGAGTTTTAGGTTCGAGTCGCTTGCGCGCTTCGACCAGATCCAACGGATTCACCGCCACGAGGCTCGCGTAAGAAGGATTCGTCCGTTGAATCTGCTTAACCGCGTCAAGGTATTGTCTCTGAGAAGCTTCGGCTCGCGCCTGGGCCGCAGCCACAACGGCCGGATCGCGTTGTCCGACTGGCTTTTGCATCTCGGTCGCCAAAGCAGTGTCGGCTTCCCGCACCGAATCCGATAATGTCCGAACGCGATCGATCAATGCCTGAAGCGCGGGATCTCTCGCATTCACATTCGAGCCAGCCAGGGCGTCCACGAGCGATTTAGATTTTGCGCGTTCCAAATACTGGAGCGCTTCAGCCGCGCGGCCCTGTCTGATAAGCAATTTGATCAGGTGATCATAAAGGTCGCGGTTTCCTCGACTGGCATTAAACGTCTCCGAACTCACATCCTTCGACAAAGAACCGACCAGGGTCTCAATAATTCCCACTGCTTCGGTGTACGCTGCGAGTGCCTGATCGTCACGACCGAGCCGTTCCAAAGTCAGACCTAAGCTATCGAGTGTGTAAGCTGTGTGGGCGCGTAAACCCATCTCCCGCCAGATAGCGAGTGCCTCGCGCAAGTGTTGTTCAGAAGCGGCAAGGTTTTCGCCGCCAATCTCTGTCTCAGTGCGACCCAGTGTTCGCAATATGCCTGCGACTTGAGAGCGCAAACCCAGTGGCCGAGATATCTTCAAAGCAGCTTCTGCCAGTTGCTTTGACTCAACGAGCCGGCCCTGATCTCGTCTCAGGGCGCTCTTGAAGATCAGCATATTGGCAATACCCCAGGCGTCGTTCTTGCGAATGGCTTCTGCGAGCGCCGTTTCGATTGCAGGCTCTGCGGCTGCATAGTTGCCGCGCTCACGCTCGATTCGAGCGAGCGCGACATAAGTGCCGGAAAGTGCAAAACTCCCGCCTGTGAGATTGGCGTTCAGTGTGTTAGCAAGACGATAAGCCTTTACCGCGTTATCCAAATCGTTTTGGTTTTCATAAAGGCTTGCGCGATAGCCGGTGATGACAGCGCGATGAGAATCGATCGCTAGTTCGGCATAACCGAGACGTTGCTGTTCTCCAGAATCTGGTTGAAAGCCGGTTTGACGGCGATGCGTCACAACGTCAGCACTTCTGATTTGGGCGTCGCCCTGCGCGCGTATCCAGTTAAGTAACTCAGCTTCATCAGGCGCTCCATAGGCAAAAAGTAATGGCACGTCGTTGAGCACCGCTTGATATTCCTGTTCAGCCTCGCGGTAGTTTCCCTGCTTCGATAGAAGGTTGGCGATCGCGGTTCTTGCTTCGAGTGCTTTGTTAGCTCGCGAAACGAGATCGAAGCTGTTCATGTGAAACTTGAGCGTTCGGAGCTCCGCGTCCTGTTCACCGTTGAGATCATAAATTGATGGAAGTACTCCCGGCCTGGTTTGTTCAACGACTTGACGATACCGAATGAATGCCTCATCCCAATCGTCAGCGTCGTCGGCGATTTGAGCGAGGAGATACAGAGTTTCGTAAAGCCATCGACGTCGCGGATCGTTTGTGCGTACAGTCAGTGCTTCTTCCGCTGCCGCCTTTGCTTTCGCGAGTTCGCCGGCTTTTCGAAACGCGCTCGCGACTTGTTGCAAGCCGTGCGCAATTTTGTCTGGGTCGCCGCCGCGTCGGGCTAACGCGAGACGTTCATTCGCTATACGAGCGTTTTCTGCGAGGTCATCTCTTGCGGTCGCCAGACTATCCAGGTAAGAGAGCAGGCCGTCTATATATGAGGCGAGTGTTTGAGCAAGAATTTTTCGAAGCTCAGCATCCTTGGTTGCGTCAATTCTGGCTTGGTACGTTGCGGTCGTTTCGGCAATGTTCTTTTCGATTGAGGCTCTTTCGACCCGATAGTTTTCATCTCGCAACTGCTCTGCACGCACATACCACTCGCCAGCTTCACCGTGACGTCCCAAGCTCGCCAGCGCACCACCATACTGTGTCTCGAGGCCAGACAGTAGTTTCGACTGCTTGAGGTGAACCTCGGCGTCGGTTGTCTCCTTTACCACTTGCTGCTGTTCGTTCACGGCGAGAAGTAAAGCTTCGGCAGCGCCGGCTCTGTCGTCGACGTTTCGAGAGGCTGTAGCCAACAAGGAGAGCGCGTTGACCCTTTGAGCGCGAAGCTCGGGGACAACCTTCGCAAGTTCCGCGGCCTGAACAAGGAACTCCGCAGCTTCTTTCCAGTTTCCGATGTTGAAGGCCGCATAGCCTCTCATGAGTGGAACCTGTGCCAGCCCGATTGAATGCCCCCATCTTTTCCAGACCTCTTGAGCGCGATCGAGTGGAGCGTGGAACTCATTCATTCGAGCTTCACGCAGCGCGTAATACGAGAGTGTCCCTGAAAAGCTGGCAATCGCCAGTTCAATTCCATTTGCTTCAGCCAATTCCAGGGCGCGTTGGATCAGTTCTCGTGGGCTTCCCTGAGGCGCTTCTTTACCTGGATCCTTATCCGAGCCTCGCATGTTAGCCACCTGGGCCAGGTAAAGAAGCTGCTCAATTTCATCACCAGCATTCGTAAAGCCGACTCCTGGTTTCTTTTCTTTGGACCACTCGTCAAACTTTGTTTCTAACCTTTGGTTTTCGCCGTCACTCTCAACCAACAATATCCGCACCCGATCAGAAAACGGAAGCGTTGGGTTTCCGTAGAGCCTTGAGGTAACAGATTCGAAAAGTAGATTGCGATACAGTAACCACGCCCCTGCCGGATTGCGTGTGATCGCAGCGCGGGCGGCGTCTTCGTCTTGCGACTCTACGAGTGGCCTAACCTCTAGCCACAAGGTGAGTGCCAACGAATGTGACTGCGAAGCGGCACTGGCGGTTTGGTCTTGTAGCCGTTGAATTAGAGAGTCGTAAAAAGCCTTCGCGTCGGCGTCGTGAGGATTTTCCTTAATTAACTCGCTGGCAATTCGCAGCGCGTCGTACCAGACACCGTACTCTTCGAAGATACGGGCCTGACGCAGGCGATCGGTCGCAGTCTTCGGTGCGTTTAGCCTTGCCTGAGCCAGGGCCTTCTTAACTTGTTCGGCGTCTGGACCAGCAAGTATGAAAAAGGTAACTGGCGGACCAAGCTTTCTCTCCATCACCCCGGCAATCGAAACACGCCAGCTGTATAGCTTACCGGGAACAAGCTTGGGTGCTTTTGCCGGATAGATAAGTTGCGCCTCGTTAACGTCAGCTTCGTAAATAACTGGCGCCGAAGTCTCAGACCCATCTCGTAGAGTTAAGTGATACGAAGCCGCGCCTGGAGAAGGCGTCCACGCAAAGAATGGTTGAGCACTGTACGCCAGGCCTTCATATGGCGCCGATGGTTTTAGTGGCCCACGTGTCGCGCCCGCAGCAATTAATCTTGATGAAGCATCCTTGCCGGCTTGCTCAAATCCGCGAGAGCCGGTTGCGGGTTTTGGTAGCGGGCGACGCGGACCAGGAGCGGGCGAAGGTTTCTGGGAAGGAGCTTGGGCCAAGTCTACTGCGGTCGCACCAGTACCGAGCAGAAAAACAAAAAGCAGTAGCAAGTGACAACCTAAACTCAAAGTTTGAAGCACACCTGACTCCTTGCTGATTCAACCCTGTCGCACCTGTGCAATGCGAGCAGATTCTTTCCTGGAGACTGTAAATACCGTCGTATTGACAGTCTTCCCCTTAACTTTCACTTCACCCAACGGCCGCACTTCATAGTCCTCATTGAGAAGTTTTGCCGTAGTCTCGCTTACGAGAATCGATGCTCCCAATTCCTTGGTCGTTGATTCGAGTCTGGCAGACAGGTTTACAGTGTCGCCGATCAGGGTGTACTCGAGTCGCCGCTCTGCGCCAACCACGCCGCACGTAGCTTCTCCCGTGTGTATCCCAACTCCGATCTTAACCACTGGTCGCCCAGAGTTGGCCCAGTCTTTGTTCATTTTCTCGACCGCATCCAACATCGCAAGACCACAATCAACGGCGGCGCGCGCTTCTTCAGCATCACCGCGATCGACTGGCGCTCCAAAAACAATCATTAAGCCGTCGCCAATAAACTTGTTGATGTGTCCACCATACGACTCCACGACAGTATGCATACGACCAAAGTAGTCGTTTAGCCACTCGACAACTACCCCAGACGAGACTGGTTCTGACAGTGTCGTAAAGTTGCGAATGTCGGTGAAGATAACGGTAACAATCCGACGCTCGCCTGTTAGTGAAAGTTGACCTCGCCGCTCCCACATCTGGACCGCAACTTCTTTCGAAACAAAACGAGAAAAGATGTCCATCACTTGCGCCCGCTCGGCATCGGCTTCTGAACGAAGGATCCTCTCGCGAGCATAACGCAAGGCCAGACCAACGGGCGCCAGAACGGCCATTCCCAACCAGGAACTACTCAGTGGCAAAATCAAGCCGCGGGAGTTAAACGCCCATGACGAAACTACTAGCGCGCCGATAGCTATCGAGATGACTGCTATCAAACCCCACAAGGCGCGCAGTCGAAAGACAGCCAGTCCAGTAAGCGCCAACAAAAACAAAACCCAGATCGCTTGCCACCCAAATCGAGGGCGCGTCAGCAAATTACCAGACACCATAGTCGCGGCGGCTGTTGCATGCAGTTCGACACCCGGTGTCCTTTTAGGCGCTGTTGGTAAGTTGCTGCCGGCGAGACGAGCCAGACCAATTGTCTCGTAGAAGGGAGTTGGAAATAAGTCCGGAGCGTCAACGTTCGACGACCCGATGAAGACTATTTGATCGCGAAAGAAGTCCGGCGGAATATTCGGTTGAGCTTTGAATAAGATTTCGGCAGCGGAGATTCTCCTAAATGCCGGCGAACGTGTTCGGTAATCCAGTTGGAGATTAAGGTCATTACGCAATGGAAGAATGCGATCACCCAACCGTGCGACTCCAGCTGATGCAAGCTGCAATGCAGGCGGACTAGAGCCTTCGATTGTTTTGGAAGCCAGGTAACCTTCGACAACGCGAGTTGCAAAACTTAGTTGTGGGTCTTGACCGGGTTTAGCAAGAAACAGTTGGGAGCTTCGAACAAACCCGTCCTTATCAAGCGGCAAATCAATAAACCCGATTGCATATGCTCCTTCTGAGAACATCGGCAAGGGGCTGATCTCTGGAGAGCCTCCTGATGCTGTCTTCATCGCGACTACTACGTTGCCTGCGTTCGTGATCGACTCAGAGAGTTTTCGATCTGCTGCTTTATCCTCGTTCGTAACTCCGCCTTCCTCGCTAAGGAAAGTGTCGACGCCAATCACAGCCGCGCCGCCTTCACTTGCGCGGTCGATTAAACGCGCGTACCAATCGCGAGGCCACTTTTGCAAACGCACTTTTGAAGTTCGGATAGATTCCTCATCAATCTCGATAATTGTGATCGGTTCGCGCATCCCACGTGAGGCAAGATTCGGTTGCCGTAGCGTCACGAAGCTGAAAGAGTAGATCGAGAGCTTTGTTGTCCAGGTCAGTAATCAAACCGTAGGGATATGACGCATGAGAACCGTCAGCGTCTGTTAGCGGACGCATGGCTAGTGTTATGCCCACCCAGACGCAAAGCGTCAGGATTATTGCAAGTAGCCAATACCAGCGACGAAGCAGATTTGGGACAGTGGGGGGTGTAACGATTGGGGGCATTCGTAGACTCGTAATAACAGTCTTTGCGTGGGCGCTTCACAAACTTCTGAAGATCCACTACAAACGACGGTGCCGCTGAAATTGGCACAAGGAAGATTCTGGGCGATCAGAACAAATAACCGAAGCGGCATTATACAGTCGCGGATCAATTGCGCAATAATTTGAAACTCGCACAGTAGGTACGGAGAATATGAATGTTGACGCAGGATTGTCGGTTGAACCGGTCAAGCCTCAGGTTCTTGTTACTGAACTAATGGGTCGAGCATTCGAGTTCAGACAAACTGGAAAATTGAACCAGGTGGTGGCAAGTTTGGAGCAGGCCTTGGCAGAGGCGCGGAAGACACCCTTCGAGATAGAGTTTCAAACGCGGATTCAACTGGCAATGACCCTCGCGGACGCTTATCAAAGCGTCAGCGAAATTGAGAAAGCTCGGGAAATGCTGATCGCCGAAGCTGCATTCGCGGAGAAGATTTCGCAAGTGATGCAGGCTACGGGAACGCCGCCGCAAAAGCGTGCCGCAACCGCCGGATTTCTGCAGGTTCGCGATCGTTCGATCCAAGTTAGCCTTCTGGGTAACGAAGCTCCAGAGATTTCGGTTAAGGAATGGCTAGTTGGCGAACCGACGTCCCTCGCCGAATTGCGTGGTCGGGTAGTGCTTTTAGAGTTTTGGGCGACGTGGTGCAAACCTTGTCAGGAGATGTTTCCGAAACTCAATGAGCTTCATCAGATTGAGGGTCCGCGAGGACTCGAAATTATCGCGCTTACGCGTCATTACATGGCGTATGGCGGAACAGAAGAATCCAAGATTGAAGAACGACGACTGATGTTAGAAATGGTAAACCAGCATCAAGTTAGTTTTCGTGTCGGAATCGCCGAAGACGAGGGACTGCAAGCTGTGTTTGGCGCCAACGGATTACCTACGATCGTGCTCGTAGATCGTAATGGGATAGTCAGGTATGCAGGACCTGGCGAAAATGATCCCGTTTTCAGCAAACAATTACAACAGTCTTTGACAGATTAGCAAAAAACTTGCTAATTGCAGCCCAGGGTTCTTCCGGAATCCCAGCGTCCTCACCCTGAGAGGTTAAAACTAATTTTGCGTTTATATTTATCGCGGAGGCCCAGAGGAACGCAGAGATACGCAAGTAGAACAGTCTTTGACATTTTAGAAAAAACTCTTGTCTAACTTGCGCAAAAAGTCTTGTCGCATCTCGTCAACGCTGGTAGGATGCGCAGGCTTCAATTCAAGCCCGTAAAGCTTACCTCTGCGTCGATGACAAGGGGGATGACGGGTGGCAGTCGCTCCTTTCCTGTTCTGCGGGATGTCATACCTGGAGCGAACACGGACTCCAGAGGCGACTTGCAGTCAACGTCGTCCAGCGTTCAATTCTCTTCTCGAATTTCTGCGCTGATTTTTTGGACCCCAACGCAATTGGTTCGAAGCTTCGTCGATTGAATGCAAGGCAGTGGCTCCCGCTGCCGGAAGAAATCACGGGTAGCTCCAAATCATGCAGGCCCAGCAACTATGCACAAGCCTCATTGTGGCAACCCACTTGACTATAAAACCGAGGAATCAAACCTCCTCTTAGCCCTTCAACATTACCTAAAGGAGAACAGCAATGGCAATTCTGACCTCAACGCCCGGAGAGGACAATAAAGTTAACATTTACGATGTCCCAGACGACGTGCTCGCTAAGTATGCGATTACCGGCGAAAAAGCAGCCGCAATGTTTCCGGAAAGCGGAAAGGCCGCCGGCGACGAAATTCCCAAGAGTGCCGCTGCCATGAGTCCAACTCGAGTGGAAAATGCGGAGAGCCTGGGCGAAGTTCAAGCCTACAGCGCCATCTGTGTCTGTCGTCAACTGCTTTGTAATGCCTACGGATGCTGGTGGCATTACTACTATTGCTACTGCTAAAAGCAGACGGCACGCACCGAGTCGAAACCCTGGCAAGCTGCAGATCTCCAAAGCTACGGCTAGACTGGGACTCGGGCTTTCTAAACGCGCTTCACAGCAGCAACGGGTAAGAAACTTGTTTCTCACCCGTCTGCTGTGTTTTTCGTTCGTAGTGCGACATCTCAAACCGCGGGTATCCATCCTCGAGATCAGAAGGGAAGAACAAATGTCCAAGCCTCCCGCTCCTGGCACACCCATCCCGGGAATGCCTGTCGAGAAAGCTCGCGGTGAGCCCATCGAAATACCAGCAGGTCAACTTCCTCCTGGCGCCGAACTTCCCGGAGCAATTCCGCTCGGACCAGAAGGTCTACCAGAAGGTGGGTTGCCGGGTGGCGCCAAGATCCGCATGAAAGAAATGCCTCAGATGGATGCGAAGCCCTACCTCAAACGCGCCTCTGAAGCTTCTGGGTGAACACAAACCGTCTGTCGCGCTTTCGCTCTTGTTTTCGCTCGTTATGTTTCTGCTTCCATTTCTTGCAGCGGCGGCGTTTGGTCCTCTTATTAAGCTGTTTGGCGACGCGGCAGCAAAGGGTGACTGGAATAACGTTTGGACGATGACAACCTCCTTTTATGATAAGTCGGCGAATGCGGAACAATCGGGCTCATTCTCAGTTCCATTTATTAGCGAGTGGCTTGCCACTCCCCTGACGTTCACGACGATTTTCATAATCTGGACTTTCGCCATCGTCTTTCGAAACGTTCTTGATATTGTGCGCGCGTGGATAGATGCAAATCTGGAGCAACGACTACTGGTTGGATTCCGTCAGAGGCTCTACGAACACCTTCAGTCTCTTTCGCTTGATTTCTTTAGTGGGGGACAGACCGGTGCGTTGATGCAGAGGGTGCTTTCAGAAACCACTTCAGTCCAAAGATTGTTGACGCAAGTGATATTGACTCCGTTGGTTGATGCCGTTGTTCTGGTAATCGTTGTTACCTACCTGTTGACGCTGAGTTGGCAGATGACACTAGTTTTGTTCATCACTGCCCCGCTCACTGTGCTCATGTTCAAATTCACAAGCGCAAAACTGCAAGAGGGTGCACTTGGTATAAATTTGAGCGCTCGCGAACTGGGTTCGGAACTGGAAGAGACCATCAACGGCATTTCAGACATTCAGGTCTTTAACGCGCAGCCAAAACGCAATGCTCGATTTTGGGAAGCTTCAAAGAAAGCGGCCAAAAGCTTCAGCCTTAACGACCGCTTGGATGAGTCTGAGTAACAGTGGCGCTCAAATATTCATTTCACTCACAACCGCGGCGATACTTCTGTTTGCCATTCTGCTTGGTCAAAACTGGGGACTGACGTTTGCGAGCGCTTTGGTGTTTATGCAGATGGCGCCCAATCTGTTTACGCCCGTGCAGAGACTGATCAGTTCCTACACGATGTACCAGTCGTTGGTTCCGGGTATCGTGTCGACCTATGAATTGTTCGATACAAAACCGACCGTTATCGAGAAGCCTGGGGCCGTGGCTCTGGGTGAAGTTCATGGTGATATCCGTTTTGAGAACGTTGTGTTCGGTTACTCGCCAACCCAGAAAGTTTTGAATGGAGTGTCATTTGATATCAAAGAAGGTGAGACTGTCGCGTTCGTGGGACCAATTGGTTGCGGCAAGTCAACGATCATGAATTTGATCCTGCGTTTCCTTGATCCGCAGGCGAGGACGCATTCTGCTCGAGAACAAAGACATTTCGGATGTAACTCTCAATTCGCT
This sequence comes from uncultured Acidobacteriota bacterium, assembly GCA_963800055.1. Taxonomy (GTDB): domain Bacteria; phylum Acidobacteriota; class Blastocatellia; order Pyrinomonadales; family Pyrinomonadaceae; genus PSRF01. The sequence continues at coordinate 237,026 of CAWCZP010000023.1, forward strand.
GCGCGAACAGGTTTCCAAACTATCGCAGTTTCCATTCTTCCTAAAAGACACGATTAAAGAGAACATCCGCTTGGGAAAGAACGATGCGACGAACGCGGAAATCGAAGAAGCTTGCAAGCTCGCCCACATTCACGACGTCATCGTGGATCCGCAAAGAATGCCCAAAGGTTACGAGACAATCGTTGACGTTCAAGTTCCATCCGGTGGTCAAAAGCGATTAATAGCTCTCGCGCGTTGTCTATTGCGAAAGCCCGAAGTTCTGCTGCTTGACGAACCGACTGAGAATCTTGATGCTGATCAGCGTAATCGTTTGATTCAGGTGATTCGTGAGTACGCGAAAGACAGAACCTGCTTAGTTATTAGTCACGATCTCAACTTCGTCGCGGCAGTTTCCGATCGGATCATCGTGTTGGATAAGGGCCGTGTCGCAGATGAGGGAACGCATACGGAGTTGATCGAACGAGAAGGTCTCTACAAAACTCTTTACCAATTGAAGAACGTTGATCCCTCCTTATTGCGAACCCGCGGGGGAGATAGAGACGATAAGAAGGGTCTTCCGGGCGCTCCCATAGTGGGCATGGGAATACCCGGAGGTGGTATGCCTGGAGGAGCTATGCCCGGTGGAATCTAGCTGCTGTGCCACGTCTCGGCTTCATGAGATGGTTTCAGTTTCCTAACTAGATCGCCGGTAAAAATTTGCTCCATGGCATATCCCATGTTGGGATTGCGCTTTGAGCAGGTGACGTAGTTCGGCTTTCGGCCATGATAGGTAACGGGTCGGTCGGATGGCGCGCACTGTTGCACTTGCTACGCCTTCGTTGACAAAGCTCATCTCCCCAACCAGGTTCCCGTCTGTCAGTTGCGCGATCTGCCGGCCGGCGGACTCTACAGCTAACAGGCCGTTGTAAATGAGAAGAATGTTGTCGAGACGCTGTTTTTCAACGGCTAAAAGCTGTCCCTTCTTGGCATCCTTCCATTCAGCCAGTCGCAACAGTTTCATGAATTCGAACGGGGCAAAGTTCTTGAAGAGTGTTTGGTATAGTTCGCGCTCTTCTTCTGTGAAATTCACGCCTCTCCGCTCTCTAAGAATGAGGACGATCTGCACCACATTGATGGCAATGAATATGAGATTCCAATTGATAACTGGCCAAAGTGGGGCGGGTGCAACAAAGTAGTTGAAGATGATTCCAGCTATGCATGCAAGAACCGTAAGAGCTCGCAACCAGAGAATATCTTTGACGAGGTAAGCGAGAAGCGTCAGAACCGACGCGATGTGGGTCGCGAAATAGACTTTATCCATGACTTATTTGTTCCGGAGACTGATCGGATCTTAGAGTTACATTGATTGCGTAATTCTTCGGATTCAAGTCCCTTTAATAAAATGGCTGGAATTGGAACCTGATCTTTGTCAATATAATAATAGGCCAAAATTGAGCGATATTCGCACTCGTCGGGACCAGATGATAATCACAGAGACAGCCCACGAAGAAGCGAAACCAGATTCAGCCAACGACGTAATAGAAACAGAATCAAACTAGCTGCGCACGCGAACCACCACTAGATGGGATCTCGACTTTTCCCCCAACTCCTTCTCGTGACACTCGTCATTGGTGTCGCATCAATTCTTCTTGCCACTCGTCACGAAGCGAAGTCAAGTCATGCGTCGAGCCAAACCGGCGTCTGCCGCATCTCCTTCCCGCTTCCGAATCCAAGCGATATGGGCGTCGCGAAGTTCGACACGCTGTTGCGCGACTTTTTGCTACAAGGCTGCTACAAGGGTTGGGTAGCTGACTCGCAGATTCGTAATAGCGGTCCCTTTATCAATGGCAAGTCATGGGGTACTCACAACTCAGTCAAGATCTACTATTCACCTGAAAGCTGGAACTGGCTCAAAGCTCGCAATCGCGAAGGAGAGATGCCGGATGGCGCCATGATCGTCAAGGAGATGTTTCCTTCGCCGGCAAAACAGGACGCGAAGCTGACCAGCTGGACCATCATGGTTAAGGACAAGAAGGGATCATTCGATGGTTGGTACTGGTCATATCAAAGCTTGAAGCCAGGGGCTCCAAACACTGACATTGACTACCCGGATTCAGGCTTTGCGCTTTATTGCCTCAGATGTCACGCGTCAGCCGAAAAGGAATCAACTTTCCTCAGCCTGAAGAACGTCGAAGGCGATCCAATCTCCTTTACCATTCTGGTGCCGACTATTCTCCCTCAACCCCTACCTAACCAGGATTTTCATGACAGGGTTTCCACCACGCGACAAATCATCGGCGGGCCATTTCCCCTGGCGCGAAAAACTCCTGACATGAATTTCCTGACTTTGCTGAAAGGACCAGTGGTTAAAGAGTCGGAAGTAAAACGATTTCCTGGCGAGGCGCTGGATCACGTCTTCCCCGGTCCACGCGGAACTGAAGGCTTCGTTACGTCTAGTCAATGTATCGGTTGTCACTCAGCGTCAAGGGAAAATATGGCTTTCCTTTTCGAAGATGAAAGGATAAGTCCGGTCAACCTTTCTCCCTATACAGAATGGCGGGCTTCGATGATGGGATTGGCGGGTCGGGATCCAATCTTTCACGCGCAGCTTGAGTCGGAAAAAACGCTGTACCCTTCGCAAGCGGGCTTTCTTGATAACACGTGCTACCGGTGTCACGGCGTAATGGGCCAGCGTCAAATCGAATTGGACAAGAATCAGCCATTCAAGCATTCGATGGTCTACGCCAAACCGGATGAACCTGATGCCAAGTATGGCGCACTCTCTCGCGATGGTGTCTCTTGTGCTGCGTGTCATCGAATCGCGAAAGAAGGATTGGGAACGGCTGAGACTTTCACCGGAAGGTTCAAACTCGATCCTGCTGACGTAGTGAACGGACCGTATGAAGACGTAATCACCCTTCCAATGAAGCATGCGCTGAACGTCACTCCGCGTTACGCCGAACAGATAAAGTCATCCGCGGTCTGCGGTAGTTGTCACACAGTGGTACTTCCAGTTTTCGACACTAAGGGAATTCCCGTACGCGATCGAAATGGTAAACCGAAGGAGTTTTACGAACAGACGACTTATCCCGAATGGCAAAACAGTATCTACCAAAATGAGCGCGAGCCATTTGATCGAAAAACCGCGAAGACCTGCCAGGACTGTCACATGCCGAAAACGTTTCTTGACCAGAAGCTCACGTTTCGGATCGCGAACATCGAAGATAACAACTATCCCTACACCGAAGGACGCGCGCGCGATAAAGACATCACGGTAAAAGTACGCGACGAGTATGCGAGACACTCGTTAGTTGGTATCAACCAGTTTGGCATCATGATGTTCCAACAGTTTCCAGACATACTCGGCATTCGGACCGCTGATTACATGTACGACAAAGCCATTCCTGGTCTGCTAACGGCCTTGAAGTCGAGTGATGATTTCGCGCGAAATGAGACCGCAAAAGTAGAAGTAACTTCTGTCAAACGAACAACTGATTATCTTGAGGCTTCAGTACGGGTCGAAAATCTTGCGGGACACAGTCTGCCTTCCGGGGTGGCTTTTCGCCGCGCGTTCTTAGCTCTTGAGGCTGTCGATGCGAATGGAAGAGTGCTTTGGGCCTCGGGACGCACAAACAGCTCGGGGGCTATTGTTAAAGGCTTAAGCGATGAGGTGCTGGCAACCGAATTCTTCTATGATCCCGTAACGCGCAAACAGGTCTTTCAACCACATCACTCGGTAATAACCAACGAGACTCAAGTTCAAATCTACGAGGAACTCATAGTAAACACTGAGGGCAGGATTACCACTAGCTTTGTGGGCCTTGATCACGCAGTCAAAAACAATCGGCTGCTGCCAAAGGGATGGCGACCCGATGGACCATACGCAAATGTTACCGGTCCGCATGGCGAGGCTGAAAAGGATCCGGAATATGTTAACAAGTCGGGCTCCAGTGGCGCCGACACGATTACATATCGCATCGCACTAGACGAAAGGACCAGAGAAGCGGTTGCCGTGATCGCGGTCCTTTACTATCAGTCGATTCCGCCTTACTACCTCAAAGAACGCTTTACGATCGGCCAGGGACCGGAAACAAAACGCCTTGCATACATAACCAGCCACCTCTCGATTGAGCAGACTCCGCTTGAGAATTGGAAACTGGCCCTGGCTTGTGCGGCGCGGGGAGTCAATGATGCCGCTAGTATCGCCTGTCGGCGTTGAAATGGTGATGTCGGATGAAACCGTCATTGCATTGTCCGCAGCTACAACGAAACTTGTCCGCCAGTCATTTTAGCTGGTACGCTTTGCCGCCTTCTGAGAAGAAAACTGTTCCGAACTACTTGGTGTTAGGAGCTCAAGCATGAGTGAAGACTACGCTGCCATGGTCACGGCTCTACCTCTATTCGAGGGTTACACAAATAGCTGGCGCCCAAAGAATAGTAAGAGCAGGAAAAATCAACGCAGTCGCAAAGGGAGAAGTGCTTTTCAAAGAAGGCGACCCACCCGATTTTGTTCTCTTGGTTCTTAAAGGCACTTTGCAGGTCTACGTCGAGCGTCACGGTAAGAGACATGGTGTTAACCAATGCTGGGCCAAGCACGATCCTTGGTGAACTAGCCGTACTTTGCGGTATACCGCGCTCGGCTTCAGTGCGAGTGGCCGAAGATTCAACTGTTCTTCAATGGCCGGCGTCAGAGTTTCGCGGACTGCTCCTTAAGGACGTCTCGCTGTCGAATCGGATCTTTCGCGAGTCGTTACGCACACTGCTCGATAAAGAAAAGAGTCTAATCGAGTCGTTAACAGTTGAAGATGAAATGAAGAAGAGTGAGCAGACAGCGTAAGTCAGAAAGTCAGAGTTCTAACGTTCTGAACTCCGCTGAAGCGCATTGGTGGGAATTGGGTAGTGGCGCGGGAATTCGAAAACTTGGAGATAATTTTGTAAATGAAAGATTCCACTAAAGCCGTACTCGTAGGCATTTTCTTTATCTGTCAGGTTCTAGGTCTCTGCGTGGTTGCTGACGCAAGGGTAGCGCAAGAGAAATATTCTACATATAGTAACTCCCGGTTTTCCTATGTCATCTCTTATCCGGCTGGTCTCCTGATCCCGCAGGGTGAATCTGATAACGGTGATGGTCAGAAGTTCCTTTCGAGGGACGGACAGGTAGAGATGATCGTGTATGGCAGCGAGAACACTTCCGACCAGAGTTTGCGCGACCTCTACAACAGCCAATTGCGAAGCGAAGGCAATCAGTCAAAAAGGCAGGTAACGTACAAGGTATTGCGGGCCAACTGGTACGTCGTCTCCGGTTACGAAGGCGATCGAGTCTACTACCAAAAGACGATTTTCAGCGGAGGTGTATTCAAGACCTTCAGGATAGAGTACGACAAGTCGCGCGCGGACGTTTTCGATCAGGTGACGAAAAAAGTTGCGGCTTCGTTCCGGGGATAGATTAAAGAGGAGAAAAGTTATGGGCACGAAACCTGTAAAATTTAGGATGGTGAGCATTGGCTGCCTTTTGTTAATGGCTATAGCCGTCGTGACTGGGCAGCCTGGAGTATCGACAGCGCCTGAGGTTAGCCAAGTCGAGAACCGGTGCGGTTGGTTTAGCAATCCTACTCCCGCGAATGCCTCGCTTTACGACGGTGACGACGAGTGGATCATCGGCGTGCAGGGCGGGTATCAGGCTGAAGGCGATTGGCCGTCCTTCGGGCCGGGGCAGTGGATTAAGACGAACGTAAACTACGGCTACGGATGCGCTTGCATGCGGGTTCGGGTCAACCACGATTCGCATGAAGTGATAAAGATAGAGAGTTCCCGCGCTCGTCCACTGTCGGCCTGCCGCAGTGATAGTAAGTTAAAACGCTGGGGATTTAAGTGAGAAGGTCCAAATAGAAACTATGGAAACAGCCGATTAGCGAATCGTCCGAAGACAGAATCACCTCGATGAGACATTGCTTACCAAACACCCTGCGCGATGCTTTAGGATTCCGAAAAGCTCAGCGGTCAAGCTGCTCGTGATCGGACTGTTGCTGGGCATGTGCCATTCATCTGCGGAAACTTATGTCTGCCTGGCCCAAACGACCGATACCGCCAAGTCGCTTCCAGAGCCCAAAGATGCCGCGGTGCGTGACCGCGAGCGAAAGGCGATGGTTGAGTTCTACGAGGCGCTCGGCGGGCATGACTGGATCGAACGCGACTTCTGGGGGAGCGATCGGCCGGTGGGTGAGTGGCACGGCGTGACAACTGACGCAGATGGCTACGTGGTCCAACTAACGATTTATGACAACAACCTGACCGGGCCGGTGTCGGCCGCGATTTGCCGGTTAGAGCGCCTGCATACACTGCATCTCTCATTCAACAAAATCTCCGGCGCGCTGCCGGATAAACTTGGCGAATGCCGCGCGCTCAAAAACTTATGGGTGAAAGGAAACAAGATCACCGGACAACTTCCCGACTCGGTCGCCGTTCTTCCCGAGCTTGAATACCTCGACCTGCACGCCAACGAGATGTCGGGGCCGTTGCCCACGGTCTGGAACACGCCGAAGCTGAAGATAGTCCGGGCCGAAGACAACCGCATCTCGGGCGCGTTGCCCGCGCAGATGTTTCGCCAACCAATCCTTGAAGAAATCTTCATTCATAACAACGAACTTAGTGGAACGATCCCGACTACGCTCAGTCCGACTCTCCGGGCCGTGATACTGGCCAACAACAAGCTAACTGGGCCCGGTGCCGGAAGAGTTCGGCAAACTCAAGAAGCTGACTGACCTGCGGTTGAACCGAAACCAACTCACTGGAACGATCCCCGCCAGTCTCCTGGGCGCCGAGTCACTCCAGGTCCTGCGCCTGGATTACAATCGGCTGACCGGCACGATCCCTGCCGGCTTGGCCAAGCGCCTGATGGTCTTTGATGCTTCAAACAATCCCGGATTGGAGCCATCCAGGTGACGAAGCGCGAAACCAGATGCGGATAAACCGCAACAATTGCCAAATTATCGCTCGTGACAACGAGCCGTCGATGCTGTAAGCACCTTCCTGGAAATCACAATTGAGGGAACCAGCGTCAGGGTTTTGCTGGTAGAATAGGCCCAGTTATCCAGACGCTCTTCCCGCTTCCAAATCTGCAATTGAGAAGCGCGTACCCGACGTGAATCACCCATGCGCTGGTTTTTCCCGACAACTTTCAGCCTCCGCAGCTTCAGCGCCTTACCCCTAATCCTTGCGTTGTTGTCACTCGGCTTGGCCCGCAGCCAAAGTGTCGACGAGCGAGATGTGCAGCTACTCGATGCCAGCCGGCCGATCAAGCGAAAGATAAGTGGCTGTGAATCCCAGTACTTTCGAATCATGTTCCTTACCGGGCAGTATTCCCGGATAGTGGTCAACCAGCTTGGCATCGATGTAAGCGTTAAGCTTTATCAACCCGACGGCAAGATAGCTGCTCAATCGAACAGAATGATTGGCGCCTATGGACCAGAGACAATTTCATGGGTGGCCGAAAGTGCAGGACTCTACAAACTCGAAGTGAGTTCGACGAGTGCGGACCAAATCGCCGCGTATTACGAGGTACAAATCTCAGAAGAGCGCACCGCCACTTTTCAGGACCGGAGTCGCGTTCCCGCTGAGAACGTCTTTAGGGAGGCGGAGCAGTTACGTAGCCAGGGAAACCCGGAATCCGTGGGTGAGGCAGTAACGAAATACGAAGAAGCATTAGAAATCTGGAGGGACATCGGGGATCGCGCCAGCGAAGCCGACACACTCAACGTCATCGGTTTGATCGAAGTTTTGTCAAAGCGCAATCACTTGAAAGCTCGACAGCATTTCGAGCTGGCACTGCAAACCTGGAAATCACTGGGTAACCGTCGTGGCGAAGCGGAATCACTCGATAACATTGCCCGCACTTATGAATCCCAGGGCGAAAGACAAACTGCGCTGGAAATTTACACCCGTTCGCTTAAATCCTGGCAAGAGGCAGGTGATCAGTATGGTGAGGCGTGGACATTCTTCAACATGGGCCGGGTCTGCTTTTTCTTGAAAACGACGCAGACCGCTCTCGAACATTACGCCCGCGCTCTTCAGTTGTGGCAAGACCTGAAGGACCTTCCACGTGAGGCCGCTACACTCAGCAGTATCGGCGACGCTTATCGCTCACTAACTGACTATCACAACGCTCTTCACAGCTACGAACAGGCGCGCTCACGCTGGCAAGCCGCGGGTGACTTAAACGGTGAAGTTTCCGCGCTCTACGCAATCAGCCAGATCTATGGAGTGCTGCAGGATAGGAACAGACAACGTGACTTCAATAATCAGGCGGAGCAACTCAAGCTGAGAATCCAACGCGCCTGTGTGCAACGGCCTGAGGACCAAGCGAAACTGAATGCGACGCGACAGGCCGAAACGGCGCAAGCAGATGCACGAGGCCTACTACTGCAGGAAACCGAAGCGTCGCAGCGACAGGCAATCAGGAAGAATGAAGAAGCCGTTCGTCTCTTTGCTCGCGTTGGCGATTACAATCGTGAACTGTTCACACTGTTTGACATCAGTTCCATCTATCGGAAGTTGCGCGATAAAGATAATGAGCGCAAGACTCTGGATCGATCTCTATCTCTCACTCGACGTGTTGGCACACCGCTTTTGGAGGCCGAAGCCGGCCCACATCTCTGACGACGGGCCACTCCATCAAGACCGGAGGCGACATCGATGACCCTCGCCGACGACACCTTCCTCCAAAGTCCCCGTGAACTGGCGGGCCGAGGGGACTACCACCTGCTCGAACAACCCACTCCTGGTCCGCCACGCTGACGGCCACGGCCCTCGACCAGATCGGCTGCCGGCTCTGGGTGCTGAAGACTACCCCCACGACGCCGGCCGACCCGGTGGATTCGCGGTCCACCGCCGAGCGGATTGCCGGCCGGCTCACCGGCCTGCTCGAACCCCTGCGCTTCCTCGAAGCCCACGACGAGCACGGGCTCGCCCTGTGCCGCATGCCGAGCCGACGGCCCGCCAGGACCAGCGCGACTACACCGAACTGCTGCTCCGACGCGACGGCGGTGTCGAGCTGCGTCGCTACCAGGCCGCCACGCCTGGCCAGCGCCGCCAGCAGGTCGCCTTCAGCCTGACGCACGAGTGCTTCAAGCTCCTCGACGACGCCGCGCTGACACGTCCACGCCGGGGCCGCGCCAGCGCGGCCCCGGCCGGATCTTCCCGGTCTCTTGCGCCCGCCGTGCTTTGGGGTGAACCCCCGTCGCAGCGGGAGACCGCATGGGCCCTGCCAACACACCCGGGTCGCCCGCCGCCGGCCTGGCCTTCTCCGGCTCGACCCGAAGCTGACGCGCTGGGAACCGCAGCCGGCTCGAACAGAAGATCACCGCCCTCGGCGGCAGCGTCCGCACCGACCTCGACGCCCAGTCGCTACCTCGTCCTCGACGACGGCTGGCGCGGCCGAATGCCCGCGGCCGAGGCCGAGGCCGCCCGCCGGCCCTGCGCCGATGCGCGTTACCATGCCGACGCGGCGCCGCGGCGACACCCTCTACCGGGCCGGCCGTCGTGCTGACGACCGGCACGTTCCTCAAGGCCCTCATGCACATGGGCGAGGCCAAGACGCGCGGCGGCCGGGCCGGCGACGGTCGGCCGAGGCGCTCAGCGACAGCCTCGCCGCCTGCGGCTTCGAGCTCGCCCGCTTCAAGACCGGCACGCCGTGCCGGCTCAACGGCCGCACCATCGACTTCGCCAAGCTCGAGCCGCAGCCGGGCGACGCCGAGCCGCGGCCGTTCAGCTTCGCCACCGAGCGCATCGCGCAGCCGCAGCTCGACTGCCACATCACCTACACCAACGAGGCGGTCCACGAGCTGATCCGCGCCAACCTGCACCGCGCCCCGATGTATCCGGCCAGATCCAGGGCCGCGGGCCGCGCTACTGCCCGTCGATCGAGGACAAGGTCGTGCGCTTCGCCGACAAGGAGCGGCACCAGATCTTCCTCGAGCCGGAAGGCCGCAACACGCTCGAGTACTACTGCAACGGCATCAGCACCAGCCTGCCCAACGACGTGCAGCAGGCGATGCTCCGGCTCATCCCCGGCCTGGAGAAGGCCGAGATCATGCGCTGGGGCTACGCGGTCGAGTACGACTACGCCCCGCCGACGCAGCTGCACGCCGACGCTGGAGACCAAGCCGGTCGACGGGCCTGTATTTCGCCGGCCAGATCAACGGCACGACCGGCTACGAGGAGGCCGCCGCCCAGGGACTGATGGCCGGCATCAACGCCGCCCTCAAGATCAAGGGCGAGCCGCCGCTCGTCCTCGACCGCAGCCAGGCGTACATCGGCGTGCTGATCGACGACCTGGTGACCAAGGGCGTCGACGAGCCGTACCGCATGTTCACGTCGCGGGCCGAGTACCGGCTGCTGCTGCGGCACGACAACGCCGACCGCCGGCTGACGCCGCTGGGCCGGCGCGTCGGCCTGGTGACCGACGACGACTGGGAGCGGCTGCAGGAGAAGGAGCAGGCGATCGCCGAGCTGACGGAGCTACCTGCGCAGCCACCGTCACGGGCAGACACGCTGGAAAAGTGGCTGCGGCGGACCGAGAGTCGACTGGCCGCAACTGTGCGAGCTCGACCCGGCCCTGCGCGACGTGGACGCCGCCAGCGACGTCGTCGAGCAGGTGGTGCTGGAGACGAAGTATGCCGGCTACATCGATCGGCAGGCGGCGCAGGTGGAGCGGTTCCAGCGCCTGGAGTCGCGGCCGATCCCGCCGCACTTCGATTACGCAGGCCGTCCCGCAACTGCGCTTCGAGGCGCAGGAGAAGCTGACGCGCGATCCGGCCCGCCAGCCTCGGCCAGGCAAGCCGCATCAGCGGCATCAGCCCGGCGGACCTGGCGGTACTGCTGATCTACCTCGGCTGCGCCAGGCCGGCGCAGACTCGGCTACGAAGGCCGCGCCGGCTCAGCGACGCTCTGCGTGAAGAAGACGATTCGGCGACTGGCAGGAGCGGTTCGATAAAGCTGGGAAGAATACATGGACGACTAATCGGCGATCGAGAAAGGGGTACAAGATGCCGAAAACTTGACCCAGTAGTGCGAAGATTTTCACGATCGGAGACAAATTTCGGGTCATGCTGAAGAAAGTCTCATGCTGAAGGACTTACAGCAAGGCCGGTCAGAATGATTCGCGTTGACACGATTCGCAAGCTGGTTATAATCGCAATCGGTGGTAAGATTGGCAACTCCCTCTCCATTGATCCCGCAACGTCCGAACAGGCACTGGATCGAGAACCACTCACCAGTTGACGACCAGCGGCCGAGGCATCGCTCACGAATGCTGGAACGCCACGTGGCTCAAGGAATGGGCAAGAGGCAAATCAAGGATGATTTCGGTCCGCCCCGTCTTACGGAGAGGCGTGCCGCGGACCACACTCGTGCGACTGGCCCAGGGCCAGTAAGGGGTGGACGAACCCATGAAGACCGTTTTCACGACCGGCGAAGCCGCCAAGATCTGCAAGGTCAGCCAGCAGACCATCATCCGCTGTTTCGACAACGGCCAGCTGAAGGGCTTCCGCGTGCCCGGCTCCCGCTTCCGCCGGATCCCCCGCGAGGCGCTCTACAAGTTCATGAAGGACAACGGCATCCCGACCGATGCGCTGGAGAGCGGCAAGCGCAAGGTCCTGCTCGTGGACGACGACGCCGAGCTCGTCGAGCTGATGACCAAGGTGCTCGAGGAGGACGGCCGATTCGAGGTCCGCGTGGCCACCACCGGCTTCGACGCCGGCATGATGGTCAAGGAGTACCGGCCCGACCTGATCGTCCTCGACGTCATGCTGCCGGACATCAACGGCAAGGAGGTCTGCCATCGCGTCCGCGCCGACCCCACCCTGGAAGACGTGCGGATCCTCTGCATCAGCGGCATGATCGAGGAGGACAAGATCCAGGAGCTGAAGCTGGCCACGTGTGTGTTGGTGCACTGGGCCGAGAGGATGGTCGCGCACAGAAGCTCGAACGGATTCTTGAAGTCGAGCTCGCAGTGCACGTCCGGGTAGAGCTGCTCAGGCGGCTCACGATCTCCGCCACCCTACGTTCCTCGTCGTCCTTGCCCCGCCGCGCCGGCTTCACGGGCCCCACATTTGCCGCGCGATCCGGCCCCGTGTTAAGGCCAAGCGTGCTCGGACGGTGGATGGTGGTGGCCCTGGGGCTGGTGGGCTGCGCCCCGTCCGCCGACGAGGTAAGGCGCGCGCGCGACAGCGAGTACGACGCGCCTTTTGCCACCGTCTGGAACGCGGTCGTGACCACGGTGCGCGAGCGCTACCCGCGCTTCGACCACAGGATTCCCGACCGGACGTCTGCTCACCGACTGGCATCTGGTCGAGCGCACCGGCGACGAGCTGTCGACCGACGGCAAGGCGGTTCAGGGCGGTAAGTTCTTCCGCCTCGCGGTGCGCGTGCCCCCGGGCGGCCCGCCCTGGCGGGTGGCGATCGATGGCGAGGCGGCCGAGTACCGTCCCGGTCTGACCCTGCTCACCCCCTTCAGCCACGGTTCGGCCGACGAACCGCAGTGGAGCCGGGCCAACGACGCCATGCGCATCGGCATTCACGAGCGCCTGGCGCGCTACGCCCGCACCCGCCCCGCACCCCGGGTGGCACGGCGCACCTTCGACTCGACGCCGTGGGCGACCTACCCGCCGACGCCCAGCCCGTGCTCGGCATCCTGCGCGACGCGGCCGCGCGCGGCGACAGCGCGGTGGTGCGTGGCACATGGCGAATCCCTTTGCCTCCGAGCTCGGCGCCGCCGCCAGCGCCGACGCCACCGTGGCGGTGTGGAGCGCCGAACCGGCGCGGCTGAAGGCACTCGCCGACGCGCTCAGCGCCGGCTGTACCGCCAAGGGGACGCGCATCACCTGTGGTCAGGCGACGCTGGCGAAGGGCAACGCTGGCTGGAAGCTGGCGGCATTCGCCCAATGACCAAGCCGACGGGGCTGTACGTCACGGCCGCCTCCGGCACCGAGGACCTGCTCGCTGCCGAGATCGCCGCCCTCGGCCTGCCCGCGCGGCGCGGGCGGGGCGGCGTGCACGTGGCCGGCGACCTGGCGGCCGCGCGCCGCCTGTGCCTCGAGCTGCGCACCGCCCTGCGCGTGCTGGTGCCGCTGGCCGAATTCACCGCCACCAGCGCCGACGAGCTGTACCAGGGCGCTGCCGCCGTGCGCTGGGAAGACCACCTGCACGCGCGCCTCACCTTCGCCGTCGCGGTCAACACCCGCGCCCGGCCGCCGCTGGCGCACGGGCCGTTCATGGGTCAGCGCATCAAGGACGCGCTGGTCGACCGCCTGCGCACGCGCGGGCGCGCGCCCCGACGTGTCGCGCGACGAATCCGACGTCCGCATCTACGCTCACCTCGACGATCGCGGCCGGGTCACATCGGGCTCGATGCCAGCGGCGACAGCCTGCATGCGCGCGGCTACCGGCGCGCCGACGTGGCCGCGCCGCTGCGCGAAAACCTGGCCGCGGCCCTGCTCCTGGCCGGCGGCTGGGATGGCCGCGTGCCGCTGGTCGACCCGCTGTGCGGCTCCGGCACCATCGTCATCGAGGCGGCATTGCTGGCGCGGCGCATCGCCCCCGGCCTGGCCACCGACGCGCCGCGGCGCTACGGCTTCGAGCGCTGGCCCGGCTTCGCGGCCGCCGCCTGGCGCGCCGAGGTCGAGGCGGCGCGGGCGCGCATCCTGCCCCGCGGCTCGGCGCGGAATCATCGGCGCCGACCACGAATCGACCGCCATCGCCGCCGCCCGCGCCAATGCGGCGCGCACCCGCGTGGCCGATGACGTCACCTGGCACGTCGCCGACGTGCGCACGCTGGCGCCGCTGTCCCCGCCCGGCGTGATCGTCTCGCCGAACCCGCCCTACGGCGAGCGCATCGGTGGCCACACGCTCCAGGGCTTCTACCGCGCGCTGGGCGCCCACCTGCGCACGCTGCACGGCCACGCGGCGTTCCTGCTGTGCGCCGAGCAGGTGCGCGAGCTCGGCATGCGCCCCACCTGGCAGCGTCGCCTCATGAACGGCCCGCTGCCGGTCACGCTGAGTCGCTTCGAGCTCGGTCGAGCGCGTGCTATGCCGCGCTCATGCGCCTGACGACCCTGCTTCTGGTGGCGGCCCTCTTCGGCTGTGACGGCGGTGACGACCAGGACCACGATCACGGCACGGGCCACGAGCCAACCTGCCTGGCGAGCTGCCCGCGAATCCCAACGACGAGAGTCCCGCCGATCCGTCAGACCCGGCTGCCCCCGCCGATCCTGCCGAGCCGGACGACCCGGACGACCCGACCGATGTGGTGCCGATCGAGCCGGCGCCCGCGGGCTCGCCAATCCCGCCGATCCCTGCAGCGCGCTCACCAAATGCGGCGGCGACCTGGCCGGCGCGTGGACCGTGGTCGACAGCTGCTATCGAATGACCGAGTTCCTTCTGCCCGGGGATGAAGGCCGATTTCGCGGCCGTCGAGACCTCCGGCGTCCTGACCTTCGAGACCGTCGGGGCGACCCCATTCTATCGCCAGGAGGTGCGGGTCATGGGCACGATGACGATGGAGGCACCGCTGGCCTGCTTCGAGGCGGCGAGCTGCAGCGAGCTGGACGAGGACGGCACCTGCTCGGGTTCGGGCCCGAGCTGCACCTGCACGGGGCCGGTCGAAGAGGACGACGACATCGAGGCAGTGGTGACGTCGGCGGGGATCTCGTCCTTCACCGTTGCGACCGACGACGGACCCGCTTCCGCCGAGTACTGCGCGACGGCCGACCGACTGGTGCTGCGCATCAGCGTCGACGGCTTCGAGCGGACCTACGTCGCCACCCGCGCCCCCTAGCCGCTTCGAGCCCGGTCGGGCGCGGCTATGCCGCGCTGATGCGCCCGACGACCCTGCTTCTGGTGGCCGCACTGTTCTCGGCTTGCAGCAGCGACGCCGGGCCGGACGAGCCCACCGGTCACGATCCCAGCGTGCCGGCCGACGGTCTCGCCTATTCCGCTATTTGTGCAGCACCCTGCAGGCTTGTGGCGGCGAGCTGGCCGGCACATGGATGTTGGTCGACGCCTGCCACATCGTCGAGGAGGTGCCGTTCTGCCCCGAGGCCACCGTCGACATGGACACCGAGAGCACCGGCACGCTGACCTTCGGGATGGCCGAGGACGCGAGCTACTACGCCCACGATCTGGTCATGAACGGCATGCCACCGCTCGCCCCTAAGGAGTGCTTTGGGGCCACCAGCTGCGAGGCCATCAGCGCGGGTGCCGAGAACGGGTCCTGTTCCGGGGATGACCAGTGCACCTGCGCGCTCGAGGCCAGGGACGAGCCCGAGCGGGCGACCGGCACCTTTCGCGCTCACGCCGACGGTTTGTGGACATCTCCACCGAGAAGGCCGGCGACGGGGCAGGGGCCGATCCGCGCGCAGGGCGACCAGCTGGTCATCCGCTTCAGCCTCGACGGTGTGGAGCGGACCTACGTCGCCACCCGCGTGCCCTAGCCGCTTCGAGTCAATTTCAGCGGCGCCACGCCCCGCTCCATGCGCCTGACGGCCCTCTTCCTGGTGGCTGCACTCTTCGGATGTGACTACGACCTGGGCACCGCATCGCTCGAGGCCCGGCGCGACGAGGTGCCAACGACCCTCGCTGGCTCCGCCCATCCGACCTACTCGCGCAAGCAGCGCACTCACCGGCTGCGGGGGCTCGCTGGCCGGAACCTGGAAGCTGACCGACAGCTGCTACCAGATGGTCGACAGCTCCTGTTCGGACTGGAAGGTGGACTGATCCGGCCTCGAGACCGCGGGGACCTTGACCTTCGATACTGACCTGCCGACCAGCTATCGTCACGACCTGCACATGACGGGTCGCGTGGCCTGGCAGGTGCCTGCCCCGTGCTTCGCCGCCGACAGCTGCGCCAGAGCTGGAACTGGATGCCGCCTGCACCGCGCTCTCGGCCGATCTCTGCGCCTGTGTCGATCTGGTCGACGAACCCGAGAATGGGGCTGAATCGCTACCGCATCCTTGCCGGGCCAGTTCATCGTCACGTCCGGCGACGGTGACGGCGGCGTCGGCATTTACTGTGTGGTCGGCGATCGGCTGAGGTGCGTCGTCGCGGAGGCTTCACGACCACCTACGTCGCCACCCGCGTGCCCTGTCAGTCGGGCTGACGCGGGCACTGCACCGCATAGCGCAGGCGGCCGGTCGTGGCGTCGTGGTGGACGATGTGCGGGCGCTGGCCGGCGCCGAGGGCGATGGCGGGGTGACTGCCTGGACGCGCCCTCCCACTCGACCACCTCGACGTGCCAGCGACCGCCGGCGTTGTGGGCGTAGCGAATCGACCCCGGTCATGGCCTCGTAGCGACGTGGACCACGCCATCGGCACCGACCGCCACGGCGGCCCAGTCGCCGGCGTGGTACTCGCCATCGACCACTTGCGTGGTCCAGCCGGTGGCGGTTCGAACGCGACCTTGAGATCGGCGCGGGTGCGGTCGACGTAGGCCACCACCGCGCGTCCGTCGGGACGCAGCGCCAGTGACGCGTACATGCCGACGTCGCCTTCGCCATCGACGGTGACGATCTTCCAGCCCGTTCCCGAGCGGCGCGCCACCCGGAGATCGCGTCGGTTCCACTCGTAGTAGGCGATGAGTGGCCCGGTCGGCGCCAGGCCGAGCGCCGGAAAACCAATCAGGCCGCGCTTGAGATCGATCACCGTGCGCTGTTCGCCGTCGCGCTGGGTGGTGGCCAGCAGCAGATCGCCGTGCTCGACTTCCAGGTACGCGATGGTCGGCCAATCGTCGCCGTCGAGCTGCAGCGACGCTCCTGCCCCGCGCCACGGTCGTCCACGGTCGCGAAGCTCCAGCCCGGACCCTCCCGCAGCGCATGGACCAGGTCGGACCTGCCGGCGCCGTAGAACGCCAGGTGCGGGCTTCCGGCGCGGTCGAGGGCCAAAGACGGTGTGCGGCCGACCGCGACCTGCGCGGCCACGGTCTCGACGGCCCATTGCCCGTTGCCGTTCGAGGCGTAGCGCAGGTCGGCGCCGGTGGCATCGAAGTAGGCCGACATGAGCGTGGCCCTGGGCGTCGACGGCCAGGCTCGGCTCCCAGCCCACCTTGCCGTCCTCGTCGATGGTGGCCCGTTCCCAGCAGCCGCCGACGGCCACCACCGGGTTCTCGCGGCGCGCGTCGGCGGGCGCGGCATCGCTCACGAACACCGGCTCCGGCAGCATTGGTTCCGTCGTCGAGGAGGTGGACCGACAGCCGACGGTCGCCAGGGCCAGCATCAACGAGAGCCCGCGCGCCATGGGGGCCGGTAATCGCAAATTTCGTGCGCCGGCGTCCACCCTCACGAACTCGAGGTGCGCCCTGGCGCAACCAGGGTTGCGTCCGCGCCGCTAGAAGTAGGCCCGAACGTAGCGCCGAGCCCCCACACCTCGGAGTCGCGCGCTGCCTGATCGAGCGGCAGGTACACGTGCGCGCCGAGGGACAGGCCGCCGCCGCCGAAGCGCGGGCCGGCCCGCAGCGCCCACGACGTGGTGTCGTCCCGGACAGGTCGATGAGGGCGTCGAGCTCGCCGATGAGGGCCGCCGAGCGACCGACGCGCACGCCCGCGGCCGGCGCGACGAACAGATAGGTGGCGTTGGCGGAATAGGCGAACAGGACCTGCAGCTGACTGCCCAGCTGGATGAAGGCGGCATTGAAGTCGTGGCGGAGGTGGGCGCCGAGACGCAGCGTAAGGGTGTTCGTCCAGGTACAGCCCGGGGTCATCGGCGAGGTGGGCGAGAAAGCCGAGCAGCGCGCTGTCGTCGTCGCCTGCGGTCGGCAGGGACAGGTTGGCCTCGAGTGCGAAGTGGGTCGGCCAGCGACCCAGCAGGTAGCGCAGCCCCAGCGTCAGGTTGCCGAGCCCGAGCTCGGCGTCGCTGGCCTTGGCGATGGGCATGCGCCCGGTCACGACCAGGCGCGGCGACACGGCGATGTCGCCGAACCAGCTCGAAGGTGAGCAGGGTGCCGTCGAGAATGTGGGTGTACTGGAAGTCGAGGCCGGCTGCCGAGCGAGCGGTGACATCGGGCAGCGCGAAGCCGCGCGCCCGGGCGTCGCGGCCGAAGGCGCAGAGGAGGGCGAGGGCGAGGACGATGCGCATGGCGCGCGAGTCTACACGACGCGCATCAGCGTCTCCGCGCTCAGAACATCGCGCGCAGGTCGAGTCCGATGCCCCACACGTCGGCGTCGCGCGCGCCCTCGTGGAACGGCAGGTAGAGATGGGTGCCCACCGACAAGTCCCCGCCGCCGAAGCGGGGGCCCACGCGCAGCTCGCTGTTGACGCGGTTCTCGGAATAGGGTCCGCCGGCGACGTGGATCAGGAGGTCGATCTCCGCGAGCAGAACGACGCTCCGGCTGACGGCCAGACCGGCCACCGGTCCCAGGGTCAGGTAGACGAGGTTCTCGGCACCCTCGACGTCGCGAAACATGAAGTGCAGGAGGGTTCCCAGCTGCACGAAGGCCTTGCCGAAGTCGCGCTGAACGTGGCCGCCGAGATTGATGGTCGTCGATTCGAGCGGGTACAGCCCGGGGCTGTCGGCAACATGGGCGAGGATCCCCGCCATCGAGCTGTCCAGACCGTTGCCCGAGGTCGGCAAGGACAGGCTGATGTCCAGCGCGTAGCGGAGGGGCCAGCTGGCGGGCAGCCAGCGGGCGCCCGCGGTCAAGTTGCCGAGCCCGGGATCGAGGTCGTCGGCCCACACCGTCGGCACGCGTCCGAACAGGACGAAGTCGGCGCGCCAGCAGGAAGTCGCCGGCCAGCTCGAGGGTGAAGACGCTGTTGCCGATCGCGCGCGTAGGCTGCAGGTCGGCGCCGGCCGACGAGCGCGCGCACTCAGGTCGGGCTGAATGAAGCCGCGCGCCTGCGCGTCGCGGCCGAGCGCGCCAAGGACTGCGAGGACGAGCAGGATACGCATGGCGCGCGACTCTACACGACCCGCGTGCGCCAGCTGCCGCGCAGGAACAGCAGCATCGAAACCACCGCGCACAGCGAGTAGGCGAGGGTGATGGCCAGGAACACGCCCGCGGGCCCGATGCCCAGCGGCCCGGCGAGGAGGCAGGCGAGCGGGATCTGGAACAGCCAGAAGCGGCAGAGGTTGATCCAGGTCGGCGTGATCGTGTCGCCGGCGCCGTTGAAGGCCTGCACCATGACCATGCCCCAGGCGTAGAAGACGTAGCCGTAGCTGAGGATGCCGCAGGCAGTCGACGCCGACGGCGACCACCTGCGGGTCGTGGCTGAAGATGCCGCACGAGCGGCTCGGCCAGCAGCGACGAAGACGACCGTCACCATCGCCAGGAACACCATGTTGTAGAAGCCCGTGAGCCAGACCGCGCGCTCGGCGCGGTCGGGCTGGCGCGCGCCGAGGTTCTGGCCGACCAGCGTGGCCGCGGCGTTGCTGATACCCCCAGGACGGCAGGAACGCGAAGACGACGATGCGGAGCGCGATCGTGTAGCCCGCGAGCGCCGCGCGCCGAAGGGGGCGAGGATCCGCACCAGGCCGATCCAGCTGGTGGTCGCGATCAGGAACTGGAACGATGCCCGTCCGAGGACAGCCGCAGCAGGCCGCCAGGATCATCGCCAGGTCGAGCCGCAGGGGCGCGCGCCGATGTCGAGCGCGGCCGCCGCCCTGAGCCAGCATGCAGAACTGGTAGAGCGACGCCCGATGCTGCGGCCGGTGGTGGTCGCGACGCGGCGCCGGTCACGCCCGAGCTCCGGGAACGGGCCGAGCCCGAAGATCAGGCAGGGGTCGAGCACGATGTTGATCAGCGTTCGCGAGCCACAGCGCGCGCATCGCGAGGGCCGCGTCGCCCGCGCCGCGGAAGATGCCGTTGATCAGGAACAGCAGCAGGATCGACGACGTTGCCGCCGAGCATGATGCGCGGTGAAGCCGCAGCCGATGCTGGAGCGACGCTCGGGCGACGCGCCCATCAGCGCGAGCAGCTGCGGCGCGAAGCACGGCGCCGGCGATGCCCAGCAGCACGGCGACGGCCAGAGCCCAGCGCGATCGCCTGCACCGCCGCGCGCGCGGCGCCGTCGGGGTTCTTCTCGCCGATGCGGCGCGCGACCAGCGCCGTCGCGGCCGATGCGAAGCCCGATGGCGAGCGCGTAGACGATCGTGAGCATCGCCTCGGTGAGGCCGACCGCGGCGACCGCCTCGGCTCCCAGCTCGGCACGAAGAAGACGTCGACCATGGCGAAAGTGGACTCCATGGCCATCTCGAGGACCATCGGGATCGCCAGCAGCCACGACGGCGCGCCCGAGCGGCTCCTAGGTGTAAGTCGGTACAAGCGTGCCGGTGATGGCCTCGCGCAGCGAAGACAGGAGCTTCGACATCGTCGACGGCGAATCTACGGCTTCGTCGTCGCTGTCGAGCGCGGGTCAGCAGGTCCTCGACGATGCGCGCCGTGACCCCCCAGATGTTGCGGCCGCCGGGGCGGTAAGCGCACAGCCGCCACGACCAGGCCGAAGCGCTCGACCTGGCCCATGTCCTCGAAGATGCCCGGGTCGCACAGTGCTGCCCAGCGGCACTTCGAAGGCCTCGGCGACCTCGTCGACGGCCAGGGCGTAGGCGTCGGGCGGCGGCGGTTTTCGGTCCGCTCGGTGAGATGGCGATCGACTGGCGCGGGCAGATCGCAGCGCTTGTACGCGATGGATATCGGGGCGGGGTGAGCGTCGAGACCCATTGGAGCGGGTCCCGGCGGGGACGAGTTTGGGGGAAGCGTCATCTGCGGGCAAAACTTGCAGGCGTTAGTACGTAGTGTCCGGCTTCTTGACCGGCGTAGCCTCGGGGAAGGCGGTTAGCCGGACCGTGGTGCCATGATCGACTTTGAAACGCTCCATCACGTCGCCGTATCCGTCAGGATCTCGCTCGCGCGAAGGAATTCTACGGCGGCGTGCTCGGTCTCGAGGAGATCGCGCGCCCGCGGTTTCCGTTCGATGGAGCGTGGTATCGCGTGGGCGATCGAGAGCTCCATCTCATTTGTCGAGGGATCCTACGTTTCGAGCCGGCAAAGGAGTCACCCTCGAGGACGGCCATCTCGCGCTTCGCGGGAAGAGTTTTCGCGCGACCCTCGCGCATCTCGAGTCCAGAGGGATGCCGCCTGAGCGACCGACGAGCCTGGCCGGTCCATGCGTGTCAACCCATCGAGCGTGACGGGTTACCCCCAGATTCATTTCCTCGACCCCGATAGCAACGTGGTCGAGATTAATGCAGAGACGTTCGTAAGGTATAATCGCGGCTAAAGTCGAACGTACCTGTGAGCCCCCGGTTTCCGGGCCGAGCCAGATGATGAAGAGGCCGACCAGGTAAAACACCGTCAACACCGAGCCCGCCTTCGCAAAGCTGCCGCCGAAGAAGCCCATGAGCGTTGCGGTTTGAAGACCTCCAACCGCCGCAAGAATGCGGCCGAAGTTGTACGAGAAACCTTGCCCGGTCGCGCGAACGGCGGTCGGAAAGAGCTCAGGCAGATACAAAGGAAACCAACCATAGAAAGCCGCCGTGAAACCACCGGCCAGAAACGTACAAACGAGGAAAAAGGCGTTGAACTCGTCGTTGCGCCTGATAGAGGAGCGGCCGACGCAATCGAACCCATGCAAAGCACGGCGTAGGTGATCCGCCGCCCGAAACTTCCCGCGACGACGCCGGCGATTATCGGGAAGACGATCGCTCCGAGGGCCGACGCAATCTGCGTGTATTCTCTGGAGAATCTGCGCGGATCGGGCTCGAGCTGAAACGCCCAGCGGGGAGCCCACTGAATCGATCCCCATGTCCCGAGCAGCGCGACGCCGGCGAGCGCTTGCTCCAGCAGCATGTGACGAATGACTACTCGCTGCTGGTGCGGCGCGAGGCTGCCGCAGAGACCGCGCGGTCGAGATATCCACGCACCGGGAAAAGAAATCCCCAAAGCGCGGCCGCGACGCCGATCACCGTGATGACTCCGGCCGTCAGCGGGTCCCGTACCGGCCGGCGACCAGCTCCAGATAATCGCGATCGAAGCCAGACATCCGACCGTGACGCCAATCAGATCGACGTTTGACCAGTGCGAGGTCGCTCCCCGCGCTTTTTCGTGCTCCCACTTCTTGGATTCGGGCACGAACAACCGGATGAAGAAGATCAGAAGCGCGGGCAGCGCGCCGCTAATCATCAGGAACCGCCATCCGGAGTTCGCGAGCAGACTGCTGGACGACCGAAGAGGGCATGCCAATTCCGAGCAGCAGACCCTCGATGCTGGCGATGAAGCTGTGCAGCCCGATGCTCAGCAGGCCCACCATCAAGAATCCCAGGTTTGCAGCGGCACCGATCAGCCCTGCGATCAGCGCGCGTGACTTGTTCGGCCAGATTTCGTTGACCAGCGCCACACCCAGCGACCATTCGCCGCCCATGCCCAGCGACGCAACAAAACGCAGCGCCGCGATGTGCCACGCCTCAGTCGCAAACCCGCAGAGGCCAGTGAATACGGCATAGGTGAAAATGCTGAGCGACATCGCGCGAACGCGCCCGATGCGGTCGCCAAGCCAGCCGAAAAGCACGCCGCCCGTGGCGGCGCCGACGAGAAAGACGGCGATGATCGCGCCGAACCATTGAGTGGCGTCGGTGGCTGCCGCAGGTCCCAGCAGATCCGCGAGCGCCGGGCCGCCGACAGCGGGAACAGCCCCATTTCGAAGCCGTCGAACATCCATCCCAGCAGTGCGGCCGTCAGCGCCGACCACCGTCCGAAGCTCGAGTCGGCGACCTGAGGTGCGACGGTGGGCTTCCGCTCCTTCGGATCGACTGCGAGTGCGGCAGGGCTCTTCATGTGGTTGATTGGTGTCGCAGATTATAGAATGAGCCGTCCGTTCTCAGGAGATCCAACTTATGGAAGCGCGCGCCCGGCTCGCAGGGACCTCCTCGTTTCGTCGCTCGGGCTCGGTTGCATGGGATGTCCGAATTCTATCCTCCCGTAAATGATGCCGTGAATCGCTGAGGAGACATGATGCCGACTGTTGACGAAGCGGTAATACCTGCGGCGCACGCCCGCCCGGATGCAAAAGACGGTCTGCCCGTACGCGAGGTTCGCGATCTTCCCGAGCCGCCGCGCAACTACTGGCGCCTGGTCGGCCCCGGCATTGTTGCGGGGGGGGTTGGGCTCTCGTCCGGAGAGTTCGTGTTGTGGCCGTTCATCGCGTCGCAGGTCGGGCTCATTCTGCTGTGGGGCGCGATCGTCGGTGTCGTGACGCAGTTCTTTCTCAATATGGAAGTCGAGCGATACACGCTCGCCACCGGCGAGACCGCGGTGACTGGATTCAACCGGTTCTGGAAGCACTGGGGGCTCGTCTTCGCCGTCCTCGTGTACTTCGCGAATCTGTGGCCGGGATGGGCGATCAGCTCCGCGACGCTCGCCAGCTATCTGTTCGGCGGCAGCGCCACGACCATCGGCATCATCAGTCTTCTCGTCATTGGCTTCTCACTCACGTTCGCGCCGGTGATCTACGTGGCGCTCGAGCGATTGATTTTCGTCAAGGTCGCCGCCGTTCTGGTTCTGGTGATCCTCGGGGTCATATTTGCGATCGAGCCCGATTCGTGGGAGGCATTGCCGGAAGGGCTCTTCGGCTTCGGCACGATTCCAGAAGGTCTCAGCATCGCGCTGGTCTTCGGCGCCATCGCCTTTGCCGGTTCGGGCGGAGGACAGAATCTCTGCCAGAGCAACTGGATCAGGGACAAGGGTTTCGGCATGGGCCAGTATGTTCCGCGGCTTGTGAGCCCGGTGACTGGCGCCGTCGAGGCAAGGTCACGAGCGTCACGAGCTACATCTTCGAGCCGACGCCGCGCAACATGGCGCATTGGCGCAGCTGGTGGTGGTTTGCAAACATCGAACAGGTGTTCAGTTTCGTGGTCGTGACGATCATCACCATCGGGTTTACGTCGATGCTCGCGCACTCGACATTGTTCGGTGAGCCGAACCTGCCGAACAACGCCTCCTTCTTACGGATCGAAGCGCAGCGTCTCGACGGCATGGTCGGACGGTGGTTTGGCGTGCTGTTTCTCGCCACCGGCGCGTTTTCCCTGTTCGGATCGGCGATGGGCATCATCGATTACACCAGCCGCCTCGCTGCCGACATTCTCAAGACAACGTATCTGCCGCACTCGAAGATGTCGGAGAGCAGAATGTATTTTTGGCTGGTGTGGGGAATGGTCGGGCTTGGATGCGGGATCCTTCTGGTCCGGGTGCAGCAGCCGATCACGCTGCTCGTGATTTCGGCTTCAACCGGCGGAGTGATCATGTTTCTGTACTCGATGCTGTTGATCGCGCTGAACCGAAAGATGCTGCCCGCGGCCATTCGCATCAGCCCGTTCAGGACGGCCACGCTGGTCTGGTCGACTCTGTTGTTCGGATGCCTCGCGGCGCTGACGATCTACACGCAGATCCTACTACGCAAGGTTCAGGTTCCGGTTCAAGTTCAGGTCGAGGTGGCGCCAGAATTTCGCGCTAGAGGCGTACAACCTGACAAGCGCAACAGGAATCGGAACCACATGAAGGCGCTTTTACTGTCCGAGTACAAGAAACTTTCCGTCGTCGATATGCCGACGCCGGACATCGGCGAGGATGACGTTCTCGTCCGCGTTCGCGCATGCGGGATTTGCGGCAGCGACATCCACGGCTACGATGGATCGACGGGCCGGCGTATTCCGCCGCTCGTGATGGGGCACGAGGCTGCTGGCGTGATTGAGCGAGTGGGAAGCGCGGTCGGGCGCTTTCAAAGCTGGTGATCGTGTCACGTTCGACTCGACCGTCTCGTGTGGAAATGCGGATTCTGCCGGCGCGGGCAGATCAATCTGTGCGACAACCGCACCGTGCTCGGCGTGTCGTGCGGCGACTACCGGCGCCATGGCGCCTTCGCCGAGTACGTGTCGGTGCCCGCGCGAATCCTCTACAGGCTGCCCGACAACCTTCCGTTCGAACGTGCCGCGCTGATCGAAGCCGTGTCGATTGCGGTTCACGCGGTCGGCCGCCACGTGCCCAAACAGGATGACATGGTCGTCGTCATGGGCGCGGGAATGATCGGCGTGTTGGTCATTCAAGTGCTCAAGAGCAAAGGCTGCCGCAACATCATCGCCGTCGATGTGGACAACGAGAAACTGGCCCTCGCGAAGCGCCTCGGTGCCGCGCAAGGCTTGAATCCGAAGGAGAGCGACGTGCCGGCGGCTGTGCGCGGGATTACCGGCGGCAACGGAGCCGATGCGTCTTTCGAAGTCGTCGGCCATTCCGACACCGTGCTGGCTGCCATCCGCAGCCTTCGTAAAGGTGGAACGGTCGGTGCTGATCGGCAATCTGTCGCCGAAAGTCGAACTGCCGCTGCAGGAAGTCGTCTCGCGTGAGATCTCCGTCCTCGGCTCATGCGCCTCAAGTGGCGAGTATCCCGAGTGCATCGAGCTGCTCGCCCGCGGCAGCATCGACATCGATCCGCTGGTCAGCCTCAAGGCGTCGCTTGAAGAAGCGCCCGATTTGTTCGAACGGCTTTACCGCGGCGACAAAGACTTGATGAAAGTGATCCTTCAACCATAGACAGATGCCACATGCTTTCGATTTGAGCGGCAAGGTGGCAATCGTCACCGGCGCGAGCCGCGGTCTGGGCCAGACGTTCGCCAGAGCGCTGGCGCGAGCCGGCGCAGATCTCGTCATGACCAGCAGGACGATCGATTCACTGCAGGCATTTCAAAAAGAAATCGAAACAATCGGCCGCCGGGCCGTCGCACTCGCGCTCGATGTGCGCGATGAGGGCAGCATTCGCCGTATGGTCAGCGACGCTGCCAAGGCGTACCCTCGCCTCGACATCCTCGTGAACAACGCCGGCTGCAACGTGCGCAAGAAGGCCGTCGATGTGACATGGGAAGACTGGAATCTGATCCTGGATACGAATTTGCGCGGCGCGTTCTTCGTCGCGCAGTCGGTGGCGCGAGAGATGATTCCGTACGGCCGCGGCCGAATCATCAATATCGGCTCGGTGACGTCGGTGATGGGTTACGCCGGGCTCGGCCCGTACGGCGCAAGCCGCGGCGGCATCCGCCAGTTGACGATGAGCCTCGCCGACGATTGGGGACCGCACGGCATCACGGTGAATTGCCTGGCGCCCGGATGGTTCAAGACCGATCAGAACAAAGTGATGTACGAAGATCCGGAGTGGGTTGCGTATCTCGTCGATCGCATTCCGCTTCGGCGGCCCGGGGAAACCGAGCGATCTCGAAGGGCCTGTCGTCTTTCTCGCGTCAGACGCAAGCGAGTACATCACGGGTCAGACGCTGCTCGTGGATGGCGGAATATCGACTGGCGCATTGCGCGCGTTGCCTAAGGACCGACGCGGCACCGCCACGGTCATGGTGACGGGAACGGGCGTGCCGTTCAACAGCACCGGCTGATAGTGCCACTGACGAGCGGCATCGAGCGCGGCGGCGTCCAGCAGCGGGATGCTGCGCAGCACGCGCGGGTTCGTGACCGCACCGTCCACGCCCACGGTAATTTCCAGAATGACCACGCCGTGAACATTCGCGTTGCGCGCTTCGTCCGGGTAGACAGGCGCGACATCCCGGATTTTTTGCGCGCCGCTCTCATGCCCCCGCCGACGTTCATTCCGCCGCCTTGAACAGGCCCGCTCGTCGAAGTTGCCCAGGTGGAGAAGCCACCAGCGCCTCCGGACCCGGAGAGGGGGCCGTTTGCGCCCCCGCCGAGCCCGCGGCTCGCGGCCTGGCTCGCCGCTTGAGCGAGCTGCTCCTGTTCGGCCTGATCGAATGAAATGGGTGGAACATGACCGCCACCACCGCCGAATCCTTGGTACGACAACACAGCGATTGTCGCGGGATGGCGTTGGTGGGGCTCAAGCGAACCCGCTCCCGCAACGGCTCCAGGAAGGAGCTGCACGACTCCGCCCGGAGTCGTCAATCCAAACCCGCTCCCAAATCGTCCCAATTCGATGGTGTATTCCTCGATTGTCGTAGAACCTTCCCACCGTTCTCCCAGCGGCCAGTCCCCTTCCACATCGAAATAGGTCATCATGCTGTCCACACCGCCATCCGGCATCTCGCCAGGCCTCGGCGGATAGTCGATGAGGACGGTCAGCATGCGCTGCGGCTGATCGAAGATCGCACGAACAGTCGCTGCACGCCGACGAACAATCTGGACCCTCGCATCCTCTTCCACGATGACCCGGTCGCCATCTCTGGCGACGATATCCTGCCCCAAGGGAACCGGCGCACGGTTTTGTGGACGCTGTGCGGCGGGCATGTGCGACGCAGCCAGCAGCAGGATCGGTACGGCGAGAATCGGACGGTGAATCGCGGAAAGCTCGGATATCATCTTTTTACCCATGAGACGAATTCTGCTGTTGGCGGTGCTGACGATCGTCGTCTTTGCCGAGCACGCCAATGCCCAGACGACTCCTCACGGTACTGTTCTACCACCATCCGGCTCGCGAATGGAATCAGGCCCTGCCGCTCGGAAACGGCCGCCTGGGTGCGATGGTGTTCGGGAACGTGAATGCCGAGCGAATTCAATTGAACGAAAACACGCTGTGGATGGGCGCAGCGCGCGAGACCAACAACCCCGACGCGCTCAAGCATCTACCGGAAGTTCGGCGCCTGCTGTTTGCGGGCCTGCCGGTGGAGGCGTATGCCGTTGCTGAGAAACATTCGATGGGCCGGCCGTTCCGCCTCGAGTCGTATCAGACGCTCGGAGATCTTCGACTCACCTTCGAACATGAGGGAACCCCGACCGACTATCGCTTCGAGCTCGACATCGACAGCGCCATTGCACGGCTCACGTATCGGCTGGGCGGGGTGCGCTACACGCGCGAAGTGTTTGCCAGCCACCCCGCACAGGCGATCGTGCTACGGCTCTCGGCCGACACGCCCGGAAAGATTTCGGTCTCGACATGGATCGATCGTGTTCAGGATGCGAATACAGAGGTTGTTGGACAGGATCGGCTCGATCTCGTTGGCTCGCTCGGAGGCGGCAAGGGGCTTTCGTTTCTTGCGTCTGTGAAAATCCTCGCCGAAGCCGGACGTGTGGAACCATTTCCAGAGCGGATTCTGACGGAGCAATGCAAACGCCCTTACCATCGTTCTGGCTGCCGCAACGAATTATCGAGGCGTCGACCATCGTGCCTCGGTCGACCGCGCGCTATCGGCGGCCGCGGCGATGTCCTACGACCGGCTCAAGGCCGATCACATCTCCGATCATCAGCGGCTGTTCCGGCGCGTCAATCTCACGCTCGGATCCACGCATCACGCCGATTCGTTTGCCGGGATGCCGACCGACGACCGGCTCGAGCGGGTGAAGCGTGGTGAGGCCGACCTCGGGCTGGAGGCGCTGTACTTTCAATTCGGCCGGTATCTGCTGATCGCGAGCAGCCGTCCTGGTGGGCTTCCGGCGAACCTGCAAGGTTTGTGGAACGACAGCATGTTCCCGCCATGGGACGCCGACTATCACCTCAACATCAACCTGCAGATGAACTACTGGCCGGCGGAGGTCACGAATCTGGCCGAGCTGCACCAGCCGTTGTTCGAGTATCTGAAATCGCTACGCGAACCTGGCCGCAAGACCGCGCGCATCCATTATGGTGCCGGCGGATTTGTCGCGCATCACATCTCCGACATCTGGGGCTTCACGACACCCGGCGATCGGCCTCGGTCGGGCCTCTGGCCTACAGGCGCGGCGTGGCTGACGCAGCATTTGTGGGAGCACTATCAATTCAGCCCAGATCGCGCGTTTCTGGCGGATGCGTATCCGGTGATGAAGGAGGCGGCAGAGTTCTTCCTCGATTACCTTGTAGAAGATCCGAGGTCGCCGGGGCGGTTGGTGAGCGGCCCCTCGGTTTCACCGGAGAATCGGTATCGTCTGCCGAACGGGCAAGTCGGGATTCTGTCGATGGGGCCGTCCATGGATCACCAGATCATTACCGGCTTGTTCACTCAGGTGATCCGCGCGAGCGAGATTCTGGGCGTCGACGCGGCGTTCCGTGAGCGCGTCGCTGCCATCCGGAAGCAAGTTCCTGGCCCGGTTATCGGCAAACACGGTCAGATTCAGGAATGGGCTGAAGACTACGAAGAGCCGGACCCCGGCCACCGCCATATCTCACAGCTCTTCGCGCTGCATCCGGGCGACCAGATCACGATGGGCGGCACGCCGGAGCTGGCGCGCGCCGCGCGCGCGACGATCGAGCGCCGCCTCGCCAACGGCGGAGGTCATACCGGCTGGAGCCGCGCGTGGATCATCAATTTCTGGGCACGCCTCCATGACGGCGAGCAGGCGCACGCGAACTACCAGGCGCTGCTCGCAAAGTCGACGCTGCCGAACCTCTGGGATCTTCATCCGCCGTTTCAGATCGACGGCAATTTCGGCGGCACCGCTGGCGTGGCGGAAATGCTGGTGCAGAGCCATGACGGCGCGATTCATCTTCTGCCGGCATTACCGAAGGCCTGGGCCGACGGATCGTTCACGGGTCTGCGTGCGCGAGGCGGCGTGACAGTCGATGTGACGTGGGCAGCAGGGAAGCCAACGGCTGCCGTGCTGCGTCCGTCGGTCTCCGGCGGGCTACGACTTCGGATGCCCGCGGGGGCGAGAATCACGTCGATTCACTCGGATGATCTCGTCGTGAACTTTCGCGAGCACGCCGATGGTGTCGAGGCTCGGCTCGAGTCCGGCCGTCGATATGAAGTGCGTTTCCACTGAATCAAGTTGGTTCAAGGTCCAGTGTTGACACGCTCGTTTGTCGCCGTGCGCCCTACGGGTCGTTGAATCGTCTCTGCGACTCTGCGTCTTTGTGTTGAGACGTGCATTCCTCGTCAGAAATACGAGGGAGGTTGATGCGTCGTGTCTCGGTGTTGGCGATCGGTCTTGCATGTTTCGCGCAGGCGCCTCAGCCGCAGGACACGCCGGCGTACGAGAACCGCTGAGCCGGTTGCCATGGCAACGACATGACCGGAGCGAAGGGGCCGTCGATCCTGACGTACGAAGGGCTTCACGCCCGACGGCAAGCCCATCGTCGATCCCGGATCGATCTCCACCAGAGAGGGGGTTGCCGCGTGCCCGGGCGGCGGCGGCGGCGCGAAACTTTCACGCCGTGTCGTACAACCCCGTCACGAAACTGTTTTATGTCCGCGTCGGCGACACCTGCCAAGTCTACACGTCACACTTCGATCCCCTCGGCGCCAGGGGCAACGCTGGTTCGGCGGCGGTCCGGCATCCGAAAAAGCGCGTGAGGCGCTCGCAACGCTGATCAAGGGACATGCGACGGGTCCGTACATCCGCGCAATGGGTCCGTTCGCCGTCAAGGTCATGAAGGTGTGGGACATTCCCAATCCCGGCGGCCAGCGGGAATTCTATCGACGGCGAGCGGTCTCGTATTTCTTCCCGGCGATGGCGGCCTGCTGGTACTGGACGGCAAGTCCGGAAAAGCGTTTCACAACCTGAACCTCGGCCATATCTCGGCTGCGGCACCCATGACCTATATGGTTGGCGGCAAGCAGGTCACGTCGCGCTTCATGGCATGGAGTTGCTCGTGGCATACGCGGTGCCTGATCACGGTCCGCCCTAGCTGGACCGGGGCTGCTGGTCGTAATCTTGCGTAGTACGTCGGGGAGGAGAGTGCACTCATGAAGATCCGTGACGTAATGACCCCCAACCCGCGTACAGTGTCGCCAGACGATACGATCCAGACCGCAGCCCGAATCATGCAGACCGAAGATACAGGTGCCGTACCCGTTGTGAGTAACGGCCGAGTGGTCGCGGTCGTCACCGACCGTGACATCGTCATGCGTGTGGTGGCTGAAGGGGCTCCATTTACCAGCCCCGTTCGCAATTTCGCTTCCCAGGACGTCATCTGCGCCACGCCGGAGATGTCGACACGCGAAGCCAGCGACCTGATGAGCGAGCATCAGATTCGCCGCTTGCCGGTCGTCGAAGACGATCGGCTGGTCGGCATCGTCTCGATCGGCGACCTTGCGGTGAAGGAAGGCAAGGACAGCCGGATCGGGGACACGCTGCAGAACATCTCGGAAGGCGTCAAAGAAAAGGCCTGAGCTGGGCGGCCGCGCTTGTCCTGAGCGCGGCCCTCGCCCTCGAGTCTTTCTCCCCTCCCCAAAAATTCCTGTTGACGTGTTATTTGCTTAGCATTAATGTTATAAAAATAACATGTCCAAGTCAGAGCGTAACCATGCCACTCTGACCCGCCGCGAGCGGCAAATCATGGACATTCTCTATCGACGCGGGCGTGCGACCGCCGTCGAAGTCATGGAAGACCTGCCTGGAGAGCCGCACTACTCGACGGTGCGCACACAATTGCGAATTCTCGAAGGAAAAGGGCACGTCAGCCACGAAGAACAGGGCCTTCGATACGTGTACATCCCGGCGGTTCCTCGCCGCGCCGCCAGAAAGTCGGCGCTCCGGCACCTGGTGGACACGTTCTTCGATGGATCGGCGGAGCAGGTCGTGGCTGCTGTGCTCGGTGGCGAAGCCTCGAACGTATCGGACGAGGAGCTTGACCGAATCGCGGAGTTGATCGCGAAAGCGAGGAAAGAAGGAAGCCGATGAAGTTCTCGTTGATCGTGCTCGGCGGCCTGGGGGCGTCTCTTCTTCTGCGTCACCGCTCGGCGGCCTTGCGTCACTGGGTCCTCGCCGCCGCGATCGCGTGCGCGGCCGCTGTGCCTGCCTTCGAGGCGATTGTGCCAGTGTGGAAGCTGCCAATTGCGGCACCCACGGCGTTCGAACCGTATGCCGATAGTTCGCAGGAGGCCGTTGTGGCAGCGGTAACTCGAGGCTCCGGTATGTCGCAGCCTCGAGGCGTATCGCCGCCACATCGAGCCACAGGGTCCACGATCGAGTTCGATCTCGCCGGCGTGCTCGTGCCGATATGGATTGCCGGTACGCTCGTCAGCTTGTGCATCCTTCTTGTGGGCATTCTGCGGATGAGATGGCTCGCAGCACGCGCGCGCCACGTTACGCGAGGACGGTGGACCGATCTGGCTGGCGAGATATCGCACGCATTCGGACTTCGGCGGCAAGTCGTGTTGCTGGAGAGCGATCATCCCTCGTTGCTGGTTACCTGGGGATTCAGGCAGCCAAAGGTGATCCTGCCCGAGACGGCTGGCGCGTGGTCCGACGAGCGTGCCCGCGTCGTGCTGACGCACGAGCTGGCTCACATCCGGCGTGGCGACTGGGTCGTGCAGATCGCCGCCGAGCTGCTCCGCGCCGTGTACTGGTTCAACCCGCTGCTGTGGATCGCCTGCAGGAGACTCCGTCTCGAGAGCGAGCATGCCTGTGATGACGAGGTCATGAATTACGGGGTAGATGGCTCCGACTACGCGTCTCATCTGATCGCGCTCGCGCGCGCCCTCAATCAGCGCCCTTACAGGTGGTTTCCGGCGCCTGCAATGGCGCGACCGTCAAGTCTTGAAAGGAGAGTTCGCGCCATGTTGAACGATGGCCTCAACCGCACACCGATCACGGGAACAACACGTGCCGCCATCTTTGCTGCGCTTCTGGTCATGACAATAGCGGTGGCAGCGGCTCAGAGCGGCTATTTCAGTTTCAGCGGGTCCGTCTTGGACGAATCGAGCCGCGGTGTTCCCGGCACCGCGTTGGTGTTGGTCAACGAACAGCGCCAAATGAAATACGAAGTCAAGACAAACGAGGCCGGCCGGTTCGAGTTCGTGGGATTGCCGCCAGGCGAGTATGGACTCGAGGTACGAGCATCGGATTTCAGGAACTCAAGGAGTTCATCACCGTTTCGGGTCAGAATCTGCAGCGGAACATCGCTCTCAAACTGGGGACGCTTCAGGAAACGATCACCGTCCGCTTCAATCCTGCTGATAAAGCCGGCGACGATCGCGCCCCCCAACCGGAGCCGCGGGTGAAAGAAGTTCCCATGCCGGCACCGAAAGAATGCGTCGCTTCTCCTGCCGGCGGCAAGATCGTCCCACCTCGCAAGATTCGGGACGTCGGTCCCGTCTACCCGGTCGCCCTGCGCGGAAGCGGTACCGGCGGCACAGTGGTGATGGAAGGCCGCATTGGCCTGGACGGCTACATCGGCGATATTCGAATCATCGGCGACGCCCATCCTGAGCTGGCCCATGCGGCCATTGCTGCCGTGCGCGACTGGCGCTTTACCCAGACGCTGCTCAACTGCCAGCCGGTGGAGGTGACGATGACCATCACGACGAACTTCACGCAGGTGCCGCCGCCACCGCCGCCGGCTCCCCGCCCGTAACATTCCTGTGCGGCGTGTGCGATGTTTGCACGTCGAGCACGCCGCATGAATTGCTCTCCACTGATTTCGGCCTGAAAAACCGGGCACACTTGCGCATTCTCGCGCGGCGCTGGTGGCAATCGGATTGCACGTTGCACGCGCGTCCATGTCCGTCTACTCGTCTCCTGGCGGCGCATCGCCGCTCTCAGAATTCCGCGTTGAAAAATCGCGGGCCGAAGCGACGCTGACGCTGTCGAACGGCACGTCGGCGCGTGGATGCTTTTTTGTCGCCGGCAGCAGCAGAACCCATCCCGGCCCCGAACGCGTCAAGGATGTACTGAACGGAGAAACGGGATTCCTTCCGTTCGAAGTAACTGGCACCGCCGGCCCCTCCACGCTCCTGTTCAACCGCGACTACCTCGTATTTGTGAAGCTCGGTGACAAAGACGAAGCGCGCAACGATCCGGGTACGACGTCGCGACCGTCCGGACCGTCACGATCCTTTTGTCGAACGGCACGAGGCTGCGTGGTGCGGTGCGCGTGTACCGCCCGAAAGGGCGCGATCGGCTCAGCGATTTCGCTCAATCCACTGAGACGTTCCGGTATCTCGAGGCGGAAGGTGCTACATATCTCTTCAATGTCCGCCACGTCGTGGAATTGATAGAGGAGTCCTCCGCATCATGAGTCTGGCTTCCACAGTGGAGGTCGGATCGAGCCCGACCTCGCCACAACCCGGTTCGGCGATTGACAGGCTGTTTCATGCAATGTGCCAGCTCGGCGCATCGGATCTCCATCTGTGCGTCGGCTCGCCCGCACTCGTCCGCAAGGACGGTCGCATCCAGACGATCGACCCGGCGATGCCGGCAATGACGGATGAATACCTGCAGCGGCTGCTCGACCCCATCATGCCCGACGCGAACCGGCAGGAGTTTGCAGAGAAGCACGACACGGATTTCGCCTACGAGATTCCCGGACTCGCCAGGTTCCGGGCGAACGTGTTCGCCGATCGCAAAGGCCGCGGTGCCGTATTTCGCGTCATCCCGACCAACATCCTCAGCGCTGAGAAGCTTGGTCTCTCGCCGCACATCTTGAATCTTTGCAAGCTGAACAAAGGCCTCGTGCTGGTCACTGGGCCGACTGGATCCGGCAAGTCGACGACGCTCTGCGCGATGATCGATTTCGTCAATCGCACGCGCGAGGAGCACATCATTACGATCGAGGACCCGATCGAGTTCGTGCATCAGAATCAGAAGTGCCTGATCAATCAACGCGAGGTGCGCACGCACACGAGCTCGTTCAAGGCAGCGTTGCGCGCGGCGCTTCGCGAGGACCCGGATATTCTCCTGGTCGGCGAACTGCGCGATCTCGAGACCGTGGCGATTGCGATTGAAACCGCGGAGACAGGCCACCTCGTCTTCGGTACGCTTCACACGACGACGGCGGCGTCGACTGTGGACCGGATCATCGATCAGTTTCCGTCGGACCGGCAGTCGCAGATCCGCATCATGGTCTCCGAGTCGCTGCGCGGCGTCATCGCGCAGACTCTCTGCCGGAAGATCGGCGGCGGCCGTGTGGCCGCTCTCGAAGTGCTGATTGCCACGGGCGCCGTGAGCAACCTGATCCGTGAAGGGAAGACGTTTCAGATCCCATCGATGATGCAGGTGGGCAAGGCAGCGGGCATGGTCACGTTGAACGAGGCGCTGATGGATCTCGTTTCGAAGAAGCTCGTCGCCCCAGATGAGGCTTACTCAAAAGCCGTCGACAAAAACGGCTTCGAGGGCCTGTTGAAGCGTGCCGGCATCGACATGCGCGCGGTCAGCTCACCAGCGTAGGCCTGCCAGCCGAAGTCCTCGCACTATGGTCGGGCGAAGGCTGGTTCGTCGTACGTTCCTGCCAATCGAAACTCGGGATGCTGCTTCAGATACGCGTCGACGCGATCCTTCCGCTTGAACGCATCCGCCATGAACGCGAACGCCTCCGCGATGCGTTCATCGGGCTGCGCGCAGCTCAGCCGCAAGAATCCTTTTCCCGCCTCGCCAAAGCATTCGCCGCCGAGACAGGCGACGCCGCGCGACTCATCGGCGCCTTCCAGCAGATACAACGCCAGCCCGTGTGACGTGATGCCGAGCCGGTTGCAGATCGCGGCCACCGACGGAAAGACGTAGAACGTGCCGCCCGGGCATGAGGCAGGACACACCGTCGATGCGGTTCATGCCGTCGACGAGCAGCTCGACCTTCTTCTGGAACTCCTTCATCTTCGCGTCGCGATAATCAAGCTCGTCGCGCATCGCGGCGATGCCGGCCATCTGCGTGAACGGCGGCACACACGAGAGCGCGCTGTTCGTGAGCTTGCCGAACACTTCAATGATCTCCGGGCTGCTCACCGCGAAACCCAGACGCCAGCCGCTCATGCTGAACGACTTGCTGAACGTGTAGGCGGCGACGGCCTGTTCGAGCATGCCGGAGAACTCCGGCACTGAATGATGCCGGCCCCGCCACACCATGCGGTCGTAAGGTTCGTCGCTGAAGATCGCGATGTCCTTTCCGCTGACCAGGTCGGCGAGCCCCTTCAGATCCTCGAATGTCGCGACGCCGCCGGTCGGATTGTGCGGGCTGTTCAGAAAAATCGCGCGCGGCGATTTGTCCTCCGCGATGAACCGCCGCACATCGTCCAGGCTCGGCCGAAAGTCGTTCGCGGCCTTGAGCTGCGAGATCACCACACGCGCGTTGCGCCGGAAGATGTTCGGTGGATAGGTCGGGAAGTGAGGGCTGAACACCAGGACAGCATCGCCAGGGTTCAGGAACGCCTCGCAGAACAGCTGCTCGAAATTCTTCGCGCCCGGTCCTGCGACCACGTGATCTGCCGTGACCGACAACCCGTATTCGCGATTCACGTACTCGGCCGCCGCCTTGCGGAACTCCATGATGCCGAGCGACGGGCCGTAACGGCTGTGTCCGTCACGAATCGCCTGAACGCCCGTCTCGATCGCCTTTGGCGGCGTCGCAAACGGGCTGTCGCCGATTTCCAGTTCGATCACGTCCTTCCCGGCAGCGATGAGGCGCTTGGCGATGGCCAGGACGCTGAACGCGGATTCGACGTCGACAGAAGACGCAAATTGACTGAATGCAACCATATTAGAACGCCCATCATAGCTCGGGACTTGACAACGTGAAACATCTTCACACTTCGGAACAGGAAAGTAGCGCGCTTCTGTGAGATCCTCTACCGAATGCAGCGAGCCGAGCAATTGGTTCGAGATCTGAGCCTGCAGCCGCACCCGGAGGGCGGCCATTACGCCGAGGTGCACCGCTCGCCGGCGATAACGACGATCTACTTTCTCCTGCGGGCTGAAGAGAAGAGCCGGTGGCACCGCGTGAAATCCGAAGAAATCTGGCACTACTACGAGGGCGCGCCGCTCGAGCTGCTGCAGCTCGGTCCCGATGGCGGCGATCTCGAGCGCATCGCGCTGGGGCCGTGGTCCGATCGGCAGCGACCGGTGCATTGCGTGCCGGCAAACCACTGGCAGGCCGCGAGATCGCGCGGCGAGTTTACGCTACTCGGCTGCACGGTCGCTCCGGCGTTTCAGTTTGCGGATTTCTCCCTGTTGAAGGACTTCCCGGCGCTGGCAGAGGCGGTCGGCAGGAATCACCCGGCCGTCGCTCAATTCGTGTAGGCTAAACCCATGAAATACACATTACTCGCGCTCGCCGTCGTTATTGGATTGGCGGGTCATGCTTTCGCTCAACAGGTAACCAAGGAGTCGCGTGAAGGGATCAAGAACTTCGCACGCGTCGAGACAACGGTTGCCTGTGCCGGTGCGATTACCGCCGACGCGATGCCGGAGATCAGGAAGATGGGTTTCGTGTCGGTGATCAATCTGCGCGAGGCCCAGGAGCCCGGCGCTGACATCGAGAAGCACGAGGCCGCTGCCAAGGCCGCCGGACTCCGTTACTATCACGTGCCGTTCAACGGCGCGAAGCCGGATCCGAAAGCGGCCGATCAGTTCGTCAAAGTGATTTCGTCGAATGACGCGGTGCCGGCGTTTGTTCACTGTGCAAGCGCCAACCGTGCGTCGGCGATGTGGCTGATCAAGCGGCTCGTGGTCGATCGCTGGGAAGTCGACCGTGCCGTCGCCGAAGCGGAAGCCCTCGGCTTGACCAACGCCACACTCAAGCAGTGGGCGATCGAGTACGCGCGCCCCGATCGTTAGCGAGCGGTGTAACTGGAGATCCAGGGAGCTGGAGATCTACCGATCTCAAATCGTTGCACCTAACTCCGCTCGATCTTCACACTCTGAATCGTGATCGCTTTCACCGGACGGTCGTTGGGCTTGCTCGTCGCTGTGCTGCCGATTTCTCCACGATATCCATGCCTTCGACGACCTCGCCGAAGATGCTGTGCTTGTTGTCGAGCCACGGGGTCGCCGCGAGCGTAATGAAGAACTGACTGCCGTTGGTATTGGGTCCGGCGATCGCCATCGACAGCAACCCCGGTTTTGAGTACTTCAGCTCTGGCTGAACTCGTCGGCGAATTTGTACTCCGGGGCCACCCGTTCCCGTGCCGAG
>CAWCZP010000024.1:0-42478 GCA_963800055.1 uncultured Acidobacteriota bacterium
GTCGATCAGGCCGATCGGGCTTTGGTGATTCCGGCCTCGGCGTTTCGCGCGCAGGTGGATCGTTGCGCGGTGGCGGATCGTTACGCGGTGGTGGATCGTTACGCGGTGGTGGATCGTTACGCGGCGGCGGATCGTTACGCGGCGGTGGATCGTTGCGCGGTGGCGGATCGTTGCGCGGTGGCGGATCGTTGCGCGGCGGTGGGTCGTTGCGTGGTGGTGGATCGTTGCGTTGCGGTTCGGAGCGCGGAGGAGCTTCCCACCGTGGTTGCGCCTTTGGTGTTTCTCTCGGTTCTGAAGGTGGCGCCGTTCTCGGTGATTCCGTCTTTGGTTCAGATCTCGGCTCCGAACGCGGCTCGATACGTGGCTGCGATCGCGGCGGCTCAGACCGTGGTGGCTCAGACCGTCGCGGCTCGGATGGTGCCGGCTCGGATGGTGCCGGCTCGGATGACCGCGGCGAAGGATTTGAATCTCTTCCAATTCCGACGCGGTTCCGTTCACGCTTTTCAACGCCCTCAGGCATGACTGGCCGCACTACGCGTCCCGGCCGGTCTTCTCGCGGTTCTGGACGCGCAACCACTCCCGTCGGTCGAGTTTCAGGCGCAGGCGCCGAGCTTGTGTCCGTAGTTTCCGTTGGTCGTCGCTCAACCGCTCGCGGATCTCGTCCTCGAAAAACTCTCGAACGGCGAAGGTCTTCATCCAGTTCCACTCCCGGAGCTCGTTCAGCAGCACCCGTCGAACGATCCGGAATCTCAATCTCCGTACGTATTCGACGGCCTGGTGTCTGTGGCGTATCGCCTCCCGGGATGGTCCCCACGAATCCCTCGCGGCGCGGCATCTCTCGGTTTTGAGGTGAAGTGTCGATGACGTTGCGTGCAACGCGTTCATTGTCGACACCGCGGCCTCGCCCGTCCGGATTGCCAAAGTCTCTTCGCGGCACTCGCGTCACACCACGCCACGTCTTGCCGGGGTCGTAGTCTCGATCGTTGCCACCGCCGCCGCCTCCGCCACGGCCACCACCTCCACGGCCTCCGCCTCCACCGTAACCTCCATGGCCGCCGCCATAACCTGGCCGGCGATCGTAGTGACGGTAATTACGCGAATAGGGATCGCGGTGGTAATACGACAACGGATACCAGCAGACGTCGTTGCCAAAGGAGACGTTGAATACAAACGCGACCAGCGCCGGTCGCCACCAACTGCGTTTCTTGTGGAACTTACTGCGCGGCACCCAGGCCCAGTAGTTGTTGTGATAGACCCAGCGGCCGTAGTGATACGGAGCCCAACCCCACGGTTCGTAGCCGACCCACGTCCAACCGTAAGGCGGAACACCACGTCCAATGCCCATAGCGATACGGCGCCCAATCGCTGTAACTGGCCAGCGCTGTTGAGTGCGGTCGCCAGATCCAGCCAAACTCGTCGGAGTAACTCCAATCGCCGTACGCGGCTAAATCTTCGGCGCCCCAGACGTACTCGTCATAATACTTCTCGTTGTGGCGCATACGTTGCGCGAGATATCGCTCGCGATCGTTTACCCAGTTGTCGATTCCGTCGAGCGCGGCGGCGGTGCGCAGTTCCCAGTCGCCCGCGGTATCGCCCGAAATCTCGAGCTCTGCGCTGCGATTGTCGCGGAGTGTAAAGCCGGACGTGTCTGAATAGATTCGCGCGCGGCCGTCATCGCGCACAGTCAGACGAACACGGCCTTCGCGCGGCACGTCGATGCGGTAAAGCCCGGTCTTCTCCGCGGCGAGGGTTGTTTTCGGTGCGTCGATTTCGAAGTACTCGCGATCGCGATCGAACTTCGCGAGTCGAACGATGGCCGTTCCTTCGACCACACTCATCGCGATTCCTTCGTCACGCAGAGTGACGATACGCAGGATGGTGTTCGACGTCAGCCGCACGAAGTTTCGCGCATCGATTTGTATCTCGAGCCGGCTATCTTTGCCGGTGGTCAAAGTGTCGCCTTCAACGAGCGGATAATTCAGCCGCGTACGCTCCCAGTCCTGATTGCCGAAGCGTTTCAGGTTAACTTCACCGTCGATCAGGCTGACGCGCACGACGCGAGCTTTAACCTCGTAATCATCGGGCTCGTCGTCATCGGCGCGGGCGGTTACTGTTATTGAGAAAGTGATGAGTAAAAGAGAAAGGAGAAAGCTGACGTTACGTCGGGAGACTTTCATGGTTATGCTCCTTCTGCTGGGCCGGGTTTGGAAGTGGTGGCTCAGTTTTGTTGGCCGTTAGGGAGCAAAGTCCATGCCCTGTAAATGGCTGTTATCTGCCTGTTTAGAAGAATTGAGGATTATGAAAAGCGGAGTGTGAGTGTTCGGGTGGGAAAGTGTCTCTTTGAGAAAGCTCAAATTATCTTGGAGTGAAAAGTGAGGCAACGATGCGCACTAGTAGGACCACTCTTCAAACTCAGACCGTGTAAATCGAATACGATTTGGTGCGAGTTCGACCTCAAGCGCT
Source organism: uncultured Acidobacteriota bacterium (assembly GCA_963800055.1). GTDB lineage: Bacteria > Acidobacteriota > Blastocatellia > Pyrinomonadales > Pyrinomonadaceae > PSRF01. The sequence goes on from CAWCZP010000024.1 coordinate 2,464, forward strand.
CTATGGTGCGACTCTGTCGGAGTTCAAGCAGGATGCCTGGGTGATCGAGTACGCAAGCTAAAGCTTGAACTCTGAGACGCAGCAGGTCGAGCTCTCATTTGAATGTCTTAAGGTCAGCTTCGGCGGCGATGAAACCGAAACTCGTCCATTGCTGGCTCGACACGATTCTGCGAAATATTTCCACAGCTTGTTCGCGCCGCCCGTTGTAAAGGTGCCAGTTGCCGACTCCGTAAAGTACGCTGTGCGACGCTGCGGAATCTCCTTGTGCTTCGTCGAGCAAACGTTCCGCGGGCAGAGACGCCTTTGTACATAAGCAGCAGGCGGTAGTAGCCCGTGTTTTCAATGACGTCCATCCCTTCAGCGATGGGACCGAGGGCTTTCGCCGCGTCGGCGTTGCGGTTCAGGCGACGCAAGGTCATGTAAAGCCAGTGCGTTGTCGAGACCAGGCGGTCAGGGCTCTTCGAAACCTTCAGACACTCGCGATAAGCGTCGAGCGCTTTTTGATTTTGGCCGGTCAGGTAGTAAGCAAGTCCGAGGTGATACCAGATATTAAACTGCAACGTGCTGGTAGGAATGTTGCGCGCGTTCGGCTGGCCATCCGGTTCGATTTGGTCAGGCTTACCTTTCACCAACTGCGCAGCCTTTTTCAGATCGGCTATCGCGAGATCGAATTGCCGCAGGGTGATATGCCGGTGCCCGCGATGACGGTAGAAACGTGCGTCAGCAGGAAACCGCTCGATTCCTTTTGTGTAGGTATCGATTGAATCTGTGAAGCGGCCGAGGTAGGCGAGTCGACGGCCGACCCAGATGATCGCATCGGCACTATTCGGGTTGGCTTCGTATTGCGCCTGTGCTTCCTTTAACTTCGCCTCCATCTCGAGTTTCGCTTCGGCAGAAACCGGCGGTGGAGATCGTTTTGTAAAACTGTCCTGTCCATGCGCCGTCGCGAACAGCAGCATGGTGCAAAGAATGGTTATGATGAACGGATGGATTCGCATGATTTGCACAGTGCTTCTATGACAATTCAGGTTCGCAGTCAATACCACTGATGCCCGTTGCTTCGGAGTTTGACCTCATCATAATCGGCGCGGGTATCAACGGCGCCGGGATTGCTCGCGACGCGGCGATGCGCGGGTTGAAAGTTTTACTGCTCGATAAAGGCGACATCGCGAGCGGTACCAGCAGCGCATCCACGCGACTGATCCATGGAGGTCTCAGGTATCTGGAGCACTTCGAATTCGGTCTGGTGCGCGAGTCGCTTCGTGAACGGGAAACACTGCTGCGAATCGCGTCTCACCTCGTAAGACCACTGGCGATCACGATTCCGATCTACAACCAGAGCAAGCGTGGACGAGCGACGATTCGCGCGGGAATGATTGCTTACGACTTGCTTTCGTTGGGCAAGTCGTTGCCGCGGCATCGAATGCTTTCGCGCGCTGAAACTCTACAGCAGTCACCCGGACTAAATCAGGAAGGCTTGCTTGGATCCGCGCAGTATTTCGACGCCCAGGTTGAATTTGCTGAGAGGCTGGTGGTTGAGAACGCACTCGATGCGCGCGAGCGTGGGGCCGAGGTTATTACTTATGCGCCGGTGACGAAATTGACGATGGAAGGCGGAGTCGAGTTTCTTTTGGATGGAGAGACTCACTTCGCGCGTGGGAGCGTGATCGTGAATGCTGCTGGTCCATGGGTGGATCAGTTGCTCGAGCGAGCGCCGGTGGAAAGCGAGAGACTGATTGGCGGCACAAAGGGAAGTCACATTGTTGTTCCTCCATTTCCGGGAGCTTCGAGGAGTGCGATCTATCTCGAAGCGCAGAGCGATCGGCGGCCGTTTTTCATCATTCCATGGAACGGAAACTACCTGATAGGCACCACTGACGTTCGCTTCGAAGACGATCCCGACCAGGTCCGCAGCGAATGGTGGGAAATTGATTATTTGCTGGCTGAGACAAACCGGGCGTTTCCGGATGCCGGCGCTGACGCAGCGGACAAATACTGTTTACTTATTCAGGCGTCCGGCCTCTGCCATGGACCAGGAATGAAGACGAGCAAAGCATCACGCGCCGGCATTTCATTCGTGAGCATCCGCGAATGAAGAATTTGCTGTCGATCGTGGGAGGGAAACTCACGACGTATCGAAGTTTGGCTGAAGAGTGTGTGGATCTCGTGTTTCGAAAACTCGGAAGGCAATCACCGCCATGCCTCACGGCAAAGGAAGTGTTGCCGGCGCCGGTTAACTTTCGTTCGGTTGTTTATAGCTTTGAGCATGAGATGGCGAAGACGTTGGCGGACTGTTTTTTACGCCGGACGATGAGGGGGTTGAGATAGCGACTTAGGTCTCGGGGATCTAGAGGCTGCCGTGGGTGTGATGGGGTGGAGTGATGAAGGGCTAAATGGGAGATTGAGAACTATAAACATGAGATCGAAAAGTTACAGAATTCAACCATGATTGCTTTGAAACGCAAGCTAAAGCTTGAACTTGAACAACGACTCGCGGGCGAAGCGTTTCTGAAGCAAACGCGCCAACGGAGAGCTGAGCCGCACGAGCGGATGACGAGGCTTTGAAAAAGCAAAGATGTCGTACCACACCGAATCATCTGCCAGCCATTCGATCAGAAACCGCTCTTCCCCACACTCTACGTGATCCGGCAACGTACCGTAAGCAAACCCGAAACGCCTCGACTCATCAATCACATAAACCACACGCGCCGCACTGAGCGACCACGTTCCAAACGCACGCGCTTTCACCGCAACCGTCGCCCCGACTTCAATCGTCACACCACGCGGTACGATCGTCACCCAACCAAGCTCAAAATGCCGCCACTGCTTCAACGCCTCCACCGCGCGCTTGTAAGTTGCTTCGCCGTGACCGATCTGTACGCGATTGTGATCGACTTTGAATCCGCCAGGAGGAGTTGCGTTAGTCGCGCCGACCTCATGATAAGTGAACTCTAAATCACGTTGGCTGGAAATGAATTTTGCGACATCCTCGATCCGAAGGCTCTGTAATCTTGAACATTATGCTTTTTTCCGAGCCCGAGGATGATGACGATCGTAAGCAGCACGTAAATGCACGTCGGTGATGTGCGTGTAGATCTGCGTCGTCGAGATGTCGCTGTGCCCGAGTAGCGCCTGAACGGAACGCGAATCAGCTCCGTGCTGCAAGAGATGGGTCGCGAAGCTATGCCGCAGCGTGTGCGGAGATACATCTTTGAGTCCTGCTTTCTCCGCATGCCGCTTAATCATGGACAATGCAGAGTGCCTCGTGAACGGCCGGCCACGATGCAGAAAAACATTTGGCGCCGATTGCTTTCCATAGCCAGCTTTTACCGCCGAATACTGTTGCAGCCAGTGAACAGCGCTCTTGCCAAGTGGGACACGGCGTTCTTTGTTTCCTTTGCCATGACACACTACAAGACCAGCCAGCAGATCGACGTCGGTATTTTTCAACTCGACCAGTTCCGACACACGCAATCCCGTCGCATACATGATCTCCAGCACCGCACGATCGCGTATTCCCTCGGCAGTTGAAACATCAGGCGCGGCCAGCAAGCGATTCATCTCTTCTTCAGTGAGAAACTTCGGCAGGTAACTGAAACCGTTGCGGAGTATCGAGATCTTCTGCCGGGTGCGACTTGATATGTCCATCCAACATCAGAAACTTGAAAAAGCCGCGTGTCGCACTGACTGCGCGCGAGACTGACGTGGGCGCCAGTCCTTCACGCGAGAGACTCGCAATCCATTTCCGTAGATCGGCGCGCGTGAGTTCGGAAATTTGTTTTCCGTTTGCGGTGGCCCAGGTTTGCAGACGATCGAGATCGCGCTTGTAGCTTTCGAGAGTGTGACGCGCGAGACCTTTCTCGACCTGGATGTAAGTCAGGAATTCTTTTATGAAGTCGCGGTCCACACCGCAGATATTACATGATTTACTCGTATCGCAGACACTCGATCGGATCGAGTCGTGAGGCTTTGCGCGCCGGCCAAACTCCAAAGATCAACCCAACGCCGATCGACACAGTCAGACCTGACACAACGGCCCACATCGGAATTGTCGCGGGCATACTTGGAAATATAACAATGAGTAGCTGTGCGATTCCTACTGCCAGGAGAACACCAAGCGCGCCTCCAAGAAAAGTCAGCATCATCGCTTCAAAAAGAAACTGACGAACGATGTCCCTGCGGCGTGCGCCCAGCGCTTTACGCACACCTATCTCCTTCGTGCGCTCCGTGACGCTGACGAGCATGATGTTCATCACTCCGATACCGCCAACGAGCAGACCCAAACTCGAGATCGCAATCGCGATCAATCCAACCATCGCGGTGATGCTGTCGAACTGTTCGATAAACTTGTCGGCAGTCTTGATATCGAAGTTATTAGGATCGCCAAACTTCACCTGGCGGCGACGTCGCAGAATCTCTTCAGACTGGGTCAGTGCTTCCTGAACTTGTCCCGTGCGGCCACGAATGATCATGAGCAGGTAACCCTTTGCCGGTGCGACCTTTTGCGCGGTGCGGAACGGAATATAAACGGCGTTATCCTCTTCGTTCTCGCCGAAGAACCCCGCTTTCCGCTTTTCAAGCACGCCGACAATCTCGAAATTGTAGCCACCCATCCGCACTTGCGTGCCGGCAATGTTATTTGAAAAGGGAAAGAGCGCATCCGCCGCGTTTACGCCAATGACCATCACGTTAGCTCGTTGCTGATCGTCGGATTCGGTAATGAAGCGACCCTCTTTCAGAACGATATTTGTGATGCTGGCGTAGTTTGGAGAAACGCCTTGCGTGTTTCCCCAGCGATAGTTGCGGCCCTGGTAAGTAATGTTGTCGTCGAATGGTCCACCGCCGTAGCCAACATTGGGAGCAATGTGGGCCACGTCTTCGACAGCGGGAGCCTGAGCTTTTATTGTTTCTGCGTCCGCGATTGTGAGCGGCTTGCGAAGGCGTTCGGAGCGATCCTCGCTTGTGCGTGGTCCAGTGGAGAGATGGAACGCGTAAATGTTGTTCGTTCCATACTCTTCAATCATCGCGACGATGCTCTGACGCATGCCCGTGAGGAGCGAGGCAATGCAGATCGCCGTCATGACGCCGATAACGATACCGAGCACAGTCAGAAAACTGCGAAACTTGTGACTGCGCACGCTGTCGAGTGCCATCTTCAGCGTTTGCCGTAAAAGACCTTTGGGCGTTTGAAGTTTCATTACTTAGGTCGCTTGCGTCAGCGCCAGAATCGGGTCGAGTCTGGCAGCCTTAAATGCCGGATAGATGCCGGCTATCATTCCAATCACCGTCGATACAATTAACGCCAGCAGAATGTATCCGATCGTGATAGTCATCGGGATCGATGCGAGCACGGTTATCAACGTCGTAACGCCCCAGGCCGCCAGCAGTCCAATGATTCCGCCCAGGCCGCAGAGAATCGCCGATTCGATCACAAACTGAAGCAGGATCTGCCTGCGCGTCGCGCCTACCGCTTTTCTGAGTCCCACCTCAAAGGTTCTTTCGGTGACGCTCACCAGCATGATGTTCATCACCACGATACCGCCAACAATCAGGGTTATTAACGTTATCGGAATAACAACCATAGCGATGGTGCCGGTGAACTCGTCGATTTGATTGTTTAGCTCCTCGACGTTCACGAGACCAAAATCGTCCTCTTCGTTGCCGTTCAGGCGATGTTTGATTCGCATCGCCACGCGCGCTTCCTCGATCGCCTGTTGAAACGTTTCGCGCGTGCGTGTCTTGCCATGTATTTGCAGACCGTTGCGTCCGAAGATCTGTAAGTGAGTCGTTACGGGAATATAAATGTGGCGGTCAAAAGAGCCGCCAAAAAAAGACCCGCGCTTCTCTTCAACGCCGATAACCTTCATTGGCAAGCCGTTGACCTTTAGCGTCTTTCCAATCGGATCGGTGTTCGGAAAAAACTTCTCTCTTATGTCTTCGCCCAGTACGACTACAAGGGCAGAGCGTGTCACCTCATCTTCCGAGATGAAGCGTCCCTGCACGATCGTTTTGTCTTCGACATCAACCATGTTTGCGCTGTGACCGAAGACCTGGGCGCCAGGGAACTCGATACCGTCTTGTTTCAGGTCGGTGCCCCTGCCGACGCCCGCGCCGACTTCAGAGCAGGACGGGCAATGATCGCGCACCCACTCGTAATCGTCCCAATTTATTCTCTTGTTGCGACGGTTTCTGCGTTCAAACTCTTCGTCGCTCATGTCGCCGGTGAAGGCCATGCGGGCGATCATGAAGTGATTGCTGCCGAGGACTTTTGAAATCTTTTCGACGATATAGGTGTTGAGACCGCTGATGGAAGCCCCGACAGTCACGACCGAGGCCACACCGATAATGATGCCGATCAGGGTCAGAAAAGCGCGCAATTTATGCGCAAAGATCGACTGGAGGGCGATCTTCAGGGCGTCTGAATAAAAAGAGAGAATTGCCTTCATAAGAATCCGGTCGGGGCGCTATACGCGCCCAAAAGCCGCGAAGTTCGGAATAATGGGCTCGATAGGGGCCTATCGGTCCTATTTGCGGTACCGGATCTAAGACGCTCGAATTCCGCTTTCTATTAACAGCCTTATCTGAAGTCCGTTGCGGGTTCAGGCGCAGGCTTGGCCGAGAACTTTTCAGTCCAACGTATACGCCCAGTCACCTGCATGACCACGAAGAGCGTCACCACCGAACCGATCGTGATCGCCAGCCCGGTGAAACCCTTCAGGAAAAACGCGTAGGAGAACATCACCAGGTAGACAAACTGAGCCAGCGCCGCTTCTCTCGTCGCGAAACGGATGCCGACCACGAGGCGCAGATAGCTGACGACGAGAAAGATCGATACAGCCGCCGCGATCGCAAACGCCTTGTGAATCGACAGGTGATCGACCAAATAAGCCAGCAGCAGATGGAAGGAGAAGAACGCGGCAGCGAGGAAGAAATAGTTCATCGGGTGAAGATCGATGCCGCGCATCGTCGTGATGATGAGCATGAGGAAGAAAAAGAAGAAGAGTGATACTGGGGCAAAAAAGCTGATTTTCCCTGCGAGTGGTCCCGGTTGCAGCTTCTCCGGCATGACCATCGCGATCTGATATCCCGACAACAAACTCTTGTACGACCAGTTGAGATCCCAGCCTTTGTCTGTCTCGTGCTTATCGGAGGGTGAAAGCGTGTTCTCGGGAAAGTCGATCTCTTTGAAGTTTGTTGTCATCCGCAAATCGAAATCGCGCACTTGTGAAACTTCGCGTTTTCCAAAGTTGTAGTGCCATCGATTGAGGCCTTGCGAACTGTAGCTGACTCCGAGCTGAGCAGTTTTGCCGCCTGCGACTTTGAACTCTGCAATCGCGCCCTGGTCAATGTTATTGATTGCGATCGGATTGCCGTCAACAGTGAAAACGAGATTGTCGTAGATAGCCTGTGTGGTCGGAAACGGCATGGTGAAGTTGACGGTTTGTTCTTTGTCACTCGTGTTGCGAAAACCGTAGGCGCCCGAGAACGCGACCTTGTAGGTGCTGTACCACAGCAGACCTTTTTGACGGTGTTGCAGATCGAGATCGACGCGTATCTTGCTGCTCTCGAGAGGCAGTTCCGTAACTAGTGTCTCAGTTACGTTCTTCACGATCTTCTTTCCGTTCTCGCGCGACTCTTCTTTCTTTTGGACCTGGGTTGTGAAAGAAGCACTCGGCGGCGACTGATAGTGTTCGGAGCCCCAGGTTGAGGCGACTTTTTCGCTCGAGGCAAGACCGGAATCGTAGGTTCGCGAGAAGATTGTTCCGCCGAGGATGCCCCACGCTACGGAGGCGCAAATGAAAATGAATACGATGGCGATGATTCTTTTGGTCATGTCTCTACTCCTTGGGTTGAGTTCGGAGTTCAGCCTTTAGGCTGTTGCTGGGCACACGCAAGCTAAAGCTTGAACTCTAAACGCGAATTGTCAGGGCCAGGCGAGGAGCAGGCAATGTGGTGATCCACAGAAAGCGGGTGTGCTGAGCTACGTCTTAGATGTTTCGCATCTGCTTGATCAGCGATTCCATGTGGCTCAAATAATTCTCGAGAGCAGTTCGGCCCGCCGGAGTCAATTTGTACTCAGTTTTCGGCAGCCGGCCTTCGAAGAACTTCGAGACGGAGATGTACCCCGCATCTTCGAGTTTGCGCGCATGAACACTGAGATTACCGTCAGTGGTATTCATCAGGTTTTTGAGATCGCTGAACGTTAACGACTCGTTGGCGGCGAGTGCGCTAATGATCCCGAGACGCAGGCGCTCGTGGATCAAGCGGTCAAGATTGGGAGCGGCACTCTTTGTCTTTGTACTCGCCGCGCGCGAATCGGACGCGTCAGAAACTTGTTTGCGTATGCTTTCCTGTTTTGCTGTTGACTGCTTAGCCACCGTATTTCCTCACAATAATCGCACCAAAAACTATGTGCAGTACGCCAAAGCCGCCTGCCATAAACCAGTTGGCATACGCTGGCGGACTGAAAAGAGCAATCGCGCCGAGGACCATGAAACAGAACCCCATCGCAGGCACCGCTCTTACCGAGAACATACCGCCTGTGATCACGCCTGTGCCGTAAAGTAAAAGCCACACACCGGGAATCGCCCCAGTCATTTGGGCACGAACGAGCACGATCGTTAGCAAGCCACCCGCGACGATCGGAGGCAAGAGGCTGAACACTGCTTTACGGCCCGGTCCAGCGAACAGCGGCATCTGAACGGCGCGGGCTTTGCGGTCCATGGACCAGCCGGCGATCAAGGTTGAAATCAGACCTTCCGCAACCCAGATAGCAAACCATAGTTTGAATGTTGCTTGCTGAGCAGCGATGACGCTTGCGGCTAAAGCTGTAACGCCGATGGCGATTTCGCCGCGCCCGGAGATTCCGGTGAAGTGAGTCGCACGCTCCATGGTCTCGCGGATATAGCGAAGATTGTCCATGGCGCGATCGTGCAGCGCGGGGGGTGGTTCCTGGGTTCGGGTTGGGAAACGAGCCGAATGCGTTCCATGGTCGAGGATGGTACGTCGTAGCGTCAGTTCTGTCAAGTACTTTGCACAATAAAGACGAATTAGACAGGATTACAGGATTTTCCAGGATTAACATGTAAATCCTTTCTAATCCTGTAATCCTGTCAAAAATGCGCCTTAGTTCAGCGCTTCGGAGATGAGTTCGGCCTGCTCTTTCTGGTGGATGCTGTAGGATCCGGTCGCAGGGCTTGCCGATGCAGTGCGCCCGACGTATCTCGGGCGTTCGCAGCCCGCGAGAAGATTCTCGAGTCGCTCGTGAATAAACGTCCAGCCACCCATGTTCTGCGGCTCTTCCTGGGCCCAGACCAACTCAGTGGCGTTCGAATATTTCGCGAGCGTTTCGCGAATGCTCTTCAACGGAAACGGATAAAACTGTTCGAGACGCACAATCGCAACGCTGCGGTCTTCGCTCTTCTTTCGCGCCTCCGCGAGATCGTAATAGAGTTTGCCGCTGCAAAGCACGACTCTCTTCACCGCGCTCGAATCGTTGATCTCTGCGTCATCGATCAGAGGCTTGAAAGCCTCCCGTTGCAAGCTCGTCAATGCTCGACGACGATGCCGGCAAACGCAGCAGGCTCTTCGGCGTCATGACGATCAACGGGCGCTCCATTCCCGGCCGAACCTGTCGTCGCAGCAAGTGAAAGTACTGCGCCGGCGTCGTCGGATAACAAACCTGTAAGATTGTTTTCCGCACAGAGTTGCAGGTATCGCTCGAGGCGCGCGCTCGAGTGTTCTGGTCCCTGTCCCTCGTAACCATGCGGCAACAACATGCCTAATCGTGAAGTCTGTTTCCACTTATCTTCCGAAGCCGCGATGTACTGGTCGATGATCGTCTGCGCGCCATTTCCAAAATCACCGTACTGCGCTTCCCACAAAACGAGCGCGTTTTTCGCGACAACGGAATAGCCGTAATCAAATCCAAGTACGCCTTCCTCCGACAACGAACTATCAAACACGTCGAAGCGCGCGGCAGGATTTGAATCAGAACGAAGTTGCGATAACGGCGCCCACGTTTGACCTGTTTGTGTGTCGTACAAGACGGCGTGACGCTGGCTGAACGTTCCGCGTCCGGAATCCTGCCCACTCAAACGTACGAGAGTACCTTCGAGCACGAGTGAGGCAAACGCCGCGGCTTCAGCAAAAGCCCAATCGACCGGCATGCCTCCTTCGCCCATCTTCGCGCGTCGCGCGAGTTGGCCCACCATCTTCGGATTGACGTGAAACCCTTCGGGCACCACGGCGATCTTGTGCGCGATATCCTTGATCTTCTCCGCTGAAACGCCGGTAGGAATTACCTCTGAACCGTCGATCTCTTCGACACGCGGATGCGCCTGCGGCGGTTCGGCCTTCACTTTCCGTTTTGCATTTTCCTGCGCCTCTTCATAACGACGCATGCGTTCCTTGATCAGGTTATTAACTTCTTCTTCGGTGACCACGCCTTCTTTGATCAATCTCTTCGCATACACAGTTCGCGCGCCCGGATGTGCCTTCACACGCGCGTACATGAGCGGCTGCGTGTAACTTGGTTCGTCCGTTTCGTTGTGACCGAGCCTTCGAAAACCGATCAGATCGAGCACAACGTCTTTGTTGAACTCCTGCCGGTATTCGAGCGCGATTTGCAAAACGCGATAAGCTGCTTCGGGATCGTCGCCGTTGATGTGGAAGATCGGCAACTGCATCATTCGCGCGACGTCGGTTGAATAGATTGTCGAGCGGCCCGCTTCCGGAGAAGTGGTGAAACCGATCTGGTTGTTGATGATGATGTGAATCGTGCCGCCGGTGCGATAGCCTTTGAGTCCAGCGAGGTTCAAGGTCTCCATCACGACCCCCTGGCCTGCAAATGCGGCGTCACCGTGAAGCAGCACGGGCAGCGCGAGATCCATCACCTGCTCGCGGTTCAAATCCCGCTGGCCCAGCATCTCGTCCTGCTTGCCTCGCACCATTCCTTCAACCACCGGATCGACTGCTTCGAGGTGGCTGGGATTTGGCGAAAGCGACAGTTGCACCTTGCGACCATCGTCGAGAACGCGTTCGCCCGTTGCTCCCTGGTGGTATTTCACATCGCCTTCGTCCGCGGGAAAGTCCGGATGCGCGGAGCCCTCGAACGCCGCAAATATTCGTTCACATAAATTCCCGATCACGTTCGCCAGCACGTTCAAACGTCCGCGATGGGCCATGCCAAAAACAATTTGCTCAACACCGCGAGCCGCAGCGCCGTCAATCAAGCGGTCGAGGAGGGGAATAACTGTTTCGCAGCCTTCAAGTGAGAAGCGTTTTTGTCCCAGATACTTCGTGTGCAGGAAACGCTCGAATTGTTCTGCTGAGATCAGTTTCCAGAGCAGGCGCTTCTTAACTTCAACTGGAATCGGTTCCGGTTCGACAAACTCGCGCCGGATCTGTTCGCGAATCCACGTTTTTTCTTCTTTACTTTGAATGTGACGGTATTCGATACCGACCTTGCCGCAGTAAGCGCGTTGCAGAATGTCGAGAATCTCGCGCAGCGTCGCACTTTCGCGATTAGCGAGACCACGTGTGATGAATTCTCGATCGAGATCCCAGATCGTCAGGCCGTACGTTTCGATATCGAGCTCCGGGTGATACAGAAGCGGCATTGCATGAAGCGGATCAGTATCGGCGATCAAGTGGCCACGCACTCGATACGCGTTGATCAGTTCAATGACGCCAGCTTCTTTCTGCGTTTGTTCGCGTACCTGATCGCCCTGTTGGAAGAAAGGATTGCGATCGACGTTCCAGCGCAATGGCGCGTGCGGGATTCCGAGGTTTAAAAAGATGTCCTTGTAGAAATCATGCTTACCGATCAGAAGGTCGTGCACGCGAGCGAGAAAACCTCCCGACTCCGCGCCCTGAATGATCCGGTGATCGTATGTGCTGGTGATTGAAATCGCCTTGCTGATTCCGAGTTGCGAGAGCGCTTCGGGCGCCATCGCCTGGTATTCCGCCGGATACTCGATCGCGCCCGTCGCCACGATCACCGACTGTCCTTCCATCAAACGCGGTATCGACGCGACGGTGCCGATGGTTCCGGGATTTGTTAACGAGATGGTCGTTCCCTGAAAATCCGCGACCTGTAACTTTCCGTCGCGCGCTCTTTTGATGACGTCGTCGTAAGCGGTGAGGAAGTCAGCAAAGCTCAGCGTGTTTGCGTTCTTGATGTTCGGAACGAGCAGGGTGCGTGTTCCGTCTTTTTTCGTGAGATCAACTGCGACGCCGAGATTCACGCTCGTGCGTTTGATCCGCGCAGGGGCACTGTTGACATCAGAGAAGCCATCGTTCATTTGCGGAAACACGTCAAGCGCGCGCAGTATGGCCCAGGCGATCAGATGTGTGTATGAAGCTTTGCCGCGATCCTTCTCGGCTAAATGCTGGTTGATGATGCGGCGGTTTTCATCCAGCAGCTTCACCGGGATTCTGCGCTCGGAAGTAGCCGTCGGAACAGAGAGACTTCTCTCCATGTTCTCGACGATCTTGAGCGCGGGTCCGCGAAGTGGAATCACTTCGGCGCCGGCTTCAGTCATAGGTACTGGAGCAGGGGCAGGCGCAGGGGCAGGAGCAGCAGGTGCGGGAGCCGGGGCTGCGGCTGCTACGGCTTGTGCCCCATTACCATCGCCACCGTCGCCGACGAGTTCCGAAAAATAGGAGCGCCATGAATCGTCAACAAGATCCGGATTACTGCGAAAACGCTCCAGAAGTCCTTGAACGTAGGTAGCATTTGCGCCGAATTCTTCGGCGATAACTTGCGATAAGTCAGTTCTGTCCAATCTCTTTTTAACCTCGGTGAGTCAAGATTATCACTCTCGCGCAAAGGCGCAAAGGCGCACAGAACCGAGCGCGGTAGCGCCGGGTCAACTTCCAACTGCGGTCACGATTACCGACATTGACCCGACGCTACCGCGCTCGGTTCTGTGCGCCGCCTATCTCTCAATCAGGAACAGGAACTCCCGGTTCGGTTCTTCCGCGTCGCGCACCCACTCGTTCGTCCAACGCATTCCTCCCATGACGTTGCGTTTGTAGTCAACTTCAATCACGTCAACGAGTTTGCCCGCGCTGCGAAATCACTTCATTGAGTTCTTGCGCCGTCGCCCGGCCACCCGAGCTGTAAGACAGGATGATGTGACGGCACTTTGTTTCTCGTAAAAGTCGTTCGATTGCTTCGACGACGATGAAACGTCCCGATCCGTTTTTTCTGAATTCTTCAAACACCGAAGCGCTCACGGCGTCGGCTGTATCCGCGCGGCGCTTTGCTTTGCCGAATAGCGGCGGGTCGTCGAAGAGACAGATGGTGGTCCAGGGGTGATAGTAGGAGGCATACCGCACGCGCGAGGGCGGCATCTTGTCGTTGTTCGAGCCGTACGGCGGATCGTAATAGGCGAGATCGGCGTCGACTGTCGAAACGATATCGAATACGTCAGCACGAAAGGACTTCATGCTCGCGCGTCCTGGGAATGAGCTTTGGGATTCGCAGCTTCATCTCGTGATAAGAACGAGGCGACCACTCGCTCAGATACGAAGCATAATGGCCCATCGTGTTATCGACTTCATCCAGCGCCAGAATCAAGCTCGTCAGCGCGACTGCTCTTTTCATGCGCGCTCAAACCCAAGTGTTCGATCTCTTCGCGGATCGCGTCGAGCTTGAGAGTGTTGTGACGTTGCCACGGTTTCTTTAGATCGTTTTGGCCGTTCGCATCGCCGGCGTAATGCTCGGTGAACCATCCATGGCGTCCTGGCAACGCGTTTAAGTGGTCGATCAATTCTTCGTAGTGTTCGCGGGGATATGGATTCAGAAGGTAACAATCGCCAAACACCTTGGACCACGCAGCGACATCGTTTGCGATCACGCGGTAGCCGGATTGCGCAAATGCCTGCGAAACGCGCGTCGTACCTGAGAAGCCGTCGAAAACAGTTTGCGGGTTTACCTTTTGAGCGAGCTGAAGAATGTGGGGCAGAAGCTTCAGTTTTGAGCCCGCATACTTGATGCCTTCGGTTGGAGGAGCAGTCGGAGTCATTAGTTAATGGACGTTCTCGAAAAAATCCTGTAAATCTTGTCTAATCTTGTAATCCTGTCAACTACGACCATGAAGAAAAAAACGCAAAAGGTAAAAGCGAATGTCGGCCGCCGAAACTTTGTCAAACTTCTTCCCGCCCTCGGCGCAGCAGGATTAGTAGCTTCAAAGTTGCCGCTCGACACACTGGCCCAAACAGCAACACCGTCACCGAGTCCGTCCCCAACTCCTGCGCCGCGCATCACTAAAGAGATGATGCGACAGGCCGAGAAGTTGATCGGCATTGAACTCACCGACGCGCAGGAGGCAATGGCTCTCGGAGGTGTGAACCGAAACCTCGATTCATACGAGACCATCCGCAAGATCGATATCCCGCTCGACACGGAACCGGCGATCGCTTTTCATCCAACCCGCGCGAAGAAAGAGCTCTACGTTTCGAAGACGAAGTTTCGTTTTGGAAAAGTGGAGCTGCCGCCGTTCAAAACTGTCGAGGATCTCGCGTTCGCGACGGTCCCTCAACTCGCCGAGTTGATTCGCACACGAAAGATCTCTTCGACTGAGCTGACGAAGATGTACCTCGACCGTCTGAAGCGATATGGACAAAAGCTGCTCTGCGTGGTCACGCTCACCGAGGAACTCGCGTTGAAGCAGGCTGCGGCCGCTGACGCAGAAATAAAACGAGGTAAATATCGCGGACCTCTTCACGGCATCCCCTGGGGCGCGAAAGATCTGTTTGCGACAAAAGGAATCAAGACGACGTGGGGCGCTGAGCCTTATCGCGATCAGGTTATCGATTACGACTCGACGGTGGTCGAACGGCTGAACGACGCCGGCGCGGTGCTTGTGGCGAAGTTGTCGATGGGCGCGCTCGCACAGGGCGGGCGATGGTTCGCGGGGATGACGCGAAATCCGTGGCAGCCCGAAGAAACCCAAACAGGTTCGAGCGGTTCGTCGGCTGGTCCGGCTTCGGCTATTGCGGCTGGTTTGGTTGGTTTCTCAATTGGCACTGAAACACTCGGATCGATTGTTTCACCATCCGCAAGGTGCGGTGTTACCGGACTTCGGCCGACGTACGGAAGAGTGAGCCGTTACGGAGCAATGGGCTTGAGTTGGACCATGGACAAGATTGGTCCGATGTGTCGCGGCGTTGAAGACTGTGCGGCGGCGCTTCACGCGATCTATGGACCTGATGGTAAAGACATCACCGTGGGCGATGCGCCGTTTAATTGGAACCCGGACACAAATATCAGCACGCTGAGAATCGGTTATCTGAAAACAGAGTTTGATGGTCCAACCACTCCGCCTGCGAACGAGCAGCAACGCACGCAGGCAGAGCAACGCCGTGCGGTGTACAAAACCGCGCTCGAAGTGCTCGAGAAAGCAGGCGCAAAGCTCGTGCCGATTCAACTACCCACATTCTCGACAGGATCGCTGAGATTCATCCTGTCAGCAGAAGCGGCAACTGCGTTTGACGACATAACGCGCGATGGTCGCGTCAACCAGTTGTCAGGGCAGTCGCCGAACGATTGGCCTAATACGTTCCGCACCTCGCGCTTTATTCCGGCGGTTGAATATTTGCGAGCCCAGCGTGCGCGCACTTTGCTGATGCGTGAGATGGAAAAGCTGATGTCGCAGTGGGATGTGTTTGTGAGTCCTGCGCCTGGCAGCGCGAGTTTGCTCGTGACAAATCTGACCGGTCATCCGGCCGTAGTTTTACCGTGTGGGTTCGTAAACAATTTGCCGGTGGCGATCATGTTTACCGGAGGCGTGTACGACGAAGTTTCGCCGCTGCGAGTTGCGCTGGCGTATGAGCGTGCAACGAAGTGGCACACGATGCATCCGAAGATGGATTGGGCCACCACTTAACGCTCTGGAACAGCGGGGGCAAGCCCCTCTTCCTGACTTGTTTGTAACCACGGAAGTGTGATTTCGAAGGTTGAGCCGTGGCCGGTCTGGCTGTTCACGGTGATTGATCCGCCGGCTTCTTCGATTGTGGTTTTCACTGCGTCGAGGCCGACGCCGCGGCCAGAGATCTCGGAAATCTCAGCCGCAGTTGAGAAACCCGGGCGAAAGATCTGCTGAATCAATGCCGGATCGATCCCGCGTCCATCGTCTGTCACTGTGATTCTGGCCTGTCCATCGCTTGCCTTTGACTTCGATCACGATCTTTCCGCGCGGTGGCTTGCCGAGTTTCACACGTTCCTCGCTTGTTTCAATCCCATGATCGACTGCATTCCGCACCAGGTGAATCAGCGGACCGACGTATGTTTCGTCCAGCGAGAGATCGTCACTGCGTACCTCGAAGTCCACTCTTTGTTGGTGCAAGCGCTACGGCTCGTCCAGCGCGCAGTGCTTGTTCAAGCACGCCTTCCGTTGAAACTGCGGGCAGGTTCAGCAAGCGCTGCAGACAGCTTCTCGACAGCGCGCTCGACGAGCTTTCTAGATCGGTCGTGGGTTAGGTGAACTCGCAGAATGTGTCGTTTGGATCTCTTCTATCGGGACGTCGGGTAGATTAGCCTCGCCTTTTTGAGTGTAGAGAATTCGAAATTCAACTTTTCCCGGACTGGCGCTGTCTATTCGAGGCAAGCGGGAAATCACTTCGCCGGTGTTACTTAACCTCTCTTCCAGATTCTGAAACTCTCGATCGAAATGTGCGACGTCAAAACTTGCCTCAACCAGGAAAAGCCTTGCACCTTCTGAAATCGATTGCGACAAAGTCGCCTTTTGATCCTGTCTCAACGAATTCCATACGTCAGCCGGAATCGCGTTGCTCAAAAGAGCATCCGCGCCGCCAGTGCGCATCGAGTGCAGCAGGTTCTCAAACTCATGTGCGGCAGCAGCAAGTTCGTTCAAGCCGTTCGCTGCAGCATTCGCTTTGAGAGTGTGAACATGGCGAAAGAGCGCATCGACGACTTTGCGTGTGGCTGGGCCATCACCAGCGACTTCGCGCAGTTGTTCGACCGCGGAGAATATCGGACCTGTGTTCACTATTCTTCTGACTCGGGCTGAACATTCTGTTGAGGTTGTTGTTCATCCAGATCGCGTTTGATGGCATCGAGAATGCCGTTGATAAACTGCGTGGCTTCGTAGGTTGAAAACCGGCGCGCGATTTCGAGAGCTTCGTTAATTGCGACTGTGCGCGGGGTTGGCTCGTAGAGAAATTCGTAAACAGCGAGGCGCAGGATATTGCGGTCAACGACCGCCATGCGTGAGATGCGCCAGTGTTCCGCGCGCGAACGTATGCGTTCGTCGAGTAGTTCCAGGTTGGAAAGCGTTCGTGAGGCGAGGCGCGTAGCGAATTCCCGGGCTGTGTCGTCGAGATCGGATTCTCCGAGCTCAGCCCAGTAGCTTCGGACCACGTCGTCCGCAGGCATTTCGGCAACATCAGCCGCAAAGAGCATTTGCAAGGCACATTCACGTGCCTTACGTCGCGAACCCATAAAGAATTACCAAGAACTGTTATCAGCCACAAAAAGCACAAAAGTCACTCGTTGTGTGCCGTTACTCGAATGCTTCCTTGTAAAGATTTACCAATTCCACCGCCGTCATGGCGGCTTCAAAGCCCTTGTTCCCAAGCTTCACGCCTGCACGGTCGATTGCTTGATCGACGGTGTCGGCGGTAACGATGCCGAATACGACCGGCAGTCCTGTTGTCAAACCTGCGTGAGAAATACCACGCGCTACTTCACTCGCGATGTAATCAAAATGCGGCGTCTGTCCACGAATGATCGTGCCGAGACAAATGATCGCATCGAACCTGCGCGACTGTCCGAGACGCAGAGCCAGCAACGGAATCTCGAACGCGCCGGGTACGCGATATATATCAACGTTCGATTCCTTCGCTCCCAATCGCTTAAGACCATCGAGAGCGCCCTCGACCAATCGTGCAGAGATCAATTCATTCCAACGGCTCGCCACGATTGCGAAGCGAAAGGCTTCAGCGTTGAGACGTCCTTCGTGGACAGTAGGCTGCAATCGATTCGCCTCCGCGAGCTGAATAGTCAAGACGTTTTGCAGTATAGGAGATGCCCGGAGGCGCATCAAGTTGATGTTTTCTGGCGATCGAGCCTCAGTTCAATGCCGTGGAGGCGTTCATTGATATCACGATAGTTGCGATCGAGTTTGAACATTGAGTCGTTTAGGTAATTCTGCTGATTCGCGACTTCACGTATCGAAGTCTTTATTTGACACTTTGCCATTTCGAGATCTTCTTGAATACGCTGAAGAGTCAAGAGAATTAAATCGAGCTTGTTAGGATTGCTTGTGAAAAATTTGATTTCCTCGTCTTCACTCATTGCCTTCTCCCTTCAGAGAGTGATTCTAGCAATGGTGAAGTCAGATAGGGAGAATTATCTTTTGTCAAATCCGGCTATTTTTTGTCGATTCTGGCTATACGCCTTCGGCGTTAGATCAAATTCATTGGCGTTGGGTTCTTCGGGTCCTTCGTGTAGTCGTAAAACCCGCGTCCCGATTTGCGTCCATACAAACCCGCCAGCACCATGCGCTTCAATAGCGGTGGAGGCGCGAAGCGCTTCTCGCGAAACTCGTTGAACATGATCTCGGCGATGTAATACGTCGTATCGAGCCCGACAAAGTCTCCGAGCGTCAACGGACCCATCGGATAACCACATCCAAGCTTCATCGCGTTATCAATATCGACGATCGACCCGACGCCTTCTTCCAACGCTCGAATCGAATCGAGCATGTACGGAACCAGCAGACGATTCACGATGAAACCAGTCTTATCTCCGGCCCGCACCGGAACCTTTCCAAGCTTCTTCCCAAACTCCACTGCCTGTTCGTACACGTCTTCATCCGTCAGGATCGTCTTCACTACCTCCACAAGCTTCATCAACGGCACCGGATTGAAGAAGTGCATTCCGATAAACCGGCGCTGGCGCTCAGCAGAAGTGGCAGTCATCATTTCAGTGATCGACAACGACGACGTATTCGAAGCGAAGATCGTTTCGGGTTTGCAAATCTCGTCCAACTGTTGGTACGTGCTGCGCTTCTCTTCAAGGTTCTCGATAATTGCTTCGATGATGATGTCGCAATCCTTAAGGTCTGCGAACGAAGTGGTCCCTGACAAACGCCCGCGAATGTCGCGCTGCTGATCCGACGTAATCGTTCCTTTTTCTGCAAACTTCGCCAACGACTTCTCGATCCCACCGAATCCTTTATTAATCAGATCGTCTGAAACTTCCTTTACTACAGTTTCAAATCCGGCACTCGCAGCAACCTGCGCGATGCCGGAACCCATCAATCCGCATCCCAAAACGCCAACTTTCCTGATTTCCATTTCTCTCTCTCTCTCTCCTTCTCCTTTACCCGGCGCTACCGCGCTCGGTTCTGACACTTTACGGCACCGTCATGTAAGTTTTAGCAGTGCTCTTTAACCACTCGTTATATTCCTGCTGCCATTCTTTGTATTCATCGACGAGCTTCTGGTCCAACTGCTGCGCTGGAGCTGGTCCAGGACTTGCTTCCGGACTTGCAGAAGGCAGAGCTTGACCAAGCTTTGTAAGAATAACTACCGCTTGTTGCTTTAACTCAGTCGCTCGCTTATCTGGACCCGGGGCCTGTTCGGCGCGATCAATTACCTCAGCGAGTCCTGATGGATCGTTATTATTAATCATCGCTGCGGCTTTTTCCTGAACCTGATGCATTACGCTGGCATAGTTGAGGAAATTTAGCCTGTTGGCGCTGGCAACTGCGCGAGAGGACAATGGAACGGGCTGATTGAAGTTTCGGACCACCTTATAAAACGCCAGGACAACCACCAGCAACGCCAGAAACTGCAACACGCGCCAGGCGTTTGTGATCGTCCGGCGAACGCCAGGTCGTTGGTAATTAACTCCCAGCGCGAGTACTGCACCCGACAAAAGCCCGCCCAAATGCGCAGCGTTATCGATGAATCCCTGGCCAATAAAACCGATCAAGAGGTTGATAAAAATAATCGGCAGCATGCCCGTGCCAAACGCCCGCTTGAAACCTTCAGGAAGTTCGCGACGAAACTTAATACCGAAGATGAATAGAACGCCGACCAACCCAAACAAAGCTCCTGACGCGCCCGCGGAAGGAACGTCTTCCGCCTTGAAAATAAAACGTGCGAAAGGGTTGGTTGCAAGTTGAGGAACCACGGTCACATAACTCGCAATCAGGCCACAGATTCCAGTGAGCACCCAAAAAACAACGAACTTTGCCGAACCGTAAAGTTTCTCTACGAATGGTCCAACCATCATCAGGCTGTACATATTCACGAGCAGGTGAATCAGGTTCACGTGAAGAAACATCGGTGCGATGAAACGCCACCACTGGTAGTAAGGCGCACCCATCAGGTAGTTCAGTTTTGCTCCGTAAGCGGCCAGCACGGGTTCCTGAAAGCCCTGCCCCAGGACCGTTGAGTGCAAGCCGCTCGACTCCCACATCAAAAGAAAGAGGAAGAGATTCGCGACCAGAAAAATGATGGTGAACTTGTTCGGGCGATTTAGAATTGCGCGTGCGAACCGGAGTGTTTCTCGATCGACTTGACGATGCTCAACGGCAGGTGTTGGCTGGTTTGAGGTCGACGCTCCGCAGACAGCGCATTGAGTTTCACCGGCGCCGACGATGCTTTTGCAACTGCGGCACAACGTCGGCCGGCCGGGGTTAGTTTGGTTTGACTTGCGTTCTGACAATACGCTGAAGACTAACAAGCGTGATGCTCTACGTGCAAAGCATCACGCTGATAAAAGTAATTTCGAGTTAGGGATCTACTCAGCCCATCTTCTCCAGCAGACTGACCAGATCGTCGGCGTGCTCCTCTTCGACTGCGAGGATACCTTCAAGCATACGTCTCGACGTCGGATCGTCGGTGCCGAAGTAAGTGATCATCTCGCGATAACTATCGATCGCAATACGCTCCGCGACGAGATCTTCTTTGATCATCTCCGTGAGCGTTGTGCCCTCGACGTATTCCGCGTGACTACGCATCAGGAGTCCTTCGGGATTGAAGTTTGGTTCGCCCTGTAACTGAACGATCCGTTGTGCGATCTGATCGGCGTGTCCCTGCTCGTCGTTCGCATGTTCGAGAAACTCCGCTGCCACACCTTCTGCGTGGATGCCGGAGGCCATGAAATAATGCCGTTTATACCGCAACACGCAAACGATCTCGGTCGCCAGCGCCTCGTTCAGGATCTTCACCACTGTTTCGCGATCCGCTGTGTAACCTTGGGTCACAGCTCCATTCTCGATGTGCTGCCGGGCGCGTTCGCGCAAAGTTTGAATGTCAGTGAGAAATGGTTTATCAGCCACGAGCCTCACTCCTTCATCGTGAATTTAGGGGAGATGCGATATTACTCGTGAGATTAATGGAGGGCAAGCGGCGCCGTTTGGAGTTCAGGATTTCAGCATTGTCCACAAGATAATCCTGCAGATCCTGAAAGATGTTGAAATTCCTGATCTACGCCGTTTTAATCAGCAGTGAGCTTGCCTTGAAGCTTCACTTCGGTTGGCGCATTCGCATCGCTTGTAACTTCAACCGGAACCTGCCAAACGAGCGTTTTGATCCGGCACGTCCCGGTATTGTCTTCACGACAGTAAAAGAGCGTGACCTGGGCGCGGACCGTGGTTGGACCAGGGGACACTGCTTTGATCGGAATGCGAAGTGGAAGCTTGAGATCTTTCGCGCTGCG
Organism: uncultured Acidobacteriota bacterium; assembly: GCA_963800055.1. GTDB lineage: Bacteria > Acidobacteriota > Blastocatellia > Pyrinomonadales > Pyrinomonadaceae > PSRF01. The sequence continues at coordinate 24,167 of CAWCZP010000024.1, forward strand.
TGCAGCCTGGCTTTCATCTATCGACAAACTCTTTCCCTCAACTGAAATCCGATAACGCTGAGGCGCCATTGGATTGAGATGGTAGCCTGCCGGTAGCTCGACAGCGATTTGCAACGAAGCATCGGCGCCGGCACGAAGTTTTTGCGCCGTGGTCTTTACCTCTTCCGCGTTTGGTCCTGTCGCGCTTTCAAGAGCCTGCATATTCTGCGCGGGCGGGTTGAGACCGTTGATGCGAAGCGTGCTGGCACGTTTCGTTTTCAGATCGACAACGCGGATAGCGTGGTTATTCGTATCAGCGATGTACAGCTTATCGTTGGCGAGCGCGAGGCCACCGGGTTCATAAAACGACGCTGTTGTTCCGTCTTGTTGTCCGGGCTTGCCTGTTCCAAACAGGGTAGTGACGGTCTCTTTTTTCGGATCGAGTTGCTTGATCTTGTGGTTGTACGTGTCGGCGATCAGAAGCTTGTCGCCAAAGGAGATCACACCGAGCGGATGCTGAAGCCGAACGTCATCACCTGAGCCGTCAACGTCGCCAAACTCAAACAGATCTCCGCCAACAATCGTTTGCACGGTGCCACCGGCGATGTCGATGGCGCGAATGATGTTCGATTCACTATCGGCGATGTAAAGATTTTTTCCGTCAGTTGCGATTCCGGAAGGTTGTGCGAATCCTGACTGGAGCAGTGGACCATCGAGACGTGCCTCACGACCAGAGCCCGCAAAAGTCGACACTTCATTCTTTTCGAGATCCATCTTCCAGATCTGGTGTGGACCGGCCATGGCGATGTAGAGCACACGCCCGATCAGTTCGCAGATCCCACGGTGAATTCAATGCGACTGTGCGAGCTGGTCCCGTTTTGAAATATTCGCGCGACTGCTGTCCGGTGCCGGCGATTGTCTCAACGGTTCGCGTTTTGAGATCGACGCGTCGAAGAAGATGGTTTTCAGTGTCGGCAACGTAAAGGTTGTCGCCCGCGAGAGCCATGCCTTGAGGACGGTAGAACGTTGCTTTGTCGAATGGACCATCCGCTGCGCCGTCATCGCCTGTCCCAATTGTGTCGACGAGCGTGCCGTCAAGTTTCGTGATGACGATTCGATTATGGTTTGAGTCTGCGATGAAGAGTCGATCGCGATTTGCGTCCGCGAGAATCTTGCCGGGAAACGCGAGCGGCAGATCGCCGACTTTGGCTCGTTCGAGGACGAGCTTCAGAGGTTCTTCGTTTAGTTCGCCCTTCTTGCGAAACTCCTCAACCGTCTTTGCGATCGCCTGGTCGAAGACCTCGTAGTTACCCTCTCCTGAAACGCCCCCGATGACGTAACCGGCGGGATCGATCAGCACCTGTGTGGGCCATGCGCGCACGCCGTAGCTTTGCCAGACCGCATATTCCGAGTCGTTGTAAACCGGATGCTCGATTTCGTAGCGCAGGATTATGCGCCTGATGTTCTCCGTCTCTTTCTCATTCTGAAACTTGGCGGAGTGAACGCCGATCACGACGAGTTGGTTGGCGTACTTCTCTTCGAGTTTCTTTAGATCGGGAATGATGTGGATACAGTTGATGCAGCCGTAGGTCCAGAAGTCCAGCAAGACTACTTTTCCTTTCAGGGCTGCGATTGAGAGCGGTTTGTCGGTGTTCAGCCAACCTTGACCACCTGTGATTTCAGGAGCACGGACGCGAGCTTTTTCTTGTACAGACATGACAACACCTTGGGCCAGTAGCGTTAAGACGATTATTAGAAATGCGGACTTCATGGATTTATGCGGATAGATTTTCGGGTTGTTCCAGTAGCTGGTCCACGCGATCGATCGCTCGTCGCAGGTGTGGGATAGTAATCGATCCGCCAACGACAAGCGCAACGTTGAAAGCATCGAGAAACTCCGCGCGATTCACGCCGATCTGCACGCACTGTTTTATGTGATACGTGATGCAGTCGTCGCAACGCAGCACTGTTGAAGCGACGAGCCCCATAAGTTCCTTCGTGCGCTTGTCGAGCGCGCCGTCTTCGTAAGCTTGTGTATCAAGCGCGAAGAAACGTTTGACGCCGAGGTGATCACTGCTGAGCAGTTTTTCATTCATCGCCGCGCGATAACGATCAAACTCGTCCATTGATTCAGACCTTTCCAGTTGAATTGAGTAAGCATTGTATCAGAGCGGGGGCAAGCCGCCCTTCCTGACTTGTCCTGTTTTGTTTGATATCTTTTTTAATTTACAAATCTTAGAAAAGAACAGGTCAGGAAGGGTGGCTTGCCCCCGCCGCGTCGTTGTAACCTTTAGCTCTCGTGAACACACAAGCATTCACAACTTTGGAGTACCAGCACCTGCTGGAGCTGATCAAACGAAACGCGCAGACCGAACCCGGAAAGCGACGAGTCGAGAAGCTCGCGCCTATCGCCGGCGTGTCTCAGTTGCGTCGCGAACTCTCTGCGCTGGCGGAATGCGTGACCCTGAGGAATCGTGGAGTCAACTGGTATTTCAGCGGCTTGGCCGATCCTGCGGAATCGATCGCGCGATTGCGTGTTGAAGGTGCGAGCCTGGATCCGTTGGCAATCCTGCAAACGGCTCGACTGTGCGAACAGGCGATGTCCGCCAGAGATGCGATCCTTGCCGAGCGTGAGAACGCTACAGTGCTGTGGGAGTTAGTTGAAAACTTGCCGCGAGATCTCAACACGGTGGTGGCTCGTGTCACCAACAAGATTCTGCCGAGTGGGGAGCTCGACGATCGCGCCAGTCCGGAGCTGGCGAGTATTCGTCATGAGATCAACGTGCTGCGTTCGCGTATCACGCGATCGCTCGAGGGCCTGATGCGTCGTTCGGCTGAGGCGATTCAGGATGAGCTCGTGACGATACGCAACGATCGTTTCGTCATTCCGGTCAAAGCGGATCATCGCGGAAGAGTGCACGGCGTTGCGCACGGTTATTCGTCGTCAGGCGCGACCGCTTTTATTGAGCCACTCGAGACGATCGAAGCAAATAACGAGTTGCAAGGGTTGCACGAGAGTGAGGTTCGCGAGATCGCGAGGATTCTGTCCGGCGTTGTCGGAGGAGCTGCGCGCGCAGTTGCCGGCGATCGAGATGGCGGCGGAGGCGATCGCGGAGTTGGATTTCATTAACGCCCGCGCCGCCTTTCATCAGAGATTCAATTGCGTAATTCCTGAAATACAAACTGTCTCAGCAACATTACTTTCGAGTGGTGAACTGGAACTCGTTGACGCACGACATCCTTTACTCGAGGAGAACCTGCGAGCGACTGGCGACGCAGTTGTTCCTGTCTCTTTCGCGCTGGATGAGAACAAGAATGCGATGGTGATCTCCGGCGCGAATGCCGGCGGAAAGACCGTCGTCCTGAAGACCACGGGTCTGCTCGCGTTGATGGCGTTGTCGGGGATTTCTGTTCCGGCTAAGTCTGCGCGCATTCCGTTCTACGCGTCGGTGTTTGGCAGACATCGGCGACCATCAATCGATCGCGGCAAACTTATCGACGTTTACTTCACACGTGGCGAACATCGCGCGGATGATCGACTTGTGCGAAGCGCCCGCGCTCGTGTTGCTTGATGAAGTTGGAACGGGAACCGATCCGGAGGAAGGCTCGGCGCTCGGAGTTGCTGTGGTGGACCACTTCCGAAGAGCGTGCGGCGCGCACGTAATAGCGACGACACACTACAGTGGTCTAAAAATGTATGCGGGCAACGAAGAAGGCGTAATCAACGCGAGTGTCGAGTTTGACGAAAAGACTTTGCGGCCCACGTACCGCCTCGTAGTCGGCGTTGCAGGTGCTTCCTCGGGACTGGAGATAGCGCGGAGGTTCGGTGTGCCTGGGGCAATTGTCGAGAACGCGATGAGATCAGTTAAAGATTCATCGCTCCAGGCGTCTGAATATTTGCGTCGAATCAAGAGAGAATCTGAAGACGCCGAAGCTTTGCGTCACGCGCTCGAGGAAGAGCGAACTGCGGTCGCTGAAAAATTCGCATCACTCGACAAAGAAGCCGCGAAACGAGAGCAGGAACGGCAAACGACGTTTGATCAAACTGTTCAGCGCACGATGGCTGAGATTGAGAAGCGCACTAGTGAACTGGTTGCGCGAATTGAGGATCGCGCTGAGCGTGTGAGGGCTGAACGGGAAGCGCAACGGCAGGTTGCAGAGATTAAGCGCACCGCGTCGCGGGGAGTTCGCATCGTCCGAGAAGCGCATCCGGTACAGGCTGAGCGCGCGGAGGAAGTAGTCTGCGACAGACGAAGGTCCGGAGTATGTAACCGCTTCACCGCGTGACATTGTTGTCGGCGACAAGGTTAAGCTTCTTTCGTTCGGTTCTGTTGGTATCGTCGATCAGATCAAGGATGGCTTCGCGGAGGTGCGAGTGAAGTCGTTAAGGTTCAGAGAGAAGCTGGATCAACTCGAACTGGTTGAGGCCAAGTCAACTCCAAAACCCAAACAGGGTAAGTTGGAAAAACTGAAAAGATCGGCTGACGCGGAGTTTCGTTTGGCTGATGCCGAACAAAAGGCAAAATCTGAGTTAATTGTGATCGGGCAAACGACCGACGAAGCAGTCGATGCAGTGGATAAGTTTCTTGATGAAGCATCTCTCGCGAGTTTGAGTCAGGTACGAATCGTTCACGGGTACGGCACCGGCGCCCTGCGACGCGCAATCGCAGGACTACTAGACGGCCATCCCCACGTCGCCCGCTTCCTGCCCGCCCCTCCCGATCAGGGCGGTGCTGGTGCAACCGTAGTCGAGTTGAGACAATAGGCCGCCGCAAAAGATCACAAACAGCACAAAAGATAAATGCGTTACCCCCAAACATTCATCGACGATCTGAAACGACAGGCAGACATCGTCCGGGTTGTGCAGGACTACGTGCAGCTCAAGAAGAAGGGGGCGAACTGGATGGCGTGTTGTCCTTTTCATAAGGAGAAGACGCCGTCTTTTTCCGTCAGTTCTGCAAAGGAGATCTTCTACTGTTTTGGTTGTCACAAGGGTGGCTCGGTTTTTGATTTCGTGATGGAGATCGAGCGCGTTCCTTTTCCCGAAGCGATCAAGATTGTTGCCGACAAAGTCGGGATGCCGCTGCCGAAAATGGTGGACGACGGTCGCTTCGAAGCACGACGCCAGGAAGCAGACATCGTCGTCCAACTCAACTCGTGGGCCATGGAGTTTTGGCAACAGCAACTCGAGTCGAGCAAGGAAGGCCGGATTGCTCGCGAATATCTGAAAGAGCGTGAAATCTCACGAAGAAACGCAAACAGCTTTTCGACTCGGATATGCTCCGGATAGCTGGGACGCGCTTTCCATTTTTTTGCGAAACAAAGGTGCCACTCAGGAACATATTGATCGAAGTGGATTGGTTGTAAAAAAGGAGGACGGTAGTCGTTCTTATGATCGGTTTCGCGGTCGACTGATGTTTCCGGTCCTCGACGCACAGGGCCGGCCCATCGCTTTTGGCGGACGCACATTAAAAAACGAAGACGCGAAATACATCAATTCACCCGAGACTGCTGCTTATGTAAAAGGTCGAAATCTGTTTGGTCTAAATCTCACGCGCGATGAGATTCGCCGACAGGGTTTCGCGATTTTAGTCGAAGGATTTCTCGATCTGATCGTGCCGTATCAGTTCGGTGTGCGGAATGTTGTTGCGAGTTTGGGAACAGCGTTGACGCCCGATCAAGTGAAGCTTCTAAGTCGGTTTGCGCGCAAAGTTGTTGTCAACTATGATGGCGACCGCGCGGGCATACAGGCGGCAAAAAAATCGATCGAAATTCTCCTCGCCGAGGATCTCGAAGTTAAGTTATTGGTGCTTCCCGACAATGCAGATCCCGATGAGTACATCCGGAAGTTTGGTGTAAGCGAATATCAACGACAAAGGGCGCAGGCACAACCACACATACAATTCGTAATCGAAAGCGCTTTACGCGACCGCAATCTTCACCGGCCCGCGGAAAAGGCTGAAGCCGTCGAAGAAGTTCTTCCCTACATACGGGCAGTCAAGAGCCGGATTCAAAAGCGCGAGTATTTCGATATGGCGATGGATGCGCTCGGGATCGATCGGGAGAACGTCAATACCTCCGCCTGGCGACGCGAGCTATGGCAGATGGTTCGCGACAATCGAAACGCGCGGCCCAACACAGTACCGGCATTGACAAGACGAAGCGAAGCCACCGCTGCAGAACAGCGTTTGCTTGGCTTGCTTTGTGCCGACGCAAATTTGCGACGCGAAGTCCTGCCGATGTTGAAAGAAGAAGATTACGAAGACCTGGCCACGGCGCCGCTCTTCAAAGCTTTGTTTGAACTCGAACGTGAGGGCGTTGACATCGATTTTGACAACCTGAGCCGCAAAACAGAGGGCGACGCGTTTGCGGAGAAGATGATTCCGATGGTCCTGATGAACTCGTCCCTGCACGGGTCAAACGAGAATTACGTGGCCGAACAATGTGTCTGGACTTTCAGACTGATGAAAGTCGAACAACGCATCGAGGAATTGAGAAGAGAATTGGCAATCGCGGAGCGAGAGCAGGATAGCGAGAAAGTTTCGAAACTTTCTGCGGAACAGATCCAACTCTCGTCGGTGCGCCAGGCAATGCTGCAACCTCAAGCGGAAGCCGCCTCGCGAGTAAGATAAAGTAATTTTGGAGCAATAAAGTGAGCAGTATCGAAGACAAAGATCGCGACGACGTAATGGAGCGACTGCTCGAACTGGGCGGTGACAAGAAGTACCTTACGTTTGACGATCTCAACCGCGAGTTGCCCGACAATGTTGTGTCACCCGACGACATTGAAGACGTGCTTCAGAAGTTGGAAGGGTCCAACATCCCTGTTGCCGATTCCGACGAACGACTCCTCGAACAAGCTGCCGCAACAGTAACCGACGAAGACGAAGACGCACTCGACGAAGACATCGAACTCGATCTTTCTGCCGGCGCGCTCGAAAAGACCAACGATCCGGTTCGACTTTATCTCCGCGAGATGGGAGTTGTCCCACTGCTCACGCGCGAGGGTGAGGTCGCGATCGCGAAACGGATCGAACGAGGTCAACTAAAGACTCAGAAGGCCATCGCGCGTTCTCCGATTGCAGTTCGCGAGGTGCTGAAGATCGGCGAGGATCTGGAAGCCGGCAGGATAAACATTCGCGACACGGTGACCTTCTCTGAACAAGCAGAACTAACCGGCGACGAAGACAAAGCCGAAGAGTATCGATCCTGGACCATCGAGGGCGTTGAGAACATCAACAAGCTCTGCACGCTCGGCTTAAAAGAGCTCGAAAAACAGCGAGACGAGCAAAAGCTGACGCATGGAAAGAAGAGCCGCAAACTAACACAGCTCAAACGAAGAGTCGGCCGGATCCGTTTGGAGATAGCGCAGGAGATTGGCCGTCTCAATCTCACCGAACGCGCTCGCCAGCGCTTGATCAACTCGATTCGCGCTGTGCACAAGTCGGTGCGTGAAGCTGACCGTGAGATCGACAGTGCAACGGAAAAGCTGAGCAAGAAGCGCGGCAAGCTCGAGGAACAGCGCGATCTGAAACGCCGCATACTGAATTCACGAAAACGACTGTTGCAGATCGAGGATCGACAATTTCGTCAGTCCGGTTGAGATCAAGAGATCGCTGCAGGCGATCGTTACCGGCGAACAGCAGACCGGACAGGCCAAACGCGAACTGGTCGAGGCGAACCTGCGACTGGTTGTTTCAATCGCCAAGAAGTACACGAATCGAGGGCTTCAGTTCCTGGATCTGATTCAGGAAGGCAACATCGGTTTGATGAAGGCGGTTGACAAGTTTGAATGGCGGCGCGGTTACAAGTTTTCAACTTACGCGACATGGTGGATACGCCAGGCGATCACGCGCGCGATCGCCGATCAGGCACGGACCATTCGCATTCCGGTGCACATGATCGAGACGATCAATAAGTTGATTCGCACGTCGCGATCGCTGGTCCAGGAGTTGGGCCGCGAACCGACGAGTGAAGAGATCGCGCGCAAGATGGATATTCCGGTTTCCAAAGTTCGCAAAGTGTTGAAGATTGCTCAGGAGCCGATCTCGCTGGAGACGCCGATCGGAGAGGAAGAGGATTCGCACCTTGGAGATTTCATCGAAGACAAGTCGATCCTGAATCCCGCGGATGCTGTCGTTGCGTCAAACTTGCGCGAGATCACGGACGAGGTGCTTGCGACGCTTACTCCGCGTGAGGAAAAAGTGATCAAGATGCGGTTTGGACTCGGTACCACCGGATCGGAGCACACATTGGAAGAAGTGGGCCAGCACTTCGCGGTGACACGCGAAAGAATCCGGCAGATCGAAGCGAAAGCCTTACGCAAGCTTCGCCACCCGTCACGCTCGCGAAAACTGAAAGCGTTCCTCGACGGCGTACCAAGATAAAACCATCCACAGATTACACAGATTAAGTAAGGAAAAATCTGTGTAATCTGTGGATAGCTTTATTTGAAGGTCGAGAATTGCTGTGCTCTTAACGGTGTGGTCGAATTCGTAGTTGTAGGTGTAACCGGGGAATTCGATCGGGCGAACGAATTGAACCCTCACCTCGAGACGATTATCTCGTCGCACTGGTGTAATGACGGCATTCGGAGGCACGTCGTATTCGGCGCCGCTCTTCACCAATTGTTCGCCAGTCCATGAAGGTGCATAACCCTGGGCCGCGGCTACATCGGTGTAGTGCTGCATCAGGTCTCTGTATGCTTCTGCCTGAAACGCAACCGGGACGTAGAGGTATCCGGCATAGGCGGTGGAGCACAGGATCGCCATGACGATGAGAAACTTTAAGTTTGCACTCCCGCGCTCACCCGATCGTCGCATCTGCATTACTGGAAACTCTCTTTCTGTCTCTCGAATGGCTTCAGTCCAGCCTTCAGCGAGTTACGCAATGACTTCGCATTGATAAGCCGGCCTTCAACGATCCTCGGCCGGCCTATCCCTTCGAGCAACACCCAATTGATCTGACCCTCGACGCTCTTTTTATCGTGCTGAAGTGCGCGAATGATCTGATTGATTTCGAGCTTGTCAGCGCGCGGTAGTGGTCCACAAAGCCGAACCGCATCGCGGATTAGATTTAAGTCCCCGGAGTCGATTAGACCCAGGTTCCGGGAAAGTTCCCCGGCAACTAACATTCCATAACCCACCGCCTCGCCGTGGCGGAACGTTCGGTAGTGTGTTATCGCCTCCAACGCATGCGCAGTTGTGTGTCCAAAGTTAAGTACGCGGCGCGACTTCGCATCGGACCTGGTGGTCGATTCGCGTTCGTCGTTTGCGACGATCGAAGCTTTGAAACCGCAATGCGCGGCGATCAGAGCTTCGAACTCTGAACTCAGCAGAAAATCGCGTTTCTTGCCGACTTTTTGGAGACAATCAACTGTCATTTCGAAGAGCGATCGATCAGCAATGAGCGACTGTTTCACCATCTCGCAAAAACCGGAGACCAGCTCGCGTTGAGGTAACGAACTCAATGTTTCGGTGTCGATAAAGACCGAAGCGGGTTGATGAAATGCGCCCACGAGATTTTTGCCGACCGGAAGATTGATTCCGGTCTTCCCGCCGACTGACGAATCGATCTGAGCGAGCAACGTCGTGGGCACCTGCGCGACAGGCACGCCGCGCAAGTAAATCGCGGCGCTGAACCCGGCTAGATCACCGACTACTCCACCTCCAAGCGCGACCACCAAGTCGTTTCTTTCAAAACGATTCTCACTAAGGAATGTGACCGCTTTCTCCAATGAAGAGAACGACTTATAGCGCTCCCCTTCCGACATCAGCCACTCGAAAACTTTGAATCCGGCAGTCTTAAGTGAGCGCACAACCTGGCGGCCGTACAAGTCAAAGACCCGTTTGTTGGAGATGATTCCAGCGCGCCGCGACGCCTGCGATTGGAGCAGTTCACCAAGCTGGCGGCGGATGCCCCTACCGATACTGATTTCACTTCTTCGAGCGTCTTGTTTGAGTGAGATTTCGAGCCGGTGCATTGGGCAGAAGTTTAACGAAAATCGAGTCAGTACCGTAACGCGATAGCGTCGGGTTCGCGTTGAGTCCCACCCGACGCTATCGAGTTCCGGGACTGACCCGAGTCTACCAATCCGTGTTTAAAAAGCGAATGGGCGCGACATACGTGGGAGTGCGTCGCGCCCATCCATATTCGTGGTTACTGTCCTCACCCCAGCAACCACTTGAGACGGAGGATCCACCAACCGTCTCTCTTGCCCCACAATATACATCGCAACGCCCGTGCCGTGCAAGAGGGTTTTTCCTCAGTATAAGTGATTTGCTTGTTTGCTGAGGAAGACGAACGAAGCCCGCCAATCAACGATCTGATCGGAGCCTTCGGGTCACTAGAAGTCATGTAGATTTTTCACGGGTCACGCGTGTAGAAATTTCACGAACGCGGAGCGCCGGCTCCGATCTCTCGCTCGATTGCGTCCGCGATCTTCCGCGCATAGCCTTCGATCTTAAACTGGTTCTCGCCCTCAATCATTACTCTCGCCAGCGGCTCGGTTCCGGAATAGCGGAGCAGCAGCCGGCCCTCCTGCGAGAGCAGTTCCTCAACCTCATCCACCTCGGCTTTAACGGACGGGATTTCGGCAAACGGGAACCTTCTCCCGAACACGTACGTTCACCAGAATCTGCGGGTACCGCTTGAACCCGACACCCATCTCCGCAAGCGGTTTCCGCGTCTCGCGCAAAGCCCGCAACAGGCACAGCGCCGTGATCATTCCGTCGCCGGCCAGGCTTAGTTCCGGCAGAATGATGTGACCCGATTGCTCGCCGCCGAGACTCGCATTCAGCCGCAACAATTCGTCAAGAACGTACTTGTCGCCCACGTCTGTGCGAACGAGTTGAATTCCTGCCGAACGAAATGCGATTTCGAGCCCAACGTTGCTCATGACGGTTGCGACCACGATGTTGTCTCTCAACTGCCCATGCGACTGGAGATGCGTACCCAGGACCCATAGCGTGGCGTCACCGTCGACGAAGTTTCCCTCGCTGTCGACAAACAGTGCTCGATCGGCATCGCCGTCGAAAGCCACGCCGAGGTCGGCCCGCTCCTTCACCACTCTCGTTTGCAGCGATTCGATGTGGAGCGATCCACAATCCCGGTTTATGTTTCGACCATCGGGACTGGCATTGATCGCGATCACTTTTGCGCCGAGCCGTAAGAACAAAGAGGGAGCCAACATGGAGCTCGCTCCGTTTGCGCAGTCAATAACGATCGTGAGGCCCTCGAGCGTTAAGCCCTTTCCGATTTTGCAAAGCGAGGAAATTCAGATATTCCTGTCGAAGTATCTGTTCGAGCGTTGGTGAAATCGAAGCGCGACCTGGTTCGGACGCTTCGGGCTGATCCATGTTAGCGAAAACGTCCGACTCGATGAGACGCTCAACTGAGTCGTCCATCTTTTGGCCCGTCGGCGCGAAGATCTTGATGCCGTTGTCCTGATATGGATTGTGTGAGGCACTGATAACGACGCCGGCGGCGGCTTGCAGTGCGCGAGTTAAATAAGCGACACCGGGCGTTGTGATAACACCCGCGGAGAGACACTTTGCACCTGCCTTGGCTGCGCCGTAGATGAGCCCTAGCTCGATCGATTCGCCAGATTCGCGCGTATCGCGACCGATGAGGATTTCCGGTGCTTCACCGTTTTTCGCGAGGTGTGAAGCGAGGGAGAAACCGATTGCAGTTACCGTTTTAGGATCGAGCGGAAACTGTCCAGCTTCGCCTCGAATGCCGTCGGTACCAAAAAGAGCTTTCATCAGGATGCGTAGTGATGCCTATTTCAACGGGACAAATTTCGTAGCTTGAACAGATTTCAAAACGAGCTTGCCTTTCAATGCGTCCGGCAGCTCGAGCCGCGGTGTTTGACCAGCGGCGTCCAGGACAATCTTCAGGTCTTCAGCTTTCAATGAGTCGATAAGACTCGTCGCACCCAACAATGTAACAGAAGTCGTGGCGGGTTGAACCTTGCCGCCCTGGGATGTGCTGACATTCACACCGGAAAAGTTTTTCTCCTTGCGCACTTCGCCGATCTCAATCTGGACAGCTCACCACTGGCTCGAGAAGATCGACCTTCGGATCCGGGACGTCTATGGCCAAACTTGGAGGAGTGAAACTTTCCTTGTGGCCGGCGAGAAAGATACTTTCAGTCATCACTTTCTGAAGCGCGTTGACACGACTGGCTGGTCCACGCACTACCACACTGCTCTTGCTCGGATGCACGCTATAAACTTCAAAACCGTCTGGAGGTTTGCCTTCGAGCTTTGGCTCAATCGCAATCTGGCGCTCGACAATGGGTTCAAGATGAATCGGAATCGCGCTTGGCTGATAGCCGTCGACCTTGATGCCCTGCGGCAATGGGATCAGAGCTTTGTCGGCAAGACGTAAGACTCGTTCGCCGGCGCGCTGATCGCTGATGTCGACGGTGGCGACGAGATCGAGCGAAGTCAGATCGTCCAGCTTGTTGCGGCTACCGGTGAGCATCACGTCGACTGTGCGCGGTGGATCGTTGCTGATCTCCAGCGATTGAGGCCGGATGAAGTTGAGTTGGACGTTGACGTGAGCTGTGACGGGCTCGTTTTGTCCTGTTACTAGGAGCCAGAGAACAACGGCGATCGCGAGCGAGAGAAGTTTGAGGCTCCAGTCTTCCAGGAAGATCCGGCGCAGCAATTTTTCCGCGCGATTCGGCTCCGCCGGCGTTGGTTCAGTTGAAACTTCGTCTATGTCTTGAAACGGCATTTGTTATCTCTTCGTTTCGCACTCGGGTCGAGTTCAGAGCAAGCGTGCATAGGTCATATAGAACCCTAAAGCTGACTCTAACTCTGATTAGATTCAAACTGGCGCGATCTCTTCCGCGTCGGCCTCGGATTCTGAATGTTTCTCTTTCTCTTTCCTGGGTTGAGCTTCCAATGCTTCGAAGATCGCCTCGCGAAGCTTCGTTGCGTCGAGGCCGCGCCTGATCTCGCCTCTCTTCACGAATGAGATCAACCCGGTCTCTTCCGATACCACTACCGCAACCGCGTCCGTATCTTCCGTGACGCCAATCGCCGCGCGATGTCGCGTCCCGAGATCTCTCGAAAGCCGCGGGTTTAGAGTCAAAGGAAGGAAGCACGAAGCCGCCGCGATACGATGGCGTCGCACAACAACCGCGCCGTCATGAAGCGGACTGGCCGTGTTGAAGATACTGACGAGCAAGTCGTAACTGAGCTCCGCATCGAGTTGAACACCGCCGTCAGTAACGTTCTTCAGCCCGACGTTTCGTTCGATAACAATCAGCGCGCCAGTCTTCGTCGAAGCGAGCGTCGTCGCTGCGAGAACGACTTCGTCGTAAATCCCTTCGCCAAACTGTCCGCGATGTCTCGAAAACGGCATTCGAAAGCGGTTTCCGAAAGTGATTAATGCCTGGCGAATTTCCGACTGGAACAGAACGATGATAGCGATACCGATGTAGAGCAGTCCGTTGCTGAGTACGAACTCCAGCGTTGCAAGATCTTGTTTGACGGAAAGCCAGTAGAGAAAAACGAGAGCAGCAATCCCGGCGGCCATTGGAGCGGCGCGAGTTCCCCGAAGGAGTTTCAAGACCGCATACACGAGCAAAAAGACGAAGATGATGTCCGCGACATTGCGCGGCTCAACCATTCGTCTCAGATACTCGGTGTATGGCAGTAGCAGTAACATCTCGACTGTTCAAAACTCTCAGCCCGCGGTTCTCGGCGTAGCGACGACAACGTCTTTTCTCCAGAAACATTCGAAGAACTCCGCTTGGATTATCGCGGAAAAATGCGGCCCTGTAAATCCATCCACAGATTACACAGATTACGCAGACTCATTGAAACAAATTTGTGTAATCTGTGGATGGATTATCGTTTTTTGCGGTTTGAACTTGCCGGTTTGAAGAAATCCCACCAGCTCGCCCGACTTCCCGACCACGGCCACCGAGCCAATCCCGTTTCGCTTCATCAATTCCTGTGCGTAGTCGAGGGTGGTGTTTGGTTCGACGAAGAATCGCGGGGCGATCGGTCGCATGATGTCGCGGGCGCGCGTGAGGTGCCAGCGTTCGCGCGGCAACGACTTCAGATCTTCCAACGACAACATGCCGTGAAGTCGATGGTTTTCAGCGACTGGAAAAGCTACTTGCCTGTGCAATGGAAGGATCGAGTCGATCAAATGACTGATGAGCAGATCCGGATCGATGGAGAATGGCGCCGACATCGCCTCGCTGACGATATTCTGTAACCGTCCGCGAACGTGCTTCACGACGCTGTACGCAGCATCGAAAAGAAACAAGCCAACCAGCACCGACCAGAAGCCCATGAAGTAGGCTTGAAAATTTGGCGCGATGGCCATGTAGACGCCGAAGATGATCAGAATCGCGGCGATTAACATTCCGCAAATTCCGGCGAGGCGGGTCGCTTCTTTGATGTCGCCAGTGCGACGCCAGAGGATCGCGCGAAGCACGCGGCCTCCGTCCAGAGGATAACCCGGAAACAAATTGAAGACTGCGAGCAACAAGTTGCCTGCGCAGAGCAGCAGCAACACCCCACTCACCGTCAGAAACCCCGAACGCACTGCCGGCAGCATCAGCACAAAGCTGATAGCGGCAAACAGAAAACTCGCCGCTGGACCAGCAATGGCAATGCGAAACTCCGCGCGCGGATTTTCCGGTTCAGTGCGAAGCCGCGCGAGGCCGCCGAACGGGTGCAGGACGATCTCGTCGATCTCGATTCCTTCCGCGCGACCCATGAGTGCATGTGAGAGTTCATGACCCAGAACGGAGAGAAATAGACCGATAGTGGTAACTATCGCCAGGATCCATGCGAGACCGCCGCTGATAGGCATCAGTTTCACTGTGCCCACCCACATTCCACCTTGTGCGAGGTTTGCGGCGATCAGCCAAACACTAAGCAGGAAGACTACAAACCATCGATAATCAAAACGCACCGGGATGCCGAAGATGTGCGCGACCGTGATCTGGCGTTTAGAAAAATCGATTAAATTCATTCTGCGCTAGGTTTCGAACGCGGTCGCCTCGGTATCGATCAATGGATGCGGTTCGGTGCGCGCTACACGCCTGAGTAGCAGTGGTTCTTCGTAGAGTTGCGACAAACCACGCACAATCGCAAATCGCGGCTCATCGGCAACACGTACGGCGAGGCCGAGTTCTTTTTGCAAATAACTCGGCAATCCCTCCAACGAAGCGCCGCCACCAGTGAGGATCAGTCCGCGATCATAAATATCGCCTGCTACCTCCGGCGATAGATCCGCGAGCAACTGCCGCACTTCCTCTGCAACGCGACGAATCACCGGCAACGTGATCGAGTAGACTTCGCCCGCTGTGATATCGACAGCGCCCGGACTTCCCGTCTGGACATCGCGGCCACGCACGTGGACTTTTTTATATTGATCCTCAGGTTCGATCGCAGAGCTGAGTTCGAGTTTCAATCGTTCGGCAGTTTGCACTCCGATTGTCAGTCCGCGGTGACGCCGCAAACGATCCATGATTGCCACATCGATATCCGAACTACCGATCCTCTCAGCACGTGAAGCGATGATCGAACCACTGATGATCGCAGCCACGTTTGTCGTACCGCCTCCGATATCCACAACGGCCGCTGCATGTTCATCGTTGATCGGAACACCAGCGCCGATTGCAGCCGCCTGGCCTTCTTCAATCATGTAGACGCGACTTATGCGGGCTTCTTCAGCAGCGGCGAGAAGTGCGCGTTGTTCGACCTGCGTTACTTCGGAGAGCACGCTCATGATTGCGCGACGACTGAAGTGAGACGTCCCGCTTCGAGCTTCCCTGACGAAGTGGTCCAACATCGTCCGCGTTCGTTCGAAATCTGCAACCACACCATCAACCAACGGAGCGATTACCGTGATGTCGCGAGCTTCACGCCCTTGCATCTTGTGCGCTTCGTTTCCGACGGCGATAACTTCACCGTGGCCTTGTTAACCGCGACTACAGAAGGCTCGTCGACGACGACTCCGCGACCACGAACGGCAATGATCGTGCTCGCCGAACCCATGTCGATGGCCATTGAATCGGAAACGAGGTTTCTCAGGGCGTTGAGGCCAAGAAAGGTTTTGGTTTTACCGATGAAAGACATAAGAGAATAACGACAAACTAAACACAGGACATAGGATAATCATTGGTCATTTATCATTGGACATTTATCATTGGACATTTATGAGGGATTCAAATAACAAATGATAAATGTCAAATGATATATGACCAATGACTCTGTCCTTCAAAACGAGCCGCTTGCTCGTTGCCAATCAACTTCCCACAGATTCACAGGCTGCTGGCGGTTCTTAACCATGATCGGCTCGCGTGCCTGCAACTTGTATCGGCTGTGGGCCGCCTTCGCGGTAGCGTCGCTGATCAAAATCTCACCACCACGAGCATTAGACTCCAATCGCGACGAAGTGTTCACAGTGTCGCCGATCGCCGTGTATTCCGAACGCCGATCGGAACCAATGTAACCGATAATTGCTTCGCCAGTATGGAGGCCCATCCCGACTCCGATCTCCGGCAAACCTTCATCACGCAGTTCTCGATTGATTCCCAGGAGCCGGCGCTGCATCGCTACGGCAGCGTTAAGTGCATTGGATGCATCATCTGGCGTTGCGGTGGGCGCGCCAAAAAGGGCCATTAAACCGTCGCCTAAATACTTATCGAGTGTTCCGCCGTGAGCGAAGATGATTTCAGTCATTGCTGAAAAATACCGATTGAGCAAGCTGACAATCTTCTCCGGCGGCGCGTGTTCGGAGATGCGTGTGAAACCGCGGATGTCCGCGAACAGAATCGTGATGTTTTGACTGGTCCCGCCGAGCTTGAACGACTCAGGATTTCCAGCATCTGCTTCACAACGTACTCGGGCAAGAACCGGCTGTAGTTGGCCCGCGCAACCTCTTCGCGCGCGAGACGTTCGTGAGCACGTGCGTTTTCAACCGCAATCGCGGTCTGTGCTGCGACCGCGCTGATTAGTTCAAGGTCGTCAGGCTTAAACGCAGCAAAAGGATCGAGTCGATCGGCATACAGTGCACCGTGAACGCGCGACTCAGTCATCAGTGGCGCACAAATCGTGGATCGCACACCTTGCGAGACGATCGAATCAACACCTGCAAACTGCTCGTCGGACGCGGCATCCTGCGAGAGCAGCGCCACGCGATCCTTCATAACTTTTCTTGTAATCGTGCGACCAATCGAGAGCCTGCGTGCGTGGGCCTCGAGCCTGTTGTCGCGTGCGCGCATCGCGATCGGCGTGAGACTCGGATCTTCACCCGTTGCAGTGTCCTGTTCCGCAAGCAACGCCACCACGCGATCTGCCGGAGTGGATCTAAAGATGATGTCCGTGGCTTTCTCAAAGATTGCGTTAAGGTCAAACACCGACCCCAGCGTTTTACTCATTTCATAAAGCGCGCTGAGAATGTTTGCTTTGCGCTGAAGTGTCTCGAGCACCTTGTCTCGCTGCGCCGTAGCCGGCACTTCCTCTTTCGAACGAAGCACAGTCGACATCACATCGTTTGCGGAGATCAGCAACTGTGTATGACCGAGTGGCTTATCGTCATAACGAACGTCAGTGGTCCGTTCTTCAACCGGCTGTTCAAATCGCAAAGTGCTCGCGCCGATCGTGATGCGATCGCCGTTCTTGAGCTGGTGTTCGAACTGCGGCTCACCGTTTATGAAAACTTTGTTTGCGCTGCGACGAAGCTGACCGTTGATCACCGCGCCATCGACGATCGTGAAGGTGCCGTTGTCTGATTGATTTACGTGAGCGTGGTAACGTGAGGCGCGTGGATCATCAAGCACTACGGAATTGTCGGGTGCGCGGCCAATCGTGCAAGCGACTTGCGGCGAAAAGCTAAACTGCCACTGGCGACCACTGGCATCGGTAATTTTTAAATGAGCCATGGCCGGGCGATCCTAACAGTAGAATCTTGAAGCTGACAACAGGAAGAACTATGATGCGACGCGCGTCCTCAGCACATCCAAAGGAGTGACCAGTATGAGTTTCTCCGCGCGATACGTACCCGCAGTTTTGTTCACGCTTTTTAGTTTGGCTGCAACTCTGTTTGCCCAAACTCCCAACACCGCAGCCGGGAAGGCGCCGCGAGGTTCAGTCTCGGGGCGAGTCACTATTAAAGACAAAGGGGCCGGCGGTGTCGCAGTCAGTTTGCGCAAGAGCGAATGATGAATCCTTATGAGCAATACGTGAGGGCGACGACGGACCACGACGGTTTCTATGGCGTGGCCAACGTCGCGCCCCGGGGAGTTAGGAAGTAGCGCCATATCCGCCTGCCTTTGTAATCGCCGATCAGAGAACC